>NZ_CP047173.1:2863166-4294749 GCF_009834185.1 Rathayibacter sp. VKM Ac-2760
CCGCGTCACCCCCGCCCGAGTCGTTCGAGCTGCTGCAGCCGGCCAGGACCAGGGTGCTCGCGGCGACGAGCGCCAGAGCTCCGAGGCCGAAACGTCTGATTTTCACAATTCCTCCAGTGGTGTGAGGGCGCGCGAGAAGTGGTTTCCCTGACGCGTGGAGTGCCGTGCGCGTGGCGACGGCGTCGGCGCACGAGACTGGTGGTCGTCGCGCGAATGCCTCTGACGAGACTATGTATCGACCGCCTATCGCCACAAAACGATGGGGAAACCGTTACACAGCGGTAACCGGGAGGTGGAATCCTTGCGCGGATTCGCACGAAACGTGCGCGTGCGAGGTGCTCGACGCACGGCGACGACGTCAGGAAGGGGTTCCCGCGTGTCCATCGATCCTCCAGCGATCGTCCAGTCCCGGCGCCGGATCGGGATCGAGATCCTCCTGGTCCTCGGCCTCTCGCTCGGCGCGTCCGCGGTCTACTCGGTCGTGTCGATCACGAACAAGCTGACTCGATCGGAGGCGCTCGGGCAGCAGTCGACCACGATCAACGGGGCGCTGAGCGACCGGCCCGCCTTCGACCTGATCTACCAGCTGCTCGCGCTGTTCTTCGACCTCGTGCCCGTGCTGCTCTGCGTCTTCCTGCTCTGGCAGGGCGGTCGTCGGCCGCTCGGGCGGCTCGGGCTCGACCTCCGCCGGCCGTTCCCCGACCTCGGCACAGGACTCGTGCTCGCGGTGGCGATCGGCGCTCCCGGCATCGGGCTGTACGCGCTGGGCCGGGCGCTCGGGATCACGGTCGCGGTCGTGGCCTCGCCGCTGGACGCCTACTGGTGGACGGTGCCCGTGCTGGTGCTCTCCGCGATCCGGGCGGGGGTGCAGGAGGAGGTGATCGTGATCGGCTACCTCTTCGCGCGCCTGGGCGACCTGGGCTGGGGGCGCTGGCGGATCCTGTTCGCGAGCGCGCTGCTGCGCGGCAGCTACCACCTGTACCAGGGCATCGGGCCGTTCATCGGGAACGTGATCATGGGCGTGGTCTTCGGGTTGTTCTACCAGCGCTTCGGCCGCACGCTGCCGCTGGTGATCGCGCACTCGATCATCGACATCGTGTCGTTCGTGGGGTATCCGCTGGCGGTCGCCCTCTGGCCGGAGCTGTTCGCGACGCCGACGCCCACGGCCTCTGTCACCTCCACACCCTGACGCCGCTCGTCGTCCGACGCCGAGCCGACGAGAGTGAATCCACGAGCCGGAGGCATGGAGCGACACCTCGGCTCGCAGAATCACCCTCGGCACGCAGAAACCGCAGCATTCAGCGAGCCGAGAGTGAATTCACGAGCCCGAGGTACGGAGCGACACCTCGGCTCGCAGGAACAGCCCCGGCTCGATCCGTCAGGAACGGCCGTGTCCGGAGAACGGACACGACCGTCCGCGACGGATCGTCGGCGGGCGTCAGGCGCGGATCAGGCGAAGGCCTCGATGGGCGGGCAGGCGCAGACGAGGTTGCGGTCGCCGTAGGCCTGATCGACGCGGCGGACCGGCGGCCAGTACTTGCCGCGGACCAGCGAGCGGACCGGGTAGGCGGCCTCCTCGCGGCTGTAGGGGTGCGTCCACTCGTCGGCGACCAGGCACTCCGCGGTGTGCGGGGCGCCGCGCAGCGGGTTGTCGTCCACCGGCCACTCCCCTGCGCCGACCCGGACGGCCTCGGCCTTGATGCCGATCATCGCGTCGATGAAGCGGTCGATCTCGGCGAGGTCCTCGCTCTCGGTCGGCTCGACCATGAGCGTGCCCGCGACGGGGAAGCTCATCGTCGGGGCGTGGAAGCCGTAGTCGATCAGGCGCTTGGCCACGTCGTCGACGGTCACCCCGGTCGCCGCGGTGAGCGGACGGATGTCGAGGATGCACTCGTGCGCGACGAGGCCGCTGCCGCCGGTGTAGAGCACCGGGTAGTGCTCGCGCAGGCGGGCGGCGACGTAGTTGGCGGAGAGGACGGCCGCGCCGGTCGCGGCGCGGAGCCCCTCCTCGCCCATCATCCGGGCGTAGGCCCAGGAGATCGGCAGGATGCCGGGGCTGCCGTAGGGCGCCGCGGAGACGGGGACTCCGCCGTGGACGACGGTCTCCCCTTGCTGCCCGACGGCGTGCTCGAGCCGCTGCGCGAGCGGGTGGCCCGGCAGGAAGGGCGCGAGGTGCGCCTTCGCCGCGACGGGGCCGACTCCGGGGCCGCCGCCGCCGTGCGGGATGCAGAACGTCTTGTGCAGGTTGAGGTGCGAGACGTCGCCGCCGAAGTCGCCGAAGCGGGCGAAGCCGAGCAGTGCGTTGAGGTTCGCGCCGTCGACGTAGACCTGGCCGCCCGCCTCGTGCACGAGGCGGCAGATCTCGGCGACCTCGTGCTCGTAGACGCCGTGCGTGGACGGGTAGGTGATCATCAGGGCGGCGAGGTGCTCGGCGTGCGCGGCGATCTTGGCGCGGAGGTCGTCGAGGTCGACGTTGCCGAGCTCGTCGCAGGCCACCACGACGACGCGCATGCCGGCGAGGACCGCGCTGGCCGCGTTCGTCCCGTGCGCGCTCGAGGGGATGAGGCAGACGGTGCGCGCCTCGTCGCCGCGCGAGCGGTGGTAGCCGCGGATCGCGAGGAGCCCGGCGAGCTCGCCCTGCGAGCCGGCGTTCGGCTGCAGCGAGACGGAGTCGTAGCCGGTGAGGTGCGCGAGCCAGCGCTCGAGCTGGTCGATGAGGGCGAGGGAGCCCTCGACGTCGGCCTCGGGCGCGAACGGGTGCAGGCCGGCGAACTCGGGCCAGCTGACGGCCTCCATCTCGGCGGCGGCGTTGAGCTTCATCGTGCAGGAGCCCAGCGGGATCATGCCGCGGTCGAGCGCGTAGTCGGCGTCGGCGAGGCGCTTGAGGTAGCGCATCATCGAGGTCTCGCTGCGGTGGGTGTTGAAGACGGGGTGCACCAGGAACGGCGTGGTCCGCTCCAGCGCGCCGGGGATGCTCCGCGCGGCGCCGGCGAGGACGCCGTGCTGGGCGTCGAGGTCGCCGATCGCGACGGCGACCGCGACGACCTCCTCCGGGGTGACCGTCTCGTCGAGGGCGACCGCGACGGTGTCGGCGTCGACGAGGCGCAGGTCGAAGCCGGCCTCGCGGGCGCGGGCGACGGCCGCCTCCGCGCCCCGCGGGACGACGACCGCGACGGTGTCGAAGAAGTCGGCGTGCCGGAGCGCGTGGCCGCGGTCGAGCAGGAGCCGCGCCAGCAGCGCCGCGCGGGAGTGCACCTGCTCGGCGATGCGGGCCAGGCCGTCGGGGCCGTGGTAGACCGCGTACATCGCGGCCATCACGGCGAGCAGGACCTGCGCGGTGCAGATGTTCGAGGTCGCCTTCTCGCGGCGGATGTGCTGCTCGCGCGCCTGCAGCGAGAGCCGGTAGGCGGGGTTCCCCGCCGCGTCCTGGCTGACGCCGACGAGGCGGCCGGGCAGCTGGCGCTCGAGGCCCTTGCGGACGGCGAGGTAGCCGGCGTGCGGTCCGCCGAAGCCCATCGGGACGCCGAAGCGCTGGGTGGTGCCGACGGCGACGTCGGCGCCGAGCTCGCCGGGCGAGCGGACGAGGGTGAGCGCGAGGAGGTCGGCCGCGACGACGGCGAGGCCGCCGTGCGCCTTGACCGCGCCGAGGACGGCGGACGGGTCCCAGAGGTGGCCGGAGGCGCCGGGGTACTGCACGAGGGCGCCGAAGGACTCGGGCACCTCGTCGGCGTCGGTGCGCGAGAGCGGCAGCTCGACGATGCGGATGCCCACCGCCTCCGCCCGGCCGCGCAGCAGCGCGAGGGTCTGCGGCAGCGCGTCGGAGTCGACGACGAAGACGTCCGTCTTGGCCTTCGAGGCGCGGCGGGCCAGCAGCATCGCCTCGACCACGGCGGTGCCCTCGTCGAGCATCGAGGCGCCGGCGGTGTCGAGACCGGTGAGGTCGGCGACCATCGTCTGGAAGTTGATCAGCGCCTCGAGCCGGCCCTGGGAGATCTCGGGCTGGTAGGGCGTGTAGGCCGTGTACCAGCTCGGGTTCTCGAGGACGTTGCGCTTGATCACGGCCGGGGTGAGCGTGCCGTGGTAGCCGAGGCCGATCAGCGGGCGGCGCACGGTGTTGCGGGCGGCGAGGGCGCGCAGCTCGGCGAGCGCCTCGGTCTCGGTGGCCGGAGCGGGGAGGACGGGCGCGAGATCGCGGACGTGGATCGACTCGGGGACGGCGGCCTCGACCAGCGCGTCGACGGAGTCGTAGCCGAGGGCCGCGAGCATGGTGCGCTGGGCGTCGGCGTCGGTCCCGATGTGGCGGGACTCGAACGCGCCGGGGGTGCGGGCCGCCATCTACTCGCCCACCAGCTCGTCGTAGGCCGCCGCGTCGAGCAGGCCGTCGGGCAGCGCGTCGAAGCGCACGGTGATCAGCCAGCCCTCGCCGAAGGGGTCGGCGTTGACCAGCTCGGGGCTGTCGACGACGGCGGAGTTGGTCTCGAGGACCTCGCCGTCGACGGGCGCGAACAGCTCGCCGACGGACTTGGTCGACTCGATCTCGCCGACGACGCTGCCGCCCTCGACGCGGGTGCCCGCCTCGGGCAGCTCGACGAAGACGACGTCACCGAGCTTGCCGGCGGCGTAGGCGGTGATGCCGACGGTCGCGGTGTCGCCCTCGACGCGGATCCACTCGTGATCGGAGGTGTACTGGAGCTCGGTGGGAACGGCCATGGTCAGTTCTTCTTTCTGGAGTAGAAGGGGAGCTCGGTGACGGTCATCGGGAGCCGGCTGCCGCGGATGTCGACGGAGACGACGCTGCCGGGCCGCGCGGAGGCCGGCGCGACGTAGGCCATCGCGATCGGCACGCCGAGGGTGGGCGAGAGCACGCCGCTGGTGACCACGCCGATCACGTCGTCGTCGGGGCCGTGCACGCTGTACTCGGCGCGGGCGGCGCGGCGGCCCTCGCCGATCAGGCCGACGAGCACGGGTGCGTCGCCGGAGGGGCCCTCCTCGCTGGCCGCGCGGCCGACGAAGTCGATCGGCTTGCCGAGGGCGACGACGCGGCCGAGGCCGGCCTGCGCCGGGAAGACGTCGCGGGAGAGCTCGTGGCCGTAGAGCGGCATGCCGGCCTCGAGGCGCAGGGTGTCGCGGGCGGCGAGCCCGGCGGGGACGAGACCCGCGCCGGCGCCGGTCTCGGCGAGCGCCTCCCAGAGGGCCGGGGCGGTGTCGGGGGCGACGTAGATCTCGAAGCCGTCCTCGCCGGTGTAGCCGGTGCGGGCGATCAGGATCGGGTGCGCCTCGAAGCTGGCGGGCACGGCGCGGTAGTAGCGCAGCTCCTCGAGCAGGCGCGCCGCGTCGTCGGTGTCGAGCACCGACTCCTCGCCGCGAACGACCTCGATCGCGAGGCCCTGCAGGTTCTGCAGGATCTCGAGCGAGCGCGGGCCCTGGATCGCGATCAGCGCGACGTCGTCGCTCTCGTCGTAGAGCTCGCACTCGAACATCGCCGTGCGGTCGCGCAGCTGCCCGGCGACCACGTGGCGGTTGCCGGCGTTCGCGACGATCAGGAAGCGGTCCTCTCCGGTGCGGTAGACGACGAGGTCGTCGATCACGCCGCCGGTGCGGTCGAGCAGGAGGGTGTACTTCGCGCGGCCGACGGCGACGGCGGAGAGGTCGCTCGCGAGCGCGTAGTCGAGGGCGTCCACCGCCTCGGGGCCGACGACGAGGATCTCGCCCATGTGGGAGAGGTCGAAGAGGCCGGCGGCGGTGCGGACGGCGTGGTGCTCGGCGAGGTCGCCGGAGTAGCGGACGGGCATCCACCAGCCGGAGAAGTCGGTGAAGGAGGCGCCGGCCGCGACGTGCACGTCGTGCAGCGGGGAGCGGCGGGGCTCGGTGCTCGGCGCGGTGGCGTCGGGCGAGTCGATCTCGATGCCGCCGGACTCGGGGGCGCCGGACTCGGCGGGGTTCTTCTCGGCAGAGCTGTCGTCAGACATGGGAGTTCTCCAATTCGTCGCAGTGCTGCGCACGCGCCCGCACAGGTCGGTGATGCGTGGCACAGCAGTGCCGTGGGAACTCCCCCTCTGTCGTGGTGCCTGAGAGATTCGCGGCGCCCCTCGCGGGGCGGTCGCTTTCACCATCGGCGGATCCTCGAGCGGATCGCTTTCCAGAGTGGCCAGTTCGACGCGGTACAAGACCTGAGAGATTGGCGGGGAGGCTTGCTCCTTCGGTGCCGACCGGAGTCGGCTCTCCCGCGTCGCGTATGCGGCCCGGTATTCGGTTGTCCGCTCACCCTATCGGGCGGGCGGACGTCCTGTCCCCCCGCCGCGAGATGCCACTTGTGCGCGGATTCCCCGGCGTGTCGCGCGCACAAGAGGCATCTCGCGGCGAGGAGCCGGACTCGGGGTGGTGTTCGGGTCGGGGTGACACTAAGCTCGGGAGAGAGTTAGGGTCAGGGCGACTTTTAGGGGGTCCGCGTGGAGGCAGCAGCGCCGCAGCTCGCGGTGTCGACCGTGATCTTCGCCCTGCGCCCGCATCCCGAGACCGGCGCCAGCACCGTGTGGATCCCGGTGGTCCGCCGGCTCCGCGAGCCCTACCGCGGGCTGTGGGCGCTGCCCGGCGGTCCGCTCCGGACCGAGGAGGACCTCGCCGAGGCGGCGCGTCGCACCCTCCGCGAGACGACCGGCCTCGCCCCGCGCTACCTCGAGCAGCTCTACGCCGTCGGTGGCACCGAGCGCTCGCACGGCGAGCGCCGCGTGGTGTCGATCGTCTACTGGGCGCTCGTGCGCACCTCCGAGGCCGACGAGGCGATCGTCGACGAGAACGTCACCTGGCTCTGCACCGATCTGACGCTCGACCTCGCCTTCGATCACGGCCTGATCGTCGACTACGCCCTCTGGCGCCTGCGCAACAAGATGGAGTACTCCCGCATCGCGCACGCCTTCCTCGGCGAGACCTTCACGCTCGCGCAGCTGCGCGAGGTGCACGAGGCCGTCCTGCAGAAGCCCCTCGACCCGGCGAACTTCCGCCGGACGATCGAGGCCTCCAAGACCGTGGTGCCGACCGAGCAGCGCCTGACGGGGACCCGTCACCGCCCGCCGCGCCTGTACCGCTACGACGGGTCCGTGGCACTCGTCGACAACGGGCCGCTGCCGGTCTGAGCACCGGCCGCCGCCCCCTTCGCACCGCACCATCCGAGGAGACACCGTGACATCGGTCGACAGCACCATCCAGCTCATCGAGCGGGGAGCAGCCCCCGGCGAGACCTGCGCGCCCGAGCTCGCCGACGCGCCCTGGTCGTTCGACCTCGGCCTCCCCGCCTACGGCCCGGGCGCCTCGCAGGCCGACCCGATCCCGGCGGCGTCGCCCGTGCAGGGCCGGCTGCCCGACGAGTACACCGCGGCGAGCGCCGAGGAGCTGCACCGCCGCATCCTCGCGGCGAAGGAGACGCTGGGCGAGCGGGTCGTCGTGCTCGGCCACTTCTACCAGCGCGACGAGGTGGTGCAGTACGCGGACTTCGTCGGCGACTCCTTCCAGCTCGCGAAGGCGGTGGCGAACCGGCCGGACGCGGAGGCGATCGTCTTCTGCGGCGTGCACTTCATGGCGGAGACGGCGGACATCCTCTCCCGTCCCGACCAGGCGGTCATCCTGCCAAACCTCGCCGCGGGCTGCTCGATGGCGGACATGGCGGACATCGACTCGGTCGAGGACGCCTGGGCCGAGCTGACCGACCTCTACGGCACCGAGCCGGACGCCGACGGGCGCGTGCCGCTGATCCCGGTGACCTACATGAACTCCTCCGCGGCGCTCAAGGCGTTCTGCGGGCGCAACGGCGGCGTGGTCTGCACCTCGTCCAACGCGACGACGGTGCTCGAGGACGCGTTCGCGCGCGGGCAGCGGGTCCTCTTCTTCCCCGACCAGCACCTCGGCCGCAACACCGCGAAGGCGATGGGCGTGCCGCTGGAGCGGATGCCGATGTGGAACCCGCGCAAGCCCGGCGGCGGCTCGGACGAGGCGACGCTGCTGGACGCGCAGGTCATCCTCTGGCACGGGTTCTGCTCGGTGCACAAGCGCTTCACGGTCGCGCAGATCGAGCGGGCGCGCGCCGAGCACCCGGACGTCCGCGTGATCGTGCACCCGGAGTGCCCGATGGCGGTCGTCGACGCGGCGGACGAGTACGGCTCGACCGACTACATCGTCAAGGCGATCCAGGCGGCGCCCGCGGGCAGCACCTTCGCCATCGGCACCGAGATCAACCTCGTGCAGCGCCTGGCCGTGCAGTACCCGCAGCACACGATCTTCTGCCTCGACGACGTGGTCTGCCCGTGCTCGACGATGTACCGCATCCACCCGGGGTATCTCGCCTGGGTGCTGGAGGGGCTCGTCGCGGGGACCGTGCACAACCGGATCTCGGTGGACGACTCGGTGCAGGACCAGGCGCGGGTGGCGCTCGAGCGGATGCTCGCCGCGGTGCCGCCGGCCGGTCCGGTCGCTCCTGCTCCCGCTCCCGTTGCGGGGGCCTGACGTGTCCCGCGTCGTCGTGGTCGGCAGCGGGATCGCCGGCCTGGTCGTCGCGCTGCTGGCCGCGCGCCGGCACGAGGTCGTCCTCGTCACCAAGGGCGCGCTCGCGGAGTCGAGCACGCGCGCCGCGCAGGGCGGGATCGCCGCGGTCACCGCGCCCGGCGACTCGGTCGCGCTGCACGTCGAGGACACCCTCACCGCCGGTGCCGGTCTCTGCTCGCGCTCGGCCGTCGAGGTGCTCTGCGCCGAGGGGCCGGCGGCGGTCGCCGCACTGCAGGCGTGGGGCGTCGGCTTCGACCGCGACGGCGACGACCTCGCCCGCGGACTGGAGGGTGCGCACTCGCGGCCGCGGATCCTGCACGCGGGCGGCGACGCGACCGGCTCCGCGATCGAGGAGGCGCTCGTCGCCGCGGTGCGCGCCGCCGCCGTCACCGTGCTCGAGGAGACCGTGCTGGTCGACCTGGTGCGGCCGGGAGCCGCCGTGACCGGCGTGGACGTGCTGCGGGACGGACGGGTCGAGCGGATCGACGCCGACGCGGTCGTCCTCGCGACCGGCGGGGCCGGACAGCTCTACCGGCACACCACGAACCCCGCGGTCGCGACCGGCGACGGCCTCGCCGCCACCCTGCGCGCCGGCGCCCAGACGGCCGACCTGGAGTTCTACCAGTTCCACCCCACCTGGCTCGCGCTGGCCGGCGGGTTCCTGGTCTCGGAGGCGGTCCGTGGTGAGGGCGCGGTGCTGCGCGACGCGGCGGGCGAGCGCTTCCTCCTCGGCGTGCACCCCGACGCCGAGCTGGCGCCCCGCGACATCGTCGCCCGCGCGATCGCCGACCGGATGCTGCTCCAGGGCGGGCTGCCGGTGCACCTCGACGCGCGGGCGATCCCCGCGGACGTGCTCGCGCACCGCTTCCCGACCATCTCTGCCGCCTGCCGAGTGGGTGGGCTCTCGCTCGCCGACGACCTCATCCCCGTGACGCCGGCCGCGCACTACTGGATGGGCGGGGTCGCGACCGATCTCGACGGGCGGACCAGCCTCCCCGGGCTCTTCGCCGTCGGCGAGGTCGCCTGCACCGGCGTGCACGGCGCGAACCGGCTGGCGTCGAACAGCCTGCTCGAGGGCGTCGTCTTCGCCCGGCGGGTCGCGGCGGCGCTCGACGGCGCGACCGTCGCGCCGTCGTCCGAGGCGGCGGAGCCCTCCGCGCTCGTGCCGCTCGCGCTCGATCGCGCGCTCCTGCAGGAGACGCTCTGGACGGGCGCGGGTCTCTCCCGCGACGCCGCGGGCCTGGAGTCCGCCCGCGCCGCTCTGGCCACCGCCGGCTCCCCCGCGCCCCTGACCCGAACGACGATCGAGGACGCGAACCTCCGCACCTGCGGCCTCGCCCTCATCGACGCCGCCCTCGCCCGCGCCGAGTCGCGCGGCGCCCACCACCGCACCGACCACCCCCACCCCTCGGCGAGCGCCTACCGCGTCGCCGGTACGAGAAAGGTCGCCGTCCCGTGCTGACCCGTCAGAGCATCGAGCGCATCGTCACCCTGGCCCTGGAGGAGGACGCGCCCTGGGGCGATCTCACCTCGGACACCCTGCTGCCG
The DNA here is from genome assembly GCF_009834185.1 of Rathayibacter sp. VKM Ac-2760. GTDB lineage: Bacteria > Actinomycetota > Actinomycetes > Actinomycetales > Microbacteriaceae > Rathayibacter. Next base: position 2,873,250 of record NZ_CP047173.1, read on the forward strand.
GCGGACGCGACGGCGGCCGCGGCCCTCGTCGCCCGCGAGCCCGGCGTCTTCAGCGGCGGGGCGGTGCTGCTCGGCACGTTCCTGCAGGCCGACTCGCGGATCCGCGTGGAGGACGTCGTCGCGGACGGCACGGTCTTCGCAGCCGGCGACGTCCTCGCCCGGATCGACGGCCCGGCCGGCGGAGTGCTGCGCGGCGAGCGGGTGGCGCTGAATCTGGTGCAGCGGATGAGCGGCATCGCGACGCTCACCGCGCGCTACGTGGAGGCCGTGGCGGGCACCCGCGCGCGCATCGTCGACACGCGCAAGACCACGCCCGGGCTGCGCGCGCTGGAGCGGCACGCGGTGCGCAGCGGCGGCGGGCACAACCACCGCTTCTCGCTCTCGGACGCGATCCTCGCGAAGGACAACCACCTCGCGATCCTCGCCCAGCGCGGTCTCGACCTCACCGAGGCGCTGCTCGCCGCCCGCGCGGCCGTCTCGCACACGACGCACATCGAGGTGGAGGTCGACCGGCTGGAGCAGATCCCCGCGGCCCTCGCCGGCGGCGCCGACACGATCATGCTCGACAACTTCGGCCCCGAGCAGCTGGCGCAGGGCGTCGCGCTGATCGGCGGTCGCGCCGTGGTGGAGGCGAGCGGAGGCGTGAACCTCGACACGGTCCGGGCGATCGCCGCGGCGGGCGTCGACGTGATCTCCGTCGGAGCGCTCACGCACAGCGTCCGCTCGCTCGACCTCGGCCTCGACATCGCGATCGCGGCGCCGGCCGCGTGATCTACCTCGACCACGCGGCGACCTCGCCGGTGCGCCGCGAGGTGCTCGAGGCGATGTGGCCGTTCCTCACCGGCGAGTACGGCAATCCGTCGAGCAGTCACGCGCTGGGCGGGTCCGCGGCGCGGGCGCTGGAGGAGGCGCGGGGGCACGTGGCGCGGTTCCTCGGCGGGCGCGCCTCCGAGGCGCTCTTCACCTCCGGGGGCACGGAGTCGATCAACACGGCGGTGAAGGGCATCGCGCTCGGCGCGCCCCGCGGTCGGCACCTGGTGCTCTCGGCGATCGAGCACGAGGCGACCGTCGAGTCGGCGGACTTTCTGCGGCGGCTGCACGGCTTCGAGGTGTCGATCGCCCCCGTCGACGGCGAGGGGCGGCTCGACCTGGACGCGCTCGCCGCGCTGCTGCGGCCGGACACCGCGCTGGTGTCGGTCCTGGCGGCGAGCAACGAGATCGGCACGGTGCAGGACGTGCCGGCGATCGCGGCGCTCTGCCGGCCGGACCGGATCCCGCTGCACGTGGATGCGGTGCAGGCGGCGGGGTGGATCGACCTGGCCGGGCTGGGCGCCGACGCGGTGTCGATCTCGGGGCACAAGCTCGGGGCGCCGAAGGGCGTGGGGGCGCTGCTGCTGCGCAGTCGCGTGCCGTTCGAGCCGCTCGTGCACGGCGGCGGACAGGAGCGGGCGCGGCGCTCGGGGACGGAGAACGTGGCGTTCGCGGTGGCGCTCGGGGCGGCGGTGCAGCTCGTGGATCCCTCGCGGGGCGCCCGCGTCTCGGCCGTGCGGGACGCGTTCGCGGCGCGGGTGGCGGCGGAGGTGCCGCGGGCCGTGCCGCTCGGGTCGGCGGAGCACCGGCTGCCCTCGATCGCCTCCTACGTCGTGCCGGGCCGCAGCGGCGAGTCGATCCTGCTCGCTCTGGAGGAGCGCGGCGTCGTGGTGTCCAGCGGCTCGGCGTGCGCCGCCGGCCGCGACGAGCCGTCGCCGACGCTCCTGGCGCTCGGGCTCGAGCCGGCCGTGGCGCAGACGGCGGTGCGGTTCAGCTTCGGCGCGGAGTCGACGGCGGCCGACGCGGAGGCGGCGGCGGACGCGTTCGCGGCGGTGCTGACGGCGTGACCCGAGCAGTGACGAACGCTCCAACCGACGTCACGCGCCTATATGCCAGCATCCTCGACCGCTCGCGATCCTTGGTGCCGCCCTCTCTATATGGTCTTCCGCAGACAAGGGCGAACATGCCTGCGCGACGGAAGGGCGATAATGCGAATTCGACGGATTCGATGGACAATTCTGAGTGCAGCAGCGGCGGTGTTGGCGGTCGGTTTAGTCTCCGCGTCAGCGCACCCAGCAAGCGCCATCAAGTACAGTGGAGATTATTCCCCCACTCGGGCCGCGTGCCAGGCCGCAGTGAAGGCATATCAAGCGGACGGCTGGAAGATTCTGAAAAGCTGTCCCTACGTTAAGAATTTCGGTTATCTCGTCGATGCATCAAGGGACTAGTCACTATGCTCGCGACGACTGGCAAATATTCATCACGGGCCTGGTCGAGAGCTCGCTCAACGATCGCCGCCGTGAGGACGGTGACCGGCATCGTGGTCATATCGGCCGCGTTGAGCGGATGCAGTCCCGCATCCGTTCCGAGCGAGGGATCTGCAGTATCGTCATCCCCTGCAAGCCCCCTTCCAATCGCGGACACCACCGGCGCGACTTCCCCTCTTGATTTCGAATCTTTCAACACGATAAACCGGAATACGATTTTCTCGAAGGGTGAGCCGAGGGGCGCAGATTTGGCCGATGCGCTCATAGCCGCTGGCTTCGCTCGCAGCAACGTCGAAGTGACGGCTGATAGCACGACCGAAGGCAAGAGAGCCGACGCGATCTTCGTCGCGGTGAAGTCCGGCGAGACATGCTTCGTGGGTCAGTATCGGACGAAAGCCTCTGGCGAGGACGGTGACACGAAGTACCTCGGGGCGAGCGTCGCGCCGCTCGCCACCGGTCGGTGCCTGATCGGGGATCCGGTTCCCGTCGAGTGACGGGCGCGATCTGGTGAGGCCGTCGCTCTCTGCTGATCGAGTAGCGGCCGGAGGCCGCGTATCGAGATCCACCGCGGTCGGGCATGCGGGTCTCGATACGCCGCTGTGCGGCTACTCGACCAGCAAGGGTGGGCGCTCTGCGGCTACTCGACCGGCGAGGGTGGGCGCTGTGCGGCTAGTCGAGCGGCGAGGGTGGCCGCTGTGCGGCTACTCGACCGGCGAGGGTGGCCGCTGTGCGGCTACTCGACCGGTGAGGAGCCGGTGCCGCTGCCGACACGCCGGTTGCGCGACGGATGTCGAGCGATCGGGAATGTCGGCGGTCACCGGCAGTGTTCTGGGTCTCGTAGCACCTGTCGCATCGACGCCGCCCCGGCGATGCGCCCCCTCACGACGAGCCCCCCTCACGACCGGAGACGCACCTGTGACCGAGCGCACCCTTCCCGAGACCCGGCCCGCCGCCGCGACCGACAGGCCGTCGACGGCGCTCGACCCGCGCAGCCGCCTGGTGATCAGCCTGCTGCTGGTCTCCGCCTTCGTCGTGATCCTCAACGAGACGATCATGAGCGTGGCGCTGCCCGACCTCATGCGCGACTTCGGCATCGAGGCGCACGTCGGCCAGTGGCTCTCGACCGCGTTCATGCTGACGATGGCGGTCGTCATCCCGATCACCGGCTACCTGATCCAGCGGCTGCACACCCGCACGCTCTTCGCCGCGGCGATGACGCTGTTCAGCCTCGGCACGCTCAGCGCCGCCCTCGCGCCGACCTTCGAGGTGCTGCTGGCCGCGCGCGTCGTGCAGGCCGGCGGCACGGCGATCATGATGCCGCTGCTGATGACCACCGTGATGACCCTCGTCCCCCCGGCGATCCGCGGGCGGATGATGGGCAACATCTCGATCGTCATCTCCGTCGCGCCCGCCGTCGGGCCGACCATCTCGGGCGTCATCCTCAACTTCCTCAGCTGGCGCTGGATGTTCTGGATCGTGCTGCCGATCGCCGTCGGAGCGCTCCTCCTCGGGCTGCGCAAGGTCGAGAACGTGACCGAGCCGCGCAAGATCCCGATCGACTCGCTCTCGGTGGTCCTCTCGGTCTTCGGCTTCGGCGGGCTCGTCTACGGGCTCAGCAGCCTGGGCGAGGGCGGCGAGGCGATCGTCGCTCCCTGGGTGCCCTTCGTCGTCGCCGGTGTCGCGCTCACCGCGTTCGTCGTGCGCCAGCTCCTGCTGCAGAGGACGGACCGGGCGCTGCTGGACCTGCGCACCTTCTCCTCCGGCAACTTTACCGTGGTCATCGTGATGATGGCGGTGAGCATGTCGGCACTGTTCGGCACGCTGATCCTGCTGCCGCTCTACACGCAGAACGTGCTCGGCCTCACCCCGCTCGAGACCGGCTTGCTGCTGCTGCCCGGCGGGCTGCTGATGGGCCTGCTCGCGCCATTCGTGGGCCGCGGCTACGACCGCTTCGGGCCGCGGGTGCTGCTCGTGCCCGGCTCGATGATCGTCGCCGGAGCGCTCTGGGGCTACACGACGCTGGACGAGAACTCGGTCTCCTGGTTCATCCTCACCCTGCACGTCGTGCTGAGCCTCGGCCTCGCACTCGTCTTCACCCCGCTGTTCACCGCGGGCCTGGGCTCGGTCCGCCCGGCGCTGTACTCGCACGGCAGCGCGATCATCGGCACGGTCCAGCAGCTCGGCGGCGCCGCCGGCACCGCCCTGTTCGTGACCGTGCTCTCGGTGCAGTCGGCCGCGCTCGCCCGCGAGGGCGTCGACGAGGTCGCCGCCTCGGCAGGCGGCATCCACGCCGCGTTCGTCTGGGGCGCGAGCATCGCGACCGCCGCGATCGTCGCCGCGTTCTTCGTGAAGCGCCCCGTGGAGTCGGACGCGCCGCGGCCGATGGTCGCCCACTAGCCCGCCACGGCCGGTGCCGCGCGCAATCGCGGGGCACCGGCTGTTCACCTCCGCGTCACCGGGCGGCCCTACGGTGGCGCCCCGGTCGACGTCCCCTCGAACGTGCGGCCGGGACGGAGAGCACACGTGACGACGGCCGCGCATCCCCAGGACCTCCTCGACGCGGGGGCCGCCGCCCCGGCGCCGCGCACCCTGATCGACGTGCTGCGCGACACCGCCGAGCGCCACCCCGACGCCTCCGCACTCGAGGACCCGGCCGGCGCCCTCAGCTACCGCGAGCTGCTCGCCCGCGTCGTCGCCACCGCCGCGGAGCTGACCGCCGCCGGAGTGCGCCGCGGCGACCGCGTCGGCGTGCGGATGGCCAGCGGCTCGCGCGAGCTCTACCTCGCGATCCTCGGCGTCCTCGCGGCCGGCGCCGCCTACGTGCCGGTCGACGCCGACGACCCCGAGGAGCGGGCGCAGCTGGTCTTCGGCGAGGCCGCCGTCCGCGGGGTCGTCTCCGGCTCCGGCCGCTTCGAGCGGAGCGACGCGGCGACCGCCCGCCTGTTCACCGGCTCGGCGCCGCACCCCAGCACCGCCTCGATCCCGCTCCTGCAGCCGCCGGAGCTCGAGGACGACGCCTGGATCATCTTCACCTCGGGTTCGACCGGCACGCCGAAGGGCGTCGCGGTGAGCCACCGCTCGGCCGCCGCGTTCGTCGACGCCGAGGCGCGCGTCTTCCTCCAGGGCGAGCCGCTCGGCCCGGGCGACCGCGTGCTCGCCGGGCTCTCGGTCGCGTTCGACGCCTCCTGCGAGGAGATGTGGCTCGCCTGGCGGCACGGCGCCTGCCTCGTGCCCGCGCCGCGCTCGCTCGTGCGCAGCGGGATGGACCTCGGCCCCTGGCTGACGACGCACGGCATCACCGTCGTCTCCACCGTGCCGACCCTCGCGGCGCTCTGGCCGGCGGAGTCGCTCGAGAACGTCCGCCTGCTGATCTTCGGCGGCGAGGCCTGCCCGCCCGAGCTCGGTGAGCGCCTCGCCGTCGACGGGCGTGAGGTCTGGAACACCTACGGCCCGACGGAGGCGACCGTCGTCGCCTGCGCCGCTCCGCTCGGCGGGCCCGGACCGGTCCGGATCGGCCTGCCGCTGGACGGCTGGCGGCTGGCCGTCGTCGATCCCGACGGTCGCCGCGTCGGCGAGGGCGAGGTCGGCGAGCTGATCATCGGCGGCGTCGGCCTGGCCCGCTACCTCGACCCCGCGAAGGACGCCGAGAAGTACGCGCCCGCGCCGACGCTGGGCTGGGAGCGCGCCTACCGCTCCGGCGACCTGGTGCGCTTCGAGAGCGCCGGCCTCGTCTTCCAGGGCCGCGCCGACGACCAGGTCAAGCTCGGCGGGCGGCGGATCGAGCTCGGCGAGGTCGAGTCGGCGCTGCAGGCGCTGCCCGGGGTCTCGGGCGCCGCGGCCGCCGTCCGCACCACCGGCGCCGGGATCCAGGTGCTCGTCGGCTACCTCGCCCTCGCCGGCGGTCGTGTCCTCGATCGCGACGCCGCGCTGGCGCGCCTGCGCGAGGAGCTGCCGGCCGCGCTCGTGCCGCTGCTGGCCGTCGTCGACGAGCTGCCGACCCGGGTGTCGGGCAAGGTCGACCGCGCCGCGCTGCCCTGGCCGCTGCCCGACAGCGGAGCGGCGGACCCGGGGCTCGACGCCGAGACGGCCTGGCTGGCCGGCCTCTGGCGCGAGGTCCTCGGCGTCCCGGTCGACGAGAAGGCCAACTTCTTCGACCTCGGCGGCGGCTCACTCGCCGCCGCCCAGCTGGTCGCCCGGATCCGCGAGCACGACCCCGAGTTCACCGTCGCGGACGTCTACGCGCACCCGCGCCTCGCCGCGATGTCGGCCGAGATCACGAGCCGCGCGACGGGACTCGGCGAGGTCTCGACGCACCGGATCGCCCCGGTCCCGCGCCGGATGCAGGTGCTGCAGACCCTGCTCGGCGCCCCGCTGCTCGTGCTCGGCGGTGCGCGCTGGACGAGCGTCGTCCTCACGGCCTGCGCACTGCTCGACCTGCTGCCCGGCTTCGACTGGCTGCCGACGGTCCCCCTCGCCCCTCTCGTCATCGCGTTCGCCCTCTTCTGCACCCCGTTCGGGCGGATGGGGCTCACCGTCCTCGCCGCCCGCTCGCTGCTGCGCGGCGTGCGCGCCGGCGACCATCCGCGCGGCGGCGGCGTGCACCTGCGGCTGTGGCTCGCCGAGCGGATCGCCCACCAGCTCGGCGCCGTGAGCCTCGCCGGCGCACCGTGGGTGGCCTCCTACGCCCGCGCGCTCGGCGCCCGCATCGCCGACGACGTCGACCTGCACTCGCTCCCGCCGCTGACCGGCATGCTCACCCTCGGTCGCGGCGCCGCGATCGAGCCGGAGGTCGACCTCTCCGGCTACTGGATCGACGGCGACGTGCTGCGGGTCGGCGCGGTCCGCGTCGGCGCCGGCAGCACCGTCGGCGCGCGCAGCACCCTGCTGCCCGGCACGCGCATCGGCAAGAACGCGCAGATCGAGCCCGGCTCGGCGGTCTTCGGCCGAGTGCCGGCCGGCCAGCGCTGGGGCGGCTCCCCCGCGCAGCGCCTCGGCAAGGCGAACGCGGGCTTCCCCGCCGAGCGCCCGCCGCGTGCGACGCCGTGGGTCTGGGCCTACGCCGTCTCGGCGGTCGGCCTGGCCGCCGTGCCGGTGGTCTCCTTCGCCGCGGGCCTGGGCGTGCTCGCCCTCGCGACCCAGGGCTCGGCGGATCTCGCGGCCGCGCTCCCCCGCGCCCTCGCCGCGCTCGTCCCCGCGGTGGCCGCCACCGGCCTCGTCCTGGCGGCGCTGGTCGTCGTGCTCGTGCGCCTGCTCGGCCGCGGGGTCGAGGCGGGCACCCACCCCGTCCGCGGGCGGATCGGCTGGCAGGTCTGGTCGACCGAGCGCCTGCTCGACCACGCCCGCACGCTGCTGTTCCCGCTCTACTCGGGCCTGTTCACGCCGGTCTGGCTGCGACTGCTGGGCGCGAAGGTCGGGCGCGACGTCGAGGCCTCGACCGTGCTGCTGCTGCCCGCGATGACGACGATCCGCGACGGCGCCTTCCTGGCCGACGACACGCTGGTCGCCTCCTACGCCCTCGGCGGCGGCTGGATGCGGCTCGCCCGCGCCGAGATCGGCGAGCGCGCGTTCCTCGGCAACTCCGGCATGGCCGCGCCCGGGCACACGGTGCCCGCCGGCGGACTGGTCGCCGTTCTCTCCTCCGCCCCGCGGAAGTCGAAGGCGGGCTCGTCCTGGCTCGGCTCGCCGCCGGTGCGACTGCGGCGCACGGTCGTCGAGGCGGAGTCGGCGCGCACCTTCCGGCCGGCCGCACGCCTGCGGGCCGCCCGCATCGTCTGGGAGCTGCTGCGCTTCGGCCCGGTCGTCGTCTCGATCGCGATCGGCTTCGGCGTCGTCGTCGCGCTGCTGGCGCTCGTGCCGGCGATCGGCGCGATCGCGACGGCCGTCGTCGGCGGGGTCGTCCTGCTCCTGGCCGGCGCGGTCGCCGCCGGAGTCTCCACCGCCGCGAAGTGGCTGCTGATCCAGCGGGTGCGTCCGAGCGAGCACCCGCTCTGGTCGTCGTTCGTCTGGCGCAGCGAGCTCGCCGACACCTTCACCGAGATGGTGGCAGCGCCCTGGTTCGCGCACGCCGCGGCCGGCACGCCCGCCCTCGTCTGGTGGCTGCGCAGCCTCGGCGCGCGGATCGGCTCCGGCGTCTGGTGCGAGAGCTACTGGCTCCCCGAGGCCGATCTGGTCGATCTGGGCGACGGAGCGACGGTGAACCGGGGCTGCGTCGTGCAGACCCACCTGTTCCATGATCGAATCATGAGCATGGATCTCGTGAGTCTCGACGCCGGCGCGACCCTCGGCCCGCACAGCGTGATCCTCCCGGCGGCGACGATCGCGGCGCACGGCACGGTCGGCCCCGCCTCGCTCGTGATGCGGGGCGAGCTCGTACCCGCCGGCAGCCGCTGGAGCGGCAACCCCATCGGTCCGTGGCGCGAGGTCCGCGTCGGCGACTACCACGCGCCCGTCGCGTGAGCACCGCGCAGACCGGTCTGGAGACGGCGGGCGATCCGTATCTGCCCGGCATCGGCAACACGGGGTACCGCGTCGAGTCCTACGACCTCGATCTCGACTACCGGGTCTCGAGCAATCGGCTGGCCGGGCGGGCCGTCCTGCGGATCGTCGCGCTCCAGCCGCTTCGCCGGTTCTCGCTCGATCTGAGCCGTCTCCGCGTCCAGCGCGTGCGCGTCGACGGCCGGAAGGCCCGGTCGGAGCAGGCCCCGCACAAGCTCCGGATCACACCGGCCGAGCCGCTCGCCGCGGGCGCGAGCGCACTCGTGGAGATCGAGTACGGCGGGCACCCGGGCCCGCGCGCGAGCCACTGGGGCGAGCTGGGCTGGGAGGAGCTCGCGGACGGCGTCCTCGTCGCCTCGCAGCCCTCCGGCGCCTCCACCTGGTACCCCTGCAACGACGACGTCGCCGACAAGGCCGCCTACCGCATCCGGGTGAGCGCGGAGGAGGGCTACTCCGTCCTCGCGAACGGCGTGCTGCTCGAGACGAGCGAGCGCTCCGGCCGCCGCACCTGGCTCTACGAGCAGCGCGAGCCGACCGCGAGCTATCTCTCGTCGGTGCAGATCGGCCGCTACGTGCTCGAGGACCGGCTGCTCGCCGGAGTCGCCGTCACGCTCGCGCGCCCGGCCGCCCTCGCCGCGCGCGTCGCCCGCGACTTCGCGCCGCTCAGCGCCATGCTCGCGTTCTTCTCGCGGGTGCTCGGGCCCTATCCGTTCCAGCAGTACACCGTCGTGGTCACGGCCGACGAGCTGGAGATCCCGCTCGAGGCGCAGGGCATGGCCGTGTTCGGCGCCAATCACGCCGACGGGCACGGCGGCTCGGAGCGGCTGATCGCGCACGAGCTCGCGCACCAGTGGTTCGGCAACAGCGTCGGCCTCGCGCGCTGGCGGCACATCTGGCTCAACGAGGGCTTCGCCTGCTACGCCGAGTGGCTCTGGTCGGAGGAGTCGGGCGGCGCCACCGCCGACGCCCTGGCGCGCCGCCACCACGTGCTGCTGCGGCTGCAGCGGCAGGACCTCGTGCTCGGCGATCCGGGGCCGGTGGACCTCTTCGACGACCGCGTCTACAAGCGCGGCGCGCTGACGCTGCACGCGCTGCGGCTCCGGCTCGGCGACGAGGCGTTCTTCGGTCTCCTGCGCACCTGGACCGCACGGCACGCCTCCGGCATCGTGACCGAGGACGACTTCCGCGCGCTCTGCGCCGAGGTCGCAGGCGGTTCTGCGGCCCCCGGCATCGAGGCGCTGCTCGACGCGTGGCTGGTCGACGTGCGGCTGCCGCCGCTACCGCCCGCCCGCTGAGACCAGCGAGTCCTCGAGCGCGTCGCCGTGCTCCCGGCGCCAGCCGATGATCGGACCGGCACCGCCCACCGCGTCGCCGAGCGCGACGCTCACCCGCAGCGACGGGTCGAGGCGCGGCTCGGCCAGGCGGAACCGCGACTCGTCGATCCGGGCCTCCGCGGCGAAGCGCGACTCGTGGATCCGGACGCGTCGCGGATCGACGTCCAGCCCGCGGCCGTCGGCCTTGAGCGCCGCCTCGATGCGGGTCCAGTGCAGGATCGGATCGGCCGCCCGGAACCCGCCGGTCGCGAAGGGAGCGCCGGCGATCCGCGTGATCGCGATGCCGCGCTCGGCCGGTCCCTCGACGGGCTCCACGTCGACCCCGACGACCCCCGCGCTGCTCGCCGCGACGACGACCGCACCCGCGCAGTGCGCGATGCTGACGGAGAGGTGCTCGGCATCGTCGATCCAGGGCCGCCCGTGCGCCCCGCCGCAGCGAGCGCAGCGCGCCGTCACCTGCACCGCCGTCGCCGGCCGCCCGAGCAGCTCGCCCGCGAGCATCCGCAGCAGCACCCGGCCGAAGACGAAGCGCTCGGCCACCGCCGCCGATCCGGTCGCGCGGTAGCGCTCCCGCTCCGCCGTGCCGAGCAGCGGCAGCAGTCGCTCGGCGTCCAGGCGCTGCTCGTCGAGCGCGAGCCAGCGCAGATGCACTCCCGGCAGGTCCTGCACGGCGTCGTGCGTCATCGTTCCGTCCCCCATGGTCCCGTCCCCCTGATCCCGTCCGCCGGTCGCGCGCTAGTCCGACGCCCGGGCGGGCGCCGCGTGCTCGCCGCGCTCGTGGACGTCGGCCGCCGAGCCGACGATCAGCGGGTCGGGTCCGAGCGGCGAGACGACCTCGTCGTCGCGGCCGTCGTAGTCGTAGAGGCTCAGCACGTAGCGCATCGCCTCGAGCCGGGCGCGCTTCTTGTCGTTGCTCTTGACGATGGTCCACGGGGCGTCGGCCGTGTCGGTCGCCGCCATCATCGCCTCCTTGGCCGCGGTGTAGTCGCCCCACTTGTCGAGCGAGGCGAGGTCCATCGGCGAGAGCTTCCACTGCCGCACCGGGTCGATCATCCGGATGGTGAAGCGGGTCCGCTGCTCCTCCGCCGAGACCGAGAACCACAGCTTGACCAGGTCGATCCCCTCGCCGACCAGCATGCTCTCGAACAGCGGCGTCTGGCGGATGAACTCGTCGTACTGCTCCGGAGTGCAGAAGCCCATCACCCGCTCGACGCCGGCGCGGTTGTACCAGGAGCGGTCGAACAGCACGATCTCGCCCGCGGCCGGCAGGTGCGACACGTAGCGCTGGAAGTACCACTGCGAGCCCTCGCGCTCGGTCGGCTTCTCCAGCGCGACGACGCGCGCGCCGCGCGGGTTGAGGTGCTCGGTGAAGCGCTTGATCGTGCCGCCCTTGCCCGCGGCGTCGCGCCCCTCGAAGACCACGACCAGCCGGCGCCCGTGCTTCTTGATCCAGTTCTGCAGCTTGAGCAGCTCGATCTGCAGCAGGCGCTTGCCGGCCTCGTACTCCTCGCGCGACATCCGCTCGTCGTAGGGATAGCCCTCGCGCCAGGTGTCGACCTGCGTGCCGTCGCGGCGCAGCAGCACCGGGTCGTCGTCGTCCTCGTCGAGCACCACGAGATCGCGGGCGTCGTCGGGAGTGAGCGAGCGGAGCAGCTCGGGTGAGGGCAGGAGGGCGCCGTCGGGACGGAGCGGGCTGTCTGAGGCGGGAGGCACGGAGCGACGCTACGGCTCCTGCACGACGCCCGGGTGAACGGCGGGTGTCCGCCCCTCTCGCGCCCCCGCCCGCCCGGACGTACCCTCGACGCATGTGCCGGAACATCCACACCCTCCACAACTTCGCACCCGCCGCGACCGACGACGAGGTGCAGGCCGCCGCCCTCCAGTACGTCCGGAAGATCAGCGGAGCCACCCGCCCGTCGAAGGCGAACCAGGAGGCGTTCGACCGCGCCGTCGCCGAGATCGCCCACGTCACCGGTCACCTCCTCGAGGACCTGGTGTCGACCGCGCCGCCCAAGGACCGCGAGGTCGAGGCGGCGAAGGCCCGCGAGCGCTCGGCGAAGCGCTTCGCGACCGCCTGAGCCGGCGCACGCGCCTAGCCGATCAGATAGGCGAAGCCGCGCCCGGAGCGTGCCAGCTGCGTCGCGAAGGCGACGGCGCGGTCGAGGAAGTGGCCGAGGTACTCCCCCTCGGGGTGCTGCGACAGCTCCTCCTCCACCTCCGAGCGCAGCGCGATCAGGTCGTCGGCGATCTCCCCGACCTGCTCGGGAGGGACCGCCCGCACCCAGGGCTCCCAGCCCAGCCCCGTCACGGTCACCCTCCCCTCGAACATCCGGTGCGCGGGGCGCGGTGCCGCATCCCGTGATCGCGGAGCGGTCAGCGTCTGCAGCGCGGACCAGGCCTTGTCGAGGTAGACCATGTCCCGCTCGGGGACGGACTGCACGAAGTCCGTGGCCGCGATCCTGGCGCCGTGGGGCATGCCCCAGGCATCGGCGAGCGGATCGTCGCTGAGGACGCTCCGCGGATCGGCGAGCGCGCGCTCGGTCTGGTCGGCATCGAAGGCGTAGGCGTAATAACGGATTCCCATGCGTCGATGCTGGCGAGCACCGATCGACCGCGGTCGCCCGGCCGCCGGATCCGTGGAGAGCGCCCTGGATCCGCGGCTGTGGAGGCTCGATCGCCGAGGGCGCCGCACCCTCCGGCACCGGTGATCCTCGATCGGCTCAGACGTCGAGCAGAACCTCGGGCGCCCACCTGGGCCACTGCGGCGGGCCGACGAGCGCCCCGTGCTCGAACCGCGCGCACAGCCGGAAGGGGTGTCGAGCGCTGCCGTTGTCGAACACCTCCGCGACGTCGGCGATCTCGACCGCGGCTCTGAGATGCGCCCACAACCGCTCGTGACGATCCCGGATCTTCTGCTCGGGCACCGAGTGGCCGCCGCGGCGCACACGTTCCCTCACGCGCTGCACGGACAGCTCCACCGGCACCATCACGATGTGCAGGTGCACGAGGTAACCGGCCTTCGAGGCGTCCGAGAGCAACCGGATCTTGCTCGGATGCGAGAACACCGTCTCGGAGACGAACGACTCACCCGCTGCCAGCGACTCCCGCCGTCGGTGCTCCGCGAGACGCGCCGCATCGTAAGCGTGCTCGGCTTCCTCGCCGGGCCACAGCGCTGCCGCGATCTCGTCGGCGTTGATGAACGGCAAGCGCGTCACCGGCATCAGGACATCGCGGACGTAGGAGGACTTGCCGGCACCGTTCGGCCCGGCGAGCAGGTGGAGCACCGGCATCAGGAGCGAGCGGGGTGCACGACGAGATCGCCGTTCTCATCGACCTCCGAGTACGACTCGCCGGCGACGGTGAAGGCGGCTTCGTAGTCCAGCCCGCTCCGCAGCGCGGTGAGACGGTCCGCCCACTCCTTGCGCACGACGGCCTGCTCGTACTCCCCGAGAGCGTCGTAGGAGCCCGTTCCCCCGAGGACCTCGCTGATCGCGCGGCTGTTGACCTGCGGGGACATCTCGAGCTCCCTGCCGATGCGCGCCCAGTAGGCGATCTGCTGAGGCACCGTCCGCGAGGAGATCTGGGCGGCAGCGACGGCGGAGTCGTAGACGTCAGCGGGGAGGCGTGTCGGCTGGCTCGAACGGGTCATCCTGCCACGGTAGCACCGTGCTACATGCACCGTGGTTCCGCGCGGACGTCCCGCCTTCAGCGGCGGCGACGAGAGGAGTCCTCAGGCGTCGAAGGCCGCGGGCGGCAGATCCGTCTCGCCGTCCTCGACGGCGCGGACGATGCGGGCGGCGACCGACTCCGGCGAGTGGCCCGCGCCGAAGCGCGGCGCCGTGCCCGCGAGCGGGTGCTGCGACAGCGCCGTCTCGGTGTGGCCCGGTCGCGCGTCGAGGAGGAGGACGCCCGCCTTCCTGTACTCGCGCGCCGACGCCCGGACGAAGGAGTGCAGGGCCGCCTTCGAGGCCGAGTACGCGGCGAGCCCTGCGGTGGGCGCCTCCGCCACGACTCCGCTGATGGTCACGGCGAACGGCTGCCGGTCGGAGGCGGAGAGCGCGGCGAACGCCGCGGTGAGCACGCGGATCGGCGCCAGCGCGTTCACGTCCACGAGCTCCTCCAGCACCGCCGGGTCGAGCTCGGCCGAGGGGCCGAAGGCGACGACACCGGCCGCGATCACGACGCCGTCCAGGCGGCCGTGCCGGCGGAGGACCTCCTCGACGAGGCGCTGCGGCGCGTCCTCACCGAGCAGATCGGCGACGAGCCCGGCGTCACCGAGCGCGCCGGCGTCGCGGCCGGAGCGGACCACCTGCGCGCCGCCGCGCTCCAGCTCGTCCGCGATCAGGCGGCCGAGGCCACCGGAGGCACCGAGCACGAGGACGACGGAGCCTTCGAATCGAGTCATGCCGGAAGCCTAGACGGGGGGTCTGGCGCGAATCGCCTCTACCGAGAGGCGAGGGGCTTCAATACCGTGGTTCGCATGTCGCGACCGGACACCTGTGCCGTGCTCCACAGACTCGTGGAGGTCCTCGAGGACCCCGCCCCCATCAACCGCGGTCACGCCCGGCACGTCCGCAGGCTCCTCTCCGTCGCCCTCGACACCGCCCCGCCGCTGCGCACCTGCGGCGGCACCCCGCTGCAGCTCGCCGCCTTCGCCCCCGACGACTCGGCCGAGGAGAACCCGGCGCTCTGACCCGCCGGGTCACGCGCCCGCCGCCCCGTCCACCCCGCAGAAGTCGCGGTACTCGGGCGCGACTACCGCGACTTCCGCGTACTCGCCGCGCCGCCGTCGTGCGCCGCCCCCTCCTAGACTCGACGGGCCGAGAGAACGGGGACGCCGGTGGACGACGAACGCGCCGCGCCGGCGGGTTGGTACCCCGACGACGCCCACCCGGAGTCACTCCGCTGGTGGGACGGCACGCAGTGGACGGACGCCCGCCGCTCCGCGAGCGACTCCCCCGCCGCCCCGCACGCCGCCGCGGAGCACGTCGAGTACCGCCTGCCGAACGCGGCCGGTGCGCCCACCGTCGACGCCGTCGGCGAGGCGGACCGCCTGGAGGAGATCGCCACCGTCGTCGGCCGCCCCCTCCGCGTCGCCGAGGTGTCGGAGCAGACCCTCGACGTGGTCCTCGTCCCCGAACCCGACCACCCCACCGGCACCCCCGCCGTCTCGGTCCGCGCCGGCGGCCGCGTGATCGGCTACCTCCCCGACGCCTACCGCAGCGCCCCCGGCCTCGACCGCGTCGTCGCCAGCGGCGCCGCTCCGACCACGACCGCCCGCCTCCGGGTCGAGCGCACCGAGGAGGGCCTGCGCGCCTCCGTCAAGGTCGCCCTGGTCGCGCCCGAGCTGTTCGTGCCGCTGAACGCGCCGCCCGAGCAGCGCTCCTCGATCCTGCCCTGGGGCCGCGGGCTGCAGGTGCAGCGCGAGGACGAGCACTTCGTCCGCCTGACCGCCGTCGTCCCCGCGGGCGGCCGGGGACTCCTCCTCGTGACGCTGCACCTCGACGGCGGCCTCGTCGAGGTGCGACTGGACGGCGACCGCGTCGGAGAGCTGACCGCCGCGACCTCCGAGCAGTTCGCGCCGACCCTCCGCCACCTCGCCGGCCTCGGCCTCACCGCCGTCGCCTACTGCACCCTGCAGGGCTCACCGCTGAAGGCCGAGCTGACCCTGCAGGCCGCCCGCGCCGCCGAGCTGCCCGCCGACTGGGTCGACGGCCGCCCGGTGACCCTCCCCCGCCTGATCCCCGGGGCCGCGCAGGCACCGCCCGCCTACGTCGCGCCGCTGAAGCCGACCCCGCGCACCTCGGAGTCCGTGGCCCGCTCGACCCGCCGCACCGTCGCGTGGATCGTCGTCGGCGTCTGCACGCTCGTCGGCCTCTCCAGCTGGATCATCGGCGACGTCCTGAACTGAAGCGCGACCGACGAGGAGCAGTCACTCGACCGTCCGCGTCCACCGCTCGAGCAGGCTCGCCGTCTCCGCCACCTCGGCGGAACCGGTGGCGACGCCGATGACGAGGTCGTAGGCGTCGTCCTCCGGAGCGTCGAGTTCGAGTCCGTTGAGTCCGAGGAAGACGACGACGGACAGCCAGCCCAGTCGCTTGTTCCCGTCGACGAGCGGGTGATTCCGCACGAGCGACTCGAGTAGCACCGCGGCCTTCAGGTGGATCGCCGGGTAGGCCTCTCGACCGTAGAGCGAGGACTGCGGTCGATGTGCCGCGGAGTCGAGGAGACCGAGATCGCGGACGTGCGGCACGCCCAGATCCTCGGCGAGCGCGAGCAGATCCTCGACCCGGAGATACCTGATCGGTGCCGCAGATCTCATCGGTCTACTGGGCCAGCCGATCGAGCAGAGCCGCGTACCGCTCCCGGCCTCGAGCGGACAGCGCAGCGACGTCGTCGCGATGCACGCGCCGATCCGCCGCCTCGAGGATGGCGCGCACCGTCGCCTCCTGCTTGCTGATCCCCTGTGCCTCCGCGAGCGCCGTGAGCGCGGACTCCTGCTCGTCGGTCAGTCGAAGCGTCATGGCCATGTCCCCCATGATACCGCCGTGATACCACATGCCGGACGGCGACGCGCACTGCTGAGCAAGCGCGTCCGCGACCTCCGGCACGCAGAAACACCTCCGGCTCGCAGGATCGACGAGATCCTGCGAGCCGAAGTCCGTTCCGCGAGCCGAAGTCCGTTCCGCGAGCCGGAAGCCGTTCCGCGAGCCGAGGCCCGCGAGAGCGTCACACGTTGAAGCGGAACTCCACCACGTCGCCGTCCTGCATCACGTAGTCCTTGCCCTCGATGCGGGCCTTGCCCTTGGCGCGGGCCTCGGCGATCGAGCCGGTCTCCACCAGGTCGTCGAACGAGATGATCTCGGCCTTGATGAAGCCCTTCTGGAAGTCGGTGTGGATCACGCCGGCCGCCTGCGGGGCGGTCCAGCCCTTGCCGATCGTCCAGGCGCGCGTCTCCTTCGGGCCCGCCGTGAGGTAGGTCTGCAGGCCGAGGGTGTCGAAGCCGATGCTCGCGAGCTGGTTGAGGCCCGACTCGGTCTGGCCGGTGGACTCGAGCATCTCGGCGGCGTCGGCCTCGTCGAGGTCGATCAGCTCGGACTCGATCTTCGCGTCGAGGAAGATCGCGTGCGCCGGAGCGACGAGGGCGGCCAGCTCGGCCTTCCGGGCGTCGTCGGTCAGCACGGCCTCGTCGACGTTGAAGACGTAGATGAAGGGCTTCGCGGTGAGCAGGCCGAGCTCGCGGATCGGCTCGAGCTCGATCGAGGACGCCGAGAGCGGCTTGCCCGAGTCGAGGAACTCGCGCGCCTTCTTCGCCGTCTCGAGCACGATCGGCTCGATCTTCCTGCCCTTCAGCTCCTTCTCGTAGCGGGCCTCGGCCTTCTCGAGGGTCTGCAGGTCGGCGAGGACCAGCTCGGTGTTGATCGTCTCCATGTCGCTCGCGGCGTCGACCTTGCCGTCGACGTGCACGACGTCGGCGTCCTCGAAGCCGCGGATGACCTGCGCGATCGCGTCGGCCTCGCGGATGTTGGCGAGGAACTTGTTGCCCAGGCCCTCGCCCTCCGACGCGCCGCGGACGATGCCGGCGATGTCGACGAAGGAGACCGGCGCGGGCAGGATGCGCTCGGAGCCGAAGATGCCGGCGAGCACCTCGAGGCGGGAGTCGGGCAGGTTCACGACCCCGACGTTGGGCTCGATCGTCGCGAACGGGTAGTTCGCGGCGAGCACCGTGTTCTTGGTCAGCGCGTTGAAGAGCGTCGACTTGCCGACGTTGGGGAGTCCGACGATTGCGATAGTGAGAGCCACGGGCATCCATCCTACGGCGTGGCCGCGGAGGCACCGCGTGCCGGTCCGGGCGGCGTCGGAGGTGCGTGAGAGGGTGAGGCGTGCCCATCGACTTCACCGCCATCGACTTCGAGACCGCCAATTCGCACGGAGCCTCGGCCTGCTCGGTCGGGCTCGTCAAGGTCCGCGACGGACGGGTCGTCGACCGCGCCGGCTGGCTGATCCGCCCGCCCTACGGCTACGACGACTTCCTCGAGTGGAACACCCGGATCCACGGCATCCGCAAGCACGACGTGCACGGCGCCGCCTCCTGGGTCGAGCAGTTCACCGATCTGGTGGCCTTCGCGGGCGACGACGTCTTCGTCGCGCACAACGCCGGCTTCGACATGAGCGTCATCCGCGCCGCCTGCGCCGCGACGGCGCTCGAGCTGCCCGCCTACGACTACCTCTGCTCGCTCCAGCTCGCCCGCAAGACCTACGAGCTCGAGTCGTACCGCCTGCCCTCCGTCGCGTTCGCGGCCGGCTACGACGACTTCCGCCACCACGACGCGTCGGCGGACGCCGAGGCCTGCGCCGCGATCGTGGTGCACGCGGCCCGGCGGCACGGGGCCGCGAGCCTGCTCGAGCTCGGCGAGCTCGCCGGCGTCTCGGTCAAGCGCCTGCGCCCGAAGGCGCCGGTCGCCGCCTGACGGGAGCGACTCAGTCGCCCGCGCGCGGGTCGCCGAACCAGTTGCTGAAGATGCGCCAGAAGTTGCGGTTGCCGTAGGCCGAGCACTCATCGCCGGAGCCGTAGAGGTTCGCCAGCGCCGCCGCGTTCGGCTGGTACGGCGTGTAGTAGTAGAGCCCCGCTGTCGCCGCGTTCTCGATCAGCACCGGCGCGGTGCCGCAGGCCGCATCGGGCGAGAACTGGATCGCGCTGGTCTCCCCCACCGGGTACCAGTCGAAGCTGCTGTCCGGGTTCCGGTAGCGCTGGAACTGCCAGGCCGCGCCGTAGACCTGGCCGAAGAAGCCGAAGTAGTCGCTGTCGCAGTCGGCCGTGTCCGGGCAGCCATAGCCGGTGGCGCTGCGGAACTGGCGCTCGCTCGGCGCGGGATCGGTGACGAGCGACTGCTCCTTCTGCAGCAGCGTCAGCAGCACGGCGGGGCTGACGTCGCAGACCAGGGCGACCGAGGCGATGATCTCGGCGGCGGAGCGGTCCGGGGCGCCCGGGTAGGCGTCGCACTGCTCGTCGGCGGCCACGTCGCCGGTGTCCTCCGCATAGCCGCGCAGGCACGGGACGTCGGTCCCGGCGCAGGTGGGCACCCGCGCGTTGAGGAACGCCTGGATCGTCAGCGGGCCGAGCGCGTCGCCGTCGAAGAAGACCGCGTCCGAGACGATGTCGCCCGGATCGAAGCCCGACTCGTCGACCCCGCCCGCGAGATCGGTCCACATCCGGATGCTCGGCGGCTCGCTGACGGGAGCCGCTCGGGCGGTGAGGTCGCTCGCCCCGGTGAGCAGCAGCACGACCGCGACGGAGGCGAGCGCCGCCCGCCCTCCCCGCCGACGCCGCGCGTCGGTCGGGGAGGGAGCGGAGGTCACCCCTCCACGCTAGCGGCCGTGCGGGGCCCGATCAGCCGCAGGAGGTGAGGCGGGCGACCGCCTCCGAGAGCGTGCCGGTGCCGCCCAGGAGGATCACCTTCTTCGTGCCGAACGCGGTCAAGTCGTTCAGGACCGCCTGGGGCACGCAGTCCGGCCGCACCGCGAAGAGCGGGCTGCCGGTGTAGCCGGCCGCGGTCGCTCCGGAGAGCGCGTCCGGGAAGTTCTCGCCGGTCGCGAAGTAGACCGTCGCCTCCCTTTGGAAGGCGGCCCGGTTGAGCTGCTCCGAGGTGTCGTAGCGGTTCGAGCCGGCGATCCGGGTCTTCGAGGCGACAGTGAGCGAGCTCTCGATGCCGGCGCTCACCGAGTTGGCGTCACCCGCGATGGTGAGCGAGCGGACGCCGAGCTGCCGGACGAGGCTCGCCGTGGTGGCGTCCGCGGTCGGCAGCGTGCCGTTCACCAGCAGCACCGGGGCGTCCACCGAGCCGGCCGCGGCGCTGGCGCCGAGCGCGTCGGGGAACTTCTCGCCCGTCGCGAGCCAGGCCTGGCTGGATCCGTCGGAGAAGGCGTACTGGACGATCTTCTTCGCCGTGTCGTAGCGGTCGACGCCGCCGAGGCGGGTCGGGGTCGCTCCGGTGCGGACGTACTGCTTCAGGTCCTGCAGCAGCGCGTCGCTGACGCTCAGCGCCGAGCCGACGACCACGATCTTCGCGGGCTTCAGGCGGGCGAGCTCGGCACGGACCGGCTGCGACGCGGAGTCGCGGTCGACGAGGAGGAGCGGTCCGCCCTGCTTGGCCGCGGCGGGCGCGGCGCTCAGCGCGTCGGGGAAGGTCGAGCCGGTCGCGATGTAGACGACGGGCACGTTCGCGCGGAACGTCGCCTTCGAGACCTGCACCGCGGTGTCCTGCCGGTCGGTGCCGGCGAGGCGCTCGACGGCGATCCCGGGGCCGTTCGAGACGCTCGAGCAGCCGAGGTCCTTGCTGCCGGGCGCCTTCGCGTCGCCGGACCCGGTCCAGAGGTTCCAGTCGACGGAGGCCGCGCTCGCGCAGACGGTGTAGGTGCCGCTCGCCGAGGCGGGAGCCGTCGCCGAGAAGCCGTGGTTGCCGCCGGCGGCCGGGTACTCGCCCGGGATGTCGCCGCGGGAGGCGTTCGCGGTCGTCGTGCGGACGGTCTTCGAGCCGTCGGGCGCGGTGATCGTGACGGTGGTGGCGAGCTGCGCGCGCTGCGTCGTCGGGTCGACGGCCCAGCCGGAGGCCGTCAGCGTGCCGCCCGAGATGCGCGGGGTGTCGACGCGGCCGGCCGGGGCGATGCCGGCGTTGGCGAGCGAGCCGTTCCAGTCGCTGAAGATGTACCAGAAGTTGATGTTGCCGTAGGTGGCGCAGGCCTGGTTGCCGGTGTTGGTGAGCGCGTAGTCGTTCGGCTGGTACGGCGTGT
This sequence comes from Rathayibacter sp. VKM Ac-2760, assembly GCF_009834185.1. Taxonomy (GTDB): domain Bacteria; phylum Actinomycetota; class Actinomycetes; order Actinomycetales; family Microbacteriaceae; genus Rathayibacter. Next base: position 2,894,167 of record NZ_CP047173.1, read on the forward strand.
AGTAGTAGAGGTTCGCGGTGGCCTGGTTGCGGATGGCGACCGGCGAGGAGCCGCAGGACGTGTCGGGGTTGAAGAGGATGCTCGGCGTGGTCCCCGCCGCGTAGGCGGTGAAGTTCGAGCCGGATCCGGGCGGGTTCGCGTACTTCTTGAACTGGCGCGCGGCCCCGTAGACCTGGGTGAAGAAGCCGGCCGAGCCGTTGTCGCAGCCAGTGCTGTCGGGGCAGTTGAAGCCGGTGGCCCGGTTGTAGAGGCGCGCGGTCGGGCTCGTCGTGGAGACGAGGCTCGTCTCCTTCTGCACCAGGACGGCGAGGACGAGCGGGCTGATGCCGCAGGCCAGGCCGACGCGGGTGAAGATCGTCGCGGCGGACTCGGCGGCGGCGCCGCTGTAGGCGCTGCACATCGCGTCGGCGGCCTTCGAGGGCGTCGCCTGGCTGAACGCCTTGAGGCAGGGCACGCCGTTGGGGGTGCCCGAGCAGTTGCGGCCCTTGTCGTCGAGGAGCGCCTGCATCTGCTGCACCGAGCGGGCATCGCTGTCGAAGAAGTTCGCGTCGCTGAAGATGTAGCCGGCGCGGAAGCTCTTCGTGCTGCTCGCCTCGTACTGGACCTTCAGATCGGGCACGTCGGTGCCGTCGGCGACCGAGACGCGTGCCTCCCCCGCTCCCGGATCGACGAGGACCGACGCCGGCGGCAGCGCCTCGTCGGCGGCGGACGCCGCGGCGACCGGCACGAGAGCGGTGCCGAGACCGACGGCGAGGGCGAGCGCGGCGGTGAGCAGGCGCGATGGACGGCGGTGATTCCCCATGGTCCCGAAGCCTAGGGGCAACCGCCGACGCCGCCTCCCCTCGCCGTCGACACCCTTTCGAGGGGCGGCGGGGCCGCTCCCGAGGGACGGCGCGCACCGATGTCGGAGGTCCGTGGTCTCCTCGGCGCATGGATCTCAGCTTCGTTCTCGGCCTCGTCGTCGGCGCGCTCCTCGCCGCCGTCGTCGCCGTCCTGCTCGCCCGCTCCCGGACCCCCGACACTGCGCTCGCCCTCGAGCTGGCGACGGCGCAGGCGCGCGCCGAGGGCCTGGAGGAGCGGCACGAGTCCGTCGTCGAGCAGCACCGCGAGCACCTCGGCTCCGCCCGCGACCAGATCCGCGAGCTGCAGGAGCAGCTGCGGGTCGTGGCCGAGCGGGAACGGCACGACGCGCGCATCCTGCAGACGCTCTCCCCCGTCGCCGAGAGCCTGCGCGGGATGCAGGAGTCGGTCCGCCGCCTCGAGAGCGAGCGCGCGGCGCAGTTCGGCGCCATCACCGAGCAGCTGGAGGGGCAGCGGGTCGCCGGCGAGCGCCTGCGGTCGACGACCGAGACGCTCGCGTCGGCGCTGCGCTCGAGTGCCAGCCGCGGCGCCTGGGGCGAGACGCAGCTGCGCAACGTGGTCGAGGCCGCGGGGCTCACCCAGCGCGTCGACTTCGACGTGCAGTTCGGGCTCGAGGGCGAGGGCGGCCGCGGGCGCGCCGACATGGTCGTGCGGCTTCCCGGCGGCAAGGCGATCGCGGTCGACGCGAAGGTCCCGTTCGACGCCTACCTCGAGGCGAGCGCGATCCCGGCCGGTGCGGGCGCCGAGGAGGAGGCGCGCCGGGCGGGGCTGCTCCGCGCCCACGTGCGGGCCCTGCGCGGGCACATCGACGCCCTCGCCGGTCGCGCCTACTGGACGGGCCTGCCGGCGAGCCCCGAGTTCGTCATCGCGTTCATCCCGAGCGAGCCGCTGCTCGCGAGCGCACTCGACGCCGACCCGACGCTGCTCGAGTACGCGTTCCGCAAGCGGGTCGCCCTCGCGTCGCCGGTCACGCTGTGGTCGGTGCTGAAGACGGTCGCCTACACCTGGCAGCAGGACGTGCTGACCGACGACGCGAAGCGCCTGCTCGACCTCGGCAAGACCCTCTACGCGCGGCTGGGCACGCTCGGCGAGCACGCGGAGGGACTGCGCCGCTCGATCGAGAAGACGGTCGACTCCTACAACGCCTTCGCCGGCTCGCTCGAGAGCCGCGTGCTCGTCACCGCACGCCAGTTCGACACCCTCGACGAGTCGCGCGTCATCGCCCCGGCCGCCGGCGTCACCGCGTCGCCGCGCCGGCTCACGGCCGTCGAGCTGCTCGCCCCCGACGAGCGCAGCGCCTGAGCGGCGGGCCCGACACTGCCGATCGAGTAGCGCCCGCGGGCCCGACCGACGCCGCTGATCGAGTAGCGCCGGCAGGGCGCGTATCGAGATCCAACGAGGTCCGAACGCCGGGTCTCGATACGCCGCTCCGCGGCTACTCGACCAGCAAGGAGGAGGGACTCCCTAGACCCACTTCTCCGCGAGGTGCTGGGCCGTCACGCGGCGGATCGTGCCGGAGCGCGAGCGCAGCACGATCGACTCGGTGGTGATGATGTGGCCCTCCTTGCGGACGCCCTTCACCAGGCCGCCGTTGGTCACGCCGGTGGCGACGAAGTAGGTGTTGTCGCTGCGGACCAGGTCGTTCGCGTGCAGCACCCGGTCGAGGTCGTGGCCGGCGTCGATCGCGCGCTGGCGCTCGTCGTCGTCCTTCGGGCGGAGGATGCCCTGGATGACGCCGCCCAGCGCGCGGATGGCGCAGGCGGTGATGATGCCCTCGGGCGTCCCTCCGGTGCCGACGCACATGTCGACCCGCGAGTCGTGCCGGGCGGCGTTGATGCCGCCCGCGACGTCGCCGTCGAGCAGCAGCCGCGTCCCGGCGCCGGCGGCGCGGATGTCGTCGATCAGCTGCGCGTGCCGCGGCCGGTCGAGCACCGCGATGCGCATCTCGTCGACGGGCTTGCGCTTCGCCCGGGCGAGCGCGCGGATGTTCTCGCCGATCGGCCGCTGGATGTCGATGATCCCGACGCCCTCCGGCCCGGTGACGATCTTCTCCATGTAGAACACGGCCGACGGGTCGAACATCGCGCCGCGGTCGGCGACGGCGATCATCGACAGCGCGTTCTGCCGGCCGGCCGCGGTGAGCGAGGTGCCGTCGATCGGGTCGACCGCGATGTCCGCGGCCGGGCCGGAGCCGTTGCCGACGTGCTCGCCGTTGTAGAGCATCGGCGCGTTGTCCTTCTCGCCCTCGCCGATGACGACGACCCCGTCGAAGTTGACGGTGCCGAGGAAGGTGCGCATGGCGTCGACGGCGGCGCCGTCGGCGGCGTTCTTGTCGCCCTTGCCGATGAAGGGGACGGCGCGGATCGCCGCGGCCTCGGTGGCTCGGACGAGCTCCATGCCGAGGTTGCGGTCCGGGTGGAGGTAGAGCGAGTCGTGGTCGATTTCGGTCACAGCGCGGAGTCCTTCGCGTTCGAGTTCGTGCAGACGGCGTCGTCGCAGGACCCGCGGAGCGGATCCCCATCCCAGGGCGGAGTCTATCGGAGGCGTGCCCCGCGGCCGGGGGAAGCCCCGGAGCCGCCTCGCTAGACTCGACGCCGACGCGGGCCTCGCCCGACCCCCTCCCGTTCATCCGTCAAAGGAGATGCCATGCCCGTCGCTACCCCGGACCAGTACGCAGAGATGCTCGACAAGGCGAAGAAGGGCGGGTTCGCGTACCCCGCGTTCAACGTCTCCTCCTCGCAGACCATCAACTCCGTGCTCCAGGGCCTGTCCGAGGCCGGCTCGGACGGCATCATCCAGGTGACCACCGGAGGCGCCGACTACTTCGCCGGCCACACGGTGAAGAACCGCGCCGCCGGAGCGATCGCCTTCGCGAAGTTCGCCACCGAGGTCGCCAAGAACTACCCGGTCACCGTCGCCCTGCACACCGACCACTGCCCGCAGAACGCGCTCGACGGCTTCGTCTACCCGCTGATCGCCGCCTCCGAGGAGGAGGTCAAGGCCGGTCGCGAGCCGCTCTTCCAGTCGCACATGTGGGACGGCTCGGCCGTGCCCCTCGACGAGAACCTGAAGATCGCGCAGGAGATCCTGCCGCGCGTGAAGGCGATCAACGCGATCCTCGAGGTCGAGATCGGCGTCGTCGGCGGCGAGGAGGACGGCGTCTCGCACGACATCAACGAGCACCTCTACACGACGCTCGACGACGCGATCGCGACCGTCGAGGCCCTCGGCTTCGGCGAGCAGGGCCGCTACATGGCGGCGCTGACCTTCGGCAACGTGCACGGCGTCTACAAGCCCGGCAACGTGCGCCTGCGCCCCGAGCTCCTCCGCGAGATCCAGGACGGCCTGCAGAAGAAGTACGGCACCGAGGCGCTCCCGCTCGACCTCGTCTTCCACGGCGGCTCCGGCTCGACCGACGAGGAGATCGCCGAGGCGGTCCGCAACGGCGTCGTCAAGATGAACATCGACACGGACACCCAGTACGCCTTCAGCCGCTCGGTCGCCGACACGGTGCTGAAGAACTACGACGGCTTCCTCAAGGTCGACGGCGAGGTCGGCAACAAGAAGGTCTACGACCCGCGCTCGTGGGGCAAGATCGCCGAGACCGCCATGGCCGTCCGCGTCGCCGAGGCGACCCGCCAGCTCGGCTCCGCCGGCCACTCCGGCAAGTAGGGCACCGCTCCGTGACGAACGCACACGACCAGCCGAGCGGCTCCCCGCGCCCGGAACCGCAGTACGGCGAGTACGCGCCGCCCGGCTGGTCGTGGACGCCTCCGGAGGACGCGGTCGTCGTCCCGGACCCGCGGGGGTCCGAGTCGGATCCGCGGCCCGCGACCGCCCCGGCCGCGAAGACCGTGGCGCACCCCGTCGACCGGCTGATCACGATCATCCTGCTGGCGCTCGGCGTCTTCTTCGCCGTGCCGACGCTGCTCGATCCGTCGAGCTTCGCGACCACCCTCTCCGAGCTCTACACGAGCCAGGGCATCGGCACCTACGCCTCGCCCGAGCTCGCCCGCACCCTCGGGCTGGTCGTCGCTCTCGCGCAGGCGCTGATCGTGGCCTTCGCGGTCTGGATCTCGATCCGCCGACTGCGGGCCGGCAAGCGCGCCGTGCTGGTGCCGATCCTTGGCATCGTCGCGACGATCGTGCTCTCGCTGACGGTCGCGGCCATCGCGATCCTCGGCGACCCGACCTTCGCCGACTACGTCTCGCGGATGTCCGCCGGGACCGGCACGGACGTCTAGCGCCGACACCCGCTCACGCGAGAAGGCCGCCCTCCCTCGGGAGCGGCGGCCTTCTTCGCGTCGGGCGCGCGGAGCGTCAGGCGCGCGGAGCGTCAGGCGCGGACGGGGGCGCTCACGCGTCCGCCGGCGCCGCGGGCGTCGCGCTTGCCGGCGACGTCCTTGCGCAGCTCCTTGGGCAGCGAGAACATCAAGTCCTCCTCCGCCGTCTTGACCTCCTCGACATCGCCGTAGCCGGCGGCGGCGAGGTCGTCGAGCACCTCGCGCACGAGGACCTCGGGCACCGAGGCGCCGCTGGTGACGCCGACGGTGCGGATGCCGTCCAGCCACTCCTGCTTGATCTCGCTGGAGTAGTCGATCCGGTAGGCGGCCTTGGCGCCGTACTCGAGCGCGACCTCGACGAGGCGGACCGAGTTGGACGAGTTGGCGGAGCCGACGACGATGACCAGCTCGGCGTGCTCGGCGACCTTCTTGATCGCGACCTGGCGGTTCTGGGTGGCGTAGCAGATGTCGTCGCTCGGCGGGTCCTGCAGGTTGGGGAAGCGCTCGCGGAGGCGGCGCACCGTCTCCATCGTCTCGTCGACCGAGAGCGTGGTCTGCGACAGCCAGACGACCTTGTCCGGGTCCTTCACCACGATGTTCGGCACGTCGTCGGGGCTGCCGACCAGGGTCACGTGATCAGGAGCCTCCCCCGCGGTGCCCTCGACCTCCTCGTGGCCCTCGTGGCCGATCAGGAGGATCTCGAAGTCGTCGCGGGCGAAGCGCACGGCCTCGCGGTGCACCTTGGTGACCAGCGGGCAGGTCGCGTCGATCGCCTGCAGATTGCGGTCGGCCGCACTCTGCACGACCGCCGGCGAGACGCCGTGGGCGCTGAAGACGATGTGCGAGCCCTCGGGGACCTCGTCGACCTCCTCGACGAAGATCGCGCCCTGGCTCTCGAGCGTGGAGACGACGTGCACGTTGTGCACGATCTGCTTGCGCACGTAGACGGGGGCGCCGTAGTGCTCGATCGCCTTCTCGACGGCGACGACCGCGCGGTCGACGCCGGCGCAGTAGCCGCGGGGAGCGGCGAGGAGCACCCGCTTGGCACCGGCGACGGGCTCGTCGCGCAGGCGCCCGGTAGCGCGGGGCATGCGCGGCATGGGCAGGCTGATCGGGGCTTCACTCACCCGGCGATTCTACGCGGTGCATCCTGTGCTCCCCGCGGAAGGGTCGGATCCGCTGCCGAGCGGCCGGCGAGCGCCTCCACGCGCGTCTCGACGACGCCACCGCCGAGGTGTCGGAGGCATCCCGTACCGTGGTCGTCGCGGGTTCGCCACCCGCTCCCCCGCCCGCCCGCTCCAGCGAAGGCTCCGATGACAGACGCCCCTCCCACCGCCGATGCACCCTGGCCGGTCGGTCTGCTCGCGAGCAAGATCAAGGGCTGGATCGAGCGTCTCGGCACGGCGTGGGTCGAGGGCGAGATCACCCAGTGGGGCGTCTCGGGCGGCAACGTCTACGGCAAGCTCAAGGACCTGTCCGGTGACGCGACCGTCGGCTTCACCGTCTGGTCGTCCGTCCGGGCGAGGCTGCCCGCCGACCTCAAGCAGGGCGACCGCGTGATCGCGCTGGTCAAGCCGAACTACTGGGTCAAGGGCGGCACGCTCTCGATGCAAGTGTTCGAGATGCGGCACGTCGGGCTCGGCGATCTGCTCGAGAAGCTGGAGCGGCTGCGCCGGCAGCTCGCCTCCGAGGGGCTGTTCGAGCCCGCGCGCAAGAAGCGGCTCCCCTTCCTCCCGCACGGCATCGGCCTGATCACCGGCAGGGACTCCGACGCCGAGAAGGACGTCCTCCGCAACGCCCAGCTGCGCTGGCCGGCCGTCCGCTTCCGCGTCGTGCACGCCGCCGTGCAGGGCGAGCGCACGGTGTCCGAGGTCACCTCCGCCCTGCGCACCCTCGACGCCGATCCGAGCATCGACGTCATCGTGATCGCCCGCGGCGGCGGCGACTTCCAGAATCTGCTCGGCTTCAGCGACGAGTCCCTCGTCCGCGCGGTCGCCGCCTGCGCCACCCCCGTCGTCAGCGCCATCGGGCACGAGGCCGACCGCCCGCTGCTCGACGACGTCGCGGACCTCCGCGCGTCCACGCCGACCGACGCGGCGAAGCGGGTCGTCCCGGACGTCTCCGACGAGCTGCTCCGCGTGCAGCAGGCGCGGCTGCGGATGACCACGCGGGTCAGCGGGCTCGTCTCGCACGAGGTCGACCGGCTCTCGCAGCTGCGCTCGCGGCCGGTCCTCGCGCAGCCGCGGGTGCTCGTCGATCAGCGCTCCGAGGAGCTGACCCGCTGGGTCGCCCGGGGCGCCGAGCTGGTCGAGCGGCGGATCGAGCGCGCGCAGCTCGAGGTCGAGCGCCTGCACGGGCACCTGCGCGCCCTCTCGCCGCAGCACACCCTCGACCGCGGCTACGCGATCGTGCAGAACGCCGCGGGCCACGTCGTCCGCGCGCCGGCCGACGCCGCCGAGGGCGAGGCGCTCGTCCTCACCCTCGCCGAGGGCGCCGTCGCCGCTCGCTCGACCGGCCCCGCGGCCGATCCCGCGGGCCGCGGCTGACCCGCCCGGCTCCCGCCGCCCCGCGCCCTCCTCGCAGCCCCCATCGATAGGATCACCCCCATGGCCGACGCCCGCACCGACTCCCCCGCTGTGCAGTCGAGCGACCCCGTCCCCTCCGGCGAGACCGACGTCTCCGGCTTCAGCTACGAGCAGGCGCGCGACGAGCTCGTCCGCGTCGTCTCCGAGCTCGAGCAGGGCAGCTCCACGCTCGAGCGCTCGCTCGCCCTCTGGGAGCGCGGCGAGGCGCTCGCGGCCCGCTGCGAGGAGTGGCTGATCGGCGCCCGCGCCCGGCTCGACGCCGCGCGCTCGGGCGGATCCGGCGCCGGCGGATCGAGCAACGGATGAGCCGCGAGAAGCCGCCGCGCGTCGTCGCCGAGCTCGGCCGGCCCGAGACGGCCGCCGAGACCGCCGCGCGCAAGGCCGAGAACTCCCGGCTCTACCGCCAGCGCAAGACCGTCAACAACCTCGTCTTCTCGCTGCTCGCGACCGTCGGCGCCGTCGCGCTGATCGTGCTGATCGTCCCGCGCGGCGAGGGCACCGTCCGCGACCCGGTCGACGTGCCGGCGGTCGCCGCCCAGTTCCAGCTCGGCGAGAGCGAGACGCTCGCCGCGCCCGACCTGCCCGACTCCTGGTCCTCGAACGCGGCCGAGCTGCGCGAGGACGGCGGCGTCGAGTACTGGTACGTCGGCCTGATCACGCCGAAGAACGGCTACATCGGCATCAGCCAGGGCTTCGACGCCGACGAGCGCTGGGTCTCCGGCCAGCTCGACAGCGCCGCCGCCACCGGCGTCGAGCAGATCGACGGCCGCGAGTGGACGGTCTACGACCACCGCGAGGGCGCCGGCGACACCGGCAACACCCCCTACGCTCTCGAGACGACGGCCGGTGGCAGCACCTACCTCGTCTACGGCACGGCCCCGACGGAGGAGATCCGCCAGGTCGTCGACGCCATCACCCCGCAGATCGGCCAGGAGGAGTCCCGTTGAGCTTCGATCCGTCGAGTCCCCAGCACGAGGTGCCGCAGAGCATCGCCGTCGCGCGCGAGTCGCGCCCGCCGTCGTGGGTGTGGAAGGAGATGCTCCGCGGCAACCAGCGCTTCGTCGCCGGTGAGCCGCGGCACCCCCGCCAGGACGTCGAGCGCCGCAACGAGCTCGCCGCCGAGCAGAAGCCGCTCGCGGCGCTCTTCGGCTGCAGCGACAGCCGGCTGGCCGCCGAGATCATCTTCGACCTCGGCCTCGGCGACCTCTTCGTCGTCCGCAACGCCGGCCAGGTCATCGCCGACTCGATCATCGGCTCCCTCGAGTACGGCGTGGCCGTGCTCGGCGTCAAGCTGATCCTCGTCCTCGGCCACGACGAGTGCGGAGCGGTCAAGGCCGCGATCCAGTCGCAGGCGCCCGGCGCCGAGCGGCTCCCCCCGCACATCGAGCACCTGATCGAGCCGATCATCCCCGCGGTGCGCCGCATCGTCGGCCCGCAGCCCGACGGCCGGGTGCTCGTCGACCCGTCGACGACCGACGCTCTCGCGGTCGGCCGCGAGCACCTCCGCGACACGGTCGCCGAGCTGCTGCAGCGCTCCCCGCTCATCGCCGACGCGGTGGCCGCGGGCGAGCTCGCCGTCGTCGGCGCCAACTACCGACTCGCCGACGGCACCGTCGACTCCGACGTGGTCCTCGGCATCGACCCCCCGCAGCTCAGCCCCTACCGCTCGGAGCAGGAGCGCACCTCCAGCCCGCTCCAGAGCGTCTCGACCGCTCCCGACGCCGAGTAATCGGCCGGACGACCGACCAGACCTCACCGAACCGATGAACCGAACAGAACAGGACGAACACAGCGTGGTGGACACCTCCCCGACCGACTCCGGCGCCTCCGACTCCGGCGACTTCCGCATCGAGCACGACACGATGGGCGAGGTGCGCGTCCCGCGCGACGCGCTCTACGCCGCGCAGACGCAGCGCGCGGTCGAGAACTTCCCGATCTCGGGGGCGGGCCTCGAGCCGGCCCAGATCGCGGCGCTCGCCCGGATCAAGAAGGCCGCGGCCCTCGTCAACGCCGAGCTCGGCGTGCTGGACGACGAGATCGCGCGCTCCATCGCCGACGCGGCCGACCTGATCGTCGGCGGCGGCTACGACGAGCACTTCCCGATCGACGTCTACCAGACCGGCTCGGGCACCTCGTCGAACATGAACATGAACGAGGTGCTCGCCACCCTCGCCACCACCGCGCTCGGCCGCACGGTGCACCCGAACGACCACGTCAACGCGTCGCAGTCCTCGAACGACGTCTTCCCGACCTCGGTGCACGTCGCCGTGACCGGCGCGCTGATCGAGGACCTGATCCCCTCGCTCGAGCGCCTGGCCGAGTCGCTCGAGACCAAGGCCGAGCTGTGGGCCGAGGTCGTCAAGGCCGGCCGCACCCACCTGATGGACGCCACGCCCGTCACCCTCGGCCAGGAGTTCGGCGGCTACGCCGCGCAGATCCGCCTCGGCATCGAGCGCGTGCAGTCCGCCCTCCCCCGCGTCGCGGAGGTCCCGCTCGGCGGCACCGCCGTCGGCACCGGCATCAACACGCCGGCCGGCTTCCCGGCGAAGGTCATCGCCCGCCTCGCGGAGGAGACCGGGCTCCCCGTCACGGAGGCCCGCAACCACTTCGAGGCCCAGGGCGCGCGCGACTCGCTGGTCGAGGCCTCGGGTGCGCTGCGCGTGCTCGCGGTCAGCCTCACCAAGATCAACAACGACCTGCGCTGGATGGGCTCGGGCCCGAACACGGGGCTCGGCGAGCTCAGCATCCCGGACCTCCAGCCCGGCTCGTCGATCATGCCCGGCAAGGTCAACCCGGTCATCCCGGAGGCCGTGCTGATGGTCTGCGCCCGCGTGATCGGCAACGACGCGACGATCGCCTGGGCCGGCGCGTCCGGCGCCTTCGAGCTCAACGTCGCCATCCCCGTGATGGGCACGGCTCTGCTGGAGTCGATCCGCCTGCTCGCCGCGTCCGCGACGCTGCTCGCCGACAAGACGATCGACGGCCTCGAGGCGAACGTGGAGCGCGCGCGAGCGCTGGCGGAGTCGTCGCCCTCGATCGTCACGCCGCTGAACAAGGTCATCGGCTACGAGGCCGCCGCCAAGGTCGCGAAGAACTCGGTCGCCAAGGGCATCACCGTGCGCGAGTCGGTCGTCGACCTCGGCTTCGTCGAGCGCGGCGAGGTGACGGAGGCGCAGCTCGACAGCGCCCTCGACGTCATGTCGATGACCCGCCCGGGCTGACCCCCGCCCACCCCGGATCTCGAGACGCCCGCTCCGCGGGCCACTCGATCAGCAGGCAGCTGGCGGTCGGGCGTCGCCGCCACCTGCTGGTCGAGTAGCGCCGCAGGCGCGTATCGAGACCCACCCTCACCGGCACTCCAGCTCACGGCGTCGCCGCTCGCCGCGCCCACGACGGCACGCGCTCGGGCCGCGGCCCGACGCCCACCACCGCCGCCGGCACCACCGCGAGCCCCGGCAGCAGCCGGCAGCACCGCCAGCGCCCGCGGCGGCCCGGCGAGCCGTCCGGCCAGCGCCGGCATGATCAGCCGCGCGTGCAGCACCCGCTGCAGGGACTGGATCAGCACCGCCGGCAGCGCCCGCCGCCGCTGCACCCGCGCCAGCAGGCAGTCGCCGGCCGCCGTCCGCAGCACCCCGCGCCGCAGCGGCCCGGCCAGCAGCCGCGCCGCCGCCACCGCGTCCTGCACCGCCAGGTTGATGCCCACCCCGCCGACCGGTGACATCGCGTGCGCCGCGTCACCGAGGCAGAGCAGCCCGGGCTCGTGCCAGCGCGGCAGCCGCTCGAGCCGGACGTCGAGGTGCTTCACCTCGTCCATCGAGGCGATCCTCGCCACGTCCGCGGCGACCTCGGGGAGCTGCTGCGCCGCCTCCGCCCGGAACGCCTCGATCCCCCGCTCCCGCACCGCTCGATCGGTGCCCTTGGGCCCCAGCCGCGCCACCTGGAGGTAGCCGCGGCGCGGGATGGCGATCGCCACCCGGCCCCGGCCGATCCGGGGCAGGAGCGACTCGCCGACCGGGTGCTGCGTCGGGATGCGGTACCACCACACGTCGAAGCCGACCGGCAGCGAGCGCACCGCCAGCCCGGCCGAGCGCCGCACGGCCGACCAACGTCCGTCGCAGGCGACGACCAGGTCCGCGCGGAGGCGACCACTCCCCGTAGGCGAGCGGTACTCGACCCCGCTGATCCGCCCTCCCTCGCGGATCACCCCGGTCGCCTCGTGCTCGGTGCGGAGCGTGAACCCGCGCTCCTCCCCCGCCGCCTCGGCGAGCAGCGCCAGCAGATCCCACTGCGGCACCATCGCGACGTACGGATGGCGCAGCGGCAGCCGCCCGAAGTCGGCGAGCACGAGGCCGCGACCGCCGCGGTCGGGGATCGTCACCCGCTCGACCCGCGAGTGCGGGATCGCCTCGAACCGGCCGAGCAGCCCGAGGTCCTCGAGCAGCCCCAGCGTGGTCGGGTGCACGGTGTCACCGCGGAAATCGCGGAGGAAGTCGGCGTGCTTCTCCAGCACCGTCACCTCGACCCCGCCCCGCGCCAGCAGCAGCCCGAGCACGAGCCCCGCCGGCCCACCGCCCACGATCACGCAGGTCGTGCGCTCGGGCGCCGCCCCGCCCCGGTCCCCTGTCACGTCCGCCACCGCGGGCCTCCTCGCTCTCCGTCCCGGTCTACACCTCCACCGCCCCCGCGGCCAGCACTCGGAGCCGGCCGCTCAGACCAGGGCGAGCACGAGCCAGAACGCCGCGAGCTGGAACGGCCCGAACGGGATCCGCGCCGCCCCGCCGCCGCTGAGGACCGCCGGCAGACTCCACGCCCCCGCGAGGACGAAGGCCAGCACCGGTCCCGCCAGGGCGAGCACCGGATCGATCGCCGCCAGCGGAGCGGCCAGCGCCGCGCCGAGCTTCACGTCGCCCCTCCCCAGCCCGCCCGCGAGATGCAGCACCTCGAGAGCGAGCGCCGTCGCGAGCACGGCCGGCAGAGACGCCGGCATCCGGCCGCTCAGCGCGTCGCCGCCCGCCGACGCGCAGGCGACCAGCAGGATCGGCGCGGTCAGCACGTTCGGCAGCCGTCGCTCGCGCACATCGGCGACGACGAGCGGCACCGTCACCGCGGCGACGACGAGGACGACGACCGTCGCGGCGGGCGGCGCGGTCCGCCTGAGGGCGACCGCACCGAGCAGGACCGCCCCGGTGAGGGCGGCCAGGAGATCGCCGGCCCGCTGCATCCGCCGACCCTAGAGCGGATCGAGACCGGGCCGCCGGAGTTCTCCACAGGCTCGCGCGTCAGTCGCGGGGCGGCACCGGCCCGAGCAGGGCGTTCGCGAAGAGCCCGTGCGCGGACTCGTCGTCGGACGGATGGAAGAGTCCGGCGAGCACGTCACGGTAGAGCCGCGACAGCTCGGAGTCGCGGCGGTAGGACGAACCGCCCGAGACGCGGACGGCGCTCTCGACGATGCGCAGCGCCGCCTCGGTCGTCCGGATCTTCACCCCGACGAGCGAGGGGAACCAGGCCGCCCCGCGGTCCACCAGCGCGTCGACGTCGGCCGCCGCGCTCGCGAGCGGCGCCCGGAGCCCGTCGAGCAGGATCGCGGCGTCGGCGAGGCGCCAGCGGATGTCCGGGTCCTCGGCCAGCGGCCGCCCGCCGGCCCGCAGCGACGTCCGCTTCCGCGCTGATGCCACGCCGAGCTCGAGGGCGCGCTGGGCGACTCCGAGGTAGACCGAGGCGATCAGCAGCTCGAAATCGGCGAAGATCGCGAAGACGAGCGGATCGGCGGTGGGGCCGACGGGCAGCGAGCGGAACATCCGCGCCGCCGGCACCTCGACGCCGTCGAGCACCGTCGTGCGGCTCTGGGTGGCGCGCATGCCGAGGGTGTCCCAGTCGTCGTGCACGGTGAGCCCGGGCACCGGCGCGTCCGGCGACGGCCGGTCGACGAAGCCGTGCACGAGCCGCGGCTCGGGCCCGCTGTCGTCGCGGCCGAAGACCCCGAGTCGCGTCCAGGCCGGCGAGAGCGAGGTGAAGATCTTGGTGCCGGTGAAGCGGTAGCCGCCGTCGCCCAGCGGCTCGGCCCGGGTGAGGGAGTCGGAGAGCACGAGATCGTTGCCGGGCTCGCTGTTGCCGAAGGCGAAGACGTGCCCGGCCGCCGCGTCGACGAGGACGTGCTCGAGCGAGGAGTCGCCGCGGGCGCGCAACGCCTTCGCGATGCCCGTCCAGACCAGGTGCATCGTGGTCGCCAGCGCCGTCGCGGGCGCCGCGGTGGCCAGCCGGGTGTGCTCGGCCGTCGCCTGCTCGAGACCGAGGCCGCCGCCGCCGAGCTCCTCCGGGACGAGCATCGTCAGGTAGCCGGCGGCCCGCAGCTCCTCGAGGTCCTCGGTGAAGAAGACGTTGCGCTCGTCGTAGCCGGCCGCGCGGAGGCGGAAGCGCTCGAGGAGCGCGTCGTCGAGGATGCTCACCCGCCCCACGCTACGCGCCGCAGCCCCCGAGCACGTCGGCGCCGAAGCACCTCCGGCTCGTGAGAACACCTCCGGCTCGTGAAAACACCTCCGGCTCGCGGGAACAGGTGATTCCGGCGAGCCGGAGCCGATTCCGCGAGCCGGAGATGACCGGAGGTCGCTCGGGACTCAGGCCGACTCGTTCGACTCCAGCATCTCGGTGACGAGCGCCGCGATCGCCGAGCGCTCCGAGCGGGTCAGCGTGACGTGCGCGAACAGCGGGTGCCCCTTCAGTGTCTCGATCACCGAGGCGACGCCGTCGTAGCGGCCGACCCGCAGGTTGTCCCGCTGCGCGACGTCGTGGGTGAGCACCACCCGCGAGTTCTGGCCGACCCGGGACAGCACCGTCAGCAGCACGTTGCGCTCGAGCGACTGCGCCTCGTCGACGATCACGAAGGCGTCGTGCAGCGAGCGCCCGCGGATGTGCGTCAGCGGCAGCACCTCGAGCATCCCGCGCTCGATCACCTCGTCGAGCACGTTCTGCGAGACCAGCGCGCCGAGGGTGTCGAAGACCGCCTGCGCCCACGGGTTCATCTTCTCCGCCGCGTCGCCGGGCAGGAAGCCGAGGTCCTGGCCGCCGACCGCGTAGAGCGGCCGGAACACCATGATCTTCTTGTGCTGGCGCTTCTCCAGCACGGCCTCGAGGCCCGCGCAGAGCGCGAGCGCCGACTTGCCGGTGCCGGCCCGGCCGCCGAGCGAGACGATGCCCACCTCCTGGTCGAGCAGCAGGTCGATCGCGAGCCGCTGCTCGGCCGAGCGGCCGTGCAGGCCGAAGACGTCCCTGTCGCCGCGCACCAGCGCGATCTGGCGCTTGCCGGTCACCCGGGCGAGCGCGGAGCCGCGGTCCGAGTGCACGACGAGGCCGGTGTTGATCGGGATGTCGGCGACCTCGTCGGTGAAGAGCCGCTCGCGATCGTAGAGCTCGCTCATCTGGTCGCCGGCGAGGGTGACGTCGTCCATGCCGGTCCAGCCGGACTCGGGGGCGAGCTCGGCCAGGTACTCCTCGGCGGCGAGGCCGATCGACGCGGCCTTCACGCGCATCGGCATGTCCTTCGACACGACGGTGACGAGGGCGCCCTCGCTCTGCAGGTTCATCGCGACGGCGAGGATCCGCGAGTCGTTGTCGCCGAGCTGCAGCCCGCTGGGGAGGACCGACATGTTCGAGTGGTTGAGCTCGACGCGGAGGGTCCCGCCCCGGCCGACCCGGATCGGGAAGTCGAGCCGCTCGTGCTTGACCCGCAGCTCGTCGAGATTGCGCAGCGCCTGGCGGGCGAAGTAGCCGATCTCGGGGTCGTTGCGCTTGCCCTCGAGCTCGCTGATCACGACGATCGGCAGGACGACGGCGTGCTCCGCGAAGCGGAACATCGAGGAGGGATCCGACAGCAGCACCGAGGTGTCGAGGACGTAGGTGCGCTGGAGCTGCTCGGTGCGATCCGAGGAGCCGTGCTGTGCGCGGCGGTGGACCGCGCCCTGCGTGCCGTTCTGCGGATCCGTACCCTGGGGAACTGTCACGTCGACTCTCCACATTCCGGGGGCCGGAGCCCCCGACTCACTTCAGAGGATTCGAGTCGGCCGGTGGTGCGTCTCGGCACCGCGCAGTTCCTTCACTGGCAGTCATCGAGTCGTACTTGTGTGGCCGACTCGACCAGGTGCGTCACCTGATGATCCGAACCTAACCCCGGAAATGACAGCCGTGTGGTTCTTGCCGAGACGAACGTGTAACGGCTATGTGAACAGCGCGCGCAGGAGGGCGGCTCAGCTGCCGAAGCGGCGGTGCCGACCGGCGTAATCGCGCAGCGCGCGGAGGAAGTCGACCTCGCGGATGTCCGGGCCGAGCGCCTCCATGAAGTAGAACTCGCTGTGCGCGCTCTGCCAGAGCATGAAGTCGGAGAGCCGCTGCTCGCCCGAGGTGCGGATCACCAGGTCCGGATCGGGCTGGCCGCTCGTGTAGAGGTGCTCGCCGATCAGCTCGGGCGTGAGCAGCTCCGCGACGTCCTCGATCGACGAGCCGCGCTTGCCGTGCTCGTCGAGGATGCTCCGGACCGCCTGAGCGATCTCGTGGCGGCCGCCGTAGCCCACCGCGAGGTTCACGTGCAGCCCGGTGTGCGCGGCGGTGCGCTCCTCCGCGCAGTCGAGGGCCGAGACCAGCGATTCGGGCAGTCCGTCGTCCGAGCCGACGTGCTGCACCCGCCACTCCGGCTGCTGCGAGACCTCCGCGGCGAGGTCGGCGATGATCGCGATCAGCTCGGTCAGCTCGGAGCTCTCCCGGCCGACGAGGTTGTCCTGCGAGAGCAGGTAGAGGGTGACGTGCCGGACGCCGAGCTCGTCGCACCACTGCAGGAACTCGTGCACCTTCGCCGCGCCCGCGCGGTGCCCGTGCGCCGCCGTCTCGAGCGCCCGCTGGCGGGCCCACCGGCGGTTCCCGTCGATGATCATCGCGACGTGGTTCGGCAGCGCGGCACCCTCGAGACTCGACCGCAGGCGCTTCTTGTAGACGCCGTAGAGGAGGTCCCTTCCCACAGGCAGTCTCGGCTTCGGCACGGTGCCACGGTAGTCGAATCCGCGCCGCCGTAGCGGACCCCGGCCGTTCCCCCGGCCGATCCGGCTCTCCCGGTCGCCCCGCGGCGGCGGGTCGTATCCTCGTGCCTATGAGCCACCGGCCGACCTCCCCCACCCCCGATCCGGATGCGCGCGCCGTGGCCCGGGACGACGCGGCCGGCGCGTCGCTGCCCGCACTCCCGCTCGTCGAGGACGAGATCGCGCACGGACCGGCGACCGAGACGCGGCCCACCTGGCGCGGCTGGATCCACGCCGGGCTGTTCCCGCTGGCGATCGCCGCCGGGATCGTCCTGGTGACGCTCGCGGACGGCGCTCCGGCGAAGTGGGCGGCCACCGTGTTCGCGGCGTCGTCGCTGCTGCTCTTCGGCAACTCCGCGCTCTACCACCGCTTCGACTGGTCGCCGCGGACGAAGATCATCCTCAAGCGGATCGACCACGCGAACATCTTCCTGCTCATCGCGGGCACCTACACGCCGCTCGCCGCGCTCGCCCTGCCGCCCTCGCAGGGCACGCTGCTGCTCGTGCTGGTCTGGGCGGGGGCGCTGCTCGGGATCGGCTTCCGCGTGTTCTGGATCTCGGCACCGCGCTGGCTCTACGTGCCGCTCTACCTGCTCCTGGGCTGGGCCGCCGTGATGTACCTCGGCCCGCTGTTCGAGGCGAGCGCGGCGATGATGGTGCTCGTCCTCGTCGGCGGCCTCTGCTACACCGTCGGCGCGGTGATCTACGGGCTCAAGCGGCCGAACCCGGTGCCCGGGGTCTTCGGCTTCCACGAGATCTTCCACGCGCTCACCGCGGTGGCGTTCCTCTGCCACTGGACGGCGGCGCTGATCGTCTGCCTGCACCCGACGTACAACGTCGGCTGACCGCGGCGCGACCGCCTAGCGGCCGGCCGGGCCCTCCGCGCTCTCGTGCTCCTCGGCGTCGAGCTGCTCGTTGACCTGCGCGCGGTAGGTCGTCCGGCGGACCCGGCGGACCATGTCGAGCGCGAGGAAGACGGCGGCCAGCGCGATCACGAACATCGTGACGAAGCCGAAGAGGCCGGGCGTGACCGTGTCCTCGTTGAACTCGGGCGGGGTGGTGGGGACGGGGGTCGCCTCGGCGGCGCGGATCAGAGCGTACTGGGCGGCCTCGAGCACGGTCGCGGCGATCATGCGGTCTGCTCCTCGGAGACGGTGGTGGCGGCCGGTGCGGCGTCATCCGGCAGCGCGACGTCGATCCCCGCGAAGAGGTCGGTCTCGGGCGTCGGCGCGTCGACACGGCTCTGCACGAGCTGGAAGTCGTCGGTCGGCCAGGCGGCGTCGATGGCCGAGTGCGGCAGGAAGAAGAACTTGTTGTCCGGAGCGACCTGGCTCGCGTGCGCCAGCAGGGCCGCGTCGCGGCGGTCGTGGAAGCCCGAGACGACGATCTTCGTGGTGGCGAGGTAGGGCGTCTCCTCGTTCCAGCGCTTCATCTCCTCGAAGGAGGCGAGCAGCGGGTCCTCCGGGTCGATCGCCCGGATGTGCTCGGCGATCGCGCGCAGCTTCTGCGAGGTGAAGACGCGGTCGTAGTAGAGCTTCGAGACCGACCAGGGGGCGCCGAGACCGGGGTACTCCGTCGCCTCGCCCGCGGCCCGGAACGCCTCGACGGCGACCTGGTGCGCACGGATGTGGTCGGGGTGCGGGTAGCCGCCGTTCTCGTCGTAGCTGATGATCACGTGCGGGCGGAACCGGCGCACCAGTCGCACCAGCGGGGCGGAGGCGGTGGCGAGCGGCAGGCCGGCGAAGGAGTCCGCGGCGACCGCGCCGTCCTCGGGCATGCCCGAGTCGACGAAGCCGAGCCAGGTGTGCTCGACGCCGAGCGCCTCCCGGGCCGCGGCCATCTCGTAGCGGCGGAGGCCGCCCATGTCGCGCTCGGCGTGCGCACGCGCGGAGAGGGCCTCGTTGAGGATCGACCCGGCCTCGCCGCCGGTGCAGGAGACGACCATGACCTCCGCGCCGCGGTCGGCGTAGGAGGCGAGCGTCGCCGCGCCCTTGCTGGACTCGTCGTCCGGGTGGGCGTGCACGGCGAGCAGGCGCGGGACCTCGCGCGGTGCCGCAGCGGCAGGCGCCTCTGAATCTGCGGAGACCTGGACGGCCTGGGACACGATCGCTCGATTCGTCGGGGTTTAATGGGGGCGTCGCACGGTTTCCACCGGCGCACGTCACCCGCCAGAATAGTCGCTTCACCCCAGGGAGTTCCGTGGCCGCCCGAACGTCCGAGAGCGACGAGCGCGCGAGCGACCCCGCCCTCGACCCGGGCGCCGTCCGCTCCGCCGGTCCCCTCGCCTCCCGCTACGGCCGCACGCCGCGCAGCCGCCGCGGCGACCGGCGCCTCTTCGCCCTCGTCGCCGTCGCCTTCGTCGCCGTCTTCGCGGCCTGGGTGATCTGGGCCGGGCTCGACGGCGCCCGCGACGGCGTCGACGTGCAGGACACGGCGCACGTCGTCGTCGACGACCGCACGGTGCAGGTGTCCTTCGACCTGACCGTCCCGACCGGACGCGACGCGGCCTGCGCCGTGCAGGCGCTGAACGAGCAGTCCGCCGTGGTCGGCTGGCTGGTCGTCGAGTACCCCGCGTCGACCGAGCGCTTCCGCTCCTTCACCGAGACGGTCCGCACCACGGAGCTGGCCACGACAGGTTTGATCTCCTCCTGCTGGCTCCCGTAGGGTGTCCGGGTGCCCTGACGGACTCGTCGGGGCCTTGTTCTTTTCCCCCGCCGCACGCCCTCGGTCGATCCGGTCGACGGGCCAGGCGCCCGACAGCACCGTCGGTCGCGCGCGGCCGTCCTGTGAGGAGCCCACCATGGCCGACCAGCCTCAGGTCACCTGGATGACCCAGGAGTCGTACGACCGCCTTCAGGCGGAGCACACCGAGCTGTCCACCAACGGACGCCTCGAGATCGCCAAGCGCATCGAGGTCGCCCGCGAGGAGGGCGACCTCAAGGAGAACGGCGGCTACCACGCCGCGAAGGACGAGCAGGGCAAGATCGAGGCGCGCATCCGCCAGCTGACCGCTCTGCTGCGCGAGGCCGAGATCGGCACGCCGCCCGAGAGCCACGGCGTGGTCGAGGCGGGCACGATCATCACGGCCGAGATCGCCGGCGACGAGTCGCGCTTCCTCCTCGGCAACCGCGAGATGGCCGGCGAGAGCGACCTCGACGTCTACAGCCCGCAGAGCCCGCTCGGCGGCGCGATCATGGGCCTGAAGGTCGGCGACTCCACCACCTTCGAGGCCCCCAACGGCCGCAGCATCACGGTGAAGGTCGTCGACGTCGAAACGTGGAACGGCCACTGAGCCTCAGCGCTGACGCACTCCGCGAGATGCCACTTGTGCGCTCGACACGCCGTGTCGAAGCGTCACAAGTGGCATCTCGCGGAGGTGCCGGGCTAGCCGCGTGACAGACGGGGGCTGTAGCCGGCGTCGCGGAGGACCTGGAGGACGCGGTCGGCGTGCTCGGGGCCGCGGGTCTCGACGCTGATCTCGAGCTCGACCTCGCTGATCTGCAGGCCGCGGCCGTGCCGGGTGTGCAGCACCTCGACGACGTTGGCGTTCGCCTCCGAGATCAGGTCGGCGATCCGCGCGAGCTGGCCCGGCCGGTCCGGCAGTCCGATGCTCATCTTGAGGTAGCGCTCGGAGGCGGCGAGGCCCCGGCTGATCACCCGCTCCATCATCAGCGGGTCGATGTTGCCGCCGGAGAGGATGACCGCGGTGCGGCCCGCGTCCCGGATCTTGCCGGTGAGGATCGCGGCGATGCCGACCGCTCCGGCCGGCTCGACGACCAGCTTCGCGCGCTCCAGCAGCACCAGAAGCGCCCGGGCGGTATCGTCGTCCTCGACGGTGACGACCTCGTCGACGACCTCGCGGATGATCTCGAAGTTGAGCTGCCCGGGCTTCGCGACCGCGATGCCGTCGGCGATGGTGGGCGAGATCGTGATGGCGATCGGCTCGCCGGCCGCCAGTGACAGCGGATACGGCGCGGCGTTCGCCGCCTGGACGCCGATGACGCGCAGGGTGCGACCCTCCTGGGCGGCCTTCTGCTTCGCGGCCGACGCGACGCCGGCGATGAGCCCGCCGCCGCCGATCGGGACGACGAGCGTCTCGACGCCGGGCGCCTGCTCGAGGATCTCCAGGCCGATGGTGCCCTGGCCCGTGATGACGTCGGGGTGGTCGTAGGGCGGGATGAAGACGGCACCGGTGCTCTCGGCGAACTCGGCCGCGGCGGCGAGGGCCTCGTTGAAGATGTGCCCGCTGAGCACCACCTCCGCGCCGTAGTCGCGGGTCGCCGCGAGCTTGGGCAGCGCGACGCCGATCGGCATGAAGATGGTCGCCTTGATGCCGAGCTCGCGCGCGGCGAAGGCGACGCCCTGGGCGTGGTTGCCGGCCGAGGCGGCGACGACTCCGCGCTCCCGCTCCTCGGGGGTGAGGTGCGAGAGCCGGAAGACGGCGCCGCGGATCTTGTACGACCCGGTGCGCTGCAGGTTCTCGCACTTGAGGAACACGGGCGAGCCGAGCACCTCGGCGAGGAACGTGCTCGTCTCCATCGGGGTGTTCGCGATCACGGGGGCGAGGACGGTTCGGGCCGCCTCGAACTCGCTCAGGGTCGGTCCGACGACGCGGCTAGTCTGCATGCTCTTCGGCAACTCTCTCGGGGGTTCGGGTCGGCGAGCGCCAGGCTCCGCTCGCGACGTAGTTGACCATGACGTTGAGGGTCGCGACCACGGGGACCGCGAAGAACGCGCCGGCGATGCCCGCGACGATCGAGCCGCCGGCGACCGCGAGGACGACGGCGAGCGGGTGCACCTTGACGGCGGAGCCCATGATCAGGGGCTGGAGGATGTGCCCCTCCAGCTGCTGCACGCCGAGGACGACGATCAGCAGGATCAGCGCGATGACCGGTCCGTTGTAGACCAGCGCGATGAAGACGGCGAGCGCCCCGGTGACGACCGCGCCGATCACCGGCACGAACGAGCCGAGGAAGACGAGCACGCCGATCGGGATCGCGAGCGGGACGCCCAGCAGGAACGAGCCGAGCCCGATGCCGACGGCGTCGACGAAGGCGACGAGGATCTGCACCTTCACGAAGTTGGTCAGCGTGATCCAGCCCGCGCGCCCCGCCCCGTCCACGGCGCTGCGCGCGCGGTGCGGGAAGAGCCGGACGACCCAGCGCCAGATGTTCGGACCGTCGATCAGGATGAAGAGCGTCGAGAACAGCGTCAGCAGCACGCCGGTGAGCACGTGCCCGACCGTCGAGCCGACGCTGAGGGCGCCACTGACCAGCACGCCCGAGTCCTGCTGCACCGCGGCGAGCGCCTGCTGCGCGTACTGGTTGATGTCGGTCTCGGTGAGGTGCAGCGGGCCCTCGAGCAGCCAGGTCTTCAGATCGTCGTAGGACTGCACCGTCTGGCGGCTGAGGTCGTCGAAGCCGGAGTAGACCTGCGTGACGACGAGGAAGAGCAGCCCGCCGATCACGAGGACGATGCCGAGCTCGGCGACCACGATCGCGAGCCACTTGGGCCAGTGGTGGCGCTGCAGGAACATCGAGAACGGCACGAGCAGGGCCGCGATGACGATCGCGAGCAGCAGCGGGATGACGATCAGCCGCAGCTCGATCACCAGCAGGCCGAGCACGGCGAGCGCGGCGGCCACCACGAGGATCCGCCAGGCCCAGGCCCCGGCGATCCGCATCCCGGTGCTCACGAAGGCGGCGTCCGGGTCGAGCGGGCGGGACGGCGGAGCGGCAGCGGGAGGCGCCGTGGGACGGACGGCGTCGCGGGCGCCGGACGTGCGGCGGGACCGGCCGAGTCTCATCCGCCCAGACTAATCCCCGCCGCATTCCGCGGGCGGTATCCGCGACGGCTCACGAGGCGGCGCGCACGGCCACCGGCCGCCGCGCGAGCGCGAGGCCGACCCGCTCCCCCGGCTCGAGCCGGGTGCCGGCCGCGTGCTGCACGACGAGCTCCTCGCCCTGCTCCGTGCGGACCGTCGAGCGGCGCACCGGGCCGAGGAAGCTCGTCGCGACGACGACCGCCGGGAGCGCGCCGGGGGCGCCGCCGGGGACGATCTCGATGTCCTCGGGGCGGAGGAACGCCGACACCGCGCCGTCGCCTGCCGAGGCGTCGACGAGCGGCAGGCGCGCGCCGAGCACCGAGACACCGCCGGCCGAGACGACGCCGGGCACGACGTTCGAGAGCCCGACGAAGTGCGCGACGAACGGCGTGGACGGCCGCGCGTAGAGGTCCTCCGGCGCTCCGAGCTGCTCGATCCGCCCGGCGTTCATCACCGCGACGCGGTCGGCGACGGCGAGCGCCTCCTCCTG
This sequence comes from Rathayibacter sp. VKM Ac-2760, assembly GCF_009834185.1. GTDB lineage: Bacteria > Actinomycetota > Actinomycetes > Actinomycetales > Microbacteriaceae > Rathayibacter. The sequence goes on from NZ_CP047173.1 coordinate 2,917,272, forward strand.
GTCGTGCGTGACGAAGAAGGTGGTGATGCCGATCTCGGTCTGGAGCCGCTTGATCTCGTCGCGCAGCTGCACGCGCACCTTCGCGTCCAGCGCGGAGAGCGGCTCGTCGAGCAGGAGCACGCGCGGCCGGGTCACGAGCGCCCGGGCGAGCGCCACCCGCTGCTGCTGGCCGCCGGAGAGCTGGTGCGCGTAGCGGTCGCCGAGGGCGCCGAGGCCGACCAGGTCGAGCGCGTCCTGCGCGGCCGTCCGCCGCTCCTTCGCCGCGACGCCGCGGGTGCGCAGGCCGAACTCCACGTTCTCGCGGGCGCGCAGGTGCGGGAAGAGCGAGTACGACTGGAAGACCATGCCCATGTCGCGGCGGGCCACCGGCAGGTCGGCGACGTCGCGCTCGTCGACGAGGATGCGGCCGGAGTCGATCCGCTCCAGACCGCTCAGCGCGCGCAGGGCCGTGGTCTTGCCGCAGCCGGACGGGCCGAGCAGGGCGATGAACTCGCCCGGCGCCACGTCGAACGAGACTCCGTCGAGGGCCCGTGCCGCGCCGTAGTGGCGGGCGACGTCGAGGAAGCGGACGCGAGCGCCCGGGGAGAGGGGCGCGGTCACGAGGTGCCTTTCGGGGCGCGGCGCCCGGTCGCGACGAGGCCGATCCGCGCGAGGCGGCCGATCCCGAGCAGCAGGGCGAAGGCGAACAGGAGGGAGAGGAGCGAGAAGATCACGGCGATGTAGGCGTCCTGCTTCGACACCTGGACGAGGCCGGTCTGCAGCGTCGTGCGGCTGAGCAGCGAGGCGATCGTGTACTCGCCGAGGACCACGGCGACGGTGATCAGCGCGGCGGCGACGAGACCGCGGCGGAGGTTCGGCAGCAGCACCCGGACGAGCACGCCGAACGGGCCGGCGCCCAGCGAGCGGGCCGCCTCCGAGAGCGTGATCGCGTCGAGCCCGGCGAGATCCGCGGCGATCGCGCGATACGCGTAGGGCAGCACGAGCACCCCGTAGGCGAGGGCGAGCGTCCACGGCGCGGAGCCGACGAGGCGCGTGATCACCGAGTAGACGGGTGCCAGTCCGACGACCAGCACGATCGCGGGGACGGTCAGCGGCAGCAGGCAGACCAGCTCGAGCGCCCGGCGCAGCCGCGGCAGGCGGATCTCGACCAGCAGCATCGTCGGCACGAGCAGCACCAGCACGATCAGGGCGGTGACGACGGCGAGGATCAGCGAGTTGCCGATGCCCTGGAAGAGCGCGCGGTAGCCGCGCTCGTTCTCCGGGTCGAGGACCGCCGTCCAGTGCGAGAGGTCGTAGCCGCCGGCGCCGCGCAGGGTGAACTCCGCCATCGCGATCAGCGGCACCGCGAAGGCGAGGCCGGTGACGACCAGGACCACGCGGGACAGGGCGCGGGTCACCGCTGCCACCGCCGCGCGCGGCGCTGCAGCAGCGCGTAGCCGGACATCAGCACGATCATCACGAGGAGCATCCCGAGCGCGAGCGCGCCGGCCAGGTTCTCCCGGCCGAGCACCGTCTCGCTGACGAGCGCGGCGCGGATCTGCAGCGGCACGATCTGCGCGCCCTGGCTGATCAGCGCGGCGGCGGTCGCGAACGAGGAGAACGCGTTGGCGAACAGAAGCAGCACCGAGCCGAGGAAGGAGGGGGCGAGCACCGGCATCGCGACGCGCCACCAGTAGCTCACCGCTCCGCCGCCGAGCACGGCGTTCGCCTCGGACCACTCGGGGCGCAGGCCCTCGAGCGCGGGCAGGAAGGTCAGCACCATCAGCGGCACCTGGAAGTAGAGGTAGGGCAGGATCAGCCCGGGCAGCTGGTAGAGCCAGACGCCGTCGGCGTAGAGATCGACGCCGGCGCCGGCCAGGAGGGTCGTGACCAGGCCCTGGACGCCGATCGTCGCGATGAAGGCGAAGGCGAGCATCACGCCGCCGAACTGCGCGAGGACGCTCGCCGCGGCGTCGACGATCGTGCGGAGCGGTCCGCGCGGGTCGGCGCCGAGCAGGGCGAGGCAGACGATCGCGCCGAGGACCGCTCCGACGACCGCGGTGAGGGCCGACAGGCCGAGCGAGGCGCCGAACGTCGACAGGATGACGGGATCACCGAGCGCCGCGACGTTCGCGAGCGTCGGCCGGCCGTCGCCGTCCACGAAGCCGGTGCCGACGGCGAGCACGGTCGGCACGGCCAGGAAGAGCAGGACGTAGACCGCGAACGGCGCGACGCCGAGCGCCTCGGGGAGGACGCGCCGTCCCCGGGGCGCGCGGGCCCCGGGGACGGCGCGGACGGCGGCGGTCGTCACTGGATCGCCGCGGCCCACTTCTCGGCCAGCAGGGCCGAGGCGGCCTCGGTCTGCTCGGAGGTGAACTGGACGAGGTCCTCCGGGGCGGCGCCGACGGCGTCGAGCGCCTCCTGGTCGACGGTGCCGGCCTCGACCATGGCCGCCAGGCGCACCGGGTAGGCGCCGGCCGCGAGGTAGAGGTTCTGCGCGGCGTCGGAGTAGAGGTACTCCTGCCAGAGGCGCGCGGCGGCCGGGTGCGGCGCGTCGGCGTTGATCGCCTGGTTGTAGTAGCTGCCGACCGCGGTGCCGGGGAGGACCGTGGTGGTCCACTCCCGGGTGCCCTCGTTGGCCTTCGCCGCGGCGAGGTTGTTGTAGCTCCAGTCGAAGACGACCGGGGTCTCACCGGAGGCGATGGTCGCGTCGGTCGGGTCCAGCGGCAGGAAGTTGCCTGCATCGTTGAGCTTCTCGAAGAAGTCGATGCCCGGCTGGACGTCGTCGGCCGAGCCGCCCGACTGGACGGCGGCGAGCTGCACCGCGGCGGCCGCGGCCCCGGCCTGGGTCGGGTCGCCGTTGATCGCGACGGAGCCGCGGTAGTCGGCGCCGAGCAGGTCGTCGAGCGACTCGGGGGCGGGCACGGCCTCGGCGTCGTAGCCGATCGACATCAGGCCGGTGTAGTCGTTCACCCAGAGGCCGGTCTCCTCGCGGTTGCCCTCGGGGATGTCGTCCCAGGTCTCGACCTGGTACGGCGCGAACAGATCGGTGTTGGCCAGCGCCACGGCGGCGCCCAGATCGAAGACGTCGGGCGCGGTGTCCTGGCCGGCCAGGTTCTGCGCGGTGCTGATCTCCTCGGCGGAGGAGACGTCCGGGTCGGCCGAGTTGACGGTGATGCCGTACTCGTCCTCGAAGCCCGAGATGAGCTCGCCGTAGTTGGCCCAGTTGTCGGGCAGGGCGATCACGTTCAGCTCGCCCTCGGCCTTCGCGGCCTCGATCAGCGCGTCGAGTCCGCCGAGGTCGGCGGCGGAGGTCGCGGTCGAGGCGTCGACGGACGCGTCGCCGGACGCCGAGCCGGACGAGGCGCCGGCGTCGCCCGAGCAGGCGGTCAGGGTGAGAGCGAGAGCGGCGGTCGCGGCGGCGAGCACGGCGGCGCGGGGGAAGCGCTGGGTCGTCAAGAGTCCTCCAGGAGTCGGGTGGGTGGGCCCCTGCGGGCGCCTCGGGAAACGTAGGGGCGGCTCCCGACATCCCGGGGCCGCCCGGATGAACCGGACGGGAACACTCGGCGCTGGGGCACGGTCACCTCGGGATCGGCCGATGTCGGCGGCCTTCGCTAGCGTGGGGGCACCATGACCGAGCAGCTCAGCCCCGCGCTCGCGCGCCGCATCGCCCTGGCCGCCCAGGGCTTCGGCGCCGCGCCGCCGCCGCGGGTCGGCACCCGGCAGATCCTCGGCGTCGTCGACCGCATCCGGCCGCTGCAGCTCGACTCGGTCAACGTCTTCGAGCGGAGCCACTACCTCCCCGTCCTCGCCCGGCTCGGCCCCTACGACCGCGCCCTGCTCGACGCCGTCGCGTTCTCGCCGAAGGGCCACTACCTCGAGTACTGGGCCCACGAGGCCGCGCTGATCCGCCGCGCCGATCTGCCGCTCTACCGCTGGCGGATGGAGTACTACCGCCGCGTCCGGATCCCCGAGCACGAGGGCTGGGCGGCGGAGAACCGCTCCACGCTCGACTGGCTGCGGGCGGCCCTCGCCGACGGTCCGCTGCGCGCCTCGGCGATCGAGCACGAGGCGAACACCCGCACCGGTCCGTGGTGGGGCTGGTCCGACATCAAGCGCGGGCTCGAGGTGCTCTTCCGCTGGGGCGAGGTGGTGACCGCCGGGCGGACCCGCTTCGAGCGCTCCTACGCCCTGGCCGAGCAGGTGCTGCCGCGGGAGGTGCTCGACGCCGAGGTGTCCACGGAGGACGCGATCCGCGAGCTGGTCCGCCGCTCCGCGATCGCCCTCGGCGTCGGCACCCTCGGCGACCTCGCCGACTACCACCGGCTGCTGCAGGCGCCCACGGCCGCCGCCGTGCGCGATCTGGTCGACGCGGGCGAGCTGGTGCCGGTCGAGGTGCGCGGCTGGGAGCGCTCGGGCCGGCCGCTGCCGCTCTGGCGGCACGTCGCGGCGCGGCGACCGCGCACGCTGCGGGCCGACGCGCTCCTGTCGCCGTTCGACCCCGTCGTCTGGCACCGCCCGCGCGCCGAGCTGTTCTTCGACTTCCACTACCGGATCGAGATCTACACCCCGGCGGCGCAGCGCGTGCACGGCTACTACGTGCTGCCGGTGCTGCTCGACGACGTGATCGCGGCGCGGGTCGACCTGAAGAGCGATCGGCAGAGCGGCGTGCTCCGGGTGCAGGCGGCATGGCGCGAGCCGGGAGCGCCGCCGGACGCCGCCGGACGCCTCGCCGCGCTGCTCGTCACCGCCGCGCACTGGCAGGGGCTCGGGTCGGTCGAGGTCGTCGGCCGCGGCACCCTGGCGGCCGAGCTGCTGGTCGCGCTGACGGCCGGGCACCGGGAGGTGCTCGCGTGAGCGGGCCGCAGGAGCGGAAGGGGCCGATCGCCCTCGCGCTCTCGGAGAAGTGCGTCGGGCTGCTGCTCGAGCGCGGCACGACGAAGGGGGTCAGCTCGATCGACCTCGCCCACGCCGCCGGCATCTCGCTGCGCACCTTCCACCGCTACCTCGGCGGCAAGGAGGACTGCGTGCGGCCGGTGCTCTACGCGGCGATCGCGGCGATGGCGCGCGAGCTCACGGCGCGTCCGGCGGCGGAGTCGCTGAACGCCGCGCTCGGCGCCGCGTTCGCCGCCGCCGCCTCGGGGCCGCAGCTCGAGCGCACCCTCCGGCTGATGCCGCTGCTCACCGAGACGCCGGCGATGCGGGCGGTCTGGGCGCAGTCGCTGCACGACGGCGAGGCGGCGCTCACGCCGAGCATCGCGCTGCGGATGGGACTGCCGGCCGGTGACGAGCCGCGCGCGTCCGTGCTCGCGACGGTCGTGCTGGCGCTGGTGCGACGCGCGCTCGTCGACGCCGTGGCGACGGGCACCGACCCGGCCCCCGTCTTCGACGAGTACCTGACCACGCTCGACGGCGGGCCGCTGGCGGCGAGCTCGGCGTAGGTGCGCGGGTCTCGATACGCCGCTGCGCGGCTACTCGACCAGCAAGGCAGGCGCCGCTGCGCGGCTACTCGACCAGCAAGCAGGCGCGGCTGCGCGACCAGCGGGCGCGACGTCGTCAGAACTGCACGCGCGGGGGCTCCGAGATCGCGGCGAGGTCGCCGACCTCGAAGAACTCGCGCTCGGAGAAGCCGAGGCGGCGGGAGAAGAGCGTGTTGGGGAAGACCGTCACCTTGGTGTTCATCTCGCGCACGCCGCCGTTGTAGAAGCGCCGCGCCGACTGGATCCTGTCCTCCGAGTCGACCAGCTCGCCCTGGAGCTGCAGGAAGTTCTGGCTCGACTGCAGCTGCGGGTACGCCTCGGCGACGGCGAAGATCGACTTCAGCGCCTTCTGCATGTGGTCCTCGGCGGCGGAGGCCTCGGCGGGACCCTGCGCGGAGAGCGTCTCGGCGCGCGCACGGGTCACCGACTCGAAGACCTGGCGCTCGTGCGCCGCGTAGCCCTTCACGGAGTCGATCACGTTCGGGATCAGATCGGCCCGCCGCTTCAGCTGGACGGTGATGTCGCTCCAGGCCTCGTCGACGCGGACGTTGAGGGTGACGAGGGAGTTGTAGGTCGCCCAGAGGTAGATCCCGAGGATCACGACGAGCACGACGACGACGATGAGCGGGACGAGCCATTCCATGCCGACAAGTGTAGGGAAGGACCCCGCGCCGTTCCCGGCACCCCGGCGCTTTCGCAGCGACCCGGGCGGCGCTACTTCAGCGTCTTCTGCATCAGCACCGTGCTCAGCCAGCGCTCGAACTTGAAGCCGACCCGGCCCATCCGGCCGACCTCGACGAAGCCGTACTGCGCGTGCATCCCGAGCGACGCCTCCGCACCCTTGTCCGCGATGACGGCCATGACCTGGCGGATGCCGACCGCCTTCGCCCGGTCGAGCAGCTCGGTCATCAGCGCCTTGCCCAGGCCCTTGCCGGTCGATGCGGCACGGAGGTAGATCGAGTTCTCGACCGTGAAGCGGTAGGCCCGCTTGGACGACCACGGCGACACCATCGCGTAGCCGAGGATCTGCCCCGAGGGCGAGACGGCCACGATGAACGGCAGCCCGAGCTTCTGGTTGCGGGAGAACTTCGAGCGCCACTCCTTGAGCGTCGAGTCGTCCTCGTCGAAGGTGACCACGGTGTTGCGGACGTAGTGGTTGTAGATCTCCTGGATGTCCGGGAGGTCGGCGTCGCGCGCCTCGCGGATCTCGAAGGAGAACTCCGGCTCGGGGGCGGGCGCCCGGCGCAGGTGCGGCGGGAGGACCCGGCGCTGCTCGTACTCTTCCTCGAGCATCTCGCTCCCTCTCCCGGTGGTCGTGTGGTGGTCGTGTGGTGGTCGTGCTGCGTGGGCGCTGGTGCCACGGCGGCGGCCCCGATCCGGGCCAGCGCAGCCGGGCCAGCGTAGCCGGGCCGGCGGAGCGCCGCACCCGCGGTGGGCCGCTGTCGTCAGGGCAGGTGCGCCCAGTCGACGGGCTCCGCGCCGCGCTCGGCGAGGAGCGCGTTCGCGCGGCTGAACGGCGCCGAGCCGAAGAAGCCGCGCGAGGCCGACAGCGGGCTCGGGTGCGTGCTCTCGACGATGCCGGAGTCGCCCAGCAGCGGCCGCAGATTCGCCGCGTCGCGCCCCCAGAGGATCGCGACGAGCGGCCGATCGCGGGCGACGAGGGTGCGGATCGCGTGCTCGGTGATGCGCTCCCAGCCCTTGCCGCGGTGCGAGGCGGGAGCCCCGGGCGCGACCGTGAGCACGCGGTTGAGCAGCAGCACGCCGCTCGCGGTCCAGCCGCTGAGATCGCCGTGCTCGGGCGGGGCGACGCCGAGGTCGTCGCGGAGCTCGCGGTAGATGTTCTGCAGGCTGCGCGGGAGCGGCCGCACGTGCCGCTCCACCGCGAAGGAGAGGCCGATCGGATGCCCGGGCGTCGGGTACGGGTCCTGCCCGACGATCAGCACCCGGACGTCCGCGAGCGGCGCCGCGAACGCGCGCAGCACGTCCTTGCCGGCGGGCAGGTAGGGGCGGCCCGCCGCCGTCTCGGCGCGGAGGAAGTCGCCCATCGCCGCGATGTCGGCGCCGACGGGGGCGAGCGCGTCCGCCCAGCCGCGGTCGATCAGGCCGGCCTCGGCCAGCTCCGGGAGGTCCACGCTCAGCTCGCGGCGAGGGTGGCGACCGACACTCCGGCCTCGCCCGCGCTCGCGCGCCAGACCGAGCCCGCGCCGCGGACGCGCAGGGCGCCCGTGCCGACGGTCAGGACGGTCGACTCGTCGATGGCGACGCCGCCGTCGACCAGCCCGGCCTCGACGGCCGCGACCAGGCGGCCGAGCGTGCCCCACTGCGCGGCGTGCACGTCGATCGAGACGTCGACGAGGCCGATGCCCTCGAGCACCGCGACCTCGTCCAGCTCCTCCGCCGCGTGCTCCGGCGCCACGGGGACGCCGCCGATGCGGAAGCCGCCGACGATGGCGCGGTCGGCCGCGACGGCGGCGCCCGCCGAGAAGCCGGCGTAGGGCACTCCGGAGGAGACGAGGTCGCGCAGGCGCGGGAACGACGCCTCGAGCGCGTCCCGGTAGGCGGGGGTGAGGCCGCCGCCGACGAGGATCCCGTCGACGTCGTCGAACACCGCCGGGTCGATCCGGCCGCCCTCGGGCTTCATCACCGCGAAGGGCAGCAGCTTGCCGACCGTGGCGAGCGTCGCCGCCCAGGCCGCGTAGACCTCCGGGCCGAGACCGTCGTGGACGACGACGATCGCGATCCGCGGTCCGTCGATCCGGCCCGCGTCGACGGCGTGGTCGTGCGCCTCGGCCAGGAACGCGCCGTACAGCTGCTGGTCGTGCTCGGCGCCGCCCCCGCCGCCGATCAGGTGGACGCTCACTCGTCGTCCTCCGCCAGCGCGCCCGCCACCGGGGGCAGGGCCGACCAGGGGAAGACGATCCAGCGCGGGGTCCGCCGCCAGTAGAAGTCCGGCTCGAGCACCGTGCGCGGCTTGGTGTAGAGCGTGACGGTCTGCACCTCGGCGCCCATCGCGCGGATCAGGTCGACCGAGAGGCGGAGGGTGTGCCCGGAGTCGGACACGTCGTCGACGAGCAGGATGCGCTTGCCGCGCACCGACGCCTCGTCGAGCAGCGGCGGCAGCACCACGGGCGCGGCCAGGCGCGCCTCGACGCCGGTGTAGAACTCGACGTTCAGCGCGCCGCAGCTCTTGATGCCGAGCGCGTAGGCGACGGCACCCGCGAGCAGCAGGCCGCCGCGGGCGATGGCGACGACGAGCTCGGGGCGGTAGCCGGAGGCGACGACGTCGTCGGCGAGATGGCGAGCGGCGTCACCGAACTCGAGCCAGCCGAGGACCTCCTTCTCCGTGGCGGCGAGGAGGGCGGCGGAGTCGTCGGCGTCGGAAACCATGAGGGACAGGCTAGAGCGTCGCGAGGCCCCGCGTCACATCACGGGACCTCGCGGTGGCGCAGGGTCACTCCTTCGGGGTGAGCGCGCCCTTGATCACCTTGTGCGGGGCGGCCTGGGCCACCGGCTTGATCGTCACCAGATCGAGGTTGACGTGTGCGGGCAGCTCGACGGAGGAGACGATCGCCGCGGCGACGTCCTCCGCCACCAGCGGGGCGGGCACGTCGGCGTAGACCTTGTCGGCGCGCTCGCGGTCGCCGCCGAAGCGGACGAGGGAGAACTCCTCGGTGTGGACCATGCCGGGCGCGATCTCGATGACGCGGATCGGCTCCCCGGCGAGCTCGAGGCGCAGGACCGCGACGAGCGCGTGCGCGGCGAACTTCGCGGCGTTGTAGCCGCCGCCGCCCTCGTAGGCGACGTGGCCGGCGATCGAGGTCACCGTGACGATGTCGGCCGAGCCCTCGGAGCCGGCGTCGGCGATGCCGGCCCGCAGCAGCGGCAGCAGCGCGCTCGTGACCAGCTTCACCGAGAGCACGTTGATCTCGAACATCCGGGTCCAGTCGGCCGGATCCGACGCCTCGACCGAGTCGAGGCCGAGGGCGCCGCCCGCGTTGTTGACCAGCGCGTGCACGGCCCCGGTCGCGGCGAGGTGGCCGCGCAGCGCGTCGACCTGCGCGGCGTCGGTCAGATCGGCGACGAACACGCTCGCCCCGGTCTCCGCGGCGAGCGCCTCGAGCTTCTCCCGGCGGCGGGCGACCGCCACCACGTCCCAGCCGTGCTCGCGGAACAGGCGGACGCTCGCCGCACCGATCCCCGAACTCGCCCCTGTCACCACGACGCGTCGAACCACGCTCGTCCTCTTTCCGTCAAGCCTCGGACACCATCGACACCGTCGTCGGAGCCAACGCTAGCCTGGCCGCATGCAGCCCGCCGACCCGGCTCCCGCCACCGCCGGGTCGCCCACTCCCCCGAAGCGCCGCGTCCCGCTCTGGGACAACGCCCGCTTCGTCTGCGTCGCCCTCGTCGTGATCGGGCACGGGATCCAGCGGCTCACCGCCAACTCGGACACCTCGCTGATCGTGTACCTGACGATCTACGCCTTCCACATGCCGGCGTTCGCGATCATCTCGGGCTACTTCTCCAAGGGCGGGCCGCCGAACGCGCGGGCGATGCGCCGGGTGCTCACCGACATCCTGCTGCCGTACCTGATCATGGAGACGATCTGGACGCTGGTGCAGTTCGCGGTCGAGGGCAAGCAGGAGTTCAACCCGACGAAGCCGAGCTGGACCCTGTGGTTCCTGCTCGCGCTCGGGATCTTCCGGCTGGTGCTCCCCTATCTGGCGCTGCTGCGCTGGCCGCTGCTGATCAGCGTCGTGCTCGCCGTGGGCGTCAGCTACTACGACAACATCGACTCGACCTTCTCGCTCGCCCGCGCGATCGGGATCCTGCCGTTCTTCGTCTTCGGCTGGCGCCTGCGCGGGTGGAAGGCCGGCTCCCGGCTGCTGGTGGACCGCTGGCTCGATCTGACGCCGCGGCAGATCCTCGTCTCGCGAGTGATCGCCGTCGCCCTCTTCGCCGCGACGGTCGTCGTGATGACCGTCAACATCGACGCCTTCCGCGCGGCCGACCTGCGCTACTGGTTCTTCTACGACCGGCCCTACGACGCGCTCGGCGAGACCGCCTGGTGGGCGGGCCTGGTGCGGCTGGCGCTGATGGCGGCCGCGGTGGTGCTCTCGCTCGCGCTGTTCAGCCTGATCCCGCGCCGCCGCACGGCGATGACGGCCTGGGGGCAGTCGACGATGTACGTGTACCTGCTGCACAGCTTCGTCCTCTACCCGCTGCGGGAGTCCGGGCTGCTGTCCGCGACCGAGAGCACGCTCGCGCTCGTCCTGATGATCGTCTTCTGCATCGCGGTCTCGGTGGCGCTCTCCCTCGGCTGGACCCGCACCCTCTTCCACAGGATCGTCGAGCCGAGGGCGGCGTGGCTGTTCGCGCCGGTCGTCGACGAGCGGCCGGAGCGGCCGAACCGCGCCGATCCGACCGGGTCCAAGCGCGACCCGCACCCGACCTCCGGGATCCGCACCGGGCGCTGAACCGGCGCGTCGCCGCCCGCAGGGCGTTACCCCGTGTGTCGGGTGCCCTCGTCGCACCCGCGGCTCCCACCTAGGCTCAGGCGACGGGGAACGGCCCCCGTTCCGAACCGACGATGCGATGGGATGCACCATGACCGACTCCGAGACGTGGCAGTTCGAGACCAAGCAGATCCACTCCGGAGCCGCACCCGACCCCGTCACCAAGGCGCGCGCGACGCCGATCTACCAGACCACCTCCTACGTCTTCGACAACGCCGAGCACGCGAAGAACCTCTTCTCGCTCGCCGAGTTCGGCAACATCTACACCCGCATCCAGAACCCGACCCAGGCGGTCGTGGAGGAGCGCCTCACCGCGCTCGAAGGCGGCTCCGGCGCGCTCCTGCTCGCCTCCGGCCAGGCGGCCGAGACCGCGGCCGTGCTCAACATCGCGCAGGCCGGCGACCACCTCGTCTCCTCCTCGTCGATCTACGGCGGCACCTACAACCTCTTCAAGTACACGCTGGCCAAGCTCGGCATCGAGACGACCTTCGTCGAGAACCAGGACGACCAGGAGGAGTGGCGCCGCGCGGTCCGCCCGAACACGAAGCTCTTCTTCGCCGAGACCATCGGCAACCCGAAGATCAACATCCTCGACATCCGCGCCGTCGCCGACGTCGCGCACGAGGCCGGCGTGCCGCTGATCGTGGACAACACCATCGCGACGCCGTACCTGATCCGCCCGTTCGAGCACGGCGCCGACATCATCGTGCACTCGGCGACCAAGTTCCTCGGCGGTCACGGCACCGTCATCGGCGGCGCCATCGTCGACGGCGGCACCTTCTCCTGGACCGCGAACGCCGCGAAGTTTCCGGGACTGACCACGCCCGACCACTCGTACCACGGCGCGGTCTACACCGACGCGGTCGGCGACTCGCTCGCGTACATCATCAAGGCCCGGGTGCAGCTGCTGCGCGACCTCGGCGCCTCGATCGCGCCGGCGAGCGCCTGGCAGCTCATCCAGGGCATCGAGACCCTGTCGCTGCGGATCGAGCGCCATGTGCAGAACGCGCAGGAGATCGCGGAGTACCTGGAGAACCACTCCGACATCGCGTCGGTCAACTACTCCGGTCTGCCCACCTCGCCCTGGTACGCGGCCGCGAACCACTACGCGCCGAAGGGCGTGGGTGCCGTGCTGTCGTTCGAGCTCAAGGGCGGCGTGGACGCCGGCCGCGCCTTCGTCGACTCGCTCGTGCTGTTCTCGCACCTGGCGAACATCGGCGACGTCCGCTCGCTCGTGATCCACCCGGCGTCGACCACGCACTCGCAGCTCACGCCGGAGCAGCAGCTCACCGCGGGTGTCACGCCGGGGCTGGTGCGCCTCTCGGTCGGCCTCGAGAACATCGACGACCTGCGTGCCGACCTCGCCCAGGCGCTGCGCGCCGCCCGCAGCGTGGTGGAGGCGTCGCGCGCGAACGCCTGACGGCCCCTTCATGCCGGTCGAGTAGCCGCGCAGCGGCGTCTCGAGACCCACCCTCGGCAGAACGGTGGATCTCGATACGGCCGCTGCGCGGCCTACTCGATCAGCAAGGGGGGCCGCTGCGCGGCCTACTCGATCAGCAAGTGGGGGCCGCTGCGCGGCCTACTCGATCAGCGGGGACGCGTCACCCCCGCGTAACAAAGGCGGCCGACCCGCCGCACTCTGCCACGATGGACACCGCTATGGACTGGCAGCAGACACTCGAGGACACCGTCCCTTCGGCGTTCATCACCGAGCGCCAGCTCCGCTCGGTGATCGGCAAGCCGCCCGCGACCGGCGCCTGGCGCGAGGGCGACCACCCCGGCGGTCGGCTCTTCGCCGAGATCGGGCCGTTCGCGTTCGAGGCGGGCGGCCGCCTGCCGCACGTGCGCGTCGCTTTCGAGACCTGGGGCGAGCTCTCCCCCGAGCGCGACAACGCGATCCTGGTGCTGCACGCCCTCACCGGCGACTCGCATCTGATCGGCCGCGGCGACCGCGGGCACGCGACCGACGGCTGGTGGTCGGGGCTCGTCGGACCCGGTCTCGTCATCGACACCGACCGCTACTTCGTCGTCGCCCCGAACATGCTCGGCGGCTGCCAGGGCTCGACCGGCCCCGCCTCCCTCGCCCCGGACGGGCACGAGTGGGGCGCGCGCTTCCCCTACACGACGATCCGCGACCAGGTCGGCGTGCAGACCCTCCTCTCCGACCGGCTCGGCATCGAGCGCTGGCACACGGTGATCGGCGGCTCGATGGGCGGGATGCAGGCGCTGGAGTGGGGCATCGACCACCCGGAGCGCGTTGCGCGGCTCGCCGTCCTCGCCGCTCCCCCGCGCGCCACCTCGGACCAGATCGCGCTGAACTTCGTCCAGCTCGAGGCCATCCGCAACGACGCCGCCTTCGCGGGCGGCGCCTACTACGACGCCGGCGACGGCCAGGGCCCGTACCACGGCCTCGCCCTCGCCCGGCGGATGGCGCTGCTCAACTACCGCAGCCCGTCCGAGCTCAACGACCGCTTCGAGCGGAGCTGGCAGTCCGGCCTCAGCCCGCTCGGCGGCGGCGGCCGGTTCGCGGTGGAGTCCTACCTCGACTTCCACGGCAACAAGTTCACCCGCCGCTTCGACGCGAACAGCTACATCACCCTCGTCGAGGCGATGAACTCGCACGACGTCGGGCGCGGCCGCGGCGGCGAGGCGGAGGCGCTCGAGAGGATCACCAGCCCCACGCTGGTGCTCGGCATCGACAGCGACCGGCTCTTCCCCGTCGAGGGCCAGCGGATCATCGCCGCGCACGCCCCGGGCAACATCGACGGGGACGACGTCGCCGTGATCAGCTCGACGTTCGGCCACGACGGCTTCCTGATCGAGGACGACGCGGTCGGCGCGCACCTCGCCCGCCTGCTCGAGACCCGCCTGCTCGAGAGCTGACGCCGAACCGGCCCTCCTGGCGGCGCCGCCCCGGGCAGTGACTATCGTGAGTCGCGGGGGGTCCGCACCGCGCCGCCCGCCGGAAGGAGCGTGCCCGTGCCGTTGGCCCGCAGCGCCCGAGAGCGCGACCGCCTCCTCCGCCAGTCCGCCTGCGGCATCGGGCTCCTCATCGACGCCACCGCGATCGCCATGGCGCTCGGCCGCGACGTCCTGCCGCCCGAGGCGCGGCCCTTCGCCGTCGCGCTGATCCTCGGGCTCGCCGCCGCGCACGTGCAGCTCGGCCGCAGCGGCCGCAAGGTCTGGGTGGTGCTCGTCGCTTTCGGCGGGCTGCTGCTCAGCGCGGGACTCGCGGGTGCCGTGCTGCCCGACGGCGGCTTCGAGGGCTACGTGATCGTCAGCACCGCCAACGCCCTCACCAGCAGCGTCGCGGTGGTGCTGACCACCTCCGCCCGGCGGCTCCTGCTGGTGCTCCCGGTGCTGGTGCCCAGCGTCGCCCTCTCCGTCGTCGTCGCCGACGAGGCGATGATCTCGAACGCGATCGTGCAGTGCATGCTCCCCTGGGGTGTCCTCTGCGGCTACGCCCTCTGGATCAGCACCGCGGTCCCCCGGGTCGTCCGGCGCATCGACAGCATCGGCAACGCCCACCGCGTCGAGCGGCAGGCCAGCGAGACGGAGGCGCAGCGCCGCCAGGGCGCCCGACTGCTGCACGACACCGTCCTCGCGACGCTCACCCTCCTCGCGCACTCCGGCCGCGGCGTCTCGGTCGATGCGCTGCGGCGCCAGGCCGCGGAGGACGCGCAGCTGCTGCGCCAGCTGCGGCTCGGCGGGGCGCCGACGCCGAGCGCGTCCGGCTCCTACCAGCTGACCAGCGTCACCGTGTCGCCCGCGTCGAACTCGCTGGAGAGCGTCAAGGACCGGTTCGGCCGGATGGGCCTCGATGTGATCTGGCACGGCTCGGGCGAGGTCGTCCTCGACGGCGCCGCGCTCGACTCCTTCCTGCTGGCGCTCTCCGAGTGCCTCGAGAACGTGCGCCGGCACTCCGGGGTCGACTGCGCCGACGTGACGATCACCGAGGACGAGCAGACCGTCCGCGCCATGGTCACCGACGCCGGCTCGGGCTTCGACATCGCCACGGTGCCCGCCAGCAAGCTCGGCTTCAAGGAATCGGTCGTCGCCCGGCTGGCCGACATCGGCGGCCGCGCCCGGCTGTTCAGCTCGCCCGGGTCGGGCACCACCGTCGTCCTGGAGGTGCCGAAGTGAGCGGCGGCACCGACAGCAGCTCGCCCCTCCTGCACGGCGGGGTCGGCTCGGGGATCGGGCGGCGCGACCGCTGGGCCCGCGCGCGGAACGGCCAGCAGGAGAGCCTGGGCACCAACTACCTCGGCAGCGGGCTCACCGGCATCGCCGCCGCCCTGATGGCCTACGAGCTCCTCGTCTTCCTCGCCACCGTCGACGACTACGCCCGGCCGGGACTGGTCATCGCTGCCTGGCTCATCCTGCAGGCGAGCTTCGCCACCGCCGTCATCGCGATCCACCTCGCCGGGCACCGCCTGCCGCGCGCCGCCTACCTGACGCTCCTGGCCGGGATGGCCGGAGCGGTGGTGCTCGACCTGATCGCCGTCGCCGGCCACGGACCGTCCGCGGCCGTCCCCACCGCGGCGGTCGCCGCCGCCGTCGCCCACTCCGCGATGATCGTGCACCGCCGCAGCGCCGAGATCGTCGCCGTCGCGCTCGTCATCGCGGCCGCCGAGCTCGTCGCCTACGGCGCGATGGGCTCCGGCGACGACGCCTCGTTCTCCGTCCGCGCCAGCGCGATCGCCGTGACCGTCGCCCCCGCCGTCGTCGCCGTGGTGATGATGCGCGGCTTCCGCCGCATGGTCCAGCGCGAGACCGACCGTGCCCTCGTGCAGAGCACCACCCTCGGCCCGCGCTACGCCGTCGGCATGCTCGCCTCCGAGGAGCTCGCCCGTCTCGACCTCGCCGCCGAGCGCCTCCTCGCCGAGGTCGGCGACGGGACGACGGCGCTGCCCCTCGACCCGCAGCGCGCCGCGCACGCCGCCTCCCTCGCCACCAGCCTCCGCCTGCACCTGATCGAGGGACGCCGCGAGACCTGGCTGCACCACGCCATCCAGGAGTCCGAGCTGCTGGCGCCCCTCGTCGAGCTGCACGACCCGGACGGGACCGCCGGACTCCTCGGGCACCAGCAGCGCGACGGCCTGCTCTCCGCGATCTGGCTCATCCTCGACGGCGCCTCCGGGCTCACAGTCGTGCTGCACGTCCGCGCGGGCTCGCCCCGCGAACCCGGTCCCGGAGCCCCGGCCCGCTCCCTCCTGGTCCCGCTGACGCTGCACTCCGAGGGCGTGCCCGTGCGCGGCGTCGATCCCGCGACGTGGGAAGCTATCGCACAGGTCGGGTCGTTCCGCGACACCTCTCACGACGCCGAGCTCAGGATCGAGATCGACTGTCACGTCGAGAATCCTGCCGACCGCTGAGCAGCACCGACCGCCCCGACCTCACCAGAGACGAAGGACACCGATGACCTCCACCTCCGAACCGAAGATCACCCTCGCCGTGGTCGACGATCACAAGATGCTCCTCGGTGCCCTCACGGAGTGGATCCGCGGCGCCGCCTCGGACATCCAGCTCGTCGCCGCCGTCGCCTCCTGGCCGGAGCTGCTCACCCACCCCGAGTTCCCCGTCGACGTCGTCCTCCTCGACCTCGACCTCAAGGACAACATCCCGATCTCGGTCAAGCTCTCCACGCTCAAGACCACCGGCGTCAAGACCGTGCTGATGAGCACCTACTCCGAGCCTGCCGTCGTCCGCGAGGCCCTCGCCTCCGGCGCCCTCGGCTACCTCGTCAAGACGGAGGACGCCGACATGATCGTCGAGGCGATCCGCGCGGCCAAGGACGGCCACTCCTACATCTCGCACGAGCTGGACATGGCGCTCTCCACCGGCGACTCCGACGGCGCCCCCAAGCTCAGCGCCCAGGAGCGCCGCGTCATGGCGCTCTACGGCGGCGGCGAACCCGTCAAGTCGGTCGCCTTCGAACTCGGCATCTCGGAGGAGACCGCCAAGTCCTACCTCAAGCGCATCCGCGAGAAGTACCGCATCGTCGGCATCGACGTCGGCACCAAGGTCGCCCTCCGCAAGCGCGCCATCCACGACGGCATCCTGATCGAGACGGACTGAGCTCGATTGCGGGGGCGGTCCCCGCCCGCCCCCGCCGCAGTCGGCTCGGTCACGTGGTCGCGTTCCATGGAGCGTCCTGCGGCGGCTGCGGGAATCCGCTGGCACGCGGATTCCCGTCGGCGCCGCCCCGTGGCCGGGCGCTTCTTGCTGGTCGAGTAGCCCCGCAGGGGCGTATCGAGACCCGCCGTCTTCAGCACGTCCGGCAGCCGGGGATCTCGATACGCCCGCTGCGCGGGCTACTCGATCAGCAAGGGGGGAGACTCCGCGGCACGTCCGCACACCCCCCGTCAGCAGGGCGAGCAGCCCCGCAGGGGCGCATCGAGACCCACCGTCGCCAGCACACGTCCGGCGCAGGCGGGATCGCGGCTACACGGCGTTGACCGGGACGCTGCCTGTCGCCGGGCGGGACGGGTCGCGCGGCGGGTCGACCGTGCCGCGGGCGCGGTCGACGGCGATGCTCGCGAAGGCGAGGAGGATGCCCGCGACGGTCAGGACCACGCCGACCCAGATCGGCGACAGGTAGCCGAAGCCGGCCGCGATGGTCACGCCGCCGAGCGCCGCGCCGACCGAGTTGCCGATGTTGAGCGCCGAGTGGTTGAGGGCCGCCGCGATGGTCTGGCTGTCGCGCGCGACGTCCATCAGCCGGGTCTGGATCGCCGGGGACGCCGCCGCCGAGAAGCCCGCCGCGAGGAAGGCGAACACGATCAGACCGACGACCGACGTCGCCGTCAGCGCGAGACCGGTCAGCGAGACCAGCACGCCGCCGAACAGCACCACGAGCGCCACCCGGACGTTCTTGTCCGCCGCCCAGCCGCCGGCGAGGTTGCCGATCGTCATCCCCAGTCCGATGACGACCAGGATCCACGGCACCGCACCCAGCGGCACCCCGGTCACCTCCGTCGACAGCGGAGTGATGTAGCTGTACATCGCGAAGAGCCCGCCGAAGCCGATCGCGCCGATCGCGAGGGTCATCCACACCTGCAGCCGGCCGAAGGCCTTCAGCTCGTTGCGCATCGTCGCACCGGGGTTCCCCTGCTGGAACGGCACCAGCAGCCAGACCGCGACGACGGTCGCCGCGAAGATCGCCGCGACGACGAGGTAGGCACTGCGCCAGCCCGCGGTCTGCCCCACCCACGTGATCACCGGCACGCCGATCACGTTCGCGATGGTCAGCCCCGACAGCACGAAGGCGACGCCCTTGCCGCGCTTGCCCGGTCCCATCAGATCGGCCGCGACGAGCGAGGCGATGCCGAAGTAGGCGCCGTGCGGCAGCGCCGCGACGAAGCGCGCGGCGAGCACGAGCGGGAACGTCGGCAGGAGCGCGGAGGCGACGGTGCCGAGCGTGAAGGCGACGAGCAGGAGCAGCAGCAGGCGCTTGCGCGGCCAGCGCGCGGCAGCCGCGGCGATCGTCGGAGCGCCGACGACGACGCCGAGCGCGTACGCCGAGATCAGCAGCCCGGCCTGCGAGTTCGCCTGCTCGGAGCTCACCGCGTAGACGTCCGGGAGCAGGTCGGCCGCGAGCTGCGGCAGCAGTCCCATCGCGACGAACTCGGTCGAGCCGATGCCGAAGCCCCCCATCGCGAGGGCGAGCAGGGCGAGGCGGGTCCGGGCCGGGGAGAGAGTCACCGGACCACGATAGCGGCGGATCGACGCACATCGAAACGATTCGAACGGCGGCGCCGCCCGGAGAGCGCTCCCGCCGCGATCACTCCCCCAGCGCGCGTCCCAGCCGCTCGATCTTGGCGTCGATCTCCCCCGCGTAGCCGGGGCGGATGTCGGCCTTCAGCACCAGCGAGACCCGCGAGCCGTAGGCGCCGACGGCTTCGGTGGCGCGCTTGATCACGTCGAAGACCTCGTCCCACTCGCCCTCGATCTCGGTGAACATCGAGGTGGTGCGGTTCGGCAGCCCGGAGTCGCGGACGATGCGGACGGCCGCCGCAACGGCGTCGTGGACGGAGGCGTCGGGGCCCTCGCCTCCGGAGGGTGCGACCGAGAATGCGACGAGCACGAGGAGACCTCCCAGCGGGCCCGGCCATCGGACCCGCGTCCAGCCTAGGCTCGCGCGCCGCCGATGCTCCGGTCGGCGACGGAGCGCTCCGCCGCCGAGCGCTCCGCGGCGGGCTCCGGCACGCCCGGCCGCGGGGCACTGCCCAGCCGCCAGAGCTCGCGGAGCACCCAGCCGAGCAGCACGAGCAGCAGCACGTTGCGCACCGTGAGCGCCAGAACCATGCCCGCGTTCGACCAGAGCAGGAACAGGTAGAGGTAGGGGTAGACGATCTGCGTGAAGGCGGCGATCGCCAGGGTCAGCTTCGCGGGCGTCGCGAAGTCGCGGGCACCGACCACGAGACCGGCGATCACGGGCGGGGCGAGCCAGACGATGTACTGCGGCGACAGCACCTTGTTGATGTCGATCAGCACCAGCACGAGCCCGAGGCTCAGCAGCGGGAGCAGCCGCACCGGCGGGACCTTCGCGCGCAGCGCCCGCAGGCCGAGCAGCACGGTGCCGACGACGGCGAGCGCGAGCGCCGGGTTCATCAGCGCGGCCGCGACATCGGTGAACGGACCGTGCATCTCGAAGGTGTTGATCTCGGCCGCGTACCAGACGTAGCTGCCGAACCAGCCGCCGATGGAGAGCCACATCCAGAGCATGCTGACGGGCGCCTCGATCTGGAGCCCGCGGGTGGTCTGGTCGGTGACGAAGCTGAAGACGTACTCGCCACCGCCGAGCGCGTAGACGGCCGCGATGATCAGGGCGGAGAGCCCGGCGCCGACGGCGACCATCCGGAGCCGGCCGCGCAGCACGAGGACGCCGGCGCCGAGCAGCGCCGCGGGCCAGACCTTGATCCAGGTGGCGACGGTGAGCGCGAGCGCGGCGACGGCGGGCCGGCTCGAGGCCCAGAGCAGACCGGCGATGGCGAGTGGCACCGTGAACGCGTCGATCCGGCCGACGGCGATCGGCCCGAGGAGCACCAGGAAGAGCAGCCACCAGCGCGCGGCGGCGAGCCGGGCCGGCAGGCCGCGATGCAGTAGCAGCGCGAAGGCCGCGGCGTCGACCGCGACGACTCCGGCCAGCCAGGTGAGGTCGTAGCCGGCCTCGCCGAAGAGCCAGGCGGCGCTGATCGGGACGAGAGCGAGGATCGGGTACACCCAGCCGGTGTCGAAGCCGACGAGTCCGCCGCCCTCGATCGCCGTCCTCATCCAGCCCTTGTAGACGATGCTGACGTCGCCCATCGGCAGGCCGGGCGCGAAGAGCGCGAGCAGCGAGAGCAGCACGTGCACGAGGGCGAAGCCGGTCCAGAGCACGGCGGCGGAGTCGCGGTTCTCGCGCAGCCAGGCGATCGGGCGCGCGGAGACTCGGGGGGCAGGGGTCGGCACCGCGTCAGTGTAGAGGGACCCGTGGACCTCCCCCTGAACGGATCCCCCGCGCATCAGTAGCCCGCGAAGGCGTCGGTGCGGATCTTGGTGGCACCGGCCGAGCGCAGGGCACCGCGCACCGAGTCGACGAACGCGGGCGAGCCGGAGACGAAGCCGACCCGGCGCGGAGCGTCGGGAACGGCGTCGGCGAGCCGCTCGGCCGTGATCCGGCCCGCGACGTGCGACCAGCCGTCCGGCAGTGCGGCGGGCGCCTCCGGCGAGACCAGGACGACTCGGGCTCCGGAGGCGTGGAGCAGCTCGCGGTACGCGACGTCCTCCAGGCGGGCGGCCGCGTAGACGACCACCACGTCCCGCGCCGGCCCCGCGGCGACGGCCCGCAGCTGACTCGCGAACGGCGTGATGCCGATCCCGCCGGCCACGAGCAGCAGCGGAGTCGCCGGATCGGCCGGCAGCACGAAGTCGCCGCCGACGCTCGTCGCCCGGACCACGGCGCCGGGCGGGAGCGCGGCGAGCGCGCGCTTGAAGCTGCTCGCCTTCTCGGGCAGCCGCATCGCGACGGCGAGCTCGCCGTCGGCCGGAGCGGAGGCGATGGAGAAGGTGCGGCGGCTGCCCCGGCGGTCCGAGCGGTGCGGCACGTCGAGCTCGAGCCACTGGCCCGCCTCGAAGCGCACCGGCGTCCGCGGTGCGAACCGGTACTCCGTGATCCCCGGCGCGATCTCGCTCGAGGAGCGCAGCTCGAGCGCGAGGCGCCGGCGCTGGCCGAAGAAGAAGGCGATCGCGTTGCCGGCGACCAGGCCGAGCTCGGGGCTCGCGTGCAGCGGGCCGATCGAGAACGGCACCGTCGTGAGCAGGGCCGCGACGACGGCGACGACGAGCTGCTGCGACCGGCGCGGCGCCAGGGTCAGCGGCTCCGTGAGCATGAAGGCTCCCGCGAAGACGAACGGGTAGGCGGTCAGCACGAGCGAGAGCGCCGCTCCGGGCTCCTGCCCGCTCAGCACCGAGTTGGCCACCGAGACGGCCGCGGCGACCGCGACGAAGACGACCACGATCGCCCAGCGCCGCACCCGCGCGACGACGACGAGCGCGCCCGCGAGCACCCAGGGCCAGAGCGCTCCGGTCGGCAGCGCCCAGGCCGCCGCGGTGAGAGTGCCCGCGAACGGGGTGTCCTGCAGCAGGCCCTGCGCGATCCCGATGATCAGCACCGCGACCGCGGCCGGATTGAAGACGTGGCGGCCGCGCCAGACCAGCAGGTACTTCGAGGCGGCGGCGATCACCCCGATCAGCGCCACGACGAGCAGCGCGCGCGGCTCGGCCGTGGGGAAGAGCAGGAACGCGATCAGCAGCCCGGTCACCAGCGACGACTCGAGGTGCGCCGGCGAGCGGACCAGGAGCGAGATCAGCCAGGTCGCGCCGGTCGTCGAGACGACGGCGACGACCGCGGTGGCGGCGATCTCGATCGGGGTGAAGAAGATCAGCCCGGCGGCGGAGTAGCCGAGCGCGACGAGCAGCAGCGCGGCGAGCACGAGCCAGACGAGGCGGTACATGGTGATGCGGCCGAGGGCGCGATCGAGGGAGCCGAGCATCAGAAGACCTCTCCGGGGAAGCGGGACGAGTAGTGGAGGCCGCCGTCGCTGAGCACGCGGACGAACTCGAAGTCGAAGGACTCGGCGAGCGCCTCGGGCGGGGCGACGAAGAGCGCGGTGGCCAGCCCGTCGGCGACGAGCGTGCTGTCGGCGACGACCCAGGTCGCCACGACCGTGTCGACGGGGCGGCCGGTCCTGCCGTCGAGGACGTGGTGCAGTCCGTCGCCCCAGACACGGCGGTTGCCGGCGGAGGCGCAGAGGGCGCGCTCGCCCGGCTCGGCGATGCCGATGGCGCGGCGCGGGTCGAAGGGGTGCTCGAGGCCCACGCGGAGCACGCCGGCGCCGCGGGCGCGGAGGTCGCCGCTCGCATCGACGACGGCGCGGTCGATCCCCGCCGCCGCGAGCTCGGCCAGGACGAGGTCGACCAGTTGCCCCTTGCCCGCCGCGCCGACGTCGAGGACGACCCCGGCGCGAGTGCGGACGGTCGCTCCCCCGCCGGCGCGGGCTTCGGCCCAGGACGGGGCCGGGGCGCCGGGGCCGCGCGGCACCAGCGAGTAGGCCGCGTCGTAGCCGAGCTGCTCGAGCGCGTCGCCGACGAACGGCGTGACGCCGCCCCCGGTCAGCGCGAAGAGCTCGTCGTAGAGGCCGAACAGCGCCTCGGCCTCCGGCGGGAAGACGTGCTCACCGGTCTCGGTGCGCAGGAGCGAGACCGCGGAGTCGTCGCGGAAGCGGGACCAGGTGCGGTCGTAGGCCTCGATCCGCGCGTCGACCCGCGCGCGCACGGCCGGGCCGAGCGGCGCGGCGGTGTCGATCTGCCAGACGGTGCCGATGGCGTCGAACCGCCAGTCGCTGGCGAGCGACGGCTCAGGATCGAGCGGGGGCAGGGAATCAGGCGGCGGCATCGGCCTTGATCGTCTCGACGGCGTCGTTGAAGCCGCCGGAGGTGAGCGAGGAGCCGGAGACCTTGGTCACGTCGAGCTCGTCGAGGCTCTTGCCGACGACCTCGCCCGAGATGCCGCTCGCGAAGCGCTCCTGGTACTGCTGGCCGGTCGGGTTCTCCGACTCGGGGGTGACGGTGACGGCCGTGACGACGCCGGACTCGAGGGTCAGCGAGACGCCGACGGACTCGTTGCCGCCGGGCGAGGTGTAGGAGCCGTCGGCCTCGTAGGTGCCGTCGGCGTAGGCGCCGGTCGCGGCGGAGCCGGTCGACTCGGAGCCGGAGGTCGCGGCGGGCGCGCTGGTCGCGGCGGAGCTCGAGGCGCCGTCCTCGGTCCCGGCGGTGGCGGTGCTCGAGCAGGCGGCGAGGGCGGCGAGGGTGCCGGCTCCGGCGAGGAGGGTGAGGGCGTAGCGGACGGGAGTCGTGGTCTTCGCGGTCATGTCTGTTCTCCTGATGGGGCGGACGCGGCTGAGGGCTGACGCGGCTGTCGTTCCCGACGCTACGGCCGGGACCTAGGGGGTTCCGATGAGGCGGCTGTGCGGCTCCGATGATGCCCGGATCGCGCGGTACTCCGCCTCTCCCCTGACAACGGCGCGGGGCCGCGATCGGTTCACCGCCCGCCCGTGCCCTCCGCGCCGGTCGCTCCGCCGAGGAGCCGGGCGACGACGCCGGGGAGGTGCTCGGCGATGTCCAGGGCCGCGATCGGCCCGCCCCGCGAGGCATCGGCGCCGGCCTGCGCGTGCAGGACCGCGGCCGCCGCGGCGATCGCGGCGAGCTCGGCGTCGTCGAGGGCGTGCCGCGGCTCTCGGCGTCGGCGGCTCGGCCCGCCAGCAGCGCGCCGAGCACTCCCCCGAGCACGTCGCCGCTGCCCGCGGTCGCGAGCCACGGCGTCGACCCGCTGACCTCGTGGGCGACGTCGCCGGAGACCACGTGGGTCGTACCGCCCTTGAGCAGCACGCAGGCGCCGAAGCGGTCGGCGGCGCGCCGTGCCCAGCCGCTCGCGTCGGCGGCGATCGCCGCGGCGTCGACGTCGACTCCGGCGCGGGAGAGCATGCCGGCGAGCTCGCGGTAGTGCGGGGTGACGACGACGGGTCCCCGCGCCTCGCCGATCAGGTCGAGCGCACCGGCGTCGAGCACGACGGGCACTCCGGAGTGCAGCTGCTCGAGCAGGGCGCCGCGCTCGTCGTCCGAGCGGTCGTCGGCGCTGGTCCCGGAGCCGAGGAGCCACGCCTGCACGCGACCCGCCGAGGTGACGACCTCGGGCCGGCGCGCGAGCACGAGCGCGGAGGGCCGCTCCGGTCCGAGGTAGCGGACCATGCCGAGGCCGGTGCGCACCGCCGCCTCGACGCCGAGCACTGCCGCCCCCGGGTAGCGCTCGGACCCGGTCGCGATCCCGAGCACCCCGCGGCTGTACTTGTCGTCGTCACCCCGCGGCAGCCGCACGACCGATGCCGCCTCAGCGAGCCCGAAACCGCTCTGCCCATCCGTCATCCCGCCAGCCTAGGTCGCACCTCCGACAGCGCCCTCCCGCGGTCTGCTCGACCAGCACGCCCTGCCGTGCGCCGGCGGGAGCGGCGCGCCCCGCCTTGCGCCGGCAGGCCCGGCGCGCCCTGCCGTGCACCGGCAGGCCCGGGGCAGCCTGCCTGCTGATCGAGTAGCCCGCGCAGCGGGCGTATCGAGATCCACCATCGTCAGAACGGTGGCGGTGCGTCCACGAAGCGGGGCCCCGGCGGTGGGTCCGGCGGCCTGCCGGGCAGCGGGGACGGCCGGGTGCTGATCCTCCGGCCGGTCGGGGTGGTCCAGACGACGGTCCCGCCGTTGTCCTTGCCCTAGCTCCACCGGTCGCCGTGCCGGAGGTGGTGGTGGCTGGTGCAGAGCGAGACGAGGTTCTCGAGCGAGGTCTCGCCGCCGCCCCGCCACTCGATCGTGTGGTCCGCCTCGCTGCGAGCGGCGGTCCGGGTGCAGCCCGCGAAGCGGCAGGTCTGATCGCGCAGCTGGAGGTGAAGGCGCATCCGCGCCGGCGGGAGGCGCTGCGTGCGACCGACGGAGACGACGGCCCCGGTATCCGGGTCGGTGAGGACCCGGGTGAACGACGCCGCCGTCCGGATCAGCTCCCGCGCGACGTCGGCGGGGACGGGGCCGTAGCCATCGAGCTCCGCGGGCTCGTCGTCCAGATCCACGGCCGTCGATGCCGCGAGCGTGAGCCGCACCTCCGCGCGCACCCCAGGGACGAACGACGGGTCGGGCCGATCCTCAGTGTCGGGAGTGGTACCGAAGACATCGCCGTCGCAGAGCAGGTCCACGGCGACGTCCGCGCGCAGCTGCGAGAGCGTGCGCTCGTCACCCGCGTCGCGGAGGGCGCGGGCCATCCGGTCGGCCCGGTCGTAGGCGCCCATCACGGCCGGAGCCGGCCCGTGCAGGCAGAGCGTCGCCATCCCGTCCACGTCCGGCGTGATCCACACGGCGCGGTCCGCTCGGGCGCGGACGTGACGCTCTGCGAGGGGTTCCTCGTGCAGCTCCTCCCGCCAGCGACGCAGTGCACGGCGCAGCTGAGTGAGCGTCAGCGTGTCCACGGCGTCGGCCACGCGCTCGTCCAGCCCGGCGCGGGACCCCTCGGGCAGAGTGCTCGCGGTGGCGCAGATCGCCTCACCCTCCTCCCAGTGCAGGCGCGCCTGCTCGAGCAGCGCCCGAGTCAGCGGCAGATGCTCCATCAGCAGCTGCGCGTTCTCGAGACGGCGCGCGATCACCTGCTCCGGCAGGCCCTCCGCGACGGCGAGCTCGGCGCGGATCGAGCGCTCGACCAGGTCACACGTCTCGCTGCGGGACGAGCCGCGGGCGAACGCGTCGGGGTGGGAGAGGGCGGTGCGGTGGAAGTCGTAGAGGAACTCGGCCTCGGTGAGGCGGCGCTGGGCGGCAGCGCGGGCGTTCGCGGCAGCGCGGTCACCGAGTGCGCGCAGGTGCTCGAGCACCTCTTCCGTCGATCCGAACTCCGTCATACGAGTATTGAAGCAGGGACCACCGACACCAGGGCGGCCCAGACAGCGAGGAAGGGGAGGAGGCCCGCGCATCAGGGCTGTGGAGGAGGCTCGCTCCCGGAGGCACGGCGGCGGTGGGTCTCGATACGCCCTGCGGGCTACTCGACCAGCAGGCTGCGCGACAGTCCCCGGCACCTCTCCGGAGGCGCCGCGACCCTGCTGATCGAGCAGCCCTCGCAGAGGGCGTCTCGAGATCCACCGCCTCGACCAGGGTGGGTCGCGACGTGAGCCGCCCTACCTCCGGGTGGCGTCGTCGACCTCGCCGACGAGCTCCTCGATGATGTCCTCGAGGAAGAGGACGCCGGTGGCGCGGCCCTGCTCGTCGAAGGCGCGGGCGAGGTGGGCGCCGGTGCGGCGCATGATGGCGAGGGCGTCCTCGAGGTCGGTGGCCTCGAAGATCGAGGCCAGCTGGCGGATCCGCTTGGCCGGGATGGGCAGGCGGAACTTCGGCCCCTCCGTGTCGCCGTCGAGGTCGAGGACGTCCTTGAGGTGGATGTAGCCCTCGGGCTGTCCGTCGTCGCCCTGGACGACGTAGCGCGAGAAGCCGTGCTTGGCGACGGCCCGCTCGACGTCCGCGGGCGAGGCCCCGGCGGGGAGGCTGACGATGCCGTCGAGCGGCAGCGCGACGTCGCGCACCTTCTTCTCGGTGAACTCGAACGCGGCGAGGAGGGTGCCGTTGCTGCGCAGGGTCCCCTCGCGGGTGGACTGGTCGACGATCGTCTGCACCTCCTCGAGCGTGAAGGTGCTGTTCGCCTCGTCCTTCGGCTCGACCCGGAACAGCCGGAGCACCCCGTTCGAGATCGCGTTCAGCGCGACGATGATCGGGCTGATCACGCGGGCGATCGCGACGAGCGGCGGCGCGAGCAGCAGCACGGCGCGGTCCGGCATCGAGAACGAGATGTTCTTCGGCACCATCTCGCCGAGCACGACGTGAAGGAACGACACGATCACCAGGGTGATCACGAACGCGACCGTGCCGGAGAACTCCTCCGGGATGCCGACCGCGTGCAGCGGCACCTCGAGCAGGTGGTGGATCGCCGGCTCGCTGACGTTGAGGATCAGCAGCGAGCAGACGGTGATGCCGAGCTGAGTGGTCGCCAGCATCAGCGTCGCGTGCTCCATCGCGGCGAGCGCGGTGATCGCGCTGCGGCGACCGCTCTCGGCGAGGGGCTCGATCTGGGAGCGGCGCGCGGAGATGACCGCGAACTCCGCTCCGACGAAGAAGGCGTTCGCGGCGAGCAGCACCACGAGCCAGGCGATTCCTGCCCAGTCACTCATGGTCGGCCTCCTGGCGTCCTCGGTGCGGTCGGCCGACGTCGGCCAGCGGGTCGGGGATGCCCTGGTCGCCCGCGTCGGGGTCGGGGGTGAAGCGGAGCCGGTCGATCCGCCGGCCGTCGAGCCGCTCGACGCGCAGCGAGCCGCCCTCGACGGGCACCTCGTCGCCGACGGCGGGCAGGCGGCCGAGCTCGCTCATCACGAAGCCGGCGACCGTCTCGTACGGCCCCTCCTCGGGGATGACGACGCCGGCGCGGTCGCGGACCTCGTCTGGCCGGAGCATGCCGGGGAAGGTGGTGGAGCCGGGCAGCTTGACGACGTCGGGGCGCGAGCGGTCGTGCTCGTCCGCCACCTCGCCGACGAGCTCCTCGACGAGGTCCTCGAGCGTCGCGACGCCCGCCGTTCCGCCGTACTCGTCCACGACGACGGCGAGCTGGAAGCCGCGGCCGCGCAGCTCGGTGAGCAGCACGTCGAGCTTCATCGTCTCGGGCACGCGGAGCGGCTCGGAGCGCAGCGCGGTGACGGGGACCTCGGAGCGCTTGCCCCGCGGCACGGCGACGGCCTGCTTCACGTGCACGACGCCGACGATGTCGTCGATGTCGTCGTCCGTGATCGGGAAGCGCGAGAGCCCGGTGGTCCGCGCGAGGTCGAGGACGTCCTGCGCCGTGCTGGAGCGCTCGAGGGTCGAGAGCCGCAGCCGCGGCGTCATCACGTCGCCCGCGGAGAGGGCGGAGAAGCGGAGGGTGCGCCCGAGCAGGTCGGCGGTGTCCTCCTCGAGCAGCCCGGCGCTCGCGGAGTGCCGGACCAGGCTGGAGAGCTCCTCGGCGCTGCGGGCGCCGGAGAGCTCCTCCTTCGGCTCGATGCCGGCCAGGCGGAGCAGGGCGTTGGCGCTGCCGTTCAGCAGCGCGACGGCCGGGCGGAAGACGGTGGTGAACGCGGTCTGGAGCGGCACGACCAGCTTCGCCGTCGCGCGCGGCAGGGCCAGCGCGAAGTTCTTCGGCACGAGCTCGCCGAGGATCATCGACAGGAGCGTCGCGATGACGATGGCGAGCACCGTCATGATCGGCGTGAGCACCTCGTCCGGGATGCCGAGGCCGCTGAACGGCCCGCGCAGCAGCGTCGAGAGCGCCGGCTCCATCGTGTAGCCGGTGAGCAGCGTCGTCAGCGTGATGCCGAGCTGGGCGCTGGAGAGGTGGGTCGACGTGACGCGGAGGGCCGCGATCGTCATCCCGAGGCGGGTCTCGCCGCGGTCGCGCCGCGCCTCGAGGTCCGCGCGGTCGAGGTTGACCAGCGCGAACTCGCTCGCGACGAAGACGCCGGTGCCGAGCGTCAGCAGCAGGCCGACGCCGAGGAGGAGCCACTCAGTGCCCACGCGGGTCACCCCCGGCCAGCCCGAGCGGGATCACGGGAAGCGAGGAGTGCCGAACGAGCCGGTGCGAAGGCGGATGCGCAGAAGGGGGGTCGTCCATTATGGCGTCGAGTCTACCGGCAGACCGACCGCCGCAGAACGGCTCCTAGAGCCACTTCTTGCGCTTGAACACCGCGTAGAGCGCGAAGCCGAAGACCAGCATCAGCCCGATCGCCCACGGGTAGCCGAGCCGCCAGTGCAGCTCGGGCATCTCGTCGAAGTTCATGCCGTAGATGCCCGCCACGAGAGTCGGCGCGAACAGGATCGCCGCCCAGGACGAGATCTTCCGCACCACGTCGTTCTGGGCCAGCCCCGTCTCCGTCTGGCGACGGGACACGAGTGTCGAGTGCACGGTGAGCGCCTTGTCGAGGATCGCCCGCAGCGCGTCGACCGCCTCCGTCACCCGGATGGTGTGGTCGAGCACGTCGCGGAGCGCGCGGTGCAGCTCGACGTGGTCGAGTGTCGCGTCGGCGCCCGGTGCCGCGTCCGGCGCCTCGGCGAGCTCGCGCAGCAGCGCCGTTAGCGGCTGCACCGAGCGCTGGAAGTGGATGACCTCGCGCGAGAGCCGGTAGATGCGCTCCGAGAGCCCGTCGTCCTGGCCGTCGCCGAAGAGCTGGTCCTCGATCTCGTCCACGTCGCCCTGCACGCCCTGCACGACGGGCGCGTACTCGTCGACGACCTGGTCGAGGATCGCGTAGAGCACCGCCTCCGGCCCGCGGGCGAGCAGCTGCGGATCCTCCTCGAGGCGCTTGCGCACCGCCGCCAGATCCGGCGAGTCCGCGTGCCGGATCGTGACCACGAAGTCCGGGCCGACGAACACGTGCAGCTCGCCGAAGACGACCGTCTCGGCCGAGTCCACGTAGCGCGCCGGCCGCAGCACCACGAAGAGCCCGTCGTCGTAGCGCTCGAGCTTCGCCCGCTGGTGGCCGCTCAGCGCGTCCTCGACGGCGAGCGGATGCAGCCCGAACTCCTCCGCGACCGCCTCGACCTCCTCGCGACTCGGGCGGTAGAGCCCGATCCAGGCCATCCCGTGCTCGTCGCGCATCAGCTCGAAGGTGTCCTCGAGCGAGTCCGGGTTGCGGATGCGGTGACCGCCGACGTACACGGCGTTGTCGACGATCGTCATGGGCTCGGTTCTAGCACGCGCGCGCCGGGCACCGGCTGACGGTCACCAGCTGACCGGCAGCGCCTTGCCCTCCTCGTAGCCGGCCGCCGACTGCAGCCCGACGAGTGCGCGCTCGTGGAAGTCGGCGACGCTGCGCGCCCCCGCGTAGGTGAAGGAGGAGCGCACGCCCGAGGTGATCATGTCGAGCAGGTCCTCGAGCGAGGGGCGCAGCGGGTCGAGGTAGATCATCGAGGAGGAGATGCCCTCGGCGAAGAGGCGCTTGCGGGCGAGCTCGTAGGCGTCGAGGCGATCGAAGCGCTCCTGCACCGCCTTGGCCGAGGCCATCCCCCAGCTCTCCTTGTAGACCCGGCCGTTCGCATCGCTGCGCAGCTCGCCCGGCGCTTCGATCGTCCCGGCGAACCAGGAGCCGATCATCACGGAGGCGGCGCCGGCCGCGAGCGCGAGCGCCACGTCGCGCGGGTAGCGCACCCCGCCGTCGGCCCAGACATGCGCGCCGAGCTCGCGGGCCCGCTCCGCCGTCTCGAGCACGGCCGAGAACTGCGGGCGGCCGACCGCGGTCATCATCCGGGTGGTGCACATCGCGCCGGGGCCGACGCCGACCTTCAGGATGTCCGCACCGGCGTCGACGAGGTCGTGCACGGCGTCCGCCGTGACGATGTTGCCGGCCGCGATCGGCACGCCGAGCTTCAGCGCGGAGACGGTGCGCAGGGCGCGGAGCATTCCCTCCTGGTGGCCGTGCGCGGTGTCGAGCACGAGCACGTCGACGCCGGCGGCGACGAGGGCGCGGGCCTTGGCGGCGACGTCGCCGTTGATGCCGACGGCCGCGGCGACCCGGAGGCGCCCGTCGTCGTCGATCGCGGGGTCGTAGAGGGTGGAGCGCAGCGCGCCGGTCCGCGAGAGGGTGCCGACGAGCGCGCCGTGGTGCAGCACCGGGGCGAAGTCGAGGTCGGCCGCGACCATCAGGTCGAAGGCCGCGCGCGCGGTCGGGACGTCGTCGGCGTCGATCGAGGCGGACGCGCCGTGCACGAGGT
Source organism: Rathayibacter sp. VKM Ac-2760 (assembly GCF_009834185.1). Classification (GTDB taxonomy): domain Bacteria; phylum Actinomycetota; class Actinomycetes; order Actinomycetales; family Microbacteriaceae; genus Rathayibacter. The sequence continues at coordinate 2,948,095 of NZ_CP047173.1, forward strand.
CGCCGAGCCGGGCGTCCTCGAGGGCCGTCGCGAGCCGCGCGGCCGGCACGCAGCCGAGGATCGTGCCGTCCTCCTCCTGCACCACGAAGCCGTGGCCCGCGACGGCGGGGAGGATCGCGAGCGCCTCCTCCACCGTCAGCGACGGCGCGGCGGTCAGCGCGCCGGAGAAGGCGACCGGCTGCTCCTTCACCCAGCGGATCGCCGCGTCGAGCTGCTGCAGCGGCATGTCCTGAGGCAGGACGCCGAGACCGCCGCGGCGCGCCAGAGTAGCCGCGAGGCGGGGCCCGGTGACCGAGTTCATGTTCGAGGAGACGATCGGGATGCTGGCTCCGGTGCCGTCACCGGGGGCGAGCGACACGTCGAGCCGGCTGGTCACCGAGGACCGGCCGGGAACGAGGAAGACGTCCGAGTAGGTGAGGTCGCCGGAGGGGGTTCCACCGTAGAAGCGCATGGTCACGACGCTACTCCGACGCGGCTGGGGACTCCGGCCCTCCTGGGACCGCCGCTGGAGGATCCGGGCTAGGCTTGACGACCGGGACGGGACCGGGCGACGACGCCCAGAGGCGTGTCGGATGCGACGGTGCCGTCCGGATGATCGAGAACGAATCAACGGAGAGAGTGGGCGATCGGCTGTGTCGAGCCAGTTGACCGGAGCGGGAACAGATCAGGGCTCGGAGGACTTCGGGGCCAACGAGTGGTTGGTGGAGGAGCTGTACGAGCAGTACAGCGCCGACAAGGCCTCGGTGGACGAGTCCTGGTGGCCGATCCTCGAGCGCTACGGCAAGCAGCTCGGCGGTGCCGCACCCGCCGCCGCTGAGGCACCCGCGGCCGCCGCCCCCGCAGCCGCCGCCCCCGCAAAGGCGCCCGTCGCCGAGCGCGTGTCGACGAGCGCGGGCGGAGCGGTGAGCCACCCGGCCACCTCGGCGACCAGCACCTCGAAGACCACCTCGAAGCAGCCGAAGGCGCAGCCCATCCCGGCCGACGCGCCCGTCAGCACACCGGCCGCGGACGCCGCCCCCGCGGAGGAGGACGTCGTCTCGCCCCTGCGCGGCATGGCGAAGAGCCTCGCCACCAACATGGACGCGAGCCTGTCCATCCCGACGGCCACGAGCGTGCGCACGATCCCGGCGAAGCTGATGATCGACAACCGCATCGTCATCAACAACCACCTGCGCCGCACCCGCGGCGGCAAGGTCTCCTTCACCCACCTGATCGGCTGGGCGCTGATCCGCGCGCTGAAGGACTTCCCGAGCCAGAACGTCTACTACGACGAGCCGGGCGGCAAGCCCTCGGTCGTCGCCCCGGCGCACGTCAACCTCGGCATCGCGATCGACATGCCCAAGCCCGACGGCACGCGCGCCCTGCTCGTCCCGAGCATCAAGCGCGCCGACACGCTGACCTTCACCGCCTACCTCGCCGCCTACGAGGACCTCGTGAAGCGCGCACGCGGCAACAAGCTCGCCGCAGGCGACTTCGCCGGCACCACCCTGTCGCTGACCAACCCGGGCGGCATCGGCACCGTGCACTCCGTGCCCCGCCTGATGAAGGGCCAGGGCTGCATCATCGGCGCCGGCGCCCTCGAGTACCCGGCCGAGTTCCAGGGCTCGTCCGAGAAGACGCTCGTCGAGCTCGGCATCGGCAAGACCATCACCCTCACCTCGACCTACGACCACCGCGTCATCCAGGGCGCCGGCTCGGGCGAGTTCCTCAAGATCGTGCACGAGCTGCTGCTCGGCAAGCGCGGCTTCTACGAGGACATCTTCTCCGCGCTGCGGATCCCCTACGACCCGATCCACTGGTCGACCGACATCGCCGTCGACCTCGCCGAGCGCGTCTCGAAGACCTCCCGCGTGCAGGAGCTGATCAACTCCTTCCGCGTCCGCGGCCACCTGATGGCCGACGTCGACCCGCTGGAGTACGTCCAGCGCTCGCACCCGGACCTCGCGATCGAGAACCACGGCCTCACCTTCTGGGACCTCGACCGCGAGTTCGTCACCGACGGCTTCGGCGGCTCGCGCCAGCTCAAGCTCCGCGACATCCTCGGCATCCTGCGCGACTCCTACTGCCGCACCGTCGGCGTGGAGTACATGCACATCCAGGACCCGGAGCAGCGCGCCTGGATGCAGCAGAAGCTCGAGCGCGGCTACGAGAAGCCGGGCCACGACGAGCAGCTGCGCATCCTCGGCCGGCTGAACGAGGCCGAGGCGTTCGAGACCTTCCTGCAGACCAAGTACGTGGGCCAGAAGCGCTTCTCGCTCGAGGGCGGCGAGTCGCTGATCGCCCTGCTCGACGCCGTGCTGCAGGGCGCCGCCGACGAGAACCTCGACGAGGTCGCCATCGGCATGGCCCACCGCGGGCGCCTCAACGTGCTGACCAACATCGCCGGCAAGACCTACGGCCAGATCTTCCGCGAGTTCGAGGGCACCCAGGACCCGAAGACGGTCCAGGGCTCGGGCGACGTGAAGTACCACCTCGGCACCGAGGGCGTCTTCCGCGGCTCGGGCGACGAGGAGATCCCCGTCTACCTCGCGGCGAACCCCTCGCACCTCGAGGCCGTCAACGGCGTGCTCGAGGGCATCGTCCGCGCCAAGCAGGACCGCAAGCCGATCGGCACCTTCACCACCCTGCCGATCCTCGTCCACGGCGACGCCGCGATGGCGGGCCAGGGCGTCGTGGTCGAGGGCCTGCAGATGTCGCAGCTGCGCGCGTACCGCACCGGCGGCACGATCCACATCAACATCAACAACCAGGTCGGCTTCACGACCCCGCCGCACGAGGCCCGCACCTCGATCTACTCGACCGACATGGCCAAGACGATCCAGGCGCCGATCTTCCACGTGAACGGCGACGACCCCGAGGCCGTCGTGCACGTCGGCCAGCTCGCGTTCGAGTACCGCCAGCGGTTCAACCGCGACGTGGTCATCGACCTGATCTGCTACCGCCGCCGCGGTCACAACGAGGGCGACGACCCCTCGATGACCCAGCCGCTGATGTACAGCCTGATCGAGGCCAAGCGCTCGGTGCGCAAGCTCTACACCGAGGCCCTGGTCGGCCGCGGCGACATCACCGAGGAGGAGTACGACCGGGCGCACCAGGACTTCCAGGACCGCCTCGAGCGCGCCTTCGCCGAGACGCACGCGGCGCAGACCGGCGCGATCCCGGTGGTCAGCGCCGACGGCGACTCCGTGGCCGACCTCGAGCTGCCGGATGCGCAGCAGGGCGAGGACTACCCAGGCGAGCCGGAGTCGACCGGCGTCAAGACCGAGGTGGTCACCCGCATCGGCGACGCGTTCAACTCGCCGCCCGAGGGCTTCACCGTGCACCCGAAGCTGCAGCAGCTGCTCACCAAGCGCCAGGAGATGAGCCGCTCCGGCTCGATCGACTGGGCGTTCGGCGAGCTGCTCGCCGTGGGCTCGCTCCTGCTCGAGGACACCCCGGTGCGCCTGGTCGGCCAGGACACCCGCCGCGGCACCTTCGTCCAGCGCCACGCAGTGCTGCACGACCGCGACAACGGCCAGGAGTGGCTGCCGCTGATGAACCTGTCCGAACAGCAGGCCCGCCTGTGGATCTACGACTCGCTGCTCTCGGAGTACGCCGCGATGGCGTTCGAGTACGGCTACTCGGTCGAGCGCCCCGACTCGCTCGTGCTCTGGGAGGCGCAGTTCGGCGACTTCGCGAACGGCGCCCAGATCGTCATCGACGAGTTCATCTCCTCGGCCGAGCAGAAGTGGGGCCAGCGCTCGTCGCTCGTGCTCCTGCTCCCGCACGGCTACGAGGGCCAGGGCCCGGACCACTCCTCCGCCCGGATCGAGCGCTACCTGCAGATGTGCGCCGAGCGGAACATGACCGTCGCGCGCCCGTCGAACCCGGCGTCGTACTTCCACCTGCTGCGCCGTCAGGCGTACTCGCGGCCGCGCCGCCCGCTGGTGGTCTTCACGCCGAAGGCGATGCTGCGCCTGCGCGGAGCGTCCAGCCCGGTCGAGGACTTCACCTCGGGCCGCTTCGAGCCGGTGATCGACGACGCGCGCATCCAGGACGCATCGGCCGTGACCCGGGTGCTCCTGCACGCCGGCAAGGTGCACTACGACCTCAAGGCCGAGCTGGAGAAGAAGCCGGACGACGGCATCGCGCTGGTCCGCCTCGAGCAGTACTACCCGGCGCCGATCGAGGAGCTGCGCGCCATCGCCGCGCGCTACCCGGACGCGGAGTTCGTCTGGGTGCAGGACGAGCCCGAGAACCAGGGCGCCTGGCCGTTCATCGCGCTGAACGTCGCTCCGCAGCTCGACCGCCCGATCCGCGTCGTCTCGAGGCCGGCCGCCGCCTCCCCCGCCGCGGGCTCGGCCAAGCGCCACGCCTCCGAGCAGGCCGACCTGCTGGGCAGGGCGCTCCAGCGCTGACGCCGCCCGGAGCCGCCTCCTCCGCGGGGGCGGGCGGCTCCGGCTCGCCCTCTCGAGTTCGGCTCGTCGGAATCCACGGATCCGGCGAGCCGAACTCCGTTCCCCGAGCCGAGCCGCCTCGGCCGGCCACCCCGACCACCTCCGGCACGCAGAACCACCCCCGGCTCGCCGAAATCACCGGATTCAGCGAGCCCGACGTCGTTTCACGAGCCGAACGTGATCGATCAGCGGCTCCCCACACCTCCGGCACGCAGAAACACCCCAGGCTCGCGAGAATCAGCGGTTCCAGCGAGCCCGACGTCGATCCACGAGCCGAACGTCGTCATCCATCAGCCCGCCTCACCTCCGGCACGCAGAAACACCCCCGGCTCGCGCGAATCAGCGGATCCAGCGAGCCCGACGTCCATCCACGAGCCGAACTTGACCGATCAGCGGCTCCCCCCACCTCCGGCACGCAGAAGCACCCCCGACTCGCCGGAATCAGCAGATACGACGAGCCGAACGACGTTTCACGAGCCGAACATCATCGAAGGGCGACCCGCCGCACCTCCGGCACTCAGAAACGCCTCCGGCTTGCGAGAATCGGCGCATCCAGCGAGCCCGACGTCGATTCACGAGCCGAACTTGATCGATCAGCCGCTCCCGACACCTCCGGCACGCAGAAACACCCCTGACTCGCGAGAATCGGCGCATCCAGCGAGCCCGACGACGACTCACGAGCCGAACTTGATCGATCAGCCGCTCCCGACACCTCCGGCACGCAGAAACACCCCTGGCTCGCGAGAATCAGCGCATCCAGCGAGCCCGACGTCGACTCACGAGCCGAACTTCGTCAGCCAGCAGCCCGCCGCACCTCCGGCACGCAGAAACGCCTCCGGCTCGCCGGAACGGGCGGCTTCAGCGAGCCGGACGCGTTCCGACGAGCCGGAGGTCGTCGAGCGAGGGCGGGTGCTGCCGCACGCTAGACGCGCGCGGGGCTCGCCTCGTGGCTCTTCTGCGCGTCACGCAGCATGCCGAGCACCTGGGCGCGGAGGTCCTCCGGCGCGGTCTCCTTGCAGGCGCGCTGCACCGCGACGGTCAGCACGACGCCGACCTTCGCCTCACCGGAGCAGTCGGGGCAGTTCGCCATGTGCTCGCGGATGTCGGCGGCGTCCTCCTTGCACAGCTCGTTGTGGAGGTACTCCTCGAGCTCGGCCTTCGCCTTCGTGCAGCCGCAGTCGGTCATTTCGTGCTCCCGGTGGTGAAAGCGGCGCGGATCCCGCGCTCGCGTGCGTAGTCGGTGAGTCGTTCGCGCAACATGCGCCGGCCGCGGTGCAGCCGGCTCATCACGGTCCCGACGGGGGTCTTCATGATGTCGGCGATCTCCTGGTACGAGAAGCCTTCGACATCGGCGAAATACACGGCGAGCCGGAAGTCCTCCGGGATCGCCTGCAGGGCCTCCTTGACAGCGGTGTCAGGGAGGTGGTCGATCGCCTCGGCCTCGGCCGAGCGGCTCGACGTGGCGGTGGTCGACTCGGCGCCGCCCAGCTGCCAGTCCTCGAGCTCGTCGATCGCGCTCTGGTAGGGCTCGCGCTGCTTCTTGCGGTACGAGTTGATGAAGGTGTTCGTGAGGATGCGGTAGAGCCACGCCTTGAGGTTCGTGCCCTGCTCGAATTGCTTGAACGCGCCGAACGCCTTCGCGAACGTCTCCTGGACGAGGTCCTGCGCGTCGGAGGGGTTCTTCGTCATCCGCAGGCCGGCGGCGTACAGCTGATCGATGAAGGGCAGCGCCTGCTGCTCGAAGAGCGCGCGCAGATCGACCGGGGCGTCGGGGGCGACGTCGTCGAGGGCCTCCTCGACTGTCTCCTCGATCGTCTCGGCCTCCTCGGTCGCGGGCGCCTCATCGGCGGTGCTGGGGCGTGTGCTGTCGTCGCGAGTCATCACACGCGATTCTAAGCCGCGGCGCCGAGCGCGGACCGGTCGCGAGGCCACGGGGCGCGGGGCGTCGATCACTGCTGCCATCGTGCTGCGCCTCCCGCCTGAGCCTGCCGTCGGTCCGTTCGCCGACTACTCTGACAACCGATGGTCTTCTCGCGTTATTCCGCTCCCGAGTTCGATCCGTACGGCGACGCCCGCGCGCTCCCCGGCGAGGAGGACTGGTCGGCGCCCGCTGCCGCCGGCGCCCTCGACGCCGTCGTCGAGCTGCCCGGCTCCAAGTCGCTGACGAACCGCGAGCTCGTCCTCGCCGCGCTCGCCGGCGCCCCGTCGACCCTGCGGGCGCCCCTGCACTCGCGCGACACGGCGCTGATGATCGACGGCCTGCGCTCGCTCGGCACGACGATCCGCGAGGAGGGCGCCACCGGCTCCTTCGGCGCCGATCTCGTCGTCGAGCCGGCCGAGGAGCTCTTCGGCTCCACCACGATCGACTGCGGCCTCGCCGGCACGGTGATGCGCTTCCTGCCGCCGCTCGCCGGGCTCGCGCTCGGGCCGACCACCTTCGACGGCGACGCGTACGCCTACAAGCGCCCGATGGGCGCGACGATCGCCTCCCTCCGCTCGCTCGGCGTCGACGTGGCCGACGACGGGCGAGGCTCGCTCCCCTTCACCGTGCACGGCTCCGGCTCGATCCGCGGCGGCGACGCCGTGGTCGACGCGACCCGCTCGAGCCAGTTCGTCTCGGCCCTGCTGCTGGCCGGCGCGCGCTTCGACGAGGGCCTGCGCCTGGCGCACGAGGGCGGCGCGCTGCCGAGCCAGCCGCACATCGACATGACGATCGCGGCGCTCGAGGCCCGGGGAGTGAGCGTGGACGCGTCGATCCCGGGCGCCTGGACGATCGCTCCGCAGTCCATCGCCGGAGCCCCCGTCCTGATCGAGCCCGACCTCTCCAACGCCGCGCCGTTCCTCGCCGCCGCGCTGGTCACCGGCGGCACCGTCCGGTTCCGGCACTGGCCGGCCGAGACGACGCAGGTCGGCGCGCATCTGGAGCGGATCCTCCCGCTGTTCGGCGCGACGGTCGAGCGCGACGGCGACGACCTCGTCGTCCGCGGGGGCGACGAGATCCTCGGCGTCGACCTCGACCTCTCGGAGGGCGGCGAGCTCGCCCCCGCCCTCGCGGCCCTGGCCTCGCTCGCAAGCGGCCCGAGCACGCTGACCGGCATCGGCCACATCCGCCACCACGAGACCGACCGCCTCGCCGCCCTCGCGGCCGAGATCAACGGCCTCGGCGGCGCCGTCACCGAGCTGGAGGACGGCCTGCGCATCGAGCCCGCACCGCTGCACGCGGGCCGCTGGCGCACCTACTCCGACCACCGCATGGCGCACGCCGGCGCGCTGATCGGCCTTGCCGTGCCGGGCGTCGCGATCGAGGACATCGCGACCACCTCGAAGACCCTCCCGCAGTTCCCCGAGCTCTGGACCGCACTCGCGGGCGCGGTCTGACCCGTGTCCTGGTGGACGGACAGCGGGCTCGACGCCGACGGCGTGCTCGACGACTTCGACGGCTACGACGAGTCGGACGCCCGGGTGCGGCCGAACCCGAAGGGGACCAAGCCGCGCACGAAGAACCGGCCGGCCTACGAGGACGCCGAGATCGCGATGGTCCTCGGCGTCGACCGCGGCCGCTACACGGTGATGATCGGCGACGGCACGCCCGAGGAGCACGAGTTCACCGCGGCGCGCGCCCGGGAGCTGCGCAAGCAGGCGATCGTCCCCGGTGACCGGGTCGACGTGGTCGGCGACTCCAGCGGCGACGAGGGCACCCTGGCCCGCATCGTCCGGATCCGCGAGCGCTCGACCCTGCTGCGCCGCAGCGCCGACGACACCGACGCCATCGAGCGCGTGATCGTCGCCAACGCCGACCAGATGGTCTGCGTCGTCGCCGCCGCCGACCCGGAGCCGCGCACCCGCCTCGTCGACCGCTACCTGGTCGCCGCCTTCGACGCCGGGATCACCCCGATGCTCTGCATCACCAAGACCGACCTCGCCGACCCGGCGCCGTTCCTCCGCAACTTCGAGGGCCTCGATCTGCGGGTCTTCCTCTCCAGCCAGGACGAGCCGCCCGTCGACGAGATCGCCGAGGCGCTCCTCGGCCACGAGACCGTCGTCGTCGGCCACTCCGGAGTGGGCAAGTCCACCCTCGTGAACAAGCTCGTCCCCGACGCGCACCGGGCGATCGGCCGCGTCAACACGGTGACCGGGCGCGGCCGGCACACCTCCTCCTCCACCGTCTCGCTGCGCGTCGAGCGCGGCGACCGGCACGGCTGGGTGATCGACACCCCGGGCGTGCGCTCCTTCGGCCTCGGCCATGTGAACACCGACAACATCCTCGGCGCCTTCACCACGCTCGCCGTGCTCGCCGAGGACTGCCCGCGCGGCTGCACACACCTCCCCGACTCCCCCGACTGCGCGATCATCGAGGCCGTCGAGGGCGGGCTGCTCGGCGCGAGCGGGCCGGAGCGCCTGGACTCGCTGCAGCGCCTCCTCACCACCTTCGCCACCAACGACGGAAGCAGACGATGACCGACACCGCCCTCCCCCCGATCCCCGTCGACGAGCGCCTCGCCGCGGGCGACGCCGCCCCCGACTTCACGCTGCCCGACCAGGACGGCCGCCCGGTCGCGCTCGCGGAGCTCCGCGGCCGCCGCGTCATCCTGTTCTTCTACCCGCAGGCGGACACCCCCGGCTGCACCACGGAGGCGTGCGACTTCCGCGACAGCACCGCGGCACTCCAGGCCGCCGGCTACGAGGTGCTCGGCGTCTCGCGCGACGCCCCGGAGGCGCTGCGCCGCTGGGCGGACGAGCACGGCCTCGCCTACCCGCTGCTCAGCGACCCGGACCTGACCGTGCACCGCGCCTACGGCGTCTGGGGCGAGAAGAACAACTACGGCAAGACGATCGTCGGCGTCCTCCGCTCGACCTTCGTCGTCGGCCCCGAGGGCGCGCTCGAGTTCGCCCAGTACGGCGTCCGCGCCACCGGCCACGTGCAGGCGCTGCGCAAGAAGCTCAAGCTCACGGCCTAGAAGCCCTCGTTGAAGCGCGGGGCGTAGTCGGCGCCGAGCGCGTCGAGCTCCTCGGCCGTGAGCTCGAACTCGGCGGAGGCGACCGCGTCCTCGAGGTGCTGCATCTTCGTGGCGCCGACGATCGGGGCGGTCACCGCCTCCTGCTGGCGCACCCAGGCGAGGGCGACCTGGGCGCGTGGGACGCCGCGCTCCGCCGCGATGCGCTCGACGGTGCCTGCCGTGCGCCGGTCCGCCTCCTCCTGCTGGTGGTAGAGCGTCTTGCCGTAGAGGTCGGTCTCGGTGCGTGAGGTGGTCGCGTCCCAGTCGCGGGTGAGGCGGCCGCGGGCCAGCGGCGACCACGGGATGACGCCGACGCCCTGGTCGAGGCAGAACGGGTGCAGCTCGCGCTCGTCCTCGCGCTGGATCAGGTTGTACTGGTCCTGCATCGAGACGAAGCGGGTCCAGCCGCCGAGGTCCGCGGTGTACTGCGCCTTCGCGAACTGCCAGGCCCACATGCTCGACGCGCCGATGTAGCGGGCCTTGCCCGAGCGGACGATGTCGTGGAGCGTCTCCATCGTCTCCTCGATCGGCGTCTCCGGGTCCCAGCGGTGGATCTGGTAGAGGTCGACGTAGTCGGTCCCGAGGCGGCGGAGGCTGTCGTCGATCGCGCTGAGGACGTGCCGGCGCGAGAGGCCGCCGCCGTTCGCACCCGGGCGCATCGTGCCGTGCACCTTGGTCGCGATCACGACCTCCTCGCGGACCGCGAAGTCGGCGAGCGCCCGGCCGACGAACTCCTCGCTCGTGCCGTCGGAGTAGACGTCGGCGGTGTCGAAGGTGGTGATGCCCAGATCGAGAGCCCGGCGGAGGAAGGGCCGCGACTCCTCCTCCCCCATGCTCCAGCCGTGCGCGCCGCGATCGGGAGCGCCGAAGCTCATGCAGCCGAGGATGATCGAGGAGACCTGGAGGCCGCTGGTGCCGAGTCTGGTGGAGTCCATGCCTCGACGCTAGCCGACGGAGGCCGGGCGGAGCAGGGGCTAGACGGCCCCGGTATCGCGACGGGTCGCCGCGACGACACTCGGCAGGAAGAGCAGCACCACGGCCAGCAGGGCGGGCGCCAGCAGCGCCCAGCCGACGTCCGGCACGGCGTACTGGCCCTGGAAGGCGCCGAGGGCGACGGCCATCAGCACGAGCTGGACGGTGAGGGCCGAGGCGCGGATCCAGCTGCGCCGGCGGGCTGTGCCAACGGTGGTCGCGGCGACCCAGGCGAGGGCGATGACGGAGAGGACGACGATCGCGATGCCGCCGCCGACCGTGTCGGGACGGGTGGTGAGGAGCTCGATGACCAGCCACCCGGTGACGCACGCCACGGCCACCGTCTCCAGCGCCAGGACGGCGACGAGGAGCAGGAGTCCGAGGGGACGCGCACCGCTTCCCGGCCTGGTCGGAGGCCGATTCCCGTCCATCATCACAGCGGTATCCCATCCAGCACTCTTGATTCGAGCCTGCCTCCGTGACAGGCTAGTGCAGTTCGTTTCACCGCTCACAGGGTCGTGGGTTTCCGCCGATGTGAACAACCCGATCCAGCCGCGCCGCGAGGCACGAGTGCGAGCGGGGTGTCCTCCATCGGGAAGAACCGAGCGCCGTCCGGCCCGTCCCGAACCGCCTCGCGCAACTGCGCGAGGTCTCGTGGCGTGCGCGGGAGCAGGTGCTCGGTGCATGCCGAGGGGCCAGGGCAACCGCCCGATCCGCCGGTGTGACTCGATCATCCCACCCGAACACTGCGTGGTTCCTCCACGCACGCTGTCACACAAGGAGCACCTGCATGGACTGGCGCGACAAGGCCGCTTGCCTCACCGCTGACCCCGAGCTTTTCTTCCCGGTCGGCAACACCGGACCCGCCGTCGACCAGATCGAGAAGGCGAAGACGGTCTGCGGTCGCTGCACCGTCACGGAGGTGTGCCTCCAGTACGCCCTCGAGACCGGTCAGGACTCGGGCGTCTGGGGCGGCCTCAGCGAGGACGAGCGCCGCGCCCTCAAGCGCCGCGCCGCCCGCGCCCGCCGCGCCTCCTAGCGCTCAGCACTCCGTCGCGCTCCGGCGCACACCGACCCCCGCTCGCCCTCGGCAGCGGGGGTCGCGTCGTCTCCGGCGCGACCCGATCGATCGCGCCGATCAGGCCCGCGGGCTCGTCAGCCAGCGCAGCGGCACCTCGATGGTGACCTCGGTGCCGCGGCCGACGAGCGTGTGCCAGTCGATCGTGCCGCCGAGCTCGCCCTGGATCAGGGTGCGCACGATCTGCGTGCCGAGTCCCGAGCCGACCTTGCCCTCCGGCAGGCCGACCCCCGTGTCGCGGACCTTCACCGTGAGCTCGTCGTCGCCGCGAGTCGCGACGATCTCGACGTCGCCCTCCCGGCCGGCCAGGCCGTGCTCGACCGCGTTGGTGACGAGCTCCGTCAGCGCCAGCGCGAGCGGAGTGGCGTACTCGCTCGGCAGGTCGCCGAAGCTGCCGGTGAAGGTGGGGTGCACGGTCGTGTTGTGCGTCGACGCGACCTCGGCGATGAGCAGCAGCACGCGGTCGAACACCGCGTCGAAGTCGACGTTCTGCGCGAGCCCCTCGGAGAGGGTGTCGTGCACGACCGCGATCGCGGCGACGCGGCGCATGGCCTGCGTGAGCGCCTCGCGGGCGAGATCGGAGTGGGTGCGGCGGGCCTGGATCCGCAGCAGCGACGCGACCGTCTGCAGGTTGTTCTTCACCCGGTGGTGGATCTCGCGGATCGTCGCGTCCTTGGTGATCAGCTCCCGCTCCTGGTGGCGCAGCTCGGTCACGTCGCGGCAGAGCACGACGGCGCCGACCCGCTCCCCCCGGTCGCGGATCGGGATCGCGCGCAGCGAGACGGTGACGCCCCGCGCCTCGATGTCGGTCCGCCAGGGCGCCCGGCCGGTGACCACCAGCGGCAGCGATTCGTCGATGACGACCTTGCCCGCGACGAGACCGGTCGTGACCTCGGCGAGCGACTCGCCCTCGAGCTCGTCGGCGAAGCCGATCCGGTTGAACGCCGAGAGGGCGTTGGGGCTGGCGAAGGTGGTGATGCCGTCGACGTCGAGGCGGATCAGGCCGTCCGAGGCGCGCGGGGCGCCGCGGCGGGGACCGGTCGGCGCGCCCAGGTCCGGGAAGTCGCCCGAGGCGATCATCGAGAAGAGGTCGTTCGCGCAGTCGTTGAAGGTCAGCTCCTGGCGGCTGGGCGTGCGCGTCTCGCTGAGGTTCGTGTGCCGGGTGAGGACCGCGATCGGCTGGTCCGTCGTCGCGGTGTCCGAGCCGCCGAGGCGCCGGATGACGGGGACGGCGCGCACCCGGGTCGGCGTCTCCTCGAACCAGTCCGGCGCCGAGGTGTCGACGATGCGCGCGGTGGCGAACGCCTCCGCGACCTGCGCGCGCCACTCCGCCTTGATCCTCTGCCCGACGAAGTCGCGGTAGAAGAGCGTCGCCGCGCTCGAGGGCCGGGCGTGCGCGACGGCGACGAAGCCGCCCTCCGCGGTCGGCACCCAGAGCACGATGTCGGCGAACGCGAGGTCGGCGAGCAGCTGCAGATCGCCGACGAGGAGGTGCAGCCATTCGACGTCCGCGTCCGTGGAGCGGCCGTGGGAGAGGACGAGGTCACTGAGGGTGGACACCCGACAAGCCTAGGCGCCGTCGTCGCGCGCACCGCACCTGCGGCACCCCGCGCCCGGTTATCCACAGTCCTGCTCCCCGTCCGACATGAGCATCGCTCGGCTGCTTCGATGAGGGCACTCGTCCTGCCTTTGGAGCACGCCGCATGATCCATCCCACCCACGCGTTCGACTACCGCAGCCTGCCGCTGGAGGCGGAGGCGGTGCTCCCCGCGACGCCGGCCGCGGCGTTCTTCGCTCCGCAGCCGGCGACGCGGGCCGAGCTGCCCGATCCCGAGCCGATCCTCCACTGCCTCACCCTGCTCGTGGTCGAGGTGCTCGGCGGCTCGCGCGAGATCGACCAGCTGGCGAGGTGGCTGAGCGACGACGTCTACCGGCACCTGCAGAAGCGGGTGGTGATGGCCGCCCGCGCCCGGAGCGCGAAGGGCCGCTCGACGCAGCGCATCCCGTTCACCGTCGGCCGGGTGGTGATCACGGAGCCGCGGGACGGCATCGTCGAGGCCGTCGTCCTCGTGCACAACCGGGTGCGCACCCGGGCGGTCGCCATCCGGCTGGAGGGCACGGACGCCCGCTGGCGCGCGACGGCGATCAACGTGCTGTGAGGCGGGTCGGCGCTCGCGGGTCAGTACTCGAGGGTCAGCGCTCGCGGGCGGGAGCCACCGGTGGCAGCACCACCTGCACGCCCTTCTCGCGCAGCGCGTCCTCGAGCTCCGGCGGCGGCGGCGCGTCGGTGACGAGGTAGTCGGCCCGGCCGAGCTCCGCCACCTGGGCGAAGAGGGTGCGGCCGAACTTGGTCTGGTCGGCCAGGATCGCCACCCGCTCGCAGCGCGCGATCATCTCGCTCATCATCACGCCCTCCGCCAGGTTGCTGGTCGAGTAGCCGTACTCCGCGGACACGGCGCCGACGGAGATCAGTCCGATGTCGCAGTGCAGATCGACGGCACCGCCCGGCTCCGCGGCGGCGAAGCCCACCGGCCCGACCGTCGACTGGCCGCCGAGGCGGACCGCACCGCCGAAGACGAAGAGGTCGCGGCAGGTCTTCGAGCCGATCTCGGCGGGGACGCGCAGATTGTTCGTCGCGATGGTCAGCTCACGATGATCGTTTAGGTGCCGGACGACGGCCAGGGAGGTGGTGCCGGCGTTCAGCATCACGACCGCTCCGTTCTCGACGAGGCCGGCGGCGAGCGCGCCGATCTTCTCCTTCGCGCCGCGCTGGATGCCGAGACGCACGTCCAGGCGCTTCTCCGTGGCGGGCATCACCGAGAGGCTCACCGCGCCGCCGTGCGTGCGGACGAGGTAGCCGTCCGCGTCGAGCTGATCGAGATCGCGACGCACGGTGTCGGCCGAGACGGCGAACCGTCGGGCGAGCGTCGTGACCGTGACCTCGCCCGCCTCGGCGACGTAGGCGGCCAGATCGGCCTTCCGGCCGGCCGGCAGACGGAGCGGGACGTCGTTCGCGGCGGGGACTTCGTCGGTGTCGGGCATGGGGGTTGTCTAACACCGCCGTGCCGGATCCTGCAACTTGTCGCGTGCACCGGGCGGCCGATCCTGCGATCTGGGCCGCGTTTGTCGCACATCTCGGCAATTTCTTGCCGGTTCTTGCATGACCACGCACTGCCGGGTACATTCGCAGAACACAAGCGCAAGAATGCGCACACAACAGCAGATAACTGCAGAGTTGCAGGGAGTGACATGAGCAAAGGTGCTCGCATCAAGAGAGCCGTCGTCTTCACCGTCAGCGCGGCGTTCGCCGCGACGATGCTGACCGGCTGCAGCCAGGGTGGCGGCGACTCCGCGGCAGGCGGAGACGTCACCCTCGAATTCGCGCAGTGGTGGGAGCCCGAGCTCTCGGACGGCGCCCTCCGCGGCCTGATGGACGACTTCGAGGCCGCGAACCCGGGCATCACGGTCGACCTGCTCAGCGGTCCGTACGCCTCGACCAAGGAGCAGCTCTTCGCCGGCGCAGCCGCCGGCACGATGTCCGACGTCGTCGGACTCGACGGCGCCTGGATCAGCGACTTCGCCAAGCAGGGCGCGCTGGCCGACCTCGGCCCGCTGCTCTCGGACGCCGGCTTCGACGAGAGCCAGCTCTCCTCCACCGTCGTCGTCGACGGCAAGACCGCCATGGTCCCCGTCGTCAACTTCGTCTACCCGCTCTTCACCAACGACGCCCTGCTCTCCGAGGCGGGCGTCAGCGCTCCCCCCTCGACGCGCAGCGAGTTCGAGACCGCTGCCAAGGCGATCACGGCGCTCGGCGACAACACCAGCGGCTGGGTGCTCCCGCTCTCGAGCGACGCGCCCAACGGGATCCAGAACGACGTCATGTCCTGGGTCTGGGCCTCCGGCGGCAGCATGCTCGACGACGGCAAGCCCGACCTGACCAACGACGCCGTCACGAGCGCGGTCGACTACATCGCGCAGCTCGACGCCGACGGCGTGATCGCCCCCGGCGCCGCGACGATGAAGGAGCAGGACAAGGTCGAGGAGTTCACGAACGGCCGCGTCGGCATGATGATCGACTCCCTCTCGCACATCGCCACCATCCGGGATTCGAACCCCGATCTGAAGTTCAGCATCTCGGCCATCCCGGCCGAGGACGGCTTCAGCGGCGAGCGCGGCATCCCCTTCGCCTCCTGGGGCATCGGGGTCTCGGCCAGCAGCGAGCACCCGGCCGAGGCCGCGAAGCTCGTGTCGTTCCTGATGAGCGCCGACACCAACTCGGAGCTGTCCACGCTGGCGAACGCCTTCCCCGGCAACACCGCCTCGACGCCGGACTTCTCGGACAGCGACCCGCTGTACCAGGAGGCCTTCGACATCTACTCGGCCGGCTACCCGGCGAACGAGTTCGTCGGCCTGCCCGTCGCCGAGCAGCTGATGCGCGACTTCGACGAGCAGCTGCAGGCCGCCCTCAACGGCGACCAGAGCGTCGACGAGGCGCTGGAGAAGTCCCAGGAAGCCTGGCTCGGCGAGTTCTGAGCCGTGACGCGTCCGTCCCCGATCGCGCCGCGGGAGTCCTCTCCCGCGGCGCGGTCGCCCCTCATCCCGTCCCCGATCCAAGGAGGACCGTCGTGGTCGCACTGCTGAGCACGCCGCAGCGTCCCGCCGCCGGGAGCCCCGCCCCCGCGGGTGCGCCCCGCCGGAAGCGCCGCGATCTCGCGCCCTACCTCTACCTCTCCCCCACGGCGATCGTGATGCTCGTCCTGATGCTCGTGCCGGTGCTGCTGGTGATCGGGTACTCGTTCTTCGACAACGTCATCACGAATCCGAGGCCGGCCTTCGTCGGCCTCGCGAACTACCTCGAGGTCCTCGGCGATCCGAAGTTCCGCACGGCCACCGGCAACACGATCGTCTTCGTCGGCGTCAGCGTCGCCGCCCACCTCGTGCTGGGCCTCGGCTTCGCGATGCTGCTCAACTCGCCGCTCGTGCCGACGATCGCCAAGTCGCTCTTCCGCGTGATCTACGTCCTGCCGTGGCTGTTCACCGTCGCCATCATCGCGGTGCTCTGGCGGCTGCTGCTCAACCCGAACGGCGTGATCAACTACGCGCTGATCTCGCTCGGGCTGACCGACCAGGGCATCGAGTGGCTCGCCTCCCCCGCGACCGCGCTGCTCTCGGTGACCTTCATCAACATCTGGGCTGGCTACTCGTTCTACATGATCACGCTCCTGGCGGGTCTGCAGGGCATCCCGCACGACCTCTACGAGGCGGCGAAGGTCGACGGCGCGAGCGCCTGGCAGCGCTTCTGGAACGTCACGATCCCGCAGCTCAAGCCGATCATCATCAGCATGTCGGTCCTGGACATCATCTGGACCTCGCAGCAGTTCGCGCTGATCTGGATGACGACCGGCGGCGGCCCGATCGACGCGACCGAGATGCTCAGCACCTACACCTACAAGCTCGCGTTCAGCCGCTACGAGTTCTCGGTGGCCTCGGCGAGCGCCGTCCTGATCCTCCTCCTCACCATGGTCCTCGCGTTCTTCTACGTGCGGAACCAGAAAGCCAGGGACTGACGTGACCGCCACCGCCACCCGCCCGGCCGTCCGCACGCCGCGGCTCCTCGCCGCGAAGGCCGGGGTCTGGGTCCTCCTCCTGATCGGCGCCGCCTTCGCGGGGCTGCCGATCGTCTGGATGGCCGCCAGCTCGTTCAAGTCGAACACCGAGATCTTCGAGTACCCGCCCCGGCTGATCACCGACACGTTCTCGTTCTCGGCCTACGCCGGGATCCTGGGCGACCCGACCAAGGTCCGCTTCTTCATCAACAGCTACGTCGTCGCCCTCGCGGTCGTCGGGCTGACGCTGGTGGTCGCGATCCTCGCCTCCTACGCCTTCAGCCGGTACGAGTTCCGCTTCAAGCGGCCGATCAACATCATCATCGTCAGCGTGCAGGCGGTGCCGCCGATCACCCTGCTGATCCCGTTCTTCGGCCTGATGGTGACGCTGCGGCTCTACAACACCTACCAGGGCCTGATCCTCACCTACCTGGTCTTCACGCTGCCCTACGCGATCATCATGCTGACCGGCTACTTCAACACCCTCCCCCGCGATCTCGACGAGGCCGCGCGGATGGACGGGGCCGGCCCGATGACCGTGCTCTGGCGGATCCTCGTGCCGATCGCGATCCCCGGGATCGTCTCGGTCGGCGTCTACACCTTCATGATCGCGTGGAACGAGTACCTCTTCGCGCTCACCCTGACCCGCACCGACGACATGCGCACGGTGCCGATCGGCATCCAGCTGCTGATGGGCCAGAACTCCTACGAGTGGAACGAGATGATGGCGATGAGCATCCTCGGATGCGTTCCCGTCCTCCTCCTCTTCCTCTTCTTCCAGCGGTACTTCATCGGCGGCATGACCGCCGGGGCCGTCAAGAGCTGAGGCGCGCGTCCGCGCGTCCGGAACACCACCACCACGAGAAGGACAGTCAGAGAATGCTTGTTTCCGGAAAAGACCTGCTCGACGTCGCCAATGCGAACGGCTTCGCCGTCCCGGCGTTCAACGTCAGCGACTACGCCATGATGAACGGCCTGTTCGAGATCAGCGAGGAGAAGGACTCGCCGCTGCTCATCGCGATCCACCCCGACGAGCTGAGCCACACCGGAGTGGACATCCTGCACGCGATCATCGCCCGCGCCCACCGCTCCAGCGTCCCCGTGACGATCCACCTCGACCACGGCGCCACCTACGAGCAGGTCCTGCTCGCGATCAAGTCGGGCTTCACCTCCGTCATGATCGACGGCTCGATGCTCCCCTACGACGAGAACGTCGCGATCACCAAGCGCGTCGTCGACGCCGCGCACGCCGTCGGTGTCTCGGTCGAGGGCGAGCTGGGCACGATCGGCAAGACCGACAACGAGGCGGAGGACGGTGCCGCGAACATCATCTACACCGAGCCCGACGAGGCGGTCGACTTCGTCTCCTCCACCGGCGTCGACAGCCTGGCGATCGCCATCGGCACCAGCCACGGCCTGTACCCGGCCTCGATGAAGCCGGCGCTCAAGCTCGACCTGCTGGCCGAGATCAAGAAGCGCGTCGCCGTGCCGCTGGTCCTGCACGGCGGCTCGAACAACCCGGACGCCGAGATCGCCGAGTCGGTGAAGCGCGGAGTGAACAAGATCAACATCTCCAGCGACATCAAGGCCTCGTACCACAACAAGATGCGGGAGGTGCTCGCCGACCCCTCGGTCCGCGAGCCGAACACCATCCAGCCGCCCTCCATCGCCGCGATGAAGGAGACGGCCGCGCAGAAGATCGACCTGTTCGGCTCCGCCGGCAAGGCCGAGCTCTACTAGGCCCGCGGAACACCGGAGAGCAGCGCGGTGAACGAGAGGATCGTGCTCGGACTGGGCGGGACCGTCGACTACGAGATCGACTGGGACGACGACGTCGTCCAGGCGCTCGCGGAGGAGTACGGGATCCGCGCGGACGAGCTGACGAGGACGGCGCCGGTGACCACCGAGCGCGACCTCGTCGTGGCGCTCCTCGCGTTCCTCGCCGACGGTGCGGGAGGGGAGAGATTCGCCTCCTCCTCCCGCATCGTCGAGGAGTTCGCGCAGCGCTTCCCCCGCCGCATCACCCTCGGCGGAACGGGCGTGCGGGCCGGCTACGCCCTCGCCGTGCACGGCCTCGCCGCCGTGCAGCACCTGGTGAGCATCGACGACCACGTCCGCCGGCTCCTGCCCGCGGGCACCGAGTACGTCTCGAGCGCGACCGCGGACAGCACCGACCCGCACCTGATCGTGCAGTTCCCCCGCGGCGCCCGGGTCCGGCTCGGCGACCGCCTGCTGGTGGCTCCGCATCCGAACCGGGTGATCTTCGCGAACGACCCGCCCAACCGGGAGCTGCTGCTGGCCGAGGAGCTCGGCGGCGTGCTGGCGGACGCGGGCGTCTTCCTGGTCTCCGGCTTCAACAGCATCCAGGACGAGGCGGTGCTGGCGGACCGGCTCGAGACGCTGAAGCGGCACCTCGCCGCGCTTCCCGCCGACGCGGACGTGATCTACGAGGACGCCGGGTTCCACCTGCCCGTGCTGCAGGACCGGGCCCGCGCGGCCCTGCTCGGCTGCGTCGACGTCGTGAGCATGAACGAGGACGAGCTGCAGGCGCTGCTCGGTCACCGGCTCGACCTGCTCGCCCCCGACGCGGTCGTCGAGGCGCTCTCGGCCGCCGCGACGCTGCTCCCCGGCCCGGTGCTCGTGGTGCACACCCGGCACTGGTCGGCCGCCGTCGGAGCGGAGGCCGAGCGGTTCCGCGCGGCGCTCCTCGGCGGCGTGACGATGGCGAGCACCCGCTACCTGCTCGGGGACGGGATCACCGCTGCGGACTACGACCGCGTCGCGCAGCTGCCCGCGCAGACCGGCGGAGTCGCGGTCTGCGCGGCGGTCGCGGCTCGACTGCCGGCCGTCTGCACCCCCGGCCTCGTGCTCGAGACCGACCACCCCACCACGATCGGCCTCGGCGACACCTTCGCCGGCGGCTTCGTCTCAGCGCTGGTTCGCCACCGCGCCTGACCGGAGGCGAGACGTGACGAAGGCCCCGCACCCCGCGAGAGAGCGGGGCCGGGGCCTTCGTCGTGTGGCGGTGGATCAGCGGCGCTTGGACTGCGCGCGGCGCTCCTGGCGGTTGTTCGGCGTCTCGTCGTCCGAGGCGGGCGTCTGCTGGCCGAAGGCGCCGGTGGTCGAGGCATCCTCCGCGTCCTGCGGGCGCGCCTCGCGGGCGGCCGCGGCGCTGGCCTTGGCCGTCGCCGCCTGCTGCACGCGGCCGCGCTGATCGCGGACCTCGACGCCGCCGGAGTCGCTCGGCGCGGAGTAGCTGAGCTTCTCGACCGGGGCGACCGGCTCGGACAGGCCCTTCGCGGCGACGCCGGCGACCTCGCCCTGCTTCTGGGTGACCTCGACCTCGAGGTTGAAGAGGAAGCCGACGGTCTCCTCGCGGATCTGGCCCATCATCTGCTGGAACAGCGTGAAGCCCTCGCGCTGGTACTCGACCAGCGGGTCGCGCTGGGCCATCGCGCGCAGGCCGATGCCGTCCTTGAGGTAGTCCATCTCGTAGAGGTGGTCGCGCCAGCGGCGGTCGATGACCGACAGCACCACGCGGCGCTCGAGCTCGCGCATCGCGGGCGCGCCCAGCTGCTCCTCGCGGCCCTGGTAGGCGAGCTTCGCGTCCGAGAGGATCTCGCGGCGCATGAACTCCTTGTTGATGCGCCCGCGGCTGCCCGCCTCCTGCACGACCTCGTCGATCGTCAGGCTGACCGGGTAGAGCGTCTTGAGCTCGGTCCACAGGGCGTCGAAGTCCCAGTCGTCGCCGTTGCCGTCGCCGGTGTGCACCTCGAGGATCTCGTCGATCACGTCGACGAGGAACTTCTGGGTCCGCTCGTGCAGGTCGTCGCCCTCGAGGATGTGACGGCGGTCGGAGTAGATCGCCTCGCGCTGGCGGTTGAGCACGTCGTCGTACTTGAGGACGTTCTTGCGGATCTCGGCGTTGCGCGCCTCGACCTGGGACTGCGCGCTGCGGATGGCGCGCGAGACGACCTTCGACTCGATCGCCATGTCGTCCGGCACGTTGCCGCGGCCCATCAGAGCCTCCGCGGCACCGGAGTTGAACAGGCGCATCAGGTCGTCGGTGAGCGAGAGGTAGAAGCGGCTCTCGCCCGGGTCGCCCTGGCGACCGGAGCGGCCTCGGAGCTGGTTGTCGATGCGGCGCGACTCGTGGCGCTCGGTCCCGAGCACGTAGAGGCCGCCGGCGGCCTGCACCTTCTCGGCCTCCTCGCCGACCTTCGCCTTGACGCCGGCGAAGACGTCGTCCCACGCCGCCTCGTAGTCGTCCGGGGTGTCGACGGGGCTGAGGCCCTTCGTCGACATCTCGGTCACCGCGAGGAACTCGGCGTTGCCGCCGAGCATGATGTCGGTGCCGCGGCCGGCCATGTTGGTCGCGACGGTGACGGCGCCGAGTCGGCCCGCCTGCGCGACGATCGCGGCCTCGCGCGCGTGGTTCTTGGCGTTGAGCACCTCGTGGCGCACGCCCTTCTTGGCGAGCAGGCGGGAGAGGTACTCGCTCTTCTCGACGCTGGTCGTGCCGACGAGGACGGGCTGGCCCGCCGCGTGGCGCTCGACGATGTCCTCGACGACCTGCTCGAACTTGACCTGCTCGTTCTTGTAGACGAGGTCGGCGTTGTCGATCCGTTGCATCTTGCGGTTGGTCGGGATCGAGACCACGCCGAGCTTGTAGGTCGACATGAACTCGGCGGCCTCGGTCTCGGCCGTTCCGGTCATGCCGGAGAGCTTGGCGTAGAGGCGGAAGTAGTTCTGCAGCGTGACGGTGGCGAGGGTCTGGTTCTCGGCCTTGACCTGCACGCCCTCCTTCGCCTCGATCGCCTGGTGGATGCCCTCGTTGTAGCGGCGGCCGGCCAGGATGCGACCGGTGTGCTCGTCGACGATCATCACCTCGCCGTTGAGGACGACGTAGTCCTTGTCCTTCTTGAACAGGGCCCGGGCCTTGATCGAGTTGTTGAGGAACGAGATCAGCGGGGTGTTCGCCGACTCGTAGAGGTTGTCGATGCCGAGGTAGTCCTCGACCTTCTCGATGCCGGGCTCGAGGACGCCGACGGTGCGCTTCTTCTCGTCGACCTCGTAGTCCTCGCCCTCGATGAGGCGCTTGGCGAGGTTCGCGAACTCGGCGAACCAGCGGTTGGCCTCGCCCGAGGCCGGCCCGGAGATGATCAGCGGCGTGCGCGCCTCGTCGATGAGGATCGAGTCGACCTCGTCGACGACGGCGAAGAAGTGGCCGCGCTGCACCATGTCCTTGGCCTGCCAGGCCATGTTGTCGCGGAGGTAGTCGAAGCCGAACTCGTTGTTCGTGCCGTAGGTGATGTCGGCCGCGTACTGCTCGCGGCGCTGCTCGGGGGTCTGGCCGGCGAGGATGACGCCGGTCGTCATGCCCAGGGCGCGGAAGACGCGGCCCATCAGCTCGGACTGGTAGTTCGCGAGGAAGTCGTTGACCGTGACGATGTGCACGCCGCGGCTGGCGATGGCGTTGAGGTAGGCCGGCAGGGTCGCGACGAGGGTCTTGCCCTCTCCGGTCTTCATCTCGGCGATGTTGCCGAGGTGCAGCGCGGCGCCGCCCATCAGCTGGACGTCGAAGTGGCGGAGGCCGAGCGTGCGGCGGGACGCCTCGCGGACGGCGGCGAACGCCTCCGGCAGCAGGTCGTCGAGCGACTCGCCGTTCGAGTAGCGCTCGCGCAGCTCGACGGTCTCGTTCTTCAGCTCCTCGTCGCTGAGGTGCGTGAAGTCCTCTTCGAGGGCGTTGACGGCTTTCGCGTAGTTCTCGAGGCGGCGGAGGACCCGGCCCTCCCCGACGCGAAGGACCTTTTCGAGAACTGAGGCCACGGGGTACTCCAAAACGTAGAAGACAGGTGCCCGACGGCACGGCGCGGACGCAACCACACTAGCCGGGGCGGGCTGTGCGCGGTCCGACAGCGCGCGAAGAGCCCCCGGAGGCGTGTCACCGGGGGCTCCTCGTCAGGCGGGTCGGACGATCAGACCGCGGCCTGCTCCGGCACGGCGTCCGCCTCGTCGCCGAGGCCGATCACGCCGTAGTCCCAGCCCTTGCGGCGGTAGACGACGCTCGGGCGGTCGGTGTCCGCGTCGATGAAGAGGTAGAAGTCGTGGCCGACCAGCTCCATGTAGTCGACGGCGTCGTCGACGCTCATCGAGACGGAGGGGAAGACCTTCTTGCGGATGACGACGGGGCAGTACGGCTCCTCCGCGTCGCTCTCGTCCGCGGCGACGGGCTCCGGGGCGGCCTCCTCCTGCACGGGGATCACGCCCGTGCTCAGGCGCTCCAGCACGGCGGCGTCGGCCGGCTGGATCGCGACGACGCTGAAGTCGTCGGCGGCCGCGTCGCGCAGCGAGGTCGGCCGATGCTGGCCCCGATGCACCTTCTTCCGGTCCTTGGCGCGCCGCACCCGTTCGAGCAGGCGCCCGAGGGCCACGTCGAAGGCGGCGTACTTGTCGGCTCCGCTCGCCTCGGCCCGCACCACGGGCCCCTTGCCGATCAGCGTGAGCTCGACCCGGTCGCCGGCGGCGGCGCCCTTGCCCTCGCTGTGCCGGCTCGCCTTGATCTCGAGCGCGAGCGCCCGGTCGGCGAGGTGGGCGATCTTCTCCGACTTCTCCGTCGCGTAGGCGCGGAAGCGATCGGTGATGCCCATGTTGCGGCCTGTGATGTCGATGTCCATGACAACCTCCCAGTCGAGTACGGCGTGCCGCCTTTCTCCGGGCGGACCGTTCACGCCGTCCCCCGAGCGTAGACCCGTGGTCCCCCGATCGTCATCGGGAGTTCATCAGGAAGACGCGCTCCCCCGGTGCCGCGTGCCGGCCAGCGCCGCCGCGCCGCGCACTGCTCCCCCGGCGGCGCGGACGGCGCGCCGCAGCTCCAGCAGCGTCGCTCCGGAGGTGACCACGTCGTCGACGAGGAGGACCGGCTCGACGCCGTCCATCGCCCGCCTGGCGCGGAACGCCCCGTCGAGATTCGCGCTCCGCTCCGCCCGGCCGAGGCCGACCTGGTCGCGGGCGAGGCGGGTGCGCGCCAGGGGCCGCTCGAGGCGCCCGCCGGCCGAGCGCACCAGCAGCTCCAGCGGGTCGAGGCCTCGGCGCAGGCGGCGCGACCAGGAGCCGGGCGGGCCGACCAGCGCCGCCGGTGCGCCGTCGAGGGCCCGCAGCAGCGCCGGCCGCAGCAGCGCGCCGAGCGGGCGCACCGCGGCCACCCGGCCCTCCTCCTTCAGCCCGAGGAGCAGGCGCCGAGTCACGCCGGAGTAGGGCGCGCCGACGACCACGTCGAGCGGATCGCCGGCCGGGCCGAGGCGGCGGACCGTGCAGTGCGCCTCCGCGGCGAGCGCACGGGCGCAGTCCGGGCAGGGCGTGCGGGTGGCGGGCAGGCCGCAGGCCGGGCAGTCCGCCGGCAGCAGCACGGCGAGGGCGTCGAGCAGGTGATCGCGCAGCATCGGGAGAGTGTGCCCCGGACTACGACCCCATGCCGGTCTGTGTCGCGAGGAGCCGGATGTCCGTCGCGACCGTCTGCCACGCGGAGCCGCGCTGCTGCCGCAGCTCCCCGCCCTCGGCGAGGATCCGGATCTGCGTCGAGGCGTTGCCCGCCGCGATCTGCACGGTGCCGGTCGTCGTGCCGAGCGCGGTGTCCCCTCCGCCGAGCTGGTTCATCGTGACGGTGTCCTCGCCGGTGGAGCCGCGCACGACGGAGACGACGTCGAGCTCGTCGGTCCACGCGGCCGCGACCGCGGTGCCGAGAGTCGAGCGGAGCACGACCGGCTCGCCGACCGCGACCGGATCGCCGTTCGACGAGCGGGTGATGCCGGCGACCAGCACGGTGGCCTGCTGCCCGTCCTGCGCCAGGGCGAGGACCCGCGTGCCGTCGCGCGAGAGCGCGAGGGAGGCGATCGACTCGATGCCGGGCCACGCCGTGGCGACCTGGAGCGAGCGCGAGCCGTCCGAGGAGTAGGCGACGAGCTGGCCGGGCGAGGCCGAGGGCACCGACCAGACGTAGCCGAACGGGTCGATCCCGGGGGCGGCGAGGCCGGAGCGGGCGTCGAGCAGCACGTCGTCGGCACCCGGGGTGATCAGGGAGACGCCGGCCGAGGTGAGGACCGCCGCGGAGGCGCTGGAGTCGGCGCCGCGCTGCTCGCCCAGGACCGCGGCGCGGGGGCCGATCGCGGCGATCCGGTCGGACACGGCCGTCTCCGCGAGGCCCGAGGAGCCGAGGAAGCCGAAGGCCCCGTCCGTGAGGACGAGCGGGCGGGTGTCGACCCGCGGCGAGGTCGGCAGCCCGGTCACCTCGGTCGGGATCTCGATCGCGTTCTGCTGCACCGAGAGCGAGACGCCGGTGACGTTCGAGACGTTGGCGAGACTCCGGTTCAGCTGGAGGGCCATCCGGCGCCACTGCTGCGCGTCGGCCTCGAGGGCGGCCGAGTTCAGATCGACCACCGCGCGCTGCGCCTCGACCGGCACCGTCTCGGCGGCGAGCGCCGTTCCGGTGGGGAAGGCCGAGACGACCGCGGCGGAGTCGCGCAGCCAGGAGGTCGGCCCGCGCAGCAGCTCGGTGACGATCGTGGTGCTGGTGGAGCTGTCGGCGCGCGAGGCGAACCAGCGCAGATCCGGCACGAGGTAGGTGTAGCTGGGGTCGAAGAAGTAGAGCGCGTAGGTGGAGAAGACCTGCTCGAAGGTGGTCCGGTCGATCACGACGCCGCTCGGCGGCGCGCTGATCCGCCACTCGCCGTTCTCCTGCACGAAGCCGTAGTCGAGCTCGAGCGCGGCGGTGGTGGCGACCTCGGAGTAGACGCCGGTCGCGTCGACCTCGGCCACCGGCGTGATGGTCAGCGAGAGCGTTGAGGCGCTCGGCTGCGTCGAGGACCGCTGGCCCTCGTCCACGGTGACGTGCTCGCTCGGCGTCCAGTCGGCCCCGGTGGAGAGGAACTCGCGGGCGATCTTGTAGTTGTTCTGCGGGCTCGACGCGGCGTCGATGAAGCCGGTGAGGATCTCGGCCTGGTCGGCGCCCGCGGCCGGGCCCGAGGGGAGGAAGTCGTACTGCAGGTCCTGGGGCGCCGTGTCCGGCTGCCCGACGCCGACGTCGCCGCCGCGCGGGATGCCCGCGCAGCCGGCGAGGACGGCGAGCAGCAGCGCCGCCGCGACGACGGAGCGCAGCCGCCTCACTGCAGGGCCCCCTGCTCGGGCACGCCGCCGAGCGGCAACGGCGGCAGCGGCGGCAGGACGATGGGGCCGGTGAAGGCCTGCTCTCCTGCATCGACCGGGGGCAGCGGCAGCGGCGAGGCGTCGATCCGCTCGCCGCGCCGGCGCGGGATGGTGAGCCGGAAGCAGGCGCCGCGGTCGGGCATCGACCAGACCTGGAGCCAGCCGTGGTGCAGCGCTGTGTCCTCCTGCGCGATCGAGAGGCCGAGCCCGGTGCCGCCGAGCGTGCGCCGCCGCGACGGATCCGCGCGCCAGAACCGGTCGAACACGCGGACCACCTCCTCCGAGCTCATGCCGTGGCCGTAGTCGCGGACGGCGACCGCCACCGCCGTCGCGTTGCTGTCGACGGTGACGACGATCTCGCGCCCGTCGCCGTGCTCGATGGCGTTGCCGAGCAGGTTGCGGACGATCCGGCGGATCCGCCGGGCGTCCATGTCGGCGTCGAAGTAGCCGCCGGGGGCCGAGAGGGTGAGCACGGAGCCGTTCGCCTCGGCGATCCCGCGCATGCCGTCGATCTCCTCGCCGGCGAGCCGGACCAGGTTGACCGGCTCGAGCTCGAGCTCGGCCGAGCCGGCGTCGTGCCGCGAGATCTCGAGCAGATCGGCGAGGAGGCTCTCGAACCGGGCGATCTGCCCGTGCAGCAGCTCGACCGTCCGCTCGGCGACCGGCGGGAAGCCCTCGCGCTGGTCGTAGAGCACGTCGCCGGCGAGCTTCATCGTCGTGAGCGGGGTCCGCAGCTCGTGCGACACGTCCGAGACGAAGCGCTGCTGCACCAGGCTGAGCGTCGCGAGCTCGCTGATCTGCTCCTGGAGGCTGTCGGCCATGCCGTTGAAGGAGCGGGCGAGGGTCGCGATCACGTCCTGGCCCTTCTCCGGGATGCGCACGTCGAAGTCGCCCGCGGCGAGCCGCTGGCTGGTGTCGGCGGCCACGCGCACCGGGGCCACGACGATCCTGACGACGACCCAGCTGACCGCGCCGATCAGCAGGATCAGCAGGATGCCCGCGACGTTGAGCACCTGCTGGACGAACTGCAGCGTCCGCTCGGCGTCGGCGAGCGAGTAGCCGATGTAGAGCTCGTAGCGGCCGGCGGAGCTCGGCAGCTCGAGCGTCGAGCCGACGACGAGGCCCGGGAGCTGCTGACCGGACGTGCCGAGGGTGACCGACTGCCAGTACTGCCCGTCGGCGCCGGCCTGCACCCGCTCGCGCAGCGCGTCGCTGATGACGCCGTTCTGCAGCTCGCGGTTGTAGCTGTCCTGCGGGGCCAGCGAGGACGGCTCCTGGTCCGGCGCGCGGACGACGGCGATCAGCGCCGAGGAGGACGCGTCGCGGACGGCGGTGCGGACGGAGTTCATGACCTCCTCCATGTCCTGCCGGGTCGAGACCGTCGCCGCGTCGAGGTAGCCCTGGGCGGCGCGGGTGGCGCGCGAGGTGTCGCCGGTCACCTGGTTCAGCCGCGACTGGAAGAGGTTGTCGCTGATGCTGTAGGAGAGGTAGGCGCCGGTCGAGCCGATCGCGATGCCGCTCAGGAGGACCGTGATCGCCACGGCCCGGAACTGCAGCGAGCTCCGCCAGACGCGGAGCACCCGCCGCGGCAACTGCCGGACCGAGGGCCTCCGGAAGCGGCGGGCGAGGGCCATGTCAGGCGGGCAGCAAGGAGCCGGCGCGGTAGCCGACGCCGCGGACGGTCATCACGATCCGCGGGTCGTCCGGGTCCTTCTCGACCTTCGCGCGCAGCCGCTGCACGTGCACGTTCACCAGCCGGGTGTCGGCCTTGTAGTGGTAGCCCCAGACCTGCTCGAGCAGCATCTCGCGAGTGAAGACCTGCTGCGGCTTGGAGGCGAGGGCGAGGAGGAGGTCGAACTCGAGCGGCGTCAGGCCGATCCGGGTCTCGCCCCGGCGGACCTCGTGACCGGCGACGTCGAGGCTGAGATCGCCGACCTGCAGCACGGCGTTGGCGGCGACCTGCGAGGGCCGCAGGCGGGTCTTGATCCGCGCGACGAGCTCCTTCGGGTCGAACGGCTTGACCATGTAGTCGTCGGCGCCGGACTCGAGGCCCTGCACCACGTCGGAGGTGTCGGACTTGGCGGTCAGCATGATGATCGGGACGCCCGACTCGGCGCGCACCTGACGGCAGACCTCGATGCCGTCGATCCCCGGCAGCATCAGGTCGAGCAGCACCAGGTCCGGGCGGGAGCGGCGGAAGGCCTCGAGAGCGCCCGTGCCGTCGGCGCAGAAGGAGACGTCCCACTCCTCGGCACGCAGGACGATGCCGATCATCTCGGCCAGGGCCGCGTCGTCGTCGACCACCAGGATTCGCGCGCTCATGGGCCCCAGGCTAACCGACGCGACCGTGAGCGCGGCCGGGCGCGGAACGCCGGGGCCGGGCGGGGCTGTGACAGCATGGGAGGGATGACCGACGCAGCTCAGTGGCCGCCGCCCGCAGGGGCTCCGGAGGACGAGCGCGCGCCCGTCGCGCCGGTCTCCCCCACCGGCTGGTCGCCGGCCGCTCCGGTCTCCCCCGCCGGCTGGTCGCCGGGTGCCGGCCCGTTCGGCCCGCCCGCCGCGCTCGGCTGGACTCCCCCGCCCAAGCCGGGGCTGGTGCCGCTGCGCCCGCTCGGCTTCGGCACCCTGCTCGGCGCTCCCTTCGCCGTGCTCCGCCGCAGCCCGCGGACCACCCTCGGCGTCGCGCTGCTCGTGCAGGGCGTCGGCTCGGTGCTCGCGCTCGTGCTCTTCGGCGTGATCGCGCTCCTCGCGGCCGGGCGGATCGCGCAGGCCGACGACGCCGATCGCGACACGGTCGGCGCGGGGTCGTTCGCGATCGTCGTGCTCGCCACGCTGATCCCGCTCGCGGTGACCCTGGCCACCGGCGCGCTCGTGCAGGGCGTCGTGGTGCTGGAGGTGTCCCGCGCCGTGCTCGGCGAACGGCCGACGCTGCGACGGCTGCTCGGGCGGCTCCGCGGGCGGTTCTGGGCGCTCGTGGGCTGGACGGTGCTGCAGGGCATCGGCGTCCTGGTGCTGGTGCTCGCCGCGGCGGCACTCTCGGTGCCGCTCTTCCTCCTCGGTGCGCAGGACGCCGGGACGAGCGCCGTCATCGGCGGGATCCTCGTCCTCGTCCTCGCCGGTCTCGCCGCGACGGCCGTCGGGGTCTGGCTCGGGACGAAGCTGGCCCTGGTGCCGAGCCTGCTCGTGATCGAGCGGCTCCCGCTCCGTCGCGCGATGGCGCGCTCGTGGCGGCTCGTGGCGGGCGGCTTCTGGCGCACCTTCGGCGCGCTCGCGCTGATGGCGGTCATCATCCAGGTGGCGGGCCAGGTCGTCTCGACGCCGCTCAGCCTCCTGCTCCCGATCGGCGCGGGGCTGCTCGCGCCGACCGATCCGAACGCGCAGATCGGCGTCTCCGCGCTGGTCGCGCTGCTCTCCCTCGCCGTCGGCCTCGTCGTCGGCGCGGTCGGCACCGTGCTGCAGTCGGCCGTGACGGGGCTGATCTACCTCGACCGCCGGATGCGGCGCGAGGGCTTCGACCTCCTCCTGCTCCGCCACGTCGAGGACCGCGCCGCCGGCCGCGACTCGCCCGACCCCTTCCCCGCGCCGGAGCGGGCACCGCGGTGATCGCCGCCGCGCTCCTCGGCCTCCGCGCCGCGCCGCTCGACCCGGACGCGCAGGAGGCGCGCCGGCTGCTGCTCGAGGAGCTGGCGGACCCGCGCTACCGCGCCGCCGAGCCGAGCCTGTTCGACCGCGTGGTGCAGGCGATCCGCGACTGGTTCGCCTCGCTGACCCTCCCGGGCGACGGCGCGGGCGTGCCGCTCGCCGCCGTCATCGGGGTGCTCGTCGTCGTGGTGCTCGTGGTGGTGGCCCTGGTGATCGCCGGGCGGCCGCGGCTGCGCCGGCGCAGCGCCGTCACCGGAGCCGTCCTGGCCGCGGACGACGGCCGCTCGGCCGACGAGCTGCGCGCCCTCGCCGAGGCGGCCGCGGCGCGCGGCGCCTGGGACGAGGCCCTGGTCGAGCGGTTCCGCGCCCTCGTCCGCGGCCTAGACGAGCGCACGGTGCTGACCGTCTCGCCGGGGACGACGGCGCACGGCTTCTCGCAGCGCGCCGCCGCCGCCTTCCCCGCCTCGGCCGGGGCTCTGCGGCGCACGGCCGACGACTTCGACCGCGTGCGCTACCTCGGGCTGCCCTGCGACCGCGCGGACTACGAGCGGGTGGCCGAGCTGGACCGCGCGCTCGCGGCCGCCGTCCCGCGCCTCGACGCCTCGGCCGACCCGCTCGCGGTGCTCGGCACCGGCCGATGAGCGCGCCGGCCGGGCCCGCCGTCGACGCGGGCGGCAGCGGCACCGTCTCGACGCCGACGCTGGGAGCGCTGCTGCGCCGCGGCCGGATCTGGGCGCTGCTCGCGGCGATCGTCGCCCTCGGCACGCTCCTGCTGACCGTCGCGACCGGCTCCCAAGTGGCCGCGCCGGCCCTCGACGCCGACAGCGCCGCGCCGGACGGGGCGCGCGCCGTCGCCCAGGTCCTGCGCGAGCAGGGCGTCGAGGTGCTGCGCGCGGACTCCCTCGACGAGGCCCTGGACGCTCTCGACCCCGGCTCCACCCTGCTCGTCGACGACCCGGGGTCGGCCCTCGACGCCGAGCAGTACACCCGGCTCGCCCGCGCTGCGGACGCCGTCGTGCTCATCGCGCCCACGGGAGCGGCGCTCGAGGCGCTGCTGCCCGGGGTCGCCTTCGCGGGGGCGCCGCAGGACAGCGGTGTGCTCGCCGCGGACTGCGCGGTGCCGGCGGCCGAGCGGGCCGAGGGGATCCCGGCCGGCGGCAGCACGTTCCGGATCCTCGAGGGCGGCGCCGAGGGCTGCTTCCCGGCCGGCGACGACGCCTTCGCGCTCGTGGTCGACGACTCCGGAGCGACGAGGGTCGCGGCCGTCGGCGACGCCGGCCTCCTGCGCAACAGCACGATCGCCGAGGAGGGTCGCGCCGCGCTGGCCCTCGGGCTGCTCGGCTCCGAGGACCGCCTGGTCTGGTACCGCGCCGGCGCGGGCGACGCGGTCGGCACGAGCGTCGATCCGGCCGATCTGGCGCCGGGCTGGGTGACCCCGGCGCTGCTCCTGCTCGTCGGGGTGTTCCTCGCCTCGGCCGTCTGGCGCGGCCGGCGCTTCGGCCCGCTCGCCGTCGAGCCGCTCCCCGTCGTCGTGCACGCGAGCGAGACGGCGCGCGGCCGCGCCCGCCTCTACGCCCGCGGCGCCACCCGGGTGCGCGCGCTCGACGCGCTGCGCATCGGCACCCTGCACCGCGCCGCCGCGGTGCTGGGCCTCGCGCCGTCGAGCAGAGTGGACGAGGTCGTCGCGGCCGCCGCCGCCCGGCTCGAGCGCGACCCGGCCGCCCTCCGCCGCCTCCTCGTCGACGAGCAGCCGGCCGACGACGCCGCGCTGGTCGCCGCCTCCGACGAGCTCCTCCGCTTCGAGAGCGCGCTCCGCGCCGCCCTCGCGCCGCGCACGACCGACACCCGCACCGACCCGGAAGGCCCCCTCCGATGAGCGACTCCTCCCTCCCCCCGATCGCGGACGACGAGCTCCGCCGCGAGCTCGACCGCGTCCGCACCGAGGTCGGCCGCGCCGTCGTCGGCCAGGACGGCGCGGTCTCCGGGCTGCTGATCGCCCTGCTCGCCGGCGGTCACGTGCTGCTCGAGGGCGTCCCGGGCGTCGCCAAGACGCTGCTCGTGCGCGCCCTCTCGGTCTCGCTCGGCCTGGACACCCGTCGGGTGCAGTTCACGCCGGACCTGATGCCGGGCGACATCACCGGCTCGCTGGTCTACGACGCCTCCACCTCGGGCTTCGCCTTCCGCGAGGGCCCGGTCTTCACCAACCTGCTGCTCGCCGACGAGATCAACCGCACTCCGCCGAAGACGCAGGCGGCGCTGCTCGAGGCGATGGAGGAGCGCCAGGTCAGCGTCGACGGCCGCACCCTCCGCCTCCCCGACCCGTTCCTGGTCGCGGCGACCCAGAACCCGGTCGAGTACGAGGGCACGTACCTGCTGCCGGAGGCGCAGCTCGACCGCTTCCTGCTCAAGCTGGTGCTCGACGTGCCGCCGCGCGACGTGGAGGTCGAGGTGCTCGCTCGGCACGCGGCGGGCTTCGACCCGCGGGATCTGGCGGCCGCGGGCGTGCACCCCGTGCTCGACGCCGGGCGGCTCCGCGCGGCACAGGAGTCGGTCCGCCGGGTCGGCGCCGGCCCGGACGTGCTCGGCTACATGGTCGACCTCGCCCGGGCGACCCGGGAGAGCCCGAGCGTGAAGCTCGGCGTCAGCCCCCGCGGCTCGACGGCGCTGCTCGCGGCGAGCCGGGCCTGGGCCTGGCTGAACGGCTACGGCTCGATCACCCCGGACCACGTGCAGGCGATGGTGCTGCCCGTGCTCCGGCACCGGATGCAGCTCCAGCCCGAGGCGGAGCTCGAGGGCGTGCGCACGGAGGCCGTGCTCGGCGGCATCCTGCAGCAGGTCCGCGTCCCGGTCTGAGCCGTGCACCTCACCGGACGCTCCGTCCTCGTCCTCCTCGTCGGCCTGGTGCCGGTCGTCCTGCTCGGGCGCCGCGCCGAGGTCGCCTTCGCCGTGCTCGGGCTCTGGCTGCTGGTCTGGCTGGCGCTGGTGGGCGTCGACCTGGTGCTGGCCGGCTCGCCGCGCGCGGTGCTGCTGGAGCGGCGGACGCCCGACCGCGTGCGGCTGGGCGAGCGCGCGGAGGCGACGCTGCTGCTCACGAACACCGGGCGGCGCCGGATCACCGGCGTGGTGCGCGACGCCTGGGAGCCCTCGGCCGGCGCGCTCTCGACCCGTTCGCCGCTGCGGCTCCCGCCGGGCGAGCGCCGCGCCGTGCGCACCGTGCTCGAGCCGCGCCGCCGCGGCGAGCGCCGCGCGCTGCACGCGACGATCCGCTCGGACGGGGTGCTCGGGCTCGCCGGTCGCCAGGCGACGCTGCGCGCGCCCGCCGTCGTCCGGGTGCTGCCGCCGTTCCGCTCGCGGCGCCACCTGCCCTCGCGACTCGCCCGGCTCCGCGAGCTGGAGGGCCGGACGAGCGTGATGATCCGCGGTCAGGGCACCGAGTTCGACAGTCTGCGCGAGTACGTGCGCGGCGACGACGTCCGCTCGCTCGACTGGCGCGCCACCGCGCGACGCCGCGAGCCCGTCGTGCGCACCTGGCGCCCCGAGCGCGACCGCCGGGTCGTGATCGTGCTCGACTCCGGCCGCACCTCCGCCGCGCGGATCGACGACGAGCCGCGCCTGGACACGGCGATCGAGGCGTCGCTGCTGCTCGCCGCGCTGGCGGCCTCGGCCGGCGACCGCGTCGACGTCCTGGCGTTCGACCGCGCCCGCCGCGCCCGCGTGCACGGCGCGACGGGGACCGAGGTGCTCGGCCGCGTCGTCGACGCGCTCGCCCCGGTGCAGCCCCGGTTGATCGAGACCGACTGGTCGGCCGTGCCGGCGCAGGTGCGCGCGCTGGTGTCGCAGCGCTCGCTCGTCGTCCTGCTCACCGCGCTCGACTCGGTCGGCGCGTCGGAGGGGCTGCTCGCCGTCCTCCCGCAGCTGACCCGGCAGCACACCGTCGTCGTCGCCTGCGCGATCGACCCGGAGCTGACCCGGATGGCCGCCGATCGCAGTGACCGCGGCGCCGTCTACACCGCCGCGGCGGCCGAGCGCTCGCTCGCGGACGCCGACCGGCTCGCGGCCGCCGTGCGCCGGCTCGGCGGCGACGTGGTGCTCGGCAGCCCGGAGAAGCTGCCGCCGGCGCTGGCCGACCGCTACCTCGCGCTGAAGGCCACCGGGCGGCTCTGACCCCCGGCTCAGCCCTCGGCGATGCTGCGCGACCCCGCGTCGAACCGCGCGAGGTCGCCGGTCTCGCCCGCCAGCACGGCGCGCCGGCCGAGCACGAGGAAGTAGGCCACGAAAGCGCCGAGCGCGAGCGCGCCGATGCCGATCTTCAGCCACCACGGCCACGGCGCCGGCGTCACGAAGCCCTCGATCACGCCGGAGACGAGCAGAACGAAGACCAGGCCGATCGCGACGGTGAACAGGCTCCGCGCGTCCTCGGCGAGCGCCTGCCCCCGCGTGCGCGGACCGGGCGCGATCCAGGCCCAGAAGATCCGCAGGCCCGCCGCCGCCGCGACGAACACCGCCGTCAGCTCGAGCAGGCCGTGCGGAAGGATGTAGAGGAAGAAGGTGTCGCCCTCGCCGACGTGGAACATCACCGCGACCGAGGTGCCGAGGTTCTGCGCGTTCTGCAGCAGGACGTACGGCACGTAGACGCCGACGATGCCGAACGCGACGCACTGCGCCGCGATCCAGGCGTTGTTGGTCCAGACCTGGCCGGCGAACGAGGCGGCCGGGTTCTCGGAGTAGTAGTCGACGAAGTCCTCCTGCGCGAAGCGGCGCAGCTCCTCGTCGTCGCCGAGCGCCGCGAGCAGGCGCGGGTCGCCGAGGATCCAGACCGCGTAGAGCCCGGCGACCAGCACGGTCGCGAGGGCGACGGCGAGGGTCAGCCAGCGGATCCGGTACAGCGCCGCCGGGAGCGAGACGACGACGAAGCGGGCGACCGCGGCGAGCGGCTCCTCGCGCGTGCCGGTGAGCCTCCCCCGCGCCCGCGACAGCGAGACCGCCAGGCGCGTGCCGACGGCGGTGGAGCCCGCGGTCGACGAGATCGTGGCGAG
The DNA here is from genome assembly GCF_009834185.1 of Rathayibacter sp. VKM Ac-2760. GTDB lineage: Bacteria > Actinomycetota > Actinomycetes > Actinomycetales > Microbacteriaceae > Rathayibacter. Next base: position 2,983,063 of record NZ_CP047173.1, read on the forward strand.
GTCGGCGGAGGCGGACTGGTAGCGCTCGACGAGCTCGTCCGCCTCGTCACCGGTCAGCCGGCGCTTGCGCGAGAGCCGGTCGAGTCGGGTCCAGTGCGCGCTGCGCGCGGCCGAGAGAGCGTCGATGTCCATCGGCTGCGATGATAGCCGGGGCTCCCGATGCGCCGCGGCGGGGGCGGGAGGAGCAGCATGGCCGACGACGATCGCGACGGTGCCCGCTTCGACGACGTCGACGGCGCCGGCCTGATCACCGGCGAGGCGATCGCCCTCGAGATCCCCGTCACCTCCTTCGTGCTGCGCGCCGCCGGCGCGATCATCGACCTCGTCGCCGAGTTCCTGCTCGCCTTCGGCCTCTTCTACCTGGTCGCCGCGCTCGCCGGCGAGGGCGGACTCGACCCCGCGGCCGCGGCCGCCGTGGCGATCGCCGCGCTGGTCGTCTCGATCGTGCTCGTCCCCGTCGCCGTCGAGACCGCGACGCGGGGGCGCTCGCTCGGCAAGCTCGCCGTCGGCGCCCGCGTGGTGCGCGACGACGGCGGCGCGATCGGCTTCCGCCACGCGCTCATCCGCGGCCTCACCGGGGTGCTCGAGATCGTGATGACCGCGGGCGGGCTGGCCGCCGTGGTCGGCCTGCTCGCGCCGCTCGCGGCGGCTGGGCGATGCTCGCCGGCACGCACAGCCAGCTCGAGCGGGTCCCCGTCGAGACGACGACGAAGCGGGCGACCGCGGCGCCCCGCTCGCCGGCTGGGCCGCGACCGCGGACGTCGCCCGGCTGCCGGACGCGCTGGCGCGGCGCCTCGCGGCGTTCCTCCGCCAGCGCGGCGGGATGACCGAGCCGTCGCGGTCGCAGCTCGCCCGCTCGCTCGCGGAGGAGGCCGCCGCGTTCGTCTCCCCGCTGCCGGCCGCCCCCGCCGAGGACTTCCTCCTCGCCGTCGCGGCGCTGCGCCGCCTCCGCGAGGAGCGCGCGCTGCAGCTCGCCGACCAGCGGCTGGCCCGGCTCGCACCCGTGCTGGCGAGCGCGCCCCGCGGCTTCCCGGAGCGCGAGGGCGCTCAGCCCGCTGGCGGCTCGAGGTAGCGCACCGCCTGCCAGCCCCGGGGCACCAGGAGGCGGCGGTCGTGCTCCGCGCAGAGGTCGTAGCCGTGCGGATCGGGCTGCGGGCTGAGCGGGCCGACGGCGACGAGCGAGTCGCGGTAGTCGTAGGTGAGGGTGACGACCGCCGGGTCGCTGCATCCGGTGCGCGAGCACTGCCGTCGGTCCATCGCGCCCAGGGTAGCAACCGGGCCCGGATCGCCCACCCGCGGAGCGACGGGCCGCGGAGGAATAAGCTGGGTCAATGCCCCGCGCACGCCGTTCCACCGCTCGACAGGCGACCTCGGTGCGCGGCGGCTCCCGGGACCGGCACGGCCGGGGCATCCGCGGCGCCGTCACCGGCCCCCACCTGCCGCCGCTGCAGACCCGGGCCGATTTCTTCGAGACGACGATCGGCTCGGCCTTCGACTACCTGCGCGGCGCCTGGCCCGACGAGCTCGCCGGGATCCGCGTCGACCTCGCGTCGACGCCCGACGTCGATCCGGCCCGCCTCGAGGGCACCGGCATCGCGCGCTGGCGGGTCGACCACGCGGCCCGCCGCATCACGCTCTACCGCGTCCCGATCGAGCGGCTGGCCAAGCTGCACCACCGCGACGAGTGGCACCAGCGGATGATGATCGAGAGCTACGTCTTCCGCGCCGTCGCCGAGCTGCTCGGCCGCGACCCGTGGGACATCTCGCCGGACCGGTTCCGCGACCACTGAGCCCCGCCGGCGCGATCTGCGCTCGCTCGATCTCCGCTCGGCGGCATCTCGGCTCAGTGCGAGTAGACCGTCACCGGTGACGACAGCGGACCCGGCGGCACCACGGCGTAGGAGGCGATGCGCCCGTCGCGGGCGATCGAGACCGAGGCCTGCACGGGCTGATCGCTCGTGACGACCACCGAGTCGGAGCCGAGCTCGGCCGAGACCGAGCCGAACGGGCCGATGTCGAGCGTGCGGGTGCCTCCCGCCGATTCGAGCTGCACCGAGGCGGAGGAGTCGCTGCCGTTCGCCAGGTGCAGCAGGGCTCCCGGCTCGCCGGTGCTGCCCACACCGAAGGGCACCTCGGTCGCGGTGCCGGAGACGAACCAGGCGAAGTCGGTCCCTGCGGACCCGGTCGAGGTGGTCCGGCCGGCGGCGACGATCGGCTGGTCGGAGGTGAGGGTGATCCGGTAGGAGCCGTCCGCGAGTCCGGAGAGGGGCACCTCGCCGACACGGCCGGCCGGGACGACGACCTGGGTGGAGGTGCCGATCCCGCTCGGGTCCTCGTTCGCGACCTCGATCGAGACCGTGCTGTCGGCCTCGCCGGGCGCCAGGATGCGCAGGACGGGGCTGCCGTCACCGCCGGTGCCGTCGTCACCCGCCGTGTCCGCGGGCGAGGAGGTGACGGTGAAGCCGGAGACGACGGTGAGCGTGGCGGGGGCCGCGGCGGGCCCGGTCGTCTCGACGCCCTCGGGGGTGAGGCCGGAGATGGCGCTGCTCTGGATGCTCGCGGCGATCTCGCCGCCGCGAGCGGTCATCCGGACGACGGGCTGGATCACGTCGGGCGCGAGGCCGGCCAGCGGGAGGGCGCGGACGGTGCCGGCCGGGACGACGACGCCGGTCGCTCCGGTGGCGGAGACCTGGCCGTTCTCGCCGTAGAGCGCGAGGTCGACGGTCGCCGCGACCGCGCTGGCGTTCGCGAGCACGAGCACCGAGGTGCGGCCGACGTCGGTCGAGCCGGCGACCAGCCAGCTGTCGGCCGAGGGCTCGGCGCAGCCGACGGCCGAGAGCCCGGAGAGGTCCTCCGTCGCGAGGGACTGCGTGGTCACGCCGCCCGGAGTCGGATCGGACTCGGCCGGCACGTCGACGCTGCTGAGGCCCGTTCCCGGCGCGGCGATGTCCGCCTCGTCGAGGGCGGTCGGCTCGCCCGTCGAGTCCTGCGGCGCGATCGAGGTGGCGGAGCCGTCGATGGCGCGCAGCTCCTCGGGGTCGCCGGCGTCGATCAGGTCGCCGGCGCAGACGAGGGCGCCGTCGGCCGCCACGGGGGTGACGACGACGCCCTCCGCCGCGCGGGTGGCGACGGGCAGCGGGAGCAGCTGGGGCAGCACGACCGCGGCGACCGCGAGAGCGAGCCCGGCGACTCCCGCGGCGCCGCGGAGGGCGCTGCGGCGCCGGCGAGCGGCGGAGACCGTGCGGTCGCGCTTCGCCGGCTCCCGGCCGATCGTCCTCTGCTCGGCGGTGGTCGGCTCGGCGGCCGTCTGCTCGGCGGCCTTCCGCTCGGACGCCTTCTTCTCGGACGGCCGGCGCTCGGCGCGCCGCTCGGCGCGCGAGGGGCGAGGCGGGGGCTGCGTCATGCGCTTCTCCTGGTCGGCGGGATCAGGCATCGTCGGTCCCGTCGTCGAACTGGCCGGTGGCCTCGCCCGGCTCGTCGTCGAGGCCGGCGACCGCCGCACCCGAGCGTGCGCGCTCGAGCGAGAGCCCGGTCGGCACGGCCAGCAGGAGCGCGGCGAGGAAGACGATGAGCAGGGCGATCGTGTAGGTGACGCCGAACGGGCCGACCACGCCCTGCGGGGGCGCCGCGTCGATCCGCGTGCCCTCGGTGTCGACCGCGGTCCAGAGCAGGCCGTACTGCGTGTCGCCGACCGCGGAGAACGCGGCGTTGGCGTCGAGCGAGACCGCGGCGCGCGCGCGGACGGCGGAGGCGGCGTCGCCGGCCTCGGTGCTCACCGGCTGGGTGAGCACGACGAAGCGCACGCCGAGGTCCTGGAGCGCGCCGTCGACGTCGTAGCCGGTGCGCGAGACGAGGTTGCCGGCCAGCTCGTCGATCGCGTCCGTCTGCTCGGTCCCGGTCGCGGCGAGCGTCGACTGCTGGTCGAGCGTCGCTCCGGAGCCGCGCTCGAGCCGTGCGAGGACACCGCCGTCGGCCTGCGGCACGAGCACGATCGTGCCGACGCGCGGTTCGTTCTGCGCCTCGGCGGCCACGTAGGCCGGCAGCGAGCGGTCGGAGCCGGCGGTGGCGACGAGCGTCTGCCCCTGCTGGAAGGCGGCGGCCATCGGCGCGATCACGAGCACCACGGCGGCCGTGACGACCAGCGCCGGGACGATGCGGTAGGCGGGGAGGGCGGCGACGGAGAGCGAGAAGCCGATGACGAGGCCGAGCCAGTAGAGGCTGAGCCCGGTCCCGCTCCAGACCGCGACCGTCTCCGAGCCGGTGGTCGCCACCTGCACGCCCTGCGCGAGCGCGGCGGTGATCAGCCCGACCGCCGCGACGCCCACTCCGCCCAGAGCCGAGAGGTTGTTCGGCAGCAGCAGCGAGGCGAGGGCGGCGACGATCAGCGGCAGCACGAGGACGGCGGTCGCGATCCCGACGGCGGAGTCGGCGACGCCGAGGCCGCCGAGCAGCGTCGTCCAGCCCGCGGAGAAGGACGACGGGAAGCCGGACGCGAGGGCGAGCACGTCGACCGGGGCCGAGGGCAGCGGGACGCCCGGATCGGCGAGGATCGCGAACCAGTCGCCCCGAGGAGCGTGCGCGACGACGATCGGGAAGAGCAGGCTGGCGGCCGGGATCGGCAGCCCGGCGAAGCGGCCGATCCGGCGGCCCGCGGTCGCGAGCACGACGATCCAGATCGCCAGCAGCGGCACGGCGAGCACCGGCGCGCAGGCGATGATCGACGCGGCGAGGATCGAGGCGGTCGCCGAGGAGGACCAGGAGCGGTAGGCGCCGAAGCCGGCGAAGAAGAGCCAGGGCAGCAGGACGTGCACGAGCATCGCCGCCGGTCGGCCGTCGGACTGCGCCGCGAAGAACGCCGGGGCGAGCACGTAGACGAGCGCGCCGGCGTGCCGGGCGATCGGCCGTGCGGTGATGCGGGCGATCATCAGCCAGGCGCCGGTCGCCGCGATCGGGAACGCCGTCAGATAGAGGAGCACCATCGAGAAGCTCGGCGACCAGAAGGTGAGCGAGCCGAGCACGGCGAGTACGGCGGCGAACGGATCCGCCGCCCCGATGAAGCCGGAGCCGAGGTCGCGCCAGCCGTAGGCGGCGTTGCGCCAGAGCTCCCCCACCGTGGGCGAGAGCGTGAGCAGTCCGCCGCCGCTGACGGCGGGGGCGGCGATCAGCGGGGTATAGACGATGAGGCCGAGGAGCGCCGCGACCAGGACGACCCAGACTCCGCCGCCCTGGAAGAAGTGCAGCGGGTGCCGCTCGCGGCTCGCCTGCACCCGGACGGCGTCGTGCCGGACCGAGCGGAGCTGGCGCACCACGTCGAGCGGGATGCGCAGCGGCGCGATCGCCTTCCAGCCCACGTTCTTCGACGAGCGGAGGATCCTCCGCGCCCGGAACACCTTGGTCCCGCCGAAGGCGACGACGAAGGCGGCGATCAGCTCGCCGCCGACGAGACCGGGCTGCTTGCGCAGCAGGCGGACGGCGGCGCGGCCGACCGCGAGCGGCACGAGCGAGAGCCAGTGCACGACGAGGAGCGCGACGGGGGCGTAGGCGAGGCGGCGGTGCAGCTGCGCCGTGCGGTGCTGGCGGGCGCGCTTGCGCTCGCCGCTGTCGATCCGCCGGCCGTCGGGCCGCTGCAGGCCGATGCGGGCGGTGACGACGCGGGCGTCCGGCACGCGGCTGACCCGGTGGCCGGCGAGGCGGGTGCGGATCGAGAAGTCGAGCGCGTCGTCGACCACGGGCAGGCCGGGGTCGAAGCCGCCGAGCTCCTCCCAGAGCGTGTGGCGGACCAGCATGCCGCCCGCGGCGACCGCGAGCACGTCGGGCGTCGCGTCGTGCTGGCCCTGGTCGAGCTCGTCCTCGACGAGGTGGACGGTGGTGCCGTAGTTGGTGATCGACTCGCCGTAGCTGCGGATGTAGCCGGAGCGGGTCCAGTCCATCACCTTCGGGCCGGCGACCGCGACGGAGGGAGCGACCTCGACGGCGCCGAGGAGCGCGGCCAGCGCGCCCGGCTCGGGCGCGGAGTCGGCGGCGAGCAGCCAGAGCCACTCGTCCTCCCCGGCCGGGGGCTGCATCACGCGGACGGCGCGGGCGACCGCCTGACCGAACGGGAGGTTCTCGGCGACCTGCACGAGCTGCGACGGACCCCAGCCGGCGAGGAGCTCACCGGTCGTGTCCCTCGAGCCGCCGTCGACGAACACGGTCGCGTCGGGCTGCCGGGTCTGCGCCCGCAGCGCCGCGAGGGTTCGATCCAGATAGGCCGCGCCGTTGCGCGCGACCAGGACGGCGGTTACTCGTGGATACATCGCGGACCACCCTAAGCGATGGGCGCGCGGCGCCCGCCTGCGGCTCGCCGCCCCCGGTGGGGGTCGGCCGTCACGCCCGGCGGCGGAGCTTGCGGCGCTCGCGCTCGGAGAGTCCGCCCCAGATGCCGAAGCGCTCGTCGTTCTCGAGGGCGTACTCGAGGCACTGCGACCGGACCTCGCAGGAGGTGCAGATCTTCTTCGCGTCGCGCGTCGATCCACCCTTCTCGGGGAAGAACGCCTCGGGGTCGGTCTGCGCGCAGAGCGAGTCGACCTGCCAGGAAAGGGCTCCGCCGGGGGCCTGAAGGTCGGAGTCGACGCCCTGGCGGACGCCGGGGACGCCGAGCCGCACGGGATCGACGAACCAGTCCTCGGGGACGCGGCCCGCACCGGAGCTGCTGCCGCCGGGCATCCTGCTGTCGTCGGGGACGCTGTCGTTCGGGACGCTGTTCGTAGGGACCCTGTCCGGAATCGCCATACCGTCTCCTACCCCGCCTGCGACCGATGATCGGCGGACCGCTCCTCCCGGAGTGGCCGCCTCAGTAATTACACCGGTGTCATTCGCTCAGGTCAAGTCGCGGACCATAAACCCTCAACCCGCCGTGGAGGGTTCACGACACGCGGGCGTGTCGCGACCGTGTCGAAGCTCCCGGCGGGCGTCAGGACGACGCGGCGCTGCGGGCGCGCCAGGCGCTCTCGACCATCTCGGCGACGGAGTGGCGCATCTCCCAGCCGAGGTCGCGGGCCGCCGTCCGGCCCGACGCCACGATGCGGGGCGGGTCGCCCGGCCGGCGGGGGGCGACCTCGGGGGTGAAGGCGATGCCGGTGCTCCGGGCGATCGCGGTCATGATCTCGCCGACGGAGGCGCCGGAGCCGCTGCCGAGGTTGTAGACGGGATCGATCGGCTCGCCGGCGGCCAGCCGGCGCGCCGCAGCGACGTGGGCGAGGGCCAGGTCGGCGACGTGGATGTAGTCGCGGACGCAGGTGCCGTCCGGGGTCGGGTAGTCGTCGCCGTTGATCCGCGGTGTGCGACCGGCGAGGAGCGCCTCGAAGACCAGCGGGAAGAGGTTGTGCGGGCTGGTGTCGTAGACGTCCGGGTAGCCCGAGCCGACGACGTTGAAGTAGCGGAGGGAGGCGTGCCGGACCCCGTGTGCCCGGCCCGCGTCGGCGAGCAGCCACTCGCCGATCAGCTTCGACTCGCCGTAGGGCGACTCCGGGCTCTTCGGGGTGGCCTCGGTGACGATCTCGACGTCGACCGCGCCGTAGACGGCCGCACTGGAGGAGAAGACGATCGAGCTGACGCCGGCCCGCTCCATCGCGGCGAGCACCCGCATCGTGCCGGTGACGTTCTGCTCGTAGGTGTGCAGCGGCCGCTGCACCGAGACCCCGGCGTACTTGAAGCCGGCGACGTGCACGACGCCCTCGATCTCGTGCTGCGCGAAGACCTGGTCGAGCAGCGCCTCGTCGAGGATCGAGCCGCGGTGGAAGGGGACGCCCTCGGGGACGAACGCCTCGTGGCCCGACGACAGGTCGTCGAGGACGACGGGGTCGATGCCCTGCTCGGCGAAGGCGCGCACCACGTGCGCCCCGATGTACCCGGCTCCCCCGGTGACCAGCCATGCCATGTGGATCCTCCTCGATGACGGCGCCGACCCGGCACCGTCGCAACCCTAGCGGCGCGGCCGCGGGGCCCACGTGGCAGGATCGCGCGGTGTCGCGATATCCTGCCGGGATGCTCCGCTCCGTCGCCGTCCTCGCCCTGCCCGGGGTCGCCCCCTTCGAGTTCGGGGTGGTCTGCGAGGTGTTCGGGATCGACCGCCGCGCGGACGGCGGGCCCGCCTTCGACTTCCGGATCGCGACCGCCGACCCGGGGCCGGTGCGCACCTCGCTGGGCTTCGATCTGCTGATCGCGGACGGGCTCGAGGCGGCGGAGGACGCCGACCTGATCGCCGTGCCCGCGCACCCGGTCGGCCCGGTCGACGAGCGGGTGCTCGACCTGCTGCGCCGCGCCCACGCGCGCGGGGCCTGGATCCTCAGCGTCTGCAGCGGCTCCTTCGTGCTCGCCGAGGCGGGGCTCCTGGAGGGCCGCCGCGCGACGACGCACTGGATGCACGCCGACGAGCTCGCCCGGCGCTACCCGGGCGTCGAGGTCGACCCGGACGTGCTCTTCGTGCAGGAGGGGCGGATCATCACCGGCGCCGGCACCGCGGCCGGGATCGACGCCTGCCTCCACCTCGTCCGCGAGGAGCTCGGCGCCGCGGCGGCGAACATCGTCGCGCGGCGGATGGTCGTGCCGCCGCAGCGCCACGGCGGGCAGGCGCAGTTCATCCGCACGCCGATCCCGCCGGCGCGCGCCGACTCGTTCGCCGAGGTGACCGAGTGGATGCTGCAGCACCTCGACGAGGAGCTGACGATCGAGGTCCTCGCGCGTCGCGCGCTGATGTCGCCGCGCACCTTCGCCCGGCGCTTCCGCGCGGACCTCGGGACGACGCCGCTGGCCTGGCTGAACCGGCAGCGGCTGCTCCGCGCGCAGCATCTGCTCGAGGAGTCGGACCTCACCCTCGAGGCGATCGCGGTCCGCGTCGGCTTCGGCACCGCGGCCGTCCTCCGCCACCACTTCGCCCGCGTGCTGCAGACGACGCCCGCGGCCTACCGCCGCACGTTCGCCACGTCGGCCGCGTCCTGACGGCGGGTTTCGAGACGCCCTGCGGGCTGAGCCCGCGTCAGACCGTCGCGACGAACAGCGTGCCGCGCCCGGTGACCGCGAGCGCGCGCTCCGACGGCGTGACGTAGACGCTGCCGCCGCGCTCGACGCGCGTCGAGCCCTCCGCGCCGGTGACGGTGAAGGCCCCGGCCGTCGCGATCGCGATCGCCGGCCCGTCGAGCTCCACCTGCACGGCGTCGTCCGAGACCGGCTCGACGACGGCGAGCACGAAGTCCGGCACGTCCGGCCGGTAGACGCGCAGTCCGGCCGCCGGCTCCTCGGCCGGCAGGTACGGCACCGGCAGCGGCGAGAAATCGAGCACGTCGACCAGCTCCGGCACGTCGATGTGCTTGGGCGTGAGCCCGCCGCGCAGCACGTTGTCGGACGCCGCCATCAGCTCGACGCCCGTCCCCGCGAGATAGGCGTGGATGTTCCCGGCCGGCAGGTAGAGCACCTCGCCGCAGGCGAGCCGCACCCGGTTGAGCAGCAGCGAGAGCACGACGCCCGGGTCGCCCGGGTAGGCCTCGGCGAGCGAGCGCACGGTCGCGGTCTCGAGCCTGTCGTCCCCGTCGGACGCGCGGACGACGGCCGCGATCAGCGCGGCGACCTCTGCGCGGTCGCCGTCGGCGAGCAGCCACGAGACGGCGCGGCGGAGCACGACCGCCGGCTCGCCCTCGAGCTCGGCGGCGAAGCGCGCGATCGCCGCCGCCTGCTCCCCCTCGGCGCGACCGGCCAGCTCGGCCAGCAGCGCCCGGGTGGCGGCCGGCTCGCGGAAGCCGCAGAGCGCGTCGAAGCTCTCGCTGAGCGCGTAGACGAGCTCGGGCTTGTGGAACGGGTCCTTGTAGTTCCGCTCCGCCGCGTCGCGCGGGACGCCGGCCTCGTCCTCCTCGACGAAGCGCCGCTGCGCCGTCGCGGAGGAGGGGTGCGCCTGCAGCGAGAGCGGCGCCCCCGCCGCGAGGATCTTCAGCAGGAACGGCAGCCGCGGCGCACCGGACACCGGGTCGACCGACCCCTCGACTCCGGCGAGCGCCGCCTCCGGCTCGCGCGCGATCCATTCGGCCAGGGTCGACGCGCCGACGGAGGCGGGGTCGAGGATGCGGGCGGGCGAGCCCGGGTGCGCGCCCAGCCACAGCTCCGCCTCGGGGCCGCCGGACGGCACCGTGCCGAGGGCGTCCGAGATGCCGGTGAGCGAGCCCCACGCGTAGTCGCGAGGAGTGTTGCCGATCGGGATGAACACGGCGAGGGCCTTCCGTTCCGGGACAGGGGTGGGAGCCGCGCCGTCCGGACCCTGCCCGGGGCCGCTCCGGCCCGACGCTAGCAGGATCTACAACAGCGACCCCGGAGGACCGGCCGCCGCTTGGCGCTCACCACCAGCGACAGCACCGCCGCGGCTCGCCGTTCGTACGCTGAGGACAGCCGCACCGCCGCCGCTCCTGCGGGCCGAGTCGCTGCGCGCCCGAGCGATGGAGCGATGAACCATGGACAGCACGACCTTCGAGATCCTCGACGCCGACTTCTACGGCTTCGCCGGGTCGCTCTCGCCCGCCGAGAAGGAACTCCTGGTCCGCGTCCGCGGGTTCCTCGAGGCCGAGGTCCGGCCGATCGCGGACGACTACTGGGAGCGCGCCGAGTTCCCGCGGCAGCTGATCCCCGGCATCCACGCGACCGGGGTCGTCGGCCTCTCCTGGCCGGAGACCCGCCCGTTCGAGAACTCGGCGGTCTTCCGCGGCTGGGTCGCCCTCGAGCTCGGCCGCGTCGACGCGGGCATCGCCACCTACGTCGGGGTGCAGAACGGCCTGGTGATGGGCACGGTCGGCGTCGCCGGCTCCCCGGAGCAGCGCGCCGAGTGGCTGCCGAAGCTCGCCTCGGGCGAGGTGATCGGCGCGTTCGGCCTGACCGAGCCGCAGTCCGGCTCCGACTCCGCGCAGGGACTGCGCACCACGGCCCGCCGCGACGGCGACAGCTGGATCCTCGACGGAGCGAAGCGCTGGATCGGCAACGCGACGTTCAGCGACGTGACCGTGATCTGGGCGAAGGACGTCGCCGACGGTCAGGTGAAGGGCTTCCTCGTCCCCACCTCCACTCCGGGCTACCGCGCGACGGCGATCGCCCGCAAGCAGAGCCTGCGCACCGTGCAGAACGCCGACATCGTGCTCGAGGGGGTGCGGGTGCCCGAGTCGCTGCGACTCCAGGGCGCGAACTCCTTCCGCGACACCGCGAAGGTCCTCCGGCTGACCCGAGCCGAGGTGGCCTGGCAGGCGATCGGCGTCGCGATCGGCGCCTACGACGCCGCCCTGCGCTACGCCCGCGAGCGGGTGCAGTTCGGCAAGCCGCTGGTCGGGCACCAGTTGGTGCAGGACCTGCTGGTCAAGAGCATCGGCAACATCACCGCGAGCATCGCCTTGGCCACCCGAGTGTCCGAGATGCTCGACGCGGGCGAGCAGCGCGACGAGCACTCCGCGCTCGCGAAGGCGTACACGACGGCGCGGATGCGCGAGACGGTCGCCTGGTGCCGCGAGGTGATGGGCGGCAACGGCATCGTCCTCGACTACGGCGTCGCCCGCTTCTTCGCCGATGCGGAGGCGCTCTACTCCTACGAGGGCACCCGCGAGATGAACACCCTGATCGTGGGGCGCGCGATCACCGGCAGCGCGGCCTTCGTCTGAGGCGCGGCCCGCCCGCGTCGCGCCCGCTCCCTAGACTGTTCGCCATGATCCGACGCGCCGCGCCCGCCGCTCCCCGAGCGCTCGCGGTGGCGGTGCTCGCGGTCATGCTCGGCGGCCAGGCGCTGCGGAACCTCGCCGGCTGGTGGGGCTGGGGTGTCGTCGTCGCGGCGCTGCTCGCCTGGGTCGTGGTCGTGCTGGTCCGCGCCGGGGTCGTGCCGCGCTGGAGCCGCACGCCCAAGGCGCTCGTCGCCTTCCTCGCCCTCGCCGTGCTCTCGCTGCTCTGGACGGCCTACCCCGGCGCGAGCGCGATCGGCGTCACCGCGCAGCTCGCCACGACGCTCGGCGGGGTGGTGCTCGCCCTGACGCTGAGCACCGGCGCCTTCGTCACCGCGCTCGGCCGCGCCCTGCGGATCGTCACCGGGGCCTCGCTCGTCTTCGAGCTCGTCGTCGCGGTCGTCGTGCGCGCGCCCGTCCTGCCGTTCGTCATCGACCTGCCCGCGGGCCGGATCCCCGACGCCTTCTACTGGTCGCAGGCCGCCCTGTTCACCGGCGAGCCGATCCAGGGCGTCGTCGGCAACCGCAACCTGCTCGGCTTCGTCGCCCTGCTCGGCCTCGTGATCGTGCTGATCGAGCTCGCCGCCCGCAGTGTCCGCCGGAGCATCGGCCTCGCCTGGGTCGTCCTCTTCGCCGCGACGCTCCTGCTCACCCGCTCCTCCACGGTGCTGCTCTGCGCCGTCGCCGTCGCGGCCGCCGCGGTCTTCGCGCTCTGGGCGCGACGCCGGGGCGAGGCGGGGCGGCGACCGGTCTACCTCACCGCCGCTGCGACCGCCGTCGTCGTCACCGGAGGCGCGATCGCCGGCTGGGGCGCGCTGCTCGGCCTGCTCGGCAAGAGCGACGACGCGACGGGCCGGCTCGACATCTGGCGCTCGGTCTGGGCGCTCGCCGCCGAGCGGCCCGGGCTCGGCTGGGGCTGGGTCAGCTACTGGGCGCCCTGGGCGGCGCCGTTCGACACCCTCGCCGAGCGCAAGGGGGTGCTCTACCTGCAGGCGCACGACGCCTGGCTCGACGTCTGGTTCCAGCTCGGCCTGGTCGGGCTGGTGCTCTTCACGGCCCTCACCGTCTCGACGCTCTGGCGCTCGTGGTTCCGCGCGGTCGACCGCCCGCGCCGGAGCGCCGCGACCGTGCTGCCCTACTCCGCCGTCTCGCTCGCCCCGCTGCTCGTGATCGTCGCCCTGCTCGCGCAGGCGCTGTTCGAGAGCCGGATCCTGATCGAGGGCGGCTGGCTCCTGCTCGTCGCCCTGGCGGTCCTGACGAAGCAGCCCGCGAACGAGGAGGAGGACGCGCTCACCGCCGAGCCGATCCCCCTCGCCGGCCAGCGCTCGGCGCGATGAGCGGCGGGCGGCCGTCCGCGCTGCCCGCGGCCCTCGCGGACGCGCTGGCCTCGCCGCAGTTCGCGGCGGCCCTCGCGCAGACCTCCCTCGTCGTCGTGCTCTGCGCGCCCGCCGTCCGCGGGATGATCGGCTGGCCCGGCTACCTCGCCGCCGTCGCGACGCTCGCCGCGCTCGCCGGGGTCATGCTCGTGCTGCGGCGGGAGCTGCTCGACTGGGAGGGGCTGCTCCCGACGAGCATCCTGGTCTTCCTCGGCTGGATCGCACTCAGCACGCTCTGGAGCGGCTACCAGTGGGCGACCGCGTCGAGCGTGCTCTACCAGCTCGTCCTTGCCTTCCTCGCGATCGCGATCGGGCTGACCCGCGACATCATCCAGGTGATCCGCGCGGTCGGTGACGTGATGCGCGTCGTCCTGATCGGCTCCCTGGCGGTCGAGGTGCTCTCCGGCGTCCTGATCGACCGGCCGCTGCGCTTCCTCGGCGTCGAGGGGCTGCTCGCGGCCGGCGGGCCGATCCAGGGGCTCGTCGGCACCCGCAACCAGCTCGGGCTGGTCTGCCTCCTGGCGATCGTCACCTTCTCGGTCGAGCTGATGACGAGGTCGGTGGCGCGCACGCCGGCACTCGCCTCGCTCGCCCTCGCGGTGCTCACGCTGCTGCTCACCCGCTCCGCGGTCAGCGCCGGCGTCCTCGTGGTCGCGGCGGTCGTCGCGCTCATCCTCCGCTGGGTGCGCCGCGGCGACGCGGAGCAGCGCCGACGGCGGCAGTACACGACGCTCGCGGTCGTCGCCGCCTCCGCGCTCACCGCCTGGCTCTTCCGCTTCCGGATCGTCGACCTGCTCAACGCGGGCAGCGAGTTCGAGTTCCGGCTCACCCTCTGGCAGCACGTCTGGCGCTTCTCGGACCTGGCGCCGATCATCGGCTGGGGCTGGGTGGGGTACTGGCGCACCGACCTCTACCCGTTCAACGCGATCGACTTCCTCTCCGGCCGACCGCACGCGTCGAGCCTCAACGCGCTGTTCGACCTCGCGCTGCAGGTCGGCCTCGTCGGCGTCGTGCTCTTCCTGGTGCTCACCGGCCTCGCACTCTGGCGCTCGTGGCTCATCGCCTCCGAGCGCAAGGCCGTGGTGCACGTCTGGCCGGTGATGGTGCTGACCGTGCTCGTCGTCACCTCGCTCGCCGAGAGCGCGCTCCTCGTCGACGCGGGCTGGCTGCTGCTGGTGATCTGCGCGATGCGGGCCGCGCAGGGCCTCAGCTGGCGGCGCCTCCTGCACCCCGCCGACCGGCCGGGCGGGCTGCCGCGACAGCCCGGAACACCGCCAGGTGCTCCGCGCGGCAGCGCTCCCAGCTGAACCGCGCCGCCCGCTCGACGCCCTTCGGCCCGAGCTCGGCCGAGCGGTCGATCGCCTCGAGGATCCCGTCCGCGATCGAGCGCGGGTCGAGCGGATCGACGAGCACGGCCGCGTCACCGCAGATCTCGGGCAGAGACCCGGAGTCGGCCGCCGCGACAGGGCAGCCCGACGCCATCGCCTCGATCGGCGGGAAGCCGAAGCCCTCGTAGAGACTCGGGAAGGCGAGCACGGCCGCCCGCCGGTAGAGCTCGGCGAGCTCCTGCTCGCCCACGTGCCCCCGCCACTCGACGAAGTCGGGCAGAGCGCCGAGCTTGTCCAGGTCACCGCCGGTGAGCACCAGCCGCAGGTCGTGTCCGTCGGCGCGGAGCAGCCGCAGCGCCTCGAACAGGCGCGCGTGGTTCTTGTGCGGCCAGGCGCGCGCCGGATAGAAGACGAAGTCCTCGCGCTCGCCCAGGTGCGGGCGGAACCGCTCGGTGTCGACGCCGAGGTGCGAGACGTGGATCCGCTCCTCCGGGATGCCGAGCAGCTCGACGATGCGCCCCTTGGTGAAGGCGCTGATGGTGATGATCGCGTCGGCCCGGCGCGCCGTCGCCTCGTAGGCGACCCGGCGGAACACGCGCTCGACCCGGGGGAAGAGCTGCGGCAGATCGCGGTGCTGCAGATCGAAGACCATCTGCACGTGACCCTGCCGGCGCGAGGGCCAGGGCAGCGGGACGGTGAAGGGGAAGTAGAGGATCTCGTCCGGCCCGAGCAGCCGCCGCAGCCGCAGCGTGCGCACGAGCGCCTGGAGCATTCCCGTCGCCCGGCGGCGGTGGCCGGCCCCGCTGACGACGCCCTCCGCGACGATCTCGGGCACGCCCTCGCTGAAGCCGTGCGCGTTCTCCGGCACCAGCGCCTGCACGCGCAGCCCCTCCTCGCCCGGCCGCGGCACCAGGAGCCGGGTGAGCGCGCGCGCGTAGGTCTCGCCGCCGCCCATCCCCCCGGGATCGACGGTGAGCACGGCGAGCGTGACGGGGAGGCGTTCCGGCATGGCGTCCGATCGGGTCGTGGCTCCGGCGCGGTCCGGGCTCCGGCGCGGTCCGGGCTCCATCGAGGTGCGGGCCGGGTCAGACTACCCGCGCCCGGCTCCCGCGCAGCGGAGCGTCCCCGGCGGGTGCTCCGCGGCCCGGCGGAGGCCGATGGGTAGGATGTAGCCCGCTGTCATCGACCCCGACGAAACGGACCACCACGTGCCCCGCGCTTTGATCACCGGAATCACCGGCCAGGACGGCCTCTACCTCGCCGAGCTGCTGCTCGAGAAGGGCTACGAGGTCTTCGGTCTCGTCCGCGGGCAGAACAACCCCAAGTACGAGCTGGTCCGCCGCACCGTCCCCGAGGTGACGCTGCTCACCGGTGACCTGACCGACGTGTCGAGCCTCGTGCGCGTGCTCGCCGTCTCCCAGCCGGACGAGGTCTACAACCTCGGCGCGATCTCGTTCGTCGCGTACTCGTGGGAGAACGCCTCGCTCACCACTGACGTGACCGGCAAGGGCGTGCTCAACATCCTCGAGGCCGTGCGCCTCTACGCCGGCGACGACATGTCGCGGGTGAAGTTCTACCAGGCGTCCTCGTCCGAGATGTTCGGCAAGGTCCAGCAGGTCCCGCAGAGCGAGGAGACGCTGCTCTGGCCGCGCTCGCCCTACGGCGTCGCCAAGGTCTTCGGTCACTACATGACCATCAACTACCGCGAGTCCTACGGCATGCACGCCTCGTCGGGCATCCTCTTCAACCACGAGTCGCCCCGCCGCGGCCCCGAGTTCGTCACCCGCAAGATCAGCCTCACGGTGGCCCGCATCAAGCTCGGCCTGCAGGAGACGCTGGAGCTCGGCAACCTCGACGCCAAGCGCGACTGGGGCTTCGCCGGCGACTACGTCGACGCGATGTGGCGGATGCTGCAGCAGCCCGAGGGCGACGACTACGTGGTCGCCACCGGCGAGACCCACGAGATCCGCGAGTACCTCGACATCGCCTTCAACCACGTCGGCATCGAGGACTGGACGCCCTACGTCACGCAGAACCCCGCGTTCATGCGCCCGGCCGAGGTCGACCTGCTCATCGGCGACCCGGCGAAGGCGCGCGACGTGCTCGACTGGGAGCCGAAGGTCTCCTTCCCCGAGCTGGTCTCGATGATGGTCGAGAACGACCTCGCGGAGCAGTCCGCGCTGATCAAGTAGCCGCCGTGCCCGCGGCTCTCGTCACCGGGGCGAGCGGACAGGACGGCGGCTACCTCGTCGAGCGCCTGCTCGCCGACGGCTGGGAGGTCTCCGCGCTCGTGCGCGACGAGGACGCCTCCCTGCCCGCCACCGTCCGCCCCTTCCAGGGCGACCTCCTCGACGCCGCCGGCCTCGGCCGCATCGTCGCGGTGGCGCGCCCCGACGTGGTCTTCCACCTCGCCGGGATCTCCTCGGTGGCGCAGTCCTGGCAGGAGCCGGTGCTGACCGCCGAGGTCACCGGCACCGCCGTCGCCGCCCTGCTCGAGGCCGCCCTGGCGCTGCAGGAGTCGGCGGGCCGCGAGGTCCGCTTCGTGCAGGCCTCCTCCTCCGAGATCTTCGGAGCGGCCACCGAGAACCCGCAGTCGGAGTCGACGCCGATCCGCCCCGTCTCGCCCTACGGCGCGGCGAAGGCGTTCGCGCACCACCTCGTCGGCGTCTACCGCGGGCGCGGCCTGCACGCGTCCTCGGGCATCCTCTACAACCACGAGTCGCCCCGCCGCCCCGAGAGCTTCGTCACCCGCAAGATCACGGCCGGCGTCGCCGCGATCGCCGCCGGCACCGCGACCGAGCTCTCGCTCGGCAACCTCGACGCCCGTCGCGACTGGGGCTGGGCGCCGGACTACGTCGACGCGCTCGTCCGCGCCTCGCGCGCCGAGACGCCCGGCGACTACGTCGTCGCGACCGGCGTCGCGCACTCGGTCCGCGAGTTCGTCGGGGCGGCCTTCGCCGCCGCGGGCATCGACGAGTGGGAGGACCGGATCAGGATCGATCCGCGGTTCGCCCGTCCGGTCGACGCCCCGGAGATGCGCGGCGACGCGTCGAAGGCGCGCGCCGAGCTCGGCTGGGCGCCGACGGTGGCCTTCGAGGAGATCGTCGCCCGCATGGTCGAGCACGACCTCGAGCTCGCCCGCGCCGCGGGCTGAGCCCGGCGCGGGCTGAGCGCAGCGCGGGCCGAGCGCCCGCTCGCTCAGCCCGCGTCGACGGACGGCCGGGCGGCGCTGCGCTCGATCGAGGCGGATCCCTCGGTCGCCTCCGCACCGTCGACGAGGTAGGCCCAGACGCGCTCCGCGTACCGGTCCCAGGTGCCGCCGTCGATGGCCAGGGCCTCGGCGGTCAGCTGCGCGTGCAGCGGCGCGTCGGTGAGGAGCCGCTCGAGCGCATCGGCGATGTCCTGATCGTCGTGCGGATCGACGAAGAGGGCGCCGCCCTCCGAGGCGACCTCGAGCATGCTGCCGAAGCCCGAGGTGATCACCGGGGTGCCCACCGAGAGCGACTCGACGATCGGCAGGCCGTAGCCCTCGTTGATCGACGGGAAGATCGTGCAGTGCGCCAGCCGGTACGCGCTCCAGAGCAGCGCGTCCGTGATGGAGGACAGCGAGCGCACCGGGCGGCCGAAGCCCTCGAGGACCTCGAGCCGGTACTCGAACTCGGCGCTGCTCCAGGCGTTGCCGCCGATGAAGACGAGGCTGAACTCCAGCCCCCGCCGCCAGAGGAGCTCGGCGGCGTGCAGCACGGCCAGGTGGTTCTTCCGCGGCTCGTGGCTGCCGACGCAGACCACGAGCGGCAGCCCCTCGGTGACGAGCGAGCGCGCCGCGGTGGCGAGCTCCTGCTCCGTCACCGACTCGGGCTGCGACGGCAGGAGGATCGGCCGGATGTCCGGTCCCTCGACGCCGACGCTGCCGAGCATGTGCCGCCAGCCGGAGTACTCGGTCGCGGCGGCCGAGGAGATCGTCGCGATGCGCTCCATGTGCGAGACGGCGACGAGCGTGCGCGAGAACGCCGCGCTGATGCCGGTGCTCGCGGTCTCCGCCGTGGTCACCGGGACGCAGTCGAATCCGATCGTGCCCGTGCGGTTGCCGCTGAACTCGGCGAGGGCGGCGATGCGACTGGTCCGCTCGTCCTCGACCGCGAGCTCGGGCAGGAGGTAGGTGCCCTGCCAGGGGACGATGACGCGGGAGCGGTCCTCCGCGGCGTCCGGCACGTCGCCGGCGACCGCGTTGCGGCTCTGCTCCGGGGTGAGCAGGACGAGCGACTCGTGCGTGCTGTCCCAGCCCGCGAGCAGGATCTCGTGGTCGCGGGTCCAGCGGGAGATGCTCTGCCGGACGACGCGCTGGATCCCGGTCGCGAGACCGGTCCGCGCGGTGTGGTGCACGTCGACCACGACGGCGCCGACCACCACCTCGACCGTGGGGTGGTGGAACCGGGCGAAGACGCGGTCCGAGACGATCGTCGACGCGGCGTGGTGCAGCAGCGCCGCCGTTCCCTCGAGCCGTGCGCGGCGGCGGCCGTCGACGACGTCCTCGCGACGCGGGAGGGTGCCGCGGAGCACGGCGAGCACCAGCCAGACCTCGCGGTCGCTCGGCGCGGGGAGGAGCACGCTCAGCTGCCCGGTGAGCGCGTCGACGCTCTCGAGCGGCGGGACGGTCGGGGCGAGCGTGCGGACGAGGGTCGACAGTCGGTCGACGAGGTACTGCTTACTGCGCACGGGGCGCCTCCTCCGCGTGAATGAGCCCCGAGTGGGTGAGCTCCGAGTGGGCGAGATCCGAGTGGAGGAGCTCCGACGGGCCGATCAGGGCCTCCCACAGCTCCTCGGCGTAGTCGTCCCAGGTCCGCGACGGCCGGTCGGCGGCCTCGCGGCGCAGCCGCTCGAGCAGCTCGGCGTCGGTGAGCATCGCCCGCATCGCGTCGATGAGCTCCTCGTCGGACGCCGGGTCGATCAGCACGCAGCCGCCGTGCTCGGCGATCTGCGCGGTGCTGCCGAACCGCGAGGTGAGGACGGGAAGGCCGATCGCGAGCGCCTCGGCGACAGGCAGCCCGTAGCCCTCGTGCAGCGAGGGGAAGGCGAGGAACCGCGCCTCGCGGTAGCTGGCGACGAGCACGTCGTCGCCCACTCCGCGGAGCACCTCGACCGGCCGGCCGGCCGCGACCAGCTCGCGCACGCGCGGGTCGAAGACCTGGTGCGCCCACGGATTCGCCCCGCCGATGAAGCGCAGGCGGAAGCGCAGTCCTGCGCGCCAGAGCACCTCGGCGGCGTGCAGCACGGCGAGGTGGTTCTTCCGCGGCTCCTGGCTGCCCACGCAGAGCACGAGCGGCAGCGACGAGGTGGTCTCGTCGACGATGCGCACCCCGTCCGGCAGCTCGACGGGCAGCGGGACCGGCACCACCGAGGGACCGACGAGCCCCTGGGCCGGGAGCGCGCGGACGAAGCCCTCGTACTCCAGCGCGGCGGCGGAGCTGACCGTCGCGACGCGCACCGCGTGCTTGACCACGGAGAGGAAGTTGACGTAGCGCACGGTCTCCTCCGGCGGCACCGTGTCGGCGCTGACGACCGGGATGGCGTCGTGACCGAGGACGACCAGCTCGTTGCCGGAGTGCTCCGCGAGGGCGGACAGCGGCCCGCACTGGTTGTACTCCGGCACCGACGGGACGACGACGACGCTGCGGTACGGGACCACGAACTCGGTGCGCTCCGGGTCGCCGTGGCGCCAGGCGCGGCGGTCGGCCGCGGCCCAGTCGACCACGCGCTCGGTCTCGATCGAGCTGAGGCGGCGGAAGGAGAGGGAGCCGTGCACCCAGGCGACCGGGATGATCTCGTGCGCGGCGCTCCAGCGCGAGACGGTCTGCCGGACGACGCGCTGGACGCCCGTGTTGTGCCCGTGCCGGGCGGGGAAGTCCACGTCGACGAGGACGGCGCCGGTGACGACCTCCACCTTCGCTCCCAGATCGGCGAACCCGGTCGCGGTCCGCGAGCCGGCCTCGAGGAAGATGCGCAGGGCCGCCTCCTCGGGCGCCAGCGCGAGGGCGCGGCGGAACCACTGGAACAGCTCGCTGGTCGGGTAGGCGGCGGTGAAGGCCACCAGTGCGACCCAGGTCAGTTCGTCGTCGCCGCGCTGCCGGATCTCCCGCGCGACCGCGTCGAGGTACGGGCCGGGACCGCGGGCGACCAGGACGACGCGCGTGTCGTCGTCGAAGAGGAGGGCGCCGATCTGCTCGAGGCGCTGCAGCATCGCCTCGGTCCGCTCCGCGCGAGCGGCGGCCGTGCCCTCGCTCATCGCGCCCGACCGGACAGGCGGCGCTTGGCGAAGCGCGCCGTGTGGCCGATGGCGCCGGGCAGGCCGAGCTGCTGCACGCGGATCTGGAAGGTGCGCACGAGTCGGAGCGGCTTCGTCACCCGCCAGGACAGGGTCCGCTCGAAGCCGGTGGCGGTGACCCCGCCGACCTGGATGCGCTCGACCCAGAGGTCGAAGGGGTCGTTGAGTAGGGCGTCGACCTGGGCGCGCAGGCGCTGCACCTCGGGGTCGCCGTCGCCCGCGACCGCGGCGGTCGGCCGGACGGACTGCAGGCTCGGGTCCTCGGCGATCGGCGCCTCCTCGGCGCCACCGCCGAGCTCGGGAACCGGGTCGCCGGCGGACTGGGCCACCGGCTCCAGCGGGACTGGCTCCAGCGGCACTGGCTCCAGCGGGACCGGCTCCAGCGGCGGCACTGGCTCCAGCGGGACGTCGGATGGCTGCGTGGGCATGGCGAACACCTCGTTCGTGTCGTTCAGTCGGCGAGCGAGGACAAGACTACCGGCGAAGCGGCGGGGGGCGGCCCGCGCGCCCGCCCCGTCGGCGCAGGTCGCACGTATAATGATCCGGTCCGTCGCCCGGCGGCGGCCGAGACCTTGGAGTTCCATGCCCAGCAGTCCAGTCGATCGCGCACGCTCGATCGCCGACGAGCCCTTCCAACTCGCCGGCACGACCTCGGCCGTCGGCGGTGGATCGGGCGGCTTCATCGCCTCGCTCCTGGAGATCCTCCGGCACCGCGAGCTCCTGCGCCTCCTGGTCGGCCGCGAGCTGAAGTCCCGCTACAAGGACAGCAGCCTCGGCTTCGTCTGGAGCCTGGTCCGGCCGCTGATCATGCTGCTGATCTACTACGTGGCCATCGGGCAGATCCTCGGCGCCTCGCGCGGCGTCCCCAACTTCGCCATCTTCGTCTTCTCCGGGCTCACGCTCTGGGGCCTGTTCAGCGAGATCGTCACGGCCGGCACGACGTCGATCCTCGGCAACGGCGGCCTGATCAAGAAGGTCTACCTCCCGCGCGAGATCTTCCCCGTCGCCGCCATCGGCTCGGCCCTCTTCAACTTCGCGGTGCAGTTCGTCGTGCTGATCGTGGGCGCGGTGCTCACCGGCTCGCTCGTGTTCAGCAGGGATCTGCTCTACATCCTCCCCGCGCTCGGGATCACCCTGGTCTACGGCCTCGCCTTCGCGCTCGCGCTCTCCGCGCTGAACGTCTACCTCCGCGACGTGCAGTTCCTCGTCGAGGTCGGCCTGCAGATCTTCTTCTGGCTCTCGCCGATCGTCTACGCGTGGAACTTCGTCGTGACCGCCACGACCGGCGCCGGCCGGAGCTGGCTCGAGCAGCTCTACCTCTTCAACCCGATGTCCAACGCCATCCTCGCCTTCCAGCGCGCGATCTGGGGGGACGGCTCCCGGGTCAGCATCATCGAGGGCAACGAGATCGACCCGCAGATCTGGCCGCCGGACATGGCGCTCCGCCTCATCATCGTCTTCGCCGTCGGGGTGGTGTTCGTCTGGATCGGTCACCGCATCTTCCGGCGCCTCGAGGGCAACTTCGCCCAGGAGATCTGATCGTGACCCTCACCAGCAAGCCGGAGGCGGCCTCGGGCGCCACCGGCAGCCCCACCGTCGTCCGCGTCCGCGGCGCCTCCAAGCGCTTCGTGATCCGCAAGGACAAGTCGTTCAAGGAGCGCGTCGTCAACTTCGGCCGCGGCCGCAAGCACCGGGACGAGTTCTGGGCGCTGCGCGACGTCGACCTCGAGATCCCGCTCGGCTCGACCGTGGGCCTCATCGGCGCGAACGGCTCCGGCAAGAGCACGCTGCTCAAGCTCATCGGCGGCATCGTCCAGCCGACCACCGGGACGGTCGAGCGCCGCGGGCGCCTCGCGGCGCTCCTCGAGCTCGGCGCCGGCTTCCACCCCGACCTCACCGGCCGCGAGAACGTCTACCTCAACGGCGCGATCCTGGGTCTGTCCCGGGCCGAGCTCGACGGCAAGTTCGACTCCATCGTCGAGTTCTCCGAGATCGCGGAGTTCATCGACACCCAGGTGAAGTTCTACTCCTCGGGCATGTACGTCCGGCTCGCCTTCGCGATCGCGATCCACACCGACCCCGACCTCCTGCTGGTCGACGAGGTGCTGGCGGTCGGCGACGAGCCGTTCCAGCGCAAGTGCATGGACCGCATCCGCGCGTTCCAGCGCGCCGGGAAGACCATCGTCCTGGTCACCCACTCGCTCGAGCAGGTCGGCGAGCTCTGCGACCGCACCATCGTGCTCGAGAAGGGCAACGTGGTGTTCGACGGCGAGACCTCCGAGGGCCTCCAGGTGCTCCGCGAGAGCTTCGAGGACCGGCGTCAGGCCCGCCAGGAGCGCGAGGCGGCCGCGGCCGAGGCCGTGGACGAGCCCGCTCCGCTGCTGATCGAGATCCTCGGCTGCGCGCTGCGCGGCGGATCGATCGAGCACGGCGGCACGGTCGTCCGCAGTGGCGAGACCCTGGAGTTCGACGTCACCGTGCGCACCAGCCGGCCGGTGGACGACTGGAACATCGGGATGGGCATCGACACCCCGCTCGGCCAGCGCGTCTTCGGCACCAACACGGAGCGGATCGGCACCCCGCTCTCGAGCGTCGACGGCGAGATGACCGTCACCTTCACCCTGCCCGATCTCCACCTCGGCGGCGGCAACTACGCCGTGCACGCCTCCGCCGCGACGTTCTCGCAGGGCGAGACGATGCGGACGCCGGTCGCGGCGACCTTCACGGTCGAGCGCTCCTCCGTGCACGACGGCGTCGTCGACATCGACTCCGAAGTCCGCGTCAGCCGGCCGTGAGCGCCGCGCGCGGCCGGCTGCTGGTCGACGCGACCGCGCTGGCCGCCCCGCGGCTGACCGGGGTGGGCCGGGTGCTGCTGGGCATCCTCCGAGCGCTGGACACCGACGAGGTCGCCGCGCGCGCCGAGGTGCTCCTCGTGCTGCCGGCGAGCGAGGCCCGCGCGCTCGAGCGCTTCCGCTTCCGCACTCTGCGGGTGCGCCCGGTGCGACTCCCCCGCCGGCTCTGGAGCGCCCTGACGCGGCTCCCCGCGCCCGGCATCGACCTCCTCCTCGGGAGGGGCGCCTACTTCTTCCCCAACTTCCGCAACTGGCCGCTGGCCCGCTCGCGGTCGATGACCTTCGTGCACGACGTCTGCTTCGCGGTGCTGCCCGAGCTCGTCCCGCGCGAGCGCCGCGAGCTGCTCGGCCGCGAGGTCCCGCGCTGGCTCGCCCGCACCGACGTCGTGCTGACCGGCACGCCGTCGTCCGCCCGGGAGATCACCTCCTCGCTCGGCGTCGACGCCGACCGGGTGCGCGTGCTGCCGACCACCATCGACGCCGAGATCTTCCGCCCGCGGAGCGCCGCGGAGATCGAGCGGGTCCGTGCGGGTCAGTCGCTCGGCCGCTATCTGCTCTTCGTCGGCTCGATCGAGAGACGCAAGAACCTGGTCACGCTGGTCGACGCCTACGCCCGAGCCGAGCGGCCGACCGGCCACACTCTGCTCCTGGTCGGCGGTGACGGCTGGGACAACGCCGAGGTGCACGCGGCCGTCGCGCGAGCGGTCGCCCTCGGTGCGGCGGTGCGCTTCGCCTCCGGCTACGTGCCGGACGAGGATCTGCCCGCCCTGCTCAGCGGCGCCGACGCGGTCGCGATGCCGTCCTGGCACGAGGGCTTCGGCCTGCCCGCGCTCGAGGCTGTCGCCTGCGGCACCCCGGTGCTCGCCGCCGACATCCCGGGGCTGCGCGACGCGCTGGCCGGCCGGGAGGAGGACGCCGTCTTCCTCCCGCCCGCGGACGAGGAGGCCTGGGTCGTCGCGATCGAGGCGGCCCTCCGCAGTCCGCGGCGGATCCCCGCGCGGCAGGTGCCGGGCTGGGACCGCACCGCACGGCTGCTCCTCGAGCTCGCGCTCCGCTGAACGGGCGTCAGCGCAGGCGCGGGGTGCGGCCGGTGTCCTGAGCGGCGGCCTGGTCGTCCTCGAACAGGGCGGCGGCGGCCTGCTCGGCCTCGCGGTGGGCGACGACGCCGCCCGAGCGGTGGTGGCCGAAGACCCAGTAGCGGTAGAGCACGAACCGGAACGCGGTCGCGAGCAGCAGGCCGATGACGTTGGCGGAGATGTTGTCCGCGACGAGGTTGTCGAAGCCCAGGACGTAGTGCGAGATGTAGAGCGGGAGCAGGTTCACGAGCATGCCGGCGACGGCGACGACGCTGAACTCGGCGAGCTCGAGCAGATAGTTCGCGCGGCGGTGCTCGCGGAAGGTCCAGTAGCGGTTCCCGAACCAGGTGACCACCGTCGCGGCGGCGACCGCGACGACCTTCGCGCCGATCGGGCCGGAGAGGAAGTGCTCGCCGCCGAGCCCGCCGACGCGCAGCAGGTTGAAGATCGTGACGTCGACGATCAGGCCGAGGACGCCGACGACGCCGAACTTCAGCACGTAGGAGATCAGACCGCTGTAGAGCGTCTTCGCGAGCGCGATCGGTCCCCTGGCCATCGGCTCAGACCTCCGTCGGCTGCGGCGGGCGGGTGCGCGAGCCCTCGCGCACCCGGATCTTGAGCAGGATCCAGAGCGCCTCGAAGCCGTCCTTGACGGTGATCTTCTTCCCCTCCTCGCGCGTGCGGGCCTTATAGCTGATGCCGACCTCGTAGGGGCGGTAGCCGCGGGCCAGGAGCTTCGCGGTGACCTCCGCCTCCATCCCGAAGCCCTTCTCCTTGATCTCCAGCGAGCGGTAGAGGCTCAGCGGCATCAGCTTGAAGCAGGTCTCCACGTCGGAGACGTAGGCGTTGAAGAGGATGTTCGTGACGAGGTTCACGCCCTTGTTCCCGATCACGTACCAGTAGGAGAACGACGTGTGGCTGCCGAAGGTGCGGTTGCCGTAGACCAGCTGCGCCTCGCCGTCCAGGACGGGCTGCAGCAGCGTCGGGATCTCGCTGGGACGGTACTCCTCGTCGGCGTCGCAGATGATCACGTAGTCGCCGGTCGCCTCCTGGACCGCACGGCTGATGGCCGCCCCCTTGCCCTGGTTCACGCTCTGGTGGAAGACGCGGATGCGCGGATCGTCGAGCGCGTCCAGGATCTGCTTCGTGCGGTCCCGGCTGCCGTCGTTCACGATCACGAACTCGATCTCGACGCCCTCCTGGAACCGGATCGCGAGGACGCGATCGACGGCCTTCTGCAGGGTCGCCTGCTCGTTGTACACGGGCATCAGGATGGAAAGCTTCACGGGGCGGAGGGTCTCTCTGGACGGCGGCCGGGGAACGACGGCGCTGATCGGGCTACGGCGCGGGGACGACGGTGGACTCGAACCAGGCGATGGTCTTCGCCAGTCCGTCCTCGAGGGAGACGGTGGGCTCCCAGCCGAGGATCTCGCGCGCCTTGGTGATGTCGGGCTTGCGCCGCTCCGGGTCGTCGACCGGGCGCGGCTCGTACTGGATCTGCGAGTCGCTGCCGATGATCGCGACGATCCGGCGGGCGATCTCGCCCAGTTCCAGCTCGTCGACCGAGCCGAGGTTGATCGGCCCGGAATCCCGCGAGTCGGCCATCCGCAGGATCCCGTCGACGAGGTCGTCGACGTAGAGCAGCGAGCGGGTCTGGGTGCCGTCGCCGTGCATCGGGATCGGCGCTCCGGCGAGGGCGGCCTTCACGAACGCCGGGACGGCACGGCCGTCGTCGATGTCCATGTTCGGGCCGTAGGTGTTGAAGATCCGGATCACCCCGGTGTCGACCGCGAAGTAGCGGCGGTACGCGAACGTGATCGCCTCCGCGTAGCGCTTCGCCTCGTCGTAGACGCTGCGCGGCCCGTTCGGATTGACGTTGCCCCAGTACTCCTCGTGCTGCGGGTGCACGTGCGGGTCGCCGTAGACCTCGGAGGTCGAGGAGACCACGAAGCGGGCATCGTCGCGCTTGGCGACCTCGAGCAGGGCCTCCGTCACGCGGGATCCCGCGTGCAGGGTCTCGATCGGATGCGCCAGATAGCGCGGCGGTGAGGCCGGTGACGCGAAATGCAGCACCACGTCGAAGCGACCGGGCACGGCGAGGGCGTTCACGGCGTCGTCCTGGACGAAGGTGAAGTGCTCGTGTCCGCGCAGAGGCTCGAGATTGCGGGTCGAGCCGGTCAGCAGCGAGTCGATGACGACGACGCTGTCACCGCGGCGGAGGATCTCGGCCGCGAGGTGGGAGCCGAGAAATCCGGCGCCTCCGGCGAGAAGGTGAGTGCGGGGCATGGTCGTGGATCGCCTCCTCGGGAAGCTGGAGCGCAGGGGTGCGGGTCGGGCTGCCCGCAGAACCTCATGAAATTACCATAGGGTTCCGGAGCGCCCCGGCTCCCCGCACCGCCCCCGTTCCCCGCCGGGTGCCCGAGCGAAGGACGTACGCCCAGATGAGTCCCGAGGACGCGCCCGCCGCACCACCGTCACCGGCCGAGCAGACCGCCTCGGCCGAGCAGACCGCGCCGGCCGAGCAGACCGCGCAGGCCCAGGAGTCCGCACCAGCGCCGCGACGCTCCCGCCGCCCGCCCGCGCTCCTGGTCGACACGGCGCTGACCCTGCTCTCGGCCGTCCTCGCCGCCGCGCTCGGCATGATCGCCCTGCGCGTCGGCGTGGACCAGCTCGGGCAGCGCTGGAGCTTCGGCGGCGCCGACCAGGTGCTGCACTACGCGATCTTCTCGAGTGCGCGCGACGTGCTGCCGTTCTTCCCGAACGATCGGCTCGGCTTCCCCGAGGCGCAGAACCTGTTCTTCGCTCCGCTGTTCGACCCGTGGTCGGCCGTGTTCGTCGCCCTGGTCGGCCCGTTCACGCCCGACGGCGTCTGGCTGTTCAACGTCTACAGCCTCGCCGGCTTCCCCGCCGCGGGCGCGACCGCGTACCTCTTCTACCGCGCGCTCCGGCTGCGCCGCCCGACCTCGCTCGTCCTCGGGGTGCTGACCGCGATCCTGCCCTACCACTTCTTCCAGCTCGCCCTGGGGCACCCGTTCCTGGCGAACTACTGGTCGGTCCCGCTCATCGGCGTGCTCCTGCTCGTCATCGGCGGGGACGCGACCGATCCGCTCGCGCGCTGGACGTCCGGTCTCGGGCGACGCCGGCGCCGCGTCCTCCGCGTTGCGCTGGTGCTGGTGCTGGCGATCGCGGTCGCGTGGACGCAGTCTTACTACTTCGTCTTCGGCGCGATCGTCCTCGGCGCCGCCTGGGCCGTCGCCGTGGTCGCCGCGCTCGTGCGGCGGGCGCCGCTGCGGACGCTCGCCTGGCCGACCCTCGCGCTCGGAGCGCTGCTCGTCCTGATCGCGGTGCAGCTCGCCGTCCTCTCCGACGATCAGGGCGACCGCTACGAGAAGTACTTCCAGGGCCGCTCGGCCCAGGAGTCGGAGATCTACGGCGGCAAGATCCAGAACCTGCTCCTGCCCTCGCCGCTGAGCGGATTCGGTCCGCTGGCCGCGCTGGCCAAGAGCTACGAGGCGTCCAGCGAGGTGGTGCCGCGGTCGGAGAACCCGGCGACGGCGGTGGTCGTCTCGGTCGCCTTCCTCATCGTGCTGCTGATCGTGCTGGTGACCCTCTTCAGCGCGGGCCGTCCGGCGCCGGAGCGCCGGTCGCGCCTCGGCGAGCTCGTGGCCGACGCCCGGGTCGGCCTGCTCAGCCAGGCCTTCCTCGTCGGGCTGCTCTTCTTCGTCGTGACCGGCTTCGGCACGATCCTGGCCTACGTCGTCAGCCCCGAGATCCGCGCCTGGTCGCGCTTCGCCATCGTCCTCAGCGTCCTCGCCCTCGGTGTCGCGGGGCTCGCGATGGAGGCGGTCGCGGCGCGACTGCGGGTGCTGCTGCCGATCCTCGCGGCGGTCGCCGTCGTGGGGCTGATCGACCAGGTCGGCGGCGCGAGCACGGCGGTCGGGATCGCCGCGACCGACGACGCGGCGCTGCGCTCCTTCGTCGGTGCGTCCGAGGAGGTGCTCGATCCCGGCTGCGGTGTGGTCCAGCTCCCGCTGAAGGACTTCCCGGAGACGGGGGACATCGGCGACATGGGCGACTACGACGAAGCGCTGCCCTACGTCTACTCGTCCGACGCGGACGGGCTCCGCTTCAGCTACGGCGCGGTGCGCGGCACCTTCTCGGCGGACGACTGGGACGACGCGACGAGCGCCGACGCGTTCCAGCGCGAGTACGCCGCGGCGGACGCCTGCGCCGTCCTCGTCGACCGCGCGGCCTACGTCGACGACCCCGACGGCTGGCGCGCGTTCGTCGACGCCGTCGCGGACTCGGACGACCCGGCCGTCACCAGCACCGACGCGGACGCGCGCTGGGTGCTCTTCCGATCGTGACCGGCGGCGCCGTCAGCGCGTGACGGGGAAGACCAGCCAGCGACCGGAGGAGGACTGCGCCGTGGGAGTGAGCGAACCGCTCACCGAGACGACGTCGGCCTCCCAGGCGCCCTCGCGCCCGGTGTAGGCGGCGGTGTCGACGGACACGGCGCAGGCCCCGCTCGCGCGGACCGCCGCAGCGAACTCGCCGGGCGTGTCGAGGTCGTCGAAGACCTCGTAGCCCTCCGTCCCGCTGACCGAGCCGTAGCTCCAGACGAGGTCCTCGCCGTCCGTCCGCAGGTACGGCAGGCCGGGGTCGTAGTCGCCCATGCTCCCGATCGCCCCGCTGTCCGGGAAGCTCTTGATCGGCAGCTGCACCACCCCGCAGCCGTCCGGCAGTGCCGCGTCCGCCTCGGCGACGAGCGCGCTGACCTCGGTGTCCTCGGTCGGCGCGATCGGCACCATCCGCGCGACGCCGGCGAGCTGATCGAGGCCGGCGACACCCACGATCAGGACGGCGGCCGCGATCCGGAGCCACCGCCGGGTGATCCGGCCGAGGACGATCGCCACCGCGCCGAGCCCCAGCAGGACGATCACGATCGACAGCCGCGACCAGGCCCGGATCGTGGGGCCGACGAAGACCGCGATCGCCATCCCGAAGCCCGCGATGACGAAGAAGGCGAGGGTCCAGAGCACCGCGATCGCGAGCACCCGCAGTCGCTCGTCCGAGAGGAGTCGGCCGACCGCGGTGAGGCGCAGCGCCCGCCCGCCGACGGCACCGGTCAGCGGCAGCGCCAGGAGCAGCAGGCACAGGCCCGCGATCGCGAGCACCGGCATCCCCGGCGGCTCGGTCGTGACGGCCACGGCGGTGCCGGTCGAGTACAGGTTGGTCAGCGCGCCGATCTTCGGCAGCTCGGTGCCCTGCCAGGGCAGGAAGAGCGAGAGGAGCTTGCCCGCGAAGATCTCGGACTCCCCCACGCCTCGGCTCTCGAAGTAGGGCGCCGAGCGCTCACCCCAGTCGCTGCCCAGCGCGACGACCTCGATCGCGACGAGCGCGCCGAGCACCGCGAGCGGCAGCGC
Organism: Rathayibacter sp. VKM Ac-2760; assembly: GCF_009834185.1. Classification (GTDB taxonomy): domain Bacteria; phylum Actinomycetota; class Actinomycetes; order Actinomycetales; family Microbacteriaceae; genus Rathayibacter. The sequence continues at coordinate 3,013,160 of NZ_CP047173.1, forward strand.
CCGACCGAGGATCTCGCGCAGCGGCACCCGGCTGGCGAGGCCGGCCAGTGCGCACAGCGCCCAGACGCCGCCGAGCACGAGCACGCTGAAGACGTAGTAGTAGCCGCTGCTCGAGGCGATCAGGGCGGGGAGCACGACGACGGGCACGGCGCCGCGCAGCAGCCGGGCGCGGCGGGTGGCGCCGCGGGCTCGCCAGGCGCGGAACGGATCGGTCCGGTCGCCGGCCGCGGCGAGGACGAGGATCCCGAGGAGCGGGATCGCCCAGTAGCCGGCGAGGAACGGATGCCCGTAGCCGACCCGGAGGAAGTGGTACGGGGCGAGGCTGAAAACGGCTGCGAGGAGCGACGCGACCCAGACCGGCGAGCGGAGGCAGCGGAAGAAGGCGTAGCCGGTCAGCGCCGTCGAGGCGAAGGTCAGCAGCGTGAAGACGTTGAGCAGCACCAGGCCGTCGCGGATCACCAGGCTCAGCACCCCCGCCACCAGCGCGGAGGACACGTCGAACTGCGCGGTGAAGAAGGCGTTGAAGCCGTCCGGGAAGCCGAGCGACCCGTTCACCGAGAACGGGAACGCCTGCGTCGCGCTGCGGAAGAGCAGGTAGTGCAGGATCTGGTCCCCGCCGCCGACCTGCCAGCGCTGCGCCATCGACTCCGGCGTCACGCCCAGCGCGATCACGGCGGCGAGGACGCTCGCCCCGGCGGCGGCGAGCGCCGCGCCCAGCTCGACGAGCGCGCGCCTTCCCGGCGCGCGGCGGCCGGCAGGAGCGGGTCGAGCCGGCGCCTCAGAAGCCACGATCGGCCTGCGCCGTCTCGATGCCGCGCCGGAGGATCGTGTTCAGCGTCGCCTCCCCCTCGGTCCCGGCGTAGTCGTAGATGTCGAAGGTCGGGCAGGCGGTGACGGCGGCGGGCTCGCCCAGCGTCCCGAGCGCGAGCACCGACCAGTCCGGGTCCCGGTCGGCCAGCACGTAGCTGAAGGTCTTCGACCGGTAGGAGGCCGCGTTGTTCATCCAGAGCTGCGGCGTGAAGTCGAAGTTGACCTGCTGGACGTCCACCTCCTCGCCGGCGTAGAGCTCGAGCGGTCGAGTGGTCCAGAACGAGCCGACTCCCGAGAGCTCGCGCCCGCCCAGCCACTGCTCGAGGCAGGCGCGCTCCGGAGTCGCGCCGGCCTGCGCGGCTGCGCTGCGGATCGGGGCACCCGCCACCACGACGGCACCGGCGGCGACGACGACGACCGCGATCGCGGCGGCGGGCCGCGGCACTCGCGGCGCCCTCAGCCGGCGCAGCAGCCCGGCACCGGGGACCCCGCGCGGGACCCAGTCCTGCAGCGCCGGGAGCACCATCAGCGCGGGGAACACCGCCAGCGGCAGCAGGTAGCGGCTGACCAGGCTGCCGGTCACGATCTGGCCGAAGACCAGGGACGCCGACGCGACCAGGACGAACGTGGCCAGGACGACGCTCGAGTCGGCGACCGCCCACGGCGTCTCCGGCCGCACCTGCGTCGCCACGGCGACCACGAGGGTCAGCACGGCCGCGAGCAGGAGCAGCGCCACCACCAGGATCTCGACCTTGCCGAACCGGGTCGAGCCGACGTCGCGCACCTGCAGGAGGAATCCGTCGACCGCGGCGCCCGCCCGCTCGAGGTGGAGGTAGGTGGCGGCGTCGACGGCGACGAAGCGCGCGAAGGCGCCCCGGGCCGCATAGCCGACACCGGCGCCGACGATCAGCACCGAGGAGATCAGCAGCACCCTGCGCCAGGCCATGCGCCGGAGCACCAGCACCGCCAGCAGGGACACCACGGCCGGCGCCGTGAACTGCAGGGCGAAGAGCGGGTTCGAGAGCGTCGTCGCCGCCGAGACGAGCGCCGCGCCGATCAGGGCGAGCGCCGTGCGTCGCGCGGACGGCGGCCGGGCGGGGTCGAAGCCGCCGCTCGCCTCGGCCATCAGGGCGAGCGCCAGCACCGCCGACAGCGCGACGCCGGAGTAGTAGGTGGTGAGCAGGATGCCGCTCGCGAACGCGCCGGCGTTGATCAGGCCGCGCCCCTCCGTGGCCGCCAGCAGGAGCACGACGGAGGTCGACGCCACCGCCGCACCGACCCGCCACGGCCGCGCACGGCCGGCGAGCACGCGTCCCGCCAGCCAGCGGATCGCCAGGTGCAGGACGGCGACGTTGACGAAGGCGTTGACGACGAGCGCGGCGACCACCGAGCCGCCCGCGAGAGCGAGGCTGACCAGGTAGAGCGGCAGCTCCGGGAAGAGCAGCAGCTGGCTGGTCATCACCCACTCGAAGGGCTCACCGCGCTCGACCGACGCGACGAGCAGCGGGAGCGCGAGCGAGTCGCCGTTCGAGAGGAGGTAGGTCCACCAGGGCGTCCCCGCCAGAGCGCCGAGGACGAGCGCCGTCCCCGCGAGCACGAGGAGCAGTCCTGCCGCGTCGGCCCCGATCGATCGGAACCTCGATGCCGTCCCGACGACCGCCGTCATCGGCGGCCGCGGCGACCGAGTCGGATGCGGAGGACGAGGAGGATGCTCTTCAGCATGGTGTTGCCGGGGATCTTCGACGTCCCCTCTGTGCGGTCGAGGAAGACGATCGGGATCTCGCGGGCGCGCCGCGCGGCGCTGACCGCCCGGTGCTTGAGGGCGATCTGGAAGCCGTAGCCGGTCGCGTCGACGGTCTCGAAGTGGATCCGCTCGAGCAGCTCGCGGCTGAAGAGGTTGAAGCCGCCCGTCCAGTCGGTCAGGCGGGAGCCGAGCAGCGCCCGGGTGTAGAGGTTGCCGCCGCGGCTGAGGATCTTGCGGTCGAGGGTCCAGTCGGGCGTCCCGCCGCCCGGGATGTAGCGCGAGGCGACGACCAGGTCGGCTCCGGCCCGGACCTCGCGCAGGAAGTCGCTGAGGTACTTCGGGTCGTGCGAGAGGTCGGCGTCCATCTGCAGGATGTGATCGGGCGGCTCCTCGGCCGAGAGCACCTGGCCGAAGGCCCAGAGGTAGGCGGCCCCGAGACCCTCCTTCGCCGTGCGCTCGAGCACCTCGACCGTGAAGGTGTCCGTCGACAGCTGGGCGCCCAGCTCGCGGGCCTTCGCGGCGGTCCCGTCGGGCGAGGAGTCGTCGACGATCACCGAGCGGATCCTCACGTCCGTCTCGCGCGCCGCCGCGGCGGACAGGCGACGGAGCAGCTCGCCGATGTTGTCCGCTTCGTTGTACGTGGGGGTGACGATGGTGAGGGCGAGCATCAGATCCAATTCGGGCGGGAGCATGAACGGTCCGCCGCGGCGGAGGCAGTCGAACGATACCAGCGGGCCTCCGCGCCCCCAAGCGGCCTGGCGCCCCCCACCAGGGAAGGACCGGTGCTCGCGCCGCCGGACTCTCAGATTCGCACGGCCCGTCGAGGGGGTCCGTCACAGACGCCCCCCGTAGTGTGATCGAGTGCCCCTCCGGGTGCGGGGAATCATCGAAGGAGCACTCGTGTCGCGTCAGCCTCTGTCGTCGCGCCGGCGGTCGTCGTCGCGCCGGCCCTCGTTGCCGCAGCGGCTCGCGTCGTCGCGCTGGTTCGAATCGCAGAAGGTGCGCTTCCTCGTCGCCGGGTCGCTCAACACGGCCCTCGACTTCCTCATACTCAACGCACTCGCTCTGCTGGTCGGTCTGCCGACCCTCGTCGCGAACGTCGCGTCGGTCACCGTGGGCATCTCGATCTCGTATCTGCTCAACCACTTCTTCGTGTTCCGTCACCCGGAGCGTCCGACGCTGCGGACCTTCGCGCAGTTCTTCCTCGTCACCGGCTTCAGCTCGCTCGTGCTGCAGTCGCTGATCATCTACGGCTTCGAGGTCTTCTTCGACACCCGCTTCGGCACCTCCCTCCTCTTCCTGCCCAGCGCGGGAGAGAAGGCCTTCCTGGCGATCAACGTCGCGAAGGCCGTCGCCGTGATGGTGGGCCTGGTCTGGAACTTCTGCCTCTACAAGTTCGTCGTGTTCCGCGCCCCGTCGGCGGCGGTCGCCCCCGAGCTCGCCGAGGTCGTCGACGAGATCGAGTCGGCCGCGCGCTGAGCCGCGCCCGTCCGAGCCGCTCAGCGCCCGGGGCCGTCTCGGGCTGCGTGCTAGCCTCGACGAGTTCTTCCGACGGTGCCCCTGCCCGTCGACGCCGCTCCCCCGGAGGCTCTCATCGCCCGCTCGACGTTGCCCATCGCGGTCGTCGTCGTCACCCACTTCTCGGGTGAGGTCCTCCGCGCCTGCCTCGAGTCGATCCCCGAGGCGACCGAGCACGAGGTGAGCGTCGTCGTCGTCGACAACGCGACCACCGACGACTCCGTCCGCCGCGTCGTCGAGCGCCGACCCGAGGTGCTCTTCCACGAGACCGGCGAGAACCTCGGCTACGGCAAGGCCGTGAACTACGCGGTCGACCGCCTCGGCCCGGAGATCGAGTGGATCCTGGTGACGAACCCGGACACGGTGTTCCTGCCCGGTGCCATCGATGCGCTCCACGCCGCGGCCGTCGCCGATCCCGCGATCGGCTCGATCGGCCCGCGGATCCTCGACTCGGACGGCACGATCTACCCCTCCGCCCGCGCCCTGCCCTCGCTCGGCACCGGCATCGGCCACGCGCTGCTCGCGCACGTCTGGCCCGGCAACCCGTGGTCGCGGCGCTACCGCCGCTCGCGCGCGGTCGAGACGATGCAGCACGGCAGCATGACGGCCGGGTGGCTCTCCGGCGCCTGCGTGATGGTGCGGCGCACCGCGTACGAGCAGGTCGGCGGCTTCGACGAGCGCTACTTCATGTACTTCGAGGACGTGCAGCTCGGCGACTCCCTCGGGCAGCACGGCTGGTCGAACGTCTACCTCGCGGACGCGGTCGTGTCGCATCTCGGCGGGCACTCGACGCGCCTGGCCTCGGCCCGGATGCTCGCGGTGCACCACCGCAGCGCCTACCTCTACCTCGCGCAGAAGTACGACGCCTGGTACCAGGCTCCCGTCCGCGCGGCGGTGCGCCTCGGCCTCGGCGCCCGCGTCGCGCTGATGCGCCTGCGCCCGACTCGCTGACGCAGCGGCACATCGCCGGTCGAGCTGCCGCGCAGCGGCACCCTGCCGGTCGAGCAGCCGCCCAGCGGCACATCGCCGGTCGTGCAGCCGTGCAGCGGCACCTTGCCGGTCGAGCAGCCGCGCAGCGGCGTATCGAGACCCGCCCTCGTCCGGGCGTGCGGAGCCGGCGACCCCGCGTGTCGACGACCGTGGATCTCGATACGCCCGCTCCGCGGGCTACTCGATCAGCAAGATGCGCACGCCGGTCGAGCAGCCGCGCAACGGCACATCGCCGGTCGAGTAGCCGCGCAGCGGCGTATCGAGACCCGCCGCCCTCAGCGACCGAGCTCGAGCAGCCGCTGCAGGTACGCGCCGTACCCGCTCTTGACGAGCGGAGCCGCGAGACCGGCGAGCGCCGCGTCGTCGATCCAGCCGTTCCGCCAGGCGATCTCCTCGATGCAGCCGATCTTGAAGCCCTGCCGCTGCTCGATCACGCGGACGAACTCGGTCGCCTCGATCATCGAGTCGAACGTCCCGGTGTCCAGCCACGCCGTCCCGCGGTCGAGGACCTGCACGTTGAGAGAGCCCGCCTCGAGGTAGCGCTCGTTCACCGTCGAGATCTCGAGCTCGCCGCGGGCGGAGGGCTCGATCGTCTTCGCGATGCCGACGACGGAGTTGTCGTAGAAGTACAGTCCCGGCACCGCGTAGTTGCTCTTGGGCTGCGCCGGCTTCTCCTCGATCGACAGCGCGTGGAACGCGTCGTCGAACTCGACGACGCCGTACGCCCGCGGATCCGCCACCTGGTAGGCGAAGATCACCGCGCCCTCGATGTCCGTGTTCGCCGCGAGGGCCGTGCCGAGCGCGGTGCCGTGGAAGATGTTGTCGCCGAGCACCAGCGCGACGGAGTCGTCGCCGATGAACTCCTCGCCGATCAGGAACGCCTGCGCGAGCCCGTCCGGCGACTCCTGCACCGCGTAGGAGAGCGTCATGCCGAGGCTCGACCCGTCGCCGAGCAGCGCGCGGAACTGGTCGTTGTACTCCGGCGTCGTGATGATGAGGACCTCGTCGATCCCCGCCATCATCAGCGTCGACAGCGGGTAGTAGACCATCGGCTTGTCGTAGATCGGCATCAGCTGCTTCGAGATGCCCTTGGTGATCGGCCAGAGCCGCGAGCCGGAGCCGCCGGCGAGGATGATGCCCTTCACGAGTGCGCCCCGTCCAGGCCGGCGTAGAGCGCCTTCGCCTCGTCCCAGGTGGGCAGGATGCCCAGAGCCTCGGCCTCGGCGAGGGTGGGCGCCTCGGTGTCCTTCGGCGAGAGCAGCGGCTCGCCCGCCTCGGCGGGGAAGCGCAGGCCGATCTGCTCGTCGAGCGGGTCGATCCCCTTCTCGCGCACCGGGTCGTAGGTGGAGGAGACGAGGTAGGAGACGACCGCCCCCTCCGTCAGCGCCACGAAGGCGTGGGCGAGGCCCTCGGCGAGGTAGACGGAGCGGCGGTCGACGTCGTCGAGCAGCACCGAGTCCCACCGGCCGAACGTCGGCGAGCCGACGCGGACGTCGATGATGTAGTCGAGCACCGCGCCGGAGAAGCAGGAGACGTACTTCGCCTGCGACGGCGGGATCTGCGCGAAGTGGATGCCGCGGACGGTGCCGCGCTTGGAGACCGAGGTGTTGCCCTGCTGCAGCGCGAGCGGATGCCCGACCTTCTCCGCGAGGCGGTCGAAGCGGTAGAACTCGTAGAACACCCCCCGGTCGTCGGGGAACTGCCGCGGAGTGATCTCGTACGCGTCGGGGATGTCGAGCTCTCTGATCTGCACGTTCACGAGTGTACTGAGAGCCCGCACAGCCCCGGCGCCCGCCCGGCGCCGGTGCGCCGACGGCCGCGCGTCGGAGGCCTCCGGCAGAATGAGCGGGTGACCTTCCTCCTCACGGGCGCCTCCGGCATGCTCGGCACCGACCTCCGCTCCTCCCTCGGCGATCGCGCCGTCACGGCGCTCGGCCGCGGCGACCTCGACGTGACCGATCTCGACGCCGTCCGCGCGGCCGTCGCCGGGCACGACGCGGTGCTGAACTGCGCGGCCTACACCCGCGTCGACGACGCCGAGAGCGACGAGGAGGAGGCACGCCGCGTCAACGCGCTCGGCGCGCAGAACCTCGCGATCGCCACCGCCGAGATCGGCGCCGCGATCGTCCAGGTCTCGACCGACTACGTCTTCGACGGCTCGGCGACCAGCCCCTACGCCGAGTCGCACCCCCGCGGGCCGATCTCGGCGTACGGCCGGACGAAGGCCGAGGGTGAGGAGCTCGTCCTCGCCGCGAACCCCGAACGGGGCTACGTCGTCCGGACGGCCTGGCTCTACGGCGCGCACGGCGGCAACTTCGCGAAGACGATGGTCCGCCTCGCCGGCGCCCACCCCACCCTCACCGTCGTCGACGATCAGCGCGGTCAGCCCACCTGGACCGGCGACCTCGCCGACCGCCTGATCGAGCTCGTCGACTCCGGCGCCCCGGCCGGCGTCTACCACGGGACCAGCGCGGGCGAGACGACCTGGTTCGGCTTCGCCCGCGCCGTCTTCGAGAAGGCGGGACTCGACCCGGAGCGCATCCGGCCGACCGACAGCGGCGCCTTCGTCCGCCCCGCGCCGCGGCCCGCCTACTCCGTGCTCGGCCACGACGCCTGGGCCGCCGCCGGCCTCGCGCCGATGCGCTCGTGGGAGGACGCGCTCGCCGCCGCCCCGCTCGCGGCGGTCACGCCGTGACGACGACGCTCCGGGTCGTCGCCGACCAGATGCTCGCCCGCGTCCCCGGTGGCATCGGCCGCTACACCGAGGAGCTCACCCGCGAGCTGATCGCCACCGCCCCGCGGGACTGCGAGGTCGAGGCCGTCGTCTCCGCGCACCCGCCGGAGAAGGACGAGGAGCTGCGGCAGCGCCTGCCCGGTCTGGCGCGCCTGCACCGCCTGCACCTCGGCCGCCGCGAGCTCTCGCGCGCCTGGCAGTACGGCATCGGCATCCCGGCCGGCGGCGGCATGATGCACGCCCCCAGCCTCTTCGCGCCGCTGCGCAACCACGACGGCAGGGAGGGCGAGCAGATCGCGGTCACCATCCACGACACGGTGCCGTGGACCCACCCCGAGACGCTCACCCCGCACGGGGCGAAGTGGCACCGGGCGATGGCCAAGCGCGCGCAGAAGTTCGCGGACGCCGTGGTCGTGCCCACCCATGCCGTCGCGCAGCAGCTCGCGCAGGTGCTCGACTTCGGCGACCGGATCCGCGTGATCGGCGGCGCCGTCGGCTCGGGCCTCGTCCTGCCGGACGACGCCGACGAGCGCGCCGCCGCCCTCGGGCTGCCGGCCGAGTACGTCCTCAGCGTGGGGACGCTCGAGCCGCGAAAGGGCCTGGTCTCGCTGATCGCGGCGTTCGGCGGCTCCTCCGCGCCGAGCATCCCGCTGCTCATCGTGGGACCGACCGGCTGGGGCGAGCTCGACATCGCCTCCGTCGCCGACGAGCAGGGGCTCGAGGAAGACCGGGTGCGCGCGCTCGGGGTCCTCAGCGACTCGGACCTCGCGGTCGTGCTGAGCCGGGCGACCCTCTTCGTCTACCCGAGCATCGCCGAGGGCTTCGGCCTGCCGGTGCTCGAGGCCATGCACTTCGGCGTGCCGGTCGTGCACTCGGACGACCCGGCGCTGCTCGAGGTCGCGGCCGACGCGGGAGTCGCCGTCGAGCGCGGCGTCGCGAAGGACTACCCGGAGCGGCTCGCGCTCGCGATGAGCAGCGTGCTCTCGGACACCGCGCTGCGCGAGCGGCTCTCGATCGCCGGCCGCGACCGCGCCCGCGCGTTCAGCTGGCGCGACTCCGCCGAGCGCGTCTGGGCACTGCACGCCGACCTCTGAGCCGAGCGAGCGGCCGGCAGGGGCGTCTCCCTCCCCTGCCGGTCGAGTAGCCCCGGAGGGGCACCCCTTCTGCTGCTCGAGTAGCCCCGCAGGGGCGTATCGAGACCCACCGTCATCAGCACAGCGGGTCTGCAGACTCCGCCTCCTGGCGCGGGCGGATCTCGATACGCCCGCTCCGCGGGCTACTCGATCAGCAAGGGGCGCCCCGCGGGCCACTCGATCAGCAAGGGGGGCGCCCGCTCAGCGGGCTCCTCGCCGCTACTGCGCGGAGTCGGGGAACAGCCCCTCGTGCACGAGGGAGCGCACGACGTCGTAATCCGGGTCGCGGTCGACGTCGACGGCCGGCGGGATCAGCTCGACGGTGCCGAGCGGCTGGCTCTTCGTCTTCAGCCCGAGCTGGACGAAGTAGCCGAGCATCCCCTGCGGCACGTCGGTCTTGATCACCTGGGAGCCCGCCGCAGCGACGTCCTGGAACTTCGAGAGGACGTTGCCGGGCTCGAACTGCTCGAGCAGCGCCGCCTGCACCTGGCGCTGGCGCGCCATCCGGTCGTAGTCGCTCGTCGTGTAGCGCGAGCGGGCGTAGGCGAGCGCCTGCTCGCCGTTGAAGTGCCACGGGCCGGGGTCGATCCACTGGTTGACGCCCTGCATGACGCCGTCCGAGTCCGGCAGGCCGCCGAGCGGCAGCGGCTCGGTGCCCTGGTAGTCGATGTCGATGCCGCCGAGCGAGTCGATCAGCTCGGCGAAGCCCTGCATGTCGATCAGCGCGTAGTACTGGATCGGCAGGCCGAGCATCCCCTCGACCGCGTCGCGGGTCGCCTCGATGCCGGGCTCGCTGCCCTCGGCGATCGCGTCCGGGTAGAGCTCGGGGTGCTTGAGCTCGACCTCGGTGTAGATCGAGTTCAGCTTGCAGACGTCGACGGCGCAGTTCTTCGTCGTGTAGCCGTCGGGGTACAGCTCGTGCATCGGGCTGTCCTCGGGGAACGGGATGTTGACGAACTCGCGCGAGACTCCGATCGTCGTCGCCGCTCCGGTCGACGCGTCGATGCTGACGACGGAGATGCTGTCGGGCCGCAGGCCGTCGCGGTCCTCGCCCGCGTCGCCGCCGAGCAGCATGATGTTGTACCGCCCGTCGATCGGCTGCTCGATCGCGCCGCCGCCGAAGATCGAGGAGAGCGTGCCGCGGGTGACCCCGACGAGGTAGGTGCCGTAGGCGGTCGAGCCGACCGACACCGCCATCAGCGCGATCGTCGCGAAGGCGAGGACGCCGCGCATCCGCGGCCGCGCCCGCACCAGCCGGATCAGCCGGAGCGTGTCGAGCGTGAGCACGAGCCAGACGACGCCGTAGATCACGAGCGCCGCCTGCAGCGCGAGCATCGAGAGATCGAAGGTCGCGAGCGTGTAGAGCCCGGTGGGGAAGACGAAGTAGAGGATCACCGCGACCAGCAGCGCCGTCCAGAGCCCGAGTGTGAAGCCGAGTCCGAGCCGGCCGAGCCTGCGGTTGCCCGCGAGCACCTGCGCCGAGCCTGGCACCAGCAGATTGCCGATCAGCAGCCACCAGGCGCGCCGGGTCATGAAGGTGCTCGAGCGGACGTCCGGGTGCCGCAGCGGCAGCGTCATCGCCGTCACAGGCCGGCCACCAGGGCCTCGTTCTTGGCCGCGACCTGCGCCTCCAGGTCGGCCGCGAAGGCGTCGAGGCGCGCGGAGAGGGCGTCGTCGCCGATCGCGAGCATCTTCACCGCGAGCAGTCCGGCGTTGCGGGCGCCGCCGATCGAGACGGTCGCGACGGGGACGCCGGCCGGCATCTGCACGATCGAGAGCAGGGAGTCGAGTCCGTCCAGGCGCGCGAGCGGCACCGGCACGCCGACGACCGGGAGCGAGGTGACCGCGGCCAGCATCCCGGGGAGGTGCGCGGCGCCGCCGGCGCCCGCGATGACGACGCGGAGGCCGCGCGCCCGAGCGCCGCGACCGTAGTCGATCATCGCCTGGGGAGTGCGGTGCGCCGAGACCACGCGGACCTCGTGGGCGATCCCGAACTCGGCGAGGGTCGTCGAGGCGGCCTGCATCACCGACCAGTCGGAGTCGGAGCCCATGACGACGCCGACGAGCGGAGACGGCCCGTTGACGAGCGCGTCGGCGCTCACAGGGCGGATCCGGCAGGGGTCGCTGAGGTCATGTGGCGGGTCACGGCGACCATCGTACGTCTCAGTCCGTGAGAACGGCGGCCGCGGCACGCGCCTCGTAGACGACCGTCTCGAGCTCGTCCCCGGTGGCGTTGACGTGCCCGACCTTGCGGCCGGGGCGCGGCTCCTTGCCGTAGTTGTGCACCTTGACCGCCGGGTGCGCCGCGAGCACGAGCGGGTAGCGATCGGTGAGCGACTCCCCCACGGGCCCGCCCAGGACGTTCACCATCACGGTCCACGGGTCGCGGCAGCCGGTCGCGCCCAGCGGCAGGTCGAGCACCGCGCGCAGGTGCTGCTCGAACTGCGAGGTGGTGGAGCCGTCCATCGTCCAGTGCCCGCTGTTGTGCGGCCGCATCGCCAGCTCGTTGACGAGGACGCGGTCGTCCGTCGTCTCGAACAGCTCGACGGCGAGCACCCCGGTGACGCCGAGGCTCTCGGCGATCGTCTCGGCGATGTCGGCCGCCGCGGCCGCGAGCCGGCCGGCCGAGGCGGGGGCGGGCGCGAGCACCTCGGCGCAGACGCCGTCGCGCTGGATCGACTCGACGACGGGCCAGAGGATGCTCTCGCCGGAGGGGCGGCGGGCCACCAGCTGGGCGAGCTCGCGGCGGAAGTCGACGAGCTCCTCGACGAGGAGCGCTCCCCCGCGGCCGCCCTCGGCGAGCGCCGCGAACCAGTCGTCCGCCTCGTGCGCGCCGCGGACGACGCGGACGCCCTTGCCGTCGTAGCCGCCGCGCGCGGTCTTGACCACCGCGCGGCCGCCGTGCTCGGCGAGGAACGCGGCCAGCTCGTCGGCGGAGGAGACCGCGGCCCAGTCCGGCACGGGGACGCCGAGCTCGGTGAGGCGCTGCCGCATCATCAGCTTGTCCTGCGCGTAGAGGAGGGCGTCGGGGCCCGGGTGCACGGCCACGCCCTCGGCCACGAGGCGGCGGAGGATCGGCTGCGGCACGTGCTCGTGGTCGAAGGTGACGACGTCGACGGTCCGCGCGAAGGCGAGCACCGTCTCCTCGTCGCGGTAGTCGCCGACGACGGTCGCCGCGAGGCCCGCCGGGGCGCCCTCGGTCTCGGCGAGGACCGCGATGCCGAGGCCCAGCTCGACCGCCGCGGGGATCATCATCCGGGCGAGCTGGCCGCCACCGATCACTCCGACGCGCATGGCGCTCCTCCTGGTTCCGCCCGCGGGCGCGGGGCGGCTCCATGCTACCGACGGCTCAGAGCGGAGGCAGGTCCGGCGCCAGGGGCAGCGGCGCCGCCGCGATCGCCTCGCGCAGCAGCTCCGCGACGAGCTCGGGGTCGTCCACGTCGCGCAGCACGAACAGCTCGGCGCCGCCCTGCTCCAGGCGCACGTCGCCGCAGCGGGCGAGGCGCTGGCCGGGGCTGCGCGAGACGCTCACCGCCATCCGCGGGTCGAAGGTCACCTCGGCGCGGCGCACGGAGAGGACTCCGCGCCGGGCGTGCAGTCCGCGCCGGGTGATCCGGTAGCGGATGCTCGCCCAGCCCGCGAGGCCGGGGACGCAGAGCAGGAGGACGAGCACGGTCGTGCCCAGCGCGATGATCCAGCGCTGCAGCTCGAGCTCGAACTGCGCCGCGAAGTAGAAGCCCGCCCAGGTGAGCAGGAGGAAGCCGACGACCGGGCCGAACGCGCGCCGGGCACGCGGCGTGAGCCGGGCGAGCTCGTCGTCGGCGCTCACTGGCGGAGGTGGGTGACGTCGCCCGCCGAGAACGAGCGCCGGGCGCCGCCCTGCTCCAGCACGAGAGCGCCGTCCGCGTCGAGCGCGACCGCGGTGCCCTCCTCGACCGACCCGCCGGGCAGCTCGACCCGGACCCGGCGGCCGAGCGTGCCGCAGTGCGCGCGGACGACGGCGGCCGTGCCCGCGGACTCGGCGTCGCCGAGGGCGAGCAGCGGCGCGAGCAGCGCCGAGAACTCGGTGAGGAACGCGGCGAGCACGGCGTCGGCGCCCGTCGTCGTCGCGCCGGCGAGGGCGAGCGAGGTCGCGGTGGGCACCGGCAGCTCCTCCTCGCTCAGCAGGAGGTTGATCCCGGTGCCGACGATCACGCGACCGTCGGGGAGGCGCTCGGCGAGGATCCCCGCCGCCTTGCGTCCGCCGAGCAGCACGTCGTTCGGCCACTTGACCTCGACGGCGCCGGCCACCAGCGGGGAGAGCGCTCGGGCGAGGGCCGCGCCCGCGAGCAGCGGCAGCCAGCCGACGGCCGGCGCCGGCAGCGACGCCGCGTCGACGAGCGTGGACGCCGCGAGCGTCCGCCAGGCGGGGCCTGCCAGACCCGGCCGAGCCGGCCCCGGCCGGCCCGCTGGTCGTCCGTCGCGACGACCGAGAGGTGCGGCCAGGCGGCCGGCTCGGCGGCGGCGCGGTCGCGGAGCTCGTCGTTCGTCGAGCCGGCGCTCTCGAGCCAGAGGACCTGCGGCGACACGGAGCGGGAGAGCGGGAGCTGCATGCGGCCACGCTACCCGCGGCCCCCGCGAGAAGACCCGGGGGCGGGCGACCCGTCTTGTGCGGATCCTCCTGGCGCCGGCATCGGCTCCTGTGCGCCTGCGACAACGGAGGGGTCCTGCCCCGCCGATAGGGTGGGCGAGTGACCGCGAACATCGAACGTCCCGCGCCCGATCTCTTCACGACCGCGGGGAAGATCGCGGATCTGAAGGCCCGCTACCACGAGGCGGTCACCGCGAGCGGCGAGGCCGCCATCGAGAAGCAGCACGCCAAGGGCAAGATGACCGCTCGCGAGCGGATCGACACCCTGCTCGACCCCGGCTCCTTCGTCGAGCTGGACGAGTTCGTCCGCCACCGCACCCACGCCTTCGGCATGGAGAAGAAGCGGCCCTACGGCGACGCCGTCGTGACCGGCACCGGCACCATCCACGGCCGACAGGTCGCCGTCTACTCGCAGGACTTCACGATCTTCGGCGGCTCGCTCGGCGAGGTCGCGGGCGAGAAGATCATCAAGGTGATGGACCTGGCGCTGAAGACCGGCGTCCCCATCATCGGCATCCTCGACTCCGGCGGAGCGCGGATCCAGGAGGGCGTCGTCGCCCTCGGCAAGTACGGCGAGATCTTCCGCCGGAACACCGCGGCGAGCGGCGTCATCCCGCAGATCTCGATCATCTGCGGCCCGGCGGCCGGTGGAGCGGTCTACTCCCCCGCCCTCACCGACTTCGTGATCATGGTCGACAAGACCAGCCAGATGTTCGTCACCGGCCCCGACGTGATCAAGACCGTCACCGGCGAGGACGTCGGCATGGAGGAGCTCGGCGGCGCGCTCACCCACAACAAGATCTCCGGCGTCTCGCACTACCTCGCGAGCGACGAGAACGACGCGCTCGACTACGCGCGCACCCTGCTGTCCTTCCTCCCGGACAACAACCTCTCCCCCGCGCCGGTGTTCGACACCGAGGTCGACCTCGAGACCACGGACTCCGACCGCTTCCTCGACACGGTCATCCCCGACAGCCCGAACCAGCCGTACGACATGCGCGCCGTGATCGAGCACATCGTCGACGAGGGCGACTTCCTCGAGGTGCAGCCGCTCTTCGCGCCCAACATCGTGATCGGCTTCGGCCGGGTCGAGGGCCGCTCCGTCGGCATCATCGCCAACCAGCCCAGCGCGATGGCGGGCACCCTCAACATCGAGGCGGGCGAGAAGGCCTCGCGCTTCGTCCGCTTCTGCGACGCGTTCTCGCTGCCGATCCTCACCCTGGTCGATGTCCCCGGCTACCTGCCCGGCACCGACCAGGAGTGGACGGGCGTCATCCGCCGCGGCGCGAAGCTGCTCTACGCCTACGCGGAGGCGACCGTGCCGCTGGTCACCGTCATCCTGCGCAAGGCCTACGGCGGCGCGTACATCGTGATGGGCTCGAAGCAGCTCGGGGCCGACATCAACCTCGCCTGGCCGACCGCCGAGATCGCGGTGATGGGCGGCCAGGGCGCGGTCAACATCCTCTATCGCAACGAGATCCGGAAGGCGGAGGAGGCGGGCGAGGACGTCGCCGCCGTTCGCACCCGGCTCGCGAACGAGTACACCTACAACGTGGCGAGCCCGTTCCTGGCCGCCGAGCGCGGCGAGCTGGACGGCGTCATCGAGCCGTCCGCGACGCGGGTGTCGGTCGTCAAGGCGCTGCGGGCGCTGCGGACCAAGCGCGCGAACCTGCCGGCCAAGAAGCACGGCAACATCCCGCTCTGAGCGGCGATCAGCCGGCGGTCGGCTGCTTCTCGGCCGGCGCCGGCCGCTCGGCCGTCGGCTGCGCGGCGGCGGGCTGCTGCCTCCCCGCGGGCGGCGCGGGCTTCTCCACAGGCGGCGCCTTCTCCTCGGGCTTCGCCCCCAGCGCCCGGGCGAAGGCGAGCGCCTCGCGCGGCGACACGTCCGGCAGGTAGGCGCGGCCGATCGCCGCGCCGATCCGCGGCAGCTGCAGGGCGTCGGGGTAGGCCATCCAGAGCCCCTCGTAGCGCGGGTGGAACTTGGCCTTGAAGCGGAACAGCGAGGTGAAGCCGTAGGCCGGCTCGAGCGTGCGCGCCAGGAACTCGAGCAGCCCCGAGAGCGCGGTCGGCTCCGGCGGCTCCTGCCCCTCCGGCACGGGAGCCGTCGCGAGCGGCGCGCCGGAGAGCGAGACGAACTCCGCCCCCTGCTCCTGCGCGCGCAGGGCCGCCGAGGCGATCAGGAACTCCATGATCCCGGGCATCGCGTCGTCCGAGCGCCGCATGAAGTCGAGCGTCCAGCCGACGATCCGGTCGTCGCGGTGCACCGGGAGCCAGCTGGTGATCCCCTGCAGCACCCCGTCCGGCCCGACCGCGAGCAGCAGCGCGACGTCGGGGTCGCGCGCCTCGTCGATCCCGCCGAGGGTGAAGCCCATCTCGGGCAGCGCCTTCTCGGACACCCACTTCTCCGACAGATTGACGATCTGGTTCGCCATTCCGAGCGACAGCTGCGGCCAGGTCGTCCAGACCGGCTCGATGCCGAGCTTGATGGCGCGGGTCAGCGGGTAGCGCACCTTCTGCCAGCGCTTGCCCGTCAGCTCGAAGGCGCCGAGCTCGATGATCGTCTCCTCGCCCACCGAGAGGCGCGACCAGCCGAGATCGTCGAACACGGGCAGCAGCTCGTCGTGCACGCTGTAGAAGACCGGCGTCCAGCTGCGCTCGTCGCAGAAGCGGACGAAGCCGGCGACGACGTCGGCGCGGCGCTCGGGTGCGCAGGCCGGGTCGGAGAGCGTGATCGCGACGCCGCCGACGACGCGGTAGGCGACGCCGCCCTCGCCGTCGGGGGCGATCCAGTGCTCGTTGCCCTGCCAGGTGCCCTGGTGGCCCAGGCTGCCCGCTCCGTGGCGCACCAGCAGGCGGCGGTAGACCGCCTCGTCGCCGCGGACGCCCTGCAGATCGGTCGCCCGGAGCAACGCGATCACCGCGACGACGACGAGCAGCCAGAAGACCGGCCCGACCCACTCGAAGACGACCCGCGCGATCGGCTCGCGCGGCACCGCCAGCAGGCCGTGCCCGCCGAGGAAGCCGGCCGGCACGAAGCGCAGCAGCCCGTCCAGGAGCAGCCGGCCGATGCCGAGCACCGGCTCGAAGCTGGTCCGAGTGGCGGCGGAGAGCGCGAGGTAGCCGCCGAGCGAGACGACGAAGCCGATCCCGACCGCGAGCGACCAGCGGCGGGTGGACGCCTCGGGTGCGCGGATCCGGAAGTGACGGCTGCTCGCCGCCAGCAGCGCGACGACGGCGACCGGCACGATCACCGTCGTCGCCACCCAGAGCAGGTACTCGGCGTAGTACTGGAAGTCCGGGTGCCGGGCGGCGCGCTGCAGCAGGACGACGTTGAGCACCGCGATCGCGGCGTTCACGCCGATCGCGAGCAGCAGGCCCAGGCGGCGGCCGGACCGCAGCCCGTACGCGGCGACCAGCAGCAGGATCATCGGCACGAAGGTGAGCAGGATCGGCCCCGGCGAGACGAGCGCCAGCCGCACGTGATGGGCGCAGTGCCGGATCGCTCCGCCGCACGGGTCCTCGAGGTCGTCGGCGCCGGTGAACGCGCTCTGCAGCAGCCGCCCGAGGAAGGAGAAGGGGCCGTAGCCCGAGTCCGAGAGCACCGCGACGAGTGGGCCGATGGCGGTGACGGCGACGACCGCCGCGAGCAGCGCGCGCGACTCGCGGTGCGAGCTGGGTGCCGGCCGCTGCGGCCGCAGCCCCTCCGCGCCGTGCGCCATCACCGCGCCGATCGCCAGGCCCGCCACTCCCGCGATCAGCCGGTAGACGTCCGCCGAGTCGCCCGCGTAGAGGACGAACATCAGCACGACCGCGAAGACCGTCACCCGCAGGCGCCGCCGCCAGAGTCCGCCCATGAAGGCGGTCGCGGCCAGCAGCGCACCGACGGCCCCGATCAGCGGATCGAAGGTGCGGTCGCCGACGGTGTCGCCCGCCCACCACTCGCCGAGGGAGGCGCCGACGCTCTGCAGGCTCGTGCCGAGCGCCGTGCCGAGCGCCCCGGTGAGGAGGAAGGCGACGACGAGGCGCCGCGAGCCGAGTCGGCGCTCAGCGGCCATCAGCAGGGGCAGGAGGAGCAGCACGGCGAGCAGGAGGGTCGGCGGTCCGGAGGCGATCAGCAGCGAGGTCAGCGCGGCCCAGGGGCGGCCCGACAGGATCGTGCCCGCGCTCGCCGCCCACCAGGACTCGGTCTGCTCGCTCGCCTGGCCGACGAGGGTGCCGGTCACGGCGCTCGCGAGGACGACCACCAGCGTGGTCGCGAAGGCCGCTGGCGAGGAGCGCACCACTGCGACGACGCGACGGAGCGCGGTGCTGCCGCGCCCGGCGCTCGCCGGGCCTGCGCTGTCGCCGGGGCCCGCACTGCCTGTGGAGCCTGCACTGTCTCCGCGACCTGCGCCGCCTCGCCTCGGGAACCACGACGGCATGCGAGACCACTCCTGTTCGGCGACGGTGAGGGCGTCGCTCCGGCGGCGTCCGGCGTCAGCATAGTCACCGCCGCGTGCCGCGGGCCGGGAACGGCATGCGGTACCGTCGCGGCATGACCGCTCCCGATTCCGCCCCCGCCGTCGTCATCGCCACCCCGGGTCTCGACGCCCGCGAGATCGCCGCGGTGACGGCCGTCGTGACCGCGCTGGCGGCGCAGTCGCAGCCCGTCGCGGAGGTGCCGGTCGTGCTCAGCGGAGGGTGGAGCGACCGCGCCGCGGCCGTCCGCTCCCCGCTCCGGCCGGCGCCCGGCGCCTGGCGCTCGTTCTCCGGCTGAGGACCTTCGGAGGAGGTTCCGGCTCCGATCCCGGGCAAGCGTCGCGCAGAACGTGAATTTTGTCCCCCGATTAGTCCCCTAAAGTGCCGACTACCTGCCCTTCGCCGTCCCGGACATGATTATCCGTGTTAGGTGTTCACTCCTCGGAGGGGGCATCGCCAATCACTCGCCGACCAGGGTAAGCAGGCGGGTGTTTTGGGGGCGAGTGAGGGTGACATTCGGGTTGTCACCCTCACTCGGGGTTTGACGGCGGGCTGGGCCCCCTCTTCGGAGGAGCGGACAGCCCGCCGCACTCTTTTAACCGGTGCCGCTCGGACCGGTGCCGCACGAGTCGGTGCCGCGCCGGCCGGTGCCGCGCCGCCGAGCGCGACTCGCGGGTCCGCTCAGTCCTCGGAGCCGCGCGGCTCGTCGCGGCGGATCTCGACCCACGCGTCGACCTCGTCGCCCGCGTCGTCCGAGCCGAGCGCCCCGGCACTGCCGTCGCCGGCGGTCCGCAGCCCCACGACCGTCACCGCGGACGGCGAATCGGCCGAGGCGGTGCGGACGACCACGCGGTCGACGCCCTCGCCGATCCCGCCGAGGGCGTGGGCCAGCTCGCTCAGAACGCGCCGGCTCTCCTCCTCCGAGGTCCGGTCGAGCCCGCCGTCGTCGAGCACCGAGACCGTCACTCCGCGGCGTCGCGCATCGAGCACCAGCCGGCGGACGTCGTCGTCGAGCAGCCGCCGCCCCCGGATCTCGTCGCGGACGGACGCCTCGAGCAGCCCGCACTCGCGGCGCTCCTCGTCGGTGAGGCCCCGGGCGCTCGTCGCGATGCGCAGCAGCATGTCGGAGGCGATGGCGCGGGTCTGCTCGAGCCGCACCTCGCGCTCGGTGAGGTGCGCCTCCTCCGCCGCCCGCCACGAGGCCGCGGCCCGCTCGGCGGCCTCGAGCACGCGCGCCTCGGAGCCGGCGCGGCCGAGCTCGATGATCAGGAGCTGGGCGATGCCCACCCAGGCGATGCTGCCGACCACGCCGAGGGTGGCGAGGGCGACCGGACCCGCCCAGACGATCGTGTGCACGATCAGGAAGGCGACCCCGGCCCACGCCGCCAGCGGGCGCTGCCGAGCGCAGACGATCGTCATCAGCGTGCCGACCGCCGCGATGTACCAGGTGGAGTAGCCGTTCGAGGCGCCGGGATCCAGCGACGGCGCGACCAGCAGCGGCAGCGCCACGGCGATCACCGTCACCGCCGCGGCGACCACGGGGTGCATGCGCGTCGCCCTGCCCGGTCGCAGTGCCACGACGGTGGCGGCGATGTAGAGCACGACGGCGATCAGGTCGGCGGGGGTCGCGGGCGCGGAGCGGTACGAGAAGAAGGCGAGGACGACGTGGTACACCGAGAACCCCGCGCCCAGCGCGTACAGGAGCGGCCGCGGATACGCGATCACGAGCGGCTCCCCCCGCGGGCCGGCCAGGCGACGACGACCCGCGTCCCCTCGCCCGGGACGGTGTCGACCCGCGCCGAGCCCTCTGCGCGGTGCACGCGCTCCACGATCGAGAGCCGGATGCCCAGGCGCTCCCGCGGGACGTCGGCCAGGAGGAAGCCGCGGCCGTCGTCCTCGACGACCACCTCGATGGAGCAGGCGGCGATCCTGCCGCGGACGGTGCGGCGGACCGAGTCGCTCGGTCCGGCGTGCTGGACGCTGTTGGTCAGGGCCTGCCAGACCGCGCCGAGCACCGCCTCGGCGACCGGGCGCGGCATCGTCGTGGTCCGCGGATCGGCCGCCGGGTCGACGACGACCTCGCAGTCGGCGACGAAGGTCGACGCGGCGTGGGCGAGCTGGCGCTCGAGCAGCTCGAGCGGCACCTCCCCCACGGCGAGCTCGGACTCGTCGTCGGGCAGCAGCACCGCGAGCGTCTGCCGCGCCATCGAGGAGACGAGCGCCCGCTCGGCCGGCGACTCGGCCGTCGCCGCCGCGAGCAGCGTGGCGAGCACGTTGTCGTGCACGAGCGCGTCGACCTCGACCCGCTCCACCTCGCCGGCGTGCTGGCGCATCGCCGCCTCGTACTCGTCCATCGCGGTCTTCTGCGCGCGGTCCACGGCGTCCGCCGACTGCCGGAGCACCGCGATCAGCACCAGCATCACGAAGCCGACGATCCCGACGTACACGGCGTCGAGCACGGCGCGGGTCGGCGAGGCCCCGCCGCCCGAGGGCAGCACCCGCAGGACGCCGAAGAGGGCGGTGGTGACGAAGGCGTAGGCGATGGCGAGGCGCAGCGGCGCGACGATCGTGCAGAAGGCGGTGCCGATGGTGAGGAGGTACCAGATCCACGGCGTCTCCTGCGCGACGGCGTCGGGACGGATCGACAGCGGCCAGGTGAGCAGCGCGAGCAGGAGCGAGGCGGCCACGACGGCTCCGCTCGTCTGCGTGCCGCGGCGCAGCATCGCCGTCACCACCGACGCGGCCAGCGCCCCGAAGACGACGGCGAGGACGGGCCAGGCGACCTCCGGCCGCAGCACCGGCAGCTGGCCGAGGATCGGCGGGACGGTCTGCAGGGCGAAGCCGAAGCCGAAGAACGAGACGACGGTGCTGATGATCCGGTCGATGCGCTCGCGGTTCGCCGGTGCGCGCGCGGGCACGACCTCAGCGGGAGGCATCGCCGTCGTCCGGATCGATGCCCGGGAGGATGCCGTCCTCGACGGCGCGGCGCAGCAGATCGACCTTCGTCGGGGCCGGGCGGCCGATCTCGACGTACTTGTCCCGGATCCGGTCGAGGTACTCCTTCGCCGTGGAGACCGAGATCTGCAGCCGGTCGGCGACGAGCTTCAGCGGCAGCCCGGAGGCGTAGAGGTGCAGGACGTCGCGCTCGCGGCGGCCGAGCACGGCCCGCGCGAAGTCGTCGTCCGCGTCGATCGCCGAGGCCCACTCGAGGTTGTTCAGCACCTCGCCGCGCGCGACGGTGCGGATCGCCGCGATGACGGTCGACATCGGCGAGGACTTGGGGATGACTCCGGCAGCACCCGCGGCGAGCGCCTCGCGCACCGCGACGACGCGGTCGGCGATGCTGTGGACGAGGACGGCGGAGCCGCGCACCTGGCCCCACTTCACGTTCGCGGTGATGCTCGAGCCGTCGTTGAGCGAGAGGTCGAGCACGAGCACCTCGATCTCGGTCCCGCCGACCACCAGCTCGAGCGCCCGCACCGTCTCGGCCGCGGCGACGACCTGCATCCCCGCGCTCTCGATGGCGGCGGCGACGCCCAGGCGGACCGACTCGTGGTCGTCGACGATCGCCACGCGCACCCTCGGGGACCCGGCGGACTCAGCGATCATCGGTGGACTCCATCGGGCTCATGCTAGCGACGCGCGGCTCAGCCGGCGCGGCGCACGAGGCGCGCGACGGCCTCCACGTGCGAGGTGTGCGGGAAGAGGTCGAAGCCGTCGAGCCGCTCGAGCTCGTAGCCGCCGGCGGAGAGGGCGCCGACGTCGCGGGCGAGCGCGACCGGATCGCAGGCGACGTAGACGAGCTGCGCGGGCGCCAGCTCGATCAGCGCGTCGGTGACGGCGCGACCCGCTCCGGCCCGCGGCGGGTCGAGGACGACCGTCGCGGCCCGCCAGCGCGCTCGCTCGCGGGCGTCGGCCTGGGCGAGCGCGTCGCGGAGGTAGCGGTCGACCCGGGCGGTCACGGCGCGCGCGCCGGCCTGGTCGGCGAGGTTCTCCAGGGCGTGCTCGGTGGCGCGGGAGTCGCTCTCGACGCTGGTGACGCGGACTCCGGCGCCGAGGTGGTCGGCGAGAGCGGCGGCGAGCAGCCCGACGCCGCCGTAGAGGTCGTGGTTCGCGGCGCGGACATCGGCGAGCGCGGGGTCGACGGCGGCCTGGACGGCGTCGAAGAGGGTGGCGGCGGCTCCGCGGTGCACCTGCCAGAAGCCGGAGCGGTCGACGCGGAAGGTGCGATCGGCGACGAACTCGGAGACGACCGTGCGGTCCCTCCTGGCGCGCTTGTCCGAGGGGTCGTGCACGAGCACGGCCGCGCCCTCGGAGCCGGCGGCGTCGACGAGGTCGACGACCGAGCCGGGCGCGAGGCGCTGGTCGAGCGGGGCGGCGGCCGAGGAGGCGGCGGTCGCGAGCGGCAGGTCGTCGACGGTGACGACGTGGTGGCTGCGCGCCGCGTAGGGCCCGACCCGGCCCGAGTCGTCCACGTGCAGGCGATTGCGGGTGCGCCGGCGGAGCCCGTCGTCCTCGTCGTCGCCCGCGACCGGCGCGACCACCACGTCGACCTCGCGGCGGGCGAAGCGGGAGAAGGAGTCGATCAGCACGGCGCGCTTGAGCTCGCGCTGGTACGCGAGTGCGGCGTGGCCGAACTCGGCGCCGCCGACCCGGTCCTCCGGCCGCCGGTCGATGCTCGCCTGCGCCCAGACGTGCGGGACGCGGTGCGGCGAGGCCTCGAGGACCTCGAGCGCCTCGCCGCGCCAGAAGCTGTCGTGCCGGACCTCGCTGATCCGCGCGCGGATCCGCTCGCCTGGGAGCACGTCCGGGACGAAGACGACGCGGCCATCGTGCCGGGCGACGAAGACGCCGCCGTGGGCGACGTTGCTAATGTCGAGCTCGATCTCGGTCCCGAGTGCTCCGTCGGCCCCCGCGGCTCGGTCGGACGCGCGGGGCGGAGTCTGTGCCATCCGTCGAGCATCCCACAGCGTGGGCCCGGCCGCAGGGAGCCCTCGTGCGCCTCTATCTCGCCTCCACCTCCCCCGCTCGGCTCGCGCTGCTGCGGGCCACCGGGATCGAGCCCGTCGTCGTGCCGTCCGAGGTCGACGAGCCCGCCGCCGTCGCCCGGGCCGAGCAGGAGCGCGGCGCGCCGCTGGACGCGGACGCGACCGTGGCACTGCTGGCCCGGGCCAAGGCGACGGCGGTCCTCGGTCCGGAGGTCGACGGTCTCGTCCTCGGCGGCGACTCCGCGTTCGTGCTCGACGGCGTCGTGCACGGCAAGCCGCACGAGCCCGAGCGCGCCCGGGAGCGCTGGCGGGCGCAGCGCGGGCGCACCGGGCGCCTGCACTCCGGGCACTGGCTGATCGACCACCGCGGCGGGCGGATCGTGGCCGAGACCGGGACGGTCACCTCCGCCGCCGTCTCGTTCGCGGCGGACATCGACGACGACGAGATCGACGCCTACGTCGCCACCGGAGAACCGCTCGAGGTCGCGGGCGCCTTCACGATCGACGGGCGCGGGGCCGGCTTCATCACGGCGATCGAGGGCGACCCGTCCACCGTGATCGGGATGTCGGTCCCGGCGCTGCGCTCGCTCGTGCGCGAGCTCGGGGTCGCCTGGCCG
The DNA here is from genome assembly GCF_009834185.1 of Rathayibacter sp. VKM Ac-2760. Classification (GTDB taxonomy): domain Bacteria; phylum Actinomycetota; class Actinomycetes; order Actinomycetales; family Microbacteriaceae; genus Rathayibacter. The sequence continues at coordinate 3,036,782 of NZ_CP047173.1, forward strand.
TCGCTCTGGAACCGCTGACCCAGATCTCCGTCGCTTGTGCGGAACCGACGAAGGGGCCGTGCTTCTTTGTGGTGAGCCGCGCCGGGCATCCGCGGGGCGCCCTCTAGGGTTGGGGACCATGCCAGGTATCACGAAGGTGCTCATCGCCAACCGAGGCGAGATCGCCGTCCGCGTCGTCCGGGCCGCCCGCGACAGCGGCATCGCCTCCGTCGCCGTCTACGCCGACCAGGACCGCGACGCCGTGCACAGCCGCCTCGCGGACGAGGCCTACGCGCTCGGCGGCACCACCAGCGCCGAGACCTACCTCGTCATCGAGAAGCTGCTCTCGATCGCCCGCCGCTCCGGCGCCGACGCCGTGCACCCCGGCTACGGCTTCCTCGCCGAGAACGCCGACTTCGCCCGCGCCGTCATCGACGCCGGGCTGGTCTGGATCGGCCCGTCGCCCGAGGCCATCGAGCGCCTCGGCGACAAGGTCTCGGCCCGCCACGTGGCCGAGAAGGTGGGAGCGCCGCTCGCCCCCGGCACCCTGAACCCCGTCTCGGGCGCCGCCGAGGTGCTCGAGTTCGTCGACCAGTTCGGCCTCCCCGTCGCCATCAAGGCCGCGTTCGGCGGCGGCGGCCGCGGGCTGAAGGTCGCCCGCGAGCGCGACGAGGTCGAGGAGATGTTCGCCTCCGCCACCCGCGAGGCGATCGCCGCCTTCGGCCGCGGCGAGTGCTTCGTCGAGAAGTACCTCGACCAGCCGCGCCACGTCGAGACCCAGTGCCTCGCCGACTCCGCCGGGAACGTCGTCGTCGTCTCCACCCGCGACTGCTCGCTGCAGCGCCGCCACCAGAAGCTGGTCGAGGAGGCGCCCGCGCCGTTCCTCACCGACGAGCAGAACACCGAGCTGTACCGCGCCTCGAAGGCGATCCTGCGCGAGGTCGGCTACGTCGGCGCCGGCACCTGCGAGTTCCTGATCGGCAAGGACGGCACCGTCTCCTTCCTCGAGGTGAACACCCGCCTCCAGGTCGAGCACCCCGTCTCGGAGGAGGTCACGGGCATCGACCTCGTCCGCGAGCAGTTCCGCCTCGCCGAGGGCGGCCTGCTCGACTACGAGGACCCGCAGCCGCGCGGCCACTCCTTCGAGTTCCGCATCAACGGCGAGGACGCCGGCCGCGGCTTCCTGCCCGCCCCCGGCCCCGTGCACGTCTTCAAGGCGCCCGGCGGACCCGGCGTCCGCGTCGACTCCGGCGTCGTCGCCGGCGACGTGATCTCGGGCTCGTTCGACTCCCTCCTGGCCAAGCTGATCGTCACCGGCGCCACCCGCGCCGAGGCACTCGAGCGCTCCCGCCGCGCCCTCGCCGAGTTCGAGGTCACCGGCCTGCCCACCGTGCTGCCGTTCCACCGCGCCATCGTCGACGACCCGGCCTTCGCCCCCGCCGGCGACGAGCCGTTCTCGATCTACACCCGCTGGATCGAGACCGAGTTCGACAACACCATCGAGGCGTGGAGCGGCGAGCCCGGCGCGATCGACGGACCGGCCGCGCGCCAGAGCGTCGTCGTCGAGGTCGACGGCCGCCGCGTCGAGGTCACCCTGCCCGGCGACCTCGTCGGCTCCGGCCCCGCGCGCGGGCCCGCCGCCGCCGCCCCCAAGCGCCGCGGCTCCGCCTCCGTCAGCACCGTCACCGGCGACTCCGTCACCGCGCCGATGCAGGCGACCATCGTCAAGGTCGCCGTCGCCGAGGGCGACACCGTCGTCACCGGCGACCTCGTCGTCGTCCTCGAGGCGATGAAGATGGAGCAGCCCCTCACCGCCCACAAGGACGGCGTCGTCCGCTCCCTCAACGCGGAGGCCGGCACCACCGTGTCCTCGGGGCACGTCTTGTTGTCCATCTCCTGAGCCGCTCCCTGCGCGGCTCAGCGCGGTCGGCTCGTTCGCGTGGTGCGTTCCGCAGAGCGGGTCGCGTCGCGCGGCCTCGAAACGCTGACACGCGTTTCTCGGTCTCGCGCTCTTCCTGAAGCTTCTCGTGGTCGAGCAAGCCTCCTTCATGCTGGTCGAGTAGCCGCGCAGCGGCGTATCGAGACCCTCGCTCACTCAGCAGTGCGGTCAGACGCCGCTCCCACCACCACCGCTGAAGCCGCGCCTCGGGCGGAGCCGGATCTCGATACGCGCGCTCCGCGCGCTACTCGATCGGCAAGAAGCGAGACCCACCCCGCTCGGCAGACCCGCTCGACGAGCACAACATCAGCCACGAAAAGCCCTCATCGCCCATCGGCGATGACACCGCACCACAGCTGACACTGCGCCTCGGGCAGCGCCGGATCTCGATACGCGCGCTCCGCGCGCTACTCGATCGGCAGGAGGCGAGACCCGCCCTGCTCGGCAGACGCGCTCGACGAGCACATCATCAGCCAGGAGCCGCCCTCATCGCCCATCGGCGATGGGACCGCACCACAGCTGACGCTGCGCGCCGGGCGGCGCCGGATCTCGATACGCGCGCTCCGCGCGCTACTCGATCGGCAGGAAGCGAGGCGGGCGGAGCGCCGCGACCGAGAAACGCGTGCCAGCGTTTCTCGGCAGCGCGACGGGACCCGCTCTACGGAACGCGCCCCGTCGCGAAGCCGACTGCGCTGAGCCGCGCGGGGAGCGGCTCAGAGGACGGCGCGCACATCGTCGGCGTCAGCCGACGATGTGCATGGCGCGCGCCGCCTCCGAGATGGAGCCGGTGAGGCTCGGGTAGACGGTGAAGGCGCGGGCGACCTGGTCGACGGTGAGGCGGTGCTCGACGGCGAGGGCGAGGGGGAAGATGAGCTCGCTGGCCTTGGGGGCGACGATGACGCCGCCGATGACGGTGCCGGAGCCGGTGCGGGCGAAGACCTTCACGAAGCCGTCGCGGATGCCCATCATCTTGGCGCGCGGGTTGGCGGCGAGGGGGAGCTTGTAGATCTCGCCCTGGGCGATGCCCTCCTCGATCTCCTTCTGGCTCCAGCCGACGGTGGCGATCTCGGGCTGGGTGAAGATGTTCGCGGCGACGTTGCGCACCTCGGTGGGGTTCACCGCGTCGCCCATGGCGTGGAAGACGCCGGTGCGGCCCTGCATGGCGGCGACGGAGGCGAGCGGCAGGAAGGTGGTGCAGTCGCCGGCCGCGTAGATGGAGGGCACGCTCGTGCGGGCGACGCGGTTGACGCGGATGTGGCCCGACTCGGTGAGCTGCACGCCCGCCTCCTCGAGGCCGATGCCGGCGGTGTTCGGGATCGAGCCGACGGCCATCAGGCAGTGCGAGCCCTCGACGATGCGGCCGTCGGAGAGCACGGCGCGGACGCCCTTCTCGGTGCGCTCGACGCGGTCGGCGCGCGACTTGGAGAGCACGACCATGCCGTTGCGCTTGAAGACGTTCTCGATGACGGCGGCGGCGTCCGCGTCCTCGCCGGGGAGCACCTGGTCGCGGGAGGAGATCAGCGTGACCCGTGCGCCGAGGGCGCGGTAGGCGGAGGCGAACTCGGCTCCGGTGACGCCGGAGCCGACGACGATCAGGTGCTCGGGCACGGTCTTGAGGTTGTAGAGCTGGGTCCAGCTCATGATCCGCTCGCCGTCGGGGACGGCGGAGGGGAGGATGCGCGGGCTCGCGCCGACGGAGACGACGAGGGTGTCGGCCTCGATCCGGTCGAAGTCCATGCCCTCGTCGCCGGGGGCGGTCGCGACGATGAGCGCGTTCGAGCCGTCGAGCCGCCCGTCGCCCTGCACGATGCGGACGCCGTGGTGCACGAGGTTCGCGCGCATGTCCTCGGACTGCTGGCGGGCGAGCCCGAGCAGGCGCTTGTTGACCGTGGCGAGGTTGACCGCGACCTCCGGGCGGACCGGCTTGTTGGTCTGCTCCGAGCGGGTGAAGAACTGCACGCCCAGGTCGGCGGCCTCGCCGATCGCGTTGGTGGCCTCGGCGGTCGCGATCAGCGACTTTGACGGGACGACGTCGGTGATGACGGCCGATCCGCCCACTCCGACGCGCTCGACCAGGGTGACCTCGGCACCCAGCTGGGCTCCGGCGAGGGCGGCCTCGTAGCCGCCGGGCCCCCCGCCGAGGACGGCGATCCGCTGCGTGCGCTCGAACTCGTAAGGCATGCCTCCCATTGTCCTCCCGCGCTGGGAGTTCGCCCAATCGACGGGGGTGCAGGGAGGCTCGGCAGCCCGGCCACGCCCGCCCGCGCCGCGTGGATAGGGTGGGGGAATGGCTGACCAGACCCCGAATCCCCTCGACTCCGCCGACGCCGATCCGTTCGCGATCGCCGCCGAGGCCGCCGCGCAGATCGCCGAGGCGACCGGCGTCGAGAAGCACGACATCGCGCTCACCCTCGGCAGCGGCTGGGGCCGGGCCGCGGACGCGATCGGCGAGACGACGGCGACCGTCGACGCGACGGAGATCGTCGGCTTCACGAGATCGGCCGTGCACGGGCACGGCGGCAGCCTCCGCTCGGTGCTGCTGCCGACCGGCAAGCGCGCGCTGATCATCGGCGCCCGCACCCACTACTACGAGGGCTACGGCGTGCGCCGGGTCGTGCACAGCGTGCGCACCGCGGCGGCGGCGGGTGCGTCGGTGATGATCCTCACCAACGGTGCCGGCGGCATCAAGGAGCACTGGACCCCCGGCACCCCCGTGCTGATCAGCGACCACATCAACCTCACCGCCGACTCGCCGCTCGAGGGCGCGACCTTCATCGACCTCACCGACCTCTACTCCGCTCGCCTGCGCGCCCTCGCCCGCGAGACCCGGGCCGACCTGGACGACGGCGTCTACGTGCAGTTCCGCGGTCCGCACTACGAGAGCCCGGCCGAGGTGCAGATGGCGCGGATCATCGGCGGCCACATCGTCGGCATGTCCACCGCGCTCGAGGCGATCGCGGCGCGCGAGGCCGGCATGGAGGTGCTGGGCATGTCGCTGATCACGAACCTGGCGGCGGGCATCCAGAAGACGCCGCTGAGCCACGAGGAGGTCCTCGAGGCCGGGCGGAACGCGGAGGACGACCTCGCGCGCCTGCTCGCCGGCATCACGGGCACGCTGTGACGGCGGACGTCCGCGCGCGGGCCGAGGACTGGCTCGCGCAGGACCCCGACGCCGAGACCCGGCAGGAGCTGGTCGACCTGCTGACCGCCGACGCGGCGGGCGATCCGGCCGCCGCGGCCGAGCTGGAGGACCGCTTCCGCGAGCGCCTCGCCTTCGGCACCGCGGGCCTGCGCGGCGCGATCGCCGCCGGCTCCAACCGGATGAACCGCGTGCTGGTCTCGCAGGCGGCCGTCGGCCTCGCCGACCACCTGCTCGCGCAGGGCCTCGAGCGCCCCGTGATCGTGATCGGCTACGACGGGCGGAAGAACTCGCGCGTCTTCGCCGAGGACTCGGCCGCCCTGATGGCGGGCGCGGGCGCCGACGCGGTCCTCCTCCCCCGCCTGCTGCCCACTCCCGTGCTCGCCTTCGCCGTGCGCCACCTCGGCGCCGACGCCGGCGTGATGGTGACGGCGAGCCACAACCCGCCGCAGGACAACGGCTACAAGGTCTACCTCGGCGGCGAGGACGACGGCTCGCAGATCGTGCCGCCGGTCGACTCCACGATCGCCGAGCGGATCCTCGCGGTCGCGACGACGCGGCGGGTCACCGAGCTGCCGCGCGGGGAGTACCGCCTCGCCGAGGAGTCGGTCGTCGACGCGTACATCGCGGCGACGGCGGCCGTCGGCCGGCAGTCGGAGCCGCTGCGCGTCGTCTACACGGCGATGCACGGCGTGGGCTGGGAGACGGCGCACCGCGTGCTCTCGGCCGCCGGCTTCGATGAGCCGGCCGTGGTGGTCGAGCAGATCGATCCCGATCCCGCGTTCCCGACGGTCGCGTTCCCGAATCCGGAGGAGGCGGGCGCACTCGATCTCGCCTTCGCCACGGCCCGCTCGGGGCGCGCGCAGCTGATCGTCGCCAACGACCCGGACGCGGACCGCTTCGCCGCGGCGATCCCGGACGCGTCCACCGAGGACGGCTTCCGGCGCCTGTCCGGCAACGAGGTGGGCGCCCTGCTCGGCTGGCGCGCCGCCGAGCGCGCTCGCACCGAGGGCCGCGTCGGCGGAGCGCTCGCCTGCTCGATCGTCTCCTCCCCCGGCCTCGGTGCGGTCGCCCGCGACTACGGGCTGGACTTCGCCGAGACGCTCACCGGCTTCAAGTGGATCTCGCGCGTCCCCGATCTCGTCTTCGGCTACGAGGAGGCGCTCGGCTACCTGGTGAACCCCGAGACGGTCCGCGACAAGGACGGCATCTCGGCCGCGCTCGCGTTCCTCGACCTGGCCTCGTCGCTCGCCGCCGAGGGCCGGAGCATCGCGGACGAGCTCGACGCCTTCGCCGAGCGCTTCGGGCTGTTCGGCTCGGAGCAGATCTCGCTGCGGGTGACCGACCTCTCCGAGATCGGCCGGATCATGGCGGGGCTGCGCCGCACGCCGCCGGCGACGATCGGCGGGCTCGCCGTCGAGCGCACGGAGGACCTGCTCGCCGCGGGCGGCGCGCTCCCGCCGACCGACGCGCTGCGCTTCTCCCTCGACGGAGCGCGGCTGATCGCCCGCCCGAGCGGCACCGAGCCGAAGGTGAAGCTGTACCTGGACGCGTGGTCGCACGAGCCGGAGGCGGCCACCCGCCGGACCGACGTGCAGCGGCGGCTCGACGCGCTGCGCACCGGGGCCGCGGCGCTGCTCGCCTGACGGTCGGGCCGCACCGGGTCGGGCCGCACCGGGTCGGGCCGCACCGGCACGGTCCGCCGCCGGCGGCTCCCCGGCCGAGCCCGCCCCGGGAGCAGCGCTGTCAGCCCGCGGCCGGGTCGAGTGCGGGGTTGGCGGTGCCCGTGCAGGTGGGCTGGGCCTTGCCGAGGATGAAGTCCGACAGCGCACGGAAAGTGAGCTCGGGCGCCTTCACCCAGGGAGCGTGCTCAGCGCCGGGGATGTAAACGGTCTGCGCGTCGGAGCTCGCGGTTCCGAGGGTGTGCTGGCTGGGCCAGGGCAGGAAGTCGAACTGCGCTCGCACGAGCATCGTCGGCACGTGGAGCGTGCGGAGCGCGGTGAGCGTCGAGTCCCAGTGCGCGGCGAAGTCGGCCGCCAGGATCGGGTTCGAGTAGACGTTGAGTCCGCCGGTCGCACCGAGCTCCGCGGTGAGGATGCTCCTGGCGTCCTGCTGGGAGGCCAGATTCAGCGCGGCGTCGGATCCCATGAGCTGCTGCACCACCAGCGCGGCCAACACACGCGGTGACGAGACATTGCCCGGCTGCTCGGTCGGCACGTCCCCCGGTGCACTGCGCTGGTCGACATCGGCCGTCGCCGCCAGGTCCTGGTCGTCGATCTCCTGGGCCTCCGGGGACAGCCCGTAGGTACCGGGAGCGATGAAGACGGCCTTCTCGACGTGGGCCGAGTGGTCCGCCGCATAGGCCGCGGCGAGGAAGCCTCCTGCGGAGTGACCGACGACGATCACGCGGTCCGCCCCCGTCTGCTGGCGGACAGCATCGATGTCCGCGAGCGATCGCTCCAGGGAGTACTCGCCGATCGGCAGGTCGGGGGAATAGCCGCCGCCGGCCTGGTCGAACATGTACACGTCGTGTCCGGTCTCGGCGAGTCTGGGGATGACGGTGAATTCACCGGGGGTGACGAACCCGCCGGGGCCGCCGTGGAGGTACACGATCGGTACGTCCGAGCCGGACGGCGCGGCAGCGGCGGTCTTCCAGACCGCCACCCGTGAGCCGGTGGACAGATCCCAGTAGGCCGGGGCGACGGGGTTGTAGCTCGGGGAAGTGCGGGTGACGGGAGCGAGGACCGTGGCGCCGGCGAGAGCACCGAAGCCGATCGTCGCGACGACGGCGACGGCCACCGGGACGCGCAGGCGAACGAGGCGCCGGACCGGGCGCGGCCGACGCGGCAGGATCCGCTGTGCCGCCACGACCAGCAGGAACACCACCACGAGTGACAGAACGATCCAGACGATCACCGCGACCGGCAGCGACGCGGTGAGTGCGAGGGCCGCCGCGACGGTCGCGGCGACGACGCCGACGACGACGGACGCGGCGACGGCGAGCACGAACAGGACCTTGCGGAGGACGACCGAGGGGCGCGTCCGGCCGGCCCGGGAGGGGCTTCTCGAGGGTTCGGGTGCTGACATGGGTGTGAGATCTCCTGGGAGGGTGGCGCAGTGACCGGGAGAGGGCACCGCGCGAGGGGCGGCCGCTGCGGGTGCCGCGGCCGCGGGAATCGGAACACGGGCGGAAGACGGACCGCGTCCCCCGGTCGCAGCGTTCGCTGCGGCTCGGGGGACGCGGTCCGCGTCAGCGCATCGCCGCCGGGCGGTCGGCCCGACGACGCTGGTCAGCCGACGCGGTTGAGGATCGCGGTGTAGGCGGCGGAGGCGTTACTCGTGCCGGAGCCCGACGGCGAGACGGAGCCGAGCGTCGAGGGGGTGTCGCGGTCGATGGACCAGTGGTGGAGACCGGCGAGACCCTCGGCCTTCACGAACGCGGCGATCGCCGCGAGGTCCTCGGGGGTGGTGACCTCCTCGGTGACGTCGTTGACGCCGATCATCGGCGTCAGCTCCAGCTTCGAGAACGGGATGCCGAACTTCTCGTTCACATTGCGGGCTGCCTGGATGGCGGACGCGCCCATGTCGGTGGAGAGGATGTTCCCCGCCGTGTCCGTCCGCATGACGGCGGCTCCGGTGTTCTTTCCGCCGTAGTCCATCGTCATGAGGTTGACCGTGTAGTTCTTCAGACCTGACGCCTTGATGGCGTCGACGGTCGTGACGCCGAGCCCGTTGAGGCTGCCCTTCGAGCCGTCCGACGCCGCCAGGGTGGCGAGGGTGAACGAGAAGCGGAGCCTCGGGTACTTCACCTCGGCGACGGCGGCGGCGTGGACGAGCTCCTGGATCTGCTCGGGAGTCTGCTGGCGCTCGATGTCGAAGTCGACGCCGATCAGGTTCTTCGAGGCGTAGCGGCTGATGAAGGAGTCGAGCTGCTCGGCGTTCGCGGTGAACACACCGGCGTTGCCTCCGGTGGAGAGGACGTAGTCGACGTTCGCGGCGGTCAGCTGATCGATCGAGCGCTTGAAGGCCGTCGCCGAGATCCCTGCCCAGTTCGGGTCGTCACCGGCCCCGGTCGCGAAACCGAGCGTGACGGCGCGGCTGCCCGTCCTGCTCGCCCAGGAGTCGGCGCCCACGAGCGGGATGATGCGCCCGTTGTGCACGGTGCGCAGCTGGTTGGTGTTCCAGTCCATGTTGATGGTGACGTCCTTGTACCCGGAGGCGAGGACCGCCGGCGCCGTCCCGGTCACCGGGGTGCCGGAGGGAGCCGCCGGGGGCGGGGGCGCGATCGTCTTCGCCGGCGCGGGGACGGACGGGGTCGCCGGCGCCGTGGTGGGAGCCGGGGCCGCGGGCGCCTTGCTGGGAGCCGGGGTCGCGGTGGGAGCGGGGGCCGCGGGCGGCTTCGGCGTCGTCACAGCGGTCGCGGGCTGCCACACCTTGCCGGAGCCGATCGGACCGGAGTCCTGGCGGGGATCCTGGCCGCTGGTCCACCAGCCGGCGGTGTAGAGCTTGCCGTCGCGGGCGACCTGCTGGCCACCGGTGTACGTCGCGGCCGCACTCCACCCGGACACGCCGTCGATCCCGGCGATCGGAGCAGACGGGGCCGCGGCCGCGGCCGGGGCGGCGCTCGGCGCGGGGACGGCGACGGGCGTGGGAGCAGCGACGGGCGCGGGAGCAGCGGCCGGGCGGAGGACCGCCTTCGCCGGCGCCCAGACCTTGCCGGACCCGATCGCGCCCGACACCAGTCGCGGGTCGTCGCCGTTGGTCCACCAGCCGGCGGTGTACAGCTTCCCGTCGCGGGTCACCTGCTGCCCGCCGAGGTAGGTCGCGGTGGCACTCCACTCCGGAACGCCGAGCGCTCCCGAGGACTGCGTCGAGGACGCGGCCGGGGGCTGCTCCTGGGCGAAGGCCGGCGCGGCGCCGAGGAGAGCGCCTCCCGCGACGACGCCGAGCGTCGTCCATCCAGCCAATGTGCGTCGAAATGCGGTACTCACAGTCGTCCGTTCCTTCATCGTGGACCCGAATTGGTCAACCGGATGCTGACAGACAACGAACCGAGCGCTCCCCGCTGGCGCGAAACAGTGCGCCCTGGCGCGCGTGGTGGCCCCGAAAGGTCGCCTCAATCGATGCAGAAACCCCTCGACAAAAGCCGGAGCGCACGAAGGCGGCCCATCAACGACGACCGCAGTGCGGAGCGCGCGATCGAGAATCGCGTGCCAGCGATTCGAGACAGCGCGACGCGACCCGCTCCACGGAACGCACCATCCCGAGGAGCCGACCGCGCTGAGCCGCACAAGGGGCGGCTCAGAAAACGGCACGGTGCCGACGGCGCTGAGCCGCGCGGGGAGCGGCTCAGAAAACGGCAGGCGCTCGGCTGATCCGCCTCCGGCGGATCAACCGAGCGCCCGCTCGATCTTCTCCGTGATCTCGGTCTGGTCGAGGTAGTTGTCGATGACGACGACCTCGGCGAAGGTCTTGCCGATCTTGTCGAGGAGCTCCCGGGAGGTGAGGATGACCTGCGCGTCGGCGGCGAGCGCGTCGACGGAGGCGAGGTCGGACGCGACGACCTCGGCGTCGAGGTCGAGCGCTTCGAGGGCGCGCTCGGCGCCGAGCTTGAGGATGGCGGAGGTGCCGATTCCGGCGCCGCAGAGGGTGACGATCTTCATGCGCTTCTTCCGTGGTGCGGGGTGTCGTCGGTGAGGACGGCGTTGATGCTGCGGACGGTGCGGGCGGCGGCGAGCGCGCCGACCGCGTCCGGGCGGCTGAGGACGTCGGCGAGGCCGGAGACGAAGCCGACATGGCCGTGCGCCTGGGTCGCGGCGATGCCGATGACGACCGAGACGGGGTCGTTGGTGCTGTGGCCGAAGGCGACGGGTTCGGCGAGGGTGACGACGGAGATCCCGTCGGCGAGCACGTCGTTGCCCGGGCGGGCGTGGGCGAGGGCGAGTCCGGGCGCGATGACGATGTAGGGCCCGAGCACGTCGATCTGCTCGACCATGCGGCGGGAGTAGGCCGCGTCGACGGCACCGCTGCGCTCGAGGGCGCGGCCCGCCTCCAGCACCGCCTCGCGCCAGCTGCCGGCCGGGTGGCGCAGGGCCACCGCGGCGTCGGGCAGCGGGTCGAGGGGCATGCTCAGGCCGCCTCGAAGCCGGCGCTGATCGTGTCGATCAGCTCGCGGCGCTCGTCGAGCGGCAGGAAGCTCGCCTCGGCGGCGTTGATCTGGAACACCTCGAGGTCGTCGAGGTCGTAGCCGAACGCGTCGGAGAGCAGGGCGAGCTCGCGGCTGAGGGTCGTGCCGCTCATCAGACGGTTGTCGGTGTTGACGGTGACGCGGAAGCCGAGCTGGTAGAGCAGGTCGAACGGGTGGTCGGCCAGCTCGTCGCCCCACGCGGCGACCGCACCGGTCTGCAGGTTGGAGGACGGGCTCAGCTCGAGCGCGATCCGCCGGTCCTTCACCCACTCGGCGAGCTCGCCGAGGGTGACGTAGCTGGCGTCGTCGTCCTGCCGCTCGATGCTGATGTCCTCGGCGAGGCGCACGCCGTGGCCGAGGCGGAGCGCGCGGCCGTCGAGGAGCGCGGAGCGGATGCTGTCGAGGCCGTCCGCCTCGCCCGCGTGGACGGTCGTGGGGAAGTGGGCGGCGGCGAGCAGCTCGAAGGCGGGGCGGTGCCGCGACGCGGGGAAGCCCTCCTCCGCGCCGGCGATGTCGAAGCCGATCGCGCCGCGCTCGCGGTGGCGCAGCGCCAGCTCGGCGATCTCGAGCGAGCGGTCGCCGTGCCGCATCGCGGTGATCAGCTGGCCGACGCCGAGGCGCTGCCCGTGGGCGGCCGCCTCCTGCACGCCCTGCTGGAGCCCCTCCTGGACCGCTTCGACGGCGGCGTCGAGGGTGAGGCCCGCGCGGAGGTGCTGCTCGGGCGCCCAGCGGATCTCGCCGTGGACGACTCCGTCGGCCGCGAGATCGAGCACGAACTCGCGGGCGACCCGCTCGAGCGAGGCCGCCGACTGCATGACGGCGATGGTGGTCTCGAAGGTGGCGAGGTAGTCGGTCAGCGAGCCGGAGTCGGCGGTGGTCGTGAACCAGCGCTCGAGCACCTCGGGGTCCGCGGCGGGGAGCGGCACGCCCGTCTCCGCGGCGATCTCGACGATGGTCGCGGGGCGGAGACCGCCGTCGAGGTGGTCGTGCAGCGAGACCTTCGGCAGGTCGTCGATGAGGATGCCCTCGCCGGGGAGGAGGTACTCCTCGTTGCTGTCGGTCACGGTGCTCCTCCGGTCGGTCGACGGTTCGCCGACCACCTTACGGTGCCGCCCGGCGCGGCCCTCCGCCGAGGCCGCCACCCCGTCCGGGTCGGACGCCCGCGGTACCGCCCGCCCGACCTCCGGCACGCGGAAACACCTCCGGCACGCTGGAATCAGCGCATCCCGCGAGCCCGAGCCTGTTCCGCGAGCCGAACGTCCGCCTCAACCACCTCCGGCTCGCAAAAACACCTCCGGCACGCTGGAATCAGCGCATCCCGCTAGCCCAAGCCTGTTTAACGAGCCGAACGTCGACCACGCCCAACCCCGGCAGGCGGAAACACCTCTGGCTCGCTGGAACCGGCACATCCCGCGAGCCCAGGACTGTTCCACGTGCCGAACGTCGACCGCGTCCACCTCCGGCCCGCGGAAGCACCTCCGGCACGCTGGAATCAGCACATCCCACAAGCCCAAGCCTGTTCCACGAGCCGAACGTCGACCACGTCCACCTCCGGCACGCGGAAGCACCTCCGGCTCGCTGGAACCGGCACATCCTGCGAGCCCAGGACTGTTCCACGAGCCGAACGTCGACCACGCCCACCTCCGGCACGCGGAAACACCTCCGGCACGCCGGAATCAGCACATCCTGCGAGCCCAAGCCGGTTCCACGAGCCGAACATCGACCACGTCCACCTCCGGCACGCGGAAACATGTCCGGCACGCCGGAATCCGCGGACTCCGCGTGCCGGACGCCGTTCCGCGAGCCGAAGTTCTCCGGCGGGCTGCAGGCGACGCACGACGCACGACGCACGACGCGAGGGTCAGGCGATGCGCTCCGCCACCAGCGGGCCGCCGTCGAGGACCACGTCGCCTTCGTCGCCCACGCGGTAGGAGCCCTCGAGCGCCTCGAGCGCGCGGGCGAAGCGCGACGGCTCGTCGGCGGAGAGCGTGAACAGCGGCTGCCCGGCCCGCACTCGATCGCCCGGCTTCGCGTGCAGGTCGATGCCGGCCGCGTGCTGCACCGCGTCCTGCTGGCGCGCCCGGCCGGCGCCGAGGCGCCAGGCCGCGATGCCGAACGGCAGCGCCCGCTGCTCGACGAGCACCCCGTCGCGCTCGGCCAGCACGACGTGCGTCTCGCGGGCGACCGGCAGCGCGCCGTCCGGGTCGCCGTCCTGGGCGCGGATCACCGCGCGCCAGGTGTCCATCGCCGCGCCGCCGTCGAGCGCACCCTCGACGTCGGCGTCGGGCAGGCCGGCGAGCGCCAGCATCTCGCGGGCGAGCGCGAGGGTCAGCTCGCGCACGTCCGCCGGCCCGCCGCCGGCGAGCACCTCGACCGACTCGCGGACCTCGTTGGCGTTGCCGATCGCGAGGCCGAGCGGCACGTTCATGTTGGTCAGCAGCGCGGTGGTGCGGACGCCGGCGTCGTTGCCGAGGTCGACCATCGCGCGGGCCAGCTCGCGCGAGCGCTCGATGTCGGTCATGAACGCACCGGAGCCGAACTTGACGTCCAGGACCAGGGCGTCGGTCCCCTCCGCGATCTTCTTCGACATGATCGAGGAGGCGATCAGCGGGATCGCCTCGACGGTGCCGGTGATGTCGCGCAGCGCGTAGAGCTTCTTGTCGGCCGGAGCGAGGCCGGAGCCCGCGGCGCAGATCACGCCGCCGACCGTGCGCAGCTGCTCGAACATCTCCTCGTTGCTGAGGTCGGCCCGCCAGCCCGGGATCGCCTCGAGCTTGTCGAGCGTGCCGCCGGTGTGACCGAGGCCGCGGCCCGAGAGCTGCGGCACCGCGACGCCGAAGGAGGCGACCAGCGGCATCAGCGGCAGCGTGATCTTGTCCCCCACGCCGCCGGTGGAGTGCTTGTCGACGGTCCGCTTGCCGAGGCCGTCGAAGCTCATCCGCTCGCCGCTCGCGATCATCGCCAGCGTCAGGTCGCGGATCTCGTCGCGGTCCATCCCGTTGAGCAGCACGGCCATCGCGAACGCGGCCATCTGCTCCCCCTGGACGTAGCCGCGGGTGTAGGCGTCGATCAGCCAGTCGATCTGCGCGGTCGAGAGCGTGCCGCGGTCGCGCTTGGTGCGGATGAGGTCGACGGCGTCGAACGCCTCGACGGGGGTGGGCGGGGTCATGCGGGGTCCTCGGTTCAGGAGTGGGAGCGGGAGGCGGTGGCGCGGCGGACCACGGGGACTACTCGGCCGCGTACGCCTCGAGGGTGCGCGGGCCGAAGGCGTCGGGGATGACCTCGTCGATCGTCTTCACTCCCGAGACGGTCTGCAGGAGCATCCCGTCGGCGGAGTGCTCGAAGAGCAGCTGGCGGCAGCGCCCGCAGGGCATCAGCACGCCGCCCTTGCCGTCGACGCAGGTGAAGGCGACGAGCCGGCCGCCGCCGGTCATGTGCAGCGACGACACCAGCGCGCACTCGGCGCAGAGAGTCAGGCCGTAGGAGGCGTTCTCGACGTTGCAGCCCGAGATCACCCGGCCGTCGTCGACCAGTGCGGCGACGCCCACGGGGAACTTCGAGTACGGCACGTAGGCGTGGCCCATGGCGTCGAGGGCCGCCGTGCGCAGCGCCTCCCAGTCGATGTCGGTCATCGGTTCCGTCCTCACGATTTGAGATAGGGCTTGCCGGCCGCCGCCGGCCCGCGCGACTGCCCGACCAGACCGGCGACCGCGAAGATCGTCACCACGTAGGGCAGCATCAGCATGAACTCGCTCGGCACCGGCGAGCCGATGACGCCGAGCACGTTCTGCAGGTTGGTCGCGAAGCCGAACAGGAGCGACGCGAGGGTCGCCTTGATCGGGTCCCAGCGACCGAAGATCACGGCGGCCAGCGCGATGAAGCCCGCGCCCGCCGTCATCTCCTTGCCGAACGCGCCGACCGCGTCGAGCGTGTAGTACGCACCGCCCATGCCCGCGATCGCACCGGCGAGCGAGACGTTCCAGAACCGCGTCCGCGCGACGTTGATGCCGACGGTGTCCGCCGCCTGCGGGTGCTCGCCGACCGCGCGGAGCCGCAGGCCCCACTTCGTCTTGAAGAGCCCCCACCACACCGCGAAGATCGCGAGGTACATCAGATAGACGATCACCGTCTGGTTGAACAGCACCGGGCCGAGGATCGGCACCTGGCTGAGCCCCGGGATCGGCAGCCGCTCGAACTTGACCGGCGAGTTGAACGTCGCGGCGTCGCTGGTCAGCACCTGCGAGTAGAGGAAGCTCGTGAGCCCCGTCACGAGGACGTTGAGCACGACGCCGACGATCACCTGGTCGACCAGGTACTTGATCGCGAAGGCGGCGAGCACGAACGAGACCAGCACGCTCGCGATCATCGCGGCCAGCAGGCCGAGCACGGGCTGCCGGGTGAGCGAGCCGACCATCGCGGCGGTGAAGGCGCCGGCGAGCAGCTGGCCCTCGATCGCGACGTTGACGACACCCACACGCTCGGAGATGACGCCGCCCAGCGAGCCGAAGATCAGCGGCGTCGCGAGGCCCACGGTGCCCAGCAGCAGGCCGGGGAGCGGCAGGGCCGCCCCCGCGGACGCCCAGACCAGGAAGCCGACGAGGAACACGAGCGCGAAGAGCGCCGAGAGCCAGAGCGGGATCCTCCGGGCCGAGCGGGTGAACGCGACGGCGACCGCGGTGAGGGCGACGAGGACGACGGCGACGACCACTCCGGTGCCCCGGGTGGGGAACGGCAGGTCCGGCAGCGCGAAGAAGTCGCCGCCCGAGGCGAGACGGAACGAGCTCGTGCCGTCGCGCCCGAGCGCCACGAACAGGATCACGGCGAGCAGCGCGAAGATCCCGAACGCGATCGGGGCCTTCCAGCTGCGGACGGCGACGCGGGTCGCGACTCCGGGGGCTCGGTCGACTGCGGTGGTCATGCGGACACCTCCGTGGTGCGGCGCGAGCGGCGCTTCGGGGCGACCCCGGGCGTCGGGAGGCGGAAGATCGCGCGCACCAGGGGCGGCGCGGCGATGAAGAGCACGATCAGCGACTGCACGACGAGCACGACGTCGATCGGCACGCCCTCTGCGGCCTGCATCGAGTAGCCGCCGGCCTTGAACGCGCCGAAGAGGATGCCGGCGAAGAACACGCCCCACGGCTTCGAGCGGCCCAGCAGCGCGACGGTGATCGCGTCGAAGCCGATGCCCGCATCGATGCCCGAGGTGAATCCCGTGGTGACGGTGCCCATCACCTGGGCGCTGCCGGCCAGGCCGAGCAGGCCGCCGGAGAGCAGCATCGCGTACACGTAGCTGTTCTTCACGTCGATGCCGGCGACCCGGGCCGCGTGCGGGTTCTCGCCCACCGCACGGAACTTGAAGCCGATGCTCGAGCGGTTGAGCAGCCACCAGACGAAGATCGTCGCGAGGATCGCGAAGACGAAGCCGAGGGTCAGCGAGTAGCCGGAGCCGAGGAGGTCGGGGAAGACCGCCGTCTCCTTCATCCCGGGCGACTTCGGGTTGTTCGAGCCGGGAGCCTGGAGGGCGCCGGGGGTGCGCAGCAGGTACGACACGAGGTAGAACGCGACGTAGTTGAGCATGATCGTGAGGATCACCTCGTGCGCGCCGGTCCGCGCCTTCAGCAGGCCGACCAGTCCGCCCCAGAGCGCCCCGCCGAGGATGCCCGCGGCGAGCGTGATCACCAGGTGCACGCCGAACGGCAGGTCGAAGGAGAAGCCGACCCAGCCGGCGCAGGCGGCGGCGATCAGCATCTGGCCGCGACCGCCGATGTTGAACAGGCCGACGCGGAAGGCGAGCGCGACACCGAGGCCGCCCGCGATCAGCGGCGTCGCGAAGGCGAGCGTGTCGGTGAGCGGCTTGATGCCGTTCGCGAAGCCCTCGCGGCGGAAGTTGTAGACCGAGCCCTGGAAGAGCGACGAGTACGCCCCGGCGACGGACTGCCAGATCGCCTGGAGCGTGTCGAGCGGCCGGGCGAGGAAGTAGCCGGCGGCCTGCTGGACGTCGGTGTCGGTCGCGGCGATCAGCACGCCGCCCGCGATCAGCGAGAGCAGCACGGCCAGCACCGACATCAGCGCGGTGCCGGAGAGGATCTCCCGGAGCACGCGTGAGGCACCGCTCTCGATCGGGCCGGGCCGCGCCTCCTGACCCGGCTTCTGACCCGGCTCGAGTCCGGTCGCCCTCTCGGACTCGGCGTCCGGATCGACGGCGGGCAACTGCGCGTCGCTCATGCGGCCGCACCCTTCTCGGCGGGCGACTGCCCGGCCATCATGAGCCCCAGGACCTCCCGGGGCGTGTCGGCGGGGACGATCCCGATGATGCCGCCCTTGTACATGACCGCGATGCGGTCGGCCAGCGCCGCCACCTCGTCGAGCTCGGTGGAGACGACGATGACGGGCACGCCCGTGTCGCGGGTCTCGACGATGCGCTTGTGCACGAACTCGATCGAGCCGACGTCGATGCCGCGGGTCGGCTGGGCGGCGATGAACAGCCGCAGCTCGCGGCTGAGCTCGCGGGCCAGGACGACCTTCTGCTGGTTGCCGCCGGAGAGCCGGCCGACGTGCGTGGTGATGCCCTGGGCGCGGACGTCGAACTCGCGGACGCGCTCCTCGGCGAACCGCTCCAGCTCCTTCAGGCGCAGCCCGAGGCCCTTGACGAACGGGCCGCTGTCGCTGCGATCGAGCATGAGGTTCTCGGCGATGGTGAACTCGGCGACCAGTCCGTCCTCGGTGCGGTCCTCGGGGACGAAGCCGACCCCGGCGTCGAGCACGCGGCGCACCGAGAGGCCGTCGAGCCGGCGGCCGTCGAGGGTCACCGTGCCCTCGACCCGCTCCTGCAGGCCCATGATCGCCTCGGTCAGCTCGGTCTGGCCGTTGCCCTGCACGCCCGCGATGGCGAGGATCTCACCGCGGCGGACCTCGAACGAGACGTCGTCGACGACGGCCTGGCCGTTCGCGTCGCGGACGGTGAGGTTGCTCACCACGAGCGCCTCGTCGCCGGCGGTCGCCGGCCCCTTCTGCACGGTCAGCTCGACGGCGCGGCCGACCATCAGCGAGGCGAGCTCGGCGTTGCTCGCCGTGGGCGCCGCCTCCCCCACCACCTGGCCGAGGCGGATGACCGTGATGCGGTCGCCGACCTCCCGCACCTCGCGGAGCTTGTGGGTGATGAAGACGATCGCGGTCCCTGAGGCGCGCAGCTGGCGCATGATCGCGATCAGCTCGTCGGTCTCCTGGGGCGTCAGCACCGCGGTCGGCTCGTCGAAGACGAGGACCTTCGCGTCGCGCGAGAGCGCCTTGATGATCTCGACGCGCTGCTGGACGCCGACGGGCAGGTCCTCCACGATCGCGTCGGGGTCGACGTCGAAGCCGAAGCGGTCGGAGATGTCGCGGACCCGCGCCCGCGCGGCGGCGAGGTCGAGCCGGCCGCCGGACTTCGTCTCCTCGTGCCCGAGCATGACGTTCTCGGCGACCGAGAAGACCGGGACGAGCATGAAGTGCTGGTGGACCATCCCGATGCCCGCCTTCATGGCGTCACCCGGCCCGGAGAAGCGCTGGACCACGTCGTCCAGCAGGATGTCGCCCTCCTCGGCCTGGTAGAGGCCGTACAGCACGTTCATGAGCGTCGACTTGCCCGCGCCGTTCTCGCCGAGAAGGCAGTGGATCTCACCGGGTTCGACGGTGAGGTCGATGTGATCGTTGGCCACGAGAGCGCCGAAGCGCTTCGTGATGCCCCGCAGTTCGAGCTTCATGGGTCCAATCTAACTTTCGGCGCGAGGTGCGAGGGCGCGGTGAGGGCGGGACAGCCGACGAGAGGCCGGTGAGCCCGAGCAGAACTCGGGCCCACCGGCCTCTTCGTCAGTGCGATCGATCCGTGCGATCGATCAGTGTGCTGCGACCGATCCGGGGATCAGGACGCGGCGGGAGCGGACGGCGACTCGACGGTGATCGAGCCGTCGATGATGCCCTCCTTGATGGTGTCCAGCTCGCCCTGCAGGTCGGCCGAGACCTTCGACTCGAAGTCGTGGAACGGCGCGATGCCGACACCGTCGTTCTCGAGCGTGCCCACGTACGGGGTGGCGTCGAACGCGTCGGCACCCGCGGTGCTCGTCACGTCGTCGGTGCCCGCCTCGATGCCCTTGAGGATCGAGGTCAGGTAGAGGTCGGCGCCGTCCGGGTAGGTCTCGTACAGGTCGGCGTCCACGCCCACCATCGCGATGTCCTTGCCGGAGTCGCGGATGGCCTCGATGGCGGACTGGAAGATCGGCCCGCCGACCGGGAGGATGACGTCGGCGTTCTGGTCGATCAGCGACTGCGCGGCCGACTTGGCCTCGACACCGGCCGCGAAGCCACCGGTGAAGGAGCCGGTCTGCGCGGCGACGTCCCAGCCGACGACCTTGACGTCGGTGCCCTTCTGCTCGTTGTGGTACGCCACGCCGTCCGCGAAGCCGTCCATGAAGATGGTGACGGTCGGGAACTGCTGGCCGCCGTAGGTGCCGACGACACCGGTCTTCGAGTACGACGCGGCCGCGTAGCCGGCGAGGAACGCCGACTGCGAGGTGTCGAAGGTGATCGGCTTGACGTTCGGCAGGTCGATCGACGCGTCGTCGATGATGGCGAAGTCGATGTCGGTGTTCTCCTCCGCCGCAGCCGAGGTGGCCTCGGCGAGGGCGAAGCCGACGGTGATGATCAGGTTGCAGCCCTGGTCGACGAGGCTCGTCAGGTTCGGGGCGTAGTCCGTCTCGGACTCCGAGGTCACGGTCTTCGGGGTGACGCCGAGCTCCTCGGACGCCTTCACGAGGCCGTTGTAGCCCAGCTCGTTGAACGACTTGTCGTCGAACCCGCCCGCGTCGGAGACCATGCAGGGCAGGAAGTCGCCGCCGGCGGCGGCGCTCGAGCCGCTCTCCTCGGGGGCGGAGGCACAACCGGCGAGAAGCGCGGTGACGCCCAGAGCGGCGAGACCGCCGAACGCGGCCTTACGCGTGGTGATAGTCAAGATTCGTCCTCCAAGATTCGGCCCCGCGCGCACGATCGGCACTGCAGGGCATCGATGACCTCACGTTACCCAAGGTGTCGGAACGCTCAGGGGCCGCAGAGGGCCAACTCGGGAAGCGTTACACAGTGTTGATCTTGGGGAGGAGCCGTGAGCGGCTCCTCCCCCGCGGTCGGCGGAGCGAGGGGGCGCGTTCCGCAGAGCGGGTCGCGTCGGGCCGGCGGTCGTGGTCACTGGTCGTGTCCGTTCCAGGTGATGGTGCGGGTGCTCTGCTTCCAGGGGGTGTCAGTGGGCCAGGTGCGCAGGGTGATGGTCTGGGGGGTGGGGAGGGGTGTGTCGGGGGTGAAGTGGAAGGTGCCGGTGCTGTCGGTGTCGATCGGGAGTTGGACGGGGGTTTCGCCGAGGCGGATCTGGATCTTCTGGTTCGGGGGGACGGTGCCCTCGATGCTGGTCGCGGTGAGGTGGGTGATGTGGATGGCGGAGTCCTCGTCGGTCTCGGGGACGGGGGTGGGCAGGGGTGGTGCGGTGTCGATCACGAGGCGTTCGGCGATGGTGTGGTCTCTGCAGGTCGCGACGAGGCGGGTGTTCCCGCCGGGGGTGCCCTCGGTGGCGGTGAGGGTGAAGTAGCCCTCGCTGTCCACGGTGGCGGTGGGTGAGGCGGGGAGGCCGGTGCGGGTGGTGTCGATGCTGTCCGGGGGCATCGTCTCGAGGTGCACGAGGGCGCCCGGGGTCGCGGTGCCGTGCACGGTGCGGCCTTCCACGCGCAGGTCCGGGCCCCACTCGATGACGGGTCGGGGGACGGGGGTGCCGCTGGTGGTGACGGTGAGGCTCTTCCCGGTGCTCGTGAATCCGCCGGTGTCGGTGCTGGAGCTGCGCAGTTCGTAGGTGACGTGCAGACCGGGGCCTTGGAAGCCGATGCTCCTGTGGCAGGTCCACAGGCCGATCGCGTTCACTTTCGTGGCCCCGCAGACCAGTTCCTTCGTGTCCGGGTTCCACAGTTGCAGGAACGAGCCGGGGGTCCCGTTCCCGGTGAACTCCCTCACGTCCTTCACGGGAGCGGTGGACTCGGTCAGGGGTCCGGTGAACGCCCAGTCGCGCTGCACCGGCGCGACGGAGTCCAGGACCATCTGCTCGGTCACCATCGGCGTTGCGAAGGCGTTGCGCGAGGGAGTCCACAGATCCAGCTCGTCCAGAGCGTGCCGGTACCGGGACTGCATCAGGCTGCGGATCGATCCCACCGGAGTCGTGAAGGCGTCCACCCGCACCGGTTCCGGGTTCGTGGTGGGCAGGGAGTCCAGGTCCACGTGATGCTTGATCCCGTAGATCCGCACCCCGCCGTCGTCGTTCATCTGCTCCGCCCACTTCTTGCGGAACTCCGTGAACACGGCACCGTTGTTGTACTCGTCGGCGAGGAGATCCAGGCTCTCGTCCAGACTCGTCGACCCCGCCGACGCGAGCCGCTCCAGCTCCTCATCCGTCGCGTCCCGGATCTGCTGCTTCTCCCACTGAGTGCCGTCCTTCCCGCCGGTCGTGGGATCGTGACCCTCCGCCAACTCCGCGAGATCCACCTTCGTCTGCAGATAATCCGACCGGTAGCGGGCCTCGTCCATCCGGTCCGACACCCCGTCCCGCACCGAGTCCGCCAGAGCCAGCGACGAGCGCTCCAGAGCATCCGGCGCCCAGTCCTTGAACGCCACGATCATCTGCTGCCCCGCGCTCATCGCCTCCTCCACCGGACTCGGATGCGACCACAGCGACGCCGCCATGTACAGCACCATGAACGGCGCCAGCTCCGGCATGAGCCCCACCAGCAGCCCCACCATCGACGCGATGAAATCCGTCTCGCTCCCGCCCTGACTGAACGCGATCATCGACGTCACGAACCCCACCACAGCACCCGCCGCGCCCGCGAAGTTCGCGATCCGCGCGCCCAGCATCGGCGCGACCGACGTCACCAGATCCGACGTCGTGTTCACCACCGACAACGCCGACACATCCCCCTGCATCAACCCCCACACATCCAGCCCGACACCCGCCGCCGCCGGACCGTGCATCCCCGAGAAGAACCGCAGCGGAGCCTTCTCCAACCCCGCCACCAGCTCCGGATACCGCGACCACACACCCCCCGCGAAACCAGGACCATGCACCTGACGCACCGCATCGCCCACCGGATCCACCAACTGCGCCCGCTGCACCGCCCGCACCGCATCCGGCCCCGCCTTCACCTCCGACGCCACCCGCGCCTCGAACGCCGCAGCATCCTCCGACGACAGGCGAGTGACCGGCGCCGTCGCGCAGTCGTGGCACGACAGCTGCTTCGTGGCCTCGGGGACGCTCGACCCCACCGCCTCGAGCGGGGCCGACCCCGGATCGTCCCAGGTTCCGTCTCGCGGGACGACGTCGGTCCTCCCCCGCACGTCGGACGCCTCCCAGTCCGAGAAGTCCTGCGGCACTCGGACCGGGAACCACGCGGCCCCCCTGTTCTCGGTCAGGAGCAGGCTGGGGACGTACTCCGGGCGGGGCCGCACGCCGCGCTCGTTCGCGAAGACGAGCTCCGTCGGCGGTCTCACGGCGATGCTCAACCGGGCGGCGGCGGCCATCAACCATCCGTGGCGATCCGCCGCCGGGGTATCGGCGGCGGAGTACCGGTCGAGCGCGAACCGCCGTGACCGGAGGAACCAGGGATCCACCGCGATGGACGGGAACTCCTCGGATGAGAAGACAGCGGGCGTGTTGTCCGGCCCGGGTGTGGTCAAGGCCCTCCGCGCCGCGGTCAGCCCGCGGGGACCGCCGTGCGTGAACACCTCGGCCAGCATCACGTCGCGCGAGACCTCGGTGTCCGTCGGGCCGCTCAGGGCCGCCGCTGACGACCAGGCACGGACAGGGACAGGCACGGAGGTCTGGCTGGGGGCAGCTCCGCCGAGGGCCGCGATCGCGTGCATCAGCTCGTGCTGGGCCGTCATCACCGGATCGAGCAACCGCGCCGCGCCGGTGGAGGGATCCCGCCACGCGATGCCCTCGGCCGCCGCGGCGGGCCAGAAGGCGCCGTCCAGCGTGATCAGGCTCCCCGCTCCGTCCGGGTCGACACCGAAAGGGACGTCCCTGCCGGCAGCGCGGGTCGAGGTGCTCTCGGCGAACACGATCTGCACCGGCGACGTGCGCACGGCGGCACCGGGCGGCCCCGACACCGTCCAGACGTTCTTCGCCCCCGGCGCGAGGAGGAACGGGATCGCCTTCAGTGCTGCCTCGCCCGTCGGTGTCGCCCGGATCCGATCGAGGACGCCGGAGACCCGATCCACGAACTTCTGGAAGCGGTCGACCTCGAGGACGGCGCCGGTCGGCGCCAGTGAATCCGCCTCGGGCGAGACCGTGCTGGTCACGCCGATCCCCGGAGCGACCTGCACCACCAGGTAGCGCTTGGTCGAGTAGGGCTGCACGAGGAGCATGCCCGCGTCGCCGGGAGAGCGGACGTCGACCGTGCTCGACGGCGCGACCGGGTCGGTGGGCGCTGCCGAGGCGGACGGCACGGGCGTCAGCACGCCGACCAGGACGGTCAGGGCGACGACCGCCGCCAGCACACCGCTGTGGCGCCGACCACCGACGAGGGAGCGGGAACGAGAGCGGGTGAGGACGATCACCCGCCGGACATTAATGAGACCGGCGGAGTCTCGCCCGGCCTGGCGTCCTCGTGGCGCGGAAACGAAGGCCGCACCCGTGTTCGCGAGCTGCGCAGGCAGGAGGTCCCCCGAGGCGGGCGCCGAGCCGCGCCTCGGGGCGAGGGCTAGAGGACGTCCGTGCGGCCCGAGAGGCGGAGGGCGTCGACGACGCCCTTGACCTTCTGGGCGTTCTCCGTCGTGGTGACGAGCAGGGCGTCGGGGGTGTCCACGACCACGATGTCCTTCACGCCGATCAGCGCGATGGTGCGGTTGCCGCCGCTGACCACGATGCCGGTCGCCGAGTCGGCCAGGACGCGGGCGTCCTCGCCGAGGATGGCCAGGTCGGAGCGCAGGCCGCTCGCGTGCAGCTTCGCGATCGAGGCGAAGTCACCCACGTCGTCCCAGGAGAAGTGGCCGGGCACGACGGCGAGCTTGCCCTCCTTCGCCGCGGGCTCCGCGACGGAGTAGTCGATCGCGATCTTCTCCAGGCCCGGCCAGATGCGGTCGACGACCGCGCCGCGCTCCGGGGTGTCCCACGCCTCGGCCAGCTCGAGGAGACCCGCGAGCAGCTTCGGCTTCGAGCGGCCCAGCTCCTCGAGCAGCCGGTCGGCGCGGGCGATGAACATGCCCGCGTTCCAGAGGTACTGACCGCTCTGCACGTACGAGCGGGCGGTCTCCGCGTCGGGCTTCTCGACGAAGGAGTCGACGGCGAGCGTGTGCGCGGCGCCCTCGATCCCGAGGTGGTCGCCCGTGTGGATGTAGCCGAAGCCCACGGCCGGCTCGGTCGGCGTGATGCCGATCGTCGCGATGTAGCCGGCGTCGGCGGCGACGACCGCCTCCGCGACGGCGTCGTGGAAGAGGTGCTGGCCGCTGATGACGTGATCGGCGGCGAAGGAGCCGATGATCACGCCGGGCTCGCGGCGCTCGAGGATCGCCGCGGCGAGGCCGATCGCGGCGGAGGAGTCGCGCGGCTCGCTCTCGAGGACGACGTTGAGGTCCTCGAGGCTCTCCAGCTGGCGCTCCACCGCGGCGCGGTGCGCGCGGCCGGTGACGACCATGATCCGGTCGGCGCCCGAGATCGGGGCGAGCCTGTCCCAGGTGTCGCGGAGCAGCGTCTGCCCCGAGCCCGTCAGGTCGTGCAGGAACTTCGGGGCGTCCGCCCGCGAGAGCGGCCACAGCCTCGAGCCGATCCCGCCGGCGGGGATCACGCTGTAGAAGCGGTCGAGCGGGGCGCGGCCATCGGTCTCAGGTGATGTCATCCCCGCAGGATACAAGGGAGGCAGGCCGTGTCCGTCCGTTCACCCGGCCGCGCGTCCGCGTTCACACGGCACCCGTAGCGTCACCGGCGTGAGAGTCGCGGTCGTCACGGAGAGCTTCCTCCCGTCGTTGAACGGAGTCACCACGAGCGTCCTGCGGGTCCTCGACGAGTTCGCGGCGAGCGGCATCGAGGCCCTCGTCGTCTGCCCCGCCGCAGGGGCGCCCGGGCACTACGCCGGCCACCGCGTCGTCGAGCACCCGGCCATCGCCTACCGCGACTTCCCGGTCGGCATCCCCACCCTCGCCCTCACCCGCGAGCTGGCCGCCTTCGAACCGGACGTCGTGCACGTCGCCTCCCCCTTCCTCCTCGGCGCCCGCGCCATCGCCTCCGCGAACCGGCTCGGCGTGCCGAGCGTCGCGATCTACCAGACCGACGTGCCGCGCTTCGCCGCCCGCTACGGCATCCGCGGGGCCCGGGCGCTCGCCTGGCGGGTGATCCGCCAGATCCACGCGGGCGCCGATCTCACGCTCGCCCCCTCGACCAGCGCGCTCGACGACCTCGCCGCCGCCGGCATCGAGCGCACCGCGCTCTGGGGCCGCGGCGTGCAGAGCGACCGCTTCCACCCGCGGATGCGCTCCTCTCCCTACGCGCACGAGGTGCGGTCGGGGGTCGACGAGGGCGACGCACTCGTCGGCTACATCGGCCGCGTCTCTCCGGAGAAGCGGGTCGAGCGGCTCGCCTGCCTCTCCTCCCTCCCCGGCGCCGATCTGGTCGTCGGCGGCTACGGCCCCTCCTCCGCCCGCGTCGCCGCAGCGCTCGGTCCGGCGGCGCGGATGCTCGGCCGGCTCGACGGGGAGCGGCTGCCCGCGGTGTTCGCCGCGCTCGACGTCTTCGTGCACACCGGCACCGAGGAGACCTTCGGCCAGACGGTGCAGGAGGCGCAGGCCTCCGGCACCGCGGTCGTCGCACCGCACGCCGGCGGGCCGACCGATCTGATCGAGCACGGCGTCGACGGACTGCTCTACGCGCCGGAGAGCGACTCCGATCTGCGGCGCCAGGTGGAGCGGCTGCTGGGCGACCCCGGGCTCCGCTCGCGCCTGGGTGAGGCGGGCCGTCGGCGGGTGCTCGGCCGCACCTGGAGTGTACTCACCGACGAGCTCCTCGCGCACTACGCGACGGTCGGCGCACCCGTCTCGATGGCCCGCGGCAGCTAAGGCTCGCCTAAGCCGCGGCGATCCCGCCCGGCGCTTAGAATCGCTGAGCGAGTGTTCTCGCCGCTCCACGCCCCGCCCGCGTCCTCGAGTCGCGGTCCCGGTCAGGCCGACGGAGCAGTCAACCAGGGAGGGTTGTTCGTGTCAGTTTCAGCTGCTCAAACCCTCGCACCCCGGAAGCAGGGGAAGATCCGCCGTCCGGCCGGAACCCTCTACCGCGGTCGCGAAGGCATGTGGTCGTGGGTGCTGCACCGGATCACCGGTGTCGCCATCTTCTTCTTCCTCCTCGTGCACGTCCTCGACACGGCCCTCATCGCCGTGAGCCCCGAGGCGTACAACGCGGTCATCGCCCAGTACAAGAACCCGATCATGGGCCTCGGCGAGACGGGCCTGGTCGCGGCGATCGCGTTCCACGCCATGAACGGCCTGCGCATCATCCTGGTCGACTTCTGGAGCTGGGCCACCCGGCACCAGCGCCTGCTGTTCTGGGTCGTCATCGGCCTGTGGGTCGTGCTGATGCTCGGCTTCGCGCCCCGCCACCTCATCAACGTCTTCAGCGAGGGAGGTGCCCATTGAGCACCGTCGCCGCACCGCGGACTCCGCACGTCCCCACCCGCTCCTCCGGCACCAACTGGGAGAAGTGGGGCTGGATCTACATGCGCGCCTCCGGCGTCGTGCTGATCGTCCTGATCTTCGGGCACCTGATCTTCAACCTGCTGCTCGGCGACGGCATCAAGGCCATCGACTTCGGCTTCGTCGGCGGCAAGCTCGCCAACCCGTTCTGGCAGTGGTGGGACGTCGCGATGCTCTGGCTCGCGCTCATCCACGGCGGCAACGGCATGCGCACGCTCGTCAACGACTACGCGACCTCGCCGGTGCTCGCCCGGGCCTTCAAGGGCGGCATCCTCGTCTCGGTCGTCGCGCTGATCGCGCTCGGCACCTACGTCGTCTTCGGCTTCAACCCCTGCCCGACCGGCGGGGACCCGAGCCTGCTGCCGTCGTTCTGCGCGGCGTAGTCCCCCTCCCCCGCCCTTCCATCCCGTTCAACGGAGCAATCACCCAGTGAGCACACCAGGCCACGTCCACAGCGGCGGCGCAGACCAGAGCGCCTTCACCCAGACCCTCGGCGCCGACGGCGTCCACTACCACCAGTTCGACGTGGTGATCGTCGGCGCCGGCGGTGCGGGCATGCGCGCCGCCATCGAGGCCGGGCCCAAGGCGAAGACCGCCGTGATCTCCAAGCTCTACCCGACGCGCTCGCACACCGGTGCCGCGCAAGGCGGCATGGCCGCCGCCCTCGCGAACGTCGAGGAGGACAGCTGGGAGTGGCACACCTTCGACACCGTCAAGGGCGGCGACTACCTCGTCGACCAGGACGCGGCGGAGATCCTCGCCAAGGAGGCCATCGACGCGGTCATCGACCTCGAGAACATGGGCCTCCCGTTCAACCGCACCGAGGACGGCAAGATCGACCAGCGCCGGTTCGGCGGCCACACCCGCGACCACGGCAAGGCGCCTGTGCGCCGGGCCTGCTACGCGGCCGACCGCACCGGGCACATGATCCTGCAGACGCTGTTCCAGAACTGCGTCCGCCTGGGCATCAACTTCTACAACGAGTTCTACGTGCTCGACCTCGTGATGACGAAGGTCGACGGGGTCGACAAGCCCTCGGGCGTGGTCGCCTACGAGCTCGCGACCGGCGAGCTGCACGTCTTCCAGGCGAAGGCGATCATCTTCGCGACCGGCGGCTTCGGCAAGATCTACAAGACGACGTCGAACGCGCACACCCTCACCGGTGACGGCGTCGGCATCATCTGGCGCAAGGGCCTCCCCCTCGAGGACATGGAGTTCTTCCAGTTCCACCCGACCGGCCTCGCCGGGCTCGGCATCCTGCTCACCGAGGGAGCGCGAGGCGAGGGTGCGATCCTCCGCAACGCCTCGGGCGAGCGCTTCATGGAGCGCTACGCCCCCACCATCAAGGACCTCGCGCCGCGCGACATCGTCGCCCGCTGCATGGTCCAGGAGGTGGCGGAGGGCCGCGGCGCCGGTCCGCACAAGGACTACGTGCTGCTGGACTGCACCCACCTCGGCGCCGAGGTGCTCGAGACCAAGCTGCCCGACATCACCGAGTTCGCCCGCACGTACCTGGGCGTCGACCCGGTCGTCGAGCCGGTGCCGGTCATGCCGACCGCGCACTACGCGATGGGCGGCATCCCGACCAACGTGAAGGCCGAGGTCCTCTCGGACAACACGACCGTCGTCCCCGGCCTGTACGCCGCCGGCGAGTGCGCCTGCGTCTCGGTGCACGGCTCGAACCGCCTCGGCACGAACTCCCTGCTCGACATCAACGTCTTCGGCAAGCGCAGCGGCAACAACGCCGCCGACTACTCGCAGACCGTCGACTTCACTCCCCTGCCCGAGGACCCGGCCGGCGCGATCCGCGACATGCTCGCCTCGCTCCGCGGGGCCACCGGCACAGAGCGGATCGCCTCGATCCGCAAGGAGCTGCAGGACGAGATGGACAAGAACGCCCAGGTGTTCCGCACCGACGAGTCGCTCGAGCAGGTCACCGGCACCATCCAGCGCCTCCGCGACCGGTTCCGGAACATCTCGGTGCAGGACAAGGGCAAGCGCTTCAACACCGACCTCCTGGAGGCGGTCGAGCTCGGCTTCCTCCTCGACCTCGCCGAGGTCGTCGTCTACTCCGCGCGCAACCGCAAGGAGAGCCGTGGCGGCCACATGCGCGACGACTACCCGAAGCGCGACGACACCGAATACATGCAGCACACGATGGCGTACCTCTCCGGTGACGCCCACTCCTCCGACGCGGGCGACCACATCCGCCTCGATTGGAAGCCCGTCGTGATCACCCGGTACCAGCCGATGGAGAGGAAGTACTAGCCGTGTCGTCTGCCACCCTCGAGCAGCCCCCCGCCGCCCCCGCGGCCCCGGAGGCGTTCACCGTCACGTTCATCATCCGCCGCTTCGACCCGGAGCAGGACGCCGAGCCGCGCTGGCAGGACTTCGACGTCGAGATGTTCTCGACCGACCGCGTCCTTGACGCGCTGCATCGGATCAAGTGGGACCAGGACGGCTCGCTGACCTTCCGCCGCTCCTGCGCGCACGGCATCTGCGGCTCCGACGCGATGCGGATCAACGGCCGCAACCGCCTGGCCTGCAAGACGCTGATCAAGGATCTCGACATCTCGCAGCCGATCTACATCGAGGCGATCAAGGGCCTGCCGCTCGAGAAGGACCTCGTCGTGGACATGGAGCCGTTCTTCGCCTCCTACCGCGAGGTGCAGCCGTTCCTGATCGCGAACACCCCGCCGACCAAGGGCAAGGAGCGCGTGCAGTCGGTCGCCGACCGCGCCCGCTTCGACGACACCACGAAGTGCATCCTCTGCGCCGCGTGCACGTCGTCCTGCCCGGTGTTCTGGACCGACGGGCAGTACTTCGGCCCCGCCGCGATCGTGAACGCGCACCGCTTCATCTTCGACTCGCGCGACGACGCCGGCGGAGCGCGCCTGGACATCCTGAACGACAAGGAGGGCGTCTGGCGCTGCCGCACGACCTTCAACTGCACCGAGGCGTGCCCGC
The DNA here is from genome assembly GCF_009834185.1 of Rathayibacter sp. VKM Ac-2760. Taxonomy (GTDB): domain Bacteria; phylum Actinomycetota; class Actinomycetes; order Actinomycetales; family Microbacteriaceae; genus Rathayibacter. The sequence goes on from NZ_CP047173.1 coordinate 3,066,734, forward strand.
GCGGCATCCAGATCACCCAGGCGATCGCCGAGGTGAAGCAGGCCGTCATCCGCGGCCGCGCCTGACCTGCAGCACCCGGTACGGCCCGAACGGCCCGTCGTGATCCTCGGATCCGGCGGGCCGTTCGGCGTCCCCGGGGCGCACGCGTGCCGACCTGCGGCTCGCGAGGCGCACCTCCGGCTCGCGAAATCACCCTCGGCTCGCTTAATCACGCGAATCCGGCGAGCCAGACGGCGTTCCACGAGCCGAAGCTTCCGCGGGCCTCCCTCCGGCTCGCGAAAACACCTTCGGCTCGCCGAAACACGCGAATCCGGCGAGCCGGACGTCATTCCACGAGCCGAAGCTTCCCCGGGCCTCCCTCCGGCTCGCGAAAACACCCCGGTGCCCACCCGAGATCTCCTCCACAGTGGGCTACGGGTCAATGCCGTCCACGGAATCCGGTCTCGGCGCCGCCGGCGCCGCGGAGGCGCGGCAGAGTCGGCGCATGCAGTACGGAGTGCACCACATCGGCTACCTTCACGCGATCGGCGTCGACGCGACCGCCGCCGTGCGCTCGGGAGCGCTCCGCCGCATCCGGCGCGGCTGGTACGCGTCGCCGCAGGCATCCGAGGAGGAGTTGCGGGCGGCCGAGGCGTGCGGCTCGCTGTCCTGCATCTCGCTGCTCGCGGAGGCGGGCGCCTTCCGGCCGCCCGACCCCCGCCTGCACCTCGCCATCACCTCGAGTTCGCGCCCGCGACCTCGAGAGCTCGGCGAGGACGTGGTCGCACACTGGAGTCGCCGCGCACGGCAGCCGGAGTACCGCTCCATCCGAGAGACGCGGATCGACGCCCTCACGCAGGTCTTCCTCTGCCAGCCGCTCGAGTTCGCGGTCGCGGTCGCCGACTCCTGCCTCCGACGGCGCCTGGTGCGGCCGGACGCCCTCGCCCTGGTACTGGCGGCGCTGCCCCGCCGCTTCGCCGTCGTCGCCGGGTTGGTGAACGACCGCGCGGAATCCGGGACCGAGTCGATCACACGGGTCCGCCTGCAGCTCCTCGGGATCGTCTGCGAGATCCAGGTCGAGATCGAGGGGGTCGGCAGAGTCGATCTGGTGATCGACGACTGGCTGATCATCGAGGTGGACAGCCGCACCTGGCACGACGACCCGCAGGCCTACCAGCGCGACCGGGAGCGCGACCGCGCCGCGGCCGAGCGCGGGTACAGGACTCTCCGATTCACCTACGCGGACGTCATGCACCACTGGCCGCGCACGCGCGAGAGCATCCTCGCGGTCCACGCGCGCGGTCCGCAGCGCTGACGGCAGCACACGGCCGCACGATCGACCCTTCGGCAGGCCTCCGGGCACTCGGGAGCAGCGCGCACGCCGGGACTGGGCGATTCGACGAGCCGGAGCTGATTCTGCGAGCTGGAGGTGACGGCGTCGGCACTTCGGCACGCGAAACGAACTCCGGCACGCCGGATGTGCGCGATTCGACGAGCCGGAGGTGAATCCGCGAGCCGGAGGTGACGGCGTCCGCGCCTCGGCACGCGGAACGAACTCCGGCAGGTCAGAAGTGCGCGATTCCACGAGCCGGAGGTGAATCCGCGAGCCGAAGGCGACCGTGTCCGCGCCTCGGCACGCGAAACGAGCTCCGGCATGCCGGATGTGCACGATTCCACGAGCCGAAGGTGACGGCGTCGGGGCTTCGGCACGCGAAGCGAGCTCCGGCACGTCAGAAGTGCGCGATCCCACGAGCCGAAGGTGACGGCGTCGGGGCTTCGGCACGCGGAACGAGCTCCGGCACGTCAGAAGTGCGCGATCCCACGAGCCGAAGGTGAATCCGCGAGCCGGAGGTGACGGCGTCGGCGCTTCGGCACGCGGAACGAGCTCCGGCACGTCAGAAGTGCGCGATTCCACGAGCCGGAGGTGAAACTGCGAGCCGGAGGTGATTCCACGAGCCGGAGGGGACGGCGTCGGGGCTTCGGCACGCGGGACGAGCTCCGGCACGTCGGAAGTGCGCGATTCCACGAGCCGGAGGTGAATCTGCGAGCCGGAGGTGACGGCGTCGGGGCTTCGGCACGGGACGAGCTCCGGCACGTCAGAAGTGCGCGATTCCACGAGCCGAAGGTGAATCTGCGAGCCGGAGGTGACCGCGTCGCGGCCTCGGCACGCGGGACGAGCTCCGGCACGTCGGATGTGCGCGATTCGACGAGCCGGAGGTGGTTCCGCGAGCCGGAGGTGAATCCGCGAGGCGGAGGTAAGGGTTGGGCGGAGGCGTGCCCGGGGTGCGCCGGGCGCCTCTACGCTGGAGGGCATGACGCAGGCGGCGACCGACACCCCGCGTGGCGAGGCACAGCGCGCCGAGGCCCAGCGAACCGAGGCACAGCGCGCCGAGGCACCGCGCGGCATCCCGGCGCTGTTCGAGCGGATCATGCGGACGCGGCCGGTGCGGGTGATGCTGCACTACTCCGAGAGCGGTGGACCGCTGTTCGCATCGGGGCTCGCGTTCCAGGCGCTGTTCGCGATCTTCGCGGCGCTGTTCGTGTTCTTCGCGGTCTTCGGCTTCGTGCTGCGCGACAACACTGCGCTGCGCGACTCGCTCCTGCAGCTGCTCACCAGCTCGGTGCCCGGGCTGATCGGCGACGAGAAGAACTCGCTGGTCTCGATCGACACGCTCCTCGACTCGTCGATCCTCGGCTGGACCGGCGCGATCGCCGCGGCGGGCCTGCTCTGGACGGCGCTCAACTTCCTCGGCAGTCTCCGCCAGGCGGTCCGGATCCTGTTCTCCCTGCCCGGTCCGACCGTGCTGTTCGTGCTGCTGAAGCTCAAGGACGCGGGGCTCGCGCTCGTCTTCGGCGCGGTGCTGATCGTCTCGGCGGCGCTCTCGGTGTTCTCGACCTCGTTCGTCGACGTCGCGTTCGACGTGCTCGGGATCGGCAGCGACTCCACGCTCGGCCGCGTCACCGGCACCGTGGTCGGTCTGCTGATCATGCTCGCGCTCGACACCGCGACGCTGGCCGGCTCGTTCCGGATCCTCAGCGGCATCCCGATCCCGTGGAAGAACCTCTGGGTCGGCGCGCTGATGGGCGGCATCGCGCTCGGCGCGCTCAAGGTGCTCGGGACGCAGCTGCTGGGCGGTGCCTCGCGCAATCCGCTGCTCGCCTCCTTCGCCGTCCTCATCGGTCTGCTGATCTGGTTCAACCTGGTCTGCCAGGTGATCCTGATCGTCGCCTCCTGGATCTCGGTGGGCATGAGCGACGCCGGCATCTCGGCGCGCAAGCTCACCCCGGACGAGCTGGAGAAGGAGCGCGAGGAGCAGCTGCGCCGTGCCCGCCGCACCCTCGCCGAGGCGGAGCGGGAGCGGCTGCGCGCCGCCCTGCCCGACGCCTCGCTGCTCAAGCGCCGGCGCCTGGAGAAGCAGCTGCTGCGGCTCGAAGACGAGCTGGAGGAGTCCGCCGCCTGACGCGCGACGTCCCGCGGAGCGACGTCGCCGCGGCCTCGGGACGTCACCGATCCGGGCGACATCCGTTGAACATGTCCGTTTCTGTTGACACCGGACACGAACGGGTCTAAAAAGATGTAAACGCAGATCCGAGGTCGACATCGACACCGCGGACGAGGCGTAACATCTCGCGAGACGACGGAGTCCACATGTACGCACCGGAGCGGCACCAGGCGATCCTGGACCGCGCCCGCACCGACGGGCGGGTCGAGGTCCGCGATCTCGCGCAGTCCCTCGCGGTCACGCCCGAGACGATCCGCCGCGACCTCACCAGTCTCGAGAAGCGCGGCCTGCTGCGCCGGGCCCACGGCGGCGCCATCCCCGTCGAGCGCCTCGGCATCGAGCCCGAGGTCGCCGCCCGCGAGGGCCACCTCGCGGCCGAGAAGGACCGCATCGCCACCGCCGCTCTGGCCGAGGTGCCCGACGGCGGCTCGATCGCGATCGACGCCGGGACCACCACGGTCCGCCTGGCCGAACTGCTCCCCCTGGACCGCCGGCTGACGGTCGTCACCCATTCCCTCCCTGTCGCGGTGGCGCTCGTCGGCCGGCCCAACATCGACCTCCACCTGCTCGGCGGGCACCTGCGCGGAGTCACGCAGGCCGCCGTCGGGCCGTGGGTCGCCCAGGTGATCCCCACCGTCTCGGTGGACGTCGCCTTCATCGGCACGAACGGCCTCAGCCGAGAGCGGGGTCTCACCACTCCGGACCTCGACGAGGCCGTCGTCAAGACCGCGCTCATCGCCGCTGCGCGCCGGGTCGTCGTCCTCGCCGACCATTCCAAGTTCGGCCGCCAGGACTTCGGGCACGTCGCCCCGCTGTCCGCGGTCGACACCGTCATCACCGATACCGATGTCGACGACGAGCTCGCCGACGACATCGAGTCCGCAGGCCCGGAGGTCGTCCGCGCATGATCGTCACCGTCACCGCCAACCCCAGCATCGACGTCACCCTCTCGACCAGCGGCTTCGCCGTCGGCGAGGTCAACCGCGCCCACGGCGTGCGCCGCGACCCGGCCGGCAAGGGCGTCAACGTCGCCCGGGCCCTCGCCCGCAACGGCGTCGAGGCGACCGCGATCTACCCGGCCGACGCGTCGACCGGACTCGATCTGCGCACCATGCTCGAGGCGGCGGGAGTCGCCTCCGCCAGCGCCGCGATCGCGCAGCCGATCCGCACCAACATCACCGTGGTCGACGACGCGACCGGCCGGACCACCAAGATCAACGAGCCCGGCCCGGCCGTCACCCCGGAGGAGGCGAAGGCGCTCTCCGCCCTGATCTGCGACCACGTCGTCTCCGGCCCGCGCTGGCTCGTCGCCTGCGGCAGCGTGCCGCCCGGGCTCGGCGACGACTTCTACCCGGCGCTCGGCCGCCTCGCCACGCACTTCGGCGTCCCGCTCGCCGTCGACACCTCCGGAGCACCGCTGACCGCGATCATCGCGGCCGGCACCGCCACGCTGGTGAAGCCCAACCTCGAGGAGCTCGAGGAGCTCCTCGGGCGCTCCCTCGCGACCGTCGGCGACGTCGTCGACGGAGCCCGCACACTCCTCCGCCTCCCGGACGCGCGAGCGCTCGTGAGCCTCGGAGAGCACGGCGCCCTCCTCGTCACGGCGGCCTCGTCGTGGTGGGCGGGCGCACCCCCCGTCGTGCCCCTCAGCACCGTCGGCGCCGGCGACAGCACCCTCGCGGGCTACCTGTCGGCGACCGACGCCTCGGAGGCGGAGCGTCTGCGGACGGCCGTCGCCTGGGGCACCGCCGCCGTCACCCTCCCGGGCAGTGAAGCCCCGGGTCCCGACTCCCTCCGCCTCGACGACGTCTCCGTCGTCGAGAATCCCGACCCCACCCTCCCGATTGGAGAACTGAGCGCATGACTGCTCTCACCGAGGCGTCGACGGTCATCGTCGACCTCACCGCCGCCACGAAGGACGAGGCCACCGCGCAGCTCGCGAAGACGCTCGCCGACGCCGGCCGCGTCACCGACCTCGACGGCTTCCTCGCCGACGTCCGCGACCGCGAGGCGCAGATGGCCACCGGCATGCCCGGCGGCATCGGCATCCCCCACGCCCGCTCCTCGCACGTCGTCTCGCCCAGCGTCGCCGTCGGCATCTCGAAGTCGAAGGTCGACTTCGGTGCCCCCGACGGCCCCGCGGACCTGATCTTCCTCATCGCCGCGCCCGACGGCGCCGACCAGGCCCACCTCAAGATCCTCGCCCAGCTCGCCCGCAAGCTGATCCACGAGTCCTTCACCGGTTCCCTCCGCGCCGCGACCAGCGGCCAGGAGGTCGCGGACATCATCGCCAGAGAGGTCGTCGTCTCGTGAAGATCGTCGCCGTCACCAGCTGCATCGCCGGCATCGCGCACACCTACATGGCGGCCGAGGCCCTCGAGCAGGCCGCCAAGAAGAAGGGCTACGACATCCAGGTCGAGACCCAGGGTGCCGCCGGCTCGGATCCCATGTCCGACCAGACGATCGCCGACGCCGACGTCGTGATCCTCGCCGCCGACCTCGAGGTCCGCGGCAAGGACCGCTTCGCCGGCAAGCCGACCCTCGAGGTCGGCACCTCGGAGGCGCTGGCCAAGGCCGCGGACGTCATCGACCGCGCCGCGGCGAAGGTCCAGGACGCCCCCGCCGCCGCCTCGACGGGCGCCCCGCGCTTCGTCGCGGTGACGAGCTGCATCGCCGGCATCGCGCACACCTACATGGCCGCCGAGGCGCTCGAGCAGGCCGCGAAGAAGCGCGGCTACCCGATCCACGTCGAGACCCAGGGCGCCGCCGGCTCGGACGAGATGACCGCGGGCGACATCGCCGCCGCGGACGTCGTCATCCTCGCCGCCGACCTCGAGATCCGCGGCAAGGACCGCTTCGCGGGCAAGCCGATCCTCCAGGTCGGCGTCGCCGAGGCGCTGTCGAAGCCGGACGAGGTGCTCGACCGGGCGCTCGCCCTGCGCGGCACCGGCACGGCCCCCGCCGCCTCGGCCGCCCGCTCGACTCCGGCCGCGGCGCCCGCCGCCCCGAAGAAGGTCGGCGTCGGCACGCGCATCCGGCAGAACCTGATGACCGGCGTCTCGTACATGATCCCGTTCGTCGCGGCCGGCGGCCTGCTGATCGCGCTGTCGTTCCTCTTCGGCGGCTACCAGATCGTCAGCTACACGCCGCAGCAGATCATCGACAACGGCTTCAACATCGCGAACATCACCGACTGGGCCGGAGTGATGTTCCTGATCGGCGGCGCGACCTTCGCGTTCCTGGTGCCGGTGCTCTCGGGCTTCATCGCCTTCGGCATCGCGGACCGGCCCGGCATCGCGCCCGGCTTCCTCGGCGGCGCCGTGGCGGTCACCGTCGGCGCCGGCTTCCTCGGCGGTCTCGCGTCCGGCTTCATCGCCGGCTACGCGGCGCTCTACATCTCGCGGATCAAGCTGCCGGCGGCCTTCAAGTCGCTGATGCCGGTCGTCATCATCCCGCTGATCGCGACCTTCATCACGGGCTTCCTGATGTTCGTCGTCCTCGGCGCCCCGCTGCGCGCGCTGAGCGAGGGACTGTCGGCCTGGCTCTCGGGCCTGACCGGCGGCAACCTGATCATCCTCGGGATCATCCTGGGCCTGATGATGGCGTTCGACATGGGCGGCCCGGTCAACAAGGTGGCCTACGCCTTCGCGACCACCGGTCTCGCCTCCGTCCCCGCCGACGGCGACCCGAACTCGGTGCAGTTCAAGGTGATGGCGATCGTGATGGCGGCCGGCATGACGCCGCCGCTGGGCCTCGCGCTCGCCACGTCGCTCCGCAAGCGCCTGTTCACCGACGCCGAGCGCCAGAACGGCAAGGCGGCCTACCTGCTGGGCGCCTCGTTCATCTCGGAGGGAGCGATCCCGTTCGCCGCGGTCGACCCGCTGCGCGTGATCCCCTCCGCGATGATCGGCTCGGCCGTCACCGGTGCGCTCGTCGCGCTGTTCGGCTCGACGCTGCGCGCCCCGCACGGCGGCATCTGGGTGACCGGACTGGTCGGCCAGCCGCTGCTCTACCTGGTCGCGATCCTCGTCGGCATGGTGGTCACCGCGGTCTGCGTGATCATCGCGAAGAGCATCAAGCGCGCCCCGGTCGTCGCCGAGGTTCCGGAGCCGGCCACGGCCCGCGCCGTCGCCGTCTGACCCGCACCGATCGACCGTCCTGAGCGGTCCCGCCGGCGGTCCCTCCTCCGCGTCCCCTCCCCCTCCGAGGGAGGACGGCGCGGGGCGGGGCCGCCGGCTTCCGCGTTCCCGGGCGCTGTCGCAGGTCCGGCCACTGTCGGAGGTGCTCCGTAGAATGTCCCGGTGACCACGCCTCTCCGCATCGCCTCCGTCAACGTCAACGGCGTCCGCGCCGCCTTCCGCAAGGGCATGGGCGAGTGGCTCGCCGGGCGCGACGTCGACATCCTCGCCCTGCAGGAGGTCCGCGCCTCCACCGACGACCTGACCGGGCTCCTCGGCGACGAGTGGGACGTGCTGCACGACGAGGCGACCGCGAAGGGCCGCGCCGGCGTCGCGCTCTGCTCGCGCAAGCGGGCGAGCATCCACCGCGTCGCGCTCGGCGCCGACGACTTCGACTCCGCGGGCCGCTGGCTCGAGGCCGACTACGAGGTCGGCGGCCGCTCCGTCACCGTCGTGTCCACCTACGTGCACTCGGGCGGCGTCGGCACGCCGAAGCAGGACGAGAAGATGCGCTTCCTCGACGGGATGATCGAGCGCCTCCCCCAGCTGCAGGCGCACACTCCCCTCGCGGCGGTGATGGGCGACCTCAACGTCGGCCACCGCACGCTCGACATCAAGAACTGGAAGGGCAACGTCAAGAAGGCGGGCTTCCTCCCCGAGGAGCGCGCCTATTTCGACCGCTTCGTCGGCGCCGAGGGCGAGGAGGGCTACAACGCCGGAGCGGGGCTGGGCTGGGTCGACCTCGGCCGCCGCTTCGCCGGCGAGGTGCCCGGCCCCTACACCTGGTGGTCGCAGCGCGGCCAGGCCTTCGACACCGACACCGGCTGGCGGATCGACTACCAGCTGGCGACGCCCGAGCTCGCCGCGCTCGCCCGCTCCTACGAGATCGACCGCGCCAGCGCGTGGGACACGCGATGGTCGGACCACGCGCCGGTCGTCGTCGACTACGAGCTCTGACCCCTTCCTCCCCCGGCGCCGACCGCGCCGCCGTCACTCACGAGGCCCCACCATGACCCCCAGCACCCCGGGCGCGAAGCCCGTCATCTTCTCCGGCATGCAGCCCTCCTCGGGCTCGCTGCACCTCGGCAACCACATCGGCGCGCTCACGCAGTGGGTCGCGATGCAGGACTCCTTCGACGCGTACTTCTGCGTCGTCGACCTGCACGCGATCACCGTGCCGCAGGAGCCGGCCGAGCTGCGCGAGCGCACCCGCGCGACCGCCGCGCAGTACATCGCGGCCGGCATCGACCCCGAGCGCTCGACGCTCTTCATCCAGTCGCACGTGCCCGCGCACGCCGAGCTGGCCTGGGTCCTGAACACCGTCACCGGCTTCGGCGAGGCCGGCCGGATGACGCAGTTCAAGGACAAGTCGGCGAAGCAGGGTGCGGACACCGCCTCGGTCGGCCTCTTCACCTATCCGATCCTGATGGCCGCCGACATCCTGCTCTACCAGACCGCCGCCGTGCCCGTCGGCGAGGACCAGCGCCAGCACCTCGAGCTCACCCGCGACCTGGCCGGCCGCTTCAACACGCGCTTCGGCGACACCTTCACGATCCCGGAGCCGCACATCGCCCGCGAGACGGCGAAGATCTACGACCTGCAGAACCCGGGCGCGAAGATGTCGAAGTCGGCCGAGTCGGACGCGGGCCTGCTCAGCGTTCTCGACGAGCCGAAGGTCACCGCGAAGAAGATCATGCGCGCCGTCACCGACACCGAGTCCGAAGTGCGCTTCGACCGGGCCGCGAAGCCGGGCGTCTCGAACCTGCTGACGATCTACTCCGTGCTCGCCGAGCGCTCGATCGAGTCGCTCGAGCAGGAGTACGCCGGCCGCGGCTACGGCGACCTGAAGAAGGGCCTGGTCGAGGTCGTCGCGGCGACCTTCGACCCGATCCGCGAGCGCACGGCGGAGCTGCTGGCCGACCCGGCCGAGCTCGACCGGGTGCTCGCGCGCGCGGCGGACCGCGCCTCGGAGACGGCCGAGCGCACGCTCGCGACCGTGTACGAGCGCGTCGGCTTCCTGCGCCGCAGCCGCTGAGCCGGCCGTGCTGCAGCTCGCCCTCTTCGACCTCGACGACACGCTCTTCGCGCACGCCCGCGCGGTGCGCGAGGGCATCGTCGCCTTCGCGGCGACCCTCGGCGACGCCTACGCGGGCGAGGCGGGCGCGCTGCAGCGCCGCTGGTACGCACTGGAGGAGGAGCACTACCACCGCTACCTCGCCGGCGAGCTCGACTACGAGGGCCAGCGCCGCGCCCGCGCCACGGCGTTCGCCGCCGACGCCGGGATCGCGCTGTCGCCGGAGGAGGCGAGCGCGTGGTTCGCCGCCTACCTGGGGCACTACGTCGCGGCGTGGACGCTGCACGACGACGCCCTGCCGGTGCTCGACCGGCTCGACGCGGCGGGGGTCCGGATCGGCGTGATCACCAACGGCGACCTCGACTTCCAGACCCGCAAGACGGACGCGATCGGTCTGGCGGAGCGGGTCGAGCACCTGGTCGCGTCGGGCGAGGTCGGCGTCACGAAGCCGGACGAGCGGATCTTCCGCGTCGCCTGCGAGCGCTTCGGCGTCGCTCCGGGCGACGCGCTGTACGTGGGCGACCGGCTCGGGACCGACGCGATCGGCGCGGCTCGGGCGGGGCTGCGCGGCGTGTGGCTCGACCGCGTCGGCGGGCCGGAGCACGGGCGGGAGCTGCCGGCGGAGGCGGTCGAGCTGGGGGTGCGGCGGATCGGGTCGCTGGACGACCTGGACGCGGTCGCGGGGCTGCACTGACCCTTCGGCGGCGCAGCTCGCGGCGCGGCGCGGGCGTTGCTGCGACTCCGAGCTCGCAGCCGCGCCGATCACCGGTCCTCGAGGAGGAGGACGAGCATCAGTGAGGCGCAGAAGCCACCGACGAGGAGGGACACGATGGCGTACGGCGTGTCGAGCCCTTCGACGAGTGCCGACACACCCATGAGGACACTGCCCACTCCGGTCAGGACGAGCAGGTTCCGGCGGGCGCGGTCGTCATCCTTCTTCGAGGCAGTCATCCGGAGACCGTTCCACACCGCACGGCGCCCGGCTCCGACTGGCGCGGGACGCACGCGCGCCGGCGCAGGCGCCTGACGACGGTCTCGAGAGGCGCGACGCAGACCGACGGACGGGGATCGATCCTCACGGACGCCTGATCGCCGCAGCGAACGCCACGACGGCGCAGGCGCCGGACACCGCCGCCGTGGCGAGCGCGCCGGGGGTCGGACCGGAGGTCGTCAGTCCCACGACAGCGCCGATGATCATCACGACGCCCAGCGCGAGAGTCCAGAACCGGCGTCGCCGTCGATGCGGCCGATCTCCCGTGCCGCAGGCTCTCTCCTCCGCCGACCGGGTCCCTCCGTCGTCCATAGCCGTCTCTCTCCCTCGTGATGCCTGTCGAAGCGACTCGATCATACTCGTATGATCATCCGGCGCTCCGGGATCGGCGTTCATCCGACGTCCCTGCGCACGACCGCGAAAGACGCGAGGCCGGCCGCGACGATCAGCCAGATCGCTCCGGCGAGCAGACCAGCGGACGTGTCGCCGGCGCTGCCGGAGCCCGGCGGAGCGCAGCCCAGGGCCAGGAGCCAGGCGCCGAGCGGCGATGCCCAGAGCGCCCAGGGAAGGATCGCGGCGACCGGCAGCGCACCGGCCAACAGCACCGGGACCGCGAACAGCGCGAGCAGGTGCCGTCCGATCACGGCGCCCACGGCGAGACCCAGGAATCCCGCTGCTGCGCCGACGATCGCTGCGGGGCCCGCGATCTCCGCCGGGCTCACCGCGAGACCGGCGTCGACTCCGAAGGCGAGCGATCCGGAGCCCGCGGTGACGAGCGCGAGCGTCGCGCCGGCCGCCGTCGCCGTCACCGCTCGCACCCCCAGGAGGGGCAGCCGCGCGAGGAAGCCGAGCTGTCGCGCGATGACCCCGCGCTCGAGATCGGCTGTCCAGCCGAAGGAGCCCAGGATGCCCGCGACCACCGCGGAGTCGATCAGGAGAGCGGGTCCGAGCTCGGCGAAGACGGCGCGCCGCACCTCCTCGCGAGCAGCGCGCAGCCCGTCCGGCACCCCGAGGACGACGCTGAGCCCGAGAACGAGGGCGAGCGCGACGCCGATCGGCAGCGAGCGGTCGATGCGCACGCGGTACCACTCGGTCCGCAGCGCTCTCCCGATCACTCGCTCCTCCGAACGGTCACGAACCAGGCGGCGACAGTGGCGATCGCGCACCAGCCGACGGCGACTCCGAGCGCCGCGGCCGGCGTCAGCAGAGGGAGGGTCTCGGACGGCGTGATCCCGGCGAGGGCTCCCGCCGGAAGGAGACGCTCGATCTCGGGCGCCACGGAGAGCAGGGGCAGTTCGACGGCGAACGGCACCGCGAGGACGAGACCGCAGGCGCCGTAGTAGTTGCGGGTGATCCACCCTGCCGCTGAACCGAGCACACCGCCGAGCGCCGAGGACACCGTCGAGCCGAGTGCGACCGGCAGCATGTCGAACGACGGGGTGAACGACTCCCCGGCTGAGCCGACGACGATCGCGGTCACCGCGATCCAGGCGACGGCGGTGACCGCTCCGAGAATCAGCGAGGTCGTCGCGGCTGCGACCGCTTTCGCGCGGAAGAGGTCGACCAGTCGGGTCACGACGAGCGAGCGACCCAGCGAACCGTAGTAGAACTCCCGGGTGACGCCGTAGCTGCCCCAGAACATCGCCGTGATGAACGACGTGCCGCACGCGGAGTAGACCGCCGTCGTCGGATCCACTGGCGCCGTGGGCTGCGGGGCGATGGCGAGCACCGCCAGAGGCACCAGCAGTGCGAAGGCGAGGACGGCTGCCCCCGCGGAGCCGGTGACGCTGCGCAGCAGTTCCGCGCGGATGGGCCGGCTCACAGCCCGTCTCCCTCGTCCTTCGCCCCGCCGTGTCCCTCGACGAGATCGAAGTAGCGGTCCTCGAGCGATCCGCTCCTCGAACCGAGCAGCTCCTCGAGCCGCCCCGCGTAGAGGAGGCGCCGACGGAGGACCACCACTTCGTCGACCGATTGCGCGAGCTCCGCGAGCTGATGACTCGACACCAGCACGGTGCCACCGGCATCGGCGTAGGAGCGGAGGAATCTCCTCAGCCACCGGACTCCCTCCGGGTCGAGTCCGTTGGCCGGCTCGTCCAGCACCAGGACCTCTGGCTCGCCGATGAGGGCGACGGCGAGCCCCAACCGCTGGCGCATCCCGGTGGAGAAGTGCTTGACGCGAAGACCCGCCTGCGGAGCCAGGTCGACCTCGTCGAGGACCCGCTGCACGCGCGAGAGCGGCGCGCCCGCGGCGAGAGCGCAGAGCTGGACGTGGCGCCGCGCGGTGATTCCGCTCTCGAAGCCGAAGCCGTCCATGTGCACGCCGACGACGGACGCGGGGTTCCGCAACTCGTGGAAGTCGCGGCCCTTGATCGTCGCCCGTCCGCTCGACGCGCGGAGGAGGCCGACCAGCCCCTTCATCGCTGTGCTCTTGCCCGCGCCGTTGGGGCCGAGCAGGCCGACGATCGTGCCGGAGCTCACGGCGAAGTCGAGATCGGAGACGACCTCGTGCCCTCCGTATCTCTTGGTGAAGCGCTCGAAGGCGATCGCATGGGTCATCTGTCTACCTCTGGTCGGAGTGATCGTGGACGGAGTGATGGGGACCCGCGACGGCATCGACGAGACCGAGGAGGTGCTCGACGGCGGCAGTCAGGGCCGGGCGGTCGTCGCCGACTTCCACGACGGCCGCGCCGGCGCGCGGTGCCTTCTCGCCCGCGTCGAGCAGGAGCGGGCGGGATGCGACACTCACCGGCTCGCCGGCGACGCGCACCGGGGCGAAGCACTCGAGGGGTGCCGTCGTGGGACCGGTCGACAGCGGGGCGCCGACGCTGCCGGCGCCGACGTGCTGATGCAGGAGGACGCCCTGGGTCTCGAGAGCGACGGGATCCCCGGTCAGGAGGGCGTCGAGCGCGTCCGCCTCCGAGGCCACGAGCCAGGCCCCACGCTCGTCGGAGACGTAGCCGACGGTGACAGTGCGCGAGACGGGGACGACGAGGGACGCGGCGAGCGCCGCGCCGAGTACGACGACGAGGAGAGCGACGCGACGGCCGCGACGGCCGGGCCGCCGCACCCAGCGCACACAGGCGCGCGCGACGACCACGGCGAGCAGGACGGCGAGCCCGGACATCAGAACGGCGCCGACCACGCCCGCCGAGGACGACCAGTGCGCGATCCGGCCGGCGGCGAGCAGAACGAGGACGGTCGGCGCGATCAGGCTGCCGAGGCCGAGGAGGAGGATCCAGGGACGGCGGTCGCCCGAGGTGCCGGTGACGAGCGCGTCGAGAGCCTCCCGCGCGCGCTCCCGCAGATGCGGGGTGTCGGTCGCGGCGACGAGCGCGTAGTAGCCGTCGAAGCGCACGAAAGGGAGCAGGTTGAGCGCCGTGATCCCGGCCGCGGCGAGAGCGAATGCCGACGCCGCCTCCCGGGTCGGGCCGGGGCCGGAGGCGAGGCCGAGAAGCACAGCGACCGAGGCGGCGGCCGCGTGCACCGCCGGACCGGCCAGGGCCACCGCGAGCCGGTGCCGGCGGCGAGGGAGCCGCCATCCGTCGGTCACGTCGACGAAGAAGGCGGGGGTCAGGTAGAAGACCATCAGCCCGGTCCGGCGGGCGGTGCCGCCGGCGAGGTGCAGGACGAGGCCGTGCGCCAGCTCGTGGATCCCCGTCGCGAGGACGAGGGCGATCGCGACGGCCGCGAGCGAGCCGAGCGAGAGCGGGGCGCCGGCGACCGCCGCGAGCACGGGGAGCTGCGCCACCGCCGCCGCGGCGCCGGCGATCAGCAGGACGACGAGAGCCACGAGGACGGTCCGGCGCAGCGCCCGGCGATCGAACGCCGGGCGCACCCGGTCGGAGATCGCCGTCAGCAGCGGCGTGAGCCGCGTCGTCGCGAACTGCACCGTCAACGGCGGGATCACCGTCACGGCTCGGGGACGGCGGCGCGGCGCCTCCGCCAGCAGCCCGGAGGCGCTCAGATGCGCGACGAGTTCCCCGAGCTCCTCGGCGCCGGCCCCGACGATCCGGCGGACTTCGGGGAGCGTGCGCTGCCCGTCGAGGAGGCGGAGCACGTCCACGGCGCCGGGCGCGACCCGCGCGACAGGGACGTCGTCGAGCGCGACGATCCATGCCGTCGCTCCACTCCGCGGCTCGAGAAGAGTCACCGAGTCGAGGAGCCGCGGCCGCTGCTCTCCGGGAGAGGCGTGCGAGCGCTGCCGCCGGTCAGACGAGCGGATGCGGGACATCGAACACCTCCCCGGGTCTCGACGCGCTGAGGAAGCCGGTCCGCTCCTGCGCGGAGATCAGCCGGTCGTGCCGCCAGGAGCTCGTGCGCGCCTCGTCGATCCGGAGCGGCTGCAGCTCCGGGCAGAGTGCCTTCACCACGTGCCAGCCGAGCTCGCGCGCGGCGACCGGAAGACGCTCGGTGAGGTCGACGACGAGCGGATGCAGACCCGCGCGCTCGAGGAGCTCCGGCACCAGCTCCGGGTCGACCGGACTGGAGACCTCCGCGCCACCCGGCGAGTCGGAGTCCGGCGACTCGAAGGTGGCGGTCCAGCGCAGCAGGTGGTGGAGCGCCTCGTCCCCCGACCAGAACGCCGCGCGGTCCTGCTCGGTGCGCACGATCGCCGGAGCACATCCACTGCCCGCCGTGCGGAGGGTGCGGGCGAGGTGGAGGGCCTGCACGGCCTCCCGCGATGCACCGATCACTGCGCTGTCGAGGTCCGTCGCGGCTCGCGCACCCACCGCACCGGCACCGGTCCCCGGATCGGTGACGACGGCGACGACGGCGTGCACCCCGGGCACGTCTGTCCCCAGGTCCGCGACGACGAGATCGCCGCCCCGGGCGAGGAGCGGAGCGCGGAGCAGCTCGACGACGCCCGAGGCGCGGGACTCGGCGCGAAGACCGACGCGGACGAGGGCGAGGCGACGGGCCCACGCCACGATCAGCGCGTCCCTCTCGACGAGCTCGAGGAGCGCGGACGCCGCGGCATCGGCCACCGAGCCGCCGGCCGCGGCGCCGGACGGCGTGGGCTCGTCCGCACCGCCGCTCCCTGCGCCCTCCGCGGCGGAACGGGGACGGAGCGCTTCCGCGTCGTAGAGCAGAGGTGCCAGTGGAATCTCTCTTGTCCCGCCGTCGAGCGGCGACACCGCTGTCACGAGAGCCTCGCCCTCATCGACAGCGGGAACGGGCCGGAGTGCCGACCGCTCGATCGCCTCGCCGGCGGCACGCGTCATCGCTCCTCGTCGCGACAGATCGGAGGCGCCCACGAGTCCGAGTGCATCGCGCTCCGACAGGCGTCCCGGGAGCGCGGCGAGCCGGACCACCACCTGCCAGACGGGAGTCTCGGGGCGCGGAGGAAGGACCGTCGTGCCGTCCGCGATCCCCGTGCTCGGGTCGAGCGTCCTCACTGCCGAGGGCATGCCCACTCCAGGAGCACGACGCCGGAGGGCGCGCCGGAGCGGCGGCGCACGGCGACCTCGTCGGCGAGGTCGAAACCCCGGGCTGCGAGCTCGGTCGTCAGTGTCCGACGGTCGAGCAGCGTCACCGAGCTGGTCAGCACCGTCGCGGCCGCTGCGTCCGTCCGAGGCGGGACGAGGACGTTGACGAGGCGACGGTCGCCCCGGATCTCGGAGGACAGCACGGGTCCGGTGGTTCGTCCGGCCGAGGGGTCCTCGCGAGCGGGTGCCCCGTCCTCGGCGACGGTCACCAGGAAGCGGGCCCCTGGAGCGGCCTCCGCGGCGACGGCGCCGTAGAGAGCCTGCCGACCGTCCGGGTCGAGGAGCGTGATGGACGTCGCGCCCAGGACGATCGTGCCGAACGCCTTCCGCTCGATGATCCCCGTCATGTCCGCCCGCACCGCGGTGAGACGCCCGGCGGTCCGTGGTCCGACGCTGCGCTCGAGCAGATCGAGCATCGTCGGCGAGGAGTCCACGGCGGTCACGCGGCGTCCGAGAGCGAGCAGCGGGAGGGTCAGGCGTCCGGCTCCCGCAGCGAGCTCGAGGACCGGCCCGCTCGCCCGCCGGGCAGCCGCGACGATCTCGCGGATCTCCGTGCGGTCGTCCCGGGTGAGATGCGCGTACACGGTCGAGCCCTCCGGACCGTAGAGGGGCTCGATGCGCACCGGCCAGTTCCGGGAGCGGGCGATGTCGATCGTCCGCGCGGTCAGGGCGGACACGTCGGGGAACGACGGCTCCTCGCCCGCTGTGCGGGGTCCGGCGTGGGTGGTCATGGCGCTCCTTGCAGGTGTGTCGGCGGGTGGCGGGCGAGCGGGCGGTCCTCGGATCCCGGGCGAGCGCTTCCTTCGGAAGCGGCCCTGCTCGGGATCCGAGGACGGCGGGAGATCAGGTCGCGGCGATCGCGACCAATCCGCCCACGACCGTGATCACGTACCCCGCGGTCTGCCACCACTCGAGGGGCGCCGCGATGTCCTCGAGTTCCTCGAAGGTCAGTGCTGTCGTCTCCATGTCACCTCCTCCGGTGTGCTCTTCTCTCGTTCCGTCGTTCTGGTGCGGGGCTCAGGTCGCGCTGAGCGCGATGAGACCGAGCCCCACCCCGATCGAGAAGCCGTGGAACCAGTCGAAGCCGTCGTCGGGCGTGTTCAACGCCTCGAGCGGCTGGAAGGCGAGTGCCGTGTCGTTCGTCATCGTGTGTCTCCTCCTTGTGCGCGCCGCCGTGAGACGACCGCTGTTGCGTTCCGGAACCGGACCCGTGCAGGTCCGTCCGGTCAGGTCGCGACGACCGCGACGATGCCGATCACCCCGACTCCCGCCACCACCCCCTGCCAGAAGGAGTCCTCGGACGGGGCGTCGAGCGCCTCGAGCTCGACGAAGGCGAGATCGCCGCCGAGCGTCTGCGTGCTGCTGTGTGTCATGTGTTCACCTCCCTCCGGTGTCGATCTCGGGAACCGTCGCGGGGTCGCCCGCGCCGGAGTCGGAGTGCCGGCCGTCGCCGCAGGTCGGGGCCGCGCGTGGGCCGAGCACGGCGGAGAGGAGAGCCTCGTCCCAGTCCGAGAGGGCTCCCCCGGCACGGACCCACGTCGCGGCGGTGCCGCGCGCCGCGCATCGCATCACCGCCGGAAGCGGGTCGGGCGGCGGTGCGATCCCCCAGTCCGCTGCGACCGCGAGGACCGCATCGGAGGGCGATGCCGACACCGCCGGTCGAACCTCCCGCCAGAACCGCTCGAGAGCGGCGCGGTCTCCCAGCCGCCGCTCGCCCTCGAGGACGAGAGCCCACAGGCGGGGCAGCACGAGGAGTGTCGCCGCGATCTTGCTGATCGACGCCGCCCACGCGAGTTCGTTCGCGGGATACCAGTGCTTGAGCACGAAGGGGTCGATCGGATGCGCGCTCCACGACCAGCGGGACTCGGCGCTGAGCAGCGCGAGTGCGCCGCGGGAGGCAGTCGTGTCCTCCGTCCGCAGCCGATCGCCCAGCGCCAGCATCCGACGCCCCAGGTCGACCGCCGCATCGAAGGCGACGGGCGAGAGGGCCCCGGAGGCGGCGGTGCCGGCCACCCGGAGGAACATCTCCAGCGCGCCCTCGCGCACCAGTCGAGCGGGCAGGGTGGAGAGCTGCTCCGGGTCGAGCACGGCCAGTTGCGGGCGCAGGTCGTCCCCCGCGACGAGTCGGTGCCCGGCCGCTGTCGTCACGCAGGCGATGGGGCTCACCTCGGATGCGGTGCCGAGGGTGGTCGGCACGGCGATGAGGACGGGAGCGCCGTTCCGGAGCGGCCGGCGAGTCGAGATAGGGCCGCGGTCCAGCTGCCGGAGGAGGGCGGGGAGGCGCTCGGTGCCGGTCGCCACCGCGACCTTGACCGCGTCGAGGACGGATCCGCCGCCGAGGGCGACGATCGCGGCGGGCCGCTGCTCCTCGAGCCGTTCCACGAGCGACCTGACGGTCGAGATCGCGGCTCCCGAGACAGGAACGACGCTCCTTCCTGCTGCGACGCGCTCGGCTCGTCCGAGGAGCGCGGTGTCAGCGACGACGAGCGTCGCGTCACCGGCGGGGAGCCCGGCGACGACGCCCGAGGTCGCACCCTCGCCGGTCGTGACGCGGGTGGGGCACCAGATCGACGCGTTCACCGCGCGCGCCTGTGCACGGACGAGTGGGCGGAGAGCGGCGAGCGCACGTCTCGCCGTTCGAGAACCGTGCGGAGGCACCGCACGAGCTCGTCGACGTGCTCCGCCTCGAAGACGAGCGCCGGCACGAGCTGGATCGCCGAAGGACCGGGATGAACGAGGGCACCCGCCTCTCGGATCTCCGCCACGAGGGCGGCGACCTCGGCACCGCCGAGGAGTGCTCCGTCGGGTCCGCGGAGGTGCGCGGCACGGAAGCAACCGGCGCCGCTGGACGAGTGGATCAGCCTCGTCCGCTGCAGCTCGTCGAGCATGCCGTCGAGCCGCACGGCGAGGGCCGCGGACCGATCAGCGACGTGCAGTCGATCGAACTCGGCGAGCGTGGCGAGGACGGCGGCGCAGGTCGGCGGGGACCCCGCCTGGGTCTCCCCGTGCACGAAGACCGCGCCCGCCTCGTCGAAGGCCGCGACGACGCCGTCGCCGACGAGGACCGCCGCCGCCGCGCAGGTCCCGTTCGTCAGCGCCTTCGACAGCACGAGGACGTCGGGTGCGGGATCCCAGAGGTCGGACGCGAACAGCGGGCCGGTGCGGTGGAACCCGGTCGCGACCTCGTCGGCGACGAGCAGGAAGCCGTGCTGCTCGCGCAGCTCCTGCACCCGACTGAGGAAATCGTCCGGCAGTGCGACGCATCCCGAGCCGAGCACCGGCTCCAGGACGAGCGCCGCGACTCGGTCACCCTCCCGCTCGAGGAGCCGGGCGAGGCGGTCTCCGCCGTCGCCGAAGGGGACGTGCCGGACTCCTCGCCGATCGACCGCGTAGAGGTCCTGGAGCAGAGAGTCGCCGCTCAGCGCGTGCGCGCCCTGCGTCAGCCCGTGGTAGCTCCCCTCGAGACCGACCACGATGCGGCGCTCCGTGCCACCGAGCCGCCAGAAGTGGCGCGCCAGCTTCATGACGGCGTCGTTCGCCGCTCCACCCGAGGTCGAGAACAGGACTCGGGCGTACCGTCCGCCCGCTCGGTCGAGCAGGGCGTCGGCGGCCTGCTCGGCGAGAAGGTGGCTCGACCGGAACAGAGGAAGGTAGGACGCCTCGACGAGTGTCTGCGCCACCGCAGCGGCGACGGCTCGGTTGCCGTAGCCGAGAGAAGCGTTCCACAGGCCACTGTCGGCGCAGAGATAGCGCCGCCCGTCGGTCCCCGTGACGTGGACGCCGTCTGCCGACACGGCGCGGAAGGCCGGTTCACCGGCGGCGACCAGCGCGGGCCACACCGGGGACCTCCGGCCTCGGCTGTCCGGGCCCGTCACGGAGCCGCCGCCTCAGGAGAGGAGCGGGCCGCTTCACCCAGCCGCAGTGCGATCTCGGCGACGTGAGCCGCGGCGGAGGCGCGGGAGAGCCCGAGCGCGGACGCACAGCGCTCGACGGCGCGCTCCGGACTCGACGAGGTCTGCAGAGCCTCGACAACGGCTGCAGCACGAGTGGAGAGACGGTAGCGGCGACGCGTGGCGAGGTCTTCGAGCAGCCAGTCCGCCGTGCCCCGGGTCAGGAACGCCGCATCGACCGGGACGACGACGTCCGCTGCCTCGTCCTCGAGGAGCGAGACGCCGAGTCCGAGGATCTCGGCGCACGGGCCGCGTCCGGTGCGCCGGAGCAGCTCGATCGCCGCGATGTACCGACCCAGCCACGGCCGCGCCCGCGCATCGACGAGGATCCGCTCGGGAGCGACCACCCCGCCGAACGCCTGTACGAGCGGACTCGTCGTCGCGGCGGTGGCGGTCGGGCCCTCCGGGGCCCAGCGCACTCCACCGGATGCCGGGACGACGGGACGGGGCTCGCGGGGCCGGCCGACCGCTTCGGCGAGGAAAGCGTCCCGCTCCGCGAGAAGGACGCTCGGATGCAGGAGATGAGCGGGGAACAGACCCTCACCCAGGACGATGTCGGCGTCGTCCAGGAGAGCCGCCCAGCCGCCCTCGTCGCCCAGGCGGACCACCATCGGCCCGACGACGTCGAGGAAGGCGGAGGCGGCGTAGTCCTGAAGCTCGAGCGTGCGTCCGGCGATCGTGATCTCGTCGCCGATCTCGCCGAACCGCCCGCGGTACTCGATCACGGTCCCCACCGCGCGGCGCGCGCGTTCCTCTGCTGAGGACGGCCCACTCGACCGAGCCTCCGCCGGGACGAGCAGCGCCGCCGAGGCGTCCCGGCCGGCGAGCTCGTCCACCCGGTCGTCGTCCACCTCGGCGAAGATCACGGTGCGATGGACCGGGTGCCGTTGCCCGGTCACCCAGGCTTCGACGACTGCGGCGACGCTGCGATCGTCCGCCTCACTGTCCGCGCGGCCGCGCGGGGGCCGGCGCTCACTCGCGCTGCTGCTCTCGCTCGCGCTGCTCTCGTTCGCGCTGCTCTCGTTCGCGCTGCGGGCGCTCTCGGCGGCTGGTCGGGAAGCGGAGTCGATCACCATATGAAGATGGTGTCATGAGGACGAGCAGTGCGCTCCGTCTGGCGCGACACGCACGAGGGCCCGCGCACGTCACGTGCGCGGGCCCTCGTGCGTTCAGCGGTGCAGTGCCTACTGCACGTCCTCGTCGACCCAGTCGAAGGTCTTCGTGACGGCCTTCTTCCAGAGGCGGTACTGGCGGGCGGCCTCGTCCTGGTCCATCTGCGGGGTCCAGCGCGAGTCCTCCTGCCAGTTCTGGCGCAGGTCGTCCAGGTTCTCCCAGAAGCCGACCGCGAGGCCCGCGGCGTAGGCGGCGCCGAGCGCGGTGGTCTCGGCGACGACCGGGCGCACCACGGGCACGCCGAGGATGTCGGCCTGGAACTGCATCAGCAGGTTGTTGGCGATCATGCCGCCGTCGACCTTGAGCTCCTGCAGCGGCACACCGGAGTCGGCGTTGACCGCGTCCAGGACCTCGCGGGTCTGGAAGGCGGTCGCCTCGAGCGCGGCGCGGGCGATGTGGCCCTTGTTGACGTAGCGGGTGAGGCCGACGAGCGCACCGCGCGCGTCCGCTCGCCAGTACGGCGCGAAGAGACCGGAGAAGGCGGGGACGAAGTACGCGCCGCCGTTGTCCTCGACCGTCGCGGCCAGCGCCTCGACCTCGGGGGCCGAGCCGATCAGGCCGAGGTTGTCGCGCAGCCACTGGATCAGCGAGCCGGAGACCGCGATCGAGCCCTCGAGCGCGTAGTGCACCTCGCCGTCGCCGAGCTTGTAGCCGATGGTCGTCAGCAGCCCGTTCTTGGAGTGCACGATCTCGGTGCCGGTGTTGAAGATCAGGAAGTTTCCGGTGCCGTAGGTGTTCTTCGCCTCGCCCGGATCGAACGCCGCCTGGCCGAAGGTCGCGGCCTGCTGGTCGCCCAGGATGCCGGCGATCGGGACCTCGCGCAGCAGCGAGGACGACTCGACCTGCCCGTAGACCTCGGAGGACGAGCACACCTCGGGGAGCATCGACTTCGGCACCCCGAAGGCCTCGAGGATGTCGTCGCGCCACTCGAGGGTCTCGAGGTCGAGGAAGAGGGTGCGCGAGGCGTTCGTGACGTCGGTCTTGTGCACGCCGCCGTCGATTCCGCCGGTGAGGTTCCAGAGGACCCAGGTGTCGGTGGTGCCGAACATCAGGTCGCCGGCCTCCGCCTTCTCGCGGGCGCCCTCGACGTTCTCCAGGATCCAGACGATCTTGGTGCCGGAGAAGTAGGTCGCGAGCGGGAGCCCGACGATCGACTTGAAGCGGTCGGCGCCCTCGTCGCCGGCGAGCCGGTCGACGATCGACTGCGTGCGGGTGTCCTGCCAGACGATGGCGTTGTAGACGGGCTTGCCGGTGGTCTTGTCCCAGACCACGGCGGTCTCGCGCTGGTTGGTGATGCCGACCGAGGCGATGTCGTGGCGGGTCAGGTCGGCGCGGGAGAGCGCCTGGCCGATGACCTCGCGGACGTTGTTCCAGATCTCGACCGGGTCGTGCTCGACCCAGCCCGCGCGCGGGAAGATCTGCTCGTGCTCCTTCTGTCCGGTGGAGACGATCGAGCCCTTCTTGTCGAAGATGATCGCGCGGGACGACGTGGTCCCCTGGTCGATAGCGATGACGTAGTCAGCCATGAATGATTACTCCTTCGTAACGGGGTGATGAAGAGGGCGGCTCGGAGCCGAAGTGCTCGACGCCGAAAAGCTCGGCGTCTAGAGGATCGGCAGCAGCGCGGTCGAGGCGAGACCGGCGAGCACACCGCCGACGATCGGGCCGGCGACGGGCACCCAGGCGTAGCTCCAGTCGCTCGAGCCCTTGCCCTTGATCGGGAGCAGCGCGTGCGCGATGCGCGGGCCGAGGTCACGGGCGGGGTTGATCGCGTAGCCGGTCGGGCCACCGAGCGAGGCGCCGATCGCGATCACCAGGATGGCGACGGGCAGGGCGCCCAGGGCCGCGAGTCCGCCGTCGCCCTGACGACCGCCGCCGAAGCCGATGACCACGAAGACGAGGACGAAGGTGCCGATGACCTCGGTGACGAAGTTCCAGCCGTAGGAGCGGATGGCCGGGCCGGTCGAGAAGACGCCGAGCTTGTTCGCCGCGTCGGGCTCCTCGTCGAAGTGCTGCTTGTAGGCGAGCCAGCAGAAGACGGCGCCGATGATCGCACCGATCATCTGGGCGAGGATGTACATCAGGATCGAGACGATGTTGACCGGGACGCCCGAGCCGAACTCCGTCGCTCCGCTGGCCGCGAGGCCGAGCGTGACCGCGGGGTTGAGGTGCGCACCCGAGTTGTAGGAGACGATCACACCGGCGAAGACCGCGAAGCCCCAGCCGAAGTTGACCATCAGGAATCCGCCGTTGAAACCCTTGTTCTTGACGAGTGCCACGTTGGCGACGACGCCGCAGCCGAGGAGCACGAGCATCGCCGTTCCCACGACTTCCGCGAGGAACACCACTCCGAGATTGTCCACGTTGACCTTTTCCTTTTCTCAAGACGGAACGCGCCAGCGCGCCCGCGTCGGGCATCGATGCCCGACGTGTGTGAAGTTATCCGCGCCCTGCCGCGGCGACAAGGAACGCCGCGTGCACGTTTGTGCGTTGTCACGACGAAGTCCCGGCCCGAGTTCTCTCCTCGGACCGGGACTCCCGTCGATCTGCGCCAGCGACCCCCGTCAGGAGGCCGGGACCGCCGTCGGCGCCTGAACGGAGCTGCCGCCCACGTCGACGCCGTTGTACTGCTTGAGGTGCGCGATCGTCGCGTCGACCTCCTGCGCCCGGGTGCTCTCGTCCCAGCCGAGGACCTCGCCGGTGTGCTGCGCAAGCTCCTCCAGGAGCTCGCGGCTCAGGCCGCCGGTGAAGGCGTGGTTGGTGCGGCGCATCACCAGGTCGATCAGGTGCACGACGCTCTCGCGCTGGGCGAGGTAGCGGATCTCACCGGTGGTGAAGTCCTTGTCGAAGTCGAGCGCCTCGTCGTGGCCGTCGGCGAGCGCCTCGATGACCTCCTGCGCGCGGGTGCCGTAGCGCTCGAGCAGCTGGCCGGTGCGGGCCGAGGACAGACCGGAGCGGTGCTGGCTGATCCACTGGGCGCGCGAGGCGTCCGTGCGCGGGAAGCCCTTGCCGCCGCCGATCGCGGTCTTGACGGTGGAGACGCGGCGCGTGACGCCGATCCGCTTGAAGACCTCGTTGGAGAGGTGCTCGGACAGGGCGCGGAACGTCGTCCACTTGCCGCCGACCAGGCTCAGCACGGGGGTCTTCCCGCCGGGCAGGGTCGAGGGCTCGATGCGGTAGTCGCGGGAGACGAAGCCGGGGGTCTCGTCGTCGTGACGGGGCAGCGGGCGGATGCCGGAGAACTTGAAGACGATCTGCTCGCGGGTGACCGGGATCGAGGGGAACACGTGGTTCACCAGGTCGAAGAAGTAGTCGATCTCGTCCTCGGTGCAGACGGCCGGCTCGTTGGGGTCGGCCTCGATGTCGGTCGTGCCGACCATGACCCGGCCCTTGAGCGGGTAGATCAGGACGATGCGGCCGTCGCTGTGCTCGAAGAACATCTCGCGGCCCTCGCAGGCCTCGACCAGCTCCGGGTTGTCGAGGACGATGTGCGAGCCCTTGGTGCCGCCCATGAACTTCGTGGTGGTGCCGAGCGCGGTGTTGGTGAAGTCGGTCCACGGCCCGGAGACGTTGACGACGACGTCGGCCTGGAAGGCGAACTCCTCGCCGCTCTCGCGGTCGCGCAGCAGCACGCCGCCCTCGGCGGTGCCGACGGCCTCGACGTAGTTGGCCGCGCGGGCCTTCTTCCCGCCGACGAGCGCGTCGCGCAGCACGTCGAGCGCCAGGCGCTCCGGCTCGTGCACGGAGGCGTCGAAGTAGGTGGCGGTGTACTTGATCTTCGGGTCGAGCTTGGGCAGCTCGTTCAGCGAGCGCTTGCGGCCGTGGAACTGGTGGCGCGGGACGACGCCGCCGTCGCGGGAGAAGAAGTCGTAGAGGGTCAGGCCGACCTTGATCAGCAGCGCGCCGCGCTCCTGCGGCTTGCCCGACTTGTGGGTGAGGAAGCGCAGCGGCGCGGCCAGGATGCCCGAGAACGTCGAGTAGATCGGGATCGTGGTCTGCAGCGGCTTCACGTAATGCGGCGCGATCTTGAGCAGGCCGTTGCGCTCGTGCACGCCCTCGTTGACGAGGCGGAACTCGCCGTTCTCGAGGTAGCGGATGCCGCCGTGGATCATGTGGCTCGACGCGCTGGAGGCGCCGGACACGTAATCGCCGCGCTCGACGAGGGCGACGTCGACGCCGTTCAGCGCGAGTTCGCGGAAGGTCCCGATGCCGTTGATCCCACCGCCGATCACGAGGACGGTCGCGCGGGGGTTGTCCCGCAGGGCGGAGACGCTCTCGCGGAGAGAGGAGCTTCCGGGAGTTCCGACAGACTGTGCCACTTCGTACTCGCCTTCGTGTCGTAGGTGTTGCGTCGAATGCCTCGTGCGAGTGTGGCCGCCCCGGATGGACGGTTGATATCGCGAGGGAATACAGACATCCTTGACCCGACAACACATCCGGTCAAGACGGGTGGAAATACGTGCAAGGAGTGGCAATGACCCCTGTCCGACCGGTCGTCGAACTGGACGAGACGACGCACGCGACCCACCCCGACAAGACCCGGGACGCGCTCCGTGCGGCGCAGCTCTACTACATGCAGGACCTCACGATGGACGCCATCGCGCACGAGCTGCACACCTCGCGCTCCTCCGTCTCGCGGCTGCTCTCGCACGCCCGCGCGACGGGACTGGTCGACATCCAGATCCGCTCGCCGCTCGATCGGGCGAGCGCGCTCTCGGCGGAGGTGCGCGCGCACTTCGACATCACGGCGCACATCGTCCCGGTGCCCGATCACACCAGCGAGATCGACAGGCTGGAGCGGGTCGCGCTGTCGGCCGCGCGGATCCTCGGGCCGTTCATCGACTCGAACATGATCGTGGGCATCGCCTGGGGCTCGACGATGAGCGCGATGAGCCGGCACCTGATCGCGAAGGAGACGCACAACACCCAGATCGTGCAGCTCAACGGGGCGGGCAACACCGAGACCACCGGCATCAACTACTCCAGCGAGATCCTCCGCCGCTTCGGCGACGCCTACGCCGCGAAGGTGCAGCAGTTCCCGGTGCCGGCGTTCTTCGACGACCCGATGACCAAGAAGGCGGTCTGGCGCGAGCGCTCGACCAAGCGGGTGCTCGAGCTGCAGCAGCGGATGGACGTCGCGCTCTTCGGCCTCGGCTCGCCGTTCGCGGCGGTGCCCTCGAAGGTCTACATCGGCGGCTACCTCGAGCCGAGCGACTTCACCTCGCTCAGCGCCTCCGGCGTCGTCGGCGACGTCGCCACGGTGTTCTACCGCGCCGACGGCACCTGGGACGACATCCCCATGAACGAACGTGCAAGCGGCCCGGACCTCTCCACCGTGCGCCGCGCCTCCCGCCGCATCTGCGTCGTCTCGGGCGCCTCGAAGCTGCCGGGCCTGCGCGGCGCCCTCGCCGCGGGCCTGCTCACCGACCTCATCCTCGACGAGGGCACGGCCCGCGCCCTGATCTCCGGCTGACCCTCCCCTCCCTTCCGCGAGATGCCAGTTGGGTACGCCTCCTACGGCGTGTCGCGTACTGAAGTGGCATCTCGCGGGGACGGTCAGCGGGTGAAGGCGCGGCGGACGCGGGTGAGGGTCGCCTCGGGGTGGGTGAGCACTCCGGAGGCGCGGACTCGGATGTGGTCGTAGCCGAGGGCCTGGATGGCCTCACTGCGGGCGATGTCCCGCTCGTACTGGCGCTTGTCGGTCCGATGATGGTCGCCGTCGTACTCCACGACGACCCGCTGGTCGCGGTAGAGCAGGTCCACTCGCGCGACGAAGGTGCCGTCGGCGTCGTAGAGCTCGACGTTCAGCTTCGGCTCGGGCAGGCCGGCGCGGATCAGGAGCAGCCGGAGCACCGTCTCCATCGGCGATTCGGAGCCTTCGCGGACCCAGCCGATCGCCTCGCGGGCGCGCTTCCCGCCTCTCCCTCGGTACCCGGCCACCCGCGCCGACAGCGCGGCCAGGTCGACCCGCACACCCCGTCGTCGCCCCTCCTCGTCAGGAAGGACGAGGGCGTCGCCGAGCACGACGAGATCGTCGACCGACCGCGAGGAGCTGAGGTGGCAGAAGGTCGACGCCGGGTCGGCGACCGGGAACCCCGTGTCGACGACCGCGACCGCCTCGTCCCAGAGATGGTGTGACCGGACACCCACTCGCCGCGCCGCGCGCAACGGCGGCGCGACCGACACGTGAAGCGGCGTCACCTCCGTCGGGGTCCGGCCGGGAAGGCCGAGCAGGTGTGCGGCCGTGTCGTGCGAGAAGAACTCCCCCGGCCGCATCACCGCCGAGAACGCCGCGATCCTCTCCTCGTACGTGATCGGCTCCACGGCCGCTCGCGCCCCGCGGAACGCGACGACCGGGTACTCGGCCGCGAGTCTCCGACGCGATGCCCCGTCCCTCGATGCGATGACCTTGCCCGACTCCTCTTCCATGCCGGAACCCTGCCCGCTCCCCCGCCCTCCTCGCTCTCGTTCTCCACAGCCCCCTCCGCGAGATGCCAGTTGGGTGCGCGACACGCCGATGCAGGTGTACTCAACTGGCATCTCGCGGAGGGTGGCGGGGGTGGGGAGGAGGGGAGGGGGGTCAGGACTCGCGGGCGTGGGTGTCGAGGAAGGCGTAGACCTCGGCGTCGTCGATGCCGGGGAAGGTGCCGGAGGGCAGCGGGGCGAGGACGTGCGCGTGCAGGCGGGCGCTCGGCCAGGCGTTGCCGTCCCAGCGCGCGGCGAGCTCGGCGGGGGCGCGGCGGCAGCAGGACTCGTCGGGGCAGCGGGACTGCTCGCGGCGGTCGGTGTCGCGGCCGCGGAAGAAGCGCGCCTCGGCGAAGGGCACCCCGACGGTGATCGAGAACTCCTCCGTCGCGGTGGTCCCGGTCTGCGAGGCCGACCAGAAGGTGCCGGCCGGCGTGTCCACGTACTGGTAGTACTCCGTGGTGCGGTTGGTGCGGCCGAAGGCCGACCGCGCGGACCAGTAGCGGCAGACCGTCTGCCCCTCGACCGCGCCGGTGACGTCGGTCGGCAGCGGCAGGCCGTCGTTCTCGTAGGCCTTCTGGATCGAGCCGTCGCCGAGCACGCGGAGGAAGTGCATCCGGATGTCGAGGTGCGAGGTCAGCAGGTTGGTGAAGCGCAGCGCCGCCGCCTCGTGCGTGACGCCGAAGCCGTCGCGGAAGTCCTCGACCGAGATGTCGCGCTCGCGCTTGGCCTCCTCGAGGAACGCCACAGCCGGCTCGAGCGGCATCAGGCAGGCGGCCGCGAAGTAGTTGATCTCGAGGCGCTGGCGGAGGAAGTCGGCGTAGGTGGCGGGGCGCTCGTGGCCGAGCAGTCGGTGCGCCATCGCCTGCAGCGCGAGCGCCCGCAGCCCGTGCCCGCCGGGGATCGAGGCGGGCGGCAGGTAGATCCGCCCGTTGGCGAGGTCGATCACCGAGCGAGCGGAGTGCGGCAGGTCGCCGACGTGGATGATCTCGAAGCCGAGGTGCCGCGCCATCTTCGAGACCGAGCTGTGGGTCAGCGCGCCGCCGCGGTGCCCGACCGTGCGGAGCATCTCGCCGGCGACCGCCTCGATCTCGGGCAGGTGGGCGTTGCGCTCGCGCAGCTGGAGCCGCTGCGCGGTGTTGGCGCGCCGCGCCTCCTCCGGTGTCGCGCTGGCCTCGCTCTTCCGTCGCGCCAGCTCGCGGTAGACCCCGAGGAACGCCTCCAGCACCGGGGTGGTGAGTCCCTTGTTCACCTTGAACTCGGGCAGGCCGAGCGAGCGGTAGAGCGAGCCCTTCTGCACCCGGGCCAGCTCGATCTCGAGGGCGGCGCGCTCGCTCGGCGGCTCGTCGGAGAGCAGCGCGGCGAGCTCGACGCCCAGCGCGGTGGCGAGGCCCTGCATCAGGGAGAGCCGCGGCTCCCGGCGGCCGGTCTCGATCAGCGAGAGCTGGCTGCCCGAGACGCCGACGCGCTCGGCGAGCTGCCCGAGGGTCAGCCCGCGCCGGGTGCGGAAGTGCCGGATCCGCTGCCCGAGCAGGGCGGCGTCGGTCCCGGCGGCGGGCCCGGCGGCGGGCCCGGCGTCGGTCCCGGCGGCGGTCCCGGCGGCGGGGACGGTGGTGTCGGTCACGGCGAGCTCCAGCGATCGGTTGTGACGGAGGCGCAAAAACCGCGCTTCTTGACGGCTCCAGCCCCGCAAATACCCCTCGATCCTCCTCCATTCTGGCTTCAGGCGCCAGAGAGCGCCCCTCGCCTCGTCGGATCACGACCGCCACGAGGACCGACTCCCCACCCCGTCGACGACGACTGCACTGAAAGCGGAGCCAGCATGAGCATCTACAGCAACACCCTCCTCCTCGAGACGACCACGATGACCGCACCGACCGCGGTCGCCGCGCCGATCGTCCCGCCCGCGCCGCTCGCCCTGCGCCGCTGGGTGCGCGAGACGGCCGCGCTCCTCCAGCCCGACGCGATCGAGTGGATCGACGGCTCCCCCGCCGAGTGGTACCGCCTCACCGGCCGCATGGTCGAGGAGGGCAAGCTGATCGCCCTCAACCCGGAGTGGCGGCCCGGCTCGTTCCTCGCCCGCACCGACCCCGACGACGTCGCCCGGGTCGAGGACCGCACCTTCACCTGCACCACCGACGAGGCCGACGCCGGCCCGACCAACAACTGGCGCGAGGCGTCCGCGATGAAGGCGGAGCTCGCCCCGCACTTCGCCGGCTCGATGCGCGGCCGGACGCTGTACGTCGTCCCGTTCTCGATGGGCCCGGTCGGCGGGCCGCTCTCGCAGCTCGGCGTGCAGCTGACCGACTCCGCCTACGCCGCGCTGAACATGCGGATCATGGCCCGCGTCGGCGCGGAGCCGCTCGCCGCCTTCACCGAGGAGACCGCCTTCGTCCGCGGCGTGCACTCGGTCGGCTTCCCGCTCCGCGACGCCGACGGCACGACCCGCGAGGACGTCGCCTGGCCGTGCAACGCGACGAAGTACATCACCCAGTTCCCGGAGACCCGCGAGATCTGGTCGTTCGGCTCCGGCTACGGCGGCAACGCGCTGCTGGCGAAGAAGTGCTTCGCCCTGCGGATCGCCTCGGCGATGGGCCGCGAGGAGGGCTGGCTCGCGGAGCACATGCTGCTCATCCGCATCGTCTCGCCCGAGGGTCGCCGCTACCACGTGGCGGCGGCGTTCCCGAGTGCGTGCGGCAAGACCAACCTCGCGATGCTGCAGCCGACGATCCCCGGCTGGCGCGTCGAGACCCTCGGCGACGACATCACCTGGATGAAGAAGGGCGAGGACGGCCGCCTGTGGGCGATGAATCCCGAGACCGGCTTCTTCGGCGTCGCGCCGGGCACCGGGCAGAGCAGCAACCCCAACGCCGTGCACACCCTCTGGGGCAACACGATCTTCACCAACGTCGCGCTCCGCGAGGACGGTGACGTCTGGTGGGAGGGCCTCACCGACGAGGTCCCCGAGCGGCTGACCGACTGGCGCGGGGAGCCGTGGACGCCCGCCTCCGGCACGCCCGCCGCGCACCCCAACGCCCGGTTCACGGCGCCGGCCGAGCAGTGCCCGACGCTCTCCGGCGACTGGGACGCCTTCGACGGCGTTCCGCTGGACGCGATCGTCTTCGGCGGCCGGCGCGCGAGCAACGTGCCGCTGGTGACCCAGGCCACCTCGTGGCAGCACGGCGTCTTCCTCGGCGCGACCATCGCGTCCGAGAAGACGGCCGCGGCGGAGGGGACGGTCGGCGAGCTGCGCCGCGACCCGTTCGCGATGCTGCCGTTCTGCGGCTACAACATGGCCGACTACTTCGCGCACTGGCTCGCGGTCGGCGCGGACCTCGGCGAGAAGGCGCCCGCGATCTTCCAGGTCAACTGGTTCCGCAAGGGAGCCGACGGCTCCTTCCTCTGGCCCGGCTTCGGCGAGAACGCGCGGGTGCTGCAGTGGCTCGTCCGCCGGATCGAGGGGCTCGCGGAGTCGAGGCCCAGCGCGATCGGCGACCTGCCGGTGTCGATCGACACGCACGGGCTGAACCTCTCGGCCGCGGCGGAGGAGGAGCTCTTCGCGGTGCCGATCGAGGCGTGGCTCGACGAGTGCGCGCTCACCGAGGAGTTCTTCGCCCGCTTCGGCGACCGCCTGCCGCCCGAGCTGACCGCCGAGCTCCGGGCGCTGCGACTCCGGCTGCTCGCCGAGGAGCTGCCCACGGCCCGCGCGGCCTGACCCCGAGCCCGCCGGCCCCGCGCCGGCGCCCCTGTGGCCCGCGGAGGGAACCATCCCCTTCTTCGCATCCCCCTCCGCGGGTCCACTCCCCCTCCCCCCCTTGCTGATCGAGTAGCCCCGAAGGGGCGTGTCGAGATCCACCAGCTCCGTACACGCGGGTCTCGATACGCCGCTGACGCGGCTACTCGACCAGCAAGGACCTCCCCTGCCTCGGCCATGCTGATCGAGTAGCCCCGCAGGGGCGTATCGAGATCCCCCCTCCACCGCGCGACCAGACGGGCACCATGGACGACCGCATCACCCTCCGCTTCCTCGCCGCGCCGCAGGACGCGACCGCCGACGGCCGCAGCGCCCAGGCCGGCCGCGTGCTCGAGTGGATCGACAAGGCCGGCTACGCCTGCGCCGTCGGCTGGAGCGGCGGCTACTGCGTGACCGCCTACGTCGGCAACGTGCACTTCACCCGGCCGATCGCGGTCGGCAATCTGATCGAGGCCAGCGCGCAGGTCATCCACACCGGCCGCACGAGCATGCACGTGCTGGTCCGGGTCGCCCAGGCCGACCCGCGCACCGGGCGCTACGAGGCGGCGACGCACTGCCTCCTGATCTTCGTCGCGGTGGACGAGGAGAAGCGCCCCCGCCCGGTCCCGGAGTGGACCCCGCGCACGATCGAGGACCTCGCCCTGGCCGAGGGCGCCGCCGCCCGCATCGACGGCCGCCGCGCGCTGCACGAGGTGATGCGCGCCCAGGACTACACCGGGGCGGGCACCGGCCCGCGGATCGTCTTCCGCTTCCTCGCCGCTCCCGGCGACGTCAACTGGGGCGGCAACGCCCACGGCGGCATCGTGATGCGCTGGATCGACGAGGCCGCGAACGCCGTCGCCCAGGGCTGGAGCGGCCGCGACGCGGTCGCCGTCTACTCCGGTGGCATCCACTTCTACCGGCCGGTGCGGATCGGCCACCTCGTCGAGGTCGAGGCGCGGCTCATCCACACCGGCCCGCGCTCTATGCACCTCGCCATCCACGTGCGCTCGGGTGACCCGCGGACCGGCGAGCTCGCGCTGACCACGCAGTGCATGAGCGTCCTCGTGGTGCGCGGCGACGACGGCGCGGCCGAGGCCGTGCCGGCGCTCGAGGCGCAGAACGACGAGGACCGCCGGCTGGACGAGCACGCCCGCGAGCTGATCCGCCTGCGCGCCGCGCTGCCGGCGCTGCCGGTCGGCGTCGCGGCGACGCTCGCCTGACCGGTCAGCGCCCCCGGGTCGCTAGGGTCGGAGCGTGAAGATCCTCGTCGTCAACGGCCCGAACCTGAATCTGCTCGGCACCCGCGAGCCCGCGGTCTACGGCTCCGACACGCTCGCCGACGCGGAGGCGCTCGCCGCCCGCACTGCGGCGCGGCTCGGCGTCGAGGTCGAGTTCTTCCAGAGCAACTCGGAGGGCGCGATCATCGACCGCCTGCACGCGGCGCGCGGCACCGCCGCCGGCCTCGTGCTCAACATCGGTGCCTACACCCACACCTCGATCGCGATCCGCGACGCCGTGCTCGCGACCGAGCTGCCGCTGGTGGAGGTGCACGTGAGCAACGTGCACCGGCGCGAGGAGTTCCGGCAGCACTCCTACCTCTCCGACATCGCCGTCGCCGTGATCGTCGGCGCCGGCATCGCGGGCTACGGCTACGCGGTCGACGTCCTGGCGCGCACCCTGGGGGCCGCGGCGGCCGACGCGTAGCCTCGGAGGCATGCCCTCCGACGCGACACCCTCCGCTCCCGACACCGGCCTCGGCCGCTCCTTCGGCTCCGCCGTCGACGCCTACGACCGCGGGCGGCCGGGCTACCCGGACGACGCGGTGGACTGGCTCGTCGGGCACGCGCCGGCGCGGGTGGCGGGCGCCTTCGTGCCCGAGCGCGCGCGGGCGGCCGGAGCGGACGCCTCCGACCGGGTGCGCGTCGCGGACCTCGGCGCGGGCACCGGCAAGTTCACCGCGTCGCTCGTGGCGCGCGGGCTCGACGTGACCGCCGTCGAGCCGGACGCGGCGATGCTGGAGCGGCTGAGCGCTCAGCTGCCGTCGGTGCGGTCGCTCGCGGGGACGGCCGAGGCGATCCCGGTGCCGGACGCCTCCGTCGAGCTCGTCACCGCCGCGCAGTCCTGGCACTGGGTCGACGCCGAGCGCGCGAGCGCCGAGGTCGCGCGGGTGCTCGTGCCGGGAGGCGTGCTCGCGCTGGTCTGGAACATCCGCGACGAGACCGTGCCGTGGGTGCGGCGGCTCGGCGAGGTCGCCGGGTCCTCGACCGCCGAGCGCTTCGAGACCGTGCACCCGCCGCTCGGCTCGGCGCTCGAGCGCCTGGCGTACGCCGAGTTCGACTGGTCCTTCGAGCTCGACCGGCCGGCCCTGCTCGACATGTTCGCGTCGCGCAGCTACGTGATCGCGATGGCTCCGGAGGAGCGCGCCGCGGTGCTCGCCGCCGTCGCCGAGGTCGTCGACGCGCTGCCCGGCGACCGCGTCGCGATGCCGTACGCCACCCGCGTGACGCTCGCCCGCCGCGCGTCGTAGCGCCGCTCGCGGGTCGAGCAGCCGCCCCAGCGGTGGCAGCAACCATGCTGGTCGAGCAGCCGCGCCAGCGGCGTATCGAGACCTCGTCCGGGTCGCCGCCGGCGCGGCCGGCGCCGGTGCGGGCGACTACCCTCGAAGGGCGCTGGCGACAGCGCACCGATTCCGAGGAGGACCGCACGTGAGCATCATCGCCGCCGCAGACGGATCAGCGCTGGGCAACCCCGGCCCCGCGGGCTGGGCCTGGTACGTCGACGACGAGCGCTGGGCGGCCGGCGGCTGGTCGCACGGCACGAACAACATCGGCGAGCTCACGGCGGTCCTCGAACTGCTCCGCGCCACGGCGCAGGAGAGCGAGCCCGTCCACATCCTCTGCGACAGCCAGTACGCCATCAAGGCCTGCACCGAGTGGCTGCCGGGCTGGAAGCGGAAGGGCTGGCGCAAGGCCGACGGCAAGCCGGTGATGAACGTCGAGATCATCAAGGCGCTCGACGAGGAGCTGCAGGGCCGCGCCGTCACCTTCGAGTGGGTGAAGGGCCACGCCAACCACCGGATGAACGAGGCCGCCGACGTGCGCGCCCGTGCGGCGGCCACGGCCTACCAGCGTCGCACCGCCGTCGACGCCGGCCCGGGCTGGCCGGGTGCGGCTCCGGCCGTGACGCCCGCCGCCGAGACCGAGGACGCCCCCGCGACCCTCTTCTGATCGACGACCCACCGCCGCGCTCAGGGCAGCCGCAGCACCCCCGTCGCGACCAGCTCGCGCACCCGGGGCAGCACCGAGTCCAGCACCGCCGCCTCCTCCACGTGCAGGAGCGACGCGACCGCGGCCGTGATCGCCGCGACCGACAGCTCGCCGTCGCAGGCGCCGACGACCGCGGCGAGCGCCGTGTCCGCCTCCTCGACCCGCGCGAGGCCGCCGCCCTGGCGCAGCCGCAGCACCGTCGGATCGTCGTTGCCCGGCCAGTAGTGCCGCTCCTCGGTGACGTCTCCCGCGACGACGAGGGCCTGCCGCGCGAGCGCCGCGTCGTCCAGCCGGGACAGCCGCTCCTGCGCGTCGAGGCAGTGCGCGAGGTGCCCGCCCAGCCCCGCGGTCGCGACGGCCCCGTCGAGCCGCTCCAGCCGCCGGATCGGCGGGCGCGGCGACGCGGGCAGGCGCAGGGTGACGTAGCCGAAGCCCACCCCGGTCACGCCGCGGCGCTCGAAGTCCTCGAGCCAGGCGTCGACGAGCGCGTCCGACTCCGCGCCGCGGGTGGTGCCGCCGTCGCGGATCCAGGTCTCGGCGTAGATCGCCGGGTCCTGCTGCTCCCGCTCGACGATCCAGACGTCGAGCGGCGAGGCGGTCCCGTCCATCCAGGCGGCGAGTCCGGCGTGCCCGGGCTCGAGCGCCTGCTCGAGCGGGCTGCGGTCGTCGGCCAGCCACGCGCCGACCCGGTCGAAGGCGTCCGCGTCGGCCCGGTACTCCCAGTTGCCGAGCAGCTGCGCGACCCCGCCCGGCACCAGGTGCTCGGCGGCGCCGACGATCACGCGGCGGACGATCTCGTCGCCCTCCAGCCCGCCGTCGCGGTACTCGTAGGCGGGAACCCCGGCCGTCCGCGGGGTGATCACGAACGGCGGGTTGGTGACGATGTGGTCGAAGCGCTCCCCCGCCACCGGCTCGTAGAGGCTGCCGTGCCGGAACTCGATCGAGTCGATCCCGTTGAGGGCCGCGTTGAAGGCGGCGATCGCGAGGGCGCGGTGCGAGATGTCGGTCGCGACGACGCGGTCGGCGTGCCGCGAGGCGTGCAGGGCCTGGATCCCGCAGCCGGTGCCGAGGTCGAGGACGCTGCCCACCGGTCGCTGGATCATCAGCCCGGTCAGGGTGAGGCTCGCCCCGCCGACGCCGAGCACGTGGTCCTCCGCGAGCGGGCGGCCGAGTGCGAACTCGCCGAGGTCGGAGGCGATCCACCAGGAGGCCGCGCCGCGCAGGTCGACCAGGTCGTAGGGCCGCAGGTCGAGCGCGGCCGTGACGACGGCGCCCGCCTCCGAGCGCACGAGTCCCAGCTCGAGGGCGCCGTCGACGCCGAGGGAGGGGAACGCCGCCTCCGCCTCCGCCGTCGGCACGGGATCGGCGAGCAGGAAGAGCCGGGCGAGCGCGGCCAGCGGACCGCGGTCGCCGGCCCGCTCGAGCGCCCGCCGTGCCGGGACGCGGTCGCCGCGGCGCAGCGCCTCGCCCGCGGCCTCGCCCCAGAGCTCGCGGACGGCGTCGACGCGGTAGCGGGCACGGGAGAGGTCGTCGCCGAGGAGCGCGATGCGGGCTCGGTCGAGCTGGTCTGCTGGCTGCACCGCTCCATCCTCGTGCACGACCGCAGCGCGCACGACGCGGGAGCGGTGCGCATCATCAGCCGAGAAGCGGGCTCATCGCCCATCGTCGATGAGGGACCTCGACAGCTGACGTTGTGCGCGCAATACCATCGACTCATGCCCCTCACCGGAGAATACGAACCGAGCACGTCCGCCTGGGCCCGCGAGCAGGCGGAGCTCTACGAGGCCACCGGCGGCGCGGAGGGCAACCTCCTCCGCGGCAAGCCGATCATCGTCCTGACCACGGTCGGCGCCCGCAGCGGCAAGCTGCGCAAGACCGCGCTGATGCGGGTCGAGCACGACGGCGCCTACGTCGTCGTCGCCTCGAAGGGCGGCGCGCCGGAGCACCCGGTCTGGTACCTGAACATGGTCAAGGAGCCGCACGTCGAGCTGCAGGACGGGCCGGTCAAGAAGGACTACACCGCGAGCGTCCTCGAGGGCGACGAGCGCGCCGCCTGGTGGGAGCGCGCCGTCGCGGCCTGGCCCGACTACGCCGAGTACCAGACCAAGACCGACCGGCAGATCCCGCTGGTCCTGCTCACGCCCTGGTCCTGACCGGTCTCACTCCGGGGCGGCGATCGTCGTCTCCGGAGCGCCCCCCGGATCCACGCGCGCCGCGATGAGCGCGAGCACCCGCGGGTGCGACAGCAGCACGAAGTGCCCGACCACCGACACCGCGATGTTCTCGCGCGCGCCGGCGAGGCGGCTCCCCCCGGGGATGTACTGGTCGCGCATCCCGTAGATCGAGACGATGCGGGAGTCGGCGTCGCGCTCGGCCAGCAGCGTGCGGATGACCGGACGGTGCGGACCGAACTCCCGGAGCGCTCGCGCCGGCGCGATCCGCGCGAGCGGTGAGCCGTTGAACGGCGTAGAGACGGCGATCATGCGGTCGATCCGGCCCTCGTCGCGGTCGTCGACGACCATCATGTGCTTGCCGATCAGCCCGCCCTTGCTGTGCGCGACCACGATCACTCCGCGCAGGTCGCGCTCGCGCAGGTACTCCTGACCGAGGGCGGCCGAGGCGACGATCGGCCTGGTGTTGTAGCCGAGCGCCGGCAGCACGTGGATCGGGTGCCCGGCCGCGTGCAGCCGGTCGGCGATCGGGCGGAGGAACTGCCAGGTCTCGTAGATCCCCGGGATCAGCAGTACGGGCGCGCCGTCACCCGAGGCGTAGCGCGAGACGTCCCAGCCCTCGCGCAGGTGCGTGAACCGCGACCCGTAGGCGTAGCGGTAGTCGCGCAGATAGGCGGTGCGGAGGGAGGAGGAGCGCCGAGGGCGCCCCTGCTCACGCGCCGGCATACGCGGCTTCGAGGGCGGCGACGTCGAGCCTGGTCATCCCGAGCATCGCCTGCAGAGCGCGGGCGGCGCCCTCCGCGTCGGAGCCGCCGAGCACGGCCCCGAGGGCCGTCGGCACGATCTGCCAGGACAGCCCCCAGCGGTCGCGGAGCCAGCCGCAGCGGCTCTCCTGCCCGCCGTCGGCGATCAGCGCGTCCCAGAGCCGGTCGACCTCCGCCTGCGTCTCGACCGAGACCGAGATCGACACCGCCTCCGAGAAGGGGAAGCCGGGGCCGCCGTTCATCGCCTGGAAGAGCTGCCCGTCGAGCTCGAAGCTCACGACGGTGACGGTGCCCGGCGAGGGCGAGCCCTCGGGCAGCACCTCGGTGCTCAGGATCCGCGAGTTCGGTACGAGCTCCGTGTAGAACTCGGCCGCCTCCTTCGCCTGGTCGTCGAACCACAGGAACGTGCTGACTGCACCCATGCCGGCCTCCTCGTCGACCCCCAGTGTGCCCCGCCGCGGGCCGGAGCGTCAGAGCGGGTTGACGCCGAACGCGGTCGCGAGCTTGTCGATCTTCTTCGCCCGGCCCAGGCGCGGCAGGTCGCTGCCGTCGCGGATGACGCGGCCGCGGGCCTCGAAGTCGTCGAGGAAGTCGCGCGCCCAGGCGACGTCGGACGGGGTCGGGCTGATGACCTCGTTGATGACCGCGAGCTGCTCGGTGTCGAGGCAGAGCTTGCCGGTGAGGCCGAGCGAGACGGTGAGCGCGGACTGCTCGCGCAGCACCGGGTGGCTGTTCGAGACGGTCGGGCCGTCGATCGGGCCGGGCAGGTCGCCGATGCGCGAG
Organism: Rathayibacter sp. VKM Ac-2760; assembly: GCF_009834185.1. Lineage (GTDB taxonomy): Bacteria > Actinomycetota > Actinomycetes > Actinomycetales > Microbacteriaceae > Rathayibacter. Next base: position 3,105,253 of record NZ_CP047173.1, read on the forward strand.
GCGACGACCAGGCGCGAGCGCGGGTAGGCCATCGCCAGGTCGTCCGCGCTGGTGCCGGTGTCGCGGCGGTAGTCGCCGCTGCCGAAGGCGAGGCGGAAGCAGCCGCGGGCGCGGGCGATCGACACCGCCTCCTCGATGCCGAGGGCCGACTCGACCAGGGCGAGCACGGGGGTCGAGCCGCCGAGGCGGTCGAAGGTCTCGGTGACGTGCTCCCCCGCCTCCGTCTTGGCGAGCATGACGCCGGCCAGGCCGGGCAGCCCCTTCAGGGCGTCGACGTCGTCGGACCAGAACGGAGTGGAGTGGTCGTTGATGCGCACCCACGCGCGCTTCTCGCCGCTCAGCCAGGCGGCGACGTCGGCGCGGGCCTCCGGCTTGGCCTTCGGGTCGACCGCGTCCTCGATGTCGAGGACGACCTGGTCGGCGCGCGAGGCGTGCGCGGCGTCGAAGGTGTCGGTGCGGGTCGCATTGACCAGCAGCCAGGAGCGGGCGATCTCGGGAGCGACGTCGCGCCCCTTGCGCGTCAGGCCGGCCCCGGCGGTGGTGGCGGAGGAGGTGGTGGGCAGCGTCACGTGAGTGGATCCTTCCGGTGGCGCGGTCTTCGCACCGCGAGCCCCGCCGCCGAGCGACGGTGCCGGGATCCAGGGTAACGGCTCGGGCGCGGGCCGACGGCGCGCGTCAGCGCTGCCAGAGCGTGACCGTCGCGGTCGGCACCGTCGTCGCTCCGCCCGCCGTGAAGCCCTCCTCCGCGAGCCAGTCGAACGCGCCGGGGTCGGTGGCGGGCGCGGCGGCCCAGACCCGCCGCTCGCCGGCGAGGGCGGAGCGCAGCGCGTCGCCCTCGAGCAGGACGTCGGAGTACGTGCCGGTCGTGGCGTAGGAGCGCTCGAGGGCGACGTCGTCGAGCCCGGCGAACGCGGCGGGGTAGGCCGCGAGGGCGATCCGCGGCCGGAGCGACACGGTGCCGCTGTCGCCGAGCAGGAACGCGTCGCCCGGCAGCGCGCCGTCGCGGACGGTCCGCGCGAGGGCGCGCAGATCCTGCCCGGCCGGCTTGCCCGTCTCGGTGCGCATCAGCACGAGGGCGGGCAGGGCCGCCACGGCGAGGGCGCCGACGAGCACGCCCGCGGTCGCACGACGCCAGGAGTCGAGGGCCAGACCGAGCAGCATCGCCAGCGCCGGCGAGCTGAGGCCCAGGTAGCGCGGCGTGAACATCGGCTCGATCAGCGCGGTGCCCACCAGCAGCACGGCCGCGGGCAGGAGCAGCCAGACCGCGAGCACGAGCACGAGCGGAGAGCGGACCCGCCGCCCCCGGAGTGCCGCCACCGCCAGCACCGCCACGGCGAGCGCGGCCAGCCACCACGCGGCACCGAAGAACGACTCGACGACCACCGTGTAGGCGTTCACCGGCTGGGAGCGCAGCCAGCCGATCTGCCCGCTCTGCCCGGCCGCCGCGAGCAGCACCGGGCTCGCGACCCCGATCGAGAGCGCGGCGCCGAGCAGACCGGCGACCACGGCGGCCCGCCGCCGCTCCGCCACGAGAACAGCCAGCAGCACGAACGCGGGGAGCACCAGCGCGTCGTACAGGAAGACCAGGTTCGCGAGCCCCGCGACCGCGACGAACGCCACCCAGCGCAGCGCCCCTCCGTCTCGCGCGGCCCGGACGATCAGCACCGCCGCCCAGACGACCAGCGCGGTGGCGAGCGCGGACGAGCGCGCCTCCGTCCCGCTGAACGAGGTGCGGGGCAGCAGCACGAACACGACCGCCGCCGCCAGCGCGGCGCGCGGCCGCCCGAGCGAGCGCAGCAGCACCAGCACCCCCGCCGCCGCGACCCCCACGGCGAGAGCCGAGGGCGCGCGCACGGCGAGCTCCGACTCCCCCGCCACCGCGATCCAGCCGTGCATCAGCAGCGCGTAGGCGACGTGCACCGCGTCCTTCTGCTGCGCGAAGGCGAGCAGCTCGGGCAGCGGCAGCCGGGCGAGGCGCAGGGTGGCGGCCTCGTCGTTCCAGTAGGAGGGGATCCACGAGCCGACGAGGGTCAGCAGCGTCGCGGCGACGAGCACGACGGCCGGGAGCACGACGGCCGGGAGCACCGCGGCCGCGCCGATCGACGGGCGTCCCGCCTCCACTCCGCTCGCCCCTCGCACCGTCCCACCGTAGGGGCGGCCGGCCCGCTCAGAGCCCGGCGCGCTCCGCGACGCCCGCCGAGAACGCGGCCTGCCCGGCGTGCTGCGTGTCGTCGTCGACGACCGAGACGAGCCGGACGCCGAGCGTCACCGGCGGGTCCCAGTCCTCGTCGACCACGCGGGCCAGATCGGCGTCCTCGAGGGTGTCGAGGTAGGCGAGGGTCTGCTCGTGCACCGCGTCGTAGTACTCGGCGAGCATCTCGGCCGGCACCGCGGCGAGCGCCGCCACCTGGGCCGGCTCCATCCCGTAGCCGTTCGTCTCGGCCGGGAACGGCAGTCCGGATCTCCCGTGGAAGCCGCCGGAGATCCAGACCTGCTCGCGGCCGGCCAGCGGTGCGAGGTGGTCGTCCTGCACGCGCGTCAGGTGCCAGACCAGCCACGCGGCGGAGTTCGCCTGCGCGTCGGCCCGGAAGCCGAGCCGCTCGGGCGTGCTGTCGTCGAGGACGGCGTGCACGGTGCCGTGCACGCGGTCGAAGGCGTCGCGGAGGAGATCGATGGCTGCAGTCATCCGGCCAGTCTCCTCGGCGTCGCACCCCCGCGTCACCCCCTCCCGCCCGCTCGGAGGATCCCCGGAGGCGGGTGGCGGATAGTTGCTCCGTGACCTCCGGATCCTCGAACCTGGCGACGACGCCGTGGCTGACCTCCTACGCGGAGGGCGTGCCCGCCGAGATCGACCCGCCCACGCAGACCCTCGTCGATCTGCTCGAGGACTCGGTGGCCCGCTACCGGCGCGGCACCGCGCTCGAGTTCTTCGGCGCGACGACGAGCTACGCCGAGCTCGGCGAGAAGGTGGCGCGCGCTGCGGAGGGCCTGCGCCGGATCGGCGTGCGCCCCGGCGATCGCGTCGCCCTGGTCCTGCCGAACTGCCCCGAGCACGTGATCGCGTTCTACGCCGTGCTGCGGCTCGGCGCGATCGTCGTCGAGCACAACCCGCTCTACACTCCGCGCGAGCTGCGCCGGCAGTTCGAGGACCACGGCGCCCGCGTCGCGGTGGCCTGGAACAAGGTCGCCGACGTCATCGCCGCGCTGCCCGCCGACCTCGGCGTCGAGCGCGTCGTCTCCGTCGACCTCACCGCGTCGTTCCCGCTCGGCAAGCGCCTCGCCCTGAGGCTGCCGCTGGCGAAGGCCCGAGAGGCGCGCGCCAAGCTGACCACGAGCCCGCGCACCCGCTCGCTGATCCCCTTCGACCGCCTCCTGAGCGGCCGGCGGATCGCCCGCTCGCACCCGCGCCCGACGCTCGCCGACACGGCCCTGCTCCAGTACACGAGCGGCACCACCGGCACGCCGAAGGGAGCGATCCTCTCGCACGCCAACCTCCGCGCCAACGCGCTGCAGGGCCAGGCCTGGGTGCCCGGACTCCGCGAGGGCGACGAGACCTTCTACGCGGTCCTCCCCCTCTTCCACGCCTACGGGCTGACGCTCTGCCTCACCTTCGCGATCAGCATCGGCGCGAAGGTCGTGCTCTTCCCGACCTTCGACGTCGCTCTGGTGAAGGCCGCCGCGAAGTCGTCGCCGCCCACCTTCTTGCCCGCCGTGCCGCCGGTCTACGACGCGCTGGCCCGCGCCTCCGAGCGCGGCGAGCTCGACCTGCGCAGCATCCGCTTCGCCATCTCCGGCGCGATGAGCCTCCCCGTCGCCACCGTCGACCGCTGGGAGCGCGCCAGCCGCGGGCTCCTGGTCGAGGGCTACGGGATGACCGAGAGCTCGCCCGTCGCGCTCGGCAACCCGGTCGGCCCGAGCCGGCGGCCCGGCACCGTCGGCGTGCCGTTCCCGAGCACGCGGATCCGCCTGGTCGACCCGGCCGACCCCACCGTCGACCGCGGCCCCGGCGAGTCGGGCGAGCTGCTGCTGCAGGGGCCGCAGGTGTTCCAGGGCTACTGGAAGCGCCCGGAGGACACCGCGGCGACCCTCCTCCCCGGCGGCTGGCTGCGCACCGGCGACATCGCGACCGTCTCGGCCGACGGCTTCGTCACGATCGTCGACCGCGCGAAGGAGCTGATCATCACGGGCGGCTTCAACGTCTCGCCCTCCGAGGTGGAGGGCGTGCTCGAGTCGCACCCGGACGTCGTGCGCGCCGCCGTCGTCGGACTTCCCCGTGCCGAGGGCGGCGAGAGCGTCGCGGCCGCGGTCGTGCTGCGGGGCGGAGCTGTCGTGGAGGCCGAGGCGCTGCGCGACTTCTGCCGACTGCACCTCACCGCCTACAAGGTGCCGAAGCGGGTGGTGACGGTCGACGCGCTGCCGACCTCGCTGATCGGCAAGGTGCTGCGCCGCGAGGTGCGCGAGACGCTGCTGGGCTGAGCCGGCCGGCACTCCCGGCGGCTCGGAAGGACTCGAAGAAGGAGAACGACATGACGCGATTCGTGCAGTACACCGAGAACGGCGGCCCCGAGGTGCTCGAGGTCGTCGAGGCGCCCGAGCCCGCGGCCCCCGAGGGCGGCGTCGTCGTCGCGATCCGCGCGGCCGGCGTGAACCCGATCGAGTGGAAGATGCGCTCCGGCCTCCGCCCCGGGCCGCCCTTCCCGCGCCGCCTCGGCTCGGACGGCGCCGGTGTCGTCACCGCCGTCGGCGCGGGCGTCTCCGACTGGAGCGTCGGCGACGAGGTGATCGTGAGCAGCGCGGTCGGGACCTACGGCGAGTCCGTCGTCGTCGCGCCGGAGAACCTCGACCGCAAGCCCGCGGGCCTCGGCTTCGAGGAGGCTGCGGCGCTCGGCGTCCCGATCAGCACGGCCTACCAGGCGGTCGTCTCGCTCGGCGTCGCCGAGGGCTCGGTCTTCCTCGTGCACGCGGGTGCCGGTGCCGTCGGCCAGGCCGCGGTGCAGTTCGCGGCGGAGCGGGGCGCTCGGGTGATCGCGACGGCGAGTCCGGCCAACCACGAGCGGCTGCGCGAGCTCGGCGCCGAGCCCGTCGCCTACGGACCCGGCCTCGAGGAGCGCCTGCGCACCGCGGCTCCCGACGGAGTGGACCGCGTGCTCGATGCGGCCGGCACCGACGAGGCGATCGCCGTCTCCCTCGCGCTGGTGAGCGACCCGCAGCACATCGGCACCGTCGTCATCGGCGGGCGGGCCGCCGAGCTGGGCATCCGCGCCTGGATGGGCGGCAGCCCCGTGCCGCTGACCGACGAGGAGAAGGCGCTGCGCCGCGAGGGGATCCCCCGCGCCGCGCAGCTCGCCGCCGACGGCCGCTTCTCGCTCGAGCTGGGCCCGCGCTTCGGCCTCGACGACGTCGCCGAGGCCCACCGCCTCAGCGAGGACGGCCACGTCCGCGGCAAGATCCTGCTCGTCCCCTGACCCCCTTGCTGATCGAGTAGCCCGCGCAGCTGGCGTATCGAGATCCCCGCCTCCGTCCTCGGGCAGGCGGGTCTCGATACGCCCCTGCGGGGCTACTCGACCAGCAAGGATCGCGGACGTCTCTCCCGGCGCGACCCGCCCAGGATGCTGCTGCATGCTGATCGAGTAGCCCGCGCAGCGGGCGTATCGAGATCCCCGCCGACGAAGGAGTCCCGCCATGACCACCGACGACACCACCCCCGTCATCCTCGGTGGCGCGCGCACCCCCTTCGCCCGCTTCATCGGCGCCTTCGCCCCGCTCTCCGCCGTCGACCTCGGCGCCGCCGCAGTCCGAGCGGCCCTCGCCCGCTCCGGCGCCGACCCCTCCGGCATCGACGCCGTGATCCTCGGCCAGGTCATCCAGGCCGGCGCCGGTCAGGGCCCCGCCCGGCAGACCGCGATCCGCGCCGGCCTCGGCTGGGACGTCCCCGCCACCACGATCAACAAGCTCTGCCTCTCCGGCCTCACCGCCGTCATCGACGCCGCCCGCCTGATCCGCACCGGCGAGGCCTCCGTCGTGGTCGCGGGCGGCCAGGAGTCGATGACCAACACCCCGCATCTGCTCCTCGGCGCCCGCTCCGGCCTCGGCGTCGGCGCGCGGCCGCTCGAGGACGCCCTGCTGCACGACGGCCTCCTCGACCCCTTCGACGACCGGATGATGGGCCGGGTCACCGACGACGGCAACGCCGAGCGCGGGATCCGCCGCGGGCGCCAGGACGCCTACGCCGCCCTCTCGCACCAGCGCGCGGCGGCGGCCCGCGACTCCGGAGTGCTCGCCGAGGAGATCGTGCCCGTCGAGGTCCCCCAGCGCCGCGGCCCGGCGGCGGTCGTCTCCGAGGACGACGGCATCCGCCCCGAGACCACGGTCGAGATCCTGGCGGGCCTCCGCCCCGCCTTCAGCCCCGAGGGCACCATCACCGCGGGCAGCTCCTCCCCGATCACCGACGGCGCCGCCGCTCTCGTCGTCGCGAGCAAGGGCTGGGCCCTCTCGCGCGGGCTGCCCTGGCTCGCGGAGATCGCCGAGCACGGCCAGGTCGCCGGCCCCGACAACTCGCTGCACTCCCAGCCGTCCGCCGCGATCCTCCACGCCCTCGCCCGCCGCGGCGGCACCGTCGCCGACCTCGACCTGATCGAGATCAACGAGGCGTTCGCCTCGGTCGTCCTGCAGTCGGCCGACGACCTCGGCCTGCCGCCCGAGTCGGTCAACCTCGACGGCGGCGCCATCGCCCTCGGCCACCCCGTCGGCGCCTCGGGCGCCCGCCTCGCCCTGCACCTGGCCCTCGCCCTGCGCCGTCGCGGCGGCGGCCTCGGCGCCGCGGCCCTCTGCGGCGGCGGCGGCCAGGGCGAGGCCCTCCTCCTCCGCGCCTGACCCCCCTCCGCGAGATGCCACTTGTGCACGCTTCTCGCGGCGTGTCGCGTGCACAAGTGGCATCTCGCGGGAGGGTCAGCGACCCCGGCTACGCTCGCGGGATGAGCATTCTCAGCGCGGACGGCCTCGAGTTCGTGACCCAGCGGCACCTGGCCACCCTGTCGACTCCGTGGACGCAGGGCCGGCTGCACGTCGTCGCCGTCGGCTTCACCTACGAGGACGGCGTCGTCCGCGTCATCACCTCGCGCGAGAGCCAGAAGGTCCTCAACGTCCGCCGCGGCGGCACCGCGACCGTCAGCCAGGTCGACGGCATCCGCTGGCTCAGCCTCGGCGGCCCGGCCTCGATCGAGGAGGACCCCGACGCGGTCGCGCACGCCGTCGAGCTCTACTCCCAGCGCTACCGGACGCCCCGCGAGAACCCGCTCCGCGTCGCGATCCGCATCGACGTCGACTTCGCCCTCGCCTCCTCGGGCCTGCGCGCGGAGTAGCCCCGTGCACTCCCCCGACGCGCTGCGGGCCGACGGCGCCGTCTCGTCGCTGCGGACCTACCGCTACGTCCGGGTGTCGCTCGTCGCTGCGGTGCTGTTCCTCGCCGTCGGAGTGACGTGGCACCTGACCGCCGTCGGCCCGCTGCGCTCGATCAGCGCCGCCTACTACACCCCGGTCCGCCCGGTCTTCGTCGGCGCGCTCTTCGCCGTGTCCACCGCCCTCATCGTGCTCGCCGGGCGCAGCCTCCGTCGCGCCCTGCTCGTACTCGCCGGCTTCACCGCGCCCGTGATCGCGCTGATCCCCGCGCCGATCCCCTCCGCAGAGCTGGAGCTGCTGACGGGCACCGGCTGCCGCGCGGGCGCCGCTCGCTGCCAGGCCCCCGGAGCCGCGGAAGAGATCGCCGTCGGGATGCTCGCCTACCTCGTCGTCGCCGCCGTGATCCTCCTCGCCTCCGTCGGCTTCCTCGCGCTCGACCACGAGCTCGACCGCGGAGCGCTCCTGCGCGCCGGCGCCGCGGCCTCTCTGCTGGCCGGCCTCGCCGTGCTCTCGACCACGGCGTTCTTCGCCGACGTCGCGCACTACGCCGCCGCCGCGCTCTTCTTCCTGCTGATCGCCGCCGTCGCCGGGATCCACGCCCACGCGGTGCGGTCCCAGGGGATCCGCGGCCCGGGCTCGCCCCGCGCCTACTCGATCGCCTACTCGGTCCTCGCCGCCCTCCTCGCCGCCGTCGACGCCGCCGCGATAGTCCTCCTGCTGACCGGCCGGGCCTCGGCCCTCCTCGGCGACCAGTGGCTGCTGATCGTCGAGGCCGTCGCCCTCGCCCTCTTCACCGCCTTCTGGATCCTGCAGACCACCGAGAACTGGCGCGACCCGGACGCGACGGCCCGCTGAGCGATACCACGATCCCAGCGACGGAGCGTTCGATCGCGACGGCGGCTGTGGTGAGCACGACCACCGAGAGGGCTACGAGGCTCCTCTCAGCAGTGGTCGAGGACCTATCGATCCGCCGGAGAAGGCTCCGCGACCCTACGCACCAGCGTCACGAGCCCACACCGAGGGGATCGATGCGGCACCGCTGCAGCGCCTCCCGACCCGCGTCCTCCTCGGCGAATGGGTAGTCGTCACGCGGGACGTCGTTCGCGTAGTCGGACGTCGAGTACGACGACGGCACGACACCGGAGCGGCTCAGGCACTCCACGATCAGCGTGGTCTCATCAGCTCGATCCGGGTTGCGATGGGTCCAGCTGGAGAGCGCGCCGATCTCGGTCTCGCCCGAGCTGCGCGAGCAGCCCTTCACATCTTCGTAAGCGGCGTCGGCGTCGGTCTCCGGAGCGAACGTCAGGTGGAACGACCCGTCGAGCGCGTACTCGTCGATGCCGTAGCCGAGACCCGCGACGCACCTGGTGAAGCGGTCGATCATCTCCGCGCGCTCCTGCTCCGAGACCACGCCGTCCTCGATGACGGACCTGGTGAAGTCGTCCGTCCGCCCGGTCGTAGGAGGCGGCGAACTCAGATCCCCACGGACCGCTGAACGCAGGGGCATCGCCTCGCGGTGCGGACTCGCCCGGAGACGGCAGAGGCTCCGCGCAGCCGGCCAGCCCGAGCACCAGCACCGCGCCGACCAGCAGGAGTGGCTTCGTCTTCGACACGTCGATCGATCGGCTCAGGGTGGGACACGGGTGCTCCGTCGCCTTGCTCCGTCGAATCATGTCTCTGCCTGCTTTCCGGCACCGTCGGTGCCGCTCACCGATGACGTGCGTCCGGAAACCATACGTGTCTGGTCCACCGACGGCTCGCTCGGCGCGGGATGCAGCGTCGCCCCCAGCGACCAACACTCTCGCCCCGAGCAGCAGTCCTTCAGCGGCGGAGCAACCGGCCGACCGGAGCCACTGGGCGGCCGCCTCAGTACCGGCCGAACGGCTTCCGGGGGAACACAAGTGCCGGCAGGCGCGAGCTGGGGCTGACGCAGAAGGCCCGCTCCCCCGAGCGGGCCCTGCCACGGAAAACGCAGAAGGCCCGCTCTCTCGAGCGGGCCTTCCGTGTAGTGGTGGATCCGAGGGGATTCGAACCCCTGACCTCTTCATTGCGAACGAAGCGCGCTACCAACTGCGCCACGGACCCGTGCCTTCCGAGCCGTCACCGGCCCGAACAACTCGTCCACACTAGCACGCGGTCGAGCGGGCGGAGGACCGGTCAGGCCCCGCGGCGGCGCTGCAGCGCCTGGTCGAGGTCGATCGCGTCGACGCCCTCGACGACGCCCATCGAGGCGAAGCGCGACGAGGGGCGAGGAGCCTCGGGGGCCGGCGCGGCGGGGGGCGGGGCGCGGATCGGCGCGACCTCGGGGGCGGCTGCGGCGGCGCGCTGGGCGATCTCCGCGTCGGCGGCGGCGGCGCGGAGGCGCTCCACCGCGTCGATCGAGGCCATGGCGCTGGCCGCGACGGTGCCGCGGGAGAGGTAGAGCGGCTTCGGCAGCGGCTGCGGCGTCCAGCGCGACTCCTCGGCGGCCTCGGCCTCCTCCTCGGGGGCAGCGGCCTCCTCGGCGAGCTCGGCCTCGAAGACCTCGGCGCGGCGGCGGGCCACCTCGGCGGTGCTGGTCGAGACCGACGCGGGGGCGGCGCTGCGGTGCCGGCCCGGGGCGAGCAGGATCAGGGTGCCCAGCCCGGCGGCGAGCACCAGCACGCCGACCAGCGGCACGACGCCCGCGCCGCCGAAGGGCAGCATGACCAGCCCGACGAGGGCGACGACGAGGCCGATCAGCACCGTCAGCGCCGCGCCCTGACGCCAGCGCATCGCGCCGGGAGCCGTCCGCGTGCTCTGCCGCGTGCTCGCGGCCGCCCGCCGCAGCGCTTCGCGCGCCGCCTTCTCCGCCTGTGCCAGCTCCATCGCCTGTGCCTTCTCTTCGGCTCGTTGTTTGGTCTCGGTCGCCCGGAGGGTGCGCTGCTGCAGCGCGACCTCGCGGGCCGTCGCCTCCGCACGCACGTGCTCGGGCACCTCGGCGGTCTCGGCGAGGATCCGCAGGGTCTGCTGCAGCCTCACCGCGTTGCGCTCGGTCGCGTAGAACGACCGGCGGCGCATCCACGCGGGGATGAGATAGGCGACCCACAGAACGGCGGCGAGCGCCCAGACGACGCCCCCGCCCAGCCAGTCGCTACTCATGCGACCAACGCTAGGAGCACGGGGCGCTCCCGTCCGTCATTACGGGTAGGTGTGTCCGTGCGGATCGCGGATCAGACGGCTCCCCGTCGGGGGGACACCGGCGCCGTCGGGCGGCCCGGAGAGGCCCGAGCGGCGGGAGGCGCGCTGGTCGGCGTCGGTCGGCACGCCGACGTCGCTCGGCACCTGGCCGTCGAGGTAGCGGCGCAGGACTCCGCGCGGCACCTCCTCCGCGACGAGGGCGAAGCAGAAGTGGTCGCGCCAGTCGCCGTTGATGTGGATGAACCGGCGGCGCAGGCCCTCGTAGCGGAAGCCGAGCTTCTCGACCACGCGCAGGCTCGGCCGGTTCTCGGGGCGGATGCAGATCTCGATCCGGTGCAGACCGAGGTCGAAGAAGGCGTGGTCGGTGGCGAGCGCGACCGAGACCGGGGTGATGCCGCGGCCGGCGTAGCGCTCGGACACCCAGTAGCCGATCGAGCCGGAGGAGAGCGATCCGTAGCCGATGTTGGAGACGTTGAGCTGGCCGGCCAGCTCGCCGTCCCACTCGATCAGGAACGGCACGCCGCCACCGGCGCGCGCGTTCTGCTGCAGCGAGCGGATGCTCGCGCGCACGTCGAAGGCGGCGCCGCCGCGGGGGTCGGACGCCTCCCACTGCCGCAGCCAGGCGCGGTTCGCGATCAGCTCGCGCTCGAGCGGTCGGGCGTCCCGGACCCTGATCGGGCGGATGGTGACACGACCCTCGGTGAGCGTCGGGATCGGCAGCGGCATGTGCTGACCCTACTGCGGAGCCGACCCCGCCGAGAGGGGTGGACCGGAGGAGCGGAACGCGGCAAGGGCGGGGGTGGCTGCGACCGGATCTTGCTGGTCGAGTAGCCCCGCAGGGGCGTATCGAGACCCACGTCCACCAGAGGCGCGGGTCTGCGACCTCGACTGCGGGCGCCCGTGGATCTCGATACGCCCGCTCCGCGGGCTACTCGATCAGCAAAGGGAGACGCCCGCTGCGCGGGCTACTCGATCAGCAAGCAGAGGACGCCCGCTGCCGATTCGGCGGGCTTCATGCTGGTCGAGTAGCCCCGCAGGGGCGTATCGAGACCCGCGTTCACCAGAGCCGCGGTTCTGCGACCTCGACTGCGGGCGACAGTGGATCTCGATACGCCCGCTCCGCGGGCTACTCGATCAGCAGGGAGCGCCCGCGCAGCGGGCCCCGAGCTCAGAGCCCCGCGACGAAGTCCTTCAGCCAGGGCTTGAGGTCGGCGCCGAGGTCCGGGCGGTCGGAGGCGAGCTGCACGATGGCCTTGATGTAGTCGAGCTTGTCGCCGGTGTCGTAGCGGCGGCCGCGGAAGACGACGCCGTAGACGCCGCCGAACTCGGCCGGGTCCTGCGCCATGCGCTCGAGGGCGTCGGTGAGCTGGATCTCGCCGCCCTTGCCGGGCGCGGTGTGCTCGAGCACGCCGAAGACGTCGGGCTTGAGCACGTAGCGGCCGATGATCGCGAGGTTCGAGGGCGCGTCCTCCTTGGAGGGCTTCTCGACGAGGCCGGTGATGCGCACCACGTCGTCCTCGTCGGTGGCCTCGACCGCGGCGCAGCCGTAGAGGTGGATCTGGTCGGGGTCGACCTCGAGGAGAGCGACGACGGTGGTGTCGCGCTGCTCCGCCACGTCGATCATGCGGGTGAGGAGCGGGTCGCGCGCGTCGATCAGGTCGTCGCCGAGCAGGACCGCGAACGGCTCGTCGCCGACGTGGCGCTGCGCGCGCGAGACGGCGTGGCCGAGCCCCTTCGGCTCGCCCTGGCGGACGAAGTGCACGTCGGCGAGGTCGCTCGCGTACTGGACGTGGGCCAGCTTCGCGTCGTCCAGCTTCTTGGCCAGGTTGTGCTCGAGCTCGGGGACCGAGTCGAAGTGGTTGGCGAGCGCGTTCTTGTTGCGCCCGATGATGACGAGGACGTCCTGGAGGCCCGCGTCGGCGGCCTCCTCGACCACGTACTGGATGGCCGGCTTGTCGACGACGGGCAGCATCTCCTTGGGGATGGCCTTGGTCGCCGGCAGGAAGCGGGTGCCGAGACCGGCGGCGGGGATGACGGCTTTGCGGATACGAGTGCCCATGGGGCGCCATACTAGCGGCGGCCGTGGTCCGGCACGTTTCGGCCGTCGGCGCCCCTCTGCGACCGTGTACCCCGCTCGCGGACACTGCCGCGGAAGGAGTCCTCAGCATCGCGGTCCCGCCGAGGAAGGGCGGGTCACAGCCCCGATCTAGACTGGGCTCCATGCCAGCCGACATCACCCACGAGAAGCGGGCCCTGCGCGCCGAGCTCCGTGAGCGCCGACGCGTGCAGACCGCGACCGCGCGCGAGCAGGCCACCCTCCGCCTCACCGAGCACCTCGTCGAGCTGGCGACCCGCGTCGGCGCGACGTCGATCGCCTGCTACCTCTCCGCGCCGGACGAGCCGAGCACCCGCCCGTTCCTCGGCTGGGCCGAGAGCCGCGGGATCCGGGTCCTCTTCCCCATCTCCCGCCAGGACGGCCTGCTCGACTGGGCGGTCGGCGACGGCCACACCGAGACGCAGGGCCTGTTCGGGATGCCGGAGCCGGTCGGTCAGCTGCTCGGCCCCATCGCGATCAACGCCGTCGACCTGATCATCGTCCCCGCCGCCACGGTCGACCGCTCGGGCATGCGGATGGGCTGGGGCCGCGGCTACTTCGACAAGACGCTCGGCTCGATGGAGAAGTGCCCGCCGGTCTACGCGGTGATCTTCGACAGCGAGTTCGTCGAGCGCGTGCCGAGCGAAGTGCACGACCAGGCGGTCGACGGCGTCGTCACCCCCTCGGGCATCGTCGACATCCCGCGCTGACCCGCTCCCCTCCTCCTCACTCCCCCACCGCCGCCACCCGCCTCAGGAGCACCAGTGCCCACCTACTCCTACCGCTGCACCCAGTGCGGCAACGCCTTCGACATCCAGCAGAAGTTCACCGACGACTCGCTCACGGAGTGCCCGAGCTGCCAGGGCGCGCTGCGCAAGGTCTTCAGCGCGGTCGGCGTGACCTTCAACGGGTCGGGCTTTTACCGGACGGACTCGCGCGCATCGGGCTCCGGGTCCGGGTCGAAGGAGTCGAAGGGCGAGTCGGGCGGAGGGTCGTCCGCTCCCGCGTCGACCGGCTCGGGCTCCGGCGGGTCGTCCTCGGGCGGCTCCGGCTCCTCGTCGGGATCCTCCGGCTCGGGGTCCTCCGGCTCCGGCTCCTCGTCCTCGGGATCCTCCTCCGGTTCCTCGGGATCCTCCTCCGCCAAGCCCTCGTCCTCCGGGTCGGGCTCCTCCTCCTAGGGCCGCCGCTCCCCCGGGAGCAGGCCCGCCTCCGCGCACCACCCCCCGCCCGTCGGCAGAAACGGAACAGATCATGATCAACGGCTTCAAAGAGTTCATCCTCCGCGGCAACGTCATCGACCTGGCGGTCGCCGTGGTCATCGGCGCCGCGTTCACCACGATCGTCAACGCGCTCGTGACCGGGATCTTCAACCCGATCATCGGCGTGCTCTTCGACGCCTCGTCGCTCCAGGCGCTCGGCTGGACCATCAGGGACGGTGTCGGCGGCGAGGACGACACGGTCATCGCCTACGGCGCGGTCCTCTCCGCCCTGATCCAGTTCGTCATCGTCGCGTTCGTGCTCTACTTCGCGTTCGTGCTGCCGATCAACCACCTGAAGAACAACGCCTTCAAGAAGAAGATGGACGACGCCCCCGCGGCCGAGGACAAGGCGCCGACCGAGCTCGAGCTGCTCGCCGACATCCGCGACCTGCTCGCCAACGGCGGCACCGCGACCACCGCGAACTCCGGCAAGCACGTCGACTGACGTCTCGTGACGACGGAGAGGGACGGCGATCGCGAGGTCGCCGCCCCTCTCCGCAGCTCCGCCGATGTCCGCGGAGCGCACTCCCGCGCCTCGACCGAGTCAATATTTGTTAACGGTAACAAAATGCTCGCGTGTCGCCTTCGCGAGCCCTTAGGGTGTGGTTCCTCACCACCCGTGCGACGGAGCACCGGCCCCTCCCGCGGGTCAGCGTCGTCGCCTCTCGACGACGAGGAACCCTGCATGAGACGATCACGATCGACGTTGCGGACCGCCCTGGCGACCACGACGATCGCAGCCACCGCGCTGCTCGGAGCCGCCCTCCCGGTCTCCGCCTCCGGAGCGACGGCGCAGCCGCTGCTGCACTACAGCTTCGACACCGCGCCCACCGGCACGACCGTCGCCGACACCAGCGGCAACGGCTACAACGGCACCCTGCGCGGCAGCGGCGCCACCGTCGCCGGCGGTGCGCTCAGTCTGCCGGGCGGATCCGCCGCCGCGGCCCCCTACGTCGACATCCCGACGACCGGACTGGTCGGCAGGAAGGACCTCACCGTCTCGACCTGGCTCTCGAACCGGACCGGACCCGCGAACACCGCGGCCGCGTTCCTCGGCGCGCCCGTCGCCGCCGGCGCCTCCTTCTCCTCCGGCTACTACCTGCTCAACCCGACCAACCCGGCCGGCTACGTCAAGTCGGTCCTCACCAACAGCGCCAACGCCGGCGCCCCGTGGAGCACCGAGGTCGGCCCCGGCTCGACGAACGCCGCCAGCACCGGCCTGCGCACTCCCGCCGGCTACTCGCTCTACACGACCGTGATCGACGGCACGAGCGGCACCCTCTCGGTCTACGTGAACGGCACCCGGATCGGCCAGAACGCGATCGCGCGCGACGTCTCGTCGTTCGGCGCCTCGCTGGTCGGCTACCTCGGCCGCTCGACCTACAACGATGCGGGCTGGAACGGCCTCGTCGACGACTTCGCCGTCTACGGCAGCGCGCTCAGCGCCGACGCCGTCAGCGCGCTCTACTCGTCGCAGGCGATCGACCGCGCCGTCGCGTCCGTCTCGATCCCGACCACCGCGACCGCCGGCTTCGCACTGCCCACGAGCAGCGCCGGCGTCGCCGTGACCTGGCGCTCGAACAACCCGGCCGTCGCCGTCTCCGGAGGCAGCGCCGTCGTCACCCGACCGGCCGCCGGCTCCCCCGACGCCGCCGTGACGCTCACCGCGACCTACACCTCCGGCAGCGACACCCGCACGGTCGACTATCCCGTGATCGTCACCGCGGAGCTCGCCGACGCGGACAAGGTGCAGCGCGACCTCGACGCCGTCACCGTCGCCCAGGCCGGCGACGTCCGCACCAACATCTCGGTGCCGGCCCGCGGCGCGCTCGGCTCGAGCATCGCCTGGAGCGTCATCGGCTCGAGCGCCGCGTCGATCCGCTCGGGCAGCACCGCCGACAGCCGCACCATCGTCGTCGAGCGCCCCGCCGCGGGCAGCCCGGCCGTGGACGTGACCGTCCGGGCGACCGCGACGAGCGGCTCGGTGACGCGCACGCGCGACTTCACCCTCCGCCTCCAGCCGCTGCCGACCGGGAAGGACGACACCGACGCCTACGTCTGGGCCTTCTTCACCGGCGAGGGCGCCGGCGCCGAGCGCGTCAGCCTCGCCGCCTCGAAGGGCAACGACGCGCTCGACTGGAACACGCTGAACGGCGGGCAGCCCGTCTTCACCTCGGACCAGGGCACCAAGGGCCTGCGCGACCCGTTCGTGATCCGCTCGCACGAGGGCGACAAGTTCTTCATGCTCGCGACGGACCTGAAGATCGACGGCCTCGCCGGCGGCTTCGACACCGCGCAGAAGTCGGGCTCGAAGTACATCGAGGTCTGGGAGTCGACCGACCTGGTGAACTGGTCGGCGCAGCGCCACGTGAAGGTCTCGACCGACTTCGCCGGCAACACCTGGGCGCCCGAGGCGTACTGGGACGACGAGCTCGACACCTACGTCGTGTTCTGGGCCTCGAACATGTACCCGACCACGAACACCGCCGACCGCACCGCCGTCACCTACAACCAGATGATGTACGCGACGACCGACGACTTCGTCACCTTCTCGGAGGCGAAGCCGTGGATCGACGTCAAGCGCGGCACCGGCCGCGGCACGATCGACTCGACGATCGCGAAGGACGGCGACACCTACTACCGCTTCACCAAGGACGAGGCGTCGATGACGCTGCGCGAGGAGAAGAGCACCGACCTGCTCGCGACGGTCAGCGGCTCGCTGCCCGGCACCTCCGGCCCGGCGGACGAGTGGACCCTGGTCAAGGAGCGCGTCGCCTCCGGCCTGCCCAACGGCGAGCCGAACGGCGTCTTCACCAGCGGTGAGGGCCCCAACGTCTTCCCCGCGAACGAGGGCGATGTGAACGGCCTGGACTGGTTCCTCTTCATCGACCAGCCGGACTACCACGCCGGACCGAACCACTACATCCCGTTCGGCACCGACGACCTGGCCGCCGGCGACGCCTGGCAGCCGCTCGGCACGAAGCTCCGGCAGAACCTGCCGCAGAACTCCGATGGCGGCAAGCCCCGCCACGGCACGGTCATCCCGGTGACCCGCGCCGAGTACCAGACGATGCTCGAGGCCTACGCCCCGGCCATCGCCGTCAGGTCGGTCGCCCCGATCGCGGTCTCGACCGCGGCCGGCGCGGCGCCCGCGCTGCCCGGCGCCGAGCTGACGACGGCGGACGGCGCGAAGCGCACCGTCGCCGTCACCTGGGACGCCGTCGCCCCGGCCTCCTACGCCGCCGCCGGCACCTTCACGGTGCAGGGCGTGGCGCAGGACGACTCGCGGATGCCGGTGACCGCCACGGTCACCGTGCAGTCGTCGCTGAAGCTGACCGCCGCGGCGACCACCCGCTGCGTCGCCGGCAAGGTGGTGCTGACGGTCGTCGCGACCAACGGCGACACCGTGCCGATGGACGTCACGGTCACCTCCACGGCGGGGACGAAGTCCTTCGCCGGCGTCAAGGCGGGCTCGAACGCCTCCGCCGCCTTCACCGTCCGAGCCGCCCAGCTCGCGGCCGGCGAGGCGACGGCGACGGCGACCGCCACGGTCGGCGGCAAGCAGGTCACCTCGACGGTCAAGGCCCCCTACGCGGCCCGCACCTGCGGCTGACCCGCTCTCCCGCGACGACGACGGCCCACCGTGCTCCGGCACGGTGGGCCGCCGTCGTGCGCGGCCCGCGAGATGCCACTTGTGCACGCGACACGCCGTGAAAAGCGTGCACAAGTGGCATCTCGCGGAGGGGGTCAGTAGTGCGGGGGGACGTCCTGGCGGAGGCGGGCGTCGTTCGGGCCCGTGTCGGGGCGCGCAGCGGGTGCCTCGGGGTCGGGGACGACGGCGTCGTGGGGGGACGGGTCGGTGCCCGGCTTCGCGGGGAGGGTCGCCCGCCGGCCGCCGCGCGAGCGCCGGAGCGGTCGGTCGGCGCCGGCGGGCGCGGCGGCCCGGGAGTCCTCGGGCACGCTCAGTCGGCGGGCAGGGGCGTGATCGGCTGCGTCTCGTTCGACGCCGGGGCGGCGTCCTCGACGATCGGCGCGCCGGCACCCACCGGCACCTCGATCGGACCGGTCGACGTCTCGTCCTGCGGAGCGCCGATCAGCCCGGCGACCCGCGCGGCCACGGCCTCGGGGTCGGCGAACAGCTCGAAGTTGTGCACGCGGAGGTAGTGCCAGCCGAGGCGGCGCAGCAGCTCCGGGCGCAGCCGCAGCGAGACCCGGAGGCTCTGCGTGCTGACGTCGCGGTCGGTCTCGACGACGACGGCACGGGTGCCGTGCGCCGCGACGAGCGCGAGCTTGCCCTTGTGCCCGATGTTGACCCGCAGTCCGCGGCGCTCGAGGCGCGCGGCGAGGTCGACCAGCATCGGCTCGGAGTAGTCGTCGCGGTCGCTCGGCTGGACGCGGTCCTCCGCCTCCTGGAGCACCTGGGCGAGCGCGACCATGCCGTAGCGCATCCGCGACTCGTCGATGTCGCCGGGGCGGAAGCACGAGACGATGTCCATCGAGCGGCGGGCGCGGGTCATGCCCACGGCGAGCAGGCGCTCCCCGCCCGGCTCGGCCAGCGCGCCGAAGTTGGAGAGCAGGCGGCCGTGCGGGGTGCGGCCGTAGCCGATCGAGAAGATCACCCGGTCGCGGCTCTGCGCCACCGACTGCTCGAGCGTGACGACGGCGAACGGCTCCGGGCGGTCACCGAGGATGAAGTCGCTGAGGTCGGCGCGCTTGGCGAACGCGGTGAGCACGGCCTGCTGCACCCGCACGGCGTGCCGCGGGCTCGCGGTGATCACCATCAGCGACTCGCGCGGCCGGATGACCGCGTGCTCGAGCACCAGCTCGACCACCTTCGCGACCTCGGCGTCGACGGACTCGACCGCTCCGGAGTCGTTCTCGGGCATGCCGTGACCGCTGGCGATGTAGTGGAAGCGGAGCGAGTCGTGCCCGAGGAACGAGCCGGCCCAGGGCAGCGAGTCGATCCGGCCGCCGTAGAAGCGGCGGTTCACCAGCTCGGCGAGGTCCTCGCCGCCCGCGCGGTAGCTGCGGGTGAGCGTGACGGTGTTCAGCAGCTCACCGAGACGGGCGAGGGCCGACTGCGCGTGCAGCGCCTCGACATCGGTGCGCGAGGCGGCGCTGCCGAACTCGACGGTCTCGTCGACCCGCAGGCCGAACGGCGTGGGCGTCTGGGTGACCGGGTCGCCGAACGCGACGACCTGCTTGGCGCGGCGGATCGCTCCGACGTTCTCGGCGAGCGTCGTGGCGCCCGCGTCGACGAGGAAGACCGCGTCGAAGGTCGTCTCCGTGCCGATGCGGTGCACCTCGTACGGCGAGGCCAGCCAGGCCGGAGCGAGCACGCGCGACAGGTGCGGCGCGGCCTTCTGCAGCTCCTGCGGCGTAGTCGAGGACTCGGTGCGCAGCAGCGCGCGCAGGGCGTCGCGCTCGAGCTGCCAGTCGACGAGGCCGATCTTCCAGGTCTCGGAGAGCTTCCAGGCGAGCAGCTCGGCGCTGGAGGCGGCGTGCGCCTCGTCGACGAGCTTGAAGTCGGCCTCGAGCCGGTCGAGCACGCTGGTGTTGCCACCGAGCAGCGCGCGCTCGTCGGTCAGCATGATCTCGAGCGCCGAGCGCCACCAGGCGAGGTCGAGCTCGATCGCGACCAGCTCCGCCGGCACGTGGCGGCGCGAGAGATCGGTGAGCAGCGGGTCGAGGCCCCACTCGCGCAGCGTCGCCAGCAGGGTGGTGCGCTCCTGCAGGTTGGCGAGCACCTCGCTGTCCTCGGCGAGACCGGAGACCATCGAGACCAGCTCGGCGAGCGGCAGTGAGGCGAGCTGCGTCGTGCCGCCGCGGCGGCCCAGCGGCTCGTCGAGGCGGCCGAGCTGGTCGGACACCTGCTGGAACGCGACCTGCACGTCGGCGACGCCGACCGGCACCTCGGGGACGGTGCCCGCGACGGCGTAGCGCTGCCAGAGCGTGCGCTGCTGCTGCACGCGGCGCAGCGACGCGTTGAGATCGGACACGTGCGCGCCCGGGCGCATGTACTCCCGCGCCAGCTTCTTCAGCCGGCGGCGGTTGGTCGAGGACATCTCGGCCGCCTCGCGACGGGGCGAGGTGGCGACGATGAGGTCCTGGATCGAGCGGTCGAAGACGGCCGGCTGGAACTTGTCGAGAGTGTCCCGGACGTCCTGCAGCAGGCGCAGGTAGATGCCGAGCTCGGCGACCGACTCGAACGGGCGCATCCGGGTCTGGGCGATGACGTCCTGCGCGCGGTCGAGCAGGCGCGGCAGATCGCGCAGGTGCAGGCGCTTGGCCAGCTCGTGCGCGGCCTCGGCGTCGGCGGTGGAGTCGAACTGCGCGCCGTACCAGGGCGAGTCGCCCGGGCCGTAGCGGAACTCGCCGAGACGGGCCGACTCGATCAGCATGCGGGTCGCCTCGGGGCGGCTGTGCGCGAGCGCTGTGACGGCGCGGCGGTCGAGGCGGGCGGCGGTCGACGGGGGCGTCCGCAGCTGGGAGAGGCGCGCCAGCTCCTCGAGGGCCTGCAGCGCCGAGACGCCGAAGCTGGGGTCGCGGCGCGAGAGGGCGCCGCGGTAGTCGAGCAGCACCTTGCGCAGGCGCAGCAGCGCGTCGTCGATCTCGCTGACCGAGGGGCGCGCGGCCTTCTCGTTGCGGCCGATCGACTGGATGAGGTCGCGGCGCAGCGTCCGCGGGCTGACGGCGATGCCGCCGAGACCGGCGGACAGCAGCCGCTGGTGGATGCTGTCGAGGCTCGAGCGGCGGGCGCCGACGACGAGGACGCGCTTGTGCTGCGCGGCGAGCGCGCCGATCGCGTTGACGATCGTCTGCGTGCCGCCGGTGCCGGGCAGGGTCTTCACCACGAGCGAGTTGCCGGCCGCGATGTTCGCGATGACCTGCTCCTGCTCGGCGTCGGCGTCGAGGAGGAGGTTGTCGGTCGCCGGCGGACGCTCGTCCTGCGGGATGATCGACGCCACCTTCTGCGACTGCTGCAGCGCGCGCTTGGCGGCCGGGTTGCCGGCGACCGCGTCGAGGACGGGGTGCTCGAGCATCCGGGCGTCGCGGAGCATGTCGCCGGCGACGTCGGCGAAGCTCGACACCACCAGGCGCGGGTGCACGGCGAACCAGGGCAGGTGCGAGGTGAGCCCGCGGAGCTGGTCGATCACCGGCTGCGGCTTGAACACGCCGTTCTGCACGGCGAGCTCGACGAACTGCTCCGGGTCGATGGTGATGCCGAACTGCTGCTTCAGCGCACGGGCGAGCTGCGGGTTGAAGTAGGGCTGGCCCTTGAGCTTGAGCTCGAAGTCGCGGCCGTAGCGGCGGATCGCGAGCGGGCGCAGCAGCACGGGGGCGGTGAACTCCGTCTCGCCCGCGCGCCACTGCGCGAGCCCGATCGCCAGGTGCACGCCCTCGATGCCGCGGACCGAGCGCAGCTCGATCCCCTTGTCGGTGATCGCGGCGGCGGCGTTCTTCGCGGTCCGCAGCGCCAGCTCGTCGCGGATGAGCGAGGAGAGCAGCGTCGTCTTGCCGGAGATGAAGGGCGGCAGGCCGCCGGGGTGCGTGGTGGACAGCTCGATGCGCGTGCGCGGCGAGTCGACGAAGTGGAGAAGGGGCGAGGGGCCGCCGACCTTGGCGAGCTCCTCCCGCCAGGACTGCCACACGGGGTCGGCCACGTTGCCGCCCTGGTAGCCGGCCTCGCCGCTCGTCACCTGGACGGGCGTCGTGGCGTTCGAGGGGAGCTGGAGGGCGGACGCCTCGCGCGGGTCACCGGACTCGGGGGAGGTCGCCACCGGTCCGGCTCCTGGGAAATCGTCGACACGTTGCACACGGACACCCTAAGCCGGGGATCTGCGAAAGGCCGTAGCGACGCGGACGGGCGCGATCCCGGCCGCGGGGCCCCCGTTGCGGGGACGCGTCGCGCGGGTGGGAGGAGCGGGGGTCGGCGCGGCGCGTCAGCTCGCGCGGTCGGGCCACACGGCGAGGGGAGGCACGCTCTCGACGCGGCGCTCGCCGTCGACGACCGCGATGCGGCTCTCGACGCGATCGTGCCCACCGGCGCCGGCCACGGCGGTCATCACCGCCTCCGCATGGTCGCGGGTGAGGTGCCCGAAGGCGGAGCGCAGGTCGACGGGGCGGCCGGTGGCCAGCGAGAGCGCGATGCGGGCGACCGCCTCCTCCGAGGGATCGAGCAGGTGCGCGCCGCGCTCGAGGAGTGCGAGGTCGACGGCGCAGCCGCCGTCCGCCGGGACGACCCAGGGCAGTCCGGAGCGGGCGCAGCCGGTGCGCCGCAGCAGCTCCCGGGCGAGGGAGACGGCGGGCGCGGGCGCCGACGGGACGGAGAGCACGGCGCTCACGAGGCGGCTCCGCTCGGCGCGAGGGCCCGGCGGCGGGCGTCGGCGCGCACGGCGCGCACGGCCACGGACACCGCCGCCGTGACGACGCAGACCAGGCCCACGAGCGCCGGGGCCAGCCAGCCGAGCACGCTCGCCTCTTCGACCCCGGGGCCGACGTACTTCCACTGCGCGATCCCGTGGACGAAGAGGGCGAAGAAGCCGAGGGTGACGCCGGTCAGCGCGGTGACGAGGTCGGCCGGGCGGACGAGCGCGGCCTCGCGGTCGAGTGCGGGCAGGGGCTCGACCGGAGCGGGGGGCGGGCTGCCGGCGGGCGGGCCGTCTGCGGGTGCAGGGGCGGCGAGGGTGCCGTCGGCGGACGCGGGGTCGGTGGTCGGCAGCGCGAGCGTGCCGGTGGACGGTGTGGGCATGCCACCGATCGAACCAGTCGCAGGCGGTCTCGGCGTCCTCCGCTGGCATGATGGCGCGCGACGATCGGCTCACGTCGCAGTGCGTCGCACCGCCCGCCGGCCGAGCGAAGACTGGAAGCGCAGGAGGTAGCCGTCGGGGTCCGCGACCAGGACCTGGCGGACGCCGGCCTCCTCCTCCCCCACCCGGTACCAGCGGGTCTCGGCGGGGGCGAACAGGGCGACGCCCGCCTCCCGCAGTGCCGTCGCGATCGCGTCGGCGTCGTCGACGCGGATCTGGAGGTTCGCACCGCGGCCGAGAGGGCGCTCCAGCGGTGCGGTGATCCAGTCGCGGGTGGCGCCGATCCGGTCGAGCATCACGTGCGCGCCGCCGCGGGCCAGGTAGGCGAAGCCCTCCTCGGGCCGCGCATAGAGGACCGCGAAGCCGCAGGGGCCGCACCAGAAGGCGAGGCTGCGCTCGAGGTTCTCGACCAGGAGCTCGGGGACGAGATCGGGGTCGGGGTCGGCGGTGCTCACGGCGCCATGCTGCCACGGGGCCTCCCCCGGCTCGGCGGGCCGGGGTCCGGGCTAGGGTCGGGGCATGGGGGTCGGGAGCATCGGCGAGTCGGGCATCGAGGACGGCGGGCAGCCGCCGGCGGGCGGAGCGGCGGATCACGGGGACGATCCGCGCCGCGCGCGGCCGGACGGCCCGCCGCCGTTCCCGCTGAGCCTCGTCGTGGTCGTGCCGATCGGGATGCTCGTGACGGGCTGGCTGCTCGCCACTCCCCTGGTGCTGAGCGCGCCGTGGGTGCTGGTGCTGCTGACCCGCGCCGGGCTGCCCTACGCGGTGCTCGCGCTCGCGGTCGCCGCCGTGCTGAGACTGCGCGCCGCCCGCGAGCTGAGGGCGAGCGGGCTGCCGGACGAGCCGATCGACGCAATCATCGCCTCCGGGCGGAGCCTGGCCCAGCGCGCGGCCCGGGCGAGCGCCTTCGCACTGCTCGGGCTCTGGGTCGTCGTCGCCGTGCCGTTCGTCCTGCAGATCGAGCCGGGACTGCTCGCCGTGGTCGGCGGGCCGGTGATCGCCGGCGCGGTCCTGTCGATCGTCGCCGATGCGCGGCTCCTCTTCTCGCCCCGGATCGCGCGGGCCGAGGTCGCCGCGGTGCTCGGCCGCGGCGACGGCCGGCGCCGGATCCTCGCGAACTGGATCGCCGCTCCGCTCTCGTGGTTCGCCTTCGCGATCCCGGCGCAGTTCCTCGGCGTGCTCGGCGGCATCTAACGCCGGACCGGCGCCCCGGCCCGATCAGAGCCGGGCCCGATCAGACCCGTGCCGATCAGAGCCAGGGCCGGAGTGCCGCCGGGATCGGAGCGGCGGCGGGATTCCGGCGCCGCCGGAGCTGATCCGCGACGCCCGTCAGCGACACCCTGCTCGCGAACGCTGGGACCGCGACGAGCGCGACCGACAGCAGGACCATCACGGGGTACTCGCCGATCAGCTGGTCGGCGAGCCAGTACATCATCAGGGTGACGGTCGACATCAGCGCGGCGGGCACCGTCAGGATCCCGAGGATCAGCGCGACCCCGAGGGAGCACTCCAGCAGCGGCATCACGATGCCGAACAGGTCCGCTCCCGGGCCGAGGACGGTCGTGACGAACCACTGGTAGAACCCGGGCACGCGGCCGTTGCCCGCCGCGCTCTCGGCGACCAGGCGGATGTCGGCGGCGCCGAAGCCGGCCCGGTACTTCAGCAGTCCCTCGTTCAGCCAGAGGAGGCCGAGGGCGACCCGCGCCGCGGTGACGACGATCGCCGCGGCGCGGGTCGGGCGGCGGGTGCTCACGAGAGGGCCGCGGCGCCGAAGACCGCCTTCGCCTTGTCGCAGTGGATCACGACGTCGGTGTACGAGGAGGCGTCGACGCCGCCGCCGAGCGCGAAGGTCTGCGACGCCGTGTCGAAGGAGACCGCGTCGATCTCGACTCCGGCGGCGACCGCGGCCTCGTCGGTGCCGCCGGTGAGGTAGACGTGCAGGTCGGGGCCCTCGTCGGAGGAGAAGCCGGCGAGGACGATCTTGCCATCGGCGACGGACACGGTGCCGGAGACCTTCTTGTCGTTCAGTCCGGCGAAGGTGCCGGACAGCGCCGCCGTGCTCGTGGCCGTCGAGCTCGACGTGCCGCTCGGGGCGGCAGCGCTGGAGCTGGTGGCGGGCGCCGCCGGCGCCGCGCTGCCGGACGGGGTGCTGCAGGCGGCGAGGCTCACGCTCAGGGCGGCGGCGGCGACGGCGGTGGTGATCAGGGTGGAGAGGCGCATCGGGAGGTCCTTCGGTCCGGGGCCGCAGCGGTTCTGCGGCGGTCATGAGAGGGACGCTAGGGAGCCGCAGGGCGCCGCGGGCCGGAGATTGCGGGACTGTAAGACATTGCAGGACCGTAAGAACCGCCGCTCGGCCGAGCCGATGTCCTACCGTCGGTTCCGGGAAGAGGAGGCCGCATGCCGCAGGTGATGATCGTCGAGGACGACCGCACGCTCCGCACGGTGCTGGGCGACTACCTGCGCACGAGCGGCTTCGAGGTGACCGAGTACGCGGACGGTCCGAGCGCCCGTCTCGGCTTCGAGAGCGGCCCGCCGGACGTCGTCGTGCTCGACCGGATGCTCCCCGGACTCAGCGGCGACGAGCTGTGCCGGCACATCCGCGGCCTCGGATCGGACGTGCCGATCATCATGCTCACCGCGCTGGACAGCACGGAGGACCGCATCGACGGCCTCGAGCACGGCGCGGACGACTACGTGCCCAAGCCGTTCGCCCTCCGCGAGGTGCAGCTGCGGATCGCGTCGATCCTGCGGCGCAGCGCGGCGGCCCAGGCGGTGAGCACGCCGTTCACCGTCGGCCGCTTCCGCGTCGATCCGGCCCGTCGGCGGGTGTGGATCGGCGCTCGGGAGGTGGTGCTCACCGGGCGGGAGTACGAGCTGTTCCTCTTCCTCTCGCGGAACCCCGACCGGGTGATCACGCGCGACGAGATCATGAGCGACGCGTGGGGCTGGTCGTTCGGCGACGCCTCGACCGTGACGGTCCACGTGCGGCGGCTGCGGGAGAAGATCGAGTGCGATCCGCGCTCGCCGGACTTCCTCGTCACCGAGTGGGGACTGGGCTACTCCTTCGCTCCGTCGGCGGAGATCCCGTGCTGACCGGCGCCGACATCCTCCTCGTCGTCTCGACGACCGCGGTCTGCACGGCCCTCGTCTCCGCCCTCGCCCTGCTCGTGCTGCGGATCAACCGCAACGGCTCGCTCGCGTCCCAGCTGGCGGTCGTCGTGGTCGCCACGGTCGCGGCCATCACCGGGTCGACGATCGCGATCGCCGGGGAGATGTACGTCTCGCCGCACGATCTGTCCGTGCTGATCTGGGTCGCGCTGGTGTCCGCGGCGATGAGCCTCGCCGCGGCCCTGCTCATCGGCCGCCTCGGCCGACGCCGGATCGCGCTGCTGCGCGACTCGGCCCGGCGCGTCGGCGACGGCGGAGTGGTCGAGGCCGATGCCGGCGGCTGGCGCGAGCTCGCCGAGCTGTCCGCCGAGCTGGCGGACACCTCGGCCCGGCTGGCCGCGGCGCGGGCCGAGGTCGAGCAGCTCGATGCGGCGCGGCGCCAGTTCTTCGCCTGGATCTCGCACGATCTGCGCACGCCGCTCGCCGGTGTCCGCGCACTGGCCGAGGCCCTGGAGGCGGGGGTCGCCGCCGATCCCGCGGCCTACCTCCGCCGGCTGCGGGAGCAGACCGACACCATGAACCGGCTCGTCGACGACCTCTTCGAGCTGTCGCGGCTGCACACCGGCGCGCTCCAGCTGCGCCGGGAGTCGGTCGAGCTGCTCGACATCGTGTCGGGCGCCGTGGCCGACGTCCGCGAGCTCGCGCTGGCCCGGCGGATCCGGATCAGCCACGCGGGCGTCGCGGGGCAGCTGCTCTGGGCCGACCCGCACGAGCTCACCCGGGTGGTGGTGAATCTGCTCGCCAACGGGATCCGGCACGCGCCCGAGGGATCCGAGATCCTGGTGTCGGCGGACCGGGACGATCGCGACCGGCTCATCCTCAGCGTCCTCGACCACGGCAGCGGTGTCGCCGCGGAGGACCTCGGCCGGATGTTCGAGGTCGGCTGGCGGGCGAGCACCACCCGCTCGTCCGACGAGCCCGGCTCCTCGGGCGCCGGACTGGGGCTCGCGATCGTGCGCGGCATCGTCGAGGCGCACGGCGGCGATGTGCGCGCTGCCCACGTGCCCGACGGCTTCCGGCTCGACGTCATCCTCCCGGCGACGGCCTAGCGGCGGACCGCGCCGGAGTCTGCCGGACGGCGCAGCGGCCGGAGCGGTCAGGCGGCCGGGGCCTCCTGCGCGGCGGTCTTCGACCGGCCCGGCAGCAGCAGCAGGCCGGAGACTCCGACGACGATCAGCAGGATCGCGGCGACCGTCACGAAGGACGAGAGCGCGAGCACCGGCATGATGATCGTCAGCACGCCGGCGATGACGGACGCGATGCCCGCGGCGATCGGCAGCCAGACCGGCCCGGCCACGGTGCGGCCGCTGGTGATGCTCGAGACGCCGTCGAAGATCCAGCCGAGGCCGATGACGAGGCCGAGGATGCTCAGCGATTCGAACGGGTTGGAGAGGCAGAGGATGCCGGCGACCAGGATCAGCGCGCCGAGCAGTCCCGCGAGCCAGCGGACCCGCGCCTGCAGCCGGGTGGCGGTGAACGCGAGCAGCAGCCGGAACACGCCGACCGCGATCAGGTGGATGCCGAAGACGATCGCGACGGTGAGCAGGGTCGGCCCGGGGATCAGCACCGCGATCACGCCGAGCGCTATGGCGATCAGCGAGACGCCGATGATCCAGCTGCGCTCGACGGCGGTGCGGGAGAGGGCCGGGGCAGGGGCAGGAGCGGGAGCGTTCTCGGGCATGGGGCGTTCCTTCTCGTCGGGGGCTGACATCTCGAACGCTAGGGCACAACCGCACCGCGGCGGACGGGACACGGGAGACGGTCGCGATCACCGCGCGCTCCCGGTACCCTCCGGCTCCGGCGCGGCGGGCTCAGTGCCGGCGGGCCGACCGCGTGCTGCGAGCGCCGCGGTGGCGGCGGATGCTGCGGACCACGAGCAGCAGCACGACCACGCCGATCGCGCCGTAGATGATTGCGTCGAGCACCCCCGCGTACTGGTCGACGAGCTCGTACTGGGTGCCGAGCGCCGCGCCGAGGCCGATCAGGAGGCCGTTCCACACCCCGGAGCCGAGGATCGTCAGCGCGGAGAAGAGCAGCAGGTTCATCCGCTCCGCACCTGCGGGCAGCGAGATCAGACTCCGCACGCCGGGGATGAGCCGGCCGAAGAGGACCGCCCAGGTGCCGTGCCGGCGGAACCAGCCGACGGCCTTCTCGAAGTCCTCCCGGTCGACCAGCGGCAGCTTCGAGAGCAGCCGGATCGAGCGCTCCGTGCCGATGCGGTAGCCGAGCCAGTAGAGGATCAGACCGCCGAGGTAGGCGCCGAGCGTCGCCGTGATCACGACGAGCACCAGGTTCATCCGGCCCTGCTGCGCGAGGAAGCCGGCGAGCGGCAGCACCAGCTCGCTCGGGATCGGCGGGAAGACCGTCTCGATCAGCGTCAGCAGTCCGACGCCGGCCTCGCCGAGCGCCGCGATGACGCGGGCGGCGACGCCGACGAGCCCGGAGAGCTCGTCGATGCTGTCGGTGGAGGCCGCCGTCACGGAGGCAGGGGCGAGGGCGAGGGTCGCGATCGTCATGACTGAGAAGGTACTCAGTCCCGCGGGCGCTCACCTGGGAGACCGGGCTCGGCGGCGGACCCCGCGTCAGGGGTGGCCGGTGAGCACGACCCGGTCGGAGCCCTGCAGCCGCACCTCGACCGAGGCGATCTCGGCCAGCGGCAGCCCGGTCGAGAGGCTCGGCTCGACCGTCGAGCCGGGGGTGCTCGTCCACGAGCCGATCGCCTCGGAGTCACCCGTCGTGTCGGTCACGTACATCACGTACGCGTAGCCGCCGGAGGCGCCGTCGTCGGACGCGGGGGCGTCGGCGGTGCCGCCGGCCGCAGCACCGCCCTCGGCCCAGCTGCAGTCCATGTCGATCCGCGTGCCCCACTGCTCCGGCACGAAGCGCACTGAGGCCTCGACCGGCACGCCGGGGGCCGCGGCGAGCGCCACCGTGTTCTCGACCACGGCCGGCGGGGTGCCGACGACGAGCGGGAGGGCGACGGCCGCGGCCGCCGAGACCCCGGCCGCGGCGAGCACGAGGCCCGCGATGCGGAAGCGGGTGCGGCGGCGGAGGGCGTCGGCCGCGCGGGCGAGGTGCGCGAGCAGGGCGGGCGGTGCGGCCTCCTCGGCGCGCTCCTGCGTGTCGAGCAGGCCGAGCGCCTCCTCCTGCGGCAGGTGGGCGAGGAGCCCGGGGAGCGCGACGAACTCGCCGAGCGCCTCGCGGCAGCCGGGGCAGGAGCGCAGGTGCTGCTCGTAGGCGCGGCGGTCGGCGGGCGACAGCGCGCCGAGGAGGTAGGCCGCGTCCCACTCGCGGAAGGCGTCGTCGCCGGGTTGATCGGTGCTCACGGTTCGGTCACGCCTTTCTCCTGCAGGGCGAGCTTCAGCGCCCGCATGCCGTAGTGCATCCGCGACTTCACGGTGCCGGGTGCGATGCCCAGCAGCTCGGCGATCTCGGCGACCGAGCGGCCGCCGTAGTACGCGTGCACGATCACCGCGCGGTGGTCGTGGCTGAGGGTGCTCAGCGCCTCGGAGAGCAGCCAGGCGTCGAGCACCTGGTCGGTCCTGTCGCTGTGCGCGCGCTCCGGCACCTCGTCGGTGCCGAACTCGCGGGTGTGCCGGGCGCTCCGGCGATCGTCGATGACGAGGTTGCGGGCCACGGTGTAGAGCCAGGAGCGGGCGGCCGCCTCGCCCTGCGCCAGGATCTCCGGGTGCTTCCAGGCGCGCAGCAGCGCCTCCTGCACCACGTCCTCCGCCATCTGGCGGTCGCCCGTGAGCCGGAGGACGAACCGCCACAGCGCCGCCGAGTGCTCGTCGTGCAGGGCACGCAGCATCTCGGCCTGATCCTCGGACATCTCCACCTCTCCCTCCTCCAACGTACGGGGCCGCCCGGCGGTTCATCTCGGGCGCCGGTTCGCGCCGGGCGCCGCACTCTGGTACTCCGGAGCGGTGACCTTCCCCGATGCCGCCGACGCCGCCCGCGTCCGCACCTTCCTCCGCGACAACCGCGCGCGCATCCTCGAGGACGTCCGCCACCTCGTGATGATCGAGAGCACGAGCGACTCGCTCGACGCGCTCGGCGAGCTGCACGCGTTCCTCGTGCACTGGGTCGGCGAGCGCCTCGGTCACGCGGCCGAGGTCGAGCACCAGCGCGAGCAGGACTGCCCGAACGCGTCGAGCTGGACCTTCCCGGGCAGTGCGCCCGGCCGCGGGCCGCGCGGCTCCCGGCCGTTCGTGGCGCTGCTCGGCCACTACGACACGGTCTGGCCGCTCGGCACCACCCGCTCCTGGCCGTTCGCGGTCGACGGCGACCGGCTCAGCGGACCGGGCAGCTACGACATGAAGGTCGGGCTCGTGCAGATGGTCTGGCTGGTGCTGGCACTGCGGCACTCGCGGCTGGCGCACCCGGCGCTCCGGCTGGTGATGAACGGCGACGAGGAGGTGGGCAGCCTCACCTCGCGCGGCTTCCTCGAGCACCAGAGCCGGGGCGCGGAGGCGGCGCTCGTCTTCGAGGGCGCGATCGGCACCGCGGTGAAGACGGCGCGCAAGGGCATCGGGAACTTCGTCGTCGACGTCCTCGGCGTCGAGGCGCACGCCGGCGTGGAGCCCGAGAAGGGCGCGAGCGCGGTGCACGAGCTCGGTGCGCTGATCCCGCGCGTGCTCGCGATCGCGCGGCCGGAGGCGGGCACGAGCGTCAACATCGGCGTCGTCCGGGGCGGCAGCCGGGTGAACGTGACGACGGCGAAGGTGCGGCTCGAGCTCGAGGTGCGGATCCGCGGCGCGGCCGAGGCGGCCAGGGTCGAGGCGGAGCTGAACGCGCTCGAGTCGCCGGACCCGCGGATCCGGATCGAGGTGCGCGGCTCGTGGCAGCGGCCGGTGTTCGAGCGGACCGCCGCCGTCGGTGCGCTCTACCGGCGCGCGGAGCGGATCGCCAAGACGATGGACCTGCCGCTGACGGAGACGGCGGTGGGCGGCGCGAGCGACGGGAACCTGATCGCCGCGCTCGGCATCCCGGTGCTCGACGGCCTCGGCGCGCCGGGCGAGGGCGCGCACGCCCGGCACGAATCCGTCAGCATCGAGGGGGTGCTCGAGCGGACGACGCTCGCCGCACTGCTGGTGGCGAGCTTCGCCGCGGAAGGAGACTGAGATGGTCCTGTACGAGTCGCGCCCGGTCGGCATCGTGATCGACGCGCCCGCCGACGAGGTGTACTCCTTCGTCGTCGACCCCTCGAACCTGCCGCTCTGGGCGGCCGGGCTCGCGCGGGCGAGCGTCGAGGAGGTGGACGGGCACTGGTTCGCCGACTCGCCGATGGGACGGGTCGAGGTCGTCTTCGCGCCGCGGAACTCGTACGGCGTCGCCGATCACCGGGTGATCACGGAGGGCGGGCGGGTCTTCGACAACCCGCTGCGGATCCTCGCGAACGGGGACGGTGCGGAGGTCGCCTTCACCGTCCGCCGGTACGACGGGATGACGCCTGAGCAGTGGGACGAGGACTGCGACCGGGTCGCGGCGGATCTCGAGACGCTGCGCGGGCTGCTGGAGCGCGCCGAGGGCTGACGCTCCTCCCCGGAAGGCCCGAGTCCGCTCTTCTCCACCGGTCTCGGGCTCCGCCGCGGGCGGGCGCCGATCCTGCACTACATTCGACAGGATCCGGTGCACCGCCGGGCCTGCGCGAGAACGAGGGCTGCGATGACCACTCCCGATCCCACGACCGTCCGGCCCGCCGGCGGCATCGAGCTCAACGGTCTCGACACCATCTCGGAGTCGGAGCGGCACGGCCGCCCGCGCGACCTGTTCTGGCCGTGGTTCGCGGCCAACGTTTCCGTGCTGGGGCTCAGCTACGGCTCGTTCCTGCTCGGCTTCGGCCTCTCCTTCTGGCAGGCGACGGCGGTCGCCGTGATCGGCATCGTCGTCTCCTTCCTCCTCTGCGGCTTCGTCGCGGTCGCGGGCAAGCGCGGCTCCGCCCCGACGATGGTGCTCAGCCGCGCCTCCTTCGGGGTCGACGGCAATCGGCTGATCGCGGTGATCTCCTGGCTGCTCACCGTCGGCTGGGAGACGGTGCTCGCCTCGCTGGCCGTGCTCGCGACGGCCACCGTCTTCGAGGAGTTCGGCTGGGACGGCGGGGTGCTGACCAAGGTCGTCGCGCTGATCGTCGTCGCGGCGCTGATCGTGATCGCGGGGATCGCCGGCTTCCGGCTGATCATGCGGCTCCAGCTGGCGATCACGATCGCCACGGCGGTGCTGACGGTGGTCTACGTGGTGCTCGTGCTCGACCGCATCGACCTCGCCGCCGTCGGCAGCCTGCCGTCCGGCTCGGCCGGGGCCGTGATCGGCGGACTCGTCTTCATGATGACCGGGTTCGGCCTGGGCTGGGTCAACGCCGCGGCCGATTACTCGCGCTACCTGCCGCGCACCGCCGGCACCGCGGGCGTGATCGGCTGGACCACGATCGGCGGCGCGGTGGCGCCCGTCGTGCTCGTGGTCGTCGGGCTGCTCCTCGCCGCCTCCTCGCAGGAGCTCTCCGACGCGATCGCGCTCGACCCGATCGGCGCGCTCGCGAGCATCCTGCCCACCTGGTTCCTCCTCCCCTTCATCGTCGTCGCCCTGCTCGGGCTGATCGGCGGCGCCGTGATGGACATCTACTCCTCCGGTCTCGCGCTGCTCAGCACCGGCCTCAAGGTCTCGCGGCCGGTCGCCGCCGGGATCGACGGGGTGCTGATGGTGCTCGGCGCGATCTACGTCGTCTTCATCGCGGGCGACTTCCTCGGCCCGTTCCAGGGCTTCCTCATCACGCTCGGCGTGCCGATCGCGGGCTGGCTCGGCGTCTTCCTCGCCGACCTGCTCCTCCGGCGCCGCGACTACGACCAGGAGGCGCTCTACACCTCGCGCGGCCGCTACGGCAGCGTCTCGATCGTGCCGGTGCTCCTCGTCGTCGTCGGCACCGTGGCCGGCTGGGGTCTCGTCGTCAACACCTCCCCCGGCTTCGAGTGGGAGGGCTACCTGCTCGGCCCGATCGGCGGCCGCGAGGGCGCCTGGGCGTACGCGAACCTCGGCGTGCTCCTCGCCCTCGTGATCGGCTTCCTCGGCACCCTCCTGCTCTCCCGCTCCGCGGTGCGCCGCCAGGAGGCGGACGCGTGAGCCTGCTCGTCGCGATCGACCTGCAGCACGTCTTCGCCGACGCCTCCTCGCCCTGGGGCTCGAGCGGGTTCGCGCGGGCCGCGGAGGGGACCGCGCGGCTGGTCCCGCACTTCGGCGACCGGGTGGTCACCACCCGCTTCGTCGCCCCCGCCGTGCCTCGCGGCGCCTGGGTGCCCTACTACCGGGAGTGGCCGTTCGCGCTCGTGCCCGACGAGGATCCGCTCTACGCGCTCGTCGACGGCTTCGAGGGGCACCGGACCCTCACCGCGCCGACCTTCGGCAAGTGGGGCGCCGAGCTGGAGGTGCTGCTCGACGAGTCCCGCTCGCTCGTGCTCACCGGCGTCTCCACCGACTGCTGCGTGCTGTCGACGGCGCTCGCCGCGGCCGACGCGGGCGTGCAGGTGCGGGTCGTGACCGATGCCTGCGCCGGTGCCACACCCGCCGACCACGCCCGCGCGCTCGACGCGATGGCCCTCTACGCTCCGCTGATCGTGCTGACGACGGTCGACGAGGTGCTCGCCGGTCTCGGCGAGGCCGGCTGAGGGCTGGCGCGACGGCTCGCGGCGAGGGTGCGCGGACGGGCATGATGGCGGGATGTCCAGCACCGACGGCCGCGACAGCGCGGCTCCCCGCCTCCTCGTCATCGGCGAGGCCCTGATCGACATCGTCGAGCGCGACGGCGCGAGCACCGAGCACGTCGGAGGCTCGCCCGCGAACGTCGCGCTCACCCTCGCCCGCCTCGGCCGCGACGCGACGCTCGTCACCGACATCGCCGACGACGACCGCGGCCGCCGCATCGCCGCGCACCTCGGCGACTCCGGCGTGACCGTGCTGCACGGCGACGCCGAGCGCACCTCGACCGCCCGGGCCCGCCTGCAGGCGGACGGCTCGGCCGAGTACGAGTTCGATCTCTCCTGGAACCCGCCGGCCGCCGACCCCGCCGGCTCGACGCACGTGCACACCGGCTCCATCGCCGTCTACCTCGAGCCGGGCGGCTCCGCGATCGTCGAGCTGCTGGAGGCGCTGCCGGCCGGCATCACCGCGAGCGTCGACGCGAACATCCGCCCCGCCCTCGTCGGCGAGCACAACGACGCGCTGGCCCGCTTCGAGCGCGTCGCCGCGGCCTGCGAGATCGTCAAGCTCAGCGACGAGGACGCGGAGTGGCTCTACCCGACGATG
Organism: Rathayibacter sp. VKM Ac-2760; assembly: GCF_009834185.1. GTDB lineage: Bacteria > Actinomycetota > Actinomycetes > Actinomycetales > Microbacteriaceae > Rathayibacter. The sequence goes on from NZ_CP047173.1 coordinate 3,139,437, forward strand.
CAGCTCGACGAGGTGCTGACCCGGCTGCTCGGGCTCGGCGCGCAGCTCGCGGTCGTCACCCGCGGCGGCGACGGCCTGCTGCTCGCGTCGTCCGTCGCCCGCGCGACCGTGCCCGCCGCCCGGATCGTCGTCGCCGACACCATCGGCGCCGGCGACTCCGCGATGGGCGCGATCCTCGACGAGGCGCTCCGCCAGGGCCTCGGCGCCCCGAACGGGCTGCTCCTCGACGAGCCCGCGCTGCACGCGATCGGCCACTGGGCAGCCCGCGTCGCCGGCATCACCACCTCCCGCTCCGGCGCGAACCCGCCGACCCGCGCGGAGCTGTAGCTCGGAGGTCGGGCTGCTCGGGGGCGCCTGCATGCTGGTCGAGCAGCCGTCGCAGGCGGCGTATCGAGACCCACCTCGGCCGAACACGGGGATCTCGATACGCCGCGCTCCGCGGGCTACTCGACCAGCAAGAACGGCGCGCCAACTCCATGCTGGTCGAGTAGCCGCCGCAGGCGGCGTATCGAGACCCGACCAGTCCGAACACGGGATCTCGATACGCCCGCTCCGCGGGCTACTCGATCAACAAGGACGGGGGGCCCGCGGAGCGCGACGAGGCGGCCCGCAGGGCGCGCCTCCGCCTCGGCGGGCGGCGCGGGTGCGGGAGGCTCGACGGGCAGCCGCGACGGCCGCGGCCGCTGAGCGGGTGGGTCCGGCGCGGGACGACCCGACGGAAGGTCCCTCCTCGTGCTCCTCCTGGACTCCTTCACCGGCCCGCGCGAGGCGGCGGCCGTGAGCGCCTCCGCCTCGGCCGTCTACGGCCGGCGTCCGGCAGAGGCCGACCGCCTGCTCGAGCGGGAGCTGCTGCTCGACCCGCTCAACACGACGCTGCGCTCCGCGCACGCGTCCGCCGCACTGTTCGCAGGCGATACCGCTGAGGCGGTGCGGCGCTGGGAGGTCGTGCTCCGCGTCGACCCGCTCAGCGCGCAGGCGCTGGTCTCCTCCGCGTATCTCGGCGACGCGGCACCGGGCGACGGCGACCGGCGCTGGCAGCGGCTGCGCGAGCGGCTGCCGGAGCTGCACGAGCACTGGACGCGGCACCGCGGAGACCCGCTCCGCGCCTCAGGGGACGCGCCGGAGTGGGACGGCCGGGGCGCGCTGGTCGTCCTCGGGGCCGGGCTCGCGCCCGACGGGTCGCCGCGACCGCTGCTGCGCGCACGGGTCGACGCCGCCCTCCGGCTCGACGCGGCGACTCCCGCGGATCGCATCATCGTGACGGGCGGGAACGCGCAGGCCGGTCGGACCGAGGCCGACGTGATGCGGGCCCTGCTCGTCGACGGCGGCGTGGACCCGGCCAGGATCACGATCGACGGGCGCTCGACCGACACGATCGAGAACGCGTTCGCGGTCATCGGCCTCGCCGCCGAGGCGGGGATCGGCCGGCTCCATGTGGTCACGAGCCCGTTCCACGTCCCCCGCGCCCGAGCGGTCTTCGACACGGTCGACGAGGTGCGGGGCAGCATCGGCTCGGGTGCCCGGTCGTCGATCAGCTGGGCGATGATCGGACCGCCGGTCGAGGCCGTCGAGGCCGAGGAGACGCGGACGCGGCGCGACGTCCTCCGCGCGCACGGGTTCTGGGCGTTCCCCGGCTACGAGCGCTGACGCCGTCGATCGGCCGCGCCGTTGCGGGTGGGCGCGGACGGGTCGATACTGGGCGCGCCCTGACAGATCGCTTCGACAGGAAGGCACCCCGTGTCCACGAGTCTCAGCCCCTACATCGGCTTCCGCGACAACGCTCGCGAGGCGATGGAGTTCTACCGATCGGTCTTCGGAGGCGAGCTCCAGTCGAGCACCTTCGCCGACTTCCACGCGAGCGAGGATCCGGCCGAGCAGGACCTGATCATGCACTCGCAGCTCAGCACGCCGAACGGCCTGATCCTGATGGCGTCCGACACCCCGAAGTCGATGACCTTCGACGAGGGCGCCCGGATCACCGTCGCGCTCTTCGGCGACGACGACGCCGAGCTGAGCGGCTACTGGGACGGGCTCGCCGCCGGCGGCTCGGTCGGCGAACCGCTCACCACATCACCGTGGGGCGACCGCTTCGGCATGCTCACCGACCGCTACGGCGTGCACTGGATGGTCAACATCGCGGGCGCCTCCGCCTGAGCGTCCCGATCGCCGCCCGCGCGGGCGCAGAATGGAGGGGACGCCCGGTCTCCCGGGCCACCCCCTCCCTCTGACGAAGGCGGCAAGATGACGATCACGCTCGGGTACAAGGCATCGGCGGAGCAGTTCGGGGCGCGCGAGCTCGTGGAGCTGGCCGTCGGCGCCGAGCGGCACGGCTTCGAGAGCGCTGTGGTCTCCGACCACTTCCAGCCCTGGCGGCACACCGGCGGCCACGCGCCGTTCTCGCTGGCCTGGCTCGCCGCGGCCGGCGAGCGCACCTCGACGATCCGCCTCGGCACCTCGGTGATGACGCCGCACTACCGCTACAACCCCGCCGTCATCGCGCAGGCCTTCGGCACCCTCGGCGTCCTCTACCCGGACCGGATCATGCTCGGCGTCGGGACCGGCGAGGCGCTGAACGAGGTCGCGACCGGCTACCAGGGCGCGGGCGAGCAGACCTGGCCGGAGTTCAAGGAGCGCTTCGCCCGGCTGCGCGAGGCCGTGCGCCTGATGCGCGCGCTCTGGGCCGGCGACCGCGTCTCCTTCGACGGCGAGTACTACTCCACCCACGAGGCGTCCATCTACGACAAGCCGGAGAACGGCGTGCCCGTCTACATCGCGGCCGGCGGTCCGGTCGTCGCGAAGTACGCCGGGCGCGCGGGCGACGGCTTCATCTGCACCTCGGGCAAGGGCATGGAGCTCTACACCGAGAAGCTGCTGCCCGCGGTCGAGGAGGGCGCGGCGGCGGGCGGGCGCGACTCCGCGACGCTCGACCGGATGATCGAGATCAAGCTCTCCTACGACCCCGACCCGGCGCTCGCCCTCGAGAACACCCGCTTCTGGGCGCCGCTGTCGCTCACTCCGGAGCAGAAGCACTCGCTGACCGACCCGGTCGACATGGAGCGCGCGGCCGACGAGCTGCCGATCGAGCAGGTGGCCAAGCGCTGGATCGTCGGCTCGGACCCGGAGGAGACGGTCGCGCAGATCAAGCCGTACGTCGACGCGGGCTTCAACCACCTGGTCTTCCACGCGCCCGGCGACGACCAGCAGCGCTTCTTCGACGCCTTCGAGCGCGACCTCGCACCGCGCCTGCGCGCCCTCTGACCCCGTCGCGGCCGGCCGGCGCCCCGCGCCCGGCCGGTCCGACCCTCTGCGCCCCGACCCGTCGGCCGCCCGCCGACCGACCCTCCGGAAGAGCCGCCCCCGCATGACCGTGCCCACCCTCCTCGCCCGCCTCGCCGACGGCGAGCCGATCACGCGCGCCAGTGCCGAGGTGCTGCTCGAGGCGAGGGGCGGCGACCTCGACGCGCTGCTGGAGGTGGCCGGCCGCCTCCGCGACGAGGGGCTCGCACGACGCGGGCGGCCGGGAGTGATCACCTACTCCCGCAAGGTCTTCGTGCCGCTGACCAAGCTCTGCCGCGACCGCTGCCACTACTGCGTGTTCGTCGAGACGCCCGGCGGCCTCGCGCTGAAGCGCGAGTCGACCTTCATGGAGCCGGAGGAGATCCTCGAGGTCGCCCGGGCCGGCGCCGCGCTCGGCTGCAAGGAGGCGCTGTTCACCCTCGGCGACCGCCCGGAGGACCGCTGGCCGGTCGCCCGTGCCTGGCTCGCCGAGCACGGCTACGCCTCGACCCTCGAGTACGTGCGGGCGATGGCGGTGCTGGTGATGACCGAGACGGGCATGGTCACGCACCTCAACCCCGGGGTGATGTCCTGGGCCGAGCTGCAGCGTCTGCGCCCGGTCGCGCCCTCGATGGGGATGATGCTCGAGACGACGGCCGAGCGGCTGTGGTCCGAGAAGGGCGGCGTGCACTACGGCTCGCCCGACAAGGATCCGGCACTGCGGCTCCGGGTGCTCGACGACGCCGGGCGCAGCCGGATCCCGTTCACCACGGGCGTGCTGCTGGGCATCGGCGAGAACACGGCGGAGCGGGCCGACGCGCTGTTCGCGATCCGCGAGTCGCACGCGCTGTGGGGGCATGTGCAGGAGTGCATCGTGCAGAACTTCCGCGCCAAGCCGCGGACCGCGATGCAGAACGAGGTCGACCTCGAGCTGCAGGAGTACGTCGCGAACGTGGCCGTCGCCCGGCTCGTCCTCGGCGCCGACATGACGATCCAGGTGCCGCCGAACCTGACCGACGAGCAGGAGCTCGGGCTGCTGCTGCGCGCCGGCATCGACGACTGGGGCGGGGTGAGCCCGCTGACGGCGGACCACGTGAACCCCGAGCGGCCCTGGCCGAACATCGACGACCTCGCGCGGCTCACCGCCGACTCCGGCTACCGGCTGCACGAGCGGCTGACCGCGCACCCGCGCTACCTGCAGGACGCGGAGACCTGGATCGACCCGCGCGTCGCTCCGTACGTCCTCGCGCTCGCCGATCGCGAGACCTGGCTGGCGGACGAGGCGGCGCCGATCCTCCCCCGCGCGTACCGCGAGGAGCTCGAGCCCGCTCCGCGGCCGGCCGCGCCGACCCTCGCCGCCGTCCTCGAGCGGGCCGCCGCCGATCCGGCCGGGCTCGACGACGCCGACTACCTGGCCCTGCTCGCCGCCGACGGCGACGACCTCGACGCGCTGGCGGCCCTGGCCGACGACGTCCGCCGCTCCGCCGTCGGCGACACCGTGACCGTGGTCGCCAACCGCAACATCGACACCGCGCTCTGGGGCGCCGGCGGGCTGACCGTCGAGACCCTGGAGCAGCTCGCCGACGAGGCCGTCGCGCTCGGCGCCACCGAGCTGTGCCTCCAGGGCCCGCTCGCGACGCCGGGCGAGGACCACCTGCTGATCGTGCGCACTCTGCGCGCGCGGCAGCCGTCGCTGCACCTGCACGCGTTCCGGCCGGCCGAGATCCGCGACGCGGCTCTCCGCACCGGCCGCACGCCCGCCGAGATGCTCGCCGCGCTGCGCGAGGCGGGGGTCGACTCCGTCCCCGGCACGGCCGCGCGGATCCTCGACGACGGCGTCCGCGCGATCCTCAGCGAGGGCGCCGACCCGAGCGTCGCCGAGTGGCGGGAGTCGGTGACGACGGCGCACCGCGGCGGGCTGCGCTCGACCGCGACGATGGTCTACGGGCACGTCGAGACGCCGCAGCAGCAGGTCGACCACCTGCGCGCACTGGCCGCGATCCAGGACGAGACGGGCGGATTCACCGAGTTCATCGCGATGCCGTTCGTGCCGGCCGAGGCACCGCCGGCCGTCGTCGCGCAGACCCGCGGCGGGCCGACCCGGCGCGAGACGCGGGCCGTGCACTCGGTGGCGCGGCTCCTCCTGCACGGGCGGATCGAGCACGTGCAGACGGCCTGGACGAAGCTCGGGCTGCAGCTCTCGCAGGAGCTGCTGCGCGGCGGCGCGGACGACCTCGGCGGGCTGCTGCTCGACGGCGCGATGAGCCCGGAGGCGGGCGCCGAGGCGCACCGCTCGCTCGACATCGCGACCGTGGCCCGGCTCGTCGGCGAGATCGGGCGGCCGTGGCGGCAGCGGACCACCGACTACGGGCACGTCGAGCCCGAGCGGGCGATGACGGTGCCGGCGCCGAGCACCGCGACGCATCGGCTGCGCCTGCCGGTGCGCTCGGCCGGCCGCGCGTGACGCGGCCGCGCGTCGAGAACCGGTCGTCGGCGTACCTCGAGCGGCAGGCCGCGCTGATCCGGGAGTCGACCGTCGTCGTCGGCGGCCGGGCGCTGCGACTGCACGCGGGCGGGGAGCCCTCGACCTCGGTCGTGCTGCTGCTGACCGGGCCGGGGCGGCGCGCGGGCCGACGCCGCGCTCCTGCTGCCGATGCTCGCGCGCGGCGGCACCGGGTCGCGGCGCTCGAGCTCGCCGACCTCGCCGACCCGTGGCTCGACGCGCCGGGCGCCGTCTCGGCCGCCCTCGAGGCGCTCGGCGCGCAGGAGGCGGTGCTCGTCGGGCACGCGCTCGGCGCCTCCGTCGCGATCGCCGCCGCCGACGCGGACCCGCGGATCCGCGCCCTCGTGCTCGCCGCCGGCTGGCTGCGGCCGACCGAGCGGCTCGTCGCGGTCGCGCGGCTGTGGGAGTCGCTGGCCGGCCGGCCCGACGACCGCGCCGCCCTCGCCCGCGTCCTCGGCGTGCGCGCGCTCACCGACCTCGGCCCCGACCGCGCGGCCCCGATCGCCGCCGACGAAGCGACCGCCGCCCTCCTCGCCGCGGCTGCCGGCGCCGACACCGCCGTGGCCGCCGCCCGGCTGCGCGTCCCCGCGCTCGTCGTCGGCTGCGCGGCGGACGCCGTCGTCGGCATCGAGGGGGCGGAGGCGCTCCTCGGCGCGATCGACGACGCCCGCTACGCGGTCGTCGACGCGGGCCACTGCGTCCTCGCCGAGCGCCCGGCCGAGCTGCTCGCCCTCGTCGAGCGCTTCCTCGCCGATCCGCGGCGCGACCCGGCCGGCTCGACCCTGCCCCGGATCGTCGTCTGATGGCGACGACCGTCGACGTCGTCGTGGTCGGCGCGGGCTTCGCGGGTATCGGAGCGGCGACCCTCCTCGCCCGCCGCGGCGGCACCTCCTTCGCGCTGCTCGAGCGGGCCGAGCGCGTGGGCGGCACCTGGCGCGACAACCACTACCCCGGCGTGTCCTGCGACATCCCCTCGCACCTCTACTCCTACTCGTTCGCGCCGGAGCCGGACTGGTCCGCGCTCTACGCCCCGGGGGCGGAGATCCAGGCCTACCTCGAGCGTGTCGTCGAGCGCGAGCGGCTCGCGCCGCACCTGCACCTCGGCACCGACGTGCTCGAGATGCTCTTCGACGAGGCGGCCGGGCGCTGGCGCGTCCGCACCTCGCGCGGCGACTTCGACGCGGCCGTGCTCGTGGTCTGCGCCGGGCGGCTGTCGGAGCCGCGGCTGCCCGACGTCCCCGGGCTCGAGGACTTCGCCGGGCCGGTCTTCCACTCCGCGCGCTGGCGCGAGGACGTCGACCTCGACGGCGCGCGGGTCGGCATCGTCGGCTCCGGAGCGTCCGCCGTGCAGATCGCGCCGCACCTCGCCCGGCGAGCGGCCGAGGTCGTGCTGTTCCAGCGCTCCGCGCCGTACGTCGTGCCGCGCCGCGACCGCGCGTATCCGCCGGCGGAGCGCCGCACTCTGGCGCGCGTGCCGGGGGCGGTCGAGCGGCTCCGCGCCGATCTGTTCTGGCGCGCCGAGCTCGGCTTCGCCGGTCGTGTCGCCGTGCCCGAGGCGATCGACCGGCTGCGGGCGGAGGCGCTCGGCCACCTCGCCGCGCAGGTCGCCGACCCCGCCCTGCGTGCCGTGCTCACCCCCGACTACGAGATCGGCTGCAAGCGGGTGCTGCTCTCGGACGACTACTACCCCGCGCTCGCGCAGCCGCATGTGCGCGTGGTGCCGAGCCCGCTCCGGCGGATCGACGGCTCCGCGGCGTTCGGCGACGACGGCGTCGCCCACGAGCTGGACGCGCTGGTCTTCGCCACCGGCTTCCACGCCACCCGGCCCCCGTTCGCCCGCCGGATCCGCGGCCGCGGCGGCGAGCTGCTCGCCGACCGCTGGTCCGGCGGGATGGCCGCCTACGACTCCACGGCGATGCACGGCTACCCCAACCTCTTCGTGATCAACGGGCCGAATGCGAGCCTCGGCCACAACTCCGCCGTGCACATGATCGAGTCGCAGATCGACTACGTTCTCGCCGCGCTCGACCACCGGGCCGCGACCGGCGCCGCGCTGCTCGAGGTCACCGCCGCGGCCGAGGCGGAGTCCGTCGCCCGCCTCGACGCGCTCAGCGCCGACACCGTCTGGACGAACGGCGGCTGCGAGAGCTGGTACGTCGACGCCGCCTCCCGCCGCCTCACCCTGCTCTGGCCCGACTTCGCCTTCGCCTTCCGCGAGGAGCTCGCGCGCTTCGATCCGGCGGCCTACGCGAGTTGAGGCGCTGACCCGCGGTACATGCGGTGCGGGCGTCGTGCTGATCGAGTAGCCCGCGCAGCGGGCGTATCGAGATCCACCAGCTCCAGAAGACGCGCCTGCGAACCTGCCCTGCTGATGACGGCGGGTCTCGATACGCCCCACCGGGGCTACTCGACCAGCAAGAACACCGCCCGCACCCCATCGACCGCACCGCGACCCTGCTGATCGAGTAGTCCGCGCAGCGGGCGCATCGAGATCCACCAGCGTCGGACCTCGCGTCTGCAGACCCGCCCTGCTGATGACGGCGGGTCTCGATACGCCCCACCGGGGCTACTCGACCAGCAAGAACACCGCCTGGATTCCCATCGACCGCACCACGTCTCTGCCGATCGAGGAGTCCGCGCAGCGGGCGTCTCGAGATCCACCACCGTCAGACCACGGGCCGCTCGACCAGCACGGCTGCACGCTCGCTCCCGCCGCGTCCGCCGACGCGCGATCATGGACGCACCCGCTTCCCGCTCGACAGGAGCCCGAATGCCGTCCGACGCCCCGCCGCCGCCGCCCGCCCTCGACCACGAGGTCGCCGCCGCGCTGCTGCGCAAGCGCTACCGGCTGAAGGGGTCGCTCCGCGAGCTGGGCAGCAATCAGGACCGCAACGTCCTCGTCGACGCCGGCGAGGAGCGGCTCCTGCTCAAGATCGCCAACCCGGCGACGCCGATCGGGCGGATCGAGGCGCAGACGGCGGCGGTCGCGCGCCTCGCCGAGAGCCTCGACGGCGTCCGGCTCCCGCGCGTCCGACCCGACCGCAAGGGCCGCCTCCTGCACGAGATCGTCCTCGGCGGCACGACCGCCGTGGCGCGGCTCCTCGACTTCGTCCCCGGCCGCACGCTCTCGGGCTCCGGCTACCTCTCCCCCGCCGTCGTCCGGGCGATGGGCGACCTCGCCGCCCGGGTCGACGTCGCGCTCGCCGAGCAGCCGCTCGACGGACTCGAGGACACCGACCAGTGGGATCTGCGCCGCGCGGGCCGGGTCGTCGACGCGCTGATCGGCCGGCTGCCGCGGAGCGCGGCGCGGGCGGTCCGGACTGCCGTCGACGACGCACTGGCGCTGCTGGATCCGCTCGCCGCCGCGCTCCCGGTGCAGCTCGTGCACGGCGACCTCACCGACGACAACGTCGTGGTGGCGGAGGGGCCTCTGCCGGACGGCGTGATCGACTTCGGCGACCTCGGCGCGGGCTGGGCGGTCGGCGAGCTCGCGATCACGCTGTCCTCCCTGCTGCACCATGCGGACGCGGATGCGGCCACGGTGCTCCGCGCCGCCACCGCCTACGACGCCGTGCGCCCGCTCGCCGACGCCGAGGTCGAGGCGCTGTGGCCGCTCGTGGTGCTCCGCGCCGCGGTGCTCGTCGTGAGCGCCCACGACGTCCTCGCCGGGGATCCGGGCAACGACTACGCCCGGGAGAATCTGGAGCACGAGCGGCTGATCCTCGACCGGGCGACCGCCGTGCCGCTGCCGGTGCTGCAGGCGCTGGTCCGGCGCACGCTCGGCCGGCCGAGCGCCCCGGCCGCCGTCACCACCGCGGTCCCCGTGCTCGGCGGCATCGACGCGGTGGTCGTCGACCTCTCGCCGGAGAGCCCGGCGCTCGACGCCGGCCGCTGGCTCGAGGACGACGCCGAGCCCGCCTCGCCCGCGCGGCCCTCGCCGGCGGTGCCGGCACCGCGGTGCTCCGCTACGGCGAGCGCCGCCTCACCCGCGGCCGCCCACACCGCGCACGAGCCCGAGACGACCGCGCTCGTCACCGATCTCCACCTCGCCGGCCCGACGCGCCTGGTCGCGCCGTTCGACGCGGAGGTCGGCGGCAGCGGACCCGGCGGAGTCACGCTGCTGGGGACGCCGTCCGGCTGCGGCTCGACGGGGTCGAGGAGCCGCCGGCCCCGGCACGCGGCTCGCGGCGGGCGAGCCGCTCGGCACCGCGCGCGGGCTCCTCCGCGCCCAGGCCGCGCCGCGCTCCCTCGACGCGGTCGACCTCCCGGCGTTCGCGAGTGCGCGCTGGGCCGACGCGTGGCTCGACGTCCTCCTCGATCCGACGCCGCTGCTGCTCGGCTGCGCCCTGCCCGTCCCTACGCCGGACCCCGGCGTGCTCGCTCGCCGCACCGCGCACCTGGCCGAGGCGCAGGAGCACTACTTCGAGAGCCCGCCCACGATGCTGCGCGGCTGGCGCCAGCACCTCGTCGACGACTCCGGCCGCGCGCACCTCGACGTGCTCAACAACGTCACCTCGATCGGCCACGCCCATCCGCTGCTCGTCGAGCGGGTCGAGCGGCAGTGGCGCCTGCTCAACACCAACTCCCGCTTCTCCTACCCTGCGATCGGCGAGTTCTGCGAGCGGCTGGCGGCCCTGCTGCCGGACGGGCTCGACACCGTGCTGCTCGTCAACAGCGGCACGGAGGCGGCCGATCTGGCGCTGCGGATCGCCCGCGCCTGGTCGGGGCGCTACGACGTCCTCGCGGTGCGGGAGGCGTACCACGGCTGGTCGGGCCTGTCCGATGCGGTGTCCACCTCGGTCGCCGACAACCCCGACGCGCTCGCGACGCGGCCGTCCTGGGTGCACACCCTGGACGCTCCGAACAGCTACCGCGGCACGCACCGCGGGCCCGAGGCGCACCGCTACGCACCGGAGGCGGTCGCCCGGATCGAGGAGCTGGCCGCGGCCGGCACTCCCCCTGGCGGCTTCATCGCCGAGACCTTCTACGGCAACGCCGGCGGCATCCCGCTGCCCGACGGCTATCTCGCCGCCGTCTACCCGGCCGTCCGCGCGCTCGGCGGACTCTGCATCGCCGACGAGGTGCAGGTCGGCTACGGCCGGCTCGGCGACTGGTTCTGGGGCTTCGAGCAGCAGGGCGTCGTGCCCGACGTCGTCGCCGTCGCGAAGGCGATGGGCAACGGCCATCCGCTCGGAGCGGTCGTGACGACCCGGGCGATCGCCGACCGCTACCGCTCGCAGGGCTCGTTCTTCTCCTCGGCGGGCGGCAGCCCCGTCAGCTCCGTGGTGGGGACGACGGTGCTCGACGTGCTCGCGGGCGAGCAGCTGCAGGAGAACGCGCGGACCACGGGCGCGCACCTGCGCCGCCGGCTCGAGGAGCTCGCCGAGCGCCACCCGCTGATCGGCGCCGTGCACGGCAGCGGGCTGTACCTCGGCCTCGAGCTGGTCCGCGACCGCGAGTCGCTCGAGCCGGCGACCGCGGAGACGCGCGCGATCTGCGAGCGCCTCCGCGAGCGCGGGGTGATCGTGCAGCCCACCTCCGACCGCCAGTGCGTGCTGAAGATCAAGCCGCCGCTCTGCTTCACCGTCGAGAGCGCCGACTTCTTCGCCGACCAGCTCGACGAGGTGCTGACGACGGGCTGGTGAGCGGGCGCCGCCTCACGCCCGCGCCCCGCCCGCCAGCACCCGCCGCACGATGCTGCGCTCGCACAGCGTCCACGTCGTCGTCACCGTCAGGTAGAGCGTCGCGGCGAGCGGGACGAACGCCGCGAACAGCACCGTGAGGAACGGCATCCAGCTGAGCACCCCCGTCAGCTGCGCCACGGCCCCGGGCGTCCCCTCCGGCACCGGGGTCAGCGCCGCCTGGCGCAGCGCGACCCGGCGCGCCAGCCAGGAGACGAGCGCGATCACCCCGAGGAGCACCGCGAAGACGCCGAGCTGCGCGGGCTCGCCGCCGCCGAGCGCCGCCACGAACGACCGCCCGAGCGGCACGTCGAGCAGCCGCGCGTCGAGCAGCGCGTTGCCGTGACCGGCGATGTCCGGGTGCACGAACAGCCCGTAGAGGAGCGACAGCACGGGCGCCTGCAGCAGCACCGGGAGGCAGCCCGCGAGCGGCGAGGCCTTCTCGTCGGCGTAGAGCTTCATGGTGGCGCGCTGCAGCGCCTCCGGGTTCTTCGAGTGCTTCCGCTGCAGCTCGCGCAGCAGCGGGGCGAGGCGGCGGCGGGTGATCTCGGCCCGGCCCTGCGAGATCCCGACCGGGATCAGCAGCACGCGGACGAGGAGGGTCACCAGCACGATCGCGGCGGCGGCCGAGGCGCCGCCCGCGAGCGGCTCGAGGGCGGCGGCGAGGCCGGTGACGAGGTGGGAGGCGGCGTCGAGCGCCGCCGCGAGGGGCGGGAGGTCGTAGAGGTTCAAGGGAGTCCTGTCGTCGGGAGGTGAGCGCGATCGCGAACGGTCGCGCCTCCCGAGGCAGAGCTCCGGGCTACGCGACCAGTCCCGGCAGGCCCGGTGCCCGCGAGCGCACGCGACCCGCGGTGCGCGGGTGCTGCGGCGAGGGCTGCGCGGCGAGGCCGAGCCGGTGCTCCCGGGCCCTGCGCCCGATCGACAGCACGGGCCGGCGAGCGCCGACGGCGAGGTAGCGCGCCCCGAGGACGAGCGCGGCGACGGCGGTCGTGGTGACGACCAGCACGACCGCGGCGTCGGGACTCGACACGAGCGCGAGCAGCAGGAGCGTCCCGCTCAGCAGAGCGAGGAGCTGCTCGAGGTGCGCGCGCACGGGAGTCCTTCCGACCCGACCAGGCTAGCGTCCCGGACGGCGCCCGCCAGGGTAGGGCCCGCGCCCGCGCTCGGCCAGCGGTCGCCGTGCCGAGCCGGGGCCGACGATAATCGGGGCATGCGTGAAGACGACGATGTCGATCTGGTGATCGACGCGTGGGCCGACGCCCTGCCCGATCTCGACTTCGCCCCGCTCGACGTCCTCTCCCGCCTGCGCCGGCTCAGCCCCCGCGTGCAGGAGGTGCGGCGCCTGTCCTTCGCGGCCGGCGAGCTCGCCCCGTGGGAGTTCGAGCTCCTCTCGCTGCTGCGTCAGCACGAGGCCGGCACGATGACCCCGTCCGTGCTGTCGACGCGCCTGGGCATCTCCAGCGGCAACCTCGCCAGCCGCGTCGACCGGCTCGGCGCCCGCGGCCTCGTCGTCCGGGAGCAGAACGCCGCCGACTCGCGCAGCAAGATCGTCTCGCTCACCCCGCGCGGCACCAAGCGCGTCGACGACGCGATGCGGCACCTCGTCGCCGCCGAGGGCGAGGTCCTCGCCGATCTCGACTCCCGCCAGATCTCCGTGCTGATCGAGTGCCTGCGCACCATCAGCGCGACGCTCGACCGCCTCGACTGACGCGTGCGCACGGCGCCGCACCGGCGATACTCGAAGCGATGCGGATTCTGGTGGTCGACGACGAGGCGGTCTTCGCCGACGGCGTCCGCCGCGGTCTCGAGGCCGAGGGCTTCTCCGTCGACGTCGCGCACGACGGCGTGGACGGACTGTGGCGGGCGAGGGAGGTCGTCTACGACGCGATCGTGCTCGACCTGATGATGCCCGGCCTCAGCGGCTCCGCCCTCTGCCGCACCCTCCGCGACGAGGGCGACTGGACCCCGGTGCTGATGCTCACCGCGAAGGACGGCGACCGCGACCAGATCGAGGGACTCGACGCCGGCGCCGACGACTACGTGGTGAAGCCGCTGGAGTACTCGGTGCTGGTCGCGCGCCTGCGCGCGCTGGTGCGGCGCGGGCGGCCGGAGCGGCCGGTGGCGCACCGCCTCGGCGATCTGCTGATCGACCCCGCCGTCCGCGAGGTGCACCGCGGCGACCAGCTGATCCGGCTGACCTCGCGCGAGTTCGCCGTCGTCGACTTCCTCGCCCGGAACCGCGATCGGGTGGTCTCCAAGCGCGAGATCCTCGAGGGGGTCTGGGACGACGCCTTCGACGGCGACCTCAACATCGTCGAGGTCTACGTGGCGCGGCTGCGCGCGAAGCTCGACCGGCCGTTCGGGACGGAGTCGATCACGACCCTCCGCGGCGCCGGCTACCGGCTGGGCGAGGGCTGAGGTGAGCAGCCGCCCTGCCTGGAGCATCCGCGTCCGGCTGACCGCGCTGGTCTCGAGCGCGATCCTCGCGGTGCTGATCGCGGGCTCCGTCGCCTTCGCCGCCCTCCTGCACGGCTCGCTGGTCGACGCGGAGGCCTTCACCGCGAACCAGCAGGCGCGCCAGATCGCGACCGACACCGAGAGCGCCGGACGGCTGCCGCCGTTCAACACCGACGAGGTCGTCATCCAGCTGCAGCGCGAGGGAGCGGTCGTCGCGGTCGCCGACGACGACTTCGTCTACACGGTCCCGCTGCCCGTCTCGGACGCGCCCGGGATCACCGCGATCAACGGCGTCCGCTTCGTCGTCGGCTCCGAGGACGTCCAGCTCGGCGGCGACCCCCGCGAGACCGTCGTCGTCGCGCGCACCCTCGCCGGAGCGGACGACGCCGTGGCCTCGGCGCTGCGGCTGCTCGCGATCGCCGTCCCGCTGGTCACGGCCGTCGTCGGGGGGCTGGTCTGGTTCGTCGTCGGCCGCTCGCTCCGACCAGTCGAGCGGATCCGCGCCGACGTCGAGGCCATCGAGGCGGCCGACCTGGAGCGGCGGGTGCTGGAGCCGGCCGGCCGCGACGAGATCGCCCGGCTCGCCCGCACGATGAACGGACTGCTCGGCCGGCTGGAGCGCTCGCAGGCGGCGCAGCGCCGCTTCGTCTCCCACGCCTCGCACGAGCTCCGCTCCCCCGTCGCCGCGATCCGCCAGCACGCCCAGGTCGCGCTGCGGCACCCGGAGGCGGTCCCGCTCGCCGATCTCGCCCGCGTCGTCGAGGACGAGGGCGAGCGGATGCAGACCCTGGTCTCGAGCCTGCTGCTGCTCGCGCGGGTCGACGAGCGCGAGGTCCCGGCCCAGGAGGACGTCGACCTCGACGACCTCGTGCTCGCCGAGGCCGCCCGGCTCCGGGCGCTGGGGGTCGTGGTCCGCACCGACGCCGTCGGGCCCGTCCAGGTGCACGGCGTCCTCCTGCTCCTGCAGAGCGCCGTCCGCAACGCGGCCGAGAACGCGCGACGCCACGCGACGAGCGTCGTCGCCTTCACCGTGGAGCGCGAGGACGGGGCGGCCGTCCTCCGCGTCGACGACGACGGGCCGGGCGTGCCGGCCGCGGATCGCGAGCGCGTCTTCCTCCGCTTCGAGCGCCGAGACGACGCCCGCGCGCGCGACACCGGCGGCTCCGGACTCGGGCTCGCGATCGTCGCCGAGGCGGCGCGGTCCGCCGGCGGCAGCGCGCGCCTGCTCGACTCCCCGCTGGGCGGTGCGCGGCTCGAGATCCGCCTCCCGGAGCGGAACGCAGAGCAGAGCATCGGCTGAGCAGGGGTCTCGTCCACCATCGGCGATGACGACGGCTCCCGGCTGAGGTTCTGCCGCCGCCGGTCCCGTTCAGGCTGGCGAAAGCCTCCGCCGGTCACGCTGGTCGGGTGGAACTGCCTGCCTACCTCCTCGTCCTCTGGCGCTTCAAGCTGCTCGTCGTCGCGAGTGCCGTGCTCGCGGTGATCGTCGCCACCGCCGTGCACTTCTCGGTCACCGACGAGGGGCTCACCCTGCGCGGCGACCGCGAGCACAGCGCCGCCGTGACCGTGCTGCTGGGTGGCGGCCCGAAGAACCCGTACGCCGCCCAGATCCCGGGTGTCGAGCGCGTCCCGGGAGTGGAGGAGGACCAGATCGCCGATCTGAGCAATACCGCGGTGATCTACGCCTACCTCGCCAGCGGCGAGGCGGTGCGCTCCGCCGTCGTCGCGCAGGCCGGTCCGCTCCGCGAGGGTGACAGCGTCGGCGCCGTCCGCCGGACCACCCAGCCGCGCGGCGACGAGTCCAACGGCGGCCGCTTCACGCTGCCCTTCCTCTCGGTCGTCGGCACCTCGTTCGAGCCCGACCGCGCCGTCGAGCTCTCCCGCGCCGCGACGACGGCCCTGCTCGACCGGATCGCGCAGGAGCAGGACGCGCAGGGCGTCCCGGAGGCGATCCGGGTCACGCTGACCGTGACCGACGAGGGCGAGGCCGTCCCCGGCCCGCTGGGCACGGTCGCCGTCCCGATCGCCGCGACGGGGCTGGCCACGTTCCTGATCGCCGTCCTCGGGATCCTCCTCGGGGACGGGATCCGGCGGCGGCGCTCATCCGCTCCCCCGGTGCGCCGCCGCTCGTGGCCGGAGGAGCCCGACCTCGCCGCCGAGATCGAGTCCGCCCTCGCCGCCGAGAACCGGACCGAGAGGCAGGACACCGTGTCCCGTCATTGACTACCTCCGCTCACCTGGGAGGTCAACCCCGTTCGGGAACACCGCCGCGGTCGTAGCGTGAATCCGCACGGTCGAGGCGCCAGCCCCCCGCGCACCACGAACGCGAAAGAGCACCATGACCCAGATCCCCGCTTTTCAACCCGCGCGATGGAGCCGGAACGGAATCAGGATCGTCGTCGTTCCCGGGGCGGAGCTGCCCCGCTTCCGACTCGAGATCGATCCGACCCTCCCCGCCGCCGCCACCGCCTTCACCGGCCCGTTCTCCTCCGTCCTGGACGCGGAGCGCGCCGCCGAGGCGATCGCCTCCTCAGGGCAGCACAGACTGTCCGCCTGACCCCGTCGGCCGGAATGCTCGGCGGGCCCGGCCTCAGTCGGCGAGCGCGTCGAGCGGACCCGTCGGCAGGGCGATCCAGCCCTCGGCCCGCGCCGCCTCCCTCAGCTCCTCCGGAACCGGGAGCGTCGACCCGAGCGCGTGCGCGCGGGCGTTCAGAGCCGCGACGACCGCGTCGAAGGCGTCGTCCGAGCGCGCCATCAGCGCCGCGGCCGCCTCGGGCAGCACGAGCCACGGCGCCGCCCGGCGGAGCGCGCCCACGGCGAGCGCCACCGCCTCCGGCCGCGTCTTGTAGCCGGTCGTGTCCACTCCCCAGAGCCGCAGCGCCGCCGCGGGGTAGGCCTCGACGAGCCGCCCGCCGCCCGAGCGGTCGACCTCCTCGCCGGCCGCCGCGAAGGCGTCCAGCAGCTCGGCGCAGCGCATCGCCGTCATGCCGAGCCGGTCGGTGGAGACGCTGAGCGGCCAGCGGCCCGTCACCTCGCGCGCGGCGCGGTCGGTCTCGCGGTAGGCCAGTCGCCGCCGCCAGTCGCGGCCGGCGAGGGTGCGTGGAGCGATCTCGCGGCGGGTGTGCGCCGAGACGAACGCGGCGAACTCGAGCGGCCAGCCGAACGCGCAGTCGATGCCGATCGTCGCCGCCTCCCGCGAGGTCGCCACGATGTCGTCGTCGGAGGCGCCCAGCACCAGCGAGCGGACGACCGCCCCGCCGCCGGTCCACTCCAGCGCGGCGAGCGCCGTCTTCGCGGGCTCCGCGGCGAGGTCGACCCCGATCGTGAGCATCCCGCCAGGCTATCGGCCGCGCGCGCCGGGACCGCCGCTCGGTACGCTCGGGCGATGACGCAACCGACCCCCGCCCTCGGGACGCACGCGACCCGGATCCCCGTCGCCGTCGTGCGCGTCGTCGTCGCCCTCGCGGTCCTCGCGGCCGTCCTCGGCACCGCGCTCGACACCGCCTCGCGCACCCCGATCGTGCCGGTGAACTTCTTCGGCTACTTCACCGTCCAGGGCAACATCCTGCTGGCCGTCGTCCTGCTGATCACCGCCGCGACGGCGTTCCGCGACCGGCCGCAGGGCTCGCTGCTGACGCTGGTCCGGGGGGCGACGACGAGCTACATCCTCGTCGTCGGCATCGTCTACAACACCCTGCTGATCGGGACGGCGGGCGGAGTCACGCTGCCCTGGGCCAACACGGTGCTGCACGTGCTCTTCCCGATCTACGGACTGCTCGACTGGCTGCTCGTCGCCGACCGGCCGGCCCTGCCCTGGCGCCGCCTCTGGGTGGTCACCGTCTACCCGATCGTCTGGCTGGTCGTCGTGCTCGTCCGCGGAGCGACCGACGGCTGGGTGCCGTACCCGTTCCTCGACCCCGCGAACGGCTACGGCGCCGTCGCGATCGCCGTCGTCATCGTCGCGGTCGCCTTCGTCCTCTCCGGCGCCCTGGTCTGGGCGCTCAGCCGAGTGCGGCTGCTCGGCGTCCGGCCCGCCTGACACGCCGCGGTTCGACCGGCCCCGTTCTGGGGCCAGCCGAGCAGAAGCGCCCGATGGCCCCGCAGGCCTACCGTCAGGATCGGCGGCCCCCACCGCCGTCCCCCGACCGAGAGCGGTTCCCCTCATGCGCCTCCCCACCTCCCCCCGACCGCACCGCTCCGGGAGCCGCCGCCTGCGCGCCCTCGCCGCCGGTGCCGTGCTCGCCCTCGCCGCCGCGGTCGTGCCCGCCGGCGCCGCATCCGCCGCGACCCCAACCCTGTCCGTGCTCAGCCTCGGCGACTCGATCACGCAGGCCTACGGCACCTGCGGCCAGTTCGCGGACTGCCCGCGCAACAACTGGTCGACCGGCACGAACACGACCGTGAACTCCTTCGCGAGCCGCCTGCGCACCGCGAACCCGGGCACCACGGTGACCACCGCGAACTTCGCCCAGACCGGCGACCTGATCGCCGGCGTCCCCGCGCGCATCGACGCCGCCGTCGCCGCCGGCGTCCGACCCGACGTCGTCACCCTCCTGATCGGCGGCAACGACCTCTGCTCCGCGAAGAACCCGGTCGCCGCCGACGGCTACACGATGACCACGGCCGCCGCCTTCAGCACCGGAGCGAGCGCCGCGATCACCAAGATCCGCAGCACCTGGCCCGCCGCCAAGATCGTCCTCTCCTCGATGCCGAACGTCGCCGCCGAGTGGGCCGTCGTCAAGGGCGGCTTCGGCTCGGTCGTCTGGGCCTCCGGGAACCTCTGCCGCACCACCCGCGGCGTCAGCGCGACGGGCGGGCGCCTCAGCACCGCCGCCGCCGCGGCGTCGGCCACCGCCGCGAAGACCCGGACGACGCAGTACAACAGCGCGCTGCAGAAGGCGTGCGCGTCGGCCGGCACCCTCTGCGACTACGACGGCGGCGCGCTCACCGCGACCCCGGTCACCAAGGCGCTCATCGGCACCACCGACTACTTCCACCCCAGCATCGCCGGCCAGGCGAAGATCGCCTCGGTGCAGTGGACGGCGTCGAACTTCGGAGCCGCGGGCTAGGGCCAGACGCGGCCGCTCGGCGCCTCAGGCGTCCTGCGGCCGCTCGCCCTCGCGCAGCCGGCGCTGCTCCTCCGCGAGCCGCGCGTAGTGCGCCTCCTCGCGCTCGAGGTCGGCGAGCTGCTCCTCGGTGCTCTTCGTCGGGGGCCGCACGATCATCGTCGGCGGCGGCGGCGTCTTCGAGCGCCGGGGCCGGAGGGTGCGCCCGCCCGGAACGAACGAGGCGCCCTCGCCCTTCTTCCAGTCGTGCCCGAGCAGGAACCAGATCGTCACGCCGATCAGCGGGATGAAGACGATCAGCAGGATCCAGACGATCTTGGGCAGATTGCGGACCACGTTGTCCGGCTGACGCACGACATCCACGAGCGCCAGCACCATCAGCACGACGGTCAGCAGCGAGAACAGAAACCCCATGCGTCCGAGGGTACGTCGCCCGACCCCTGAACGTCCTCGCAGTCGCCGCGCGCGGACCCGACGGAGCACGCCGCCGCCACCGCGCGGCGCGGATCACCGCCCACCGGTGTCCGGCCACGGAGCGACGGGCGGGATCCCCGCCGGCGCAAGCGTCCGCGGCCGCGTCCGTCGAGCCCGGGAGCACGATCGCGCGGGCCGCGCACCGCCCGCCGCCGATCGGGGCTCGGCGAGCGCGCGACGGCCGCAAGCGTCTCCTCCCGAGCCGGACGGCCCGCCGCGCCCGTCGCCCGCGGTCCCCCGCGATCCGGTCTCACCCTCCGCCCTCCGCACGGCCTCCGCCCCGCTCCCGGCGCGAGGCCGAGTCGAGCGAAGGAGTGCGAGTGGACCGGCGCGACGACCACCCGGCGAGCACCGGCGCCCGTCTGCCCCGGCCGATCGCGGGCGCACTGCTCGGCAACGCCGTGTTCGGCGGCATCACCGCCGTCGGCGTGCCGGTCGCACTCGACGCCGCCGGTCTCGCGAAGGCGCAGATCGCGGTCTTCTTCGTCGTGAACGCGGCGATCGCGGTCGCCTACAACACCCTGCTCGTCCCGCGGATCCGCAGGGCCGGCTACCCGAGGGCAGCGCTGCTCGCGACCTCGGCCGCGGTGCCCGCGGGCGTCCTGCTGATCCGCTTCAGCGGCGGTGCGCCGATCCCCCTGCATCTCGGCGGCGCGCTGATGCTCTTCGTCACCACCGTCATTCCGCAGCTGTTCGGCCGGGTCGCCGCGCGCCGTGGCGGCGAGGCCCAGGAGTCGATGATCGCGCGGCTGCGGGCGGTCCTGATCTCCGGCTACATCCTCGGCCTGATCGTCTACGCGCTGCTCGCGCAGGCCGGGATCGACCCGCTCCTCGGAGCCGCCGCGGCCGCCGCGGGGACGACCCTCTGCGCGGTCGGCTGCGCCTCCTCGCCGGCCGGTCGGGAGCCGGGCGACGAGTCGGCGGCGAGCGCGACCCGCTCCCGTCGCCTCGGCGTCTTCGTCGCGGCCCTGGCCCTGGTGGCGCTGCTCAAGTCGGTCGACACGCTGCGGGCGATCTACCTGCCGCTGTCGGCGATCGCCTCCGGCGTCCCGGCCGCGCTGGTCGCGCCGGCGCTCCTCGCCTCCGCCGTCCTCGAGCTCGCCGCGCTGCCCGCGCTCAGCCGCCTGAGCGCCGCCCGCGGCAGCACCCTCACCCTCGCGGTCGTCGCGCTCGCGGGCATCGTCTCGTTCTCGATCCTGGCCGGCAGCACCTCGTACGGCACCCTGCTCGTCTCGCAGCTGGTCTACGCCGTCGTCGGCGCCGGCTACCAGAGCATCGGCCTCCTCCTGCTGGAGCGGACGAGCGGTGGCGGGCCCGGCGCCGGTGCGAGCGCCTACATGGCCGTCGTCCAGATCGGCACGGTGCTGGGCGCCCTGCTCCCGCTCGCGGTCACCGGCTACGACCCGCGGATCTTCCTCCTCGCGGTCGCCCTCTCCGCGGGCGCACTGGTGCTCGCGCTGGCCCTGCGCCTCTCCCACCAGCGGCTGTGACCCCCTCATCCGTGTTCGGACTGCCGGGAGGTTCGATCCGCAGGCGATCCGCCCGATCAGGCGGCAGCTGAGCGGAGGAACGCGCTCTCCACCCCGATCCACCTGCAGAACGCACAGCCACCCGCCCGAGCGCCCGCGCCTCCCAGCCGCCGCATGACACCATCGACGGATGAGCGCGCCCACCCCCGCCCCCGCGAGACGCCGCGTCCTCACCCCGCGCCGCGCCGCCCTGATCGCCGCGCTGACCGCGCTGGTCGCAGGTCTCGCGCTCCTCGGCCTCGTCGCCCTGCAGTACGGCACCCTCGCCGCGCAGGGCTTCGACGCCGTCTGCCTCGCGAGTGTCGGCCGCGTGCCCGCCGAGGAGGGCTCGCTCGTCGCCGGCTCCTGGTCGTGGTGGCCGCTCGGCGGCTCGTGCCGGTGGGAGCTGCTCGACGGCACCGTCGTCGAGTCCGCCCCCGACTGGTCGACGACCGCCGTCGCGATCGTCGGAGCTGCGCTCGTGCTCCTCGGAGTCGTCGGCACGGCGCTCGCACTCCTCGTGCGGCGCCGCGCGCGCTGACTCAGCGGTCGAAGAGGTTCCCGAGTCCGCCGAGATCAGGCATCTCGAAGTTCGAGCCGAAGTCCGAGACCTGCTCGCCGAGCCCCGACACGTGCTCGCCGGCGCCGGAGACGAACTCGCCCGCGCCGCCGGTGATGTCGCCGAACTCGCCCAGGTCGCCGAACTCGCCCAGTCCGCCGGCCAGGTTCTCGAAGTCCACGCCCATCCCGGCCGCCTGCGCGAGCAGCGGACCGGCGACGCTGCTGAGCACCGCGCCGCCCGCGACCGCCGCGAGCAGTCCGCCCGCCGCGCCCAGGCCGACGCCGGCGACGGCGCCCACTCCGGCCCCGGCGAGCGCGCCCTTCGTTCCCGGCTTCGAGAACATCTTCTTCAGGAATCCGGGGTTGTGCGCCTCGCCGCGCGTCGCCGCCCGGGCGAGATCGTCGGGAGCGGAGGAGCGCGGCTGCTCGTTCGCGGGCAGCTCGTCGCGCAGGCGCCCCTCGACCTGGGCGCGCTGCGCCGGCGTCAGCTTCGCGAACGCGTCGCGGTGCACCTGCTCCAGCTGCTCGGGGTCGGCGGTGCGGAGGAGGTAGTCGTAGCGGGCGATCGCGGCACGGTCCTCCGGCGCGACGGCGGCGCCCGGGCGGGCGTCCTGCGGTCGGCCGGCCGGACGCGGCGAGCCGTAGGAGGGAGTGCCGGCGGCGGGGGTGCCGGCGCCGGTAGTCGAGCGGCCCGGGGCTCCGGGAGCGGAGGTGCGGGAGTCACCCGTCACCGCGTTGGCGGCCGAGCGGACCATGTCGCGCCAGTCCGTCCCGCCGCCGGTGGACGACGAGGGGCGCGAGGAGGAGCTCGACGAGCTCTTCGAGTCGAGCGCCTTCGACGCCATGCTGAGGATGCGCTTGAGAGTGCTCACAGGGGACCTTCCGTCGGGTAACAGGTTCGATAGTGGCTGGCCCTCCTGAGCGAAGCCCGGTGGAACGCCCTCCGGAAGCCGAGAACGCCCGCTCCGGCCAGGGATCGCACCCGCGCTCCGCTGTCAGCGGACTCGGCTCGTCTCCGGCGCTCCGGGGAGGCGCCGCGGGAGGATCGCGGGCAGACTCCTGCCATGGAACTGCTCTTCGTGCACGGCGCCCTGGTCCGCGACGGCGACTGGTGGTGGCACCGCACCGCCGAGCTGCTCCTCGAGCGCACCGGCGTCGCGAGCCGTGCCGTCGCCCTGCCCTCCTGCGGCGAGGATCCGAGCGCCCCGGCGGGCAGCGGACTGGTCGAGGACGCGGCCGCCCTCCGGTCCGCGCTCGACGAGGTCGACGAGGCGATCGTCGTCGGCCACTCCTACGGCGGCACGGTCATCGCCGAGGCCGGCGCGCACCCCGCGATCGCCCGCCTCGTGCTCATCTCCTCCTACCTGCCCGAGATCGGCCTGGCGCAGGGGGACATCATGAGTGGCGAGTCCGACCCGGTCTCGGTCGCTCCCGGCGACGACGGTCTGCTCCGCGTGTCGGGCTACGACGCCGCCTCGTTCGGCCGCCGCTTCCTCCAGGACGCCGACGAGAGCACGCAGCGCGCCGCCTGGGAGCGCGTCACCGCCCAGTCGCTCGCCGCGTTCACCACCCCCACCTCCGCCGCCGGCTGGCAGGGCGTCGACTCCACCTCCCTGGTCTGCACCGAGGACCGCAGCACCTCGGTCGGCCTCCAGCGCTCCCACGCCGAGCGCGCCACCCGCTCGATCGACCTGCCGACCGGTCACCACCCGTTCCTGTCCCGGCCCGACCTCGTCGTCGCCGCGCTCGAGGCGATCCTCCCCGAGTGACCCGCATCGTCCTCGCCACCGCCGACGGCTCCGTCCGCGCGTCGATCGACCCGGTCGCGGCGAGCATCCGCACCCTCGAGGTCCGCGGCCGCGCCCTCGTCGAGCCCTCCGACGGCGAGCAGCCGCCCGGGGCCGCCGGCGCCGTGCTCGTCCCCTGGCCCAACCGCGTCCGCGACGGCCGCTGGCTGCTCGACGGCGCGCCGCAACAGCTCGCGATCACCGACCCGGCCACGCACTCGGCGAATCACGGCCTCCTCGCGACCACGCGCTATCGCGTCGGCGCGCGCACCGCCGACAGCGTCACCCTGCACGCCCGCGTCGACTCCGCGCCCGGCTACCCCTTCGCCCTCGCCACCAGCGTCCGCTACGCGCTCCACCCGGACGGCATCGACGCCCACCACGTCCTCGTCAACGAGTCGGACCGGAGTGCCCCGGTCGCCCTCGGCGTCCACCCCTATCTCCGCGCCGGCGACGCCGCCGAGCCGCGCATCCGCCTCCCCGCCCGCGAGCGCCTCGTCCTCGACGAGCGCCACCTCCCCACCGGCGAGCGCCACCCGGTCGACGGCACGCCCTTCGATCTCCGCGCGGGCGTCCTCGAGCGGGACGCGCCCTGGCATGCGAGCCTCACCGCCCTCGACCGGGAGCCCGACGGCACCGTCCGCGCCGACCTCAGCGCTCCCGGCCACGGCCGGACCGTCCTCTGGGCCGACGCCTCCTTCACCGTGTTCCAGCTCTACATCGACCGCGACCGGCAGCCACCGGCGATCGCGATCGAGCCGATGACGGCCCCGCCCGACGCCCTCAACTCCGGCGAGGGGCTCCGCTGGCTGGCGCCGGGCGAGCGGTCCGAGCACCGCTGGGGCATCGTCGCCGAGTGAGCGGGTTCGTTCAGGTCCGCCGGCCGAGAAGCAGCAGCCACCGCGCGGAGGCCGAACGGCGCGCATCGGATCGTCCAGGTCGACCCTCGGTTCCCCCATTCCTCCCGGCGCCGAGCGCTCCGTAGCCTCGTGCCATGGCAGTCATCGCAGAAGCCTCGCAGCTCATCACGCCCCCGAGTGCGGCGGCCGAGATCCTCGCCCGGGGCGGAGCGGCGGTGTGGGAGGCGACGCTGACCCTGCCGACGTACACACCCGAGGAGCCGGTGCGGCTGCCGATGTTCCTCGACCGCCGCGTCTACCAGGGCTCGAGCGGCCGGGTGTACCCGCTCCCCTTCATCGACCGGATCGCCTCCGAGGCCGTCGACCAGGCGTGGCGCGTCGTCGTCCTCGAGAACGAGTTCGTCCAGGTCGTCGTCCTGCCCGAGCTCGGCGGCCGGATCTACTCCGGCTACGACAAGACCACCGGCTACGACTTCTTCTACCGCAACACCGTCATCAAGCCGGCGCTCGTCGGCCTGGCCGGCCCGTGGATCAGCGGCGGCGTCGAGTTCAACTGGCCGCAGCACCACCGCCCCGGCACCTACCTGCCGACGGCCTGGAGCCTCGAGCGCGCCGACGACGGCTCGGTCGTCGTCTGGTGCAGCGACCACGACCCGTTCAGCCGGATGAAGGGGCTGCACGGTGTGCGCCTGCGCCCGGGCTCGAGCCTCGTCGAGCTCGACGTGCGCCTGCACAACCGCACCAGCGAGCGGCACACCTTCCTCTGGTGGGCGAACGTCGCGGCGCGGGTGCACGACGACTACCAGTCGTTCTTCCCGCGCGACGTCCGCTACGTCGCCGACCACGCGCGCCGCGCGATCACCGCGTTCCCCGCCGCCGACCGCCCCTACTACGGCGTCGACTACCCCGCCCTCGCGGCCGAGCGCGGCGACGGTCCGCCCGCAGACGGACCGCCCGCCGACCGCATCGACTGGTACCGCAACATCCCCGTCCCCACCTCGTACATGGTCGTCGGCACCGACGACTCCTTCTTCGGCGGCTACGACCACCGCGCCGGCGCCGGCTTCGTGCACTGGGCCGACCGCCGCTTCGCCCCGGGGAAGAAGCAGTGGACCTGGGGCGACGCCCCGTTCGGCCACGCCTGGGACGCGCAGCTCACCGACGCCGACGGCCCCTACGTCGAGCTGATGGCCGGCGTCTACACCGACAACCAGCCCGACTTCTCCTGGCTGATGCCCGGCGAGACCAAGACGTTCTCGCAGTACTGGTACCCGATCAGCGGCATCGGAGTGGCGCACCAGGCGACCCGCGACGCGGCCGTGCACCTGGACGTCGAGGCCGGATCGATCGCGCTCGGCGTCGCGACGACGCGCCGCTTCCCGGAGGCGACGGTCGCCCTGCACGCCGACGGCGCCGTGCTGCAGGAGTGGACGCTCGACCTCGCGCCCGGGCAGCCGCTCCTCGCCGATCTGCCGACGACCCGCACCGGCCCGGAGGGCCTCGGCGTCACGGTCGTCGCTCAGGGCACGGTCGTGCTCGCCTACGAGGTGCCGGCGGAGTTCGACGACACCGAGCCCGAGGTCGCGACCGAGCCGCCAACGCCCGCGGAGACCGCCTCGATCGACGAGCTGTACCTCGTCGGCGTCCACCTCGCGCAGTACCGGCACCCGACCCGCTCCCCGCTGCCGTACTGGGAGGAGGCGCTCCGCCGCGATCCCGGTGACGCGCGCGTGCACCTCGCCCTCGCCGACCACGCCTACCGCCGCGGCGAGTACACCGACGCGCTCGCCCACGCCGACGCGGCGATCCGGCGCCTCACCGCCCGCAACGGCAACCCGGCCGACACCGAGGCCTTCTACCTGCGCGGGCTGATCCTGCGCCGGCTCGGGCGCACGACCGAGGCTGCCGCCGCCTTCGGCAAGGCCGCGTGGGACGGGAAGTGGGCGCACGCCGCCCTGTTCGAGAGCGCGCGGCTCTCGGCCGCCGCCGGTGACCACTCCGCGGCCCTGGACGACCTCCGGACCTCCCGCCGCCTCGACACCGACGACCTCCGGGCCCGCGCGCTCGAGGCGGTCTGCCTGCGGGCGCTCGGCCGGGGCGACGAGGCCGCGGAGCTGCTCCGCGCGACCCTGCGCCTCGATCCGCTCGACCAGCTCGCCCGGACCCTCACCGGGTCCGACCCGGCCGAGGCGCTCGAGCGGATCGACGTCGCGCTCGATCTCGCCTCCTTCGGCGAGCGCGGCGAGGCCGAGCGACTGCTCCGCTCGGTCGCGCTCGGAGCGGCCGGGGCACCCGGAGCGCGCAACGCCGCGCCGATCGCCGCGTACCTGCTCGCCCACCAGGGCGCCGCCGTCGACACCCGCGCACTCGATCTCACCCGCGCCTTCCCGGCCGGCCTCGACGCGCACGACGCGCTGACCGCGGCCGTCACCGCCGATCCCGGCGACACCGTCGCGCGCGCGCTGCTCGGGATGCTCCTCTACGACACCGGGCGACGTGCCGAGGCCGCCGCGCACTGGCGGCGCGCGATCGGCGACGGAAGCACCGACGCGGTCACCCACCGCAACGCCGGCCTCGCCGCCTACAACGACGAGGCCGACGACGACGCGGCGTGGGCGTCCTACCTCCGCGCCCGCGAACTCGCCCCGCGCGACGCGCGCCTGCTCTACGAGCTCGACCAGCTCGCCGCCCGCCTCGGCCACGCCCCGGCCGACCGCCTCGCCCGGCTCGAGGCCGCCCGCGAGCTCGTGCTCTCCCGCGACGACCTCACCGTCGAGTACGCCGAGCTCCTGAGCGCCGCGGGCCGAGCGCAGGAGGCGCTCTCGCTCCTCGAATCGCGCCGCTTCCAGCCCTGGGAGGGCGGCGAGGGCCGCACGCTCGCGGCCTGGGACGCGGCGCGGACGGCGCTCGGACTCGACACCGCGACTCCCCCGGCGACCCTCGGCGAGGCGCGCCCGCTCTTCGACGCCCCGCAGGCCACTCTCGAGGACGGCTCGACCGACTACTTCGCGACGAGCCTGCCGTCGCTGCTGCTCTTCCACCGCGACTGACCGCGGCGCGCACGACGGAGGGGGAGGGCCGGCTGCGAGCAGCCGGCCCTCCCCCTCCGTCACCCGTCTACTTGCTCGAGCCCACCATCAGCCCGGACACGAACTGCTTCTGGAACGCGAAGAACACGATCGCGGTCGGGATCGCCGCCACGACGGCCCCCGAGGCCACGACGTTCCACTGGCTCACGTAGCCGCCCTGGATGTTGAGCAGCGCGGCCGTGATCGGGAAGTTCGTCTCGGTCCGCAGCACCGTCACCGCCCAGATCAGGTCGTTCCAGATCCAGGTGGTCGCGAGCGCACCGAGCGCCGCGAGCGACGGCCGGCACAGCGGCAGCAGGATCCGCCAGTAGGTGCGGAGCACCCCCGCGCCGTCGACCTGCGCCGCCTCGAAGATCTCGGCCGGGATCGAGCGCATGAACCCGTGCAGCACGAAGGTGTAGAAGCCGAGCCCGAAGCCGACCTGCACCACGATCAGCGCGAAGAGCGTGTCGTAGATGCCGAGGCTCTCGGTGATCCGCGAGACCGGGATCAGCAGGATCTGCGGCGGCAGCAGGTTGCCCGCCAGCATCAGCAGCAGGATCCCCCGGCGGAACGGGATGTGGAACCGGCTGAGCGCGAACGCCGCCCAGGAGGCCAGCAGCAGCGAGAGCAGCACGGTGAACACCGTGACTATCAGGCTGTTCACCAGCGCCTCGCCGACGAGCCCGGCGGTGAACACCGTGACGAAGCCGTCGAGGGTGAAGGTCGAGGGCAGGGCGCCGAGCCCGTTGCCCGTGATGTCGTCGAAGCTGCGGACGGCCACGAAGAGCACGAACAGCATCGGCAGCACCCAGAGCAGCGCGACCGGCGCCATGATCGCGTGGAAGATCCACGAGCCCTTCACGCGGCGGCGCGGGAGGGTCGGCGCGGCGAGGCCGGGCGCGACCGGAGCGATGACGGCCATCTCAGTCCTCCTCCTTCGTGGCGCGCACGAGGTACGTGATGATGAAGACGATCGCGAGCAGGAAGATGATGACCGCGATCGCGGAGCCGTAGCCGAGGTTCAGCACGGTGAAGCTCTCCTGGAACATGTAGGTCGAGAGCAGCTGCGTCGAGTTGTACGGCCCGCCGCGGGTCATCGCCCAGACGATGTCGAAGGTGCGCAGCGAGTCGATCACGGTGACCGCGAAGACCACGCCGTTGACGCCCTTCAGCTGCGGCATCACGATCCGCCAGAACCGCTGCGTCCGCGAGGCGCCGTCCACCTGCGCCGCCTCCTCGAGGCTCGGATCCACGCCCTTCAGCCCCGCCAGGTAGAGCACCATGATGTAGCCGCACTGCCGCCAGACCGCGGCGACGAGCACCGCGTAGAGCGCGAGCGTCGGGTCCGCGAGCCACTGCCGCTCGAGGTCGCCCAGGCCGATCCCGCCGAGGAAGGTGTTGACGACACCGTCCGGCTGGTAGATCACCCGCCAGAACAGGCCGGTCACCGCCAGCGAGAACACCATCGGAAGGTAGATCGCGCTGCGGTAGATCCCGACCCCGCGCCGCGGCTTGTTCAGCGCCACGGCCAGCGCGAGTCCGATCGCCACGGAGAGCCCGCCGAAGCCGACCACCCAGATGACGTTGTTGACCAGCGCGGTCGCGAAGATCGGATCCGAGCCGAGGTCGGTGAAGTTGTCGAAGCCGATGAACTCCGGGTCGCCGATCCCGTTCCACCGGGTGAGCGAGAGGTAGAAGGAGTTGATCGCCGGCCAGAACACCCAGGCCAGCTCGATCGCGAGCGGGATGAGCAGGAAGAGCCAGACCACCGCGGGCACCCGGGTGATCCGGCGCCCCTTCCCCGAGCGGACCATCGGCCGCCCGGGCGGCTCCGGCGGTCCGGCCGGCGCCGGGGCGGGCGGCCGCTCCACGGCGGCCGCCCTGGTCGTCCCGGTCACGGGTTGAAGACCTTGTCGGCGGCCGTCTGCCACTCCTTCAGGATGCTGTCGACGTCGCCCGGCTGCGCGATGAACTTGGTCAGCGCGGTGTCGGCCGTCGTCTGCAGGTCGTCGGAGGAGTCGCGGTTGAAGAACTGCGTGATCTGCTCGGTCCCGGCCAGCAGCGCGACGCCCTTCTGCACCAGCGGCGAGAAGGCGGTGGTGTCGACGTCGGGCGAGGTCGGCAGGTTCGACGACTGCGAGGCCGCGATGTAGGCGGACTGGCTCTCGGCCCCCGCGAGATAGGAGAGGAACGCCTTGGTGCCCTCCGCGTCCTTCGTCTTCGCGCTGGCGAAGTAGCCGTCGGTCGGCGCCTCCTCCGCGGTCGGGATGCTCGCGTCGATCACCGGCACCGAGAAGAAGTCGAGGTCGTCGCCCTCGCCCTCCGGCATGTTCTGGCTGATGAACGCGCCGACGAGGTACATCGCGTTCTTCTTCTGCACCAGCGGCGTGACCGCATCCTGCCAGGCGTAGGAGGGGGCGTTCGGATCCATGAACGGCACGATGTCGGCGTAGTACTTCATCACGTTCTTCACCTCGGTGGAGTCGAACGACGACTTCCCGGCCAGGAGCTCCTTGTGGTAATCCGCGCCGTTCACCCGGAGATTGAGGATGTCGAACCAGCCGGACGCCATCCACGGCGTCGAACCGATGCCGTTCGAGAGCGGCACGATCCCCTGGCCCTGCAGCGTCTCGCAGAGCGCCATGAAGTCGTCCCAGGTGGTCGGCACCTCCACGCCCCACTCCTCGAACGCCGACTTGCGGTAGAAGACGCCCCACCAGTAGTAGTTCGTCGGCAGGAAGATCTGCTTGCCGCTCGCGTCGGTCGAGAGGTCCTTGAGCGCGGCGGAGTAGCCGGCCGCGGCGCCGTCGCCCGTCCACAGATCGGAGAGATCGAGCAGCAGGTCCTGCGCGGCGTAGTCGCGGGCCACGGAGCCGGCGTACCAGGTGAGCACGTCCGGCGGGTTGCCCGAGGTCAGGTAGGTGGAGAGCTGCGCGCGGAACTGCTCGATCGCCACGGTGTTGAGGGTGACGGAGCCGCTCGAGTAGCTCTTCACCAGCGCCTCGAGCGCCGCCTTCGGAGCCGGGTCGGAGAGCGAGGACTGCAGGACGATCCCGCCGCCGCCCGCGCCGCCGCCGCTTCCGCCACCGCCCATGCAGCCGGTGAGCAGTGCGGTGCTGCCGAGCGCGGTCGCGCCGTAGAG
Organism: Rathayibacter sp. VKM Ac-2760; assembly: GCF_009834185.1. Classification (GTDB taxonomy): domain Bacteria; phylum Actinomycetota; class Actinomycetes; order Actinomycetales; family Microbacteriaceae; genus Rathayibacter. The sequence continues at coordinate 3,169,823 of NZ_CP047173.1, forward strand.
GAAGCCTCGTCGGGTGAGGTTCGGGAATCGCTGGTTGTCGGTCATGGTGTCCTCCTTGACTCCGTGATGCGGGGGTCGTGCTGTGGTGCGGGGGTGATGCGGTGGTGCGGTCCGCCTACGCGGGCGCGGCGAAGATCGCGTTGCACTCGCGCTGCAGGGCGATGTCGTCCCACATCGTGTGCTGGGGAGCGCCGTTCGAGCAGACGATCGAGCCGCGGGCGCCGACCCGTCGCGACTCGCGCATCGCGAGCCGGCAGTACTCGGCACCGATCGGCCCCTCCTCGAAGCGGCCCTCGAGCGGCGTGTAGCCCACCCAGCCCTCCCCGAAGACGAGGGGCACGCCGCGGAGGGCGGCGTGGTCGGCGGCGACGGCGATCCACATCCGCAGGGTCGCCTGCATCACGAGGTGGTGCGCCCCGTAGCGCTCGTAGAGGTAGCGGTCGATCTGCTCGGCGTCGCCCCAGTCGTGCGCGTAGATCTCGCCCTTGCCGACGATCGTCGCGGTCAGCTTCCACCGGTCCTCGGCGGGGAGCGTCCACTCGGCGATCGGCGGCGCCCCCTCGAGCAGGAAGGTCGCGGCGGCCAAATCCTGCTGGAACTCCTCGATCGGGCTGCGCAGCGCGAAGTCGGCGATGAACTCGTTCAGCACTCCGTAGATGTAGGGGTGCAGGACGAGCACGTCCGAGTTCCACGGGATCCCGCGCATCCCGCCGACGGGCACGTGCGCGTAGTTGACGGAGCACGGGACGCCCTCGGTCAGCTCGTGGAACCGGTCGATGGCGCGGGTGAGGCGCGGGCTGAGGGCGAGTGTCGCCGCATCGAGGTCGGCGCGGTCGTAGTCGAGCCCCTCGGTGAGGTGCCCGGCCTGCACCTCGTTGTGCAGCTCGACGAAGGCGACCCGGTCGTCGAGGTCGTGCTCAGCGAGGAAGCCGACGAGCGCGGCCTGCGCCTCCGCGAGCCGCTCGGCCCGCTCCTCGGGCGGCACCGCCATCAGCGCGTCGAACCAGTCGCGCTCGAGGGCGAAGGAGGAGGACTGCTGGTACTCCCAGGACGAGACGATGACGAAAATGCCGTGCCGCTTCGCCGCCGCGAACAGGGCGAGGAGGTGGGCGCGGCCGTCGAGCACGGTCGGCTCGGCGACGTCGTACCAGCGCACCCGCTGCGCGTAGCCGCCGCCGAGCGGGCCGAGCCGGAGTTCCCGGGTGTCGAGGCCGGAGCCGAAGAGCAGGAACGGCATCGCGCAGATCCGGATTGTGTTGTACCCCCGTTCGGTCGCGCCGGCGAAGGCCGCGTCGAGATCCGCGAACGGCTCGCCGGGACCGCTGCGCACGTACCAGGAGAAGTCCCAGAGGGTGATCGTCAGGCGCTCGGGGAGATGGTCCGCGAGCGGCACCGGCCGGTAGGGGGACGAGGGGTACTCCGCTGTGAGCATGGCGCCAGCCTAAGCACGCGACCAGCGCCGACCAATGAACCGTTGAACGCCATTAGCTGGACGATTCTCCGACCTGTCCTACACTCGTCGGCATGCTGATCCCCGACGGCTTCCTCGGCCAGCGGCTCCGTGTCCTCCCGAAACCGCGGGTGGCCGAGGCGCTCGCGGCCCCGATCACCGAGCGACTGCTGGTGACGGATGCTGGACACTTCCCGCACGCCGCCGCCCACGGCCGGAGCCGCTCGCAGGGCACTCGGGAGACCGTCGTGATCCTCTGCACCGCCGGCCGCGGCTGGGTCCGGATCGCCGACTCGACCGTCCCCGTCGACCCCGGCGAGGTCGCGATCATCACCGCGGGCACCCCGCATCAGTACTGGGCCGACTTCACCGACCCGTGGTCGATCTGGTGGCTGCACGTCGCCGGCGCCGACGTCGACGCCCTGGTGTCGGCGGTCGTCGACGAGCGGACGTCCCCCGTCGTCACCGCGCGCGACGCCTTCTCGGCGAAGACCCTGATCGAGCACGCCGTCGCCGCCCTCGAGCGCGACGAGACCGACTCGAGCCTCTACGCCGCGAGCGGGGCCGCCTGGAACCTCCTCGCGCAGCTCGCCTCCGACCGCGCCCGCGGCACCCTCGAGTCCGGCGACCGGATCCGCATCGCCCAGGACCACCTCCGCGAGCACCTGGACTCCCCCACGAGCATCACCGAGCTGGCCGCCCTCGCAGGCATGAGCACGTCGCACTTCTCCGCCCTCTTCAAGAAGGCCGCCGGCATGAGCGCCGTCGAGTACGTCAAGCGCCTGCGCAGCGCCCGCGCCCGCGAGCTCCTGATCACCACCGACGTCCCGATCGCCGACATCGCCCGCGCCGTCGGCTACTCCGACGCCTTCTACTTCTCCCGCCAGTTCCGCGCCGTCAACGGCACCAGCCCCTCGGAGTACCGCGCGGAGTTCCACGGCGAGGCGCTGCGCTGAGCCGACCTGCTCGAGCACTCTCAGCGTGCGCACTCATCGGACGGACCCCTGTATGTGGGCGACTCGAGGACCTCCACCTCACCGAACCGTGCGACGACGCGATACCCGTCCGCCAGGGCGTCCTCGCGGATCACCGTCGTCCGCAGCTCCAGACCGCGCACGGTCCCCGCCTCCTCCTGACTCAGATCCAGGAGCAGGAAGTCCGGGGGCCGCCGGAGTACACCGGGCAGCGACACCCGGTTGGTCCGCGTCAGAGCCGGCACGAGACGATCGTCGGCCGCGACGCACGTGCCCGCCGGCACGCGGTCGATCGCCGCGGCCTGGTCCATCATGTGCCGACTCCTCGACCACGCGTCCCCGGTGATCATCCGCGCCAGCGGGAAGGCCGCGGTATCGCGGCACACAGCCGTCCCGACCACGGGGACGGCGCAGACCAGCACTCCGACGAGCAGCAACGCTCTCGCGCGGTACCCGGAGGAGCGCACTCGCTGAAGAACCCGGCCCCCACCGTCGATCGCGCCGAGGACCAGCACGATCCAGACCGGCGCGTCGTAGTGGAACCCGCTCGTCCAGAGCGCAGACCGGTCGGAGAGGAACCGCTCTGCCAGCAGGGGCAGCGCGAGGAGTGACACCGGCGAGAGCAGCGGAAGCAGCAGGAGCGGTGCGAGCAGACCCAGGAGCGTCACCGTCTTCACCATCGGGGCGAAGAACAGCCCGACCGCGACCCACGGCCGGGTGAGCACGGTCCGGACGACGCCGCCCGCATCGACACCGAGCGCTCCGTAATCCCAGTAGGCGTATCCGCGGCCTCCGATCGCGGGGATCACCACCAGGACGATCAGCGCGAAGGCTGCCGCCCCGAGAGCGGCGAGCGCCACTCCGAGCGTCCGAGGTCTCCGCGCCGCTCGGAGAAGCCCGAGGACGAGCACCACCGTGCCCATGTCCTCGCGGATCAGGAGGAGGAGCATCGCGGCCCCGACGAGCTGCCGGTCGCTCCCACTGTCGAGCGCAGCGATCGCCCAGGCGAGCACCGGCACGGCGAAGGCGATCTCGTGGACATCGAAATCGATCAACGCCTGCAGCGGCCGGCCGAGGAGGAACCCGACGACCAGCAGGCCGCTCGCCACCACCCCCGCTCTCCACCGCGCCACACGCCAGACGAACACGGAGGATCCGGCGACCAGAGCAGCCTGCGCCACGAGCAGCACCCGCCCGTCGTCCCAGATCCAGTAGAGCGGAGCGAGCAGCACGAGGATCGGATGGAAGTGGTCGCCGAGCAGGACGTAGTCGTCGCCCTTCAACGGCGAGAGCGGCGGCTCGAACCGCGAGTACGCCCGGATCGCCTGATCGAAGATGCCGAGGTCGTAGCCCGCGGTGAGCAGCTGGTCGGCCCGCGAGAGCGAGTAGGCGGAGAAGACGGCGAAGGCGAGAACGGCGATCCCGACGATCGGAGTTCGCGCTGCCGCCCATCGCCGTCCGCAGGCAGGAGAGGGACTCCGATCGCTCATCCGCCCGGGACCCCTTCCCCCTCGATCCGGCACCGACGGCAGCCCTGCCCTCCACCGCTGCTCCGACGAGGGTAAGCGAGTGTTCCTCACACCGGCGTGCTGGCACGAACTGCCCGTCGCCCCGTCCCCGGCCGATCGGTCGGTTCCGGCGGCCGTCCGGTCGGGCCCCGTGCGCGCCGGTCCGTCAGGCTGGCCGCATGCCCTCGACCGCGTCCGTCCCCCTCGTCCGTCCCGAGCCCACCGCGGGCCGGCTCCCCGTCGCGCCGCTGATCGCGCTGATGCTCCTGAGCTTCCTGCTCGTCACCGCCGAGTTCCTGCCGAACGGCGTCCTCACCGAGATGGCGGACGGACTCGGCGTCACGCCCGGCCAGGCGGGTCAGACCGTCACCGTGACGGCCCTCGTCGGCCTCCTCGTCGCCCCGACCGTCGGCCTGCTCCTCCCCCGGCTCGACCGCCGCACTCTGATGATCGGCACGGCCGTCGCCGCGGGCGCCTCGGGCGTCCTGGCCGGCATCGCGCCGACCCTTCCCCTGGTGCTGCTCTCGCGCCTGCTGCTCGGAGCCGCCATCAGCGCGTTCTGGTCGATGTCGCTCACGGTCGCCGCGCGCATCGCCGGCCCGGACCGCGTGGGTCGCGCCACGATGTTCACGAGCGCGGGGCTGTCGCTCGCGACCGTCGCCGGGGTCCCGCTCGGCGTGATCCTCAGCGAGGTCGTCGACTGGCGGGCGGCGTTCGTCCTGATCGGCGTCCTCACCGCGCTGCTCGCCGTGCCTCTGCGCCTCCTGCTGCCGAGCGTCACCGCGGCACCGGCCGCCGGCCTCGGCGTCCTCCTCGACACGGTCCGCCGCCGCGGCGTGACCCAGGGCTTCGCCGGTCACGTCCTCGTCGTGCTCGGCCACTTCCTCGCCTACACCTACATCCGCCTCGCCCTCGAGCGCACCGAGGGCATCGATGCGGCGACCGTCGTCGCGCTGCTAGCGGTCTTCGGCGCGGGCGGGCTGCTCGGCAACATCGTCATCGGCTCGGTCATCGACCGCACCTTCGCCGTCTTCGGCGTGGTCGCACCGGTGGCGATCGCCGTGGCCGTCGGAGGCGTCCTGCTGCTCCCCGGCTCCGTCGCCGCGATCGCGGTGGCCGTCTTCGTCTGGGGCTTCTTCTTCGCCTCCTGGCTGATCATCGTCAACGCCTGGGTCGGCCACCGGATGACCGATCGCCTCGAGGCAGGCGGCAGCCTCGTCGTCGCCGGCTTCCAGGCCGCGATCGTCGTCGCCGCGGGCGTCGGCGGCGTGCTCGTCGACCAGGTCGGCGTCGAGGCCGACTACGCGATCGGCGCCGTCCTGCTCCTCGTCGGCGCCGCCCTCTTCGGCGCCTCGAACCGCCGCCGCGCCTGACCGCTCAGGCCGCCCCCCTCAGGACGCGCGTCGCGTCGATCGCCACAGCGACGGCACGACGCCGACCTGCCGGCGGAACGCCCGGCTGAAGCCGTCGTCGGAGGAGTACCCGAGCTCACGGGACACCTCCGACACGCTCCGCCCCGCCTCCAGCAGCTCCTTCGCCCGACGCATCCGCACCTCGGCGACGAACCCCGCCGGCGACCGCCCGAACGCCGCGCGGAACCGCTCCGTCAGCACCGTCCGCGACATCGCGGCGACACCGGCGAGCCGGTCCACCGTCCAGTCCCGCCCCGGTTCGCTGCTCACTGCGGCGACGACCCGGTCGAGGAAGACGTCTCCCGTTGACGACGCAGCACCGCTTGCCTCCCCGCTGGCCCACGCGCGGACGACGGACAGCAGCACCGTCCGGACCATCAGCCGGCAGATCGTGTGATCGCCCGACCGCGCCGACGCGGTGCAGGTCGGCTCGAGCTGCGCCGCGAGAGCCGCGGCCGCCGGCTCGAGCCGGGCGAACCCGTTCGCGACCACCAGCCCCGGCAGCACCCGCAGGCAGGCCCGGTCGTCCAGGTGCAGCTCGATCACCGTCAGCCGCGCACCCGACACCGACAGCAGCGTCGCGGCCCGCCGTCCGAGCGTCAGCAGCGCGTCCCCCGCGAGGAGCGTCCGCGGCAGCGACGCCGCCCCCGCGACCACGTCCAGGGCGCGGCCCGTCTCGTCCGCCGCGAGCATCATCGCCCGACCCGCGTCGAGTGCGCCGGCGGGCGCCTCGGGCGCGAGCACCGTCGTCTCGCCCGCGACCACGTAGACCAGCGCGACGACGTCCGCGTCGAGCACCATCCGCCCACCCGCGGCGAGCACCGCCCGCCGGGTGGCCCCGAGCGTCCCCTCGAGCGACTCCAGCACGTCGTCGAGCACCGCGGATTCCATCGTCACCCTCGGAGCAACGTCGCCGGCCGCGCGCCCATTCCGCCGCCGCAGGACGCCGCAGCGGCCGCCTCAATACGACGGCTGCGCGACACGGTCGCGTGCGCCCGACGGCGGTGCGAGAACTGGTGCCCCTGGAGGGACTCGAACTCTCTCGCTGCCACCAGCACCGCCATACCCAGTGATGCCCAGAGGAGCGCTATTTAGGGCTGATCGCTCGGTCGCCGTGACCTCGAGCAACGTTCCGCTACACCAACAAACACTGTCGGCAGCACACGGTTCAGCACACCACGAGACGCGCCACCTGGGATTGCGGCCGCTCAGCCAGAGCGCTCGCGCCGGATCGCGCGCTCGATGTCGTCAGCGAGCCTGCCTGCCTTCTTGGTCCTCTGGTAGCGGAGCGAAATGGCGGCCTGCTGTGCGAGCTCGGCCAGGTGGAGGAAGTCTGCTTCGAGCTGCGCACGGGCCTGGTGCTCGTAGTTCTCACTCTCGCCCGTCCAGAGCTTCAGGATCTCGCGGTCCTTCTTCAGGTCAGCAACGCGGTCCCGATAGATCTGGACTGTCTCCTCCAGTGGCTGCCAGTACGCCTCAGCGTCCTCCGCCCACTTGAGGTACTTCGCTTCGTCGCCCCGGTTGTCGCGCTGCACGAGATCGAGCACGACTGTCGGGTGTCGGTGCGCGAGTCGGCGGGTTATGTCGCGGGTCAGGAACCATCGGATGTGCGTGCGCCCACCTTCGACGAAGCTGCCCTCGCTGGCCCTGATCTCGTCGGCGCCGATGCCGGCTATGGCTGCGAGCCTGTCGACGTCGGTGATCACGCCGATACCCATCGCACCGTTGTAGTAGAGGTCCATCAGGTCGGGGCAGATGGTGAAGAAGACGGTCCACGCCGCTTCGCGCTCTTCATAGATTGGGCGACCGTCTGCCTGCACGTCATCCCACCGGCGCTCCTCTTCGAGGAACCTCTCTCGATCACTCCACGGGACCTTGAGGCGTCCCGCGGGCACCCATTCGACGCGCCCCTCGTGGGCGTCCTCTTGGAACGCGATCTTGACTCGCGGTTTCTGAGGATCGACGCCAGTGGCGAGGACTTCGACCTCAGCGAGAGGCCTACCTGCGGCCTCGCGGTACGCCCAACGTTGTCCTGCGCGCTGCTGCGGAAGCATGACGCAATCGAACCACCTCGATGACCGTCAGCGCATCTCCGCCGACGGCGCCGCCCTACGACCGCTCAGCCCAGGTGCAACCGAACCCGACGACGGACGTCGAAGGGGACCGAGCTGACTTACCCCGGGTATGTCTATAGCTTGCTCCGCGCAGACGATCCAGACTTAGGGGACCTAAGTCGACAGCTTGCTGCGAACCGGCCGAGCAGACTTACCGCCGGTAGGTGGACAGCTTGCTACACCGCGAGGGGGTCTCCAACCGGAGGGCTCGACGGTCGAACTACCATCGTTAGGTGAGCAAGACGAGCGGGCGTATCGACGCACTAACCCTCGCGGCCGGCGACCTCGTCGTCGCACTCGCCATCGTCTTCCTGGTGCGGTCGATCGTCACGCTGCACCCTGTCGATGGGTACGGCGCCGGCATCCTGTTCGTGATCGGTCTGGGCCTGCTCAGCGACCGAGCCACTAGTCACATTGACCTCGGCGAAGGCCGTTCCGATCGCACCCGGAGCTGACGCAGCACTCCTCCCGATCTGCTCGGCTCGTGGTCGCCACGGTGGGGCAAAACTGGCCCTGGTGCACGCAACGTCGGCACGACACACTCACCTCATGGAGTGGGTGTTGCTCGTCGTCCTCGTCGTCGTAGTCGTCATCGTCGCGAAGTGGGTTCTCCCGCCCGGCAAGAAGTACTTGGCCCTTCATGATCAGGTAGCTCGCGAGCGGCGTGAGAAGCAGCAGCGCGTCGAGGGCAAAGCGAAGGAGACGGCGACTTCGCTGGGCTCCAGTTCACGTCCGCGAGGCGCGGCTTCTCACACCGCTTCCGGGCGGTCGTCAGCCGCCCCTTCAGCGACGCGCGTCTTCCCTCACGGTTCTGTCGACCTCCGCGAGCTCGAGAGCTTCCGCACCCGCATCAAAGGCACCGATTACGTTGTCCCGGACGCTCAGCGCCTCGACGTGGGTGGAACTACCTATGCCCTGATTCGCGAGCCCAGTAACCGGCACGACCCGAACGCCATCGCAGTGCACGACGGCGTCCGCGCAGTTGGCTACGTCAGCTCCGCACGAGCAGGATCGATGGCGCCCGTTCTCGACAGCATGGGCGCCCCCGCCTACCTGGTCGCCGGGGCAGCTCCTGGCGAGGCAGGCATCCGACTTTGGATGGACTTGCCGAAGCTGGACGCCCTCAGACGTTTCGCGAAGGGGCATCGCAGCTAGGTGTCAGCAGACGGCCTCGCTGCTACCGTCAGTCACCTTGCTTCGCGCGCCTGGTCCCTGCCGTGAAGCAGGGGCCGCCATGTCTACGGGCGCCCGCGCTTCCAAGCGAGGAACGCTTCTGCCGCGTCGCGCAGCGTGTCCCCGCCACCAACGACCCACTCGCCTCGAGTCACGCAGACGTACGTGTCGCGGCCCTGATAGGTGACGAGCCTGATCCAGCCGAGATCCTCGCGCTTGTCCGCCATCCGCCACTCACGCGCCACCACGGACCTCGAAACCATCGACGGCGGGGTCCAGTGGTGCGACATGGCGCGATCCTGCACGGGACCACCGACGTGACAATCGGACCCCGCCGCGGCTTTCCGCTCGACGTTTGCACGAGCGCTCTCATGGAGCTCGCGGCTTCGAGCCCGCGGAGAACCGATGGGCACACAACGCGCAGCTACTGACACGTCGCTCGTGCGCGCTCGGGACGAACCCCTGCACCGCGATCGGATCGATGGCGCGTACATTCAGCAGACGACATCGATCACCTGTGGCGTACCAACCGTCGAGGGACGAGTCAGTACGAACTTTTTCGGCGCCGGGGTGCGTAAGCGGCCTTCGTCGCCTCGCTCAGGCGCCTCCTGCTGTAGGAGCTGTAGCCGGTCCCAATCGGAACAGACAGATTCTCGACCACGGTCCCGGCCCGGAAGATGCTCCCGTGCCACCACTGACCACTTGAGTCCTCGGCCTGTCCAGCAGGGGCGGTACCGTTCGTCGGCTCGCCACTGAAAGCGTCACTCACGCTAGATCTCTCTTCCCCGACCTCATCGTCAGATGGTGCTCGTGCCGCACCCGTCCTAGCCAACTTCCAGCAGCAACGGCGAAGTTGACGGCCGCTGCGGCCGACATGGCCAACCAGCTCTGATCTGGGTCGAACCCGTCCAGCTTAACGCTTCGTGCCTGGTCGATGACCAGGAAAACGCCGAACAGCGCCAAGGTCACTGTCGCCAGCGGCACGAGCCTCGCTGTCATGCTCGGGCGACGATTTTCGCGTCCGGCCTCAAAACCTGTCATCGCTGCCACTGCAACGGGGACGGCGAGCAGCAACCCGATCAGCGGAAGGTCTCCCGTGTCTCCGAGGGACGAGTCATCGAGAGTCAGGACATGCCGAAGCGTGATCGCCGCGATCACGATGAAAGCCGCGAAGGCTGCGAAGGTGGGCGCAGCTAGCGATCCTGGCGACCGCTCCTCGAAGTTGGCGGCCAGAACGATGCGAGGGGGCGGCGAGGGACGCTCATAGTCAGTGATCGCGGCAAGCGGCGCCTTCTTCTCTGGCACTGGCGCTCGGAAGTAAGCATGCATACGACGTTGCCCAGATACAGGGCTAATCTCACCCTTCATCTTTGCAATCTCTTCGCGCTTGCCATAGATGCCGGGAGACGCCAGGAACGTGCCGGGTGCGCCTTCGATCTGCAAGTGGTAGCTCCGCGTAAGACGCGAATTACCGATCTCGAAATAAATCCGACCCGGCCGAACCCCGAAAGTCAGGCGAATATGCTCAAGCCGACGCGATATGAAGTTCAGGATCTTAGCTTTTCGCTCCGACTTTTCGTTACGAACATCGGCGTCAATTGGCCTAACTACGCGCTGTTCAAGCTTGAAGCGAACAGCGTCCGGCCACCGCAGCTTTTTTGCCTCTTCAACGGGAAATGGAACGCACACAGGGTGCGAAAGAGCAACTCGTTCCAGCACGTCGATCAGCGTTCTGACATGCTCATCGGCCGCCTCCACCTTCGGAGCATGGTCCCGGGACCGAGCGGCGATGTGTTGTAGAAGTGGAGCGACCTCTCCTGCTTTGCGTCCCTCAGGAGCAGAGAGCAGATCCGCAACTCGCGGCTCAATACTCGTTGTGTACTCCGTAAAGAAGGATTTTGAGAAGTTGAAAGCTAGCGCTCGAAGAACTGCCATTTCAAATACCATGACGTCGTCGTAAGCGAGCGTCGAGAGGCGCTTATCGCCCGGCCCAAAGGCCCTGAACCCATTCAGTAGCAGCCCCCGTGGCGGGAATTGCAGGGGAATTACCAAGTCGCCGGCCGGCGCTGGCGAGGTAGGTTCCGCCTCAGCAGAGGTGGCGCCGTCTGGCGAAACTTCGGACGCGGTAGTAGGAGTCAATTTTGGCACTTCCGCACCGATCAGTGTCTGATCGTATTGCTCCACCCGTACCGAAAAGGTCGATTCGACGATGATCGATGAGTGACTTGGTGAAACCAATTCGGAGATGCGGAGGAAGTAGGTAACGGGGTCGATAGCGCAACCGATGAAAAGGTCAAGTTGCTCAGAACTTATGCGATGGATTCCTTCTTCTGAGACCCATTCATCGAGGCTATCTCCACCGGCCGCCTCGTAACCGGGTTCTTCGAACTCTGACTTCTGAGTACGGGTCCGTTCGCGGAAGCGGAACTCAAAGTAGAAGAGTCCTGCAACGGCGAAGACGACCGCGAAGTAAGCGGACAGGCCCCGATGTGAATAGTTTGATGCGCCGAGCGCAAGGACGATAAACAGCACGCCGCCCACGGCGCACACCCCTGCAGCCAGCCACTTACTCTGCGACATTCGCCCCCCAGATCCACGATGCTGCCGTCAGACTAGTGGGCAGGCCAAGACTGACGGACATCCTCGGACCCTCCGCCTGTTGCCGGAAGCTCTCTTATGTAGCTGTTCTAGGGACACTTGGGCAGTTCATGAGGGCGAACAGATGGTAAGCGACGAGAACTCGCTTCGCGAACGGATCGCGCGCGGACGATCGTCGATTCCATCGAGACAGCTCTACAGTCACGGCATGACCCCCAACCGAAGCCTCAAACCAGGTCCAGGTGATCGCCGTGGTCGTGGCGGTGGCCGCTTCCCTAGTTGCCCCCTCCGTCTCTGCTGCCGACAGGAGAAACGCCGGCGAGGTCGCCGACATGGATCGGACTGCTGCAGCTCGGCAGGCAGCGCTTACAGGTGGAGGTTGACGGCCGCTACTCGCCTGCTCGAGAACATGAACCGCGGAGGTTCGACGGATTGTAGGAGCACATCGGCCCGTTGAGCTGCACGATCGGCGCGACGGTTTTGCTTCCGTACGTGATGGAATTGGAGCAGTGCGCCAGCGTGGGGCGAGTCTGCGGAAGTCGATGCGGACGTTGCCGTACCGCGAGCCGTCAAACGCTCCGAGTCGGAGATGTACGCTTCCGCATGCATCTCAGGCTCGGCGAGACTCCGCATCGAACCGAGACACTGGCCTAGATTTCGGGCGCAAACCACGCGGTTTACGAAGGAGCTGCATGAACGAGCCGAGCAAGATCGCCGACGAGCTCGAGCTGATGCGATACAGCTATGTCTACTCGACGACCGGCGGGGTGATGCTCGCTGCCCACGAGAGCAGAGACCAAATTATGCACCTAATAGGTCTGCCGACTGAGGGAACGTCCATGATGAACGTGCGGTCAGATGGCTCCGAGCATTGGATCGTGCTCGACAAATACTTCGAGCCGGGACCGGGCATCGACGCGGTCAGCGAAGCGATCATGCACTCCTGGGCTTCACTTATGTGCCTGACCATGGGCCATCGACTGAAAGAGTCCGGTTTGAGTACGCGGCCTCTGTTCGAATTCGTGCGACACCTTCGCAATGCCGTAGCCCACGGTGAAACCTTCACAATTGACCACTGGAAGGGAACGGCCCAATTCGATCACCTGATCATCACGCCTGACCACAACGGCATCAGGCTGTGGGACTTCTTGACGGCTGGCGATGTTCTCGCCCTACTCGACGCCGTGATTCTGGAGCTTCGAGCGGAAGCCGTAGCGTCGAACCAAAGAGACGCCCCCTCGCCGCTCCCGAAGGAGTAACGAAGGGGCGTCACAAGCACCGTTCAGGCGGTCACGGCCAGGGCAGAGTTCACACGGTCGCGGGTGGTGGCCTCGATACCGATGGCAGAGCAGTAGTCGGCTATTCCCTGTAGTACGGCGGTGGAGACGGATTGGCTCGCAGCTCACCTACGACGACCTCGAGGAGGAGGACACCCGTTTCGACAGAGGCGGCCCGTATCCGAGGTCACGCCGATCGATGTGGGTCATGGGTCACAGCTGGGTCGAGATCCAGAACGAGGACACCGACTCCCTCGTGATCCTCCGGCTGCAGAACTACCTCGAGCTCGGAGAGCCAATGCGCATCACCTCGGTGATCCTGCCCTTCGAGGGGTCCAGGGACATCACCGGCTCAGACCTCCGGGCGATTCCGGTGGCGGCCCTGAACGCGGCGTTCAACCGGCACGAGATCGAGGGGCAGATCAAGATGCGGATCGGCATCGCGCTCGCCGGCTCGCCAGCTGGATCGCCGCTTGATCCTCTTCCGCCCGCTAGCGCTACGGATCGCTTCGCTGCACTGGTTGCCCGCCAGTACATGGAGATCGAGCGCCCCACCGGGACGGGAAATGTCGCCCGTCGACTCGCCGAGCTGAATGGGGCACCACTTCCGTCCGCTCAGCGCTGGATCGCTCGGGCACGCAAGCACGGGTACCTTCCCCCCGCAACGCCCGCGAACCGCCGTGGCTGAGAAGCGAGCTCGCCGACGAGGACGAGGCGCGATCTACTCGTACGCCACGAAAGCCGGGAAGCGTTGGCGCTGGCAGATCTACGAGCCGGTCAACGCGTCCGAGCCCGATGGGGAGCTACGGCGCGTCAGCAAGGGCGGTTACAGGACCGCAGACGAAGCCGACGACGGTCTTCGTGACGCACTCCTCAAGCTCAAGAACCACGTCCGTTCGACCGCAGCGGGAGGAATATCACTCGCGTCGTTCGGGCTCGAGTGGCTTGATAGCCTTCGTCTCGCTCCATCCACTGTCGCCGGCTACCGACGTCTCTTCCGTCTCTACATCGAGCCTCAGCTTGGTACGTCGAAGCTCGACAAGATCACCCCGAGCCGCCTCTCGCGCCACTACGCCGAGCTTGCTCGATCAGGAGGCGCAGCGGGAGGACCTATCTCCGCGAACACCATCCGCAAGGCCCACGTCATCCTCGGCTCCATCCTCGATGCGGCGATCGACGACGGCCTGCTCGCGTCAAACCCGGCGCGTAGAACGCGTCTGGTCAAGGCGCCTACAGGGAAGCAAGTCCGCGAGCAGGCACCCGAGATGGTCACCTGGTCAGCCGAGCAGCTCAAGCGGTACCTCGAGTGGGACCGCGACGTCTACGGCGATGAGCACTTCACCTATTGGCTAGTGCTCGCTCAGACAGGGATGAGGCGCAGCGAGGCGCTCGCCCTCAAGTGGGCAGACGTCGACCAGGCACGCAACCGCATCTCGATCCGTCGAGCCGCGGACACGATCAACATCGGCACGGTCAAGAGCACGAAGAGCGGCAGCGCGAGGGTCGTCGACGTCGACTCCTCCGTCACTGATGCCCTTCGCGCCTGGAAGGGGCTGCGCGGGTCCATCTCTCTCGATCTGGCCAGAGGAGACGCCTTCATTTTCGGCAACGATTCGGGAGACGTGATCAACCCGAACCGCGCAACGATGCGGTGGTCGGTGAGGGTGGCCGCAGCTCGACGCCGCTTGGGCGACGAGGCGCTTCCGGTCATGGGGCTTCATGGGCTGCGGCACACTCACGCAACGCTGCTCCTCGGCGCGGGTATTCACCCGAAGGTGGTGCAGGAGCGCCTGGGCCACAGCGACATCTCGATCACGATGTCCGTCTACTCTCACGTCACCGAGACGATGCAAAGAGACGCCGTCGACCGGCTTGCAGCCATCATGGCGGGCGCTTAGGCACACGGTTCGGCACACCGCCCAAATCGGGAGACGCGTCAATCAGCAGTTTTTCCTGATCAGAGCGCCTTTAGTGGTGGTGCCCCTGGAGGGACTCGAACCCCCAACCTGCTCCTTAGGACGGAGTCGCTCTTCCATTGAGCTACAGAGGCCGGTGCCGTCCAGTGTACCGATCGCCGGGAGCCGTCGCTCTTGACACGGCACGAGCCACATGGTTGGTTAGTTACTGCACCAACGAACCAATACACCGCAGCAGCCGAACCGAGGGAAGGAGCCCCATGGACGACTCCCGCCCGATCTTCCTGCAGATCGCCGAGCAGATCGAGAACGACATCATCGCGGGCGCGCTGCCCGAGGAGGACCAGGTCCCGTCGACGAACGAGTTCGCCGCGTTCCACCGCATCAACCCGGCCACGGCCGGCAAGGGCGTGAACCTGCTCGTCGACGAGGGCGTCCTGTACAAGAAGAGGGGGATCGGCATGTTCGTCGCCGAGGGCGCCCGCGGCCGGCTGGTCGAGAAGCGCCGCACGCAGTTCCGCGACCAGTTCGTCGCACCGCTCCTCGCGGAGGCCGCCAAGCTCGGCCTCACCCGCGAGCAGCTCACCGCCATGATCACCGACACCGAAGGAGGATCGCGATGAGCGCGGTCATCGAGGTCGACGGCCTCAGCAAGCACTACGGCAGCATGCACGCCGTCTCCGACGTCAGCTTCGCCCTCGAGGAGAACCGGATCCACGGCCTCCTCGGCCGCAACGGCGCCGGCAAGACCACCCTGATGTCCCTGCTCACCGGGCAGGAGTTCGCCAGCACCGGCAGCATCCGGGTCTTCGGCCAGACACCCGTCGAGAACGCCGCCGTCCTCTCCCGCACCTGCTTCATCAAGGAGAGCCAGAAGTACCCCGAGGACTTCAAGGTCAAGCACGTCCTCCGCAGCGCCCGCTGGTTCTTCGAGGGCTGGGACGAGGAGTTCGCCCAAGAGCTCATCGTCGACTTCCGCCTCCCGCTCGAGCGCCGCGTCAAGAAGCTCAGCCGCGGCCAGCTCTCCGCGATCGGCGTCATCGTCGGCCTCGCCTCCCGCGCCCCGCTGACCTTCTTCGACGAGCCCTACCTCGGCCTCGACGCCGTCGCCCGGCAGCTCTTCTACGACCGCCTGCTCGCCGACTTCGCCGAGCACCCGCGCACCGTCGTCCTCTCCACCCACCTGATCGACGAGGTGAGCAGCCTCCTCGAGCACGTCCTCGTCATCGACGACGGCCGCCTCCTCGTCGACAGCGACACGGAGGAGCTGCGCGGCTCGGCCGCCACCGTCACGGGCGCCCGCGCCGCCGTCGACTCCTTCACCGAGGGCCGCGAGGTTCTCTCCCGCAGCGGAGTCGGCGGCCTCGCCACCGCGACGCTCCCCCACCTCGGCACCGCCGACCGCGACGAGGCCCGCCACCGCGGCCTCGAGCTCGAGCCCGTCTCGCTCCAGCAGCTCGTCGTCCAGCTGACCACCGGAAAGCCGACCACCGGAAAGGCCGCATCATGACCGCCCTCGCCCCGCAGCGCTCCGTCGCGCGCCACCGCCTGCTCAGCATCGTCCGCCTGCACCTCGCGAACCCGGCGACCCTGCTCGTCACCCCGCTGCTGATCCTCGGCGCGATCTTCCTCGGCAGCCTGATCATCTGGCTGCTCGTCCTGCGGATGGTCGGCGTCCCGGCCGCCGGCGGCGACTCCGGCGTGCAGATCACCGGCGGCACGACGTTCATCTTCATCTACATGCTGGTCGTCGCGATCCAGGCCACGAACGTCACCTTCGCCCTCGCGCTGGGCTACGGCTCGACCCGCCGCGACTACTCCCTCGGCACGGCGCTGACCTTCGTCGGCCTGTCCGCCGCCTGGACCGTCCTCTACTCCACGATGTCCGCGCTCGAGCAGGCGACGAACGGCTGGGGGCTCGGCGGCTACATGTTCCGCGCCGGACCGTTCACCGACGTGCCCTGGCTCGCCCAGGCGTTCGCGACGTTCAGCCTGTTCCTCTTCTTCTTCTTCGCCGGCTCGGCGGTCGCCGCCGTCTACGTCCGCTGGCGGGCCACGGGGATGACCGTCTTCTTCCTCGCCCTCGGCGCGCTGATCGTCGGCCTGATCGCCCTGGTCACCCTCACCGACAGCTGGGACTCCGTCTGGCTCGCCTTCGAGGCGATCGGCTTCACCGGCGCCTTCGCGCTGCTGCTCGTCCCGACGGTCCTGTCCGCGGTCCTCGGCGCCCTGATCCTCCGCCGAGCCACCCCCCGCGGCTGACCCGGCCGCAGAACATCAGCTGAGAGAGGGGGGCATCCGCTGAGGAGCGATGCCCGCCCTTCTCAGCCGACGTTCTGCGGTGAGCGGCCCCGTCGGACGGCGCCCCGCCACCCGCAAGGCCCTTCCGCCCCGCCCCCTCGCCTGCGAGCGTTGCAGCATGGCCGCATCCCTCACCACCGCCGCCGCTCAGCACGTCTGGGCCGCCCGCGACGACAGCCCGCTCGACCCCGACACCCTCGAGACGATCGACGCCTGGTGGCGCGCCGCCAACTACCTCGCGGTCGGCCAGATCTACCTGCTCGCCAATCCGCTGCTGCGCGAGCCCCTCGCCCGCGAGCACATCAAGCCGCGCCTCCTCGGCCACTGGGGCACGACTCCCGGCCTCAACCTGATCTACGCGCACCTCAACCGCGCGATCACCGAGCGCGCGCAGCCCACGCTGTACATCACCGGCCCCGGCCACGGCGGACCGGGCATGGTCGCCAACGCCTACCTCGACGGCACCTACAGCGAGATCTACTCGCACATCGACGAGACCGAGGACGGCCTGCGCCGCCTCTTCCGCCAGTTCAGCTTCCCCGGCGGCATCCCGAGCCACGCGGCGCCCGAGACTCCCGGCAGCATCCACGAGGGCGGCGAGCTCGGCTACTCCCTCAGCCACGCCTACGGCGCCGCCTTCGACAACCCGGACCTGCTGGTCGCCGCGGTCGTCGGCGACGGCGAGGCCGAGACCGGCCCGCTCGCGACCAGCTGGCACTCGAACAAGTTCGTGAACCCCGCGACCGACGGCGTCGTCCTGCCGATCCTGCACCTCAACGGCTTCAAGATCGCCAACCCCACGGTCCTCGCCCGCATCCCGCACGAGGAGTTGGAGAGCCTGATGCGCGGCTACGGCCACGAGCCGTTCACCGTCGAGGGCGGCTTCGACGGCGAGGACCCGATGCGGGTGCACGAGCGCTTCGCCGCGGTCCTCGACACGGTGCTCGACCGCATCGCCGCGATCAAGGCGCGCGCCGCCGAGGGCGACCTCGCCCGCCCGGCCTGGCCGATGATCATCCTGAAGACCCCGAAGGGCTGGACCTGCCCCGTCGAGATCGACGGTGTCCAGGTCGAGGGCACCTACCGCGCCCACCAGGTCCCGCTCGCGAACGCCCGGGACACCGAGGCGCACACCCGCCTGCTCGAGACATGGATGCGCTCCTACCGGCCCGAGGAGCTGTTCACCGAGGAGGGCGGCATCGCCGAGCGCGTCCGCTCGCTCGCCCCCGAGGGCGACCTGCGGATGAGCGCGACCCCGCACGCCAACGGCGGCCTGCTCCGCCAGACCCTCCGGCTGCCGGACTTCCGCCGCTACGAGGTCGTCGTGCACGAGCCGGGCGGCACCATCGCGGAGGCGACGAAGGTGCTCGGCGAGTGGCTCGCCGACGTCGTCCGCGAGAACCCGACGAACTTCCGGATCTTCGGCCCCGACGAGGTCGCGAGCAACCGCCTGCAGAGCGTCTACGCCGCGACCGACAAGCAGTGGAACGCCGAGCTCAGCCCGCTCGACGACCATCTCGCCCGCGCGGGCCGCGTGATGGAGGTGCTCTCGGAGCACCAGTGCCAGGGCTGGCTCGAGGGCTACCTGCTCACCGGCCGGCACGGACTCTTCACCTGCTACGAGGCCTTCATCCACATCATCGACTCGATGTTCAACCAGCACGCGAAGTGGCTGGACGGCACGCGCGACATCGAGTGGCGCCGCCCGATCGCGAGCCTGAACTACCTGCTCTCCAGCCACGTCTGGCGCCAGGACCACAACGGCTTCAGTCACCAGGACCCCGGCTTCATCGACCACGTCGTGAACAAGAAGCCCGAGGTCGTCCGCATCTACCTGCCCTTCGACGCCAACACGCTGCTCTCCGTCTACGACCACTGCCTCCGCAGCGTCGACTACGTCAACGTCGTCGTCGCCGGCAAGCAGCCCTCCCCCGCCTGGCTCACGATGACGGAGGCGATCGCGCACTGCACCCGCGGCCTCGGCATCCTGGACTGGGCCAGCAACGAGCGGCACGGCGAGTCGCCGGACGTCGTGATGGCCTGCGCAGGCGACGTCCCGACGCTCGAGACCCTCGCCGCCGTCAGCATCCTCCGCAGGGAGCTGCCCGGCCTCGCGATCCGCACGGTCAACGTCGTCGACCTGATGCGGCTGATGTCCGAGTCGGAGCACCCGCACGGCCTCTCCGACCGCGAGTACGACGCCGTCTTCACCCCCGACCGCCCGGTGATCTTCGCGTACCACGGCTACCCGTGGCTGATCCACCGCCTGACCTACAAGCGCACCGGTCACGGCAACCTGCACGTCCGCGGCTACAAGGAGAACGGCACGACCACGACTGCGTTCGACATGGTCATGCTGAACGACCTCGACCGCTACTCGCTGGTGATGGACGTGATCGACCGCACGCCCGGCCTCGGCGCCCGGGCCGCGGGCCTCCGCCAGGAGATGCAGGACGCCCGCATCCGCGCCCGCGCCTACACCCGCGAGTACGGCGAGGACATCCCCGAGGTCGCGAACTGGACCTGGTCCGGCCCCCACCCCGGCAACGCCTCGGAGGCCACGGGCGGCGACAACGAGTAGCCCCGCCCCCACTCCCCGCGAGATGCCACTTGTGCGCGCGACACGCCGTGTCGAGCGCGCACAAGTGGCATCTCGCGGGAGGGGTCAGGCCGCCGCAGCCGTCAGGTAGTCGTCCCACTCGGGCTGGGTGCGCTCCGCGCCGCGGACGAGCCAGGAGCCGGCGCGCGGCATCCGCGGCACCGAGCGCAGCTGCCAGCCCATCTCGAGCGGAGTGCGATCGCTCTTGACGTTGTTGCAGCGGTGGCAGCAGGCGACGAGGTTCTCCCAGGTGTCGCGACCGCCGCGCGACTTCGGCTGGATGTGATCGATCGTGTTGGCGTGCTGACCGCAGTAGCCGCAGCGGTGGTTGTCGCGCCGCAGCACCCCGCGGCGCGAGACCGGCACGCTGCGCGAGCTCGGGATGCGGACGTAGCGCGTCAGCACGATGACCGAGGGCCGCACGTAGTCACCGGTCGCGCCGTGCACCGGGTGCTCCTCGTCGGCGACGATGATCATCGCCTTCTCGGTCATCAGCAGCACCAGCGCCCGCTTGAAGGACACCACAGCGAGCGGCTCGTAGCCGGCGTTGAGGACGAGTGTGCGCATCAGTGACCTCCGTGCTGTCGCACGCCGCCGCGGGCCGGCGTCGCGACCACGCAGAAGGGCGCCGTCGGATCGACGGCGCCCTTCGAGGCCGCGGCGCAGAGCCGCACGATGACGTGGTGCCGTAGCCGACTGTCGGAGGAGTCGACTTCGGCGCGCAGGAGCCCCGCGCGGATCGAGTCGGTGCGGACCGAGCCGGTGCGCCGCACGCGCGAACGCAGCCCCACGCAGTGGTGCCCGTTCCGCTCGGCCATTCCGGCACTCCGTCCCTCGACGAATCGATCCGCTCGCCACGCGAGCGGACTGAGGTTCAGATTAACCCTTCCCGCCCCGAACACCAGAGGAAGGCCGGGATTCGTCATCCGCAATTCACACGCCGACGCGTCCGGATCCCGCCCCGGCCGCACGACGCCCGAGAGCCCGCCCCGGAGTGGGACGGGCTCTCGGTCGAGCAGCGACGGCGGGCGTCAGCCGGAGATGCGCACGATCGTGTAGTCGGGCGTCCAGATCGGCTGCACGCGGACGCTCGCGCCGGCGTACGGGGCGTGCAGGATGTTGCCGTTGCCCGCGTAGAAGCCGTCGTGACCGGGCATGATCACCAGGTCGCCGGGCTGCGCCTCGGACAGCGGGATCTGCGTGCCCATGGCCGCCTGCCCCGCGGCCGAGTGCGGCATCGAGATGCCGTACTGCGCGAAGACGTACATCACGAGACCGGAGCAGTCGAAGCCGCTGGGGTCGGCCCCGCCGAAGACGTACGGCACGCCCTGGTACTGCAGCGCCGTGTTGAACACGGCCGACAGGCTGTAGCTCGTGCTCGGTGCGCTGGCGGCCAGCTCGCTCGCCGAGGCGCCCTCGTAGGAGTTGAAGCTCTCGGCGGTCTCGGCGCGAGCCTCCGCCACGTCGCTGGTGTCGACGACGGGCTCGACCACCGGCTCCGGCTCGGGCGGCGGCGGCGCGGCCTCGGCCGTGAAGCCGTCGCGCGCGATCGCGGCCTGGACGACTCCGCCGGCGACGGCGACGGTCTGAGCGTCACCCTGGCGCAGAAGGTCGGCCTGCGAGGCGGCGAACAGCCCGTCGCTCTCGGTGCCGGGCGAGAAGGCGTAGGCGGGCAGCGCCATCGTCGCGACGAGCGCGCCGGCGAATCCGACGATGGCGACCTTGCCGATCGTGCGGCCGCGGCTGCGCTTGCGGGGCGACCCGGCGGGCGTCGGGACGAAGTCCGTGACATCGGCCTGGCGCGAGGGCGCCGTCGGCACGGCCCGGCGGGCGACGGGCGCCTCGTCGGTGTAGCGGGCGCGGATCACGGGCGGCCGGTTCTCGAAGGAGGACGCGTTGCGGGGGCTGTCCGGGTGGGTGGAGCGGAACCGGTCGGGGGAACCGGCGGGGCTGGCGGGGTTCTGGGGCAAGGGGGAGGACCTCCGACGTCCCGTCAGCCCAGGCAGCTGTCCCGTCTCACGTGCGCGAAGCATCGGTGTTCACGGGGCCCGAGACGGGAAGGGACGTCGGACTCCGCGCCTCACGACCGCGGTTCGGGCGCAGGGCTCCCCAGAGCGTAAGCGACCGTTACCGATTTGTCACCATTCGGAGACCGGATCGTGTCCCGATCTCCGCCGCGGATGCTGTAGTGCGCGTGGAGCGGACGTTCAGCTGACGAGGAAGATGTGCGCAGCCACCTCGTTGGGGAGCTCGATGCCCGCCTCCGCGCCGTCGATGCGGACGAGCACGTAGCCGTTCAGCGCCGAGAACTCGCCCTCGGCTCCCGGCATGACGCCGGCCTGCTTGAGCTGCAGGAGCAGCTCCGGGTCGACCTGCGCGGGCTCGCCCAGCCGGCGCACCGTGCCGCGCTGCGGCTCGGCCGAGCCGGCCACGAAGCGGGGGATGCTGATCACACCGTCCGCGAAGCGCGACGCGGGCGTGTCGCCCAGCTCGTCGAGACCCGGGATCGGATTGCCGTAGGGCGACTCGGTCGGGTGGTCGAGCATCTCGAGGAGGCGGCGCTCGACCTGCTCGCTCATCACGTGCTCCCAGCGACAGGCCTCCTCGTGCACGAACTCCCAGTCGAGCTTGATGACGTCGTGCAGGAGGCGCTCGGCGAGGCGGTGCTTGCGCATGACGTGGATCGCCTTGCGGCGCCCGTCGCCGGTCAGCTCGAGGTGGCGGTCACCGGAGACGACGACGAGGCCGTCGCGCTCCATGCGGCCGACGGTCTGCGAGACGGTCGGGCCGGAGTGGCTGAGCCGCTCCGAGATGCGGGCCCGGAGGGGGACGATGTTCTCCTCCTCCAGCTCCAGGATGGTGCGCAGGTACATCTCGGTCGTGTCGATCAGATCCGTCATCTCAGCCTTCCCGTCTCAGCGCGCACAACCTTACTGGGCACCGTGTCCCGTCATCGGCGACGGGGCAGGGCGCAGGGCCTCCGATGGTCGAAGGCGGGGCGGGCCGGGAACCCTAGTATTAACGCATGCCGGACGTCACCATTCCTCGCGAGCTCCTCCCCCACGACGGGCGGTTCGGCTGCGGCCCGTCCAAGGTGCGGCACGACCAGCTCGCGCATCTCGCGACGCAGGGGGCGCTCCTCCTCGGCACCTCGCACCGGCAGGCTCCGGTGAAGAACCTGGTCGGCGCCGTCCGCGAGCACCTCGCGACGCTCTTCCGCATCCCCGAGGGCTACGAGGTCCTGCTCGGCAACGGCGGCTCGACCGCCTTCTGGGACGCCGCCGCCTTCTCCCTGATCGACCGGCGCGCCGAGAACCTCACCTTTGGCGAGTTCGGCCAGAAGTTCGCGAAGGCCGCCTCCGCCCCCTTCCTCGAGCCCGCGCACGTCGTCTCCGCTCCGGCCGGCTCGCGGAGCGAGGTCGAGATCCTCGAGGGCGTCGACGTCTACGCCTGGCCGCACAACGAGACCTCGACGGGTGTCATGGCGCCGGTCACCCGCGTCCACGGCGACGGGGGCGCGCTCACGGTGATCGACGCGACGAGCGCCGCCGGCGGCATCGACTTCGACGCGGCCGAGGCCGACGTCTACTACTTCGCCCCGCAGAAGAACTTCGCCTCCGACGGCGGTCTCTGGTTCGGCCTCTTCTCGCCGGCGGCGATCGAGCGGATCGAGCGGATCGCGGCGAGCGGCCGCTACATCCCCGAGTTCCTCAGCCTCAAGAACGCGGTCGACAACTCCCGCCTGAACCAGACGCTGAACACCCCTGCACTCTCGACGCTGCTGCTGATGGAGTCGCAACTCGAGTGGATGAACACCAGCGGCGGCCTCGCCTGGGCGTCGGCGCGCACGCTCGAGTCCTCCTCCGCGATCTACGACTGGGCCGAGGCGTCGCCGATCGCGACCCCGTTCGTCGAGAACCCCGAGCACCGCTCGCAGGTCGTCGCCACCGTCGACTTCGACGCCTCGATCGACGCCGCCCTGATCGCGAAGATCCTGCGCGCGAACGGCATCGTCGACACGGAGCCGTACCGCAAGCTCGGCCGCAACCAGCTGCGCGTGGCGACCTTCGTCGCCATCGAGCCCGACGACGTCCGCTCGCTGCTCGCCTGCATCGACCACGTCGTCGCCCGCCTGGCCGACTGAGCGTCCGGGTGGAGCGGGGAGGCGCGGGATGAGGGTCTGGCTGCGTCCGGCCGAGCGTCGCCCCGCTCCCCCGCCCTACGCCTCCGACGATGCGACGGCGCTCCTGGTCGGCTGCATCCTCTGGGTGCTCGCGCTCGTCGGCGTGCTGATCGCCGCGGCGACGGGCGCCACCGTCCCGCCGCTCGTGCTGGCGACCGTCGTGATCGGCGTGGTGCTCGGGACGATCGGCCTGTTCTACAGCCGCAACCGCCGCTGAGCAGCGGCGTCGGTCTCCATCCGGAGCGACGCACCGTCGTCCTCGAGCGCGAGCGAGATCCGCACCTCACCCAGTTCGGAGAGCCTGCCGACGTGCGTGCCGCCGCAGAGGATGGCGGCCTCGCCCTCGGGGAGCGAGCAGCGCCAGGTGCGCCGGGAGCTCAGGAGGGCGTCGTCGCGCTCGATCACGACGGCCGCGTCGGTGCCGGTCCAGTCGGCGAGGAGTCGCTCCGCCCGCTCGACGACGGCCGGCAGCTCCTCGCGGAGCCGGGCGGCGTCGAAGCCGCTACGCCGCAGCGACTTGCCGAGGCGATAGACGTCGGTCGACCCGGACCGGCGGATGAGCGAGCTCTGGATCGCCGTCTGATCGAAGTCGGGCCGCCCGAGCGAGTCGACGCGGACGTCCTTGCTCCAGAGGTCCGCGACGGCGGCGTTCAGCGCGAGCGACGCGAGGTGGCAGGCGGTGTGGCCGCGGGAGAGCTCGCCGCGGTACTCCTCGTCGATCTCGACGCCGACCTCGTCGCCGACGGCCACCGGGGCGTCGGCGGAGACGACGTGCGCCACGACGAAGGCCCAGCCCTCGGTCCCCAGGCGGGCGGGCAGCCGCTCGCCGAGGTGCAGCTCGCCGTCCCGCCAGGCGCCGATGCGGCAGTCGAGCAGCTCGAACCGCTCCTCGCCGACCAGCAGGGCGCCGCGGTCCGACCCCTGATCGGGCCAGGTCGGGTCGACCGGATGCGCCGGCGTCTCGGCGAGGACGACGGCGCGGCGCTCGTCCCCGAGCTCCTCGACGTGCAGCACGGTGCTCGTGCCGCGCACCGCGCCGTCGGGGTAGGTGACGAGGGTGCCGGTCTCCATCATCGCCGGTGCTCTCCTGTCGGTCGAGGTCAGCGGCGACGGCGACGACGGCCGCGGCCGCTTCCGCCCCGCCCGCCGTCGGTCGAGGATCCGGATGCGGCGCGGGCGGGCCGGCCGTCGTCCGAGTCCTCGTCGTCGTCGTCCTCGGAGTCGTCGTCGTCCGAGTCGTCGTCGTCCGAGTCGTCCTCGTCCGAGTCGTCCTCGTCTGCGTCATCGGAATCGTCGTCGTCCTCCGGAACGTCGTCGTCGTCCGCCTCGTCGTCGTCGTCGACGAGCTCGTCGTCCTCGGCCTCGTCGCCGTCCGACTCGTCCGCATCGACGACGGTGTCGTCGTCGTACTCGTCGTCCTCGGTCTCGTCGCGCTCACCGGCGGCGTCCTGCGCCGCGCGGTAGTCCGCGAGCCGGACCGACCACGGCACCCAGTCCGGCGCCAGCACCGAGCCCTCACCCGGCAGCAGCTCGACCTCGAGCACGTTGACGTCCTCGGACTCGTCGATCCTCGACAGCGTCGCGGTCCAGAGCCAGCCCGGGTAGCCGCGCATCAGGTTCGCGAACTGCAGGGAGACGACGTGCGGGCCCTGCGCGATCGTCGCGACCAGCTCGCCGATGGTGTCGGCCTGAGTGATGTCGACGAGCGCCTCGCGGGCGCGGTCCTCCGCAGCGGCCAGCACGGGGTCGAGCTCGTAGACGGGCTCGGGAGCGGCGTCCTCGGCCTCTGACGTCTCCGTCTCCGAGACCTCGGGCTCGGAGTCCTCGGATCCGGAGGCCTCGGATTCGGAGGCCTCGGGAGCGTCGACTGGAGCCTCCGAGTCGTCGTCCGCCGTCGTCACCGCAGGGTCATGCGTCGGCTCACCAGGACCCTCGGCCGGCAGGCCTTCGTTCGTCTCGTCGGCGTCAGGCATCCAGCTCGTCCGCAACCCGGCGCAGCAGCGTCGCGATCGTGTGCCCGTGCGTCTTGTCGGGGTAGCGGCCCCGCTTGAGGCCCGTGCCGATGCCGTCGAGCAGCTTGACGGTGTCCTCGACGATCACCGACATGTCGTCGGCCGACTTGCGGCTGAGCTTGACCATGCTGGGGGGAGCGTCGATGATCCGGGCCGAGAGGGCCTGCGCGCCGCGCTTGCCGTCGGCGATGCCGAACTCGAGGCGGGTGCCGGCCTTGACCGCGGTCCCGGAGGGCAGCGCGGAAGCGTGCAGGAAGACCTCCTGGCCGTCATCAGTGCTGATGAAGCCGAAGCCCTTCTCCTCGTCGTAGAACTTGACCTTGCCGGTAGGCATGCAGAACCCCTCCTGGAAATGAAGCAGCCATCAGTTTAGAGGACGGCGCCCGCCCTATCCTTGATCCGTGAAGCCACAGCAGCCTGCGGGCATCGGACGCGCGGAGCGCACGCTCGCCTACATGTTCGTCGCGATCATCGTCGTGACGGTGCTCGCCTTCCTCGCCGTCCTGATCGCTCCGATGATGGGCGTGCGCGACTACAGCGGGGGCCTGTGGCAGTTCGTCCTCGCCCTGCCCCTCGTCGGGCTTCCCATCGCCTTCCTGATGATGATCGCGATGCTCATCGTCGGAGTCCGCCGCCGCCGCGCCTCCTAGCGGACTCTCTCGGGCGGCACCGGGAGGGCACCGAGCCGTCGGCCACTCGACTCCCAGACTCCGTACAGGCTACGCGCAGATACTGTCCGCATGGACGGACCCCGCATTCTCATCGTCGACGACGAGCCCAACATCCGCGACCTGCTCACCACGAGCCTCCGCTTCGCCGGCTTCGCCGTGCGCGCGGTCGGCAACGGCGCCCAGGCGATCTCCGCGGTCCTCGAGGAGGAGCCGGACCTCATCATCCTCGACGTGATGCTGCCCGACATGAACGGGTTCGGCGTCACCAAGCGCCTGCGCTCCGCGGGCTACACCTCGCCGATCCTCTTCCTCACGGCGAAGGACGACACCGAGGACAAGATCACCGGGCTCACGGTCGGCGGCGACGACTATGTCACCAAGCCGTTCAGCCTCGACGAGATCGTGGCGCGCATCAAGGCGATCCTCCGCCGCACGATGCACGCCGAGGAGGACGCGGTGATCCGCGCCGGCGAGCTGACCATGGACCAGGACACCCACGAGGTCCTGGTCGGCGACGAGCCGGTCGAGCTCAGCCCGACCGAGTTCAAGCTGCTCCGCTACCTGATGCTCAACCCCAACCGGGTGCTCAGCAAGGCGCAGATCCTCGACCACGTCTGGGAGTACGACTTCAACGGCGATGCAGGCATCGTCGAGTCCTACATCTCCTACCTGCGACGTAAGCTCGATACGCATTCGGAGGAATCGCTCATCCAGACCAAGCGTGGATTCGGATACATGCTGAAGGTCGCGAAGGTCTGACCTCCGCCGCCGCGGCGTCCGGCTCCCCGGGGAGCTGACGCCCGCACCACTTCGAGGGAGTTCCACCGCGATGCACCAGGGTCTGGCCGAGCGGTGGAACTCCATCTCGTTGCGCACGAAGATCACCGCCGTCACCGTCCTGCTGCTGACGCTCGGACTGCTCGTCTCCGGCATCGGCACGATGACGCTCCTGAAGCCCCAACTCGTCACGCAGCTCGACGTGGACCTCCGGACGAAGGCCCAGCAGACGGCGAACCTCCTGGTCACGGAGGGCGAGGCCGGGATGGACGACTCCGACAAGCAGTACGTCGGAGCGCTCTACAACTCCGCGGGCCAGCAGCAGGACACGACGGCACTGGGCGCGAACGACCCGGTCTTCCCCGAGACGTTCTCGATCGAGGAGGCCCTTCGCCTGGGCGACAAGTCGGGCACGATCTACAGCGCCAGCGGCAAGATCGAGTACCACTACGTCGCGACGACCTACTCGGACGGCAACGCGGTCACGACCCTGCTGCTCGCGACGACCACCCGCAACATCGACTACATCATGACGCTCTACCTGACGATCTTCCTCGGGTTCGGCGTCGCGATCGTCGTCATCGGGGCGATGCTGACGCGCCTGCTCGTCACCACCACCTTCGCTCCCCTCCGGCAGGTCGAGCGGACCGCCGCCGCAATCGCCGACGGCGACTTCAGCCAGCGGCTCGACGGCACCACCCCGAACACCGAGGTCGGCCGTCTCAACCGCTCGCTCAACGCGATGCTCGTCCGCATCGACAGCGCGTTCCGCGATCGCGCGCGCACGATCGACCAGATGCGCCGCTTCGTCGGCGACGCGAGCCACGAGCTGCGCACCCCGCTCGTCTCCGTCCGCGGCTACGCCGAGCTCTACCGGATGGGCGCGCTGCAGACTCCGGAGGCCGTCGGCCAGGCGATGGAGCGCATCGAGAAGGAGGCGATCCGGATGGGCGGCCTCGTCGAGGACCTGCTCGAGCTCGCCCGCCTCGACGAGACCAAGCCCCTCGCGCTCACCCCGGTCGATCTGATGCCGCTCGCCCGCGATGCCGCCATGGATGCGATGGCCTCCTGGCCCGACCGCGACTTCGGCGTCGAGACCCGCGACGACACCCCGGTCGAGACTCCCGCGCTCGAGATGGACGAGCTCTCCGGCGCCGCCACGCAGACCATGGAGGTCCCCACCGCCGCCGCCGGACTCACCGGTCCGATCGCCGCCGCCGGCGCCCGCCTGGCGCGCTTCCGCCGCAAGCCGCGTCGCGTCATGGCGGAGGACATCGCGGCCGGCACCGCTCCGGAGCCGGAGCAGGCGGGCGTCCCGGCGATGGTGATGGCGGAGGAGAACAAGATCCGGCAGGTGCTCACCAACCTGATCGGCAACGCCGTCCGCTACACCCCCGAGGACACCCCGATCGAGATCGGCGTCGCCGTCGACCGTGCTCGGCGCCTCGCGCTCCTCGAGGTCATCGACCACGGCGAGGGCATCCCGCCGCAGATCCGGGAGAAGATCTTCCAGCGCTTCTGGCGCGCCGACACCTCGCGCACCCGGGAGACCGGCGGCAGCGGCCTCGGGCTGGCGATCGTCTCCTCGATCGTCGCCGCGCACAAGGGCCACGTCGACGTGGTCGAGACCCCCGGCGGCGGCGCCACCTTCCGCGTCGCGCTGCCTCTCCTCACCGTCGGCCCGGACGGCGAATCCTCCCCAGCTTCGGTCTGATCCACCCCGCGGCACCTCCGCGGCACCGTAGGTTCTCTCGCACGCGCCGACCGGCGCGACGAAGCGAGAGGACCTCCAGTGACCCACTACCAGACCGACATCGACGCGATCACCGCCGCCACCGGCTCCATCCACGGCTCCTCGGAGCGCATCCAGGCGGAGGTCGCCGGCCTCCTCGGCCAGCTGACGAGTCTCGAGGGCTCGTGGACCGGCCAGGCCGCGACCGCGTTCCAGGGGGTCGTCTCGCTCTGGCGGACGACGCAGTCGCAGGTGGAGGACGGCCTCGCGTCGATCGCGCTGGCCCTCGGCACCGCCGGCCAGCAGTACGCGGAGACGGAGGAGGCGAACGCGCGGCTCTTCGCGCACTGACCGCGGCACGCCACCCGAGCGACAGCGCCTGCGCCGGGTGCCCGGAAACGCCGGAAGGCGGCTCCCCCGAGGGGGAACCGCCTTCCGTGTGGTGCGGGTCGGACTAGAAGTCCATGCCACCCGTGGGGTCTCCGCCTGCGGCGACGGGGTTCCGCTCGGGCTTGTCGGCGACGACGGCCTCCGTGGTGAGGAACAGACCGGCGATCGACGCGGCGTTCTGCAGCGCGGAGCGCGTGACCTTGACGGGGTCGATGATGCCGGCGGCGATCAGGTCGACGTACTCGCCGGTCGCGGCGTTGAGGCCCCAACCGGTCTGCAGCTCGCGGACCTTGGCGGCGACGACACCGGGCTCGAGGCCCGCGTTCAGCGCGATCTGCTTGAGCGGGGCGTCGATCGCGACGCGGACGATGTTCGCGCCGGTCGCCTCGTCTCCGACCAGCTCGAGCTTCTCGAAGGCGAGCTTGCCGGCCTGGATGAGGGCGACGCCACCACCGGCGACGATGCCCTCCTCGACGGCGGCCTTCGCGTTGCGGACGGCGTCCTCGATGCGGTGCTTGCGCTCCTTGAGCTCGACCTCGGTCGCGGCCCCGGCCTTGATGACCGCGACACCACCGGCGAGCTTCGCAAGGCGCTCCTGGAGCTTCTCGCGGTCGTAGTCGCTGTCGGTGTTCTCGATCTCGCCGCGGATCTGCGCGACGCGACCGGCGATGGCCTCGGCGTCGCCGGCACCCTCGACGATCGTGGTCTCGTCCTTGGTGATGACGACCTTGCGGGCCGAGCCGAGCAGGTCGAGGGTGACGTTCTCGAGCTTGAGGCCGACCTCCTCGGAGATGACCTGGCCGCCGGTGAGGATCGCGATGTCCTGCAGCTGCGCCTTGCGACGGTCGCCGAAGCCGGGAGCCTTGACGGCGACCGACTTGAAGATGCCGCGGATCTTGTTGACGACCAGGGTCGCCAGCGCCTCGCCGTCGACGTCCTCGGCGATGATCAGCAGCTGCTTGCCCGCCTGGATCACCTTGTCGACGACGGGGAGGAGGTCCTTGATGTTCGAGACCTTGGAGTTGACGATCAGGATGTACGGGTCCTCGAACACGGCCTCCTGGCGGTCGGGGTCCGTGACGAAGTACTGCGACAGGTAGCCCTTGTCGAAGCGCATGCCCTCGGTCAGCTCGAGCTCGGTGCCGAAGGTGTTCGACTCCTCGACGGTGACGACGCCCTCCTTGCCGACCTTGTCGATCGCCTCGGCGATGATCGCGCCGATCTCGGGGTCCGCGGCGGAGATGGAGGCGGTGGCCGCGATCTCCTCCTTGGTCTCGATCGCCTTGGCGCCGGCGACGAGCTCGGCGGTGACGGCCTTGACGGCCTTCTCGATGCCCTTCTTCAGGCTGATCGGGTCGGCGCCGGCCGCGACGTTGCGCAGGCCCTCGCGGACGAGCGCCTGGGCGAGGACGGTCGCGGTGGTGGTTCCGTCGCCGGCGACGTCGTCGGTCTTCTTGGCGACCTCCTTGACGAGCTCGGCGCCGATCTTCTCGTACGGCTCGTCGAGCTCGATCTCCTTGGCGATGGAGACGCCGTCGTTCGTGATGGTGGGAGCGCCCCACTTCTTCTCGAGCACGACGTTGCGGCCGCGCGGGCCGAGGGTCACCTTGACCGCATCGGCCAG
The DNA here is from genome assembly GCF_009834185.1 of Rathayibacter sp. VKM Ac-2760. Classification (GTDB taxonomy): domain Bacteria; phylum Actinomycetota; class Actinomycetes; order Actinomycetales; family Microbacteriaceae; genus Rathayibacter. The sequence goes on from NZ_CP047173.1 coordinate 3,200,534, forward strand.
AGTGTTGAGTCCACGCTCGAGGCCGCGGCGGGCTTCTTCGTCAAAAGCAATGATCTTGGCCATGTGTGTTCTTCGTCCCTCCCGGACGTCAGGGGAATTCCGTCGTTGGCACTCGACTGGAGCGAGTGCCAACAGCGATTCTGGCACTCACCCGGGAGGAGTGCAAGTGACGGAGGCGCCTGGCGCAACGCGAGGAGCCGCCGCCCGCACGAGGCGGACGACGGCTCCCGGAAGGGTGAGGGTCTCAGACGACGCGCACCGATTCGGCCTGCGGACCCTTCGATCCGGTGCCGACCTCGAACGCGACGTGCTGGCCCTCCTCGAGGACCTTGTATCCCGACATGTCGATGGCGGAGTAGTGGACGAACACGTCCTGTCCGCCGCCGTCGACCGTGATGAAGCCGTAGCCCTTCTCAGAGTTGAACCACTTGACGGTTCCGTTCGCCATCTCTCACTCCCAAAGTGCTGTGCCTGCGACACGAGCGATGCGCAGGTGCCTGGTTGGGAAGCATAATCGAGCGTTTCAGCCCGGAAAGGGGCGGAAAGGCCCTGCGGGAAAGAGTTGCCCGGGATTCAACATGAATTAAACGTCCCGGAAACAGAACGGCCCGGAAGCACCGATTCCGCGGCCGTTCCGAGGCCTCCGCGGGCCGGCGCTACTGCGGTGCGTAGTCCGAGCCGAGCACGACGACGACCGCCCCGGTCTCGACGAAGTCCTGCGTGAGCGTCAGCGTTCCGACGCCGAGCGACTGCGCCACCCCGAGCGCGGCGCCCTCCAGCGCCGGGTCGGTGTAGTAGATCGCCGTGACCGTCTCCGCCTCCGTGTTCGCGTTCGCGACGGTCGGGACGCTCCAGCCCGCTGCGGCCAGCGCATCCCCCGCGCTCGCGGCGAGGCCGGCGGTCGCCGTTCCGTTCAGCACGGCGAGCGCGACGTCCGGATCGACCGTCGGCGCGACGGTCGGCGTCGCCGTCGTCTCGGCGATGCCGGTGGGAGCGGTGAAGACATCGTTGAACTGCACGCGGTTGTCGATGACGAGGAGGCCGATGAAGCCCAGCAGCACGATCACTCCGGTGGCCAGCGCCGCCCAGGCGAGCGCGACGGCACGAGCGTGCGGCGCCGGCGGCCGACGGTGGGCGCCGACGCGGCCCTCGGTGGCCGGGATCTCGTCGAAGCGGTCCTTCGGGGCGGTGGTGGTCATCGTCGGTACGGCCGGCCTTCCGTTGGTGGGCCCGGGCAGCTCGGGCTACTCGGGGCGCCCGAGGCGGCGCGCGGCGCGGGCGCCGGCGCGCCCGTCGCGGATGCGCTGCAGCCGCGTGACGAGCATCGGGTCGTGCGCGAGGGCGGCCGGGGAGGCCAGAACCGCGCTGAGCACCTGATAGTAGCGGGCGACCGAGAGGCCGAACCGCTCGCGGATCGCGTCCTCCTTCTCCCCCGTGCGCGCGGTCCACTCGCGCTCGAAGTCGAGGATGCGCCGGTCGCGATCGGACAGGGCAGCGCCCGAGGTCCGCCCGACGTCCGTGGTTCCGCTCATTGCTCCAGGGTAGGCAGGGCGGGCGCCGCGGGCGGGGAGGCGCTCCGACGCGGCGGATTCGAGAGTTCGCTCCACGCCGGGGGGATCGCGGAATGCGCCCGCGCGACGCAGGGTTGAGCACAGAAGAGGGGAGCGCCCTCCCCCGTACACTGACGAGGATTCCTAGGGAGACCCATGTCGTCGTATTCCGTGAACAAGACCGACGCCGAGTGGCGCGAGGAGCTCGACCGCGAGCAGTACTCGGTGCTGCGCCAGGCCGCCACCGAGCGCCCGTGGACCGGCGAGCTGCTCGACGAGCACCGCGAGGGGCTCTACACCTGCGCCGCGTGTCACGCGGAGCTGTTCAAGAGCGGCACCAAGTTCGACTCCGGCTGCGGCTGGCCGAGCTTCTACGAGTCCATCCGCCCCGACGCGGTCCAGCTGATCGAGGACAGCACCCTCGGCATGGTCCGCACCGAGGTCCGCTGCGCCAACTGCGGCTCGCACCTGGGCCACGTCTTCCCCGACGGCTTCGGCACGCCGACCGGAGACCGGTACTGCATGAACTCGATCGCGATGAACTTCACGACCGAGGGCGAGTGACCGTGACCGCGACCCCCGTGCTCGAGGCCGTGCTGGCCCGGCGCTCCCGCTCGAAGGTGACCGCGGAGGCGCCGGGGCACGAGGAGATCGCGGCGTACGTCTCGGCCGCCTCGCGGCTCGCCGACCACAGCTCGCTGCGGCCGTGGCGGGTCATCGAGATCCGCGGGGCGGCGCGCGACCGCATCGGCCGCAGCTTCGCGGCCGCGTCCGGAGAGAAGAAGGACGCGCGCAAGCACGTCGAGAAGACGCACCGCGCCTCCCTCCTCCTGGCGGTCGTCGTCAGCGTGAAGAAGTCGAAGGTGCCGGCCTGGGAGCAGGAGGCGGTCGCCTCGGGCGTCGCGCACCTGCTCAGCCTGCTGCTCGACGAGGCGGGCTGGGGCGTCTTCTGGCGCACCGGCTCCTACACCCGCGCCAAGGCGGTGCGGAAGGCGCACCGCCTGGAGAAGGGCGAGGAGCTCCTCGGCTGGCTCTACGTCGGTCGGCCCGACGGCAAGATCGGCGGACCGAAGCGGCCCACCCCGGCCGAGCGGCACCTGAGCATCCTCGAGCCGTGATCGCCCTGCGCGGGCCCGGGCCGAGGAGGCTCCGGAGCCCGCGATAGGGTGGCCCGGTGCGGCGACGCACCTCGCCGACGTGGCGCAATTGGTAGCGCACCCGACTTGTAATCGGGCGGTTACGGGTTCAAGTCCCGTCGTCGGCTCGGACAGCCTCTGATCGGCCGGTCGGCCCGACCGGTGTCGGTGTCATCCCGCCGGGCGCTCCGGCGCCAGCGGTGGACTGGACCCCGCCGCGGGCAGCCCCGCGTAGCGCAGCCCTCGCAGCTTGCGGGTGATCGGCTTCTCGACGACGCGATGGATGACGGCTCCGGAGACGATCGACACCGTCACGGAGCCGACGACGGAGAGCGCACCCGACCGGAGGCCGATGACGGCGAGCGCCGCCGGGACGGCGGGCCCGATCAGAGGGTGGAAGAGGTAGAGGCTGTACGAGGCGTCGCCGAGGTAGCGGAGGGGACGCAGCAGGAATCCGTCGGTCACGGCCTGCTCCCGGAACCGCTCGACCAGTGGTTCGGCGAGGAGCACGACCACGAAGACGCCCGCGACCATCCCCTTCCTCGCGAGGCCGTCGTGCTCCCAGGAGACGCCGTCCGGCGTGAAGGCGCCCGCGACGATCAGGCCGACCGCGACACCGAGCGCGACGAGCAGCCGGCGTCGCGCGTCCGGCCGGAGGACGATCCTGCCGAGGACCATGCCGATGACGAAGTACAGGACGATGCCGTCGAAGTAGAACGCCCACGTGGGCCAGCCTTCGTCGCCGCGGACGAGCTGACCCGACGCGACGAGGATCATCACGGTCGAGGCGAAGACGAGGACGTCGCGTCGCAGGAGCAGTCCGAGGGCGAAGACGACGTAGAAGAACATCTCGAAGGTCAGGGTCCACCCGACGCCGAGGAGTGGAGCGACATCGCCGTCCGGATTGCGGGTCGGCAGCAAGAGGTACGAGGCGACACCGGACCACGGCGTGAAGCCGGCCTGCAGGACCGCGCCCGGGACGACGAGGATCGCCGCGATCTTGAGCGTGGTGGCGATCCAGTACATCGGGACGATGCGGACCAGACGCCGGACGGCGAAGAACCTCCACCCGCCGGGCACGTCGAACGGTGCGGCGGTGATCGTCATCACGAAGCCGGAGATGATGAAGAACAGGGTGACACCCAGGAAGCCGCCGCCCGCGACCACGATCGAGTCGTCGAGGAGCTCCTTCGCGTAGAACCTGCTGTGCGTCACGACGACGAGGAGGGCTGCGACGAAGCGCAGGACCTGCACACCCTCGAAGATCGGTGGCCCGACGACGGGCCGCGGAACGGTCGGCTTCATATCAGTGAGGTCCCCTCAGTGAGATCGGGGGAGCTTACCTGCGCACCGCGGTGAGTGACCGGGGTGGCGCCGAAGCACCGGTCGAGCGTTCGCCTCCCACCGTCGGCCCGCACGACGAAGGGCCCCGGTCTCCCGAGGCCCTTCGTCCGATCCGCTCCCCGCAACCCGGGGCTGATGTCTAGCCCGCGGCGGGCGTCGGCGTGGCCGAGGAGTAGGTGTCGGCCGCGGCGGACAGCACGAACGAGCTGAAGGCGTCGGCGTCCGTCAGCGAACCGGTGTAGGCCTCGCCGTTCACGAGCACAGTCGGCGTGCCCGAGACGGACGCGACCTCGGTGCCGGGCAGCGGGCCCGACGTCGCGCGCTCGGTCGCCGCGCGCACCCAGCTGACGAACGACTGGTCGTCGATGCAGGTGTTCACCGCGGCGGTGTCCTCGACCCCGGCGTCGGCGGCGGCCTGCTTGAGCTGGTCGTCCGAGAGGCCGTCGGTCCCCTCCGCCGGCTGCTCGGCGAAGAGCGCAGCGTTGAAGTCGAAGAAGGAGTCGGGCGAGGTGTCGGCGACGCAGGCGGCGGCGTTCGCTGCGCGCTCGGAGTACTTGGTGCCGTTGGACCGGGTGGTGAGGATCGCGATCGGGTGGATCTCGACCGTGGCGGCTCCGCTCGTCACCCACTCCTTGATCTGCTCGCCGTTGGTCTGCTCGAACTGGCCGCAGTAGGGGCAGAGGTAGTCGAGGTAGACGCGGATGTCGACGGTCCCGCCGGAGGTGTCCAGCACGCTCGGGGTGGGCGTGCCGTCGGCCGGGATCGCGGGGGTGGTCGAGGCGACGAGGCCCTCGGTCACGAGCACGCCGTCGCTCGCCATGTTGGCGGGGCCGGGGCCGGCGGGGCGGATGCTCGAGGTGACGGCGAAGACGACGACCGCGACGATCGCCACCACGACGAGGGCGAGGCCGCCCTGCAGGGCGAAGCGGCTGACACGGTCGCGGCGCTTCTGCTGCTCGCGGAGCCGGCGGGCCTTCTCGCGGGCGGCCTCTCGACGCTGGTTCTTCGAGAGACGGTCGTTGGCTCCGCCGATGGTCATGACAAGAACGCTCCGAATGAGAGAAAGGGGGAAGAAGTGCCGCCGGGCTGCGACTCGCCGGAATCCTACGCGCGAGCCCTGGGAAACCTCCAAACGACGGATACCGCCGGGTCCCGGCGACCGTCGCCCGGCACCAGTCCCCCGTCGGGGCGCCGCGTGGCATACTGTGACGGTTGGTCGGAGTCGCCCACGCGACGACGACCGTCACTTCCATTCACTCGGATCGTCCGGCACGTACCTGCCGGTGAAGGAGCAAGAACAATGGCGTCCGTAACCTATGACCACGCGTCCCGCGTCTACCCCGGGGCCACGCGTGCCTCGGTCGACAAGCTGAACCTCGAAGTCGGAGACGGCGAGTTCCTCGTCCTCGTCGGCCCCTCGGGCTGCGGCAAGTCCACCTCCCTGCGCATGCTCGCCGGCCTCGAAGAGGTCAACGAGGGTCGCATCCTGATCGGCGATCGCAACGTCACGGACGTTCCGCCGAAGGACCGCGACATCGCGATGGTGTTCCAGAACTACGCGCTCTACCCGCACATGTCGGTCGCGGAGAACATGGGCTTCGCGCTCAAGATCGCCGGCATCAACAAGGACGAGCGCGCCGCGCGGGTCCTCGAGGCCGCGAAGATGCTCGACCTCGAGCCCTACCTCAACCGCAAGCCGAAGGCCCTCTCGGGTGGCCAGCGTCAGCGCGTCGCGATGGGTCGCGCCATCGTCCGCAAGCCGCAGGTGTTCCTCATGGACGAGCCGCTGTCGAACCTCGACGCCAAGCTCCGCGTCCAGACCCGCACGCAGATCGGCACGCTCCAGCGCCGCCTGGGCATCACCACCGTCTACGTCACCCACGACCAGACCGAGGCCCTCACCATGGGCGACCGCATCGCGGTCCTCAAGGACGGGCTGCTCCAGCAGGTCGGCACGCCCCGCGACCTCTACGAGAACCCGAACAACGTCTTCGTGGCCGGCTTCATCGGCTCGCCCGCGATGAACCTGTTCCACGCGGACGTCACCGACGGCGGCGTGAAGTTCGGCGACACGGTCCTGCCGATCGCCCGCGAGGCGCTCGCGAAGACCACCCAGAAGGTCGTCACGCTCGGCGTGCGCCCCGAGGACGTCACCGTCTCGACCCAGCCCGGCGGCCTGCCGATCGAGGTCGACCTGATCGAGGAGCTCGGCTCGGACGGCTACCTCTACGGCCACACCGAGGTCGAGGGTCGCCGCACCGACATCGTCGCGCGCGTCGACGGCCGCGTGCACCCGACCGCGGGCGACCGCGTCTACGTGACCGCGAACCACCGCGTGCACATCTTCGACGGCGAGTCGGGACTGCGCCTCTCCTAGGCTCCGCCCCCGCGCACACGCTGCCGTCGTCTCCTCCGAGGCGGCGGCAGCGTTCGTCCGGGCCCCTCCACCGTCCGCCTCCCCACACGAACGGCGCGCCATGTCCGGCTCCCTGAACATCACCTCGGCCACGGTCGACCCCGCCCTGCTCGATCTGCCGTGGAACCTGCGGCTGAACGACTGGCCCGACGAGTACATCGCCGCGCTGCCCAAGGGCATCTCGCGGCACACCGTCCGCTTCGCGCACCTCTCCGGCCACGTCGTCGCCGTGAAGGAGACGACCGCGGAGATGTCGCGCCGCGAGTACGAGATGCTGAAGACGCTGCAGCGCCTCGACGTCCCGTGCGTCGTGCCGGGTGCCGTGATCACCAACCGCAGCGACGACGAGGGCGACGAGCTGCCGGCGGTGCTGGTCACCCGACACCTCAAGTTCTCCCTGCCCTATCGCGCGCTGTTCTCGCAGACCCTGCGGCCGGACACGGCGACCCGCCTCGTCGACGCGCTGGCGCTGCTGCTCGTGCGGCTGCACGTGATCGGCTTCTTCTGGGGCGACGTGTCGCTCTCGAACACGCTGTTCCGCCGCGACGCGGGCGCCTTCGCCGCCTACCTCGTCGACGCCGAGACAGGCCAGCTCTACTCCGGCGGACTCTCGAACGGGCAGCGCGAGAACGACCTCGAGATCGCTCGGGTGAACATCGCCGGCGAGCTGCTCGACCTCGAGGCGGGCGGGCGCGTCGACGACGACCTCGACCCGATCACGGTGTCGGACGGCATCGTCGCCGCCTATCGCAGCCTCTGGAAGGAGCTGACCGGGGCGGAGTCGTTCTCGACCTCCGAGCGCTGGCGCATCAACGACCGCGTCAACCGGCTCAACGAGCTCGGCTTCGACATCGAGGAGCTCGCGATCAAGACCGACGAGGCGGGCTCGACGGTGCGGATCCAGCCGAAGGTCGTCGACGCGGGACACCACCAGCGCCGACTGCTGCGCCTGACGGGGCTCGACGCGCAGGAGAACCAGGCGCGACGACTGCTCAACGACCTCGACTCCTACACGGCCACCTACGGCAAGCAGGGGCTCGACGAGGAGATGGTCGCGCACGAGTGGCTCGCGCAGGTCTTCGAGCCGGTGATCCGCTCGATCCCGCGCGACCTAAAGGGGCGGCTCGAGCCGGCGGAGATGTTCCACCAGCTGCTCGAGCACCGCTGGTTCATGTCGCAGCAGCAGGCGCGCGACGTGCCGCTGGCCGAGGCGGTCACGGCGTACGTCAACGACATCCTGCGCCACCGCCGCGACGAGGCGACGATCATCGCACCGCCGACCGAGGCGATCACGCTGCCGAACCTGGTCATCGACAGCGCGGGCGACGCCGAGCTGACCGAGGAGGACGCGGACGTGGACTGGATGAAGAACGTCTGACCCCGGCACGCCGAAGGGCTCGTGCGGATCCCCGGACCCGTCACGAGCCCTTCGTCGTCTGCGGCGTCTGCTGACGCTGGATCTCGATACGCCCGCTGCGCGGCCTACTCGATCAGCAGGACTCCCGCCCCGCGCAGCTCGTGCTACTCGGAGGCGGCGCGGAGTTTGGAGATCTCGTAGAGCGCGACCGATGCCGCGATCCCCGCGTTGAGCGACTCGGTGGCGGCGCTGATCGGGATGGAGACGACGGCGTCGCACTGCTCGGTGACGAGGCGCGAGAGGCCCTTGCCCTCGCTGCCGACGACGACGAGCAGCGGGCGGTCGGCGAGCTCGAGGCCCGGGAGCATCGTGTCGCCGTCGCCGTCGAGCCCGATGACGAAGACGCCGTCGCGCTTGTAGTCCTTGATCATCGCGGTGAGGTTCGAGGCCATCGCGACGGGCACGCGCGCGGCGGCGCCGGCCGAGGTCTTCCACGCGGCGGAGTTCAATCCGACCGAGCGGCGCTGCGGCACGATGACGCCCTGCCCGCCGAAGGCGGCGACGGAGCGGATGATGGCGCCGAGATTGCGGGGGTCGGTGATGCCGTCCAGCGCGACGAAGAGCGGGACGACTCCGCGCGAGACGCTGCGCTGGAGCAGGTCGCTCGGGTGCGCGTACTCGTAGGGCGGCACCTTGAGCACGAGGCCCTGGTGCACCGAGTCGGGGCCGGCAAGGCGGTCGAGCTCGGGGCGCATGACCTCGAGGACGGGGATGCCGCGGGCGGTGGCGAGCTTGAGCGCCTCCTTGACCCGGTCGTCCATCTCGATGCGCGTCGCGAGGTAGAGCGTCGTCGCGGGGATCTTGGCGCGGAGCACCTCGAGGACCGAGTTGCGCCCGGTGACCATCTCGGACTCGTCGCCGCTCTTGGGCTTGCGCGACGGAGCCGGACGGCCCTGGCCGCGAGCCGCGCCGGTCAGCGCCGCTCCCGGACGGCCCTTGCCGCCGGCGGCGACGAAGCGCTCACGCGCCGCCTTCGCCTTGCCTGCGGGGTGGTACGGCCGGTCCTCGGCCTTGGGCGTGGGCTTCTTGCCCTCGAGCGCCTGACGGCCCTGACCGCCGGAACCGACGGCCTTGCCCCTGCTCTTCTTTCGGACCGCTCCTGGGCGGCCGGCTTTATTCGCCATCGAGACTCCAATGCGCACCCGTCTGGGTGTCTTCGATCGTGATTCCCGCAGCAGCGAGATCGGTTCGGATGCGGTCGGCGGCCGCCCAGTCGCGCTGCTCGCGCGCGGTCTGGCGCTCGGCGACCAGGCGGTCGACGAGCACGGTGAGGGCCCGGTAGGTGGGCTCGTCGTCGGAGCGCGCCCACTCGGGGGCCTCCGGGTCGATGCCGAGGACCGACGCCATGGCGAGGACCTGGGTGCGCAGCGCGGACACCGTGCCGAGGTCCTCCGCGTCGAGCGCGGCGTTGCCGGCCCGGACGGTCTCGTGCAGGACGCCGATGGCCTGCGGGACTGAGAGGTCGTCGTCCATCGCCTCGGCGAACTCGTCCGGGACGACCGGCTCGCCGACGGCGGCGAAGCGGGTGCCCTCGAGGCGGCGGCGGGAGCGGTCGAGGAAGCCCTCGATCCGCTCGAGCGCCGCCTCGGCCTCCTCGAGCGCGCCGTCGTGGAACTCGAGCGTCGAGCGGTAGTGGGCCGAGCCGAGGTAGTAGCGGACGACCAGCGGGCGGGCCGAGTCGAGGAGCTCGGAGGCGAAGACGGAGTTGCCGAGCGACTTGCTCATCTTCTGGCCGGTCACCGACACGAGGCCGTTGTGCAGCCAGTAGCTCGCGAAGGCGTGGCCCGCGGCGCTCGACTGGGCGAGCTCGTTCTCGTGGTGGGGGAAGCGCAGATCGAGCCCGCCGCCGTGGATGTCGAACTGCGTGCCGAGGTACTTCGTCGACATCGCGGAGCACTCGATGTGCCAGCCGGGCCGGCCCCTCCCCCAGGGCGAGGCCCAGGAGGCGGACTCGGGCTCGTCGGGCTTCATGCCCTTCCACAGGGCGAAGTCGTGCGGGTCGCGCTTGCCGCGCGGGTCGGCGTCGGTCGCCGCCTCCATGCTCTCCAGGCGCTGGTGCGTGAGCGCGCCGTAGTCGGGCCAGGAGCGGGTGTCGAAGTAGACGTCGCCGGAGTCGTCCGGAGCGGGGTAGGCGTGGCCGAGCTCGATCAGGCGCTGCACGAGCGCGACCATCTCGGCGATGCTCGCCGTGGCGCGCGGCTCGTAGGTGGGCGGCAGGATGCCGAGCGCGGAGTAGGCGGCCGTGAACTCGAGCTCGACGCGGTAGGCGAGCGCCCACCACTGCTCCGAGGGCTCGCCCTCGCCGGCGGCACGGCGCGCCTGCTCGGCGATCGCGAGGATCTTGTCGTCGATGTCGGTCACGTTGCGGACGAGGGTGACCCGGTAGCCGCGGTGGGCGAGCCAGCGGCGGAGCTGGTCGTAGACCAGGGCGGAGCGCAGGTGCCCGATGTGCGGCGACGACTGGACGGTGGGTCCGCAGACGTACATCCCGACCTCGTTCTCACGGAGGGGGACGAAATCGACGAGGGCCTGGGCCTTCGAGTCGTGGAGTCGCAGAGTCACGCCGCGAGTTTACCGGGCGGGGCGGTCGCGGCCGGGCGGCGGATCGGTGCGGTGGATCGGGTGCGGTGGATCAGTGCCGGGATCCGGGACCGGGGAGGACGAGCGCGGTGGCGGTCGCCGCCACTCCCTCGCCGCGGCCGGTGAAGCCGAGAGCGTCCGAGGTCGTCGCCGCGACGCTGACGGGGGCGCCGAGGAGGGCGGAGAGCAGCCGCTGCGCCTCCTCCCGCCGCGGGGAGAACTTCGGGCGGTTGCCGATCAGCTGCACCGAGACGTTGCCGATCGTGAAGCCCGCCGCCTCGACCAGCTCGCGGGTGGCGCGGAGGAACACCTCGCCGTGCGCGTCCTGGAACCGCGGGTCGGCGGTGCCGAAGCGGGAGCCGATGTCGCCGAGGTTCGCCGCGGCGAGCAGCGCGTCGCAGATCGCGTGCGCGACCGGGTCGCCGTCGCTGTGGCCCGAGAGGCCGCGCTCCCCCGGCCAGTGCAGTCCGGCGAGCCAGAGCGGTGACGCGTCGTCGAAGGCGTGCACATCGGTGCCGATGCCGACCCGGGGCACGGCGGCCACGTGCGGCGGGGCGAGCAGCTGCTCGGCCCGGGCGAGGTCCCAGGGGGTGGTGATCTTGAAGGCGAGCGGGTCGCCGGCGACGACGACGGAGCCTCCGCCGTGCGCGGCGAGCAGGGCCGCGTCGTCGGTGTACTCGCGGTCGGCGGCGGCGTAGGCCTCGTCGAGCAGGCGGCGCGGGAAGCCCTGCGGGGTCTGCACCGCGGCGAGCTGGGCGCGGTCGACGGTGTCGAGGATCGCGGCGTCGGCGTCGATCCGCTTGATCGTGTCGGTGACGGGCAGCCCGGGGATCGCGCCGCCGCCGGTGGCGCGGACGGCGGCGAGGACGCGGTCGAACTGCGCGGCGGGGGTGAGGGCCCGGGCGGCGTCGTGGACGAGGACGGTCTCGACGCCCGGGAGGAGCGACGCCAGGCCGTGCGCGACCGAGTCCTGCCGGGTGGCGCCGCCGGCGGTGACCAGCACCTCGACGGATCCACCCGCGGCGCGGCGGCAGAGCGCGACGGTCTCCTCGAGCAGGGCCTCCGGTGCGACGACGACGATCTGGACCGGCTCGGCGAGGGTGAGGACGGTGCGGAGGCTGCGCTCGAGGATGGTGACGCCGGCGCAGTCGACGTAGGCCTTCGGGAGCTCGCGGCCGAGGCGGGTGCCGCTGCCGGCGGCGACGATGACGACGGCCGCGCTGGGCGTCGATCCGGTGTCGGTGTGCAACGGGAGGTCCTTTCGCCGCCGGTCACAGTAGCAGCGGGCGGAGGGCGGGGGCAGCCCGTCCGGCCGGGGTGGAGGCGTGGCTACGCTATTCTGTGTGCGGCTCCTGCACCTCGAATCCGCCCTGTCCGGGGTGGGCGGGGCCGATGATCTGGAGGAACCCGTGAAGGCGCGTATCGCTGCATCCGTCGTTCTCGCGGTCGGCGTCGCGTTCGCCACCGCCGGCTGCAACCTCGTCGCCCCGCAGGCGACGCGCAACAGCTACGACCCGAGCGACGGGGTCGGCGCCACGGTCGGCGATCTCGCCATCCGCAACGCGATGATCATCTCGGAGGACGGCGAGGTCGGCACGCTCGTCGTCTCGCTGGTCAACGACACCGACGAGACGCTCAGCGTGGAGGTGCAGTACGAGGCGACGTCCGGCCGCACGAGCGACACGGTGGACGCGGTCCCCGGCCGCACCGAGGTCCGCCCGGACAGCACCGAGGCCGTGCACATGGAGGGCCTCGACACGATCCCGGGGAGCCTGTTCCCCGTCTACTTCCAGTACGGCTCGGAGGAGGGCAAGGAGGTCCTCGTCCCCGTCCTGACGAACGCTCTCGAGGCGTACGCGACGCTGACCCCGGCCCCGTCGGCCTCCCCGACTCTCACCCCCACCCCGGACCCCGCGGAGACGGCGCTGCCGACGCCCACCGCCGAGCCGGGCGTCGACGCTCCGGCGGAGTAGCACTCCCCCGTCCAGCAGGGCCGTCCACTCCGGTGGGCGGCCCTGCGTCGTCTGCGCCGGGTCTCGATACGCCGCCTCCGGCGGCTACTCGACCAGCAAGTGTCCGGCCACCCCGCGAGGACCCGCTCGTCGCGCAGCGACGGCCCCGCAGGCACCGCACGTTCTGATGCGGCGTGTCTCGATACGCCACCTCCGGCGGCTACTCGACCAGCAAGGGTCCGGCCACCCCGCGAGGACCCGCTCGTCGCGCAGCGACGGCCCAGCAGGCACCGCACGTTCTGATGCGGCGGGTCTCGATACGCCGCCTCCGGCGGCTACTCGACCAGCAAGGGTCCGGCCACCCGCTCGTCGCGCAGCGACGGCCCCGCAGGCCCCGCACGTTCTGGAGCGGCGGGTCTCGATACGCCGCCTCCGGCGGCTACTCGACCAGCAAGGGTCACCGGCTCGTCGCGCAGCGACGGCCCTCACCGGAGCGTGCACGTCAGAAGGCGTTCGGCGTGTGCAGACGGGTCGCGGGTCCTGGCGGGGGCAGCTGCAAGGCGGAGGAGGGCGCGATACCGGCGGTATCGCAACCGACGACAACGCCGCAGATGCCCCCGCCAGGGCCCGCGATCACGCGTCGAAGCGGTAGCCGAGGCCGCGGACAGTCACCAGGAGCACCGGCTCCTTCGGCGTCTTCTCGATCTTGGAGCGGATGCGCTTGACGTGGACGTCGAGGGTCTTGGTGTCGCCGAAGTAGTCGCTGCCCCAGACGCGGTCGATGAGCTGGCCGCGGGTGAGGACGCGGCCGGCGTTGCGGAGGAGCATCTCGAGGAGTTCGAACTCCTTGAGCGGCATGGGGGTCTCGACGCCGTCGACCTCGACGGTGTGGCGCTCGATGTCCATGCGGACGGGGCCGGCGACGACGATGCGGTCCTCGCCGGGGTCCTCGGTGCGGCGGCGGAGGACGGCGCGGATGCGGGCGAGGAGCTCGCGGGTCGAGTAGGGCTTGGTGACGTAGTCGTCGGCGCCGAGCTCGAGTCCGACGACGATGTCCACCTCGGAGTCCTTGGCGGTGACCATGATGATCGGGATCGCGGAGCGGGTGCGGATCTCCCGGCAGACCTCGGTGCCGGGCATGCCGGGGAGCATGAGGTCGAGCAGGATGAGGTCGTACTCGCCGTCGTCGAAGGCGGCGACGGCGCGGAGGCCGTCCTCGGCGACGGTGACGTCGTAGCCCTCGCGTTCGAGCAGGTAGCTGAGCGGCTCGCTGAGGGCGCTCTCGTCCTCGACGAGCAGGATGCTGGTCACGCGGTGTCTCCTATCGGGGCGGCGGACGCGTACGGCGTCCTGGCCGGGTCGGCTTCGGGGAGTCGGATGGTGAAGGTGCTGCCGCGGCCGGGCTTGGACCAGACGCGGACGTCGCCGCCGTGGTTCTGCACGGCGTGCTTGACGATGCTGAGGCCGAGACCGGTGCCGCCGGTGTGGCGGGAGCGGGCCTGGTCGACGCGGTAGAAGCGCTCGAACACGCGGTCGAGGTCCTCCTCCGGGATGCCGATGCCCTGGTCGGTGACGGCGATCTCGACGATGCCCCCGGTGGAGCGGACGCCGATGCCGACGCGGGAGCCGGGCGGCGAGTACTGGATGGCGTTGGCGAGCAGGTTGTGCAGCGCCGAGACGAGCATCTTCTCCTTGCCCGCGACGTACGCCTTCTTCATGCCGCCCTTGACGAGGGTCACGTCGTGCGACTCGGCCATCACGTGGGTGGTCTCGAGGGCGGCGACCACGATGTCGTCGACGCGGACGATCTCGGCGGAGCCGGCGACGTCGGCGGACTGGAGCCGGGAGAGCTCGATGATCTCGCGGGTGATCTTCGCGAGACGGTGCGACTCCTGGGTCAGGCGGTGCGCGAAGCGGCGCACCTGCTTGGGGTCGTCGGCGGCGGAGTCGAGGGCCTCGGCGAGGAGGCCGACGGCGCCGATCGGAGTCTTCAGCTCGTGCGAGATGTTGGCGACGAAGTCGCGGCGCACCGCTTCGAGGCGCCGGGCCTCGGTGTGGTCCTCGGCGAGGACGAGGACGAAGCGGGAGCCGAGGCGGGTGGCGTGCACCACCAGGGTCACCGCGACGTCGGAGAGGGGGCTCGTGGTCAGCTCGAGGTCCTGCTCGATGTCGTCGCCGAAGCGGCGCACGCGGTCCACGATCGCGACGAGATCCGGGTGCAGGAGCGTGTCCTGCGAGACGAGGCCGAGCGAGATCGCGCGGGCGGACGCCTTGAGGACGTTGTGCGAGGGGTCGGTCACGAAGGCGGGCGCGCCGACGGCGTCGATGATCGCGCCGATGCCCTCGGGCAGACCGACGGTGACGACCTCGGTGGCGATGCGGCCCTGGCGCGCGGCGAGGGTGACCACGCTGGTGAGGACGATCCCGATGGCGATGCCGAGGACGAGCGACAGCACGACGATCAGGCCTGGATCCACGACCCCAGGCTAACCATCCACCGCGCGTCTCCCTACCGGATGCCCGGCGACCGGTCGCGGGTCGAGTACTGTTCAAGCGCTCGGCACCGTTCGTTAACCTGCCGTGGTCATCATGGCTGCGCCTGCGCCGACCTGGCGCAGTCGCAGCGCCGTGCGCGGCGCGAAACGGCACCGTTCTCCGTGCGTGCCGCAGAGAGGGTCGAGAAGAAGATGCGCGAAGTTTTCCAGCAGGAGCTGGCCGAGGTCCAGGATCGGCTCGTCGAGATCTCCGGACTCGTCGAGATCGCGATCGAGAAGGCGACCCAGGCGTTCAACCACTCCGACGTCTCCCTCGCCGAGGAGGTCATCGCGAGCGACGCCCGCATCGACGAGCTGGCGATCAGCCTCGACGAGCTCGCGATCGACATCCTCGCCCGGCAGGGACCTGTCGCCCGCGACCTGCGCACCGTCGTGTCCGCGCTCCGGATCAGCGCGTCGCTCGAGCGGATGGGCGACATCGCCGAGCACATCGCTCAGCTCTCGCGCTACCGCTTCCCCGACAAGGTCGTGCCGAAGTCGCTCCGCCCGACCTTCGTCGAGATGGGCCGGCTCGACGTCGTCGTCGCGCACAAGCTCACCGAGCTGCTGCGCTCGCAGGACCCCCGCATCGCCGAGGAGATCCGCGACGAGGACGACAAGATCGACGAGCTGCACGTCAGCGTCTTCGACAAGGTCCTCAGCGAGGCCTGGAAGGGCCAGGCCGCCGACACCGTCGACGCCACCCTCGCCAGCCGCTACCACGAGCGCTTCGCCGACCACGCGGTGTCGATCGCGAAGAAGGTCCAGTACCTCATCTCCGGCGACTGGGGCTGAACCGTTTTGTCGATATCGCGCTCGCGCGATATCGACCGCGGTCGGCAGACCGCGTGCTCGCGTTCCGCAGAGCGGGGTGCGAGCGGCTAGAGCGAATCGCTGGCACGCGATTCACTCGTTCGCCTCGTGCGGGGCGGCTGGTCTCGACTCTCCGCGCCCGGTCGTCGAGTGGCGGTGGCCGTTCCTCATTGCTCGGGCGCCTGCCCATGCTGATCGAGTAGCGCGCGCAGCGTGCGTATCGAGATCCACCGTCGTCCGGGCGCGTGGTCTCGATACGCCGCGTGACGCGGCTACTCGACCAGCAGGGAAGGGGCGCGTTCCGCGGCCTCGCTCTCGCGTCCGTGCTGATCGCGTCGCGCCGGCACGCACGGGGCGCGTTCCGCGACCTGGCTCACCCCTGGTGATCGAGTAGCGCGCGCAGCGCGCGTATCGAGATCCACGTCCGCCGGACGCACGGAAGACGGCGGTCCCGCTACGCCCCTGCGGGGCTGCTCGACCAGCGGGCCCGGGCGCGGACGCGGACGGCCCGCGGGAGTCGGGACTCCGGCGGGCCGTTCGGTGGTGCGAGGAGGCGGGCTACTTCTTGGCGCCCTGCGCGGCGACGGCGGCGGCGCCGGCGGCGGCGGCCTCGGGGTCGAGGTAGCGGGCCTCGCCGATCGGCTCGAAGTTCTCGTCGAGGGTGTAGACCAGCGGGATGCCGGTCGGGATGTTCAGCTCGGCGATGTCGGAGTCCGAGATGCCGTCGAGCGTCTTCACCAGGGCGCGCAGCGAGTTGCCGTGCGCGGTGATCATGACCGTCTTGCCCGAGGCGAGGTCCGGCTTGATGTCCGACTCCCAGTACGGGAGCATCCGCTCGATGACCAGCTTGAGCGACTCGGTGCGCGGGAGGTCGTCGCCGAGGTCGGCGTAGCGCTCGTCGTGCGCCTGCGAGTACTGGTCCTCGTCGTCGATGGGGGGCGGCGGCACGTCGAACGAGCGGCGCCAGGTCATGAACTGCTCGGGGCCGTACTCGGCGAGCGTCTGCGCCTTGTCCTTGCCCTGCAGCGCGCCGTAGTGGCGCTCGTTCAGACGCCAGGAGCGCTTCACGTCGATCCACAGGCGGTCGGCCTTCTCCAGCGCGATGTTCGCGGTCTGGATCGCGCGGGTCTGGCGCGAGGTGTAGACGACATCGGGGTGCAGCCCCGCCTCGGTCAGCAGCTCGCCGGCGCGGGTCGCCTCCGCGACGCCCTGCTCGGTGAGCCGGACGTCGACCCAGCCGGTGAACAGATTCTTCTGGTTCCACTCGCTGTTGCCGTGGCGCACGAGGATGAGGGTGTAGGTCTCGGACATGCGTCCAGCTTAGAGGCGGCCCCTCGGGCCCCGGATACGCTGGAGACCATGCCGATCGGAGCCGTCACCCGCGGCACGACGGGCACGAACCGCCTCCGCCGGGTCGACCGCCGGCTGGCCGAGCTGCCGGCGCTGCAGGCCATCGCCGAGCCCGTCGTCGTCGACCTCGGCTTCGGTGCGAGCGCGGTGACGACGCTCGAGCTGCACCGCCGCCTGGTCCGAGCGGCGCCCGGCGTCGACGTGGTCGGCTTCGAGATCGAGCCGGCCCGCGTCGAGACGGCGCGACGGCAGCTCGAGCGGGTCCGCGCCGGCGGGACGGCATTCCCGAGCGACGCCCGGGTGCGCTTCGAGCGCGGCGGCTTCGAGGTGCCCCTCCCCGGCCGGCAGCGAGCGAGTGTCATCCGCGCCTTCAACGTGCTCCGGCAGTACGACGAGGCGGCGGTCGCCGAGGCGTGGCGGACGATGACCGACCGGCTCGCCCCCGACGGCGTCCTCGTGGAGGGCACCTGCGACGAGATCGGGCGCATCTGCACCTGGATCGAGGTCGGGCGGGAGGGACCGCGCTCGCTCACCCTGTCGCTCCGGCTCGGCGCCGTGCCCTCGCCTGGCATCGCGGCGGAGCGGCTGCCGAAAGCGCTGATCCACCGCAACGTGCCCGGCGAGCCGGTGCACGCGTTCCTGCAGGCGCTCGAGCGGGCCTGGCTGCTGCACGCGCCGCTCGCGGTCTACGGGCCGACGCAGCGCTGGATCGCCGCGGTGCGGTCGCTCCGCGGAGACTGGCCGATCCTCGGCGGGGAGCGGCGGTGGCGGCTCGGGGAGGTGACCGTCTCGTGGGAGGCGGTCGGCCCGCTCGACCCGGCCCCGTCACTTCTGTGAGCATTCTCATATTCAGGCCCGCTACCCTCGGGCCCCATGGACGACCCTCCCCCTGAACCCTCGCCCGCGCAACGCTCCGCGGCGGTCCTGCCGCCGACCCTGATCGGCGGTGCAGCGCGTGCCTGAGTGGCTCGGCATCGTCATCGGCCTCCTCCTCACCGTCGGCACCGGGCTCTTCGTCGCCTCCGAGTTCGCGCTGGTCAACCTCGACCGCAACGAGCTGGAGGAGCGCCGCGCCCGCGGCCAGAAGCGCCTCGATCCGACGATCTCCGCCCTGCGGATCACGTCGACCCACCTCTCCGGCGCGCAGCTCGGCATCACGCTGACCACGCTGCTCACCGGCTACACCTTCGAGCCCGCGATCAGCTCGCTGCTGGCCGAGCCGCTGCGGACCCTCGGGATCCCGGCCGAGATCGTGCCCGGCATCGGCACGGTCGTCGGCGTCGTCCTCGCGACGGTGTTCTCGATGGTGATCGGCGAGCTGGTCCCCAAGAACTTCGCGCTCGCGCTGCCGCTGAAGACCGCGCAGGTGGTCGTGCCGTTCCAGATCGCATTCACCACGGTCTTCAAGCCGGTGATCCTGCTCTTCAACAACACCGCGAACGCGCTGATCCGCGCCCTGGGCATCGAGCCCAAGGAGGAGCTCTCCGGTGCCCGGAGCGCCGACGAGCTCGGCTCGCTCGTGCGCCGCTCGGTGCTCGAGGGCACGCTCGACCGCGATCACGCCGATCTACTGCACCGCACGCTCCGCTTCTCCAGCCGCAGCGTCGCCGACGTGATGACACCGCGGGTCCGGATGGCCTCCGTCACCCTCGAGAGCACCGCGGAGGACGTTGTCCGGCTCGCGAACCGCACCGGCTTCTCGCGCTTCCCCGTGCTCGGCCGCGACTCGGACGACGTCCGCGGCGTCCTGCACGTCAAGCACGCCTTCGCGCTCGAGCCGTCGCTGCGCGCGACGGTCACCGCCGAGTCGCTGATGATCGCCCCGATGCGCGTCCCCGAGACCGCTCGCGCCGACGCCCTGCTCGCTCCCCTGCGTGGCAGCGGGCTCGCGATCGCGGTCGTCGTCGACGAGTACGGCGGGACCGCGGGCGTCGTGACGCTCGAGGACCTGGTCGAGGAGATCGTCGGCGAGCTGGAGGACGAGCACGACCGCACCCGCGCCGGCGTGATCCGCTCCGGCCGCTCGGCGACGTTCGGCGGCGAGCTGCGCCCCGACGAGGTCGCCGAGCGCCTCGGCGTGCTCGTGCCCGAGGGCGAGGACTACGACACCGTCGCGGGCTTCCTCTCCTCCTCGCTCGGCCGCGTGCCCGAGCTCGGCGACGAGGTCGCCGTCGCAGGCGGGGTGCTGCGGGTCGACCGCGTCGCCGCGCACCGGGTGGACCGCGTCCGGTTCACTCCGGCCGCCGACACCGACGAGGCGGGCGGGGGCGATGCCGCCGGCGTCGCCGCGCTCCGAGCGGAAGGGGCCGTCCATGAGTGAGTACCTGCCCGGGATCGCCTGGCTGGTGGTCCTGCTGGTCGTCAACGCCTTCTTCGTCGGCGCCGAGTTCGCCGTGATCTCCGCCCGCCGCTCCCAGATCGAGCCGCGGGCCGATGCCGGGAGCCGCGCCGCGAAGACGACGCTCTGGGCGATGGAGCACGCCACCCTGATGCTCGCGACGAGTCAGCTGGGCATCACCGTCTGCTCGCTGGTGATCCTCAACGTGTCCGAGCCGGCGATCCACCACCTGCTCGAGATCCCGCTGGGCCTCACCGCGCTCTCCGCGGAGGCGATCGGCGTGATCGCGTTCATCGCGGCGCTGCTGCTGGTCACCTTCCTGCACGTGGTGTTCGGCGAGATGGTGCCGAAGAACCTCGCGTTCTCGGTGCCGACCCGCGCGGCGCTGCTGCTCGCTCCCCCGCTGGTGCTGGTCTCGAAGCTGGTGAAGCCGCTGATCTGGTCGCTGAACGCGGTCGCCAACGGCATCCTGCGGCTGGTCCGCGTCGAGCCGAAGGACGAGGCGACGAGCGCCTTCACGCTCGACGAGGTCGCGGCCATCGTGCGCCAGTCGACTCGCGAGGGCGTGCTGGTCGATGCCTCCGGCACCGTCAGCGCGGCCTTCGAGTTCACGACCAAGCGGGTGGTGGACGTCGCGGTGCCGCTCGAGCGGATGGTCCTGCTGCCCGCAGGGGCGACACCGGCGGACGTGCGCCGTGCCGTCGCCGAGCACGGCTACTCGCGCTATCTGCTGGCCGACGCCGCCGGGCTGCCCGCCGGCTACCTGCACCTCAAGGACGTCTCCGACCTCGACGCGACGGACGCCCCGGTGCCGGCCAAGCGGATCCGCCGCCTCGCCGCGGTCTCGGCCGGCGACGAGCTGGAGGACGCGCTGGCGACGCTGCGCCGCACCGGCGCGCACCTCGCACGGGTGGTCGACGCCGAGGGTGCCACCACCGGCGTCCTCTTCCTCGAGGACATCATCGAGGAGCTCGTGGGTGAGGTGCAGGACGCGACCAACGCGTGAGCCCCGAGCGGCGGACGCCGGGGAACCCTGGCGATCGGCCCGCCGCTCGACGCTCAGGCGAGCTCGGGCAGCGCGGCCCTCGCCTCGGCCGAGCTCGCCCCCGTCGCCGTCAGCAGGTCGACGACGAGCGGGCGGAGGATGACCAGCAGCGTCTTCTCGGCCAGCCGCGCATCGGGGATCAGCGCCTGCGGGTCGAGGGTCGTCGCGAGCAGCACCAGGTCCTGACGGGCGAGTGCGAGCACCGCGGGCTCGGTGACGGCACGGCCGAGCAGCGCGATGCCCGGCCCGAAGCCGACGACCACGTCGGCGAGCGCCGGGCGCGGCACCGCGTCGCCGACCAGGAAGTCGGTGCGCCGGGCCACGATCCGGAGGTTCCGGGTCGCGAGGTCGAGCGCGGCGAGCATCGTGCGCTGCCGCTCCAGCTCCGCCCGGTGCCGCCGGACGAACGGCGAGATCCGCGCGACGCCGATCGCGGAGTCGAGCGCCGTCGTCCAGCCGTCGATGACGGGCTGGGTGCCGCGGACGCGCTCGAGCGCGGTGGCGGAGGCGGACTGGTCGCCCCGGCGGAGCGCGTCGGCCAGCAGGTCGATCGTCTCGGCCAGCGCCGCCACCAGTCGCCGCGCCTCGGCGCGCGCCGCCCGCAGCGGGTTGCGCGGCACGATCGCGGTGCACAGCAGCGCGGCGAGCCCGCCGACCAGCCCGTCGAGACTCCGGGTGAAGACACCGCCGTCGGGCGCCGGGAGGATCATCACGAGCATCGCCTGGGTGCCGGCCGCCACCGCGAAGCCGGGCGACGGCGAGAGCGCTCGCCCCAGCGTGAAGACGACCGCGAGCACGACCGCGAGCTGCCAGACCCCCGTGCCCCAGAGCAGGAGCAGCACCTCGCTCGCGGTGATGCCGATCAGCATCCCGATCGCCGTCTCGGCGACCTGCTTCGGCCGGGTGTCGCGGGCGATGCCGAGGCTCGAGATCGTCGCCGTCAGCGACAGCACCGGAGCCGGGTGCCCGAAGACGAAGCGCGAGACGGAGTAGGCCAGGATCGCCGCGAGGACGATCTGCAGCACCGCCGGCAGCGAGGCGACGGCCCGGGCGAGGCCCCGGCCGGGGCGGAGGTCGTCGACGCGGACGAGCGCGCGGATCCGCGCGGCCGCCCGATCCCGCCGAGCGGGTCCTGCGGCCACCACGGCGTGGCCTACCTGGTCGCGGCCCCGAGCCGGGGCAGGCGGGGCACTCCCGCCTCCGCACCGGCGCCGGGCGGGACGACGACCTCCTGCGCGGCCGCGACGCGGACCTCGCCGGCGATCACGGTGAGCTCGAGGTCGACGGGGACCGAGCGCTTCACCACGGCGAGCGCCACCGGCCCGTCCTCGTAGTGCCAGGCGCTCGCCGTGACGACGCCGACCTCGACCGGCTCGCCGCCCTTGAGCGCGGTGACCACGTCGCCGTGGCCGGGCAGAGCGGAGTCGGAGCCGTCGAGCTGCAGCAGCACGAGGCGGCGCGGCGGGTGGCCGAGGTTGTGCACCTTGGCGACCGTCTCCTGCCCGCGGTAGCAGCCCTTGGCCAGGTGCACGGAGGAGCGGAGCAGATCGAGCTCGTGCGGGATCGAGCGGTCGTCGACCTCGGTCGCGTGCCGGGGGCGCCAGGCGGCGATGCGGAGCGCCTCGAGGGCGTCCGCGCCGGCCAGACCGACGCCCGCCGCACGAGCTCGGGCGGCCAGCTCGTCGAGGGCGGCGCGCGGGACGAGCGTCTCGCGGGCGCTCCAGCCGGCGGCGGGGTGCACGGGAGCGGTGGCGTACTGCCAGCCGCCGGGCTGCACCTGCGCCCACGGGTCGAGCCAGCTGATGCCGGCCTCACCCGCGAGCTCGAGGGCGAGCGCGGTCGCGGAGCCGTCGCCGAGGGTCGCGAGCGTCGCGAGCTCCGCGGTGCGGTCGGCGATCTCGACGCGGAGCATGAAACGCATCCGGTCGAGCCAGGCGGCGAGCCCGGCCGTCTCGTCGCGGTCGAGCAGCAGCCAGGCCGTCTCGCCGTCGTCGACGACGCGGATCAGGTGCTCGATGCGGCCGGAGGGGTCAAGGAGCAGGGTCTCGGCCGAGTCGCCGGGCGCGAGGCGGGCGAGCGCCTGGCTGGTCAGCGAGTCGAGCCAGGTGAGCCGGTCGGGACCGGTGACCGTGACGACTCCGCGACCGGAGAGGTCGACGAGCGCGGTGCCCGCGGCGAGCGCCCGCTGCTCGCGGAACGGCTCGCCGTAGTGCGCGGCGACGCCCGGCTCGGCGGCGCTGGTGGTCGCCACCGCGCCGTCGGCCAGGAGGAGCGGGGAGGACGGCACGATCGCGGTCTCAGTCGACACGGGCGAGCCTTCCGGAGGAGTGGGTGCGGAGCCCCTGGCCGAGTGCGGCGATGTCCCACGCCCAGAGCAGGTGGTCGTCGACCAGGCCGTAGAGGCGCGTGGCGGCGGCGTAGTCCTTCGCGGCGGCGGTGCGCATGACCGCGTCGGTCGCGAGGTCGATCCGCGGGCCCTTGACCTGGCCGAGGTAGAGCTCGCTCACGCCGTCGGGGTGCACGAGAGAGACCTCGATGTCGAAGCCGCCGGCGGCGTTCCGCAGCGTCTCGACCGACTCCGCGTCCGGGAAGGCGGGAGCGCCGCGGCCCGGCAGCATCGCCGGTCCCGCATCCGCGTCCGTGAGCGGCCGGCTGAGGCGCCAGTAGCCCATCTCGCTCACGAGCGGGCGGTGGCCGACCTCGCTGTCGTCCTCGAGCAGCCAGGTGTACGAGCTGTAGTTGAGGTAGGGCAGGCCGTCGTAGCTGAAGCTCACGCGGTGGCCGAACTCCGCCTGCACCGAGTCGTCGCCGACGGTGTAGTCGATGACACCCGACCCCTCCCAGACGCCGAGCAGCCAGGAGAGCGGGACGAGTTCGGGCGGGAGTCCCGAGGGGAGGGAGATCAAATCTGCTCCGGAGCGGCGGCTAGCGCTGGCCGCGGTAGAGCTTGTAGACGACCACGCCGGAGACCCACGCGATCGCGAGGGAGGCGAGCCCGAGCAGTCCGAGATAGAAGAGTTCGAGGGCGAGAAGCATGCCGCCATCCTATCCGGCGGCACCGCTCAGAGGGCGGAGAGGGCGGCGATCCCGCTGCCCGCGGCGACGACGACCATCGCACCGACGACGCTCGTCATCGTGCGCACCAGATAGCCGTCCGCCCGCGCCACGGCGAGCTGAACGGCGAAGGTGGCGAGCACGCAGCCGCCGAAGGTCAGCGCGAGCCAGAGCTGCTGCGAGGCGGAGGGGGCGACGACGAGGGTGACGATCGAGCCGGCCAGCGCGAGCGCCCACACGGCTCCGATACCGACGCGATCCCTGCCCATGCCCCAATTGTGCCCCAGGGAATCGGCCTCTCCGGCCCGCCGCTAGTATTGCCGGAGACCAGTTCTGGAGGATCCGTGGCGCAGTTGTTGATACTGACCTCAGCCGGTGGCTCGGAGGTCCTCCCCGCCCTGGGGCTGCTCAGTCACAAGACCCGGCAGATCCCGGCCGAGCCGGCGCACCTCGTGAACGCTCCGAGCTGCGATCTCATCTTCGTCGACGCGCGGCAGGACCTGGCGAGCGCGAAGTCGCTCTGCAAGATCCTCACGACGACCGGCATCAACGTGCCGCTCATCCTCATCCTCACCGAGGGCGGCCTCACCGCGGTCTCGGCCGACTGGGGCGTCAACGACGTCATCCTCGACTCCGCGGGCCCCGCCGAGGTCGACGCGCGCATCCGCCTGGTCATCGGCCGGCTCGCCCAGGAGCAGTCGACCTCGCGCATCCAGGCGTCCGGTGTCGTCATCGACGAGGCGAGCTACTCGGCGAAGGTGCACGGGCGCCCGCTCGATCTCACCTTCAAGGAGTTCGAGCTGCTGCGCTTCTTCGCGACGCACCCCTCGCGCGTCTTCACCCGCGAGCAGCTGCTCAGCGAGGTCTGGGGCTACGACTACTTCGGCGGCACCCGCACGGTCGACGTGCACGTCCGGCGCCTGCGGGCCAAGCTCGGCGATCTCGAATCGCTCATCGGGACGGTCCGCAACGTCGGCTACCGCTTCAACGTGTACGAAGAGGACAATGAACGAGTCGCTCAATCTCTCGGTTGAGAACCTGACCGATCCCGCCGTCGCGGCGGGTCTCGAGCACCTCATCGGCCGCGCGGCCTGGTTCGACGGCCGCCCGCCGTTCAGCGATCAGACCCTGATCGACGCGCGCACCGGCTCGCGCACGCTCCTCGTCGGGCTGCGCGCGGACGTCGTGGTCGCGGCCGCGGTGCTCGGCCAGGGCGAGCTGGAGTTCGTCGTCGATCCGGAGTGGCGCGGGGTCGGCTTCGGCCGCGCCGTCCTCGACCAGGTGCTCGCGAGCGGGCGGACCGGGCTGCTCGCCTGGGCGCACGGCGACCACCCGGCCGCGAGGGCCCTCGCCGCCTCGCACGACTTCGCGCCGGTGCGCACCCTGCTGCACCTCGCCCTCGATCCGCTCGTCGCCCCCGCCGTGTCCGTGCCCGAGGGCTTCGCGCTGTCGGACGCCCGGGAACTGGATCCCGCCGAGTGGGTGGCGCTCAACGCCCGCGTCTTCGCCGCGCACCCCGAGCAGGGCCGGATCACCGAGGAGGACCTCGCCGCCCGGCGCGCCGAGCCCTGGTACCGCGACGAGGACGTCCTCCTGCTGCGCGACGGCGACGGCGTGCTGGTCGGCTACGACTGGCTCAAGATCGAGCCGGAGTCGACCACGGGCGAGATCTACGTGCTCGGCGTCGCGCCGGAGACGGCGGGCCGCGGGCTCGGGCGCACCCTCCTCGGTGCGGGTCTCGCGCGGATGGTCGAGCGCGGCTGCACGGTCGCCGACCTCTACGTGGAGGCCGAGAACCGCTCGGCGGTCGCGCTGTACCGCTCGCTCGGCTTCACCGACGCCGCCGTCGACGTGCAGTACCTGCACCGCCGACCCGCGGTCCGCTGACCGGGGCTCCTCCCCAGCCCGCGTTCACGCCGCATTCACCACGGGCGGCGCGAGCCGGTCGAGCGCGGTGCCAGGATGGTCGCATGGACGGCGACAACCTGATTCTCGAGGACGGTCTGAGCGACGAGCTCGACGACGACTTCGACGACGAGGAGGAGGAGCACTCCGACCCCCTGCTCCCGGACAACCGCTACCTCGATCGCGAGCTGAGCTGGCTGGCGTTCAACCAGCGCGTGCTCGAGCTGGCCGAGGACCCGCTGGTGCCCGCCCTCGAGCGGGCGAACTTCCTCGCGATCTTCTCGTCCAACCTCGACGAGTTCTTCATGGTCCGGGTCGCGGGGCTGAAGCGCCGCATCCTCACGGGCCTCGCGCTGCCGACGAACATCGGCCGCGTCCCCGTCGATGTGCTGACCGACATCTCCGAGAAGGCGCACCTGCTGCAGCAGCGGCACTCGCGGGCCTTCAAGGAGCTCGTCGAGCCGGCCCTGCGCGACGCGGGCGTCGACATCGTCCGCTGGAGCGAGCTCAGCGACGCCGAGCGCGGGGTGCTCGACGACTACTTCTCGGCGCAGGTGTTCCCGGTGCTGATGCCGCTCGCGGTCGACCCGGCGCACCCGTTCCCGTACATCTCCGGGCTCTCGCTCAACCTCTCCGTGCGGGTCAGGAACCCCAAGACGCAGAAGACCGAGTTCGCGCGCCTCAAGGTGCCGCAGATGCTGCCGCGCTTCGTCCGCATCGAGGGCGTCGCCGCTCCGGGCGAGCCGATGCGGTTCATCTCGCTCGAGGACCTGATCGCGAACCAGCTCGACGACCTCTTCCCGGGCATGGAGATCCTCGACCACCACGTCTTCCGGGTCACCCGCAACGAGGACGTCGAGGTCGACGAGGACGAGACCGAGAACCTGATCAAGGCGCTCGAGAAGGAGCTGCTGCGTCGCCGCTTCGGCCCGCCGATCCGCCTCGAGGTGACCGACGACATGGACGACGAGACGCTGAGCCTCCTCGTCCGCGAGCTCGACATCACCACGCAGGAGGTCTACAAGCTGCCCGCGCCGCTGGACCTCGGCGGCCTCTTCAGCCTGCAGAAGATCGACCGGCCGGACCTGAAGTACCCGAACCACGTGCCGACGACGGCCGTGCAGCTCTCGCCGAGCGAGCCGAACCAGCGGCAGGACATCTTCAAGGCGGTCTCGCGCGGCGACGTGCTGCTGCACCACCCCTACGAGTCCTTCGCGACGAGCGTCCAGGCCTTCCTCGAGCAGGCGGCCGCCGATCCCGACGTGCTCGCGATCAAGCAGACGCTCTACCGCACCTCGGGCGACTCCCCCATCGTCGAGGCGCTCATCGACGCCGCGGAGTCGGGAAAGCAGGTGCTCGCGCTCGTCGAGATCAAGGCCCGCTTCGACGAGAAGGCCAACATCTCCTGGGCGCGCAAGCTCGAGAAGGCCGGCGTGCACGTGGTCTACGGCCTCGTCGGTCTGAAGACGCACTGCAAGCTCGCCCTGGTGATCCGCCAGGAGAAGGGCGGCGTGCTGCGGCACTACTCCCACATCGGCACCGGCAACTACAACCCGAAGACCTCGCGCATCTACGAGGACCTCGGGCTGCTCACCGCCGACCCCGAGGTCGGCAAGGACCTCACCCGGCTCTTCAACGAGCTCTCGGGCTACGCGATCGAGAAGAAGTTCAAGCGCCTGCTGGTCGCGCCGCGCCACCTGCGCAAGGGACTGCTCAAGCGCATCGCGGCCGAGACCGAGAACGCGCGCGCGGGTCGGCTCTCGGGCATCCGGATCAAGATGAACTCGATCGTGGACGAGTCGGTCATCGACGCGCTCTACCGCGCCAGCCAGGCCGGCGTGCCGGTCGACGTCTGGGTCCGCGGCATCTGCGGGCTGAAGCCCGGGCAGGAGGGGCTCTCCGAGACCATCCGGGTGCGCTCGATCCTGGGCCGCTACCTCGAGCACTCGCGCATCTTCAGCTTCGTCAACGGCGGCGAGCCGGAGGTCTTCATCGGCAGCGCCGACATGATGCACCGCAACCTCGACCGCCGCGTCGAGGCGCTGGTGCGGATCGTCGAGCCCGCGCACCTCAGCGAGATCGCCGACATGTTCGACCGCGCGATGGACGAGAGGACGGCGTCCTGGTGGCTCGGGCCGGACGGCACCTGGACCCGGCACCACCTCGACGAGGACGGCGCCCCGCTCTCCGATCTGCAGAACCGGCTGATGCAGCACATCACGCATCGCAAGCGCACCGCGACGCGGACCGGCTCCCGAGCCACCGCCCGCTGACGCCGTGACGGGAACCGTCTACGCGGCCGGCGCCGTGTGCTGGCGGATCATCGAGGGCCGCCCGCACATCCTCGTGATCCACCGGCCGCACCGCCGGGACGTCAGCCTGCCCAAGGGCAAGGTCGACCCCGGCGAGTCGCTGCCGGAGACCGCGGTGCGCGAGATCCGCGAGGAGACCGGCTTCGCGGTCGCGCTCGGGGTGCCGCTCGGCTCGGTCGAGTACACGCTGCCGAACGGGCGCCCGAAGGCCGTGCACTACTGGGCCGCGCGGGTGACCGAGAAGGCCGTGCTCGCCTCCGACTTCGTGCCGAATCACGAGGTCGAGGCGCTGGAGTGGGTCACGCTCAAGCGCGCCCGCGCCTACCTGACCTACCCGCACGACGTCGAGATCGTCGACGAGTTCGCCCGGATCGTCTCGCGCGGCACGCACGACACGTTCGCGATCGTGGTGCTGCGGCACGCGAAGGCGGTGCCCGCCTCCTCCTGGGACGGGCGCGACTCGACCCGGCGGCTGAACCGTCGCGGCGTCGAGGAGGCGGCGGCCGCGAGCCGGGCCGTCGCCGCCTGGCGACCCCGGCGGCTCGTGTCGAGCACGGCGAAGCGCTGCCGCAGCACGATCGCGCCGCTCTCCTCGCTCCTCAAGCGCCCGGTGCGCCTCTCGGAGGACCTCAGCCAGGACGCGCACGAGCACGGCAGCGCCGAGGTCCGGGCCGTCGTCGGCAAGCGGGTGCGCGCGCGCAAGAGCGCGGTCCTGTGCAGTCACGGGCCGGTGATCCCCGAGATCCTGCGCGAGCTGGCGCTGGCGACCGCGACCCCGCTCGGGCCGTACCTCGAGGAGGCGTCCGCCCTGCCGACGGGCGGATTCGCCGTCGTCCACCTCTCGATCGAGCACCCGGGCTCCGGGATCGTCGCCATCGAGACCCACGACGCACTGGGCTGAGGCCCGGCCGGAATCGGCTGCAGCGCACCCGATCGGTGCCGCGCGAATAGTGCTCCTGTGCGCTCCGCACCGCCTGAGGGCGGCCCGTCGTTCACCGCGCGTTCACCGAGCGGACGGGGCCAGGACACGACCCCTCCGTACTCTCGCTGGCGGGCCGCACCAAGCCCGTTCTGTTTCCCCCTGCTTTCCTACCCGAAAGGGATACTTGTGCGTTTCTCGCGTCTCGGCCAGGCGGCCGTCATCGCCGCCGTCGCAGCCATCACGCTGACCTCCTGTGCTGCCAACGAAGGAGGTGCCTCCGCGGGCGAGTCCTCCTCCGGCTCCGCCAGCACCCTCGAGGGCACCCTCAACGGCATCGGCGCCTCCTCGCAGGGCTCCGCCCAGGAGGCCTGGGTCTCCGCCTTCCAGCAGGCGAACACCGGCGTCACCGTCAACTACTCCCCCGACGGCTCCGGCGCGGGCCGCGAGGCGTTCATCGCCGGCGGTGCCGATTTCGCCGGCTCCGACCGCGCGCTGAAGCTCGAGGAGCTCGACGGCTCCTTCGGCAAGTGCGTCGAGGGCACCTCCGCCATCGACGTCCCGGCCTACATCTCGCCGATCGCGATCGTGTTCAACGTGGAGGGCCTCGACGAGCTGAACCTCGACGCCGCCACCATCGCGGGCATCTTCAAGGGCACCATCACCACCTGGAACGCCCCCGAGATCGCCGCGCTGAACCCCGACGCGACGCTCCCGTCCTCCAACATCACCGCTGTGCACCGCTCGGACGACTCGGGAACCACCGAGAACTTCGCCGCGTACCTCAACGCGACCGCGCCCACCGTGTGGGACGCCGAGCCCGACGGAGTCTGGCCCTACGAGGGCGGCGAGGCCGCCCAGGGCACCTCGGGCGTCATCGACACCGTCACCAACGGCCAGAACACCATCGGCTACGCCGACGCCTCGCGCGCCGGCAGCCTGGGCACCGCCAAGGTGAAGGTCGGCGACGACTTCGTCGCCTACTCGCCCGAGGCCGCTGCCGCGATCGTCGACGCGTCCCCCGAGGCGACCGACCGTCCCGACAACGACATCGTCTACGAGATCGACTACGCCTCCGAGGAGTCCGGCGTCTACCCGGTCGTCCTGGTGAGCTACCTCATCGCCTGCCAGGAGTACCAGGAGCCCGCCACCGGCGAGCTCGTCAAGGCGTACCTCGGCTACGTGACCAGCGAGGAGGGCCAGGCCGAGGCCGCCACCTCCGCCGGCGCCGCGCCGCTCTCGTCCGAGCTGTCGGCCCAGGTCGCCACCGCGATCGAGTCGATCAAGTAATCTCCCCCTCATGACGCGGCCCCGGACCCCAGCCGGTCCGGGGCCGCGTCACGGCTCGGCCCCCTCCCCCACACCGAACGCAGGGACACCCACATGACCACCGCAGAGCGGCCCGTCGGCGCCATCAAGGCGAAGCAGCGGCCCGCAGACCGGATCTTCTCCGGAACGGCAGTCGCCTCCGGCGCGCTGATCCTCGTCATCCTCGCCGCCGTCGCCCTCTTCCTGGTCGTCCAGTCGATCCCGGCCCTCACGGCGTCCCCCGACACGATCTCCGGCGGAGCGGGCTTCTGGTCCTACGTCGGCCCGCTCGTGTTCGGCACCGTCTACGCCGCCGGGCTCGCGATGGTGATCGCGGTCCCCATCGCGATCGGGATCGCGCTCTTCATCTCGCACTACGCCCCGCGCAAGCTCGCGCAGGGCCTCGGCTACGTGATCGACCTGCTGGCCGCCGTGCCGTCGGTCGTCTTCGGCCTCTGGGGCATCACGGTGCTCGCCCCCTTCGTCCAGCCGTTCTACGCGTTCCTCACGGACGCCTTCGGCTGGTTCCCGCTCTTCAACGGCCCGGTCTCCGGCACCGGCCGCACGATCCTCACCGTCGCCCTCGTGCTCGCGGTCATGATCCTGCCGATCGTCACGGCGATCTCGCGCGAGGTGTTCCTCCAGACGCCGACGCTGCACGAGGAGGCGGCGCTCGCCCTGGGCGCGACCCGCTGGGAGATGGTCCGCACGGCGGTCCTGCCCTTCGGCCGCCCCGGCATCATCTCCGCGTCGATGCTCGGCCTCGGCCGCGCGCTCGGCGAGACGATGGCGGTCGCCATCGTGCTCTCGCCCTCGTTCGTCGTGAACTTCGCGCTGCTGCAGTCGACGAACTCCAACACCGTCGCCGCGAACATCGCACTGAGCTTCCCCGAGGCCTATGGCCTCAAGGTCAACGAGCTCGTCGCGTCCGGCCTGATGCTCTTCGTCATCACGCTGCTGGTCAACATGCTCGCCCGCTACATCATCAACCGCCGCAAGGCCTTCTCGGGAGCGAACTGATGGTCACGATGACTCCGCCCCGCCAGCGCCGCGTCGAGGACGCGGTCCCTGCGCCGGTCAACACGCTCACCAGCGGTCAGCTGCCCAAGTGGGCGCCCGCCGCCCTGCTCGTCGGCAGCATCGCCCTGATGGCTCTCGTCTACGCCCTCCTCGCCGTCACCGGCACCACCCAGGGGTTCGACGTCGTCGGCACCGTCTTCTTCGGCGCCGTGCTCTACACGGTCGCCGTCTTCGTCCTCGCCCGCCTGGTCGAGGGCCCCCGCCGCGCCACGGACCGGGTCGTCACCACCCTGGTCACCGCCGCGTTCGTCGTCGCGCTGATCCCGCTGATCTCGCTGATGTACACGGCGGTCACCGCCGGCGCCGCGCGCTTCGACCTCCTCTTCTTCACCTCCTCGATGCGCAACGTCGTCGGCGAGGGCGGCGGAGCGCTGCACGCGATCATGGGCACGCTGATCATCACGGCTCTGGCCGCGGTCATCTCGATCCCGATCGGCCTGATGACGGCGATCTACCTGGTCGAGTACGGCCGGGGCGCGCTCGCCCGCGGCATCACCTTCTTCGTCGACGTGATGACGGGCATCCCCTCGATCGTCGCCGGCCTCTTCGCCTACGCGCTGCTGGTGCTCCTCTTCGGCGACGGCATCCGGATGGGCTTCGGCGGCGCGATCGCGCTGTCGGTGCTGATGATCCCGGTCGTCGTGCGCTCCACCGAGGAGATGCTGCGGCTGGTGCCGAACGAGCTGCGCGAGGCCTCCTTCGCCCTCGGCGTGCCCAAGTGGCTCACCGTCGTGAAGATCGTCCTGCCGACCTCGATCGCCGGCATCGTCACGGGCGTCATGCTCTCGATCGCCCGCGTCATCGGCGAGACCGCCCCGCTGCTCATCGTCGCCGGGTTCACCCAGTCGATGAACTACAACCCGTTCGACGACCGGATGATGACCCTCCCGGTCTTCGTGTTCCGCCAGTACGCCGACCAGGGGGCCGACGCCGCCGCCTACATCGATCGGGCCTGGACCGGCGCGCTGGTCCTCATCCTGATCGTCATGCTGCTCAACCTGCTCGCTCGCCTGGTCGCGCGCATCTTCGCCCCCAAGCTCGGCCGCTAACCCTAAGGATCTTCCGTTGTCCAAGCGCATCGAAGTCAACGACCTCAACGTCTACTACAGCAAGTTCCTCGCGGTCGAGGGAGTCGGTCTCACCATCGAGCCCCGCACCGTCACAGCGTTCATCGGCCCCTCCGGCTGCGGCAAGTCGACCTTCCTCCGCACGCTCAACCGCATGCACGAGGTCATCCCCGGTGCCTACGTGGACGGCGAGGTGCTGATCGACGGCAACAACCTCTACGGCCCGGGCGTCGACCCGGTGCTCGTGCGCCGGCAGGTGGGCATGGTCTTCCAGCGGCCGAACCCGTTCCCGACGATGTCCATCCGCGACAACGTGCTGGCCGGCGTCAAGCTCAACAACCGCCGCATCTCGAAGTCCGACGCGGACGACCTGGTCGAGAAGTCGCTCCAGGGCGCGAACCTCTGGAACGAGGTCAAGGACCGCCTCGAGAAGCCGGGCTCCGGCCTCTCCGGCGGACAGCAACAGCGACTGTGCATCGCCCGCGCGATCGCCGTCTCCCCCGACGTGCTGCTGATGGACGAGCCCTGCTCGGCCCTCGACCCGATCTCGACCCTCGCGATCGAGGACCTGATCGAGGAGCTGAAGAACGAGTACACGATCGTGATCGTGACCCACAACATGCAGCAGGCCTCGCGCGTCTCGGACCGCACCGCGTTCTTCAACATCGCGGGCACCGGCAAGCCCGGCAAGCTCATCGAGTACGACGACACCGCGACGATGTTCTCGCGGCCGTCGGTCCAGGCGACCGAGGACTACGTCTCGGGCCGCTTCGGCTGATCCGCCCCACGGCACTCCGCCGCACGGCACGCAGAAGCGCCGCACTCCTCCCGGGGTGCGGCGCTTCCGTCGTCCGCGGCGACTCCGGAGCCACCGCGAACGGGCCGGAACGCAGAAGAGCCGCACCCCTCGGGGGTGCGGCTCTCATGGGTTCGGATGAGCTGGGCTCAGGCCGTGGCGATCGCGAGGATCGGGTCGGTCGTGGGCGACTGCGCGCCACCCGCGTCCTCGACGGTCACGGCGACGACCGCGCCCTCGGCCAGGGTGCCCTCGAGCGGGGCGACCGTCTGTCCGTCGCCCCCGTCGAAGGTGCCGGCGGCGACCGGGCCGGAGGAGCCGATGTACCAGGCCTCGTAGGTCTTGTCGTCGGGCAGCGGCGAGAGGTCGTCGACGACGAGCGCGGAGCGGCCGAGCGAGGCGGACCAGACGAGCGTCGCGGTCTCCCCGGAGGCGATCGCGCCCGTGGTCTCCTGCACGTCGGGCGCGCTGCGGATCTGCTCGAGGGCGGTCAGCTGCTGGCTCTGGCCGGCATCGGGCGTGAGCAGCGGCGGGAGCGCCACTCCCCCGACCACGATGACGGCCGCGGCGGCGGCCGCGGACAGGTAGACGGCGGGCCGGGTGAACCAGCGTCCGCGCGCACGCGCCTCGGCACCGTGGCGGCCGGACGCGGGGGCGGCGGCGGTCGTCGCGGCGGGCGGCGTCTCGACGGCGTGGAGCGTCGGCACGGCCTCGCGGCGCTCGATCGTCTCCTCGGCCGGCGCGGTGGAGCGGTCGTCTCCCGGGAGCTGCGGCGTGGTGGCGATGAGGGCCATCAGGTCGGCTCGGAGCGCCGCGGACGGCTGCACCGGCGGGGCGTCGGCCGCGAGGGCGTCGGCCACGGCGGAGAAGGCGTCGGCCTCGCCGCGCGCCTCCGGGTTCTCGGCCAGGAACCGCTCGTACCGGTCGGACTCCTCGGGCGTCAGGATGCCGAGCGCGTGTCCTGCTGCGAGTTCGCGCGGGTCGTCGGGGTGTTGCGCTTCGTTCACAGGGCCACCCCCATCTCTTCTCTCAGTCTGATCATCCCGTCGCGCAGGCGCGTCTTAATGGTACCGACGGGGCAGTGCAGGATCCCGGCGATCTCGCTGTGCGAGTAGCCGCCGTAGTACGCGAGCTGGAGCGCTTGCCGCTGCAGCTCGGTCAGTCGCTCCAGGGCGGCGGTGACCTTCTCGTGCTCGAGGGACACCTCCGCCTGTTCGGCGACCTGGTCGTAGTCGCGACCGAGGTCGCGGATTCCTATGCGGACGTCCCGATCGCGGCCCGCTTGGGCCGCGCGAACCCGATCGATGGCCCTGCGGTGTGCCATCGTGAGGATCCAGGTCGTCGCACTTCCCTTATTCGGAGCGAATCGCCCAGCGGTTTGCCAGATCTCGAGGAAGACCTCCTGGGCCACCTCCTCCGACTGCGCCCGGTCGACGAGCACCCGCGTGATCAGACCGAGGACGCGCGCGGCGACGAGGTCGTAGAGCTGCGCGAAGGCGGCCTGCTCCCCCGCGGCGATGCGCTCGAGGAGTGCGCCGAGGTCGGCCGGTGCGGTGCCCTCGGTGGTGTCGTCGCTCATGCGCCCTGCCTCGCTCGCGCCCGGGACTTCAGATTCCGGGTCATCCAGAAGGCTGTCACGGCGAGTCCCGCGAGGACGACCGACACCTCGAGAGGGAGGACGACGAACCGGACGTCGAGCGCGAAGCCGGCCAGGTCGAGCAGCGCCGGAGCGCCCATCCGCGGGGCGAGCCACAGGCCGATCACCGCGACGAGCGCGGCCGTCAGCCCGGCGTAGCTGCGCGGGCGGATCAGGACCCAGAGCGCGGCGGCGACGTCGAGGACGGCGAGAGTGCGCATCAGCGCACCCTGGCCGAGGACCACGCCGCCGCCGAGCTGGGCGCCGACCTCGTCGTCGACCCCTGGCGCCGAAAGGAAGAGGAGTGCGGCGATGACGAGGAGGGCGAGACCCGCCCACCATCGCGCGCCGATCCGGAGCGCCCTGCGGTTCTTCATTCCGGATGTCGCCTGTCTGTCGGGGACTCTGCCGGGAGGGGAGGACTCGAGCCTCCGACCGCCCGCCACTGGGCCCTCGCTCGCCCCGGTGGAGTCCGCTGGCGGATCCTGTCGAGTGGAGAAGGAGCCGGACCGCAGAAACGCCTCTCGGCGCGAGGCCGCTCGAAGCGGCTATAAGTGGAGCCCGGGGTTACTGCGGTCCGGCCTTCACCAGTGTACCGGCTGGCCCCCGTTCGCCCGCGAGGGCCGTTCGCGGAGCGAGAACGCGCCGGTGGCGCCGCCGACTCGCTACTCGAGCGAGTCGCTGCGCCAGAGCCGCGCGCAGCTCACCAGCTCGGCCGCGGTGGTCGAGAGTCGCAGGGCACGCGTGGTCAGCTGGCTCGCGCGGGGGCCGTCGATCAGCTCGACGTCGTCGGCCACCGAGGCGGCACCGGAGGCGCTCACCCGGCAGAAGGCCGCGGCCCGTTCGAGCGCGACGGCGAAGTCGCCGTCGAAGACCCCGCGGAGGATGCGGTCGGCCAGCTCGGTGATCTCGGCCGGACCGGTCGGCGTGACGGCGCCGGCGACGACCGGGTCGATGGTCGCCGACAGCTCGACGCCGCGCTGGTAGAGGAAGCTCGTGCTGTCCGGGTCCTGCCGGATGACGAGGCGCAGCAGGTAGAGGCGCCAGAGGGCGCCGGGGAGGCTGGACGGGCTGGAGCGCGCCCACAGCTCGGCGAGCGCGTCGATGCCGTGGTGGTCGGTGTACTCGACGAGCCGGTCGATGACGACCGGGTCCGGGTCCTCGCGGACGCGGCTGAGCAGCGCGATCGCCGTCTCGTGCGCGACGCGGCTGATCTGCGCCGGGTCCTCTCCGCCCTGGAACGCCTCGAAGACGCGGGACGGGAACTTGGTCGGCTTGTGGAAGCCGTCTGTCATGGGGCCGCCTTCCGCGGTCGGGCGGGGCGCGCGGACGCGTCCTGCTTCGTGGGGGTTCGGAGAGGGTAACGCGTGCGCCTGTGCGGGTATGCCCGACGCCTGGGCCGGCCCGCGGGGGCGCTACCCTGGATGCCGCGGGCCTCTAGCTCAGTTGGCAGAGCAGCGGACTTTTAATCCGCGGGTCGTCGGTTCGAGCCCGACGGGGCCCACTCGCTCCGCGCCGTGTCCTCCGCGCCGTCCTCGTCAGCGCGTCCCCGCTCGGGCGCGCGATCGCGCCGGTCGTGCAGGAGCGCCCGAGGCCACGCCCTCGATCCAGCGGCCGAACGGGCTACTCGTGGCAGAGGGACCAGGTGGTGTCGGGGTAGTCGCGCGAGGTGTCGTCCTCGGCGGCGAGCAGGCGCCAGACGCCGTCGTGGTGCTCGAGGAGTCGGCCACGGACGATCTCGGACTGCCAGCCGTCCTCGGTGCGGAACCAGCGGACCAGGCGGACGGTCACGCTCTGGCGGGACTGGAGGCGGTGGGTCATCGGGGTCCTGTCGGGGTGGTGGGTGGCTGTGAGCCCGGTAGAGCTGCTCGGTCGGCGGGTGGGTCTCGATACGCCGCCTGGGGCGGCTACTCGACCGGCAAGGGGAGGGCGGGTCTCGATACGCCGCCAGGGGCGGCTACTCGACCAGCAAGGTGGTCTCGATACGCCGCCGGGGGCGGCTACTCGACTATCGGGGTGCGTGCAGGCGGGGCGGGGCGACCGGCGGAAGGGGACACCTCCGGCCGCCCATGGGTCAGCGGGTGGGGTCGATGCGCCAGTGGCAGACCATCGTCATGGTGGAGCGGTAGGAGTAGGTGGTGGTGTCGACGATGTCGACGACGCGCTCGTCGTCGCCGGGGTAGAACTCCGAGGCGGAGTCGACGCCGGGCGGGAGGCAGGTGCTGCGGGAGACGACCTTCGTGAGCCGGGTCGGCGCGTACCAGTCGTCGCCGTCCTCCGTCTCCGTGCCGGAGACGAACAGGGGGATGTCGGTGAAGACGCAGACGAGCGTCAGCGACTTCCCGGAGCGGACGAAGCGGTAGTCGGTCGTGTCGACGCTGTAGCCGGGCGAGGCCGGCAGCAGGGCGCCGTAGTAGCAGAGGCCGTCCGAGGTGATGTCGGAGGAGGCCTGGTCAGCGAAGTTCGCGCCGGCGTTGTGGTCGGCGAGGGCGGGGGTCGCGGCGGCGCCCACGAGGGCGATCGAGGCGGCGAGGGGGAGCAGGGTGGAGCGGAAGGACGGCATGACGGTCTCCTCATCGAGACGGCGTCGGCGCGGTGCGTCGGCAGGGTCGGTCGCTCGTCGAGCGAGCGGACTGCGGGGCCTGGTCGGCGGGGCGACGATGCCGTCGCTCGCACGGCCCCGCGGGCGTCCGGCGGACCGGATGACCCGAACTCTAGACCGCTGCGCGGGTGCTGTCTGCCCCCTGCGAGGTCACGAAGCCGAACCGATCCGCAGCGGGCCGGAGGCGCCGCCGCCTCAGACGAGCCGACCCGCGCGCAGGCGGCGGGAGCGGCGCCGCAGGGTGCGGTCGCTCGGGCCGAAGCTGTCGGACTCGAGCAGGAGCCGGAGCGACAGCGAGACCTGCCGGGCCAGTCGTGGATCGATCCCCTCGGGGATCCGTACCGCGTCGATGAGGTCGAGAGCCGTCTGCGTGGTACGGGAGATCGCCATGCCGCGACACTAGGGAAGTCCCGGGAGCGTCACGGCCCCGAGACGGGGGCGCACGGCGAAAGACATGCTCAGTCGCCGTGCGCCCGCCGCGGAGGTGCCTGCGGGCTACTTGCTGCCGTCGCCGCGACCGGTCGAGGACTGCAGGCGGTCGATGTGCTCGGAGGCCTGCGCCTTCGTCAGATCGGCAGGGAGGGTCTCGCCGGCCTCGCGGGCGAGGGTGTCGAGGTAGCTGCGCTGCGGGCCGGTCATCGGCTCGTCGCCGGTGACCCAGTCGGACGGGTCCTTGCTCGCGCTGGTGTCGCTGCCGTCATCGGCACGGGCGCCGAGGACGTCGCCCTCGGTCTTGACGTCGGGATCGGTGGTGTTGGGGATGTCGTCGCTCATGCTGCGACGGTACGCCGGACCACCGACACCGGCGAGGGCTTGCGGAGCGGGGCCGAGGGGCCCGTTCCGCGGCGACCCCGCGCGGGCGTCACGAGCCGAGGAGCGCGTGCGCGACCGTGAAGATCACGAGGCCGGCCAGCGAGCCGACCACCGTGCCGTTGATCCGGATGAACTGCAGGTCCTTGCCCACTTGCAGCTCGAGCTTCTCGGAGGTCTCCTGCGGGTCCCAGCGGCCGATCGTCTCGCCGATGATGCTGGCGATGTCGCTCCGGTAGCGGTCGACGAGGTTCGCGGCGACGGTGCCGATCCAGGTGTCGACGGTCGAGGCGAGCGCCTGGTCCGTCGAGAGGCGGCGGCCGAGGTCGACGACGATCGACTCGATGCTCGCGCGGAGCGGGCTCGCCGGGTCGTCCATCGCGCCGAGCAGCGACGACTTCGTCGACTCCCAGGCGTCGCCGGCCAGCTCGCGCACGCGCGGGCTGTCGAAGGCGCGGTTCTTGATCTCCTCGACCCGGGCGATGAGGTCCGGGTCGCTGCCGAGGTCCTTCGCGAGCGTGGCGAGGTAGCCGTCCACCGCGATCCGGAACGGGTGGCCCTGGTCGTCGCGGACGGTCTGCACCAGGACGAGCGCCTCGCGGTAGAGCCGCTCGTCGACCGCCCGGCTGACCGCGGAGGGCAGCCAGCTCGGGAGCCGGCCGCTGACCATCCGGGTGAAGCTCTCGGGGTTCGCGATCAGCCAGGCCTCCGCCTGCTCGACCAGCGTGTCGACGAGGCGGCGGTGGTGGCCCGCCTCGACGACGCTGCCGACGAGCGAGCCCAGCGGCGGGCCCCATTGCGGGTCGAGCAGATGCCGCCGCGCGAGCGCCTCGATCACGCGCTGCACGTCGGAGTCGTCGAGCAGTGCGATGGCCGCGCGGACCGCCGCCGCGCTCTCGCCGCCGACCCGGTGCGCGTTCTCGGGCTCCGCGAGCCAGAGGCCGGCGCGCCGGGCGATGCCGAAGGAGTCGAGCTTCTCGCGCACGATCGCGCCGCGGAGGAAGTTCTCCTCGACGAACTGGGCGAGGCTCGCGCCGATCTCGTCCTTCTTGGTCGGGATGATCGCCGTGTGCGGGATCGGCAGGCCCAGCGGCCGCCGGAACAGCGCCGTGACGGCGAACCAGTCGGCGAGCGCGCCGACCATCCCGCCCTCGCTCGCGGCGCGGACCCACTGCAGCCAGGGGTAGCGGTCCTGGAGCGCGAAGGACACCGCGAAGACGATCGCCATCAGCACCAGCAGCCCGGTGGCGAGCCGCTTCATCGCGACGAGGGCGGCGCGCTTGGCGTCGTCGTCGCGCCCGGCGGAGGTGCCGGCGGCGGTCGTGCCGGCCGTCGTCATGAGGCGGTGGGGAATCCCTCGTGGCGGATGCCCCAGGCGACGGTCCACTCCTCCCCCGGCTCGAGCCAGCGCAGGCCCTGCCCGGAGTTGAGCGCCTCGGCGGGCGCGGTCATCGGCTCGACCGCGATCGCCGTCTTCACGTCGTCGCCGTCGGGGAAGATCCGGGTGATGAAGACCTGGATGAAGTTGTGCGAGGCGTCGGCCCAGAGCAGCACGCGGCGGCCGTCGGCGGCGCTGAGGCCGTGCACGCTCTCGCCGTCGACGACGGTGACGTCGGCCCAGGCGTCGTCGAGCTCGAGGTCGCCGACGCGGCGGCCGCGGCGGAGGTCCCAGTCGGTGCCGTCGACCGGGCTCTGACCGGTGGGGTTGAGCCGGTCGTCGACCTCGATGTGCACGGCCGCGTCGACCGTGATCTCGAGCTCGTCGGTCGGCACGTCGCCGATCGCGAGGAAGGGGTGGGTGCCGATCGCGACCGGGGCCTCGTCGGCTCCGACGTTGACGACGCGGTGGACGACCTTCAGCCCGTCGGCCTGCAGCTCGTAGCGGACCGT
Source organism: Rathayibacter sp. VKM Ac-2760 (assembly GCF_009834185.1). Lineage (GTDB taxonomy): Bacteria > Actinomycetota > Actinomycetes > Actinomycetales > Microbacteriaceae > Rathayibacter. The sequence goes on from NZ_CP047173.1 coordinate 3,240,388, forward strand.
GGTCTCGAGGTGGAACGGGTAGCCGCTCTGCGGGACGACGGGCGCGGCGAGCTCGACGAACGACGGCCCCTGCTCCACCACGCGGTAGGAGGCGCTGCGCAGCAGGCCGTGGATCGCGTTGTGGTACTTCGGCTCGGTGATGTCGAGCTGGAGCGTGCGGCCGGCGTGGTGCCAGCGGCCGTCCTTGACGCGGTTGGGCCAGGGCATCAGGACGATGCCCGAGCCGAACGGCGGGACGACCGTCTCGGGGTATCCGGCGGTGATCTCGACGCCATCGACGGAGAGGTGGCGCAGCCCTGCGGCCACCTCCGTGACGACGGCGTGCAGGGTGCGTCCCTCGGCGGTGAGGTCGAGGGCGAACTGGCGCCCGGTTGCGGGGGCGGGAGTGAAGTCGGCCATTCCTGAATCCTACGGACCGGCACCGTCGCCGGGCCGCACGCCGGCCGGGGAGGAGCCGCAGCGGGTGACGGCGAGCCCCGCCTCCTCCAGCCGGGCGACGTCGGCGTCGCTCGCGGCGGCTCCGGTGAGCAGGCGGTCGAACTCGTCGGCGCCGGCGACGCGGCCGAGGTCGACGACGCCGAGCTTGCTCGAGTCGGCGACCACCACGCGCCGGGCGGCGGCGCGCAGCATCCGGCGCTTGAGCGTGGCCTCGGGGAGGTTCACGTTGGTCACGCCGGCCTCGGGGTGCACACCGGTGCAGCCGATGAAGACGACGTCGGCGCGGACCCGCTCGAGCACCTCGGAGGCGAGCGGCTCGACCAGCGAGTGCTGCAGCGGACGCAGCGTGCCGCCGGTGACGACGACGGTGAAGCGCGGGATCGCGGCCTCGAGCGCGAGGGCGATCGTGAGCCCGTTGGTGATCACCGTGACGTCGCGGAGATCGTCGCGCTCCACCAGCGCGTGGGCGATGGCGAGCGGAGTGGTGCCGACGTCGAGGATGACGCTCTCGCCCGAGGCGACGGACGCGGCGGCCTCGCGGCCGATCGCGGCCTTCTCGTCGGAGGCGGCGGTGAGGCCCTCCTCGAAGGAGCGCTCGCCCGGCCGCTCGCCGACGGGCACGGCACCGCCGCGCACGCGCTGCACGGAGCCCTCCCCCGCGAGCCGGTCGAGGTCGGAGCGGACGGTGACGACGGAGACGCCGAGCCGGTCGGCGAGATCGGCGACCGAGACGAAGCCCTGCAGCTCGGCGAGCAGGCGCATCGCCACCCGCCGCTCCAGGGCCGTGCGGTTGTCCTGCTCCCCGTCCGCTCTCATCGGGCCATCGTCGCGCGCGAGTCGACGACTTGTCAAAGAGAAACCTACCTTTCCTTAGCGAAGGTCGAGGGTTATCGTGGTCGCTGCCATGAATGATGCGATCACCCTCTCCGCCGGCGTCGTCAAGCGCCCGCACGTCCTCGCCGACGGCCGCGAGCTCATCTACTTCGATGACGCGGACACGTCCCTCCCGCCTGAGCGCTCCGCGGACGCCCGCGTGCTCGACCCCCGTCCCGCGACCGCGCGCATGCGTCAGGACGTCCTCACCGGGGAGTGGGTGTCGATCGCCGCCTCGCGGCAGAACCGCGTCTTCCTCCCGCCGGCCGAGCTCGATCCGCTCGCCCCGGCCTCGCCGACGAATCCGTCGGAGGTGCCGAGCGACTACGACGTCGCGGTCTTCGAGAACCGCTCGCCGTCGTTCGGCCCGCTGCTCGAGGACGCGGACGCGCCGTCCTCGCTCGAGGACCTGCGCACCCTCGGCCTCGGCCGGACGCTGACCAGTGTCGGCCGCTGCGAGGTCGTCTGCTTCAGCCCCGAGCACGAGGGGTCGTTCGCGACCCTCTCCGCCTCGCGCGCCCGCACCGTCGTCGAGGCGTGGGCCGACCGGGTCGCCGCGCTCTCGGCGCTGCCCGGCGTGCAGCAGGTGTTCCCGTTCGAGAACCGCGGCGAGGCGATCGGCGTCACCCTGCACCACCCGCACGGGCAGATCTACTCGTACCCCTACGTCACGCCCCGCACCACGCGCCTGCTCGCGTCGCTCGACGCCTACGGGCCCGGGATGTTCGCGGACGTCCTCGCCTTCGAGCGGGCCGGCGAGCGCGTGCTCGTCCGCGGCGAGCACTGGACCGCCTTCGTGCCGTTCGCCGCGCGCTGGCCGATCGAGGTGCACGTGCTGCCGCACCGCCACGTCGCGGACATCAGCGAGACCACGACCGAGGAGCGCGACGAGCTGGCCGTGGTCTACCAGCGCCTGCTCCGCGGGATCGACGCCCTCTACGACTCGCCGACCCCGTACATCTCGGCCTGGCACCAGGCGCCGGTGCACGAGCGGCGCGACGAGGTGCGGCTGATGCTGCAGATCACCTCGCCCCGCCGCGCGGCGTCGAAGCTCAAGTACCTGGCCGGCAGCGAGGCGGCGATGGGCGCCTGGATCGGCGACATCGCTCCCGAGACCAGCGCCGACGCCCTGCGCGCCGCGATCGAGCGCGCCGACGCCGCGACCCTGGCCGCGGAGACCGCCGCGCGACCGGACGCCTCGCTTCCCGACACCACCTCCGAGGAGACCCGATGACCACGCCCTCCGCCTCCCTCGACGCCGTCGCCGAGCGCGCCGCGCAGGACTTCGAGCGCGCCTACGGGCACCCGGCCGCCGGCGTCTGGGCCGGCCCCGGCCGCGTCAACCTGATCGGCGAGCACACCGACTACAACGACGGCTTCGTCTTCCCCTTCGCGATCGACCGCGCGACCGCGATGGCCGTGGCGCCGCGGGAGGACCGCGTCATCCGGATCTCGAGCGCGTTCTCGCCCGAGCACGTCGAGATCTCGCTGGACGACCTCGGGCCGGACGCGCTCGACGGCTGGTCGGCGTACCCGCTCGGCGTCGTCTGGGCCCTGACCGAGTACGGCGTCGAGCTGGGCGACCGCGCCGGCTTCGACGCGTTCGTCGACTCCGATGTGCCGGTCGGCGCCGGGCTCTCCAGCTCGGCCGCGCTGATGTGCGCGATGGCCGTGGCGCTGAACGAGCTCTGGGAGCTCGGGCTCGACCGGGCGACCCTGGCCCGCGTGGGCCGCCGCGCGGAGAACGTCGCCGTCGGCGCTCCGACCGGGATCATGGACGAGTCGGCCTCGCTGTTCGGCGAGCGGGACGCGGCGGTCTTCCTCGACTGCCGGAGCCTCGACACCGAGGTCGTGCCGCTCGGCTTCGAGGAGGCCGGGCTCGTGCTCCTCGTCATCGACACCCGCGTCGAGCACGCGCACGCCACCGGCGGCTACGCCGAGCGCCGCGCCTCCTGCGAGCTCGGCGCGTCGACGCTGGGCGTGGAGTCGCTGCGCGAGCTGTCGATCGACGACCTGCCCCGCGCCCAGGAGCTGCTCGACGACGTGACCTACCGCCGGGTCAAGCACGTGGTGACGGAGGACGCGCGCGTCCTCACCACCGTGCGGACGCTGCGCGAGGAGGGGCCGCGCGCGATCGGCGAGCTGCTCGACGCCGGGCACGTGTCGCTCCGCGACGACTTCGAGATCTCGGTGCCCGAGCTCGACACCGCGGTCGAGGCCGCGCGCGCGTCCGGCGCGATCGGCGCGCGCATGACGGGCGGCGGCTTCGGCGGCTCGGCCATCGCGCTGACGCCGGTCGAGAAGGAGGAGGAGGTCCGCGCGGCGGTCCTCGCCGCCTTCGCCGACAAGGGCTTCCGCGCGCCCGAGCTGTTCCTCGTGACGGCGGCCGACGGCGCGGGACGCGTGCGCTGACGACGGATCTCGAGCGAGCGTGGTCGCCCCCCTGCTGGTCGAGTAGCCGCGCAGCGGCGTATCGAGACCCCTCGCTTGCAGACGGCGGATCTCGATACGCCCGCTGCGCGGGCTACTCGATCAGCAAGGAGGGCGGGCTCCGCGGGCAGCGAGGAGGACGCCCGCCTCGCGGGCTCCGTGCTCAGGGGGCCGCGGGCGGGACGACCGGGCGCAGTGCGCCGGCGGTGACGCGGACGAGCTCGGCGCAGGTCGTCGGGTAGACGGTGTGCGCGTGGCCGGCGGCCGCCCAGACGGCGTCGTAGGCGGCGAGCGACACGTCGACGACGGTGGGCAGCGGGCTCGGGTGGCCGACCGGCGCGACTCCGCCGATCGTCTGGCCGGTCGCGGTCTTCACGACCGACGCCGAGGCGCGGGTGATCGTGCCGCCGAGCTCGGCGCCGAGCCAGTCGGTGTCGACGCGGTGCCCGCCGCTGGTCAGGACCAGCAGCGGCTCGCCGTCGAGCAGGAAGACCAGCGAGTTCGCGATCTGGCCCACCTCGACGCCGAGGGCGGCCGCGGCGAGCGCCGCCGTCGACGCGGCGTCGTCGAGCCAGCGGACCGGCGGCCGCACCCCGTGCGCCTCGAGATCGGCGAGGACGCGGTCGACCGCGGGGTGGCTGCGCTCGCTCATGCGAACGACCGTAGCCGACCCCGCGGCCGGTGGAACGTCTACTTCGCGAGCGTCGCGATGTCGATGACGAAGCGGTACCGCACGTCGGAGGCGAGTACGCGCTCGTACGCCTCGTTGATCTGCGACGCCGAGACGACCTCGACCTCGCTCGCGATGCCCTTCTCGGCGCAGAAGTCGAGCATCTCCTGGGTCTCGCGGATGCCGCCGATGCCGGAGCCCGCGAAGGAGCGGCGCGCGGCGAACAGGGTGAAGACGTGCAGCGGCAGGGCCTCGGCCGGAGCGCCGACGTTCACCATCGTGCCGTTGCGGCGCAGGAGACCGAGGTAGGCGTCCAGGTCGAGCGGCGCGCTGACCGTGTTGATGATGATGTCGAAGCTGTTCGCGAGCGTCGAGAACGTCTCCTCGTCCTTCGTCGCGTAGTAGTGGTCGGCGCCGAGACGGAGGCCGTCCTCCTTCTTGCTCAGCGACTGCGAGAGCACGGTGACCTCGGCGCCCATCGCGTGCGCGAACTTGACGGCCATGTGGCCGAGTCCGCCGAGGCCGACGACGGCGACGCGCTTGCCGGGGCCCGCCTCCCAGTGCGAGAGCGGCGAGTAGGTGGTGATGCCGGCGCAGAGCAGCGGCGCGGCGGCCTCGTAGGGGATCGACTCCGGGACGCGGAGCACGAAGTCCTCGACGACGACGACGTGGGTGGAGTAGCCGCCCTGGGTGACGGTGCCGTCGCGGTCGACGGAGGCGTAGGTGCCGGTGTTGCCCTTCAGGCAGTACTGCTCCTCGCCGGCGAGGCAGTTCTCGCACTCGCGGCAGGAGTTGACCATGCAGCCGACGCCGACGCGGTCCCCGACCTTGTGCTTGGACACCTCGGAGCCGACCTCGGCGACGACGCCGACGATCTCGTGGCCGACGGTGAGGGGGTACTGGACGGGTCCCCACTCGCCGCGGACGGTGTGGATGTCGGAGTGGCAGATGCCCGCGTAGGCGATCTCGATGAGCACGTCGTGCGCTCCGACGTCGCGGCGCTCGATCGTGGTGGGGACGAGCGGCTCGGTGGCGGAGGGGGCGGCGTAGGCGTTGACGGTCAGCATGTTTTCTCCTTCGTGGGGGCGCGCTCGAGCGGTGGTCCGGAGAGGGGGGTGGGAACGCGAGCGCGTCTGACCACGCTAGCGACCCCCGGCTGGACGCCGCCCGTAGGCTCGGATCATGCGGAGGACGATCGATCTGAACGCCGACCTCGGCGAGGGCTACGGGGTCTGGTCGCTGGGCGACGACGACGCGATGCTCCGGATCGTCACGAGCGCGAATCTCGCCTGCGGATTCCACGCGGGCGATCCGTCGATCATGGCCGCCCGCTGCCGGACCGCGGCCGAGCGCGGCGTGGCGATCGGCGCCCACGTCTCCTACCGCGACCTCGCGGGCTTCGGCCGCCGCGATCTTCCGGTCGGCGCCGAGGAGCTGCACGCCGACGTCGTCTACCAGCTCGGCGCGCTGCAGGCGGTGGCGCGGGCGGCGGGGACGTCCGTCCGGTATCTCAAGCCGCACGGCGCCCTCTACAACCGGATCGTGCACGACGAGGTTCAGGCGGAGGCGGTGGTCGCCGCGGTCCGCGACACGGCCCCCGGGCTGCCCGTGCTCGGGCCGGCCGGGTCGGCCGTCGAGCGAGCGGCGGTGCGGGCCGGGCTGCCGTTCCTCCGCGAAGCGTTCGTCGACCGCGGCTACCGTGCCGACGGGTCGCTCGTGCCTCGCGGCGAGCCGGGCGATCTGCTGACCGATCCGGCGACGGTCGCCGCCCGGGCCGTGCGCCTGGTCGTCGACGAGTCGGTGCGCGCCGCCTCGGGCGAGGAGCTCGCGATCGCGGTCGACTCCCTCTGCGTGCACGGCGACTCGCCCGGCGCGGTCGCGATGGCGGAGGCGGTGCGCGCGGCCCTGATGGACGCCGGCGTCGCCCTCGCGCCCGCGGCGCCGTGATCGCGGCGCGACCGCTGCCCTCCGGTGACCGGGCGGTGCTGGTCGAGGTGGGCGGTCTCGACGACGCGCTCGCGCTGGCCGCCGCCCTCGAGGACTCCCGGCCCCCCGGCGTGCTCGACCTGGTCCCGGCCGCGCTGACGGTGCTCGTCGTGCTGGACGCCTCGCTGCCCGTGGCGGCGGCCTCCCGCTGGATCACCCGGACGGCCGAGGCGGCGCAGCCCGGCGGACCGGGCGCCCTCGGACCCCGGCACGACCTCCCCGTCCGCTACGACGGCCCCGACCTCGCCGGGGCGGCCGCCGCGCTCGGCTGGAGCTCCGGCGAGCTGGTCCGCCGCCACACCGCGACCCCCTGGCGTGCCGCGTTCGGCGGCTTCGCGCCCGGCTTCGCCTACCTCGTCCCCCTGGCCGACTGGCCGGAGGTGCCCCGCCGCGCCGAGCCGCGCACCCGCGTTCCGGCCGGCGCCGTCGCACTCGCGGCGGGGTACTCCGGGATCTATCCGCGCTCCTCCCCCGGCGGCTGGCAGCTGATCGGCTCGACGGACGCGGTGCTCTGGGACACCGACCGGACCCCGCCCGCGCTGCTCGCTCCCGGCGACGAGATCCGCTTCCGGGCGGTGCCGTGAGCCTGCGCATCCTCGATCCCGGACCGCTCGCCCTCGTCCAGGACGACGGCCGCCCCGGCTACGCCGCCGTCGGCGCCGGTCGCTCCGGAGCGATGGACCGCGGCGCCCTCCGGCTCGCCGACCGCCTGCTCGGCAACCCCGACGGCGCGGCCGGCCTCGAGCTGCTGGGCGGCGGCTTCACCGCGCGCTTCGAGGCGCCGACCTGGTTCAGCCTGACCGGAGGCGCGGGCGCGGCGACCCTCGACGGCGCTCCCGTCGACCGGGTGCTGCCCCGTCTCGCTCCGCCCGGCGCCGTCCTCCGACTCGGAGCGCCGACGGCCGGGCTGCGCCGGACTCTCGGCGTGCGCGGCGGGATCGACGCGACTCCCGTGCTCGGCTCCCGCTCCCGGGACACCCTCTCCGGACTCGGACCGGAGCCGCTCCGCATCGGCGACGTCCTCCCCGTCGGCCTCGCCACGGCCCCGGTCCTCCTGCCCGACTGGTGGCCCCTCGACCCGCCGCCCCGCGACCTCGCGCTCCGGATCCACCCGGGCCCACGGCTCGACCGCCTGCCCGCTGGCACCTGGAACCGACTCCTCGCCGGCCCCTGGCGGCTGAGCACCTCCGCCGACCGCATCGGCCTCCGCCTCGGCGGCACCCCTCTCCCGACCGGCACCGCAGGCGAGCTGCCGAGCGAGGGCCTGGTGCACGGCTCGATCCAGCTGCCGCCGTCCGGCCTCCCCGTGATCTTCGGCCCGGACCACCCGGTGACCGGCGGCTACCCGGTCGTCGCCGTCGTCGACTCCGCCTCCCTCGACCTCCTCGCCCACCTGACCCCCGGCGACGAGGTGCACCTGCACCCCTGACGCCGCCGGCCCCCTGCCCCGCCCCGACCCGCGGCCCGCCGCGGGAGCCCCCCGAACTCGGGACGAGGCTCTGCCCCGACCCGACCCGCGGCCCGCCGCGGGAGCCCCCCCGAACTCGGGACATGGCTCCCACCCCGCCGCGCCCCGACCCGCGGCCCGCCGCGGGAGGGGCGCGGTGTCTCGTCGCGGCTCCTGGCTCGGGTCTGGCGGGCGCGCCGCAGGCGCGCGGGAAGGAGCCGCGACGAGGCACCGCGCCCCTCCCCCGTCACAACCCGAAGCCCGCAAGAACGCCCGCAAGCAGCCCCGAGCACCGACCTACCGCAGAGCGCGCTCCGCAGCAGACACCACGTTGTGGATGAGCATCGCCCGCGTCATCGGCCCGACACCCCCCGGCACCGGCGACAGCCAGCCCGCGACCTCGGCGACACCCGGGGCGACGTCCCCGGTGAGCTTCGCCTTCCCCGTCTCCGGATTCTCGACCCGCGTGATCCCCACGTCGAGCACCGCCGCCCCCGGCTTCACCCAGTCCGCCGCGATCAGCCCCGGGACGCCCACGGCCGCGACCACGATGTCCGCCCGCCGCACCTCCGCCGCGAGATCCGTCGTGCGCGAGTGCGTCAGCGTCACCGTCGCATCGAGCCCCTTGCGCGTCAGCAGCAGCCCGAGCGGCCGGCCCACCGTCAGCCCGCGCCCGACGACCACGACGTGCTTCCCCGAGATCGGGATCTCGTAGCGCTTCAGCATCTCGACGATGCCGTTCGGCGTGCAGGGCAGCGGGCTGTCGAGCTCCCCCTCCACCCCCAGCACCAGTCGGCCGAGATTCGTCGGGTGCAGCCCGTCGGCGTCCTTGTCCGGGTCCATCAGCTCGAGCATCGCGTTCTCGTCGATGCCCTTCGGCAGCGGGAGCTGGATGATGTAGCCGGTCACCGAGTCCGACTCGTTGAGCTGCCGGATGGCCGCCCGGATGTCCTCCGCCGACGCCGTGGCGGGCAGGTCGACGCGGATCGACTCGATGCCCACCTCGGCGCAGTCGCGGTGCTTCCCGGCGACGTAGGAGCGCGAGGCCGGGTCGTCGCCGACGAGCAGCGTGCCGAGTCCGGGCACGACGCCCTTCTCGCGCAGCGCCGCCACGCGCCGGGCGATCTCCGCCTTGACCGTCGCGGCGGTGGCGACGCCGTCGAGTACCTGTGCCGTCATCGTGGAACTCCTCATGCTGGGGGTCGAACGGGGGCGCCCGCGGGGTCCGGAGGCGCGCTCGGCGCTCCCGGACCCGGCGGCGCGGGGGATGCCCGGAGGGGCGGTGCGGCCTACAGCCCGGGGTAGAGCGGGAAGTCGTCCGTGAGCCCCTTGACGCGCGCGCGCAGCGCCTCGAGGTCGGCCGAGGGCTTGAGCGCCTCGGCGATGACGTCGGCCACGACGGTGAACTCGGCGTCGCCGAAGCCGCGGGTAGCGAGCGCGGGCGTGCCGATCCGCAGGCCCGAGGTGACCATCGGCGGGCGCGGGTCGAACGGGACCGCGTTGCGGTTGACGGTGATGCCGACCTCGTGCAGGCGGTCCTCCGCCTGCTTGCCGTCGAGCGGCGAGTTCCGCAGGTCGGCGAGCACGAGGTGCACGTCGGTCCCTCCGGTGAGCACGTCGATGCCCTCGGCCTTCGAGTCGGCGGCGGTGAGGCGCTCCGCGAGGATCTGCGCGCCGCGGATGGTGCGCGCCTGGCGGTCGGCGAACTCCTGCTCGCCCGCGAGCTTGAAGGCGGTGGCCTTCGCGGCGATGACGTGCATGAGCGGCCCGCCCTGCTGGCCAGGGAAGACGGCGGAGTTGAGCTTCTTGGCGTACTCCTGCTTCGCGAGGATCAGGCCGGAGCGCGGGCCCGCGAGCGTCTTGTGCACGGTGGTGGTGACGACGTCGGCGTGCGGGACGGGCGAGGGGTGCAGGCCCGCGGCGACGAGACCGGCGAAGTGGGCCATGTCGACCCAGAGCTTGGCGCCGACCTCGTCGGCGATCGCGCGGAACGCCTCGAAGTCGAGGTGGCGCGGGTAGGCCGACCAGCCGGCGATGAGGACCTGCGGGCGGACCTCGAGGGCCTTCTCGCGGACCGCGTCCATGTCGATGCGGAAGGTCTGCGGGTCGACTCCGTACGCCGTGGCGTTGTAGAGCTTGCCGGAGAAGTTGAGCTTCATCCCGTGGGTGAGGTGGCCGCCGTGCGCGAGCTCCAGGCCGAGGATGGTGTCGCCCGGCTGGACGAGCGCGGCGAGTGCCGCGGCGTTGGCGGTCGCGCCGGAGTGCGGCTGGACGTTCGCGAACTCGGCGCCGAAGAGGGCCTTCGCCCGGTCGATCGCGAGCTGCTCGGCGACGTCGACGTACTCGCAGCCGCCGTAGTAGCGCCGGCCGGGGTAGCCCTCGGCGTACTTGTTGGTGAGGACGGAGCCCTGCGACTCGAGGATCGCGCGCGGCACGAAGTTCTCGCTCGCGATCATCTCGAGGTAGCCGCGCTGGCGGTCGAGCTCCTGCTGCAGGACGGCCGCGATCTCGGGGTCGACGACCGAGACGGGCTGGTCGAACGAGGCGGGGACGGTGCTCGAGGGGGAGGAAGAGGACACGGGCGCTCCTTGGCTGCGAAACGGATGGCGTCCGCGCGAGGCGACGAGCTCGCTCGCGCGCGCGGACCAACGGTATCCGTTCCGGCCCAGGCGAACGGCAGGAAAAGTATCCGGAAGACGTCTCCGGAGAGGGTGCCGCTCCCCGATGGTCACCCATCCGAACGCCAGTCGCGACGCGGCCAGTGTAGCAACGGGCGGCCGATATCCTGAGCGGATGCAGACCGATTCCGCCGTGCCCGCTCCCGACCGCACCGCCGCCGACGCGGCGATCGGCGGCCCCGACGGCGGTCCGGGCAACCACTGGACGCTCACCTTCGCCTGCCCCGACCTGCCCGGCATCGTGCACGCGGTCTCGGGAGCGGTCGTCCAGGCCCGCGGCAACATCACCGAGAGCCAGCAGTTCTCCAGCGCGGACACCGGCCGGTTCTTCATGCGGCTGCAGGTGCAGTCGCCGGTGACCCGCGACGAGTTCGAGCGCGCGCTGCTCCCCGTCACCGAGCACTACGGCATGACCTGGCGGCTCGACGTCGTCGGCCGGCCGCTGCGCACCCTCGTCCTCGCCTCGACGGCGGGGCACTGCGTGAACGACCTGCTCTTCCGCCAGCGCGCCGGTCAGCTCGCGATCGACGTGCCGCTGATCCTCTCGAACCACGGGACCCTGCGCGACCTGGCCGCGTTCTACGGCGTCCCGTTCGAGTCGCGCGCCGTGAGCTCGCCCGAGTCCAAGCGGGCCTTCGAGGAGCGCGTCGTCGAGGTCGTCGAGGAGCACGACGTCGAGCTGGTCGTCCTCGCCCGCTACATGCAGATCCTCTCGCCCGAGCTGTGCGCGCGCCTGGCCGGCCGGGCGATCAACATCCACCACTCCTTCCTCCCGGGCTTCAAGGGCGCGAACCCCTACAAGCAGGCGCACGCCCGCGGCGTGAAGCTGATCGGCGCGACCGCGCACTTCGTCACGAGCGATCTCGACGAGGGCCCGATCATCGAGCAGAACGTCGTGCGGGTCGACCACTCGCACTCCCCGGCGCAGCTGGTCGCGATCGGGCAGGACGAGGAGAGCCGCACGCTCACCCAGGCCGTCAAGTGGTTCGCGGAGGACCGCGTGCTGCTCGACGGGGCGCGCACGATCATCTTCCGCTGACGGGTCGTTCCGCACCGGGGCCGCGGATCGAGGCCGGATACGATGGTCCGCGTGAATCGAGCGACAGCGGGCCAGGCGCGCACCGACCAGAGGATCGGCCCGAACGACGTGCTGCGGTTCGTGCTCGAGCTGTTCGCCTTCGTCAGCCTCGGGTTGTGGGGCTTCCTGTCGTGGGATCTGCCGTGGAGCATCGTGCTCGGCATCGGCGCCCCGGTGCTGGCGATCCTGCTGTGGGCGCTGTTCCTCTCGCCCCGCGCGGTCTTCGCGATCGACGTCTACGGCCGGTCGCTGATCGAGCTGCTGGTCATGGGCGCCGCCGCGCTCGCCTGGCTCGGCCTGGGGCAGCCGGTCGTCGCGATCGTGTTCGGCGTCGTTGCCGTCGTCTCCGGCGTGATCGCCGGCCGCCGCTCGCTGTCCTGACGACCCGGCCGCGTCGCTCCGCCCGGCGGGTCTGCAGCACCTCCGGCACCTCCGGCACGCGGAATCGCCTCCGGCACGCTCGAACCCACCGGAATCACGAGCCCGGGCTCATTCCGCGAGCCGAACCTGCCCCGCACCCGCACAGCCACACCTCCGGCACGCGAAACGACCTCCGGCACGCTCGAATTCGTCGAAACGACGAGCCGGAGCTGCTTTCGCGAGCCGAACCTGCGCCGTACCCGGCCGGCGACGCCTCCGGCACGCAGAATCGACTCCGGCACGCGGGAATCCGCCGAGACGACGAGCAGGAGCTGCTTTCACGAGCCCGACGTGGTCTGCAGCTGTCGTGAAGGCATCTCCGGCTCGCGAAAACGTCTCCGGCTCGCAGGAAGGCGCCGATTCCACGAGCCGGAGGTGATCGCACGAGCCGGAGGTGATCTCGCACGCCGGGTCGCCGGAGTCGACTTCCACGGCACCAGCGGAGGCGCGCCCGCGGCGGTCCGCCCCGCCCACGAGCGACGGCCCGACCACGAGCGACGCCCCGCCCACGAGCGACGCCCCGCCTACGAGCGACGGCCGCCCCGCCACCCCCGGAGGGACGAGCGGGACGGCCGTCGCGACGAGGCGCGGAGGGCTACTCCGCCGCACCCGCCTCACGCTGCGCGAGCGCGCGGCGACGCAGGCCGGTGAGGACCGCTCCGGCGCCGATCAGCGCGAGGGCGCCCGCTCCGAGCAGTCCGCCGCTGAAGCCCGTGGACGGCAGGCCGCCGAGCCGTGCCCGGCGCGCCCGGTCCGGCGGTGGGCGTCGAGGTCGGCGCGGGGGGCGCCGTCGGCCGGCGGTCGGCGTCCCGGTCGGAGCCGGCGTCGCCGTCGGTCCGGCGGTCGGCGTCGCGGTCGGCTCGGCGGTCGGCCCCGCCGTCGGCGTCCCCGTCGGCCCCGCCGTCGGCGTCCCGGTCGGCGCCGGCGTCGACGCCTCCGTCACGTCCACGCTGACCAGGGTCGAGAGACCCGAGTCGGCGTAGGCGATGCTGCCGAGGTACTCCGCCGGGCCGGCGAGGCCGATCCAGGACACGGAGTAGCTCGTCGGCTCGCCCAGGACGACGTCGACCACCTCGGGCTCGGTGCTGAGCGAGCCGACGCCGCCCTCCTCGGGCACGAGGAAGCTCCGGAGGTCGAAGGTCGCCTCCGGCTCGGCGCCCACCGCGTAGATGTCGACGGACACCAGGTAGCTGCCGGCCTCCGGGGCCGCGAGGTCGACCCGCTCGTCGGCCGAGGCCGTCGCGCTGGTCGAGACGATGTCCGGCTCGCCGTCGACGATCCGCGTCACCGACAGGTCGAGGTCGGCGGTGTCGTCGAGCGAGTCGAGGTCGAACCGCGCGAATCCGGTGCCCGCAGGCACCTCGACGGTCGTCTCGAAGGTCTCGCCCTCCGGCAGCGTGCCGGAGTGGCCGTCCGCCGCGGTCGCGTCCTCGGCGAGCACGCCCGCGACGAGGCCGCTCGGCGTCAGCGGCAGCTCGCCGTCGATGCCGGGCGTGATCTCGACGCTCGTCGAGCCGGTCGAGCCGGAGCCCGAGACCTCGTACGGCGCGTCGAGCAGCACCGGTCGCACGGCCACGGGGCTGCGGACCTCGTGCTCCGCGCTCGACCAGGTGAGGTAGCCGGTGGCGAACTCGGCGAGCTCGGCGTCGGTCCTGGTGAAGGCGACGGTGTACTGGGCGGTCTGGCCCGCTCCGGTGAAGGAGAGGGTCGACGGCGAGACGACGGCGTCGACTCCGGGGATGTCGAGGGCGGCGGTGTACGTGCCGGCCTCGGTCGAGGTCACCGTGCGGGTGACGGTCTGGGTCCCGGCCAGAGCCCCGATCGCGATCGACGCCTGGTTGAGGTCCGACGGGTCGATCGGGTCGATCGCGGCGAGAGCCGGGTCGGCGAACTCGTAGCCGACGCCCCGGAGGAACGCGATCCAGTCGGTCGGACCGCTCTCGTAGAGCAGACCGGGGTCGAGGAACGCGGTCGGGTCGACGTGGCCGGCACCCTGCGCGAAGACGTCCTCGGACGCGTTCCCCGCCTGGTCGACGCTGTCGTAGGAGGTCGTCATCATGGCCGACTTGACCGCAGACGGCGACGCGTTCGGGCTGACGCCGAGGATGAGGGCGGCGAGGCCCGCGATGTGCGGCGACGACATCGAGGTGCCGGACTCGAACGCGAAGGCGGGGTCGTCGCCTTCCGCGTTGAAGCTGTCGGCGAGGATCGCGACGCCGGGCGCCGTGATGTCGGGCTTCAGCACGTCGGTGCCGTCCGCCTCGGCCGGGCCCCTCGAGGAGAACCCGGCCACCTGCGGCACCGGGATGCTCGTGCCGGTCGAGTTGCCCTCGGTCAGCGTCGCGGTCGCACCGGCGGTGCCGGCGTAGTCGGTGATCGCGTCGTAGGCCTGCGAGTCGATCTGGATCGACGGGACGGAGTGGTCGTCGACGTGCAGCGCGTTCGGGAACGGGTTGAGCAGCAGCATGCCGATGCCCCCGGCCCGGTCGACCTCGGCCGACTTGGAGACGCGGGCGGTGACGCCCGCCGTGCAGGCGACGATCTTGCCGGCGACCTTCGACGCGTCGAGCGAGCCCGGCGCGCAGATGTCGGGGTTCTCGGTCCCGGCGACGACGACGTCGGCGCTGTTCACGAGCGGTCCGGTGACGTCGTCGTGGACGGTGATCGATCCGCCGACGAAGGCCTGGCCGTCACCGAGGGTGGCGGTGGCCGTGTAGGTCGGGATCGACGAGGCGGCGACCGTGGTGTACCACGGCGAGGCGTGGTCGAGGGTCGAGACGCCCGGGCCGGAGTTGCCGGCCGAGGCGGCGACGAAGACGCCGGCGGCCGCGGCGTTCAGGAACGCCTGGTCGTAGGGGTCCAGCGTCGAGACGGCGGAGCCGCCGCCGATCGAGAAGTTGATGACGTCGACGCCGTCCGCGACGGCTGCATCGATCGCGGCGAGGATGCCGGTGCCCGAGCAGTAGTCGTCGTCGTCGGTGCCGTTCTCGTCACCGTTCCAGCAGACCTTGTACGCGGCGACCTTCGCGGCCGGAGCGACGCCGGAAATGGTGCCGTAGTCGTAGCCGTCCACCGAGGCCTCGACGCCCGCGTTGCCGGCGGCCGTGCTCGCGGTGTGCGAGCCGTGGCCGTCCGCGTCGCGCGGCGAGCGGAACTCGGGGTTGTCCGTCGAGCCTGCCGCCTCGTTCTCGCCGAGGAACCAGCGGGCGCCGATGAGCTTCTGGTTGCACTCGTCGCCGTCCCACTGCGCCGAGGCGGGGAGGCCGGGCGAGCACGAGCCGATGAACGCGCCGCCGTCGGACTTCGCGAAGCTCACGCTCGTGCCGTCGGTGAACGGAGCGGCCCCGGGCGAGGTCGCGAGCGGTGCGCCGGCGAAGGAGGGGTTCTCGGGTGCGATGCCGGAGTCGATGACGCCGACGACGACGCCCTCGCCCGCGCGGTCGACGCCGCCGACCGCGTCCCAGACGCCGCCGGCGCCGTCGAGTCCGAGGAAGCCGGTCGACGACTCCTGACCGGTGTCGGGGACGGGGATGCCTGCGGCGGCGCCGGCCGCGGCGGGAGCCGGTGCCGTCGAGGGCGCGGCGCGGTCGAGCTTCAGGTCCTCGACCTTCTGCACCTCGGCGACGTCACGGCGACCGGCGAGGCTGCTCGCCTGCTCGCCGGTCAGCTGCGCGGAGAAGCCGTTGAGGGCCACCGTGTAGTGGTAGCCGATCTCGACGTCGGCGTCGGCGGCGAGGGCCTCCTGCAGCTGCTCGAGGTGGCGGGAGTAGTCCTGCACCGGCGTGGAGCCGGCCTCCAGCTGCGAGCCGGCCTCGGGGGCGGTGCGGGCGAAGCGGGCGTCGGTGCCCTTGTAGGTCGCGGCGGAGGGCTCGACGAGGGTGACGACGTAGTCGCCGTCGTCGAAGCTCTGCGTCGAGGAGAGGCCGCCGACGAGCGTCGCGCCGCCCACGAGCGGAGCGGCCGAGGCGGCCGAGACCGCGAAGGCTCCGGAGGCGGCGATGCCCAGCGCGGCGAGGCCGGCGAGGAGGCGCTTCTCAGCGCGGCGGACGGGTGGACGGTGGGACAGGTGGAGCGGCAATCGATGTCCTTACTCACGTTCGCTGGGAACCGGATCGGTTTCCACACTGAATCGACCCTACGAAGAAGATCGTCCGGCTCTGTTACGAACAGGTAACGAAAGTACTCGATCGGCGTACAACGTCGTCCTACCCGGCGTGACTCGTCGGTCCCCTGCCACAGGACACGCCTGAGCCCCGCCCGGGCACACTTCTGAGCCCCGCCCGGGGACACCGACGCGCCGCACCCCCGCCCTCAGACGGGGCTGGGTGCCTGGACGATCGGGCGACCCGTCGCCAGCCGCTCCGCGATCTGCTCCGCTCGCCGTGCCCAGGAGTGATGCCGGCGCACGTGCTCGCCGGCCCGCGCAGTCACTGCCTCGGCACCCGCGTCCGCGTCGGCGTCGAGCCGTTCCGCGAGATCCGCTCCGTCGACGTCCACCTGGAGGATCGCGTCGAGCGGCAGCAGCGTCTCGTACTCGCCGCTGCCGGGCAGCACCCCGAGCAGCCGCGCACCGGCGGCGAGACCCTCGAGATAGCGCATCACGAGCGGGCTGTACCCGCCGGTGCGCGCCCGGTCCTCGGCCAGCGGCGGAGTGACCACGAAGTAGCGCGAGCGGCCCGCCAGCTCGCCGAGCTCCTCCGGTGTGAGCAGCACGCCCTCGCGTCGGTACTCGTAGCGCAGCCCGCGCGCCCCGCAGTACTCGAGCAGCGCGCGGTGCAGCGGTTCGTGGCGCCGACCCATCCAGAACGCGAACACGTCGCGCTCACCGCTGCCCGGCCGGAACACCCCGGTGTCGACTCCGAACGGCAGCCACTCGAACCGGCCGCGCGGGTGCCGGCGCCGCAGCTCCTCCGCGCCCTCCCGGAACGGCACGAACAGCGGGTCGAGCCGCTGGAGCCGGGCGGCGAGCGCGATCCGCGGCAGATCGACCAGCCACGGATCGACGACGAACGCCGAGCGCCGCGCCCGACCCGCGGCGAGCGAGGCGGCGACGAGCGGCCACTCCGGGCGGGCGCTCTGCTGCATCCAGAACACGGAGTCGGCACCGCGCATCGACCGCACGAGCCCCGGCCAGGACCTCGGCGACGGCGGCGGGGACACCAGCCGCCCGGACTGCGCGGCCAGCGGCTCGAGCAGGGGCGGGCCGAGCGTCGTCCAGTTGATCCAGGGATCGAGGCGGTCGTTGGACAGCACGGCGAGCGTCATGCGGGCTCCGGTCTTCGGGTGCGCCCACCGTAGTGACCGCCCCTCCCGCGCACAACCGGGCGGGGCCGCCGCCCTACGCTGGCGGGATGCGCGAACCGAATCCCGACGCCGCCGTCGGCGTCATGCTCCCCCGCGACCTCCCCGCCGCCGAGGTCCTCCCCTACGCCCGCCGCGCCGAGGCGCTCGGCTTCGACGAGCTCTGGGTCGTCGAAGACCTGGGCTTCCGCGGCGGCATCGCCCAGGCCGGGGCCGTGCTGGCCGCGACCGAGCGGATCGTCGTCGGCATCGGGATCCTGCCGGCCGCCGTCCGCACCGCCGCCTTCACCGCGATGGAGCTCGGCACGCTCGCCGAGCTCTTCCCCGGACGCGTCCACGCCGGGATCGGCCACGGCATGCCCGGCTGGATGCGGGGCCTCGGCGTCTGGCCGAAGAGCCCGCTGACGCTGCTGGAGGAGCAGTTCGACGCGATCCGCGCGCTGCTCTCGGACGAGGAGGTGACGCGGGACGGGCGCTACGTGCACGTGGACGGGCTGCGGCTCGAGTCGCCGCCGCGCGTCGTGCCGCCGCTGCTGGCCGGGGTCCGGGGCCCGCGCTCGCTCGAGCTCGCCGGCCGGATCGCCGACGGCGCGATCCTGGCCGAGCCGGTCGCTCCGGAGTACCTCGCCCGGGCCCGCGAGCAGATGGGGACGCCCGGCCGCGTCGTCGCCTACAACGTCGCGGCGGTCGCCGACGACGCCGCCGCCGCGCGCGCCGCCGTCCGCCCCGGCCTGGAGTGGATCGGCGAGCCGGATTGGGCGCCGCACCTCGAGCCGCTGCCCTTCGCGGAGGAGTTCGCCCGCCTGCGCGAGCGCAGCGCCGACCGCGCCGCCTTCGTCCGCGACCTGCCGGACGAGTGGGTCGACCGGCTCGCCGTCGTCGGGACTCCGGAGACGGCCCGCGCGCGGATCGACGCGCTGCACGCGGCCGGCGCGGCGAGCGCGGTGCTGGTGCCGATCGGCGCCGATGCGGGCGCGGCGATGGAGCAGCTGGCACGGGTGCTCTGACCCTGCTCGGCCGCCGCCCGCACGTCCGGCACGCGGAAACGGCTCCGGCTCGCGGAATCCGAGGACTCCCGCGAGCCGGAGCCGTTCGTGCGAGCCGGAGCGGCTACTCGGCCGAGGCCGCTCGACGCTGCGCGATTGCGCGACGGCGCAGGCCCGTGAGGACCGCTCCCACCGCGATCAGCACCGACGCTCCGAGACCGAGCAGTCCGCCACTCCAGCCGGTGGACGGAAGGCCGCCTGGATCGCGCGCGGGCGCTCCCGATCCGCCGGCGGAGGGCGGTGACGCGTCGGACAGTGCGATCGGCCCGGCGCTCGGCGCGTCGGTCGGGCCCGCCGTCGGCGCAGCGACCGGTGCCACGGAGGCCCCTGCCGTCGGGGCGGGCGTCGGCCCGGGAGCCGGAGGCGACGTCGGCTCGACTGCCGGAGGCGACGTCGGCTCAGCTGTCGGAAGCGACGTCGGCTCGACCGTCGGAAGGGACGTCGGCTCAGCCGTCGGAACCGGCGACGGCTCGGCGGTCGGATCCGGCGCAGGCTCAGCTGTCGGAAGCGATGTCGGCCCGCCCGTCGGAACCGGCGACGGTTCGGGCGTCGGAAGCGATGTCGGCTCGCCCGTCGGCACCGGCGACGGCGCGGCCGTCGGAAGCGATGTTGGCCCGTCCGTCGGAACCGGCGACGGCTCCCCCGTCGGAGGCGACGTCGGCTCAGCCGTCGGCCCGCCCGTCGGAACCGGTGACGGCTCAGCCGTCGGAGGCGACGTCGGCCCCTCCGTCGGACTCGGTGTCGCCGTCCCCGCCGGATCCGGGGCCGCAGCCGCGGGCACGTCCACGCTGAGGAGCGTCGCGAACTCCGAGTCGGCGTAGCCGATCCGGCCGAGGTACTTCGCCGGGCCTGTCAGGCCGGTCCAGGAGACGGCGTAGTGGGTGGGCTGCCCGACCTCGGCGGCGATGACCGTCGGGGTGGTGCTGAGCGAGCCCGCACCGCCGTCCTTCGGGATCACGAAGCTCCGGAGGTCGTAGGTGGCGACCGGGTCCGCGCCGCTGTCGAACGCGTCGAGGACCACCCGGTAGCTGCCCGGCTGCGGTGCGACGAGGTCGACACGCTCATCGGCCGACGGCGAGATGGAGAACGCTGCCAGCATGGGCCTGCCGCCGACGAGGCGCGAGACGGTCAGGTCGATGTCGGCCTCGTCATCGAGCCCGTCGAGGTCGAAGCGCGCGAACTCGGTGCCGGGCGGTATCTCGATCGTCGTCGCGAAGCGCTTCCCCGCGGCCAGGGTGCCGGAGTGGCCGTCGGCCGAGCTCGGGTCCTTGGCCAGAACCCCTTCGGTCAGGCCGTGCGGCGTCAGCGGAAGTGCTCCGGTGAAGCCGGGCCGGACCGCGACGCTCACCGACCCGGCCGAGCCGGTGCCCGACGCCTCGTCCTGCGCTTCGAGCAGGACGGGGCGGACGGCCACGGGGGTCCGAACCACCTGGGCGTCGCTCGTCCAGATGAGGTAGCCGGTCGCGAAGCGGGTGAACGCGGCGTCGGTCCTCGAGAAGCTCACGGTGTACTCGGCCGTCTGGCCCGCCGCGGTGAAGGAGAGCGTCGACGGCGAGACGACGGTGTCGACCCCGGGGACGTCGAGGGCGGCGGTGTAGCTGCCGGGCCCGGTGGAGGTCACCGTGCGGGTGACCGTCTGGGTGCCGTCCAGGGCGCCGATCGCGATCGACGGCTGGTTCAGGTCGGAGGGGTCGATCGAATTCGACCCGAGGACTTCGAGATCGTGGCCGGAGCCCCGGAGGAAGGCGGCCCAGTCTCTCGGCCCCGTCTCGTAGAGCAGTCCAGGATCGAGGAACCCGGCCGGGTCGACCTGGCCCGCGCCCTGAGCGAAGACGTCCTGCGAGGGGGCTCCCGCCTGATCGACGGTGTCGGACGCCGTCGTCATCAGGGCCGACTTGACCGCCGACGGCGACGCCCGCGGAGTCACGCCGAGGAGGAGCGCCGCGAGACCCGCGACGTGCGGCGACGCCATCGAGGTGCCCGACTGGAACGCGAACGCGGGTCGGTCGCCCTCGGCGTTCAGGCTGGCGGCGAGAATCCCGACGCCGGGCGCCACGACGTCGGGCTTCAGCACGTCCGCGCCGTCGGCCTCGGCGGGTCCGCGCGCCGAGAAGCCGCCCACCTGCGGCGCCGGGATGCTCGTCCCAGTCGCATCGCCCGCACTCAGCGTGACCGTCGCACCGGCGGTGCCCGCGTACGCCGTGATCGCGGCGTACGCCCCCGAGTCGATCTGGATGCTCGGGACCGAGTGGGGGTCGAGGTGCATCCCGTTCGGGACCGGATTCAGCAGCAGCATTCCGATGCCCCCCGCGCGGTGGACCTCGAGCGACTTGGAGACGCGGGTGCTCAGCCCTGCGGTGCAGGCGACGATCGTCCCGGCGACCTTCGCCGGGTCGAGGGTGCCCGTCGCGCAGCTCTCGGAGGTCGTGGTCGCGGCGAGGGTGACGTCCGCGCCGTTCACGAGGGGACCCGTGACGTCGCCGTGGACGGTGATCGATCCGCCGGCGAAGGCCCGGCCGTCGCCCAGGGTGGCGGTCGCCGTGTGGTTCGGGATCGACGAGGCGCCGACGGTCGTGTACCACGGCGAGGCGTGGTCGAGGGTGGAGGCGGTGGGGCCGGTGTTGCCGGCTGCGGCGGCCACGAAGACGCCGGCGGCCGCGGCGTTCAGGAAGGCCCGATCGATCGCGGTGAACGTCGACTCCGCCGCGCGGCCGCCGATCGAGTAGTTGATGACGTCGACGCCGTCGGCGACCGCTGCCTCGATCGCCGCGAGGATGCTGGTGCTCGAGCAGTGGTCGTCGTCGATGCCGTCCTTCGGGCCGTTCCAGCAGACCTTGTACGCGGCGATCTTCGCGGCGGGCGCGACGCCGGAGACGGTGCCGTAGTCGCGCCCGTCGACGGTGGCCTCGACGCCGGCGTCGCCGGCGGCCGTGCTCGCGGTGTGCGAGCCGTGTCCGACCCCGTCGCGCGGCGACAGGTAGTCGGGATGGTCCGGCGAGCCGGCCGACTCGCCTTCCTCGTGGAACCAGCGGGCGCCGATGAGCTTCTGGTTGCACTCGTCGCCCTGCCACTGCGCCGAGGCGGCGAGGCCGGGCGAGCACGAGCCGACGAAGAGGCCGCCGTCGGACTTCCGGTAGGTCACCGTGTCGCCCTCCGTGAAGGGAGCCGGACCCGGTGCGGTGGCCAGCGGTGCACCGGCGAACGAGGGGTTCTCCGGTGCGATGCCGGAGTCGATGACTCCGACGACGACTCCCGCGCCGGCCTGGTCGACGCCGCCGACGTCCTCCCAGACCCCGCCGGGACCCACGAGGCCGAGGAAGCTCGTCGACGACTCCTGACCGGAGTCGGGGACGGGGGTCTCCGCGGCGTCGGCCTCGATCGGCGCTGCCGGGGGCTCGGCGAGATCGAGGTGGAAGTCCTCCACCTTCTCCACCTGCGCGACGTCCTTGCGACCGGCGAGTGCGCGCGCCTGATCGCCGGTGAGGACCGCGGAGAAGCCGTTGAGCGCGACCGAGTAGTGGTAGCCGATCTCGGCGTCGACGGCGTCGGCGACGTCCTCCTGACGGTGCTCGAGGTGCGCGGAGTAGTCCTCCACCGGCGACGAGTCGGGCTGCAGCTGCGAGCCGGGCTCGGGAGCGGTGCGGGCGAAGCGGGCGTCGGTGCCCTCGTAGACCGCGGCCGACGGCTCGACGAGGGTGACGACGTAGTCGCCGTCGTCGAACTCCTGCTGCGGGGCGAGTCCGGCGGCGACCGGGTCGCCGCCCGGGAGCGGCGCGGCCGAGGCGCCGGAGAGGGTGAAGGCGCCGGCCGCGGCGAGGCCCAGGACGGCGAGGCCGGCGAGGAGGCGCTGCTCCGCGCGGCGGACACCTGGACGAGGGAGGAGGGGGAAGGGCACTCGAGGTCCTTGTTCGCGTTCGTGGGGAACCGGATCGGTTCTCTGCCGTGGACGACCCTATTGCAAAGCGAATCATCCTCGACTATCACGGCGAGGTGACGGAACGATGAGACGGAGGGCGACACCGTCCCGGCGAGGCGCGATGCCCGCCCTGCGACTCCCGTGAGTCGGGCGTCGAGCGCGCCCGGTGGACCGCCGCTCTCCGCCGCGGACACCCCGCCGATCCGCGGAAGCGCAGGCTTCGCGGTCGACGCTGCACAGGTCTGCTCAGCCGCGCGGCGACCGTCGCCCGCAGCGCGCGACCGCCCACGGCGCGCCATCCCTCCTGCCGGTCGAGGCGACCCCGGTGTCGCGGGGTCGCCCTCCGCTGGCGCGGCGCGCGCCTCGCCGCCGCCGTCCTCCCCCTCCGCCCGCCGCTCCGGCACGCGGAAACGGCTCCGGCTCGGGGAATCCGAGGATTCCCGCGAGCCGGAGCCGTTCGTGCGAGCCGGAGCTCCGCCGAGGAGATCAGGCCGACATGCGCGCCTTGAGGTTCTCGTCGAGCGTGTTGAGGAACTCCTCCGTCGTCTGCCAGCCCTGGTCGGGGCCGACGAGCAGCGCGAGGTCCTTCGTCATCTTGCCGGACTCGACCGTCTTGATGACGACGTCCTCGAGGGTCAGCGAGAAGTCGATGAGCTCCTGGTTGCCGTCGAGCTTGCCGCGGTGCGCGAGGCCGCGCGTCCAGGCGTAGATCGAGGCGATCGGGTTCGTCGAGGTGGGCTTGCCCGCCTGGTGCTGGCGGTAGTGGCGCGTGACGGTGCCGTGCGCCGCCTCCGCCTCGACGACGCTGCCGTCGGGCGTGGAGAGCACGGAGGTCATCAGGCCGAGCGAGCCGAAGCCCTGCGCGACGGTGTCGGACTGGACGTCGCCGTCGTAGTTCTTGCAGGCCCAGACGTAGCCGCCCTCCCACTTCATGGCCGAGGCGACCATGTCGTCGATGAGGCGGTGCTCGTAGGTGAGGCCGGCGGCCTCGAAGCGCTCCTTGAACTCGGTCTCGAAGATCTCCTCGAAGATGTCCTTGAACCGGCCGTCGTAGGCCTTGAGGATCGTGTTCTTCGTGGAGAGGTAGACCGGGTAGTTGCGGGTCAGGCCGTAGTTGAGCGAGGAGCGGGCGAAGTCGCGGATCGACGAGTCCTGGTTGTACTGGACCTGCGCGATGCCGTCGTCGGGGGCCTTGTAGACCTCGAACTTCATCGGCTCGGAGCCGTCGTCGGGCGTGAACTCGACGGTGAGCGTGCCCTTGCCCTTGAAGACGAAGTCGGTGGCGCGGTACTGGTCGCCGAAGGCGTGGCGGCCGATGATGATCGGCTTGTTCCAGCCGGGGACCAGGCGCGGGATGTTCGAGATGATGATCGGCTCGCGGAAGATGACGCCGCCGAGGATGTTGCGGATGGTGCCGTTCGGCGACTTCCACATCTTCTTCAGGCCGAACTCCTCGACGCGCGCCTCGTCGGGCGTGATCGTCGCGCACTTGACGCCGACGCCGTGCTTCTGGATGGCGTGCGCCGCGTCGATGGTGACCTGGTCGTCCGTCTGGTCGCGGTACTCCATGCCGAGGTCGTAGTACTCGAGGTTCACGTCGAGGTACGGGTGGATCAGGGTGTCCTTGATCTTCTGCCAGATGATCCGCGTCATCTCGTCGCCGTCGAGCTCGACGACGGTTCCTTCAACCTTGATCTTCGACATTGCACTCCCAGGGTCTCGTTGCACCGCCCCGCTGCTGCGAGGGACGGGTGGCTCCGCGGCCGCTCCAGACGGCCTCGTCCAGCTTACCCGAGGGCCGAACTGTCTCGACGTCGAGACAGTTCGGCGGCGGTCGGGTCACCGCACCGGACGCAACGCGCCGCTCGTCCGCGGGGAGGATGACCGCCCTCCGGCCGGGCCGCTAGATTGGGCCGCATGAGTGACCTCCGCCTGGAAGAGCTGTCGGCCGCGAACATCTCCGCCGTGAACGGCCTGAGCCTCAAACCGGGCCAGGAGCAGTTCGTCGCTCCCGAGTCGTACTCCGCGGCGTCCGCCGTGATCGACCCCGGCGCGGCCTGGCAGCGGGCGATCCTCGACGGCGACGAGCTCGTCGGCTTCATCCACGCGCACTTCGATCCCGAGGCGCCCGAGGAGTTCCGCAGCTGCATCTGGCGGATCAACATCGACGCGGCGAAGCAGGGCCGCGGAGTCGGCACCTTCGCCGTCCGCGCCGCCGCCGACGAGGCGCGCGCGCGCGGCTTCGACACCCTCACCGTGATCTGGGAGTCCGGCGCGGACGGCCCCGAGCAGTTCTTCCGCTGGATCGGCTTCGAGGTCACCGGCGAGACCCCGTACGGCGAGAACATCGGGGCGCTGAAGCTCTGAGCACACGTTTCGAGGACGGAGAGGCGGACCCCGCCGACTTCGTCTCCGCGGTCCTCGCCGTCGTCGACGCGATCCCGCCCGGCCGCGTGATGGCCTACGGCGAGATCGCCGCGCTGCTCGGCACCCGCGCCGCCCGCGCGGTCGGCACCGTGCTCGCGCGCTACGGCTCCGACGTCGCCTGGTGGCGGGTCGTCCGCTCCGGAGGCGCTCCCGCCGTCGGGCACGAGGAGCGCGCCCGACGGCACTACGAGCGCGAGGGCACGCCGCTCGTCACGACGCCGAGCGGCTACCGGGTCGACGTCCGCGAGGCACGCTGGACGCCCTGACCGCGGCAGCCGCCCGGCTCAGACCAGGGAGTCGCGCCAGGCCGCGTGCAGGGTCGCGAAGCGGCCGTCGCCCGCGATGAGCGCCTCCGGAGTCCCGTCCTCCACGATCCGGCCGTGCTCCATCACCAGCACCCGGTCGGCGATCGCCACCGTCGACAGGCGGTGCGCGATGATCACCGCGGTCCGGTCGGCGAGCAGCGTCTGCAGCCCGAGCTGCACCAGCCGCTCGCTCGGGATGTCGAGCGACGACGTCGCCTCGTCCAGGATCAGCACCGCCGGGTCGGCGAGGAAGGCGCGGGCGAACGAGATCAGCTGGCGCTGGCCGGCCGAGACCCGCCCGCCGCGCTTGTTCACGTCGGTGTCGTAGCCGTCCGGCAGCGCCTGGATGAAGGCGTGCGCGCCGACCGCCTTCGCCGCGTCGACGATCTCGTCGTACGACGCCGTCGGCCGGCCGATCGCGATGTTGTCGGCGACGGAGCCGGAGAAGAGGTAGGCCTCCTGGGTCACCATCACGATCGCGCGGCGCAGGTCCTTCGGGTGCAGCTGCCGCAGATCCACGCCGTCGAGCGTGACCACTCCGTCGGTCGGGTCGTAGAAGCGCGAGATGAGCTTCGCGAGCGTCGACTTGCCGGCACCCGTCGAGCCGACGAGGGCGATGGTCTGACCGGCCGGGATGCGCAGGTCGAAGCGCGGCAGCACCTCGCGGTCGGTCGTGTAGGCGAACCGGACGCCCTCGAAGCCGAGCGCCCCGCGCGCCTCGCGCAGATCGACCGGGTGCGCCGGATCCGGCACGCTCTGCTCCTCCGCCAGCACGCCCGAGATCTTCTCGAGCGCCGCCGCGGCGGACTGGTAGGAGTTGTAGAACATCGCCATCTCCTGCACCGGCGCGAAGAAGCGCCGGGTGTAGAGCAGCACGCCGAGCAGCGCGCCGATCTCGAGACCGCCGTCGAGCACGCGCATCCCGCCGAAGAAGAGCACGGCCGCCGTCGTGACGTTGCCGATCAGCACCAGACCGGGGTCGAACGTGCCGAAGACGCCGAAGACCTTCTTGTAGGCGAGCCGGTAGCGCTCGACCACGACGCCGAACGCCGACTCGTTGCGCTCCTGCGTGCGGAAGGTCTGCACGGCGCGGATGCCCGTCATCGTCTCGACGAACTGCACGATCAGGCGGGACGAGGCGACGCGGGTGCCGCGGAAGAGTGCCTGCGACCGCTTCTGGAACCAGCGGGTGAGGATCGCGAGCGGCACCAGCGCGCAGGCGAGCACGAGTCCGCTGACGCCGTCGAGCGAGACGAGCGCGATCGCGACGAAGCCCATGTAGAGCGCGCCCTGCACCAGCTGGTTGATGCCGGAGTCGAGCAGCTCGCGGATCGAGTCGAGGTCGCTCGTCTGGCGGGAGATGATGCGGCCCGAGGTGTAGTTCTCGTGGAACTCGAGGCTCAGCTTCTGGGTGTGCAGGAAGACGCGCTTGCGCAGGTCGATCAGGATCGCCTGGCTCACCCGCGCGGACAGCACGGTGTACCAGGCGACCAGCACCGCGCCGATCACACCGGTCAGCACGTAGGCCGCGACGGTGAGGACGAGCGGAGTGGCGTCGCCGTCGAGGATCGCCGGCAGCCCGTTGTCGATGCCGAGCGCGATCAGCGCCGGGCCCGCGACCTGCGCGGCGGTCGAGACGACCACCACGATCGCCGTGAGGACGAGGCGCAGCCGCAAAGGGCGCAGCAGCGACCCCAGCAGGGCGAGGGAGCGCCGGCGCAGGGCCGCGGACTCCGCGCGGCTGAGGTCGTCGCGCTCCTCGGTCGATCCGAGCGTGCTCATGATCTGGTCTCCAGGTCGGTGGTGTCGATGTCGATGTCCGTGCCGGTCCTCGGGCGGGAGCCGACGCGCTCGGTGCCGCGCGGGCGGGCGAGCTCGTCCTCCTCGAGGCTCGAGATGACGAAGCGGTAGTGCGGGCTGCTCGCGAGCAGCTCCGTGTGGGTGCCGACGGCGGTGACCCGCCCCTCCTCGAGGAGGGCGACGCGGTCGGCGAGGGCGACGGTCGACGGGCGGTGGGCGACGATCAGCGCCGTGGTGTCGCCGAGGACGCGGCGCAGGCCCTTCTCGACCCGCGCCTCCGTGTCGACGTCGAGCGCCGACAGCGGGTCGTCCAGGACGAGGACGGCCGGGCGGGCGGCGATGGCGCGGGCGAGTGCGAGCCGCTGCCGCTGGCCGCCGGAGAGGCTCATGCCCTCCTCGCCGACGGTGGTGTCGAGCCCGTTCGGGAGCGAGTGCACGAAGTCGGCCTGCGCGATCTCGAGCGCCTCGAGCAGCTCCTCCTCCGAGGCGTCGGGCCGGCCGAGCAGCACGTTCTCGCGCACCGAGGTCGAGAACAGCGTCGCGTCCTCGAAGGCCATGCCCACGTGGGAGCGCAGCTCGTCGCGGCGCAGGCGGCGCACGTCGACGCCGTCGATCTCGATCGCTCCCCCGGTCACGTCGTAGAGGCGCGGCAGCAGCGCGGTGAGGGTGGTCTTGCCCGAGCCGGTGAGGCCGACGAGCGCCATCGTCTCGCCGGGCTCGACCTCGAGGTCGACGCCGTCGAGGAGGTCCGGGAAGCGCTCGGGAGCGTCCTGGTAGCGGAAGTGCACGTCGCGGAAGCGCACCCGGCCGAGCGGGCGGGCGATCGTCTCGGGCGACTCCGGGTCGGTGATCGTGTTGCGGCTGTCCATCACCTCGAAGTAGCGGTCGACGGCCGTGCGCGCGTCGAAGGTCATCGAGAGCAGGAAGCCGATCGACTCCACGGGCCAGCGCAGCACCGTCGCGGTGGCGAAGAAGGCGAAGAGCTCGCCCACGCTGAGCTGCCCGTCGGCGGCCAGCCAGACACCGGCGAGCAGGCAGAGCGCGAAGGCGATGTCCGGGATCAGCAGGAGGACAACCCAGATGCCGGCGATGGCCTTCGCCTTCTCCACCTCCGTGCCGCGCAGCTTCTCGGCCTGGTCGGCGAACCCGGCGAGCGCGTGCTGGTGCCGCCCGAAGGCCTTGAGCACCCGGATGCCGTGGACCGACTGCTCGACCGTGGTGGCGAGGTCGCCGGCCTGGTCCTGGCTGCGGCGGGCGATGCTGGAGTAGCGCTTCTCGAAGGCGAAGCCGTAGATCCAGACCGGGATCGAGCAGGCCACGAACAGCGCGCCGAGGATCGGGTTCCAGTAGACGAGCACGCCGAAGCCGACGACGATCGTCAGCGTGTTGACCACCAGCAGCACGAAGCCGAAGGCGATCCAGCGGCGGATCAGGCTGAGGTCGCTCATCGCGCGCGAGAGCAGCTGACCGCTCTGCCAGCGGTCGTGGAACGAGACCGGCAGATCCTGCAGCTGGCGGTAGAGCGCGGCACGCATCCGCGCCTCGATCCGCGTGCTCGGCGTGAGCACCATCCTGCGGCGCAGCGCGATGGCGACCGCCTCGAGCACACCGAGCAGCAGCACGACGACGACCGGGCCGATCAGCGGGCCGAGGTCGCCCGAGCCGGCGGCGGTCGCGCCGTCGCCGAGCGGACCGTCGACCAGCTGCTGCAGCACGATCGGGATCGCGAGCGAGACGAGGCTCGCGACGAGCGCGACGGCGATGCCGCCGGTCAGGCGCGGGAGCGAGTCGCCGACGAACGGGACGAGGCGCAGCAGCGTCCGGAGGGTGTTCGGGCGCTTCGGCGCGGCGGACGGAGTGGAGTGTGCGAGCACGGTGCGGGGCTTTCGCGACGGAGGACGGAGCCCACCGAGCACCGGAGCGTCGGGGGGAGGGGATGCCGCCGGCCCGTGTCGGGCTCCGGGCAGCCTTGAAGGCTATACCCGGCCGCCCGGCGGCGTCCACCGCGTCGCGCCGATGGCGAGGATCGCCGGGCCGAGGCTCCTCGCCCTGCCGGGACCGGCCTCCCCCGCGGGCTCAGCGCACGCGGACGGACAGGCAGGTGACGCAGCCCTCGAGCTTCTCGAACTCCGAGACGTCGACCGCGACGACCCGGTAGCCGAGGCCGCGCAGCAGCTCGGCGCTCCGCGGCGCGGACGCGGCCATCAGCAGCGTGTCCGGGTCGAGCACGACGACGTGCGCGCCGCCCTCCTCCGGCATCGGCAGGAAGGAGGGGAACAGCCGCGGCTCGTCGACCACGGCCTCCCAGCCGATCACGGTGCCGTCCGGCAGGGCGGTGACGGCGCTCTTGAGGTGCAGCGCACGGGTGAGCGGGACCGCGACGACCCGCAGGCCGAGCGGACGGAGCAGCGCGCGCAGCTGCGCGACGCCCTCGGCGTTGGTGCGGCCGCCGCGGCCGACGTAGACCGTGGAGCCGACGCGGAGGACGTCGCCGCCCTCGAGGGTGCCGGGCGCCTCGATCCGATGCACGATCAGGTCGAGGGCGCGGGCCGCCTCCTCCGCGCCGTCGACCTCGCCGCGGCGGGACTCGGCGCCGGGACGGGTGAGGACGGCGTGCCCGTCCACGACGAGCAGGGCGTCCTCGAGGAAGACGGAGTCGGGCAGCTCGGGCGCCGTGGCGACCTGAACGGTCTCCCAGCCGGCCTCCTCGAGCGCGTCGACGTACTCCTCCCACTGCTGCAGCGCCTTCATCCGGTCGACGGGGACGCGCTCGAGGTGGGTGAGCTCGCCCGCGTCGAGGTCGTCCGCGGGCTGCCGGATGAGGGCGATCCGGCGCTCCGAGCGGGCGGCAGTGGCCGTCGTGGCGCGGGTGGCCGTCGTGGCGCGGGGGGCCGTCGAGGCGACGGCGATGCGGTGGCCGAGGGTGGCGGCGGCGATCACGAAGGCGAGCAGGAAGATGAGGTTCAGCCCGCCGAAGGTCTGCACGATGGAGAACCAGACCTCGCCGGTGATCGGCTCGCCCGTCGCGCTGGCCTGCACGAGGGTGCCGAAGACGGCACCGACGAGCCCCGCGACGAGTCCGGCGATCGCGGCCGTCCACGCGCGGGCCAGCAGGCCGGCCGCGGCGAGGACGAGGACCACGACGAAGGCGAGCACGCTCGAGAGCAGGAAGTAGGCGTTCACCTGCGGGATCGACGTCGGCTGCAGCTGGTTGCCGATGAAGAAGGCGAGGAGGTTGGCGAGGTGGGCGGCGACGGCCGTGGCGGCCGCGGCGGCGAGCGCCGTCAGCAGGCGGCGCCTCACGGTCGGGGCGGTCGCGGCAGTCGGGTCGGTGGGCGCGTGGAGCGTCGAGTCGGAGGGCACGCGCAGACCTTACGCGCCCGCACCCCTGCCGCCCCTGGCCGGACCCTCGCAGCCGTCTGAGAGCCGGGCCCCGCGCCGCGCCGCGCCCGCGCCCCCGAGTGCGCAGAAGTTGTCGTACTCGACGCCCCACCACGACAACTCCTGGCGAGCGGACACGTCGGTCCGCGCCCGGAGGCCGCCCCCTCAGCAGAAGTTGCGGTAGTCGCACCCCACTACCGCAACTTTTGGAGAGTGGAGTCGCCCGCCCGGCTCGCGCCGCCAGCAAGCAGGAGTTGTCGTACTCGACGCCCCACTACGACAACTTCTGGAGACCGGAGCGGCTCCACCGCACCCGGGAGCCGCCGACTCCGCAGAAGTTGCGGTAGTCGCGCCCCACTACCGCAACTTCTGAGGAGTGGCGGCGCGCACCAGGTCCGCTCCCCCGAGTACGCGGAAGTTGTCGTACTCGACGCCCGACTACGACAACTCCTGGCGAGCGGAGAGACCCGTCCACGCTCAGAGGCCACCGACTCCGCAGAAGTTGCGGTAGCCGCGTCCCACTACCGCAACTTTTGGAGAGTGGCGGCGCGGCGCCGGGCTCGCACCCCGAGTCCGCAAAAGTTGTCGTACTCGACGCTCGACTACGACAACTTCTGAGGAGTGGAGCGTGTCGCGTCGAGACCCCGACTCCCGAAAGGGAGAGGCCGCGTGCGGGGATCGCGTGCCAAGCGATTCCCGCGGCGGCCGACGCGACCCGCTCTGCGGAACGCACCACCCGCGGAGCCGACCGCGCCACGCCGCGCGAGGAGCGGCGTGGAAGACGAGCACCTTCTTCCACTGAGCGCCTGCGGCGCTCAGTGGAAGAAGT
Source organism: Rathayibacter sp. VKM Ac-2760 (assembly GCF_009834185.1). Classification (GTDB taxonomy): domain Bacteria; phylum Actinomycetota; class Actinomycetes; order Actinomycetales; family Microbacteriaceae; genus Rathayibacter. The sequence goes on from NZ_CP047173.1 coordinate 3,271,413, forward strand.
GGCGCTCCCCGGTCGTGTACATGGTGACGCCCGCGCGCTTCGCGGCCTCGATGACCTCCGGGTCGCGGACGGAGCCGCCGGGCTGCACGACGGCCTTGACGCCGGCGGCGAGGAGGACCTCGAGGCCGTCGGCGAAGGGGAAGAACGCGTCGGAGGCGGCGACGGAGCCGGGGGCGCGGTCGCCGGCGCGGGAGACGGCGAGGTGGCAGGAGTCGACGCGGTTGACCTGGCCCATGCCGACGCCGACGGAGGCGCCGCCCTTGGCGAGGAGGATCGCGTTGGACTTCACGGCGCGGCAGGCCTTCCAGGCGAACTCGAGGTCGAGCAGCGTGTCGGCGTCGGCGGGCTCGCCGGCGACGAGCTCCCAGCCGGAGCTGACCTCGCCGGGGCCGCCGACGAAGCGGTCCGGCTGCTGCAGCAGGATCCCCCCGGAGATCTGCTTGAACTCGGTCTCGACGGGGGCGTAGAAGTCGGGCAGCTGCAGCAGGCGGAGGTTCTTCTTGGTCTTCAGCACCTCGAGCGCTTCCGGCTCGAAGCCGGGGGCGACGAGCACCTCGGTGAAGATCTCCTTCACCGTCTCGGCCATGGCGAGGGTGACGGTGCGGTTCGCGGCGATGACGCCGCCGAAGGCGGACACCGGGTCGCACTCGTGGGCGCGGCGGTGGGCGGACGCGATCGGGTCGATCGCCTTCGCTCCGGCGATGGCGATGCCGCACGGGTTGGCGTGCTTGATGATCGCGACGGCGGGGAGGACGAAGTCGTAGGCCGCGCGGACGGCCGCGTCCGCGTCGACGTAGTTGTTGTAGGACATCTCCTTGCCGTGCAGCTGGCGCGCCTGGGCGATGCCGGTGCCGTCGGGCGAGACGTAGAGCGCCGCCTTCTGGTGCGAGTTCTCGCCGTAGCGGAGCACCTGCTGCCGGGTGCCGCGGATCTCGACCGAGCCGGGGAACTCCGACTCGCCGCCCGCCTCCTGCCCGGCGAACCAGGCGGCGACGGCGGAGTCGTAGGAGGCGGTGTGCGCGAAGGCGCGCGCGGCGAGGGTGCGGCGGGCGGCGAGGGTCGTGCCGGTGCCGAGGGAGGCGACGATCCCGGCGTAGTCGGCCGGATCGACGACGATCGCGACGTTCGCATGGTTCTTGGCCGAGGCGCGGACGAGCGCGGGCCCGCCGATGTCGATGTTCTCGACCACGGTCGCCGCGTCGGCGCCGCCGGCGACGGTCTCGCGGAACGGGTAGAGGTTCACGACGACGAGCTCGAACGGCGCGATCTCGAGCTGCTCGAGCTGCTCGCGGTGCGAGGCGAGGCGGACGTCGGCGAGGATGCCGGCGTGCACGCCCGGGTGCAGGGTCTTCACCCGGCCGTCGAGCGACTCCGGGAAGCCGGTGACGGCGGAGACGTCGGTCACGGCGTGGCCCGCGTCGCGGATGGTCGCGGCGGTGGACCCGGTCGAGACCAGCTCGACGCCGGCGCCGGCGAGCGCCGCGGCCAGCTCGAGCAGCCCGGTCTTGTCGCTGACCGAGATCAGCGCCCGGCGGACGGGGACGACGTCGCGGTCGTCGTAGCTGCTGGGGTCGTGTGCGGTGATGCTCATGCGCGGGCGAGCTCCTCGAGGTCGACGGTTCCGTGGGCGATGTCGAGCACCGTCTGCACCAGCAGGCGACGCTCGATGGTCTTGATGCGCTCGTGCAGCGCGGGCTCGCTCTCGCCGGGGAGCACGGCGAGGCTCTCCTGGGCGATGACCGGGCCGGTGTCGACGCCGGTGTCGATGACGTGCACCGTCACTCCGGTCTCGGTGGCGCCGGCGGCGAGGGCGTCGCGGACGGCGTGCGCGCCGGGGAAGAGCGGCAGCAGCGCGGGATGCGTGTTGATCATCCGCGGGCTGAGGGCGTCGACGACGACGGGCGGGAGGATCCGCATGAAGCCGGCGCAGACCACGAGGTCCGGCTGCCAGCCCCGGATCTGCTCGAGCAGCTCCGCGCCCCACGCGTCGCGGGAGGCGAAGGTGCTCGGCGTGACGGTGAAGGAGGGGACGTCGTGCGCCTCGGCGTGCCGCAGCCCGTCGGCGTCGGTGTCGCTGCCGACCGCCACGACGCGGGCGGGGAAGCGGTCGTCGCGCGTCGCCTCGAGCAGCGCGCGGAGGTTGGAGCCACCGCCGGAGATGAGGACGACCAACTTCAGCACTGCGCAAGTCTAGGGGGACGCCTCCGCGGGCGACCACCGGGCGCTCAGTCGCGGCGCAGCCGCCCGGAGGCGAGCCCGAGGCCCGCGGCGAGCGCCAGCTCGAGCGCCGCGAGGGCCCCGACGAGCAGCGGATCGGGGCCGACCTGCGCGAGGCGCCCCGGCCAGCCGCGCCGGCCGAGAACCAGGCGAGCAGGCCGAGCAGCAGCCCGCCCACCACGCCGATGCCGCCCGCCGCGGCAGCACCCCAGCGCAGCAGCGACCGGCCGTCGAGCCCGTCGACGACCGCCGCGCGCATCCGCCAGCCCGCGACGAACCCGGCGAGCAGCGGGACGAGCAGGCCGAGGAAGCCGAACGAGAGCTCGCCCTGCGGCAGCGCGGCGAGCACCGGGATCGACGGGATCGGGCCGAGCAGCGTGCCCGCCGGCGCCACCGAGGAGCCGGCGCCGATCGCGAAGCCGGGGCCGATCAGCCAGCTCGCCGCCCAGATCACCAGGTTCGGCAGGAAGGCGAGCTGCCCGAGGGTGAGCGCCAGGCCGCCGAGCGCCTCGGTGCCCAGCCCCTCGTACAGCGCGACGACGGCGGCGTAGTCGGCGACCAGCAGCACCGCGACGAGCACGCCGGCCACCCCGATCACCGCCGCCGCCGCGAGGGTGCCCCCGCGCAGCGAGGTCAGCACGAGCGGCGCGGCCGGCTCGGGCAGGCGCCGCAGCGTCCGGTCGGCGAACGCGCCGATCGGGTCGCGCTCGCCGCTGCGGGCGGAGTGCGTCGCCGCGCCGATCACGACGCCGAGGGCGAAGACGAGCGGAGGGAGCAGCACGCCCTGCAGGGTGTCGATCCTCGCGACCGCGGTGGTCGCGCCGAGGGTGACCAGGAGCGAGAGGAGGAGGTAGGTGGCGATCGCGGAGCCGATGCCGAGCAGCCGGTAGGGCGACTCCTGCGCGCGGCGGCCGGTGCGGGCGCCGAGCAGGATCGCCAGGAGCGCGAAGGCCAGCGGCGCGATGGTCACGGCGAACGGCGCCGCGCCGTCCGGCAGGCCGAGTGCGAGTGGCGACTCGGGCGCGAAGGCCGCCCGCAGATCCGCGCCGTGGCCGAGCAGCCAGGCGTCGGCGGCGACCCGCCAGAACACGGTCCAGTCCACCGCCGTGTCGTACTGCACGGCCCAGAGGATCGTCAGGGGGACGAGGGGGATCGCGATGCCGATCAGCGCCGAGAGCGCGGCGTCGAAGGCGGCGAGGAGGGCGACGGTGATCCGGTTCATGAGCCTGTCGAGCCTATCGGCGGGCCCGGCCGCGACCGCTCAGCGACGCCCCGGGCGAGCGGCCACCGACCAGCGTCGGAAGCAGCGCCGAGGCGGGTGGGTCTCGATACGCCCCTCCGGGGCTACTCGACCAGCAGGCACACGGCCGGGCCGCGCTGATCGACGCGCGCCGGACGGCCCCGTCCTGCGGATCGACGCACGCCGGACGGCCCCATCCTGCTGATCGAGCAGCCCGCGCAGCGGGCGTATCGAGATCCACCCGCCTCGCAGGACGAGCCGTCCCCTAGGGTCGACCCGTGACGACGACCGGCACCCGCACCGAGCGCGGCCTCGACCGACTGGTGAACTTCACCGACGCGACGGTCGCCATCGCGATCACCTTCCTCGTGCTCCCGCTCGTCGACGTGGTCGAGGAGGGCGGCACGAGCGACCTCGGCGCGCTGCTGGCCGGCCACTACGGCACGCTCGCGGCATTCTTCATCACCTTCGCCGTGATCGGGCGGCTGTGGCTCGTGCACCACGCGGTCTTCGAGGGCGTGGCCCGCTACTCCCCCGCGCTGGTCGCGGTGAACTTCGTCTGGCTCGCGGCGATCGTGCTGCTGCCGTTCGCAGCGAATCTGCTGTCGAACGTGTTCGAGAACCATCCCAGCGTGTTCGCCCTCTACATCGGCACGATGATCGTCGCGAGCGCCGCCACTCTCGCGATGCAGCTGATCCTGCGCCGCGACCCCGAGCTGCTCACCCCCGGCATCGACCCGCTGCGCTCGTTCACGCGCTCGCTGATCGTGATCGCCCTGCTGGTCGTCGCGCTCGTGCTCGCCGTCGCCGTGCCGGGCGTGAACATGTTCGCGCTGCTGCTCCTGGTGCTCTCCGGGCCGATCGAGCGGCTGCTGCACCGCGGGCAGCGCGCCGAGCGGCACCGCCAGCCGCGGTCCGCCAGGGGCCTGGACCGCCTGGTCAACTTCTCCGACGCGACCGTGGCCATCGCGATCACCATCCTCGTGCTGCCGCTGGTCGAGCTCGCCCCCGAGATCGGCCGCGACGGCGGCGGCGTGGGCGAGGTCCTCGGCCAGCACCTCGACTCGGTGCTCGCCTTCGCGCTCTCCTTCACGCTGATCGCGGTGTTCTGGATGCCGCACCACCGCATCTTCGAGCTGGCCGGCGACTACGACGCCGGGCTGGTCTGGCTCGATCTGCTCTGGCTGGTCGCGATCGCGTTCTTCCCGTTCTCGACGAGCGCCATCGCGCTGCTGCCGGACTCCCGCGCGACGATCGGCCTCTACATCGGCACGATGGTCGTGGTCAGCGGAGCGCTCCTGCTGATCGAGCTGCGGCTGCTGCGCCGGCCGGGGCTGCTGCGCGAGGGCGCCGGGCCGGTCCGGCTGGCCCCGGCCGTCGTGCCGTTCGCGCTCCTCGTGCTCGCGCTGGCACTTGCGCTGCTCGTCCCGTCGGTCGGGCTCTGGTGGCTGCTGCTGCTGGTCCTGCAGCGGCCGCTCTCGCTGCTGCTGCTGCGCCGCGGCTAGGCGGCGGGCGTCCAGCCCAGCCGGGGCGCGATGTCCTGCGCGACGGTCTCCAGGATCCGCCGGTGCGAGGCGACCCCGCCGACGGCGGGCAGCGTGATCGTGAGCGAGTCCGCCTCGGCCAGCGCCGGATCGGCCGCGAGCGACGCGACGATCTCGTCGGCCGTGCCGACGTGCAGCGGGCTGAAGCGCATCGGCGCGGCGATGATCGAGCGGTCGGCGGTGCGCGGGCGGCCGTCGTCGTCCATCCGAGCGAGATAGCCCTCGATGAACGGGCGGTGCGCCTCCTCGTCGGCGGGACCGGTCAGCGGCAGCACGATCCGCCCTGCCGTGACCCGCGAGGTACGCCCGGGACGGGCGGCGGCGAAGGCCTCGCGGTAGGCGCGGATCTGCGCGGCCTGCTGCTCGGCGAACGGCAGCCCGGTCTCCTCCGTGTTCAGCGTGGAGACCTGGAGGTGCATGCCCTGCTCGCCGGCGCGCACGGCGGACGCTGTGGTGCCGGCGCCGTACCAGAGCCGGTCGGCGAGGCCCGGGGCGTGCGGCTGCTGCACGAGCGGATCGCCGACCGGCACCGACATCAGCGCCGACTCCGCGATGCCGAGGACCGTGCCCGAGAGCGCGTCGCGCAGGCGCTCGATCCGCTCCTGCGCCTCGGCGCGGAACTCGCGATCGGCCTGGCCGAAGACGCCGTCGAAGACCGAGGCGAGGTGCGCGAAGCCGCTGCTCACGCCGAGGTCGAGCCGGCCGCCGGAGAGCAGGTCGACGGTCGCCGCGTCCTCGGCGAGGCGGACGGGCGACTCGTAGCGCGCGCCGATCACGGCGGTGCCGAGGCGCAGGCGCCGGGTGCGCTGCGAGGCCGCCGCGAAGAAGGTCATCGGCGAGGCGAGGAAGCGCTCGAAGTGCCGCACCCGCACCCAGCCGGTGTCGTAGCCGAGCGCCTCGGCCAGCTCGAAGAGCGCGAGGCCGTCCTCGAGGCTGCGGGCGGCATCGCCGGGCTGCTCGGGTCCCTCCGGATACGGCACGAAGGTCAGGAAGTCGAGTCCGAGGCGGCGGGTCACGGCACGACGCTACCGCGCCGGAGACGACGGAACGGACGGGGCCGACCGCGCGAGGCGGCCGATCCCGTCCGTTCCGGACGTGCGGTGCGCTACAGCGCCGCGTAGACCTCGCGGAGCAGGTCCGCCGTCTCGGAGGGCGTCTTGCCCACGCGGACGCCGGCGGCCTCGAGGGCCTCCTTCTTCGCCTGCGCGGTGCCCGCGGAGCCGGAGACGATGGCGCCGGCGTGGCCCATGGTCTTGCCCTCGGGGGCGGTGAAGCCCGCGACGTAGCCGACGACCGGCTTGGTGACGTTCGCCTTGATGAAGTCGGCCGCGCGCTCCTCGGCGTCGCCGCCGATCTCGCCGATCATCACGATCGCCTTGGTCTCGGGGTCGGCCTCGAACGCCGCGAGGGCGTCGATGTGCGTGGTGCCGATGATCGGGTCGCCGCCGATGCCGATGGCGGTCGAGAAGCCGAGGTCGCGCAGCTCGTACATCATCTGGTAGGTCAGCGTGCCCGACTTCGAGACGAGGCCGATCGGGCCCTTGCCGGTGATCGTGGCGGGGGTGATGCCCACGAGCGACTCGCCCGGCGTGATGATGCCGGGGCAGTTCGGGCCGATGATCCGGGTCTTGTTGCCCTTCTCCTGCGCGTAGGCCCAGAACTCGGCCGAGTCCTGCACCGGGATGCCCTCGGTGATGACGACGAGGAGGCCGATCTCGGCGTCGATCGCCTCGATGACGGCGTCCTTCGAGAAGGCGGGCGGGACGAACGCGATCGACACGTCGGCGCCGGTGGCCTCGATGGCCTCCTTGACGGTGCCGAAGACGGGCAGCTCGACGTCGCCGTGGGTCACGGTCGTGCCGGCCTTGCGGGCGTTGACGCCGCCGACGACGTTCGTGCCGGCCTTGAGCATCAGCGCGGTGTGCTTGGTGCCCTCGCCGCCGGTGATGCCCTGGACGATGACCTTGGAGTCCTTGTTGAGGAAGATCGACATGCTTGTTCTCTGATTCCTTGAGTCGAGGGGTCGTTACGCGGCGGCGAGTGCGGCGGCCTTGTCGGCGCCCTCGTCCATCGTCGCGGCCAGGGTGATGAGCGGGTTGGCGGCGGCCTCGAGGATCGCGCGGCCCTCCTCCACCTTGTTGCCGTCGAGGCGGACGACGAGCGGCTTGGTCGCCGAGTCGCCGAGGATCTCGAGGGCCTGCAGGATGCCGTTGGCGACCGCGTCGCAGGCGGTGATGCCGCCGAAGACGTTGACGAAGACGCTCTTGACCTGCTCGTCGCCGAGGATCACGTCGAGGCCGTTCGCCATCACCTGGGCGGAGGCTCCGCCGCCGATGTCGAGGAAGTTGGCCGGCTTCACGCCGTTGTGCTTCTCGCCGGCGTAGGCGACGACGTCGAGCGTCGACATGACCAGGCCCGCGCCGTTGCCGATGATGCCGACCTCGCCGTCGAGCTTCACGTAGTTGAGGTCGTTCTCCTTGGCCTTGGCCTCGAGCGGGTCGGCCGCGTCCTTGTCCTCGAGCGCGGCGTGCTCGGCGTGGCGGAAGCCGGCGTTCTCGTCGAGCGAGACCTTGCCGTCGAGCGCGACGATGTCGCCCTCCTCGGTGAGCACGAGCGGGTTGACCTCGACGAGCGTCGCGTCCTCGCCGGTGTAGACGTCGTAGAGCTTGACCAGCACGGGGGCGACCTTGGCGATCAGCTCCTCCGGGAACTTCGCCGCGCGGGCGATCTCCTCGGCCTTGGCCTGGTCGATGCCCTGACCGGGGACGACCTCGACGCGGGCGAGGGCCTCGGGGCGCTCGACGGCGAGCTGCTCGATCTCCATGCCGCCCTCGTAGGAGGTGAGCGAGAGGTAGGAGCGGTTGGCCCGGTCGAGCAGGACCGAGAAGTAGAACTCGCGGTCGATGCGCGCACCGCCCGCGACCATGACGCGCTTGACGACGTGGCCCTTGATGTCCAGGCCGAGGATCGACTGCGCCGCCGCGAACGCGTCGTCCGCGGTCTTCGCGACCTTGACGCCGCCCGCCTTGCCGCGGCCGCCGATCTTGACCTGCGCCTTGACGACGGTGACGCCGCCCAGCTTCTCCGCCGCGGCGCGCACCTCCTCCGGCGTGTCGGCGACGATGCCGGGGAGCACGGGCACGCCGTACTTCTCGAACAGATCACGGGCCTGGTATTCGAAGAGATCCACGCTGCATTCCCATTCCGCGCCGAGCGCGCTTGCGTTTCGAGTCCGGGGGTGGCCCGTCGGAGGGTCGTGCGGTCCGAAGACCCGGCACGCCTCGGCGTCGGCGCTCTTGCGTGTCGACGCTGATCCTGGGCCGCGCCAACTCTACTCCGCACCCCGTCCGAGGTCCCTGCGCCGCGATGCACGGGCCGCGCGGCCGCCGGGCCGCGTACCGTGGCGGGATGGCCCGTCTTCCGCCCACCGGTCGCGACGTCTTCCGCGAGGGCGTCTTCCTGATCGCGGGGGCGCGCGCGATCCTGCTGCAGATCGCGCACCCCGCGGTCGGCGCCGGCGTCGCCGAGCACTCCGACTTCGTGCACCGCGCGCTCGGTCGGCTCTTCGGCACCCTCTCCTACCTCTACGCCCTGCAATTCGGCTCCGCGGAGGACGTCCGGACCGTGCAGCGCCGGGTGAACCGCGCGCACGGGCCGGTCCGCGGCCCCGGGTACACGGCCTTCGATCCGGAGCTGCAACGCTGGGTCGCCGCGACCATCGCCCAGTCGATGCTGCAGCTGCACGAGGGCGTCTTCGGGCCGCTCGGCCGGAGCGAGGCGGACGACCTCGTGCACCGCTCCCGCGTCGTCGGCACGGCGCTGCAGATGCCGGAGGAGCTGTGGCCCGCCTCCCGCGCGGACTTCGACGCGTACTGGGAGCGGGAGCTCGCGCGCCTCGAGGTCACCCCGGCCGCCCGCCGCGTCGCCCACGACCTGCTCGACGGCGGGATCGCCGCCTGGTGGCTGCGCCCGGTCGGCCCGTATCTCCGGCTGATGACGGCGGGGCTGCTGCCCGCTGAGCTGCGCGCGCCGTTCGGCTTCCGCTGGAGTGCCCGGCAGCAGAGGCGGTTCGACCGGGCGCTCGCCCGCACCTTCGCGGTCTATCGCGCCCTGCCTGCGGCGGTGCGCACGGCGCCGAGCCGATTCTTCCTCGCCCGCGTGCGCGCGGAGTCCGACCGGAGCGTCAGAAGCCGGGCGTGATCACCCAGCCCGCGTAGGCCGCCAGCTCGAGCCCCAGCGCCTGGGCCGCGGCCCGCGCCTCGTCCTGCCCGCGCTCGTCGCGGACGTCGACCGCGATCGGCACGCTGTCGCCGAACCCCGCGACCGAGACCCGGGCACTGGTCGGGCCGCTGTAGAGCGGGACGTGCGCGTCCGCGGTCCGCGCGCCGACCACCCGCGAGCCGGTCGCCTCCGCGATCACGGCGAGCGCGAACGGCGCCGTCGCGATGGTGTCGGTGTAGAGCGTCGCCTCGCCGCGCATGACCGTCTCCTCCGTGCTCGCCGGGTCCGTCCGATCGACACCGCAGCCGGTCCGACTGTACGGACGCCGCCGCGGAACCGCAGCCACTCCCCTTCTCGTCGCGCGGAGAGGATGATGACGCCTGCGGGCACTCGAAGAGGAGGCGTTCATGGACGCGGTCGTGGTCGGGATCGGCGGAGCGGGCCGGAGCGGGGCCGCCCTGCAGTGGGCACTCGAGTTCGCGCGGGCGCATCGCCTGCCCGTCGAGCTCGTCGCCGTGGTCGAGCCGCCCCGGGCCGGCCTGGGCGGCGCGGGCTCCGCGCAGCGCGTGCTCGCGGACGAGGCCCTCGACGAGGCCCGCTCGGTCGCCGCGGCGGACGTCCCGGAGGTGACCGTGCGCTCGCGAGTGCTCCAGGGCGCGACCGTCCCCGTGCTCGCCGACGCGGCTCCGGCCGGCGCCCTGCTGGTCCTCGGCGCCCACCCGCTCAGCCGTCGCGCCGTCGCCCGGAGTGCCCCGGTCGCCGTGCGGGTCGCCGCGGCCTCCCGCTCGGCGGTCGCGCTGATCCCCGAGCCCGACGGCGGGGAGCGGACCCGGACGGGGATCGCGGTCGGCGCGGACGGCTCGGAGGTCTCGCTCTCGGCGATCCGCTTCGCCGCCGACGAGGCCGACCGCCGGCACGAGCCGCTGCTCGCCCTGCACGCCTGGCAGCTCCCCGGGGCCTGGAGCGACTCCGTGCCGGTCGAGCGCCGCGTCATCGAGGCGATCGAGGAGGACGAGAACCTCCTGCTCGCCGAGTCGCTGGTCGGCCTCGGCGACTCGCACCCCGATCTCGAGGTGCGCCGCTCGCTCGTCCGCGGCGACCCGGTCGAGCGCCTCACCGCGCTCGCGGCCTCCTCGCGCCTCCTCGTGATCGGGAGTCACGGGCGCGGCGCGTTCCTACGCCTGCTGCTCGGCTCGGTCAGCCACAGCCTCGCGCTGAGCGTTCCGGGCCCGCTCGTCGTGCTGCGGCATCCCGAGCGCGCTCGCTGAGCATCCGGTGCGGCGCCCTTGAACGGCGCCGTTCGCGGATCTACCGTGAAGAACCCGGCGAACGCGCCGTGGCGGTCAACGACGACTGGAGCCCCGATGAGCATCACAGAACCGCGCACGACCGAGGCACCCGCCGCACCTCCGCCCACGGCCGGGTTCGGCAGCGTCTCGGTCGCGGCGATCCTGGCGGAGGCGGCGCGCCGCACGCCGACGACGATCGCGGTCCGGGTCGGCCCGCAGGCCATCGACTACCGGACCCTCTGGGAGCAGACCCGCGCCTACGCCGGCGCTCTCCGCGCGCACGGCGTCGGCCCGGGCGACCGGGTCGCCCTGCTGATCCCCAACGTCCCCGACTTCCCGCGCGGCTACTTCGCCGTCCTCGCCCTCGGCGCGGTCGTCGTGCCGGTGCACGCGCTGCTCAAGCACGACGAGATCGCCTACGTCCTCCGCGACTCCGGCGCCACCGCGCTGATCTGCGCCGCCCCGCTGCTGGCCGAGGGCGCCGCCGGCGCCGCGCAGGCCGACGTCCCCGTGCTGAGCGTGCTCGTGCCCGACGGCACCGAGAGCCCCTTCCCTCGCCTCGAGGACCTCGCCGCCGAGGCGACCCCGATCGACACCTACGTGCCGCGCTCGCCGTTCGACACCGCGACGATCCTCTACACCAGCGGCACCACCGGCCGGCCCAAGGGAGCGGAGGGGACGCACTTCGCGATCGTCTCGCAGTCCGACGTGCTCCTGATGAACACCTTCGATCTGCACCAGGGCGACGTGGTGCTCGGCGCGCTGCCGCTCTTCCACACCTTCGGCCAGGTCTGCGCGATGAACACCGCGTTCCGCACCGCGGCGACCGTGGTGCTCGTGCCCAAGTTCGACGGCGACGCCGCGCTCGAGGCGATGATCGCGCACGAGTGCACGGTGTTCGAGGGCGTCCCGACGATGTACGTCGCGCTGCTCGACGCCGCCACCCGACGCGACGACCGCCCGCCGCTGCGCTACGCGGTCTCCGGCGGCGCGGCGCTGCCCGTCGCCGTGATCGAGCGCTTCCGCGAGGTTTTCGGCGTCGAGATCTACGAGGGCTACGGCCTGACCGAGACCTCCCCGGTCGCGACCTTCAACCACGTCGGCGTCCCCCCGCGCGCCGGCACGGTCGGCACGCCGATCTGGGGCGTCGACGTCGAGGTCGCCCGCGCCGAGGTCGTCGACCGCATCGAGCTGCTCCCCCGCGGCGAGCTGGGCGAGATCGTGGTCCGCGGCCACAACCTGATGAAGGGCTACCTCGGCAATCCGGAGGCCTCGGCCGCTGCGGTCGTCGACGGCTGGTTCCGCACCGGCGACCTCGGGACCAAGGACGACGAGGACTACATCCGCATCCTCGACCGGACCAAGGACATGATCATCCGCAACGGCTACAACGTGTACCCGCGCGAGGTCGAGGAGGTCCTGATCGGCCACGCGGCCGTGGCGAACGCGGCGGTCTTCGGCGTCCCGGACGAGAAGCACGGTCAGGAGATCATGGCGGCCGTGGTGCTCGGCCCGTCGGCGACGGCGACCGCCGAGGAGCTCATCGCCTACGCGAACGAGCACCTCGCCGCCTTCAAGTTCCCCCGCCGCATCGAGTTCGTCGAGGCCCTCCCCCTGGGCCCCAGCGGCAAGATCCTGAAGCGCGAGCTCGTCGCCCAGTACTCCTGACCCCCTTCCGCGAGATGCCACTTGTGAGCGCCTTGCACGGCGTGTCGCGCTCACAAGTGGCATCTCGCGACGGGGAGCGCCGCGCAGAGCGTGACCTGTAAGGGGGACACGGAGGAGGGGCCACGTGGGGCATGCTGAGGCGTCCCGCCGCGCCTTCAGGAAGAACCTTCGATGAGCCCCCGCCACCCGCACCTCCCGCCAGACCTGCCCGACCGCGCCCGGCGGAACCGCCGCTCCGCCGATCGGCGGCCCGCCCCGCGGCCGTTCCAGCGCAGGCTCCAAGACAGTGTTCCCGCCGGCCCCGCCTCCGCCGACCGCAGCGCGTCCGGCCGCCGGCCACTGCGGGCGGGATCGCTGCGCCTCACCCGCCTCCGACTCACGCCGCTGCAGTGGATCGGCGGTGGCATCACCGCCTTCTTCGCGCTCGTCGCCTTGCTCTCCGGCGGGCCGTGGTCCGCGCTGGTCATGATCGCCCTCGTCGTCCTCGTCACGGCGGCCTACGGTGTGCTCCTGCGCCGCCCGACCTGGCTCGGACTGCCCCGCCGACGCCGGACGTCCGCGATGGCCGGCGGCGCGGCGATGCTCGCCCTGATCGTCGGCCTGTCGGCGTTCGGGTCGACGGCGACTACGGCGCCCACGGACGACCAGGCCGTCGCCTCCGGCCCCGAGAGCTCCGCGACACCCGCCGCCGCGCCGACCCGGACCGCGACCCCGGCTCCCACTCCGACCTCGACTCCCAGCCCGACACCGACGGTCGTGATCACGACCGAGACGGTCACCGAGACCGCCCCGATCGCCCGCTCCTCGCGCACCGAGGATGACCCGAGCGCAGCCCAGGGCACCAGCACCGTCGTCGCCGGCGCCGACGGTGTGCTCACGCGCACCTTCGAGGTCGTGAAGCACGACGGCGCCGAGGTCTCCCGCTCGCAGCTCTCGGAGGCGGTCACCACCCCCGTCGTCGACGACGTCACCCGCGTCGGCACGCTCGTCCCCGCTCCCGCCCCCGTCCCCGAGCCGGTCGGCTGCCACTCCAGCTACGCCGGCGAGTGCGTCCCGATCGCCTCCGACGGCGACTGCGCCGCGGGCTCAGGCAACGGCCCCGTCTACATCCAGGGTCCCGTCACGGTCGTCGGCCCCGACGACTACGACCTCGACCGCGACGGCGACGGCATCGCCTGCGACGCGTAGCCCTCTCCCCGCCGCGAGATGCCACTTGTGCACGCGACACGCCGTGAAAAGCGTGCACAAGTGGCATCTCGCGGAGGAGCGGGTCAGCCGAGCAGGGTCCAGACGAGCGAGGCGAGCACGCCACCGACCAGGGCGCCCGCGATCACCTGGGCGGGGGTGTGCGCGCCGAGGCGGACGCGCGACCAGCCGGTCCAGAGCGCGATCGGCACGGTGACGAGCAGCGACCAGGGGCCGTAGGCGATCAGCACCACCACCGCGCAGGTCGCGACGACGGCGGCGTGACCCGACAGCTTCCAGCCGAGGTTGACGACCCCGATCACCAGGAGCACCACCACCGTCACCACGCCGAAGGTCGTGACCGCGGCCGGCGCCCCGAGCGCCACGAGCAGCGCCAGCCCGACGACGATCGAGACCAGCGCGAGCCCGATCGGCAGCGCCCGCTCGCGGCGGTCCGGCACGTGGTGGTCGCCGCGGATCCGCCCCGCGCGCATCAGCAGCCGCACGACGAGGTACGGCAGGACCCCGACGAACAGCGCCGCCAGCGCACCCCAGGCCACCCCGAGCAGCGGCGGATCCGCGACCCGCGCCCCCACGATCAGCGGCACGACCATCGCGAGCACCGGCGGCGCGAACGCCTCCGTCGCCACCCGCGCCGCGAGCGGTCCGCGCCGGCCCACGGGCACCCGGCTCAGAGCTTCTCGATCGGCGCGACCTTGATCAGCAGCTTCTTCGCGCCGACCTGGTCGAAGAGCACGTGCGCGACCCGCTTGCTGCCCTCGCCGGTGACCGCGTTGACGCGGCCCTCGCCGAAGTCGGTGTGCCGGATGCGGTCGCCCGCGATCAGCTCCAGGTCGCCGTTGTCCCGCACCATCCCGGTGATCCGGTTGGGGAACTCGCCCTTCGCCTTCGGCGCCGCGGCGAGCGCCTGGCGGAACTCGGTGTTCGACTTCGAGCGGCCGAAGCCGGGCCGCTGCGCGTTGAGCGCCCGCGGCTGGGTGCCGCCGCGCGAGGTCGCCGCGCCCGGCGACTGCCGCCACTGGATCAGCTCGGACGGGATCTCCTGCAGGAACCGGCTCGGCATCGCGACCGACGTCTCGCCGTACTGCGCCCGGGTCATCGCGAGCGACAGGTAGAGCCGCTTGCGCGCGCGGGTGATGCCCACGTAGAACAGCCGCCGCTCCTCGGCCGGGCCGCCCGGCTCGTTCGCCGAGATGCGGTGCGGCAGCAGGTCCTCCTCGATCCCGGTGAGGAACACGGCGTCGTACTCGAGGCCCTTCGCGGTGTGCAGGGTCATCAGCGAGACGGTGCCGGAGTCGTCGTCGAGGTCGTCCGCCGCCGCGACGAGCGAGACCTCGGTGAGGAAGTCGACCAGCCCGCCGTCGGGGTTGTTGCGGGCGAACTCCTTGGTCACGGCGATGAGCTCGTCGACGTTCTCGGCGCGCGCCTCGTCCTGCGGGTCGCGGCTGGCGCGGAGCATGTCGATGTAGCCGCTGCGGGAGAGCAGCGCCGACAGCACCTCGTGCACCTTCGCCTCGCCCTCGGGCCGCGCCGGGTCGAGCATCAGCGCGCACTCGTCGAGCAGGGTCGCCAGGTCGACGATCGCCTTCGTCACCTTCGGCCCCATGCCCAGCGACCCGGCGTTGCGCATCGCCTCGCGCAGGGTCACCGCGTTGGTGTCCGCGAAGGACTGCAGCTGCGCCTCCGTCGCCGGGCCGATGCCGCGCTTGGGCGTGTTCATGATTCGGCGCAGCGCCAGCACATCGGCCGGGTTCGCGACGGTGATCAGGTAGGCGAGCGCGTCCTTGATCTCGGCGCGCTCGTAGAACTTGGTGCCGCCGAGGATCCGGTAGGGCAGCGCCGAGCGGATGAAGATCTCCTCCAGCGCACGGGTCTGCGCGTTGGTGCGGTAGAACACGGCGATCTCGTCGTAGCCGGTGCCGGCCGCGTGGATCCGGGCGATCTCGTCGACGACGAACTGCGCCTCGTCGTGACCCGAGTACCCGGTATAGCCGACGATCTTCTCGCCCTCGCCGCTGGCCGACCAGAGGTTCTTCGCGCGGCGGTCGAAGTTGTTCGAGATGACGGCGTTCGCGGCCGAGAGGATGTTCTGCGTCGAGCGGTAGTTCTGCTCGAGCAGGATCACCCGGCAGCCGGGGAAGTCGCGCTCGAACTCGACGATGTTCCGGATGTCCGCCCCGCGGAACGCGTAGATCGACTGGTCCGAGTCGCCCACCACGGTGAGCGAGGCCCCGGGGATCGAGCCGTCGGCCGTCACCGGGCCGCGGTAGGGCCGGTCGAAGGCGGCGGCCGCGATCGTCGCCGGCGGCACCGCCCGGGTCAGCTCGTGGATCAGCGAGTACTGCGCGTGGTTCGTGTCCTGGTACTCGTCGACCATCACGTGCCGGAACCGGCGCTGGTACTTCGCCGCGACGTGCGGGAAGGCGCGGAAGAGGTAGACCGTCTGCGCGATCAGGTCGTCGAAGTCGAAGGCGTTCGCGCTCTCGAGGGCGCGCGAGTAGGCGCGGAAGACCTGGAGGAACATCTCCTCGTTCGGGTCGCTCATGTTCGCGGTCCGCGCGTAGGAGTCGACATCGGCGAGCTCGTTCTTGAGCTTGGAGATCTTCGCCGAGGCGCTCGCGACCGTGATGCCGAGCGAGTCCGCCTCGAGGTCCTTCACGATCCGCTTGAGCAGCGCCCGCTGATCGCCGGAGTCGTAGATGGTGAACGACGAGGTCATGCCGAAGTTCTCGGCCTCGCGGCGCAGGATCCGCACGCAGGCGGAGTGGAAGGTGGAGATCCACATCCCCTCGGCGGCCTGGCCGACGATCTTCTCGACCCGCTCGCGCATCTCGGCGGCGGCCTTGTTGGTGAAGGTGATCGCGAGGATCTGGCTGGGCCACGCCTCGCCGCTGCCGAGCAGGCTCGCGATGCGCCGGGTGAGCACGCTCGTCTTGCCCGAGCCGGCACCCGCGACGATGAGCAGCGCGTCGCCGCGGTACTCGACCGCCTCGCGCTGCTGCGGGTTGAGACCCGCCACGAGCCGCTCGTGCTCGGGGTCGGTGCGCGCGGAGTCGCCGGAGGGCCCGCCGGGCACGCCGACGACGACCGGGGTGGCGCGGGAATCGCTCGGATCGAAGAGGAGGCTCATGTCCCTCCGAGTGTAGATCGACCCTCCGACACCCGGCGCTGGACGCCGCGCCGGTCAGGCGGCGCGCGGCCGCCGCACCGGCGCCGTGAGCGTCCCGCCGATGTCGAGCCCGCGCCAGGCCAGCGCGAAGCCCACCACCGCGACCGTCGAGGTCGCCACCGCGAGCACCTGCAGAAGCACGAACGCGGTGAGGTCCTTGGTGTCGTCCGGGTAGTACTGGATGCCCTGCACGGCGAGCGCCGCGAGCGTCAGAACCAGCACCGCGGAGCAGACGAGCAGCACCCGGACGACCGCGCGCCGCGGCGGCTTGCTCGGCGCGCGCCCCACCTGCGCCCGCGTCGACAGCCAGGCGCAGGCGAGCGAGGCGGAGGCGAGCGCGACCAGGTCGGCGCCCAGCACGTCGCTCGCGCGATGCCAGGAGGCGGCCATCGTCAGATTCCCGACCAGCACCACCACCGCCCCGCCGATCGTCAGCACCGCCGTGCGTCCCCGCCCGGGGACCACCATCGCCAGGGCGAAGACCACCGACACCGCGGCCGCCGTGTGCCCGCTCGGGAAGCTGCCGCCGGTGTACCAGGAGTCGGTCTCCACCAGCAGCGGCCGCTCGAGCACCACGTTCTTGAGGATCTGCGTCAGCCCCGCGGTGACCACGATCGAGCCGACGGAGGCGAGGGCGAGCGCCGGGCGTCGGCGGATCAGCGCGATCGCGGCGACGAGCAGCGCGCCGCCGATCATCGAGACCGGCGTGACGTCGGCGAGCGCGCCGGCCGCGGTGCCGGTGGCCCGCCCGAAGACGAGGTCGGCGCCGCGGAGGCCGGAGTTCTCCGCCGCCTGACCCTGCGGCGTCAGCACGGCGAGCCAGTAGACGACCGCGACACCGAGGGCGGCGAGCACGGCGAAGGTGATCCAGCGGCGGGTGATGCGGGCGCGGGTCTTCACGGTCGGCTCCTCTCGGGCGATGGCGGGCGGGAGTGCGGGGCGGCGACGGAGCGACGCCCGACGCTGTCGAGACCCGTCGCTGTCCGTGCGCCCGATGATGCCAGCGGAGCCTCCCGGTCGCCTGCGCACGCGCCGGACCGCTCGATCAGCGGGTCAGCGCCCCGCCCAGGCGTCGTCCTCGGCGGCGCGCGCCTGGAGCGCCAGGTCCGGCTGGTCGGCGAAGACCCCGTCGACGCCGGTGCGCAGGATCGCGCCGAACTCGTCCTGCCAGGCGCCGAACGCCTCCGGCTCCCTGCCGCGCCGGTGCGGCTTCTCGAGGAAGCGGTTCTCGGCCCGCAGCGTCCAGGTGAAGACCTGCAGTCCGACGGCGTGCGCGTCCGCGACGAGCGAGTTCGTCCCGGTGGCCCGCCCCGCGCCGTCCCGGGCGAAGAGCATGCTCTTGTCCACGCTGATCCCGTCGACCGTGCCGGCGAGACCGCGCAGGCCCGAGGGCGTGACGAAGTCGGCGTAGGGCGTCGCCCGCGAGCCGTGCGCCGCGACCAGGTCGGGCGGGGTGCCCCGCGACTCGATCAGGTAGACCCGCCGCGTGCCCACGCCGCGCACCGCGAGGCGCTCGAGGACGGTCTTCTCGAAGCTCTCGATCGTCAGACGCGGATCGGTCCGCGCCCAGCCCGCGGCGGCCAGCTCCTGCTCCAGCAGCACGTCGAGCGGCAGCCCGAGCGCGTCGAAGGCCGTGGCGTGCTTGATCTCCGCGACCAGGCCCGGCGGCGCCTCGGGCGCCTCCTCCGCCGCCCGGTCGAGCAGGGCGAGCAGCTCGCTGAAGCGCAGGATCGGGAACTGCCCGTCGAAGGTGGCGCTCGAGCTGCGGACGGCGGGCAGCCGCTCCCGGGCGCGGAGGGTCGACAGCTCGGCCCAGGTGAAGTCCTCGGTGAACCAGCCGGTGATCTCCTTGCCGTCGATCCGCTTCGTCGTGCGACGCTCCGCGAACTCGGGACGACGTTCCACGTCAGTGGTGCCGGAGATCTCGTTCTCGTGCCTGAGCACGAGCACACCGTCGCGGGAGGCGACCAGATCCGGCTCGACGGCGTCCGCGCCGAGCGCGATCGCCAGCTCGTAGGCCGATCTGGTGTGCTCCGGGCGGTAGCCGCTCGCCCCGCGGTGACCGATGACGAGCGGGACGGGACGGGTCGGCATGCGGCGATCCTACGGGCGGCGGCAGGCGACTCCGGGCGGAACCGGGGCTCCCGCGAAGGGAATAGCCAGACTCTGAGAGATGTTCTCAGATACTGTGGGCGTACCGCTCGTGGTCCCGGAAGGGCTGCCGGCGGATCCCGCAATCACAGCGACTCAGCTCCGCGAGTCCCGACGGACCTGTCCGTCACCGTCGAGCGCACCTGAGAGAAGAGGAACCATGGCAAGCAACAACCCGGCGTTCGGTCGTCCGGAGTTCAGCAACCGGGGCTACGCCGGCCGCGTGCAGGACGTCCCGGACGTGTCGCCCGGCACGCTCGACCAGATGTACAACCGTCCGGCCGCGGGCTCGGCCGACACCAACCGGATGACCGTCGAGGACACCCTCGCGAAGACGGCTCTCGCCTTCGTCGTGCTCCTCGCGGGTGCCGCGGTGGGCTGGTTCGTCCCAGGGCTGATGCTCCCCGCCGTGCTCGTCGCACTGGTCCTCGGCATCGTCAACGCCTTCAAGAAGGTGCCGTCGCCGGCCCTGATCCTCGCCTACGCGGCGTTCCAGGGCGTCGGAGTCGGCGCGATCTCGCGCTTCTTCGAGAGCGCCTACGAGGGCGCGGTCGTCCAGGCCCTGCTCGCGACGGTCGTCGTGATCGGCGTCACCCTGGCGCTGTTCATGAACGGCAAGATCCGCACCTCGCCGAAGCTGAACAAGATCTTCTTCATCGGCATGATCAGCTACGCGGTCTTCTCGCTGGTCAACCTGGGCCTCGGCCTGTTCGGCGTCGGCGGCGGCTTCGGTCTGCGCACCGGCTTCATCGGCATCGTGATCGGCCTCATCGCCATCGCGCTCGCCACCTACTCCCTCGTGATGGACTTCGAGTTCATCCAGCAGGGCGTCCGCAACGGCGCCCCGCGCATCTACGGCTGGACGGGCGCCTACGGCATCCTCGTCACCGTCGTCTGGATGTACCTCGAGCTGCTGCGACTGATCTCGATCTTCCGCCAGTAGTCCCCCGCTCCGGAGCGATCCGGGCACGACGGGCGCTCGACCTCACCGGTCGGGCGCCCGTCGTCGTTCCGCGGCCGGGCCGCGCACCCCCGCCCCGCCGCTTTTGACACGATGGAGGAATGATGGCCGCCGCTCCGACCCGCATCGTCGGCCTCGACGTCGCCCGCGGTCTCGCCGTGCTCGGGATGTTCGCGGCGCACCTCGCCCCCGCCGAGCGCGAGATGATCTGGGACGGCCGCAGCGCCGTCCTCTTCGCCGTCCTCGCGGGCGTCTCGATCGGGCTGATGTCCGGCGGGGCGAAGCGCTCGACCCGTCCGCTCCTCGACACCGCGTCGATCCTGCTGCGCGGTCTCTATCTGCTTGTCATCGGGGTGGCGCTGACGCTGCTCGGCACGCCGATCGCGGTGATCCTGCCGCACTACGGGCTGATGTTCGTCGTCGCGGCGCTGCTGATGTTCCTGCCGCGCGCGGTGCTCGCCGTCCTCGCCGCCGGCTTCGCGATCGCCGGCCCGCTGCTCGTCGACCGGATCGTCACCGCCGAGAACGACTGGATCGGCACCCTCTCCCCCGCCGACGCCCTCCTCGCGCAGCTGCCGCTCACCTGGCTGACGCAGTACTACCCGGTGCCCTCCTGGCTCGCCTACGTGATGCTCGGCCTGCTGATCGCGCGCTGCGACATCCGCTCGGCCACGACGCAGCGCTGGCTGACGATCGGCGGCGCGATCGCCGCGGTGCTCGGCTACGGCGTCGGACTCGCCCTCGGCGGGCCGGAGAGCGTCGAGGCGCACTCGAGCACGACCGCGGAGATCCTCGGAGCCGGCGGCGTCGCGGCCGTCGCGATCGGCTCCCTCACCGCCCTCGCCCAGCGATCGGCGCCCGTCCGGGCCGTCACCGCTCCGCTGGCCGCGGTGGGCGCGATGCCCCTGACGGTCTACTCCGTGCAGCTCGTCGCGCTGGCGGTCTACCTGGTGCCCTACGAGCCGTTCGACTTCGCGGCCTGGCAGAGCTGGACCCTGCTCGCGTCCTTCATCGTCGTCGCGGTGCTCGGCGCCCTGCTCTGGCGCCGCTACGTGGGGCAGGGGCCGCTGGAGTGGCTCGTCGCGCGGGCCTCGCTCCGGCCCCGGACCAGGGCCGCCCGAGTGGCGCTCGGCTAGGGTGATCCGATGATCACGCGACGCGAAGCCGCTCAGCGCCTCGACATCCCGGTCGAGATGGCGACGCGGCACGGGCTGCCCACCCGCCTCTCCGAGGAGGAGCTCGTCGCCCTGGAGCAGGACCCGCCGCCCTGGCTCGCCCAGTCGCGCGAGAACCGCACCGGCAAGCGCCCGGTCTGGGTGACGCTCGACTGCGCGATCTGCGGCCGCTCCGAGGCCGCGCGCCCCAAGAAGTGGTGGCCCGACTTCACCTTCCTCGTCTGCGAGGACCACTCCCCCGACGAGTGGCCGCACCACCCCGAGGGCCACCGCCGCGACGAGTACGACGGCATCGGCACCCGCTTCATCGGCGTCCTCGACACCCCCGCCTGAGACCCGGCCCCGCCCGACTCCGCTCCGCCCCCGTTCGATCTGCAGGCGATCCGGCCGCCCCCGCGGCGCCGCACGCGCCTGAACGCGCTCTCCCGCCCGGATCACCTGCAGATCGAACCCGCCCTCCACCACCTGGGCTCGGTGCGGGCGACCACTCACACCGTGCGACCGGAGTCCGATCTGCAGGCGATCCGGCCGTCCCGCGACGCCGCACGCGGCTGAGCGCGCTCTCCCGCCCGGATCACCTGCAGATCAAACCCGCCCCTCCACCGTCTGCGCTCGGTGCGGGTGACCACTCGCACACTGGGCGACCCCCGTCCGATCTGCAGGTGATCCGGCCGCCCCCGCGGCACCTCGCGCGGCTGGACGCGTTCTCCGGCCCGGATCACCTGCGAATCGAACCCGCCGCCCCCCGGAGACGCTGAACGGGCCCCCGAAGGGGCCCGTTCAGCACAGGGACGCGGGCTTCCGCGCGGTCAGCTGCAAGGCGAGGGACCGATACCGGAGGTATCGCGACCGACGACAACGCCGCAGCTGACCGTGCGCCCGCGTCACTCCCACTCGATGGTGCCCGGCGGCTTGGACGTGACGTCAAGAACCACGCGGTTCACCCCGCTCACCTCGTTGGTGATGCGGTTGGAGATGCGGGCGAGCAGGTCGTACGGCAAGCGCGTCCAGTCGGCCGTCATCGCGTCCTCGGAGGAGACGGGGCGCAGCACGATCGGGTGGCCGTAGGTGCGGCCGTCGCCCTGGACTCCGACCGAGCGGACGTCGGCGAGCAGCACGACCGGGCACTGCCAGATCTCGCCGTCGAGGCCGGCGGCGGTGAGCTCGGCGCGGACGATCGCGTCCGCCTCCTGCAGCAGGTCGAGCCGCTCGCGGGTGACCTCGCCGACGATGCGGATGCCGAGGCCGGGGCCGGGGAACGGCTGGCGGCCGACGATGACCTCGGGCAGGCCGAGCTCGCGGCCGATCGCGCGCACCTCATCCTTGAACAGGGTGCGCAGCGGCTCGACGAGCGCGAACTGCAGGTCCTCCGGGAGGCCGCCGACGTTGTGGTGCGACTTGATGTTCGCCGTGCCGGTGCCGCCGCCGGACTCGACCACGTCCGGGTAGAGCGTGCCCTGCACGAGGAAGTCGATCGAGGTGCCCTCGCCCTGCGCCTCGAGCACGAGCGCCTCGGCGGCCGCCTCGAACGTGCGGATGAACTCGCGGCCGATGATCTTGCGCTTCTGCTCCGGGTCGCTGACGCCGGCGAGCGCGTCGAGGAACTGCTCGCGCGCGTCGACGGTCACCAGTCGTACGCCGGTGGCGGCGACGTAGTCCTCCTCGACCTGGCGGCGCTCGTCCTTGCGCAGCAGGCCGTGGTCGACGAAGACGCAGACCAGCTGATCGCCGACGGCGCGGTGCACGATCGCGGCGGCGACGGCGGAGTCGACGCCGCCGGAGAGACCGCAGATGACGCGGCCGGAGCCGACCTGCTCGCGGATCAGCGCGACCTGGTCGTCGATGACGTTGGAGGAGTTCCAGTCGGCCGGGATGCCGGCCGCGCGGTGCAGGAAGTTCTCGATGACGGCCTGGCCGTGCGCGGAGTGCTTGACCTCGGGGTGCCACTGCACGCCGTAGAGGCGGCGCGCATCGCTCCCGAACGCCGCGACCGCGGTCGAGCCGGTCGAGGCGAGGACGTCGAAGCCGGCGGGCGCCTTCGAGACCTGGTCGCCGTGGCTCATCCACACCGTCTGGTCGACGGGCTGGTCGCCGAGCAGCACGCCGCCGTCGGCGGAGACCGCCGCGTCGGTCGCGCCGTACTCGCGCAGGCCCGTGTTCGCGACCTCGCCGCCGAGCGTCTTCGCCATCACCTGGAAGCCGTAGCAGATGCCCAGGACGGGGATGCCGAGGTCGAAGATGGCCGGGTCGAGCTGCGGTGCGCCCTCCTCGTAGACACTGGAGGGCCCTCCGGAGAGGATGATGCCCACCGGCGACTTGGCGGCGATCTCGGCGGCCGTCGTGTTCGACGGGACGATCTCGGAGTAGACGTTCGCCTCGCGGACGCGCCGCGCGATCAGCTGGGCGTACTGGGCGCCGAAGTCGACGACGAGCACGGGCTGGGCGGCGAGGTGCGGCTGCGGGGCGGAGTGCTCGCCGGGCGCTGCCTGGTCACGGGTGCCGGACTGCTCACTGATGGGGGGCCTCCACGGAGTCGGACGGGGTCTTCGGATCGAGGCCGGCGGTGCGCCGCTCGAGGTACTGCTCGACCTCGCGGGCGATGCGGGTCTCGACGAAGAAGGACAGGGTGGGCACGACTCCGCCGAGCGCGATGAGGATGAACCGCGAGAACGGCCAGCGCATCAGGCTCCACAGGCGGAAGTCGGCGAAGAGGTAGACGACGTAGAACCAGCCGTGCGCGATCAGGATGCCGGTGGACAGGTTCGCGCCCGTCCCGCTCGACTTCCACTCGCCGCCCGGCACCTCGTACATCGGGGCGAAGTGCGCGATCCCCTGCTGGCCGAAGACGAACAGCTCGAGGTGGAACACGTACTTCAGCAGCATCTCGGCGCAGAGCAGCAGGAGCATGACGCCGGTGATGATCGAGGTCACCCGGTAGAAGCGCAGCGCGCTCCGGATCGCAGGGAACTGCGCGGGCTTGGGCTCGAGGGGCATGAGGACCAGTTTACGGGGCGGAGGAGGCGACCGGGCTCGGGGCCGCGGCCTCGGCGGCGTCCAGCGCCTCCTCGGTCTCGCGCTCCCAGGCGTCGCGCACGAGGCGGAACCAGAGGTAGAGCGCGAAGCCCGCGAAGACGACCCACTCGATCGCGTAGAAGACGTTGAGCCAGTTCAGCGAGACGTCGGTCACCCGGGCGGGCGAGTCGATCGCCTCGAGACCGGCGACGGGTCGGTCGACGACGACGTAGCCCTGGTAGACGTCCAGCGGAGGGTCGGGCCAGCGGTTGATCAGAGCCGGGATCGACAGCGCGGTGAGCGTCAGCGGATCGGTGCCCTCGGCCGGGACCTCTGCGGCCTCGTTCGCGACCAGGCGACCGGTGAACGCGACGGGCGCCGCTTCCGCGCCGTCGTTCAGGGCGTCGGCGACGCTCTGCGCCTGCTCCCGGTCGGCGGTCCAGCCGTAGGCGAGGACGAGATCGGCGGTCGTCGTGCGGGTGCGCGCGATGACCCACCAGCCCGGCTCCTCGCCGTTCAGCCGGCCGCCGAGGATCTCGGCGCCGCCCGGGACGAACTCCGACGCGCCCTCGACGCGCTGGCCGTCGGCCGTCGCCGTGATCGGGCGCGACGGCGCGGCGACGTCGTCGAGCGCGAGAGCGGTCTCGGAGACGCCGGAGTCGGGGGCCGCGGCCTCGACCGCTCGGCCGACCTGCCACTGGCCGAGGGCCGCGAAGAGCCCCGCGATCACGAGGGCCAGCACGAGCGCCGCGAGCCAGCGCGGGCGCCGGGCGACCTGCCAGACCGTGCTCTGCGGCGGGGCACTCTGCGTCATGGATTCCTCGATCGGGGGCGGATCCGCTCCGTGACGGCGGACCGACGAAGCCTAGCCAACCCGGGTGGGAGCTCCCTCGGATCGCTGCCCCTGATGCTGGTCGGGCAGCCCCGCAGGGGCGTCCCATGCTGGTCGAGTAGCCCCGCAGGGGCGTCCCATGCTGGTCGAGTAGCCCCGCAGGGGCGTATCGAGACCCACCGTCACCTGCACGTCCGGCGGAGGCGGATCTCGATACGCCCGCTGCGCGGGCTACTCGATCAGCAAGCTCTGCCCACCGCGCGAGCCCCTCGATCAGCGGGCCGTGGCTCAGTAGTCGGGCTCGCGGGGTCGCCGCGGCCGGTCGGAGTCGATCCCGTCCGACTGCTGCATCGCCTGGTCGATCAGGGCCTGCCGCATCGGATCGGGGAACTCGTCGTCGAGCTCGTCGCGCTCGATCGGGCGGTGCGGCCGCGGCGTCGGCTCGACGACCGCCGTCTCCGCGGTGTCGGTCGTCGGACGCTCGTCCGACGGGTCCTCCGCCATCGCCGCCTCGACGAGCGCGAAGTCCTCCTCCGCCATCGCCCCGCGGGCGGCCGGCTTCACCCGGTGCCGCCGGCGCGACAGCGCGAGCCCGATGCTCTCCGAGCGCGACGCGAGGATCGGGCCGATGATCGCCATGATCAGCACGTAGAGACCGGCGAACGGCTGGATCCGCTCGTCGAGCCCCGCCGAGAGCGAGAGCGTCGCGAGGATCAGCGCGAACTCGCCGCGGTTGTGCAGGATGAAGGCCGCGTTCAGGCCCGCCCGCGGACCGAGCTTGTTCAGCCACGCGACGAACTGGCCGGCGCCGAGGTTGAGCACGATCGTCATCACCGACGCGGCGATCACCGGGACCACGACGTCCGGGAAGGCGCCCGGGTCGAGCCCGAGCCCGAAGTTGACGAAGAAGAAGGCGCCGAAGACGTCGCGGAGCGGGATCGCGATCCGCTCCACCCGCGCCCGGAACCGGGTCGCGCCGATCACCAGGCCGATCAGGAAGGCGCCGATCGCGTCGGTGACGCCGAGGATCTCGCCGATCCCGCCGAAGAGGATCGCGAGCCCGAAGAACAGGATCGTGAACAGCTCGTCGTCGCGCGTGCGGAACAGCTGCGAGACGACCCGGCCGCCCCAGCGCGCCAGCGCGAACATCACCACGAGGAACGCGAACGCGATGAGCAGCTTGAGCACCACCGGCCACGGCTCCGTCTCGCCCGAGAGCACGACGGAGACGATCGCCAGGTAGACCGCGATGAAGATGTCCTCCACCACGGTGACGCCGAGGATCATCGGCGTCTCGGGGTTGGCGAGCCGCTTGAGCTCGATCAGCAGCTTCGTCACAATCGCGCTCGAGCTCGTCGCCGTGATGCCCGCGATGATGAGGGCCTCGCGGCTCCCCCAGCCCAGCAGGAAGCCGAAGCCGAGCCCGACCGCCATGTTGACGGCGATGTAGGAGCCGCCGGAGAGGATCAGCCGCCCGGCATTGCCGTAGAACTCGTCCTGGTCGAACTCCAGGCCGAGGTTGAACAGCAGCAGGATCAGCCCGAAGACCGCCGTCAGCTCGATGTAGGACGACTCGAAGTCGAGCGGGAAGAGGTGGAAGTTCGGGCTCGCGAGCAGGCCGACGACCATGTAGATCGGGATGGCCGGGAGACCGATCGTCCGCCCGAGCCGCCCGAGGACGTAGGCGACGACGAACAGGACGCCGAGGACGATGAGGTCTTCGCCGTGGTGCATCCTCAGGCTCCGGGCGGCGTCTCGGGAGCCTTGGCGAAGACGCCGGAGCGGAAGAAGGCGAAGGCCTTGGCGACCTTCTCGGGGCTGCCGGCGACGACGAGGGTGTCGCCGGGGAACACCCGGAAGTCGGGGGCGGGAGCAGGATTGGCCGCGTCGCCGCGGACGACGGCGACGACGGTCAGGCCGACGATGCCGCGGTCGGCCGGCTTGCCGAGCTGCTGCCCCGCGATGTGGTCGTCGTAGTCGACGGTGAACCAGTCGATCGAGAGGCCGGGGATCTGATCGAGCGCGGTGAGCGACTCGGTGATCTGGGTGCCGCCGAGCAGCTCGGCGAGGGTGTGCGCCTCGTCGTCACTGAGGCGGAGCGAGACCTTGGCGCCGTCCTGGTCGCCCTCGGCGAAGGTGATCAGGTCGCTGTGGCCGGAGCGGTGCGCGATGACGCCGACCTTCCCGCCGTCCGCGGTGAGGAAGGTGTGCAGAACGCCGACACCGGGCAGCTTGACCCTGCGGACCTCGACCATGCGTGCTCCATCCGCGCCTGACGGCGCTCCGACCTCGGGGGATGCCCCCAGTTTAGGCGGGCAGCCCCCCTCCCCCGCGGCCGTTCGCCCACGGAGGACCCGCCGACCGGCCGCCGCCGCCGAGGCGTCCTCGAAGTACGCAGATCCGCGATTCCTCCGCGGCCGCACCCCCGAGCAGGCGCTCCTCGACGAGTAGCGCCGGGAGGACCGCCTCCGCGCCCTCGTCAGCGGCCTCGTCCGCTGGCGCCGGCAGTACGCCTACGCCGCACGCCCGATGCTCGCCGCTCTCGCGCGCGCCGGAGTCCACCCCGGCGAGACGGCCTCGAACGGTCGAAGCGTCCAGCTGCTGCAGGACGTCTCGACCGTTCGGGGACGCCTCGGCGGGGCCGCCGGCTAGCTGGGCTGGTACGGGGCGACGACGACCTCGACACGCTGGAACTCCTTGAGGTCGGAGTAGCCGGTGGTCGCCATCGAGCGGCGCAGGGCGCCGATCAGGTTCGCAGTGCCGTTCGCGTCGGTCGCGGGGCCGTAGAGCACCTGCTCCAGGGTGCCGACGGTGCCGACCTCGACGCGGCGGCCGCGCGGGAGCTGCTGGTGGTGCGCCTCCGCCCCCCAGTGCCAGCCGCCGCCGGGGGCGTCGGTCGCGCGGGCGAGCGCCGAGCCGAGCATCACGGCGTCCGCGCCGACCGCGATGGCCTTCACGATGTCGCCGGAGGTGCCCAGGCCGCCGTCCGCGATCACGTGCACGTAGCGGCCGCCGGACTCGTCGAGGTAGTCGCGGCGAGCGCCGGCGACGTCCGCGACCGCCGTGGCCATCGGCGCCTGGATGCCGAGCGTCGCACGCGTCGTCGAGGCGGCACCGCCGCCGAAGCCGACGAGGACGCCCGCGGCGCCCGTGCGCATCAGGTGCAGCGCCGCGGTGTAGGTCGAGGCGCCGCCGACGATGACGGGCACGTCGAGCTCGTAGATGAACTTCTTCAGATTCAGCGGCTCGGTGTCCCGCGAGACGTGCTCCGCCGACACCGTCGTCCCGCGGATGACGAAGACGTCCACCCCCGCGTCGACGACGGTCTGGTACAGCTCAGCGGTCCGCTGCGGCGACAGCGCGCCGGCGACCGTCACGCCGGCAGCGCGGATCTCGGCCAGCCGCGCCGTCACCAGCTCCGGCTTCACCGGCTCCGAGTAGATCTCCTGCATGCGCTGCGTCGCGCGCTCCGCCGGCAGCTCCCGGATCTCCGCGAGCAGCGGCTCCGGGTCCTCGTAGCGCGTCCACAGCCCCTCGAGATCGAGGACGCCCAGCGCCCCCAGCCGCCCCAGCGTGATCGCCGTCGCCGGCGACACCACCGAGTCCATCGGCGCCGCCAGGATCGGAGTGCTGAACTGGTACGCGTCGATCGCCCACTTCACCGACACCACCTCCGGATCGCGGGTCCGGCGGCTCGGGACGACCGCGATGTCGTCGAAGGCGTACGCGCGGCGAGCGCGCTTGGCGCGCCCGATCTCGATCTCCATGGCGCCGAGTTTACCGGTGGCTCGCTCCTCGCTTCGCTCGTCGCTCACCCGCGGTCGGCTCGAGCGCATGGTCGCGTCCCGTAGAGCGTCCTGCGTCCGCGCACGCCGATCCGCTGGCACGCGGATCGCCGGATAGCGCTCCCACCTTCCGAACGTCCGCGTTCGATCGCCCACGCTCAGAGGCGAGCCGACGCGCCGACGCAGGCGCGGGTGGGGCAGTCGCGGCGGGCGCCGCCCGCTCGCGCTGCCGACAGCAGGCGCAGTCGCGGCGGCGCTTCAGCGCCGCTCGCGCTGCGTCCTTCGGTCTTCAGAAGGGACCGTGAGCCCCGAGTGGGAGGTGGCGGATCGTGATGGCGGCCCCTCCGGCGTGGTGGGCGTATGGGCCGAAGGCCCATCGGGCAGAGGGGCCGCCATCACGATCCGACGCCGACCCCCACCAGAACTCCCCCGCCAGCACCAGCAGCCGGCCAGCAGCCAGCCAGCAACCAGCCAGCAGCGATCAGCGCCGGTAGTTCGGCGCCTCCACCACCATCTGCACATCGTGCGGGTGCGACTCCTTCAACCCGGCGGCCGTGATCCGCACGAACTTCCCCCGCTCCTTCAACTCGCCGATCGTCCGCGCGCCGACGTAGAACATCGACTGCCGCAGCCCCCCCGCCAGCTGATACGCCACGTTGGCCAGCGGCCCGCGATACGGCACCTGCCCTTCGATGCCCTCCGCGATCAGCTTGTCGTCGGTGGGGACGTCGGACTGGAAGTAGCGGTCCTTGGAGTAGGACGTGCGCTCGCCGCGGGTCTGCAGGGCGCCGAGGGAGCCCATGCCGCGGTAGGTCTTGAACTGCTTGCCGTTCTGGAAGACGAGGTCGCCGGGGCTCTCGGCGCAGCCGGCGAGGAGTGAGCCGAGCATGACGGTGTCGGCGCCCGCGACGAGGGCCTTGGCGATGTCGCCGGAGTACTGCAGGCCGCCGTCGGCGATCACGGGGACGCCGGACTCGCGGGCGGCGAGCGACGCCTCGTAGACGGCGGTGACCTGGGGCACGCCGACTCCGGCGACGACGCGGGTGGTGCAGATGGAGCCGGGTCCGACGCCGACCTTGATGGCGTCGGCGCCCGCGTCGACGAGCGCCTGGGCGCCGGAGCGGGTGGCGACGTTGCCGCCGATGACGTCGACGCCGGCGAAGGCGGAGTCGGCCTTGAGGCGGCGGATGATCTCGAGCACGCCGGCCGAGTCGCCGTTGGCGGTGTCGACGACGAGCACGTCGACTCCGGCGTCGAGCAGCGCGGTCGCGCGCTGCCAGGCGTCGCCGAAGAAGCCGATGGCGGCGCCGACGCGCAGGCGCCCCTCCTCGTCCTTCGTTGCGTTCGGGTACTGCTCGGACTTGTCGAAGTCCTTGACCGTGATGAGGCCGGCGAGCTTGCCCTGCGCGTCGACGAGGGGCAGCTTCTCGATCTTGTGCTGCGCGAAGAGCGCGATGACCTCGCTGTCGGGGATGCCGACGCGGCCGGTGATGAGGCCGGAGCTCGTCATCACGTCGCGGACGAGGGTGCTCGCCTTCTCGAACGGCGAGACGAAGCGCATGTCGCGGTTGGTGATGATGCCGACGAGCACGCCGGCCGAGTCGACCACGGGGAGCCCGCTGATCCGGTACTGACCGCAGAGCTCGTCGACCTGCGCGACGGTCGCGTCGGGCGTCGTCGTGACGGGGTTGGAGACCATGCCCGACTCGCTGCGCTTGACGCGGTCGACCTGGTCGGCCTGGTCGGCGATGGAGAGGTTGCGGTGCAGGACGCCGAAGCCGCCCTGGCGTGCCATCGCGATCGCCATCCGCGACTCGGTGACGGTGTCCATCGCCGCGGAGAGCAGCGGTGTCGCGACCGTGATGCGCTTCGTCAGGCGGGACGCCGTGTCGGCCTCGCTCGGGATGACGTCGGTGTGCCCGGGGAGGAGCATGACGTCGTCGTAGGTGAGTCCGAGGAATCCGAAGGGATCCGGCTGGTCCATCAATGCCCCTTTTGCAGGTCGAGCGGGTGCCCGGAGGTGGAGGTGGCGCGTCCGGTCACGGGTGTCCCGGATGCTCAAGCTTAAGCGCGCGAGGGCGCCGGGTATTCCGGCGCCGGAGCCCGCGGGAGGTGCCCCGGACGCGCGCGCGACCCGTGCGGGGGACACGGGAGCGCTCTCCGCCCCGCATAATGTCGTCACGCAGTAGTGCAGGTGGGGAAACACCGCCGACACATGCGGAACGTATGGTCAACCAACGTTGTTTGACGACGGCGATCCGGGCGCGCCCGGGGACCCCATCCGTCTGTGCACCCTGACGAGAGGTAGACGTCTTGCTCACAGCCAGCCGTTCGACGCGCCACAAGCGCGCGACGACCCTGCATCCGACGGACCGGGAGGCCCCCCGTGCCTAGACGGCTCCTCCCACGCCGAGGCTTCCGCAAAGGCCTCGTCGCGCTCGGCCTGCTCGCCGCGACCCTCGGCGGCGTCCTCGCCGCCGCGCCGGCCGCGACGGCCGAGACCACCGCCGACCAGTCGATCATCGCCTGGGTCCGCGTGCAGGGCACGAACGAGAACCTGGTGGGGGTGACCGTCGAGCTCGGCGGCGACGCCACCGCGACGCTCACCACGGGCGACGACGGCCGCGCCGTCTTCCCGCTCGAGGAGGCCGGCACGTTCAGCGTGACGGTCGACGAGGCGACGCTCCCCGCCGACAAGGGCTACCCCGCAGCGGGGCAGAACCCGAAGCAGGTGAGCATCGTCGCCTCGCAGAACCAGATCGTGAACTTCATCGTCTCGACGGCGAACCCGATCGGGACCGGCGCGAGCGCCCCCGTCCCCTCCGACTCCGCCGCTCCCACGAGCCCGGCGACCGAGGGCACCACGGGCAACGACGCGACGAACCCCGACGGCACCTCGAACGCGGTGAACCAGCCGGTCTCGGCCGACACCTTCTGGATCATCTTCTGGCCCAAGGTCATCACCGGCCTGATCTTCGGACTCCTGATCGCCCTCGCGGCCATCGGCGCCTCGCTGATCTACGGCGTCACCGGTCTGAACAACTTCGCCCACGGCGAGCTGGTCACCTTCGGCGCGCTGATGGCCTACCTCTTCTCGGGCGTCTTCGGGCTGCCGGCGCTGCTGGCGATCCCGATCGCGGTGGTCCTCGGCGGAGCGTTCGGCTTCGTGCAGGACGGCCTGCTCTGGAAGCCGCTGCGCAAGAAGGGGATCCAGCTGATCCCGCTGATGATCGTGACGATCGGCCTCTCACTGGCCCTGCGCTACGTCTTCGTCTTCTTCTTCGGCGCCGACCGGCTCTCGCTGCCCAACAGCACGGCCCCGTTCTTCACGGTGCCCGAGCTCGGCATCAGCCTGAAGTTCACCGACCTCGTCGGCGCCGCCATCGGCGTCGTCTGCATCGTCGGCGTGGCCCTGCTGCTCACCAAGACGAAGATCGGCAAGGCGATGCGGGCGGTGTCCGACAACCGGGCCCTCGCCTCCGCCTCGGGCATCAACGTCGAGCGCGTCATCCGCGTGGTCTGGGTGCTCTCGGGCGCTCTCGCCGCGCTGGCCGGCGTCTACATCGGCTACTACCAGTCGCTGCGCTGGGACACCGGAGCGTCGATCCTGCTGCTGATCTTCGCGGCGATCACGCTCGGCGGCCTCGGCTCCGCCTACGGAGCACTGGTCGGCTCGCTCATCATCGGCCTGATGATGAACATCTCGACGATCTGGATCCCGGAGAACCTCAAGTACGTGGCTCCGCTCGTCCTCATGATCATCATCCTGCTGGTCAGACCGCAGGGCATCCTCGGTCGCAAGGAACGGATCGGCTGACACCATGAACCTCAACTTCATCTGGCTGGCGATCGGGCAGATCGTCGACCCCACCGTCGCCGCCTACGCGCTCGCGACCATCGGCCTGGTCATCCACTTCGGATTCACCGGCCTGCTCAACTTCGGCCAGGCCGGCTTCATGGCGGTCGGCGGCTACGCCTTCGCCATCACCTCGGTCAAGTTCGAGTGGCCCGTCTGGGGCTCCCTGCTCGCGACGATCGTCGCGGCGACCGTGTTCGCGCTCATCCTCGGCGTCCCGACGCTGCGGCTGCGGGCGGACTACCTCTCGATCGTCACGATCGCGGCGGCGGAGATCATCCGGCTCTCGGTCAAGACACCCGAGTTCTCGGCGGTCACCGGCGGCTCGGAGGGCATCAACGGCGCGGCGAAGGCGTTCAACGACCTCAACCCGCTGCCGGAGGGGCGCTTCGGCATCGGCATCCTGACCTACAACCAGGACCAGTGGTGGGTCCGCATCGTCGGCTGGAGCCTCGTGCTGCTGGCCTGCCTGCTGGTCTTCCTGCTGATGCGCAGCCCCTGGGGCCGCGTCATCAAGGGCATCCGCGAGGACGAGGACGCCGTGCGCTCGCTCGGCAAGAACGTCTTCTCCTACAAGATCCAGGCGCTGATCCTCGGCGGCGTGCTGGGCGGCCTGGCCGGAGCGCTGTTCATCCTGCCGCGCTCGCTGCAGCCCGACAACTACGGCACCCAGCTCACGTTCTTCCTCTACACGATCATGCTGCTGGGCGGCGCCGCGACGGTCTTCGGACCGGTCGTCGGCTCGATCATCTTCTGGGTCGTCCTCGGTCTGACCGACGGACTGCTCACGCTCGGGATCGACACCGGGGTCCTCAACAACGACCTCATCAAGCTCACCACCGTGCAGACCGGACCGATCCGGTTCATCGTGGTCGGTGTGGCCCTCATGCTCCTGGTGATCTTCAGACCCCAGGGGATCTTCGGCAAGAAGAAGGATCTGCACTTTGCCTAAAACGCCGGTCTCGGACATCACCGAGCAGGAAATCGTCCCCGGGGTCGTCAAGAAGGACCCCATCCTCGTCGCCGACGGCGTCAGCCGCCGCTTCGGCGGACTCACCGCGGTCGACGTCGCCCACGTCGAGATCCCGCGCGGCTCGATCACGGCCCTGATCGGCCCGAACGGCGCCGGCAAGACCACGTTCTTCAATCTGCTCACGGGCTTCGACAAGCCCAACACGGGCCGCTGGAACTTCAAGGGCAAGAACCTCGCGAACGTCCCGGCCTACCGGGTGTCGCGGATGGGCATGGTGCGCACCTTCCAGCTCACCAAGGCTCTCGGCGGCATGACGGTGCTCGAGAACATGCTCCTCGGCGCGAAGGGCCAGAAGGGCGAGAACATCCTCACCTCGCTGATCCGGCCGCTGTGGTCGAAGGAGGAGGAGACGATCGAGACGCGGGCGATCCGCCTGCTCGAGAAGTTCAAGCTCGACACCAAGAAGGACGACTACGCCTCGAGCCTCTCGGGCGGTCAGAAGAAGCTGCTCGAGATGGCGCGCGCGCTGATGTCGGAGCCCGAGCTGGTCATGCTCGACGAGCCGATGGCGGGCGTGAACCCGGCGCTGACGCAGTCGCTGCTGGGGCACATCGTCAATCTCAAGGACGAGGGCATGACCGTCCTCTTCGTCGAGCACGACATGCACATGGTCAACACCATCGCCGACTGGGTGATCGTGATGGCCGAGGGCAAGGTCGTCGCCGAGGGCCCGCCCTCGACGGTGATGAACGACCCCGCGGTCATCGACGCCTACCTCGGCGCGCACCACGACACCGACCTCGGCACGATCGAGGGCCAGCTCGAGGTGGCGGAGGAGATGGACTCGGACCTGGTCCGCGAGGACGTCGAGAAGCGGGCGGAGGAGGCCGGCGTCGAGGTGCACCCGCACCCCGACGACGCGCCGGCCGCGAGCACCGCGGCGCCCGCCACGGCCTCCCCGGCGGTCGCGCACGCCGCGGAGCCCGCCCCCGCGGAACCCACCGCCGGCTCCGCCCCGACGAGCATCGCGCCGACCACCGACGCACCCGCCGTCGACTTCGGAAAGGACGAGAAGTGACCCAGAACACACTCGAGACGCACGACCTCCACGCGGGGTACGTGCCGGGGGTCAACATCCTCAACGGGTCGAACGTCTACGTGAAGAAGGGCGAGCTGGTCGGCATCATCGGCCCGAACGGCGCCGGCAAGTCGACGCTGCTGAAGGCGATGTTCGGCCTGGTCAACATCCGCCAGGGCACGGTGCTGCTGAACGGCGAGGACATCACCGGCTTCAAGGCCGACAAGCTGGTCTCGAAGGGCGTC
Source organism: Rathayibacter sp. VKM Ac-2760 (assembly GCF_009834185.1). Lineage (GTDB taxonomy): Bacteria > Actinomycetota > Actinomycetes > Actinomycetales > Microbacteriaceae > Rathayibacter. The sequence goes on from NZ_CP047173.1 coordinate 3,306,035, forward strand.
GGCTTCGTGCCGCAGAACAACAACGTCTTCCCGTCGCTCACCATCGAGGAGAACCTCGAGATGGGCATGTACCAGAAGCCGAAGATGTTCAAGGAGCGGCTCGACTTCGTCACCGAGCTCTTCCCCGAGCTGACCAAGCGCCTCAAGCAGCGCTCCGGGTCGCTCTCGGGCGGCGAGCGCCAGATGGTCGCGATGTCGCGGGCGCTGATGATGGATCCGTCGATGCTCCTGCTCGACGAGCCCAGCGCGGGCCTCTCGCCGATGCGTCAGGACGAGACCTTCGTCAACGTCCAGCGGATCAACCGGGCCGGCGTCTCGATCATGATCGTCGAGCAGAACGCCCGCCGCGCACTGCAGATCTGCGATCGCGGCTACGTGCTCGACCAGGGCCGCGACGCCTACGAGGGTCCGGGACGTGAGCTGATGAACGACCCGAAGGTGATCGAGCTCTACCTCGGGACGCTCGCGACGACCAACGAGGTCACCACGAGCACGCCGACCGTCGGCGGCTAGCCCGTCGCACCGACCGGGGTCCGTCTCCCGCCGCGAGGCGGGGCGGGCCCCGTCGTCGTCCGGGCCCCGTCGTCGTCCAGGCCCCGTCGTCGTCCAGGAGCCGTCGTCGTCCAGGAGGAGGACCGGATGCGCCGCACCGCCGCGTCGCCCGCCGCCGCCCTCGTCGGCGCGATCACCGCACTCCTGCTCGCCGGCTGCGCCCCCGCCGCCGCGACCCGGCTGCCCGAGGGCGTCTCGGTCGCCGTGCAGCAGAACCGCGACGACTACGGCCCCCGGCGGATCGAGGTGCTGGTCACCAACGACTCCGCCGCTCCGCTCGAGGTCGCGCGGGCGAGCCTGGAGTCCTCCGCCTTCACCGGGGCGGCCGAGTCGAGCCGGGCGACGACCGTCCGCCCCGGCACGACGACGGCGCTCCGGCTGCAGCTCGCGCCGCCGGACTGCGCCGACGCGGAGGGCGACGGCACCGACGCCGCCGACGGCACCGCCGCCGACGCCGCCGCCGCCGCCGCGAGCGTCCGCCTCGACTTCACCCAGGGCGACGCCTCGGGCTCGGCCGTCGTGACGCCCGACGATCCGCTCGGCAGCCTCCCGCGCATCCACGCCGAGGACTGCCTCGCGCAGCGGGTCGCCGGGATCGTCTCGATCGAGCCCGGGGACAGCGTGTCCGTGGCCGAGGAGGGCGGCGAGGCCGTCGCGCACCTCGGCGTCGTCCTCACGCCGACCGGGGCGCCGGGGAGCGTCTCGATCGCCTCGATCGGACGCACGATCCTCCTCCGCCCGGCCTCCGGCGCCGACTCCTGGCCCGTCGGCGCGCGGCTCGACGCCGGCGCCGCTCCCGTCCGCTTCGACCTCCCGATCCTGCCGAGCAACTGCAATACCCACACCGTCTCGGAGGACAAGCGGGGCACCTTCCTGCCCGTCGCGGTCGCGCTCGAGGACGGCACGACCGGCGTCGTCGCGGTCGGCGTGAGCGACGCCGTGCGCGGCGAGCTGTACCGCTTCATCGCCGAGGACTCCTGCCACTGGGAGTGACCGGGACCGGTCTCGACAACGAGTCTCTCTCTCCGCCCGCCTCCCCCCTCCGAGGGCCAAGCCGGAGGGCGCCGTGCCGTAATTTTGGTGACACGGAACATCGGCGCAGAACGGATCGGCTCCCGGCTCCCCTCCTGATCAGAGGCGGATTCCGGGCTCCTCCCGCACCGACTCCCTCCCCTTCCGCGGCCGCATCCGGGCCGCGGTCCTCGCCTTCGAAGGAGCCGACCCATGAAGAGCTACACCCCCGCGCCCGTCGCCCTCGGTGCCACCTTCGGCACCGGTGCCATCGGGGACTACGAGCGCTGGAGCGTCGTCGGCGTCTACGCGCAGGTCGTGATCGCCGAGACCACCGGCGGCAAGCGCCGCAACTACAGCCGCTCGTTCGTCACCTACCGCCTGGCGCAGGAGGCGGAGCTGCTCCGCGCCTCCTGAGCCGCACCGGCCCCGAGCACCCCTCGAGCGCGCGTCCTCCGTCAGGCGGACGCGCGCTCGATCAGTTCGGTGGGCAGGATGATCGCGGCCGGCCGCTCCCCCGCGATGCTCTGCAGCAGCAGTCGCACCATCTCGGCGCTGATCCGGTGGAACGGCTGGCGCATGGTCGTGAGCGCCGGCTCGGTCGAGAGCGCGACGCTCGAGTCGTCGAAGCCGCCCACCGCGACGTCCTCCGGGACGCGCCGGCCGGCGCGGTGCAGGGCGTCGATCGCCCCGGCGGCCATCCGGTCGTTCGCCGCGAAGACGGCGTCGAGGTCCGGCCGCGCGGCGAGCAGCTCGGTCATCGCCGCGTCGCCGCTGGCCCGGCTGTAGTCGCCGTAGCGGACGAGCACCTCGTCGTAGTCGTCGCCGAGCTCGCGCCGATAGCCCGCCAGGCGGGTGAGGCCGCCCGGCATGTCCGGCGGGCCGGCGATCGTCGCGATCCGGCTGCGCCCCCGGGAGCGGAGGAAGGCGACCATCTCGTGCGCGCCCTCCTCGTCGTCGGCCGCGACGTAGCCCATCCGCTTCTCGTAGCCGAGCGGGATGCCGCAGGCGATGGCGGGGACGGCGAGGTCCTGGATCTCGCGCAGCAGTCCCTGACCGCCGTGCGCGGAGACCAGCAGCACGCCGTCCACGTGACCGGCGCCGAGGTAGGAGAGCGCCCGCTTCTGCTCGGCCCGGTTCCCGGCCATGATCAGCACGAGCGAGACGTCCCGCTCGGCGAGCGCGGCCGCGGCGCCGGTGAGCAGGGTCGAGAAGTTCGGGTCCTCGAAGAGGAGCTGGTGCTCCTCGGTGAGGAGGAAGGCGACCGAGTCGGTCCGGTTCGTCGCCAGGCTGCGCGCGTGCGGATTGACCCGGTAGCCGGTCTTCTTGATCGCGGCGTCGACCGCCGACTTGGCCTCGGGGCTGACCCACTTGCCGCCGTTCAGCACCCGGGAGACGGTCCCGCGCGAGACGCCGGCCTCGAGCGCGACGTGCTCGATCGTCGGGCGCTGTCGGCCGGAGGCGGTGGTCACCCGGCCAGCTTAGGGCGCGGGCCCCTCGCCGCTCGCGCGCGGGCCGCGGTCACGCCTTCACCGCTCCGGCCGCCAGGTCGACCTTCCAGAAGCGCTGGAGCACCAGGAAGATCGCGATCAGCGGGATGACCGACAGCAGCGCGCCGGTGATCACGAGCGTGTAGAGCGACGGGGCGGACGCGCCCTGGTTGAGCAGGCCGTTCAGGCCGACCGTGAGCGGGAACAGCTCGTCGTCGCCGAGCATGATGTACGGCAGCATGAAGTTGTTCCAGATCGCGACGAACTGGAAGAGGAAGATCGTCACCAGTCCGGGCAGCAGCATCGGCGTCGCGATGCGGGTGAAGACGTACATCTCGCCGGCGCCCTCGGTGCGCGCCGCCTCGATCACGTCGGTCGGCACCGCGGCCGCCGCGTAGATCCGGGCCAGGTAGATGCCGTAGGGGCTGATGATCTGCGGCAGCAGCACGCCCCAGAAGGTGTTGGTCAGGCCGACGTTCGCGAGCAGGAAGTACTGCGGGATGGCGAGGATGACGCCGGGCACCAGCACACCCATCAGCAGGACGTTGAAGACGACCTTCTTGCCGGGGAACTCGAACTTGGCGAGCACGTAGCCGGACAGCGCCGAGATCCAGGTCGAGGCGATCGCGCCGAGGCCGGCGTAGAGCGCGGTGTTGAGCATCCAGCGCCAGAAGAGTCCGTCGCGGTAGGAGGACAGCGCCGCGATGTTGTCGAGCAGGTGGGCGCTCGGCGCGAGGGTGAACGTCGAGAACAGCTCGCCGCCGTCCTTCGTCGAGGCCATCAGCACCCAGAAGACCGGGAACAGGCAGTAGAGAGCGCCGACGAGCAGGACGCCGGTGGAGAGGGCGCTGGGGCGCTCACGGCTGGCGAGCGGGGAGCGCGACGAGCGCGCGGGGCGCGAGGGCGCCGACGACGACGGGCGGGTGGCGAGGGAGGTCATGGATCAGTCCTCTTGTCCGAAGGCTCGCTTCTGCACGACCCGCAGGAAGACGAAGGAGATGATGAAGGTGGCCAGCGCGATGACGACCGAGGTCGCCGCGGCGGAGTAGACGTCGTCGCGGGTGAACGCGTCGCGGTAGACGAGCATCAGCGGCGACCAGCTGGTCGAGAGGCTGTTGGTGAGCGGGCGGAGCGTGGTCGGCTCGGCGAAGACCTGCAGCGTCGCGACCATCGAGAACAGCGCGGTCATCACCAGCGCGGGCGCCAGGATCGGGATCTTGATGCGCAGGGCGATCTGCACCTCGCTGGCACCGTCGATCCGTGCCGCCTCGTAGATGTCGCTCGGCACGGCCTTGAGCGAGGTGTAGATGACGATCATGTTGAAGCCGACGCCGCCCCAGAGCGCGATGTTCGCGATGCCGAAGATCACCGCTCCCGAGGAGAGCACGCTCGGCACCTCCCAGCCGAGGGAGTCGAAGACGAAGTAGAAGGGGCTCACCGCCGGCAGGTAGAGGAAGCCCCAGAGCAGCGAGCTGATCACGGCCGGCACGGCGTAGGGCAGGAAGATCGAGATCCGCGAGAAGCCGACGGCGCGGGTGCGCTGCGAGTCGAGCAGCAGCGCGAACAGCAGCGCGAGGCCGAGCATGCACGGGATGAGGATGAGGCCGTAGAGCAGCACCCGGCCCACACTCGCGGCAAACTCCGGATCGGAGAGCGAGGCGGCGTAGTTCTCGAAGCCCGCGAAGACCTGCTTCTGCGCGCCGGAGCCGAGACCAAGGCCCGAGACCTGCTTCTTCTGGAAGCTGAGGAAGAGGGTGTAGACGATCGGCGCCGCCATGAAGGCGACGAAGAGCAGGATGCCGGGGGCGAGCATCGCGTAGGGGACGCCGACCCGCGCGCGCCAGCCGGTGCGGCCGGGGCGGCGGGGGGCGGGGCGGGTCGCGCGGTTCGGCGACGTGCCGCCGTCCGGCGCTCGGGAGATCGTGGGGGCGGTCATCGCGGATCCTCAACTGCTCGATGGGGTCGTGGCCGTGCAGGAGGAGGCCGCTGCACGCGGGGTGGCGCGGAGGCGGGGCCGGTGCCCCGCCTCCGCGGCCGTCACTTCACGGAGAAGCCGTTGGAGACGAGGTCGTCGGTGGTGATCTCCTGCATCGCGGCGACCGCGTCGACGAAGGCCTGCTTCGTCCTGGCGTCGGCGGCCTTCGCGAACTCGTCGTTGTAGGCGCTGAACGCCACGTTGACGTTCGGGCCGTAGGTGAACGAGGAGACCGCGTCGGAGGCCTCGGCGGCGACGTCGTAGAAGTCGGCCTGGTCGGCGAAGAACTCCGGCGAGGTCGTCAGCGCGTCGCTCGCGGCGGCGGTGGCGGCGGGGTAGACGCCCGAGATGTCGGCGAGGGCGGCGACCGCCTCCGGGTCGCTGTTCAGCCAGGTGGCGAACTCGACCGCTGCCTGGACGTGGTCGGACTGCGTCGTGACGGCCGTGCTCGAGCCGCCCCAGTTGCCGTTCGACGGCGCGGAGGCGTCCCACTGCGGCAGGGTCGCGGCGGTCCAGAGACCGGCGGTGTCCGGTGCGTTGCCGCCCAGCACGCCGGGGGCCCAGACCGAGCTGATCCAGCCGACCTGCGAGCCGTCGTTCAGGCCCGCGTTCCACTCCGGGGTGTACATCGGCTTGTTGTCGATCGCGCCCTCCTCGACGAGGCCGCCCCAGTAGTCGGCGACCGTCTCGGTCGGGCCGGCGTCGATGTCGACTCCCCAGCTCTGGTCGTCGATCGACCACCAGGAGGCGCCGGCCTGCTGCGCGAGGCCGGCGAACCAGCCCGCGTCGTTGGCCGAGAAGGTGCCGAGGTACGTCGACGGGTCGGCGGCGTGGACGGCGCGCGCGACCTCCGCGTACTCCTCCCACGTCGTCGGGACCGACAGGCCGAGGCTGTCGAGGATGTCCGTGCGGTAGTAGGCCATCATCGGGCCCGAGTCCTGCGGGATCGCGTAGACCGCGTCGCCGCCCAGGGTCACGGAGGACCAGACGCCGTCGGAGTACTCGCCGGCCAGGTCGCCGGGCACCTCGCCGGCGATGTCCGCGAGCGCGTCGGACGCGACGAGGGTCGGGATCTTCTGGTACTCGGCCTGGATCAGGTCCGGAGCGCCGCTGCCGGCCTTGATCGCGGTGAGCAGCTTGGTGATGGCGGGGTCGCCGCCGTCCTGCTTGTTCACCGTGACCTGGATGTCGGGGTTCTGCTCGTTCCAGATCTCGACGACCTGCTCGAGGTTCGGGGCCCAGGCCCAGTAGTTGAGCGTGACGGGGCCGGACTCGCCCGCGTCGCCCGACGCGGTGCAGCCGGTGAGGGTCAGGGCGGCGGCAGCCGCGGTCGCGATGGCGGCCCTGCGGAGTGATGTGCGCATTCGTCCTCCTTGTCGAAGTGCTGTGGGGTGTGGTGCAACGGGCGCTCCGACGAGGGTGGACGACGGTGTACCTGTGAGCGGTTACAGTCACTCACACGCTGCGGCGGGCTGTCAACTCGGGATTGCGCCATGCATACGCGGGGCTCGGGGTCTCGTCGGTCCGGGCCGATGCGGCGATTTCCGTGCTAGAACTGGGAGCGCACACAGTCGAAGGAGATCGCAGCATGACCACCGACCTCAGCTCTTCCGCGCCGGACGCGGTGGCCGAGCAGCCCCGCCCCGCCGCCCTCGGCCGGCCGGGGAGGCCCCTCCTCGGCGGCCGCGCCGAGATCCGCTACGGCGGCGACTACAACCCCGAGCAGTGGCCCCGCGAGGTCTGGGACGAGGACATCGCCCTGATGCGCAGCGCCGGGGTGAACCTGGTCAGCGTCGGCATCTTCTCCTGGGCTCTGCTCGAGCCGCGCGAGGGCGAGTACGACTTCTCCTTCCTGGACGAGCTGATCGGCCTGCTGCACGACGCCGGGATCGACGTCGACCTCGCGACCCCGACCGCCGCTCCCCCGGCCTGGTTCTGGACGAAGTACCCCGATGCGCGCCCGGTGACCCGCGAGGGACTCACCCTCGGCTGGGGCTCCCGCGGCATGGTCGGCGCCAGCGCGCCGCAGTACCGCGCCGCGTGCGTCGCCCTGACCGAGCGGCTGGCCGCGCGCTACGCCGAGCACCCCGCCGTCGTGCTCTGGCACGTGCACAACGAGTACGGCGCCCCGATCAGCGAGGACTACTCCGAGCACAGCGTCCGCGCCTTCCGGCTCTGGCTGCAGGGCCGCTACGGCACGCTCGACGCGCTGAACGACGCCTGGGGAACGCTGTTCTGGGGGCAGGTCTACGGCGAGTGGGCGGAGATCGACGCCCCGCGCCTCTCCGCGAGCGTCGTCAACCAGACGCAGCGGCTCGACTTCGCCCGGTTCACCTCGCACGCGCTGCTGGAGTGCTATCGGGCCGAGCGCGACGCGATCAAGCGCTTCGCCCCGCTCACCCCCGTCACCACGAACTTCATGGCGACCAACTGCCCGTCGGTGGACCTCTGGAAGTGGCGCGACGAGGTCGACCTGGTCGCGAACGACCACTACCTCGTGGCGGAGCGGCGCGACAACCACGTGCTGCTGGCGATGGACGCCGATCTCACCCGCTCCCTCGCGGGCGGCGAGCCGTGGATCCTGATGGAGCACTCCACCTCGGCGGTCAACTGGCAGCCGCGCAACATCGCCAAGCGCCGCGGCGAGCTCGCCCGCAACAGCATGAGCCACCTGGCCCGCGGGGCCGACGCGATCCTCTACTTCCAGTTCCGCGCCTCGCGCTACGGCGCCGAGAAGTTCCACTCGGCGATGCTGCCGCACGCCGGCGTCGGCAGCCGGATCTGGAAGGAGGTGGTCGCGCTCGGCGACGAGCTCGCCGGCCTCTCCGAGGTGCTCGGCTCGACCGTGCGCGCGCGCACCGCGATCCTCTGGGACTGGGAGTCGTTCTGGGCGCAGGACCTCGAGTGGCGGCCCTCGGTCGAGCTCGAGCACCGCGAGCGCGTCGTCGCGTACTACACCGAGCTCTGGCGGCGCGGGGTGAGCGTCGACTTCGCGCACCCGCACGCCGACCTGTCCGGCTACGACGTCGTCCTGGCGCCCGCGCTCTACCTCGTCGACGACGAGTCGCAGGCGAACATCGAGGGCTACGTGCGGGCGGGCGGCACCTTCGTGGCGTCCTACTTCTCCGGCGTCGTCGACGAGAACGACGCCGTGCGGCCGGGAGGCGCTCCCGGTGCGTTCCGCGAGGTGCTCGGCGTGGCCGTGCCGGAGTTCCTGCCGCTCTACGCGGACCAGACGGTCGCCCTCAGCTCCGGCGCCCGGGCCACGGGCTGGGCGGAGGAGCTCGTGCTCGAGGGGGCGGACACGGTCGCCGCGTACCTGGACGGGCCGGCCGCCGGCGGTCCGGCGGTCACCCGGAACGGCTACGGCGCGGGCCGGGCCTGGTACGTCTCCACCCGGGTGAGCGGCGACGACCTCGGCGCGATCGTCGAGGACGCCCTGCGCGACGCCGGTCTCGAGGCCGGGCTCTCCCCCGAGGGTCTCGAGGTCGTGACGCGGGAGTCGGCCGATGCGGACTTCGTCTTCCACCTCAACCACTCCGAGGCGGACGTCACCGTCGACGCCACCGGCGTCGAGCTGCTGACGGGCGCGGAGTGCGCCGGCGTCCTCGTCGTCCCGGCGGGCCTCGTCCGCATCGTGCGCCGCGCGCGCTGACGCGGCGAGCTCGAACGCGGGATCTGCTGGGAAGAGACGCCTGCGCCGCAGGGGCGTATCGAAACCACCGTCACCAGCACGACCGGCGGACGCGGATCTCGATACGCCCGCTCCGCGGGCCACTCGATCAGCAAGGACCACCTGCTGGTCGAGTAGCCCCGCAGGGGCGTATCGAGACCCGCCGACCCCAGCGCGTCCGGCGGACGCCTCCGGGCTGCTCGATCGGCAGGCGTCCCGGGCACGACGAAGGGGCCCGGTCGGAGGACCGGGCCCCTTCGCGCGTCACGGCCGGAGCCGCGGGCGGGGTACTAGTTCAGCGAGCCGTCGACGGTCTCCTCGAAGGAGGTCGCGTTGCCGTCCGAGTACTTGTAGATCGAGACCGAGGCCTCGGTCGGGTCGCCGTTCTCGTCCCACGAGATCGGGCCGGAGAGGCCGTCGTAGTCGATGTCCTCACCGTCGGCGATCATCGCGGCGCAGTCGGCGAAGGTGGTGCACTTCGTGCCGCCCTCGGAGACCGACTGCAGGTTGTCGCGGATGGTCGCACCGTCGGTCGCGCCGCCCTGGAGCGCCGCGAGAGCGGCGAGCACCGTGGCGTCGTACGACTCGGGAGCGTAGCTGAACACCGTCAGCGCGGCGTTCCCCTGCTCCTCGACGAGCGCCTGGAGGTTCGACTGGAACTCGTCGGACGCCTGCACACCGGGGTTGGTGAACTGGGCGCCGGCGATGTCGACGTTCGTGTCCGCGTCGGTGATGACGCCGTAGTTGCCGTCCGTGCCGTAGAGGTTCGCGAAGTCGAAGCCCTTGGCCGCGAGCTGCTCCGCGATCGTCGTGATCTCGTCGAACGAGATGACCACGAGCGCGTCGGGGTTCGGGGCCAGCAGCGAGGTCAACGCCGAGTTGAAGTCGGTCGAGGCCGGCTCGAAGATCTCCTCGGCGGCGATGGTCGCGCCACCCGCCTCGAGGGTCTCCTTGATGTTCGACTCGAGGCCGGTGCCGTACGCGTCGTTCAGGTACAGGATCGAGACGTTGGTCTTGCCGTCGCCGAGGATCTTGTTGCCGAGGATGCGACCCTGGAGCACGTCCGAGGGGGCGGTGCGCCAGTAGTAGCCGTCGTCGTCGTAGGTGGTGAAGTCGGGCGAGGTGTTCGCCGGCGAGATCTGGACGACGCCCGCCTGGGTCACCTGGTCGATGAACGTCTTCGAGACGCCCGACGAGGCCGCACCGATGATGACGCTCGCGCCGTCGGCGATGAGGGACGTCGCGGACTGCGTCGCGATGTCGGTCGTGGTGTCGCCCGAGTCCTTCTGCTCCACGTCGATCGTGACGCCGGCGGCGGCGTCGTTGATGTCCTTGACCGCGAGGTCGACGCCCGCGATCTCGGGCGGGCCGAGGACGGCGAGGGTGCCGGTCTGGGGGAGGATGGTGCCGATCTTGAGGGACAGGCCGCCGGCCTCGCCGCCGTCGGTCCCCGTGTCGCCGCCGCCGCCGCTGGCGCAGCCGGCGAGGACGAGGGCACTGGCGCCCAGGATGGCGACTCCGCCGAGGGTTGCCCGGAGGGACCGCGCGCGAGCCGAGCCGGCCTTCGCGTAAACGCCCATGTTGCTCCTTGAGAGGTGATTGTCGTGGGAGCGGCGCCGGAGGCAACCGCTCGGCCAACCTAACCTCCGCGGCAGCCGTGAACAATACGGGGGTGTTTCAGATGCGTTTCGCGACCCGATCGTTACTTTTCGTCGTCGCGGCGCTCTGCGGCGACGCGATCCGCAGATCAGGCGCTCAGTCGGCGCCTCCGGCGCTCGGCGGCGACGAGGTCGGCTGAGAAGATCACCAGGGCCGCCCAGACCAGAGCGAAGCCGATCCAGCGCTCCGGCGGCATGGCCTCGTGCAGCACGAACGCACCGACGACGAACTGCAGGACCGGCGTCAGGTACTGGATGAAGCCGACGATCGAGAGCGGGAGCCGCCGGGCCGCGCCCGCGAACAGCAGCAGCGGGACGGCGGTGACGATCCCGGCCGAGGCGAGGATGAGCGCGTGCCCGGTGCCCTCGGTGCCGAGGGTCAGCCCGACGAGGGAGCCGACCACGGTCAGCTGCACGACCGCCAGCGGCGCGAGCCAGAGCGTCTCGAGCGTGAGCCCGCTGACCGCGTCCATCCGCCCGCCGACGCGGCTCTTGACGAGACCGTAGAGGCCGAAGGAGAAGGCGAGCACGAGCGAGACCCACGGGAACGCCCCGTAGCCGACGGCGATGACGAGCACCGCGACGGCGCTGACGCCCATCGCGACCCACTGCGCCGGACGGAGCCGCTCGCGCAGCACGATCACGCCGAGCAGCACCGTGACGAGCGGATTGATGAAGTAGCCCAGCGCCGCCTCGATCACGTGACCGGTGGTCGTCGCGATGACGTAGACCTGCCAGTTGACGTAGATGAGCACGCCGGCGATCGCCATCACCCCGAGCAGCTTCGGCTCGCGGAACAGCCCGGCGAAGCCGCGCCAGCTGCGGGTCACCGTCAGCAGGATCAGGCAGAAGACGAGCGAGAAGAGCACCCGCAGCGCGACGATCTCGAACGGGGAGGCCGGCGCCATCGCGATGAAGTAGAGCGGCATCGCGCCCCAGAGCAGGTAGGCGGCGAAGCCGAACCAGAGGCCGGTGGACGACATCGCGCCGCCGACGCCCTTCAGCGGGCCGGAGCCCTTCACGGGCAGGGCCTCGACGCCCTCGCCGGCCGCGGCGTCGCTCGTCGTCGGCGAGGCGGGATCGGCGGGGAGGCGGGAGGCGGGCACCCGTCCGATGCTACGCAGGCCCCGGGCCCGCGGACCGCCCGGAACGGTCACCGGACGTCAGGATCAGGCCACCGGTCGCGAAGAGGACCGCGGGCGGACGGCGAAGGGCCCGGCGACTCTCGTCACCGGGCCCTTCGGAGGATCCGTCTCTAGCGGACGACGACCGCGAGGACGTCGCGAGCGGAGAGGACCAGCAGGTCGTCTCCACCGAACTTGACCTCGGTTCCGCCGTACTTGGAGTAGATGACCTTGTCACCGACGGCCACGTCCAGCGGGACGCGGTTGCCGTTGTCGTCGATGCGGCCGGGGCCGACGGCGACGACTTCGCCCTCCTGGGGCTTCTCCTTGGCGGTGTCGGGGATGACGAGACCGGACGCAGTGACCTGCTCGGCCTCGACCTGCTTGATGACGATGCGATCTTCGAGCGGCTTGATGGACACCGACACGGTTGACCTCTTTCTTGACGACGACGGGGGCGGAGCGCCGCCGTTGGCAGACACGCTCCGAGAGTGCTAGCTCCACTGTAGAGGCTCGGCTGGCACTCGTGCAATCAGAGTGCCAGGCAGGCGCGCCGTGACGGTCGGAGGCCGTGGCCTAGCATGGCCGGATGCAACGCGCCGAGCTGGTCGAGCTCCTCTCCCCCGAGGGGCTGCGGCTCCTCGACTCCCTCGACGGCTACCGCTCCGACGACCTCGTACGGGCCGTCGCGTCGCTCCGCTCGGCCGGCCACTCGCCCGGCCTGGTCTCCGCCGTGCTGACGCAGGCGCGGCTGCGGGCGAAGGCGACCCGGAAGTTCGGCGAGTTCGCGCGGTCCATGCTCTTCACCGACGCCGGGCTCGAGCAGGCGACCCGCCTCCGGGTCGCGGCGCTGCACGCCGGCCGCTTCTCCGCGGCCGGGCTGACCCGCGTCGCCGACCTCGGCAGCGGTATCGGCGGCGATGCGCTCGCGATGGCGGCCATCGACCTCGAGGTCACCGCCGTCGACGCGGACGAGATCACCGCCACGCTCGCGAGCTTCAACCTCGCCCCGTTCCCCTCGGCGCGGGCCGTGCACGGCGACGCCGAGTCGTTCGACCTCGACGGCTTCGACGCGGTCTACCTCGACCCGGCGCGCCGCACGGCCGGCCACCGCGAGACGCGCCGGCTCGAGGATCCGGACGACTACTCGCCCTCGCTCGAGTTCGCCTTCGGCCTGGCCGCGGCGCGGCCGGTCGGCGTCAAGGTCGGGCCGGGCTTCGATCGCGACCGGATCCCCGCCGACGCCGAGGCGCAGTGGGTGTCGGTCGACGGCGAGCTCGTCGAGACGGGGATCTGGTTCGGCGCGCTCGCACGGCCGGGCGTCCGCCGCTCCGCCCTGCTGCTCGGCTCGGCCGGCGCGGTCGAGCTGACCGCGCCCGCGGACAGCGAGGACGAGGAAGTGGGCGAGCTGGGCGCGTTCGTCCACGAGCCGGACGGCTCGGCGATCCGCGCGCGCCTGCTCGGCGAGCTGGCCCGCACGAGCGGTTCGCGGATGCTGTCGCCCGGCATCGCCTACCTCACCGGCGACGAGCCGGCCGCCTCGCCGTTCCTGCGCAGCTTCCGCGTGCTCGCCGAGCTGCCGCTCGACGAGCGCACGCTGGCCCGCGAGCTGCGCGGCCGGGGCATCGGGGTGCTCGAGATCAAGAAGCGCGGTGTCGACATCGATCCGGCGCGCTTCCGCAGGAAGCTCGGCCTCAGCGGGCGGGGCAGCGCCGTCCTGATCCTCACCCGGATCCAGGGGCGCCACCGCGCCCTGCTGGCCGAGCGGGCGTCCTGACCGGTCCTGCCGGCGGCTAGCGCCCGCCGGACGAGGCGGCCGCGTCCACCGCGAGGACGAGGATGACGATGGTGACGGCGAGGTAGATCAGCGAGATCACGACGCCGGCGATGCCGGTGATGATCGCGGTCAGCGCGAGCCCGCGGGCGCCCGGCTCGCGCCGGCGGCCGAGGAAGCCGAGCACGATCGCGGGGGCCGAGAGGATGAAGCCGAAGCCCCAGGCGAAGATCGAGATCACCAGGCCGACGATGCCGAGGATCATCCCGGTGAGGCTGAGCGTCTTCGGCACCGTCGTGGGCGCCGGGACGTAGGCGTACTGCGGCGGCGCGGCGGTCGGGGCCGGCGGCAGCGGAGTGCCGTAGGCGGGCGGCACGGCGTCGCGGGCACTCGGGCCCGGTGCCGCTGCCGCACCGGAGTGGACGGGCGGGGCCGGGGGCGCCGGCGGCACGGGAGGAGCAGGGGGGACGGGAGGTCCCGGGCGGTCGTCGGACCCGGGCAGGCTGCTGTCGCTCATGAGTCGAAGTCTAGGACGAGGCCCACGGCCGGCTCAGGCCGGCAGGAAGCCGTCCGAGCGCAGCCCGCCGACGAACGCGGAGTAGGCCAGGGCGCCGACCAGCAGCAGGACGAGCGCGAGGTAGCCGAGCAGGAAGCCGGCGATCGCGAGTCCTCGGCCGCGCTGGCCCGAGCGGCGCGCCTGCGCGAAGCCGACGTGACCGAGCACGATCGCGGCGGGCGCGAGGCCGAGGATCCCGCAGATCAGCGCCGCGACGGCGAGACCGTTCAGCGGCGGGCGCGGCGCGGGAGCGTGGCCGAGGGCGCTGCCGTCCTCCGGCGCGGACCCGTATCCCGGCGCGTCGGCCGGTTCCGGCGACGGCGGGCCGGAGGGAGGGGCGAAGCGCGGCGGCGCGGCGGTCGGCCCGGTCGCCGGGTCGCCTGCGGTCTCGTCGGTCACGTCGCCCCTCCTCGAGCTGTGGCCTCCGTCACTCGACGGAGGACGGTCCGGATCAGTAGTTCGCCGTGCCCGCGATGCCTGCGAGGGAGAACAGGGTGACGAAGGCGAAGATCGAGATGATGATCGCGACGAAGCCGATCACCACGGCGGCGATGGCGAGGCCGCGGCCGCGCTCGCCGGTCCGCTTGATCTGCGACAGCGCGATGAAGCCGAGGACGATGCCGACGATCGAGACGAAGAACGACGCGATGAAGCCGATGATCGCCAGGATGTTGTAGCGGTCGGACGCGGGCGTGTACGGAGTGGTCATGGCGGATCCCCCTTGATCAGGAACGAGTGAGTGCGCTCAGAGTGCCAGGGCCGTCGGAGGGCTGTCAAAAGGCTGGGCGGTGCTTGTGCCGGGGCCGGGCGCCGCGGTAGGCGGCCTCAGCGGACCTGGATCTCGGTCACGGGCAGCGTCGAGTCCGCGCCGAAGGAGAGACTCGACGGCGGGCGGCCCGCCTCGATCAGCTGGGCGCCGAGCGCGGCGATCATCGCGCCGTTGTCGGTGCAGAGCGAGAGCGCGGGGATGCGCAGCGCGATCCCGGCTGCTGCGCAGCGCTCCTGGGCGAGCTGCCGGACCCGCGCGTTCGCCACCACTCCCCCGCCCAGCAGCAGCCGCGGCACCCCGCGATCGACGCAGGCGGCGACCGCCTTGGTGAGCAGCACGTCGGCCACCGCCTCGCGGAAGCTCGCGGCGACGTCCGCCACCGGGACCTCCTCGCCCGCGTCCTGCCGCTTCTCCACCCAGCGCGCGACCGCGGTCTTGAGCCCCGAGAAGGAGAAGTCGTAGCGGTGCTTCGCCAGGTCCTTGGGCAGGGTCAGGCCGTGGGGGAACCGGATCGCGCGCGGATCGCCGTCCGCCGCGACGCGGTCGATCTGCGGGCCGCCCGGGTAGGGCAGGCCGAGCACGCGGGCGACCTTGTCGAACGCCTCCCCCGCCGCGTCGTCGATCGTCTCGCCGAGCAGCTCGACGTCCGAGACCAGATCGCGCACGTGCAGGAGCGAGGTGTGCCCGCCGGAGACGAGCAGCGCGATGGTCGGCACCTCGACCGGGCTGCCGTCGCCGCCGTCGGCGCGCATCACGTCCGCACCGACGTGGCCGACGAGGTGGTTGACGGCGTAGAGCGGCTTCCCCAGCGAGACGGCGAGGGCCTTCGCGGCGCCGACGCCGACCATCAGCGCGCCGGAGAGGCCGGGCCCGCTGGTGACGGCGATCGCGTCGAGCTCCTGCAGCGAGACGCCGGCCTCGGCGAGCGCCGAGCGCAGCGTCGGCTCGAGCGCCTCGAGGTGCGCGCGGGCGGCGACCTCGGGCACGACGCCGCCGTAGCGGGCGTGCTCCTCCATCGAGGAGGCGATGGTGTTGGCGAGCAGGGTGGTGCCGCGGACGATGCCGATCCCGGTCTCGTCGCAGCTGGTCTCGATGCCGAGGACGAGCGGGCCGGCGGTCATGACGACTCCTGTCGCGGGGCGGTGATCGGCGCGCGCATCACGAGCGCGTCGACGTTGTCGGGCTGGTAGTAGGCGGGGCGGACGCCGATCTCCTCGAAGCCCTCCGAGCGGTAGAGGGACTGCGCGGCCGGATTGTCGGCGCGCACCTCGAGGAAGACCTCGCGGGCGCCGCGCTCGGCCGCGGTCGCGACGAGGGCGCGCAGCAGCCGGCGGCCGAGGCCCGCGCGGCGAGCGGAGGCGACCACCGCGATCGTCTGCACATCGCCCTCGTGCGCGCCGGGCGGGCAGAGCAGTCCGGCGTAGCCGACGAGCTCGCCCGCGTCCTCGGCGACGAGGTAGCGGGTGTGGCGGCTCCGGATCTCCTCGCGCATCATCGTGCGCGACCAGGCGTCCGAGGTGAACTCCGACTCCTCGATCGCCATGATCGCGTCGAGATCGGCGACCGTCGCCTCGCGGAGCTCGGCGCTCACGCGGTGACCCGCTTCGGGCCGGCCGAGAGCGTGACGTCGGGCGAGCGGAGGTAGAGCGGCTCGTCGGCCGCGGGGGCGCGACCGGCCGCGCGGGTGCGGGCGGCGACCACGCCGAGCTGAGCCGCGGAGACCGACTCGGCCTCGAGGCGGGGCAGCTCGGGGAAGGGCAGCGCGGGCGGCTTGTCGAGGCCGGGGCCCGCGGTGCGGACGGGGACGCCCTGCTCGTCGAGGCCGGCGTAGGCGCTCCAGTACAGCTCGCGGCGGCGCGCGTCGGTGACGACGAGGAAGCCGTCGGGGCGGCCGTGGCGCAGGGCGCCGAGGGCGACCGCGTCGTGCGAGACGACGGGGAGGGTGGGCACGCCGCGACCGAAGGCGAAGGCGCGGGCGGCGGCGATGCCGACCCGCAGGCCGGTGAAGGGGCCGGGGCCCATGCCCACGGCGACGGCCTCGATCGCGTCCGGGCCGATGCCGGCCGCCTCGAGCGCCTCCTGGATCAGCCGGCCGACGACCTCGGCGTGTCGCATCGTGTCCGTCTCGGTGCACTCGGCGCGCACCTCGCCGTCCGCGTCGACGACGGCGACGGAGGTTCCGGACGAGGTGTCGATCGCGAGCAGCACCCGTCCAGGGTACCCGCGGGCGGGCGCACGGCCGCGGGGAGCGAGACCCCACCCGCTCGAGCACGCCGGATCCCGAGACGCCCTCTCCGAGGGCTGCTCGATCAGCAGGCAGACCCTGCTGGATCAGCAGGCAGACCCTGCTGGTCGAGCAGCCGCGCAGCGGCGTATCGAGACCCGCCGTCAGCAGAGCGCTCAGCGCCAGCGCGTCCCGCGGAAGCGCACCGTGCGCGGCTCGATCGGCTCCTCGCCCTCGGGAGTGTCGGAGCCGCCGGTCGGCCGCTCGAGCACGACGTCGAGCCACGACTCCGCGACGCCGTCGAGCAGCCCGGCGCCCCACTCCACCACCACGACCGAGTGCTCGAGGTCGAGGTCGAGGTCGTCCAGCTCCACCGCCGAGCCGACGCGGTAGGCGTCGACGTGCACGAGCGGCGGACCGCCGTGCAGCGGCGGGTGCGTGCGCGCGATCACGAAGGTCGGGCTCGTCACCGGCCCGCGGACGCCGAGGCCGTCGCCGAGCCCGCGGGTGAAGGTCGTCTTGCCCGCGCCGAGCGGCCCGGTCAGGACGAGCAGGTCGCCGGCGCGGAGCACGCGGCCGAGGGAGCGGCCGAGCTCCTCCATCGCCTCCGGGTCCGCGACCTCGACGGTGCGATCGCCGAACCGGTCGCGCTCGGGCTCGTCGCGCTCGGGCTCGTGGCGCTCAGGCTCGTCGCGCTCAGGCACGCGCGCCCCCCGCCGGTCCGCCGACCGCGCGGCGCGGCACGCGGTGCCCGATCCGGGTGACGAGCTCGTAGTTGATCGTCCCGCACCAGCGCGCCCACTCGTCGACGGAGGGCACGCCGGTGGTCGGGTCGCCCCAGAGCGTCACCGCATCGCCGACCGCGACCGGGGCGTCGCCGACGTCGACCACGAACTGGTCCATCGCGACCCGCCCGGCGATGCGGTGCCGGCGCCCGCTGATCGACACCTCGGCGACACCGGAGGCCGCGCGCGGGATCCCGTCGGCGTAGCCGAACGGCACCAGCGCGAGCGTCGTCTCCGCGTCGGTGCGGTGCGCGTAGTCGTAGCTGACCCCCGTGCCCGTCGGCACCCGGCGGACTCCGGCGACGCGCCCCTGCAGGGTCATCGCCGGCACGAGGCCGAGCCCGAGCGAGGTCTCGTCGTCGAACGGCGACAGCCCGTAGACCCCGATGCCGGTGCGCACCATGCCGAGGCGCGTCTCCGGGAGCCGCAGCGCGGCGGCCGTCGCGGCGAGATGCACGAGCGGCGCCGGCGCCCCGTGCGCCCGCAGCACGCCCTCGGCGCGGCCGAGCAGGGCCAGCTGCTCCAGATCGTCCTCGCGGGAGGTGTTGGAGAGGTGCGAGAACAGGCCGGTGAGCGCGAGCGACCCGTGCGCGACGTGCCGGGCGAGCGCCTCCGCGAGGAGCGGCCACTCCGCCTCCGCGGCGCCGTTGCGGCTCAGACCGGTGTCGACCTTGACCTGCACGGCCCCGCGGACCCCGCGGTCCTCGGCGGCCTGGGCGAGCCGGTCGAGCTGCGCGGCGGAGGAGACCGCCACGTCGATCCCGTGCTCGAGCGCGGTGTCGAAGTCCTGCTCGGGGTCGTGCAGCCAGCAGAGCACGGGGGCGAGGATCCCGGCCTCGCGGAGCGCGACCGCCTCGTCGAGATCGGCGGTGCCGAGGGCGTCCGCCCCGCCGGCGAGCGCCGCCTGGGCGACGGGCAGCGCGCCGTGACCGTACGCGTTCGCCTTGACGACCGCCATCAGCCGAGGGGCACCGGTCAGCGCGCGCAGCCGCTCCACGTTCGCGACGACGGCGTCGAGGTCGATCAGTGCCTCGCGGTAGCCCAGCGGCGCGATCACGACTCGGCCACCACGAACGCGCAGGCGACGCCGGCGTCGTGGGTCATCGAGACGTGCACGCGCGCGATGCCCCGGGCCTCGGCGGCCGCGCGGGCCGCGCCGTGCAGGGCGAACGAGGGGTTCCCGTGCTCGTCGCGCTCGACGACCATGTCGTGCCAGCGCGCGCCGGCGGAGTCGCCGAGCGCCTTGATCAGCGCCTCCTTGGCCGCGAACCGGCCGGCCAGCGACGCGATCGGCAGGTCCCGTTCGCTCTCGGCGAACAGCCGCGCCCGGAGTCGCGGGGTGCGGCTGATCGCCCGCTCGAAGCGGGCGAGGTCCACCACGTCCACGCCGATCCCCACGATCACGGCAGGGTCACTCGACCGTGACCGACTTGGCGAGATTGCGCGGCTGGTCGACGTCCAGGCCCTTGGCGGCGGCGAGCTCCATCGCGAACATCTGCAGCGGCGTCACGGCGAGCAGCGGCTCGAACAGCGGGTCGGCGAGCGGGATCGGCACGACCTCGTCGGCGATCTGGATGGCGGCGGTGTCGCCCTGCTCCGCGATCGCGATGACCCGGGCGCCGCGCGCCTTGATCTCCTGGATGTTCGAGATCACCTTGCGCTGCAGCTCGTAGGACTCGCTCGGGCTCGGCACGATCACGAAGACGACCTGGCCCGGCTCGATCAGCGCGATCGGCCCGTGCTTGAGCTCGCCCGCGGCGAAGCCCTCGGCGTGGATGTAGGCGAGCTCCTTGAGCTTCAGCGCGCCCTCGAGGGCGACCGGGTAGCCCACGTGGCGGCCGAGGAAGAGCACCGCGCGGGTGTCCGCCATCCAGCCGGCGAGCTGCGCGATGTCGTCGGAGGCGTCGAGCACCCGGGAGAGCTTCTCCGGGATCGCCGCGAGCTGCGCCGCCTGCGAGGCGATCAGCTCGGCGGAGGCGGCGCCGCGCACCGTGGCCAGGTGCAGGCCGAAGAGGTAGAGCGCCGCGATCTGCGCGACGAACGCCTTCGTCGAGGCGACCGCCACCTCGGGGCCGGCGTGGGTGTAGAGCACCGCGTCCGATTCGCGCGGGATGGTCGCACCCTGGGTGTTGCAGACCGAGAGCGTCTTGGCGCCCTTCTCCCGGGCGTACTTGACCGCCATCAGCGTGTCCATGGTCTCGCCGGACTGGCTGATCGAGACGACGAGCGTGCGCGGGGTCAGCACCGGATCGCGGTAGCGGAACTCGTGGCTCAGCTCGACCTCGACGGGCACGCGCGCCCACTTCTCGATCGCGTACTTGGCGACCATGCCCGAGTAGGCGGCGGTGCCGCAGGCGATGACGGTGATCCGGTCGATGTCGCGGAGCACCTCGCCGAGCGGGTCCAGCTCGGGCAGCACGACCGTGCCGTCGTGCAGGCGGCCGAGGAGGGTGTTCGCGACGGCCTCGGGGCCCTCGCTGATCTCCTTGGCCATGAAGCTCGACCAGCCGCCCTTCTCGGAGGCGGAGGCGTCCCAGGCGATCTCGAACGGCTCGGTCTCGACCGGCGCACCGAAGAAGTCGGTGACGGTGACGGCGTCGGGGGTGATCGTGACGATCTGGTCCTGCCCGATCGCGACCGCGCGACGGGTGAACTCGACGAACGCCGCGACGTCCGAGCCGAGGAAGTTCTCGCCGTCGCCCAGGCCGATCACGAGCGGCGAGTTGCGGCGGGCGCCGACGACGACGCCGGGCTGGTCCTGGTGCAGCGCGAGGAGGGTGAAGGCGCCCTCGAGCCGCGCGACGACGGCCTGGAAGGCGAGCACGAGGTCACCCGTGCGGCGGTGCTCGCGCGCGATCAGGTGCGCGGCGACCTCGGTGTCGGTCTCGCTCTCGAAGACGGCGCCCTCGGCGAGGAGCTCCTCCTTCAGCGGCTGGAAGTTCTCGATGATGCCGTTGTGGATGACGGCGAGTCTCCCGCCGTCGGCGAGGTGCGGGTGCGCGTTGCGGTCGGTCGGGCCGCCGTGCGTCGCCCAGCGGGTGTGCCCGATGCCGGTCGTGCTCGACGAGAGGGGATGCGCCTCGAGATCGTCGACCAGGACGCTGAGCTTGCCGGAGCGCTTGCGGCTGTCGATCCGGCCGTCGGCGTCGATGACGGCCACTCCGGCGGAGTCGTACCCGCGGTACTCCAGTCGCTTCAGGCCCCCGAGCAGGACGGGCAGGCTGTCGCGCGCGCCGACGTATCCAACGATTCCACACATGCGCTCGATCCTAATCGCGCGCGGGGGCGCTCCCGCGGCGACGGAGCCGACCCGGCGCGGCCGCTAGGATCGTGCAGATGTCGTCGACTGCTCGCGAGCCCGGGCGCGAGGCGCACCCCTCTCCGTTCGTCGAGATCGTGCGCTCCGACTGGGCCGAGCTGGCGCGGAGCACCGAGCTGCCGCTGACCGAGACCGAGGTCGTGCAGCTGCGCGGACTGGGCGATCGCCTCAGCCTCGCCGAGGTCGCCGAGGTCTACCTGCCGCTCTCCCGCCTGCTGACCCTCTACGCCGGCGGCGCGCGCCAGCTGCATCGGGCGACGAGCACCTTCCTCGGCGAGCGCTCGCAGCCCACCCCGTTCGTGATCGGCGTCGCCGGCTCGGTCGCCGTCGGCAAGTCGACCATCGCGCGACTGCTCCGCGAGCTGCTCGCCCGCTGGGACGACACTCCGCGCGTCGAGCTGGTGACCACCGACGGCTTCCTGCTGCCCAACGCCGAGCTCGAGCGCCGCGGGCTGATGAGCCGCAAGGGCTTCCCGGAGTCGTACGACCGCCGCGCGCTGCTGCGCTTCGTCTCGGAGGTGAAGGGCGGGGCCGCCGAGGTGCGGGCGCCGTTCTACTCGCACCTCTCCTACGACATCGTCCGCGACGCGGAGATCGTCGTCCGCCGCCCGGACGTGCTCATCGTCGAGGGACTGAACGTGCTGCAGCCGCCGGTGCCCGGCACCGGGCTCGCCGTCAGCGACCTGTTCGACTTCACCGTCTACGTCGACGCGCGCACGAGCGACATCGCCCGCTGGTACGAGGAGCGCTTCCTCGCCCTGCAGCAGGGCGCGTTCGCGAGCCCGAACTCGTACTTCCACCGCTACGCGTCGCTGACCCCGGACGAGGCGCGCGCCCGCGCCCGCAGCATCTGGTCCTCCATCAACGAGCCGAACCTGGTGCAGAACGTCCGGCCGACGCGCTCGCGCGCGAGCCTGGTCCTGCGCAAGCAGGCCGACCACACCGTCTCCTCGGTGCTCCTCCGCAAGATCTGACGCGGAGTCGCCGGCGGTCGACCCGCTGACGACAGCGGGTCTCGATACGCGCCTCCGGCGCTACTCGACCAGCATGGAAGGCGCCGACCTTCACCCGGTGAGCGGGCGCCGTTCATGCTGATCGAGTAGCCCGCGGAGCGGGCGTATCGAGATCCACCCGGCTCAGCGGGTGAGGCCGCTAGGACGAGACGCGCAGCCGCTCCAGCACCACGGCGGCGAGCGACTCCGCCAGCCGGTCGGCGGTCTCCTGCGTGGTCGCCTCGACCATCACACGCACCATCGGCTCGGTGCCGGAGGGGCGGAGCAGCACGCGCCCGCCGCTGCCGAGCTCGGTCTCGGCCGTCGCGATGGCGGCCGCGATCACGGCGTCGTCGTGCACGCCCTCGCGGTCGACACCGCGGACGTTGACGAGCGTCTGCGGGAAGACGCGCATGACCGAGGCGAGCTCGGCGAGGGTCTTCCCGGTTCGCGCCATCTCCGCGGCCAGCTGCAGGCCGGTGAGCACTCCGTCGCCGGTGGTCGCGAAGCGGCTCATGATGACGTGGCCGGACTGCTCGCCGCCGAGCGAGTAACCGCCGTCGTTCATCGCCTCGAGCACGTAGCGGTCACCCACGCCGGTCTCGATCACGCGGATCCCGGCGTCGGCCATCGCGGTCTTGAGGCCGAGGTTGCTCATCACGGTGGCGACGAGCACGTTGTCGCGCAGGACGCCGCGCCGCGCCATCGACGTCGCCAGGATCGCCATGATCATGTCGCCGTCCACGACGCGCCCCTCGGCGTCGACCGCGAGGCAGCGGTCCGCGTCGCCGTCGTGCGCGATGCCGATGTCGGCGCCCGCCTCGCGGACCGCCTCGGCGACGTGGTCGAGGTGGGTCGAGCCCACCCCGTCGTTGATGTTGACGCCGTCGGGATCGTTGCCGATCACGGTGACGGTCGCCCCGGCGTCGGTGAAGACCTCGGGCGAGATGCCGGCCGCGGCGCCGTGCGCGCAGTCGATGACGACGTGCAGCCCGTCGAGCCGGGTGCTGCCGAGCGAGCCGAGCAGGTGGAGGACGTAGCGGTCCTCCGCGTCGGCGAAGCGGCGGATGCGGCCCACGTCGGGGCCGAGCGGGGTGAGCGGCGGGACGCCGAGAGCCGCCTCGATGCGGTTCTCCAGCTCGTCCGGCAGCTTGCGGCCACCGGCCGCGAAGAACTTGATGCCGTTGTCGGCGGCGGGGTTGTGCGACGCCGAGATCATCACGCCGAAATCGGCGCTCTCATCGGCGATGAGGTACGCAGCGGCCGGCGTCGGGATCACTCCCGCGTCGAGCACGTCGACGCCGGCGCTGGCCAGACCGGCCGCGACGGCGGCGGCGATGAACTGGCCCGAGATCCGCGGATCGCGGGCGAGCACGGCGAGGGGCCGTCGGCCCTCCGCCCGGGCGGCCGCACCGAGTACACGGGCGGCCGCCTGAGCGAGGCCGAGGGCCAGGTCGGCCGTGACGTCGCGATTCGCGAGGCCACGGACACCATCTGTTCCGAACAGGCGCGGCATGATGCCAGTCCCCTCCTGAAGCTGCTGATCGACGGCCGCAGGGGCCGCAGCGACTAGCGCTTCGAGAACTGGGACGCCTTGCGGGCCTTCTTGAGACCGGCCTTCTTGCGCTCGATGACGCGAGCGTCGCGGGTGAGGAAGCCGGCCTTCTTGAGGATGGCGCGGTTGTTCTCGCGGTCGATCTCGTTGAGCGCGCGCGCGATGGCGAGGCGGAGCGCGCCGGCCTGGCCGGAGGGGCCGCCGCCGGTGATCTTCGCGACGACGTCGTACGAGCCGAGGAGGTCGAGGACCTTGAACGGGTCGTTGATCAGCTGCTGGTGCAGCTTGTTCGGGAAGTACTCCGCGAACTCGCGGGCGTTCACGGTCAGGCTGCCGGAGCCCGGGACCAGGCGCACGCGGGCGATGGCCTGCTTGCGACGGCCCACGGCTGCGCCGGAGACGTTGAGGACGGCGCGGGGCGTCGTGGACGCCTCGGTGGCCGGGCTTTCGGTGGAGTAGCTCTCGGGAGCCACGTCGATCTGGTCTGCGATCTTCGCCACGGTGTAGGTGATCCTTTGTCTTCGAAGTCTGGGGTGTCGGGGAGGGCCGGAGCCTACTGGGCGACCTGGGTGAAGGCGTACGCCTTGGGCTGCTGAGCCGCGTGAGGGTGCTCGGTGCCCGTGTAGACCTTCAGCTTGCGCAGCTGCGCACGACCGAGGGAGTTCTTGGGGAGCATTCCGCGGATGGCCTTCTCGACGGCGCGGATCGGGTTCTTCTCGAGGAGCTCGGCGTACGTGGTGGCCGTGAGGCCGCCCGGGTAGCCGGAGTGGCGGTACGCCTTCTTCTGGAGGAGCTTCTGGCCGGTGAGGGCCACCTTCTCGGCGTTGACGATGATGACGAAGTCGCCCATGTCCATGTGCGGCGCGAACGTCGGCTTGTGCTTGCCGCGCAGGAGCGCCGCGGCGTGGGTGGCCAGACGGCCGAGCACGACGTCGGACGCGTCGATGACGATCCAGTCGTGCTGGACGTCAGCCGGCTTCGGAGAAAAAGTGCGAGTCACGTGAGTGCTGCTTTCTGATCGGAGTGAGGAGTTCGTGAATCCCGCTCCGTGGCCGTTCGACCCGCGAGGGGGACGAACCGATCCGGTGGAGGGCTCAACTTCGGGTGCCGGCACAGGGCCGAGAGCACCAAGGGTCGAGGCTACAGCAATCCGGCCACGAGGGGAAGCGCGCGGAGGCGCTCCCGCGACGGCCGCTCAGTCGTCGTCCTCGCCCGGGGACTCCGCCGGCAGGGTCCGCTTCACCCGGGTGAGCACCGCGCGCTCGGCCAGCTCGGCCTCCGCCGGGTAGTCGACCTCGCGGAGGATCAGGCCGCGGGCCGGCATCACGGCGAAGGCGTTCGTGCGCCGGGCGGCGTCCCGCAGCAGCGGGAGCTCACCCGCCTCGAGCTTCCCGATCCCCACGGCGACGCAGGACCCGACGAGCGCCCGCACCATGCTGTGGCAGAAGGCGTCGGCGCGCAGGTGCGCGTGCAGCACGCCGTCGGCGTCCCGCTCCCAGGTGAAGTCGAGAAGGCTGCGGATCGTGGTGGCGCCGACACGGGCCCGGCAGAACGAGGCGTAGTCGTGCAGGCCGAGGAGGGACTCCGCCGCACCCGTCATGGCGCTCTCGTCCACCGCCTCGTTGATCCAGGTGGTGAAGCCGCGCTCCAGCGGGCGGCGGAGGGACGAGCGATCGGCCAGGCGGTACTCGTAGCGGCGCCAGCGGGCCGAGAAGCGCGCGTCGAAGCCCTCCGGCGCCGGCGAGACCCGGTGCACCGACAGGTCGGAGTACTGCCCGAGGATCCCCTGGAGCTTGCGCTGCAGCACGACCTCGGGGGCGACCCGCTCGGTGCCGGCCCGCGGGCGGCCGTTCAGCCGGGACCACTGCTCGGGAGTGAGATCCAGGTGCGCCACCTGCGCGCTCGCGTGCACCCCGGCGTCGGTGCGCCCCGCGACCGTGACGACGATCCGCTCCTCGGAGCGCAGCAGCGTCCGGAGCGCGTCCTCGAGGACGCCCTGCACGGTGCGCAGGCCCGGCTGCAGCGCCCAGCCGGCGAAGTGGGTCCCGTCGTAGGCCAGATCGAGGCGGAGGCGGTGGAGCACCCGACGAGTCTAGGTCGTCCCCGCGGGCCGCCAGGAGCGCCGGCTCAGCCCGCCGCCTCAGCCCGCCGACAGCGGCACGCCGAGCGAGCCGAGGACAGCGACCGCCCAGTCCGCGAGCACGTCCTGCTCCCCCACGTACGACTGCACGTGCAGCTCGTAGCCGCTCGCGAGCACGGCGAGCTCCGACGGCGCGCCCGTCGAGCCCTCCAGGCGGTACGCCGCCTCCCCGAGCGGAGCGGAGACGGCGCCCACGGCCTCTCCGGCGCCGACGAAGGTTTCGGCGAGGCGCGCGGGGCCGACGGTCACGACGACCGCTGACGGATTCCCGGCGATGCCGTAGGAGCACACGTCGCCGGACTGCACGAGCTCCACCGTGCCGGCCGGCAGCCCGGCGCCGGCCTCGACCGTGGCGGCGGGAAGAGCGGTGCCGCAGTCGAGGGCTGCGGCCTCGGTGGGAGCGACGGTCGGCTCGGCGGTCGGCTCCGGAGTCTCGGCCTCGGCCGTGACGGCCGGCGCGGCCGCACTCCCGTCCGCCGACGTCGCCGACTCCGGCACGTCGATGACCGGGCCGGAGGCGCAGCCGGTCAGGAGGGCCGCGGCGGCGACCAGGAGGATCGGGTGGTGCAGGCGCACGGGGCTCCTTCGGAGGTGGACGGGCGGGGCCGTCGTCGACCCGCCGTCCGGGCGGTCACGCCAGCGTAAGCGACATCCCGCGCCACCCCGGAACGACGAGAGCCCCCCGCCCGGTGGGGGCGGAGGGCTCTCGAGCAGGGCGCGGGACTACTTGGTCGCGCTGCCGCTCTCGACGGGAGCGTCCTCGACGGGCGCGTCCTGCACGGTCGCGTCGGCGGTGGCCGCCTCGTCCGCGGTCACGTCGCCGGCAGCGGCGTCCTCGGCGGGAGCGTCCTCGACGACGGTCTCGTCCTCGACCGGAGCCGAGACGGGAGCGGCCGTGGTGCGCGACTTCTTGACCTTCGGCGTCACGGGCTCCAGGACGAGCTCGATGACGGCCATGGGCGCGTTGTCGCCCTTGCGGGGGCCGATCTTCGTGATGCGGGTGTAGCCGCCCTCACGCTCGGCGACGAGCGGCGCGATCTCGGTGAAGAGCTCGTGCACGACGCTCTTGTCGCCGATCGTCGCGAGGACGCGGCGGCGAGCGTGCAGGTCGCCGCGCTTCGCGAACGTCACCAGACGCTCGGCGAGGGGACGCAGGCGCTTGGCCTTGGTCTCGGTCGTCTTGATGCTCTTGTGCGTGAACAGGGCCGCGGCCAGGTTCGCGAGCAGCAGACGCTCGTGTGCGGGACCGCCTCCGAGGCGGGGGCCCTTCGTGGGCTTGGGCATGTCTTTACTCCAGTACTAAAGGGGTGTCAGAAGGTCGAACGCCGGAGCGGAGACCTAGATGCTCTCGTCGTCGTAGCTGTAGAAGTGGGCGCCGTCGAACCCGGGGACCGAGTCCTTCAGCGACAGGCCCAGCTCCGTCAGCTTCTCCTTGACCTCATCCACCGACTTCTGACCGAAGTTGCGGATGTTCATGAGCTGCGTCTCCGAGAGGGCGACGAGCTCGTTGACGTTGTTGATGCCCTCGCGCTTGAGGCAGTTGTAGCTGCGCACCGAGAGGTCGAGGTCCTCGATGGGCATGGACAGCTCGGTCGAGAGGACCGCGTCGACCGGCGCGGGGCCGATCTCGATGCCCTCGGCCGCGTTGTTCAGCTCGCGGGCGAGACCGAACAGCTCGGTGAGCGTGCGACCGGCGGAGGCGATGGCGTCGCGCGGCGTGATGGCCGGCTTCGACTCCACGTCGACGACCAGGCGGTCGAAGTCGGTGCGCTCGCCGGCACGGGTGGCCTCGACGCGGTAGGTGACCTTGAGCACGGGCGAGTAGATCGAGTCGACCGGGATCTGGCCGGCCTCGGAGAACTCGCTGCGGTTCTGGGTCGCCGAGACGTAGCCGCGGCCGCGCTCGATGGTGAGCTCGAGCTCGAACTTCGCCTTGTCGTTCAGGGTCGCGATGACGAGGTCCGGGTTGTGGATCTCGACACCGGCCGGAGCCGAGATGTCGGCGGCGGTGACCTGGCCGGCGCCCTGCTTGCGCAGGTAGGCGGTGATCGGCTCGTCGTGCTCGGAGGAGACGACGAGTCCCTTGATGTTCAGGATGATCTCGGTGACGTCCTCGCGGACGCCCGGGACCGTCGTGAACTCGTGCAGCACTCCGTCGATCCGGATGCTGGTGACAGCGGCGCCGGGGATGGAGGACAGCAGGGTGCGACGCAGCGAGTTGCCGAGCGTGTAGCCGAAGCCGGGCTCGAGGGGCTCGATGACGAAGCGGGAACGGAACTCCGAGATGTTCTCCTCGGTGAGCGTCGGACGCTGTGCGATAAGCACTGTTGATTCCTTTCGATCACGTGTCCGCTATATGACACGTGCGTTTGCGAGGTCTGAAGTTGTGAAAGAAATACGCGATCCGCCGGCCGGCCTCACGCCTCGCTCAGGAGCGGTGCGTGCGGCCGGCCGACGGCTGCGAGTGCTGCGTCAGACGCGACGGCGCTTCGGCGGGCGGCAGCCGTTGTGCGCCTGCGGGGTGACGTCGTTGATCGAGCCGACCTCGAGGCCCGCGGCCTGGAGCGAGCGGATCGCGGTCTCGCGACCGGAGCCCGGGCCCTTCACGAAGACGTCGACCTTCTTCATGCCGTGCTCCTGCGCCTGGCGCGCGGCCGACTCGGCGGCGAGCTGGGCGGCGAACGGCGTCGACTTGCGCGAGCCCTTGAAGCCGACTCCACCGGACGAGGCCCAGCTGATGACGGCCCCGGCGGGGTCGGTGATCGAGACGATGGTGTTGTTGAACGTCGACTTGATGTGGGCCTGGCCCACAGCGATGTTCTTCTTCTCCTTGCGGCGCGGCTTGCGCGCGGCCGACTTGGGGGTAGCCACTTGTTTTCTCCTCTAGGTCCGTGTCGCCCGCGTTACTTGCGGCCGGCCTTCTTCTTGCCGGCGACGGTGCGCTTCGGGCCCTTGCGGGTGCGAGCGTTCGTCTTGGTGCGCTGTCCACGGACCGGGAGGCCGCGACGGTGGCGGATGCCCTCGTACGAGCCGATCTCGACCTTGCGGCGGATGTCGGCGGCGACCTCGCGGCGGAGGTCGCCCTCCACCTTGTAGTTGCCCTCGATGTAGTCGCGGAGCGCGACGAGCTGGTCGTCGGTGAGATCCTTGACGCGGATGTTGCCGTCGATCCCGGTGTCGCTCAGCGTCTTCAGCGCGCTCGTGCGGCCGACACCGTAGATGTAGGTCAGTGCGACCTCCACGCGCTTCTCGCGCGGGATGTCTACTCCTGCCAGACGTGCCATGGTGGCTTCTCCTGTGAGTGAGTGGAGGTGTGAAGCAACGTCGGTGCCTCGGCCTCCGACCGAAGGTGTCCTCGCCGTCCACCCCGGGAGACCCGGGGCGCTGCGCGATTTCTGACGTTGCGGAATGTGGTGCTGGTGGTGCTGTCGTGCTGAGCGGTCGCCCGCCCCGTGCTCCCGTCGGAGCGCCGGTCAGTCCCTGCGGACTAGCCCTGGCGCTGCTTGTGACGGGGGTTGCTGCTGCAGATGACCATCACGTTGCCGTGGCGGCGGATGATCTTGCAGTGGTCGCAGATGCGCTTGACGCTGGGGTTGACCTTCATTGTTCTGTTCCTTGTTTTCGCTGGCGTCGTGCTCCCGGCGGATGCCGGGGCCG
Source organism: Rathayibacter sp. VKM Ac-2760 (assembly GCF_009834185.1). GTDB lineage: Bacteria > Actinomycetota > Actinomycetes > Actinomycetales > Microbacteriaceae > Rathayibacter. The sequence goes on from NZ_CP047173.1 coordinate 3,335,289, forward strand.
TTCCTTACAGGACACGCACGTCGCGAACTGAGCGGAGCGAACGTCTACTTGTAGCGGTAGACGATCCGGCCGCGGGTCAGGTCGTAGGGGCTCAGCTCCACGATCACGCGATCCTCGGGGAGGATGCGGATGTAGTGCTGACGCATCTTGCCCGAGATGTGGGCGAGAACCTTGTGTCCGTTGGTGAGCTCCACGCGGAACATCGCGTTGGGGAGCGCCTCGACAACCGCACCTTCGATTTCGATGACACCGTCTTTTTTGGCCATAGCCTCACTGTCGTTCGGAAGTAGTGTGTGTACTGGTCGTGCGAATGCTTCCGCGACGATCCTCCCCTCGGGCGGAGCCCGGGAGGTGGTGCGCGGGCGTGCCGGAGCACGCGCAAACACCAAGGGTCGATACTACGCCAGTCCGCCCTTCTCCGCCAGCCCGGGCGTGTCGCCCGCGGCTCGGGTGGCCCCGGGCCGGCCGTGCGGTCCCGCGTCGCCGACGGGCGCACAGGATCGTTCCCGCCTAGGCTCTCCCTCGTCGAGCGAAGGGACCGCGGATGGCGCGCACGGAGAAGACGACGACGGGCCGCTCGGCGGACGGCCGGCGACGCTGGTACTCGCACCCCCTGGTGACCGTGCTCGTCGCGATCGTCGTCATCGCCCTCGTGCAGACGTTCTTCGTGAAGGTGTACACCGTGCCCACCGGCTCGATGGAGAACACTCTGCAGGGCGGCGGCTTCTTCGGCGACCGCATCCTGGTCGACCGCACCGCGGCGCTCCACGGCGAGCCCGAGTCGGAGCAGATCGTCGTCTTCTCACGCGACGCGCGCTGGGGCGCGACCGACGCGGTGGGCAACCCGCTCTCCGAGGCGGTGAAGTACTTCGGTGACGTCACGAGCATCGGCCCGTCGCACGAGGAGTTCCTCGTGAAGCGCGTGATCGCGACCGCCGGTCAGACGGTCTCCTGCTGCGATGCGGAGGGGCACGTGCTCGTCGACGGGCAGCCTCTCGCAGGCGACTACGTCTTCGAGGACTTCCCGTTCACCCCCGGGACCCAGGACTGCGACTCGCAGCCCGCCTCCACCCGCTGCTTCCAGGAGTACACGGTGCCGGAGGACACGCTCTTCGTCCTCGGCGACCACCGCTCCAACTCCAACGACTCGCTCGGCGACTGCCGCGGGGCGCCGGGCCCGATCGACTCCTGCGTGAAGACCGTGCCGATCGAGCGCGTGGTCGGGCGCGTCTTCGCCGTGGCCTGGCCCCTGACCCGCTGGCGCCTCTTCTAATCCGGCCCGCCCCGGGAACCACGAAGGGGCGGGGTGGGATGCCGGAGCACCCGATCCCGCCCCTTCGGACGCACGCTCTCGAGGATCAGCCGCGGACGACCGCGACGACCTGCGCGAACAGCGGGTGGTCCGCTCCGAGCCCCGTCACCTCGGCGACGAACTCCTCCGGCGACAGCGCCGCCAGCTTCTCCTTGAGCTCCACGCTCTGCGGGTCCTCCGGCACGTCGAAGCGGAGGGCCGCCCCGATCGCCGTCAGCAGTCCGCTCGGCACGTACCCGCGCTCGGCGAGCTCCGCCGCCGGGCCGATGAAGCGCTCGTGCCGCGAGAGCTTCCGCAGCGGCTGGCGCCCGACCCGGTCGACCGTGTCGGTGAGGCCCGGGTTGGCGAAGCGCTTCAGCGTCTTCTGGAGGTAGGCCTCCTGCTCCTCGTCGCTGAAGCCGTGCTTCTCGACGATGAGCGTCTTGGTGTCCTCGAGCGCGGCCTTCACCGCGTCGTGCACCTCGGGCAGCGCGAGCGCGTCCGAGAGCTTGTGCGCACCGGCGGCGAAGCCGGTGTACGCGGCGGTCGCGTGCCCGGTGTTGACCGTGAAGAGCTTGCGCTCGATGAACGGCTCGAGGTCGTCCACGTAGGTCGCGCCCGGCAGCTCCGGCTCGGCGCCCGCGAACGGCGTGCGGTCGATGACCCACTCGAAGAAGCTCTCCACCGTGACGTCGAGGCCCTGGCCCGGCGCCTGGTTCGGCACGATCCGGTCGACGGCCGTGTCGGCGAAGACGGCGCGGGAGCGCAGGCGCTCCCACTCCTCGGCGCCGAGGCTGGCCGCGATCTCGGTCTCGAGCAGGCGGGTGGCGTTGATCGCGTTCTCGCAGGCCATCACCGCGAGGCGCGGCGCCGACTCGGCCCGAGCCGCGAGGCCCTTCGCGATCACGGGCGCGACGAAGCGCAGGATGTTCGGCCCCACCGCGGTGGTGACGATGTCGGCCGCCGCGATCTCGCGGACGAGGGCCTCCTCGTCGCTCGCAGAGTTGACGGCGCGGAAGCCGTCGACGACGTGCGTCGCGGAGGACTCCCCCACCTCGTGCACCTCGTAGCTGTCCGCGGCGGCGAGCTGGTCGATCAGCGCCGCGTTGACGTCGGCGAAGACGAGCTCGTAGCCGGCCCCGTGCAGGATCAGCCCGACGAAGCCGCGGCCGATGTTGCCGGCGCCGAAGTGGACGGCGGTGGGCATCAGGAGTTGACCTCGCCCAGCAGCGCGTAGAGCGCCTGCGCGTCCGGGGCGTCGAGGAGCTTCTGCACCTCGTCCTCCTCGGAGAAGATGATCGCGATCTTGGAGAGGATCTCGAGGTGCTCGTTGTTCACGCCGGCGATGCCGACGACGAAGCGGACCTCGTTGCCGTCCCAGTCGATCGGCTGCGCGTAGCGGACGAAGGAGAGGGCCGACGAGCGGATCTCGTCCTTCGCGTCGTTCGTGCCGTGCGGGATGGCGAGCAGGTTGCCCATGTAGGTGGAAACGGTCGCCTCGCGGGCGAGCATCGCCTCGTGGTACGCGGGAGTGACGGCGCCGACGCCGACCAGCATGTCGGCGGCCTCCTTGATGGCGGTCTCCTTCGAGGTGGCGGTGCCGGAGGCGTTGATCTGTCCGATGGTGAGCACATCGCTCATGGCGTGCGTCCTTTCCGTGGAGTGGTGAACGAGCAAGGGAACCCGCAGGGGCGAGCGGAGCGTCTCCGCCACGTCGCACCCTACGGGTTCCCTCAGGGGTGATGCCGACTACTTGCCGTGCTGCTCCGCGACGAGCGAGACGACCTCGTCGTACTTCGGGCTGTTCATGAAGTTGTCGACGGAGACGTGGATCGCGCCCGGCGTGCGCTGGCGCGCCCGCTCGGTCAGCTCGGCCTGGGTGATGACCAGGTCGACGTCGTCCTCGAGGGCCGCGATCGCCTTGTTGGTGACCGTGACGTCCTCGAAGCCCGCCTTCTTCATCTTGTTCCGCAGGACGGAGGCGCCCATGGCGGACGATCCCATTCCGGCGTCGCAGGCGAAGACGATGTTGCGCACCTGGGTGGCGGTGGCGGTCGACGAGGCGCCGTCCTGGTTGGAGGCGCCGCTCGTGTTGAGCAGCGAGCCGACGGCGCTCTCCTTGCCCTTGTTCGACGAGTTGGCGGCGACGGCGGCGGCGAGCTTGTCGTCACCGGCGGCCATCGCGTCGAGGTCGCGCTTGCGGCTGCCGCGGATGATGAACGACGCCACGAGGAACGACACGGCCATCGAGAGCAGGACCGAGAGGATCACGCCGAGGTAGCTGTCGCGCGAGGTCTGCAGCAGCACCGCGATGATCGATCCGGGCGAGGCGGGAGCGACGAGGCCGGAGTCGAACGCGACGTTGGTCGCGACACCGGTCATGCCGCCGAGGATGACGGCCGCGACGAGCGCGGGCTTCATCAGCACGTAGGGGAAGTAGATCTCGTGGATGCCACCGACGAAGTGGATCAGCGCGGCGCCGGGAGCGGAGCCGCGGGCGATGCCCACACCGAAGATCGCGAAGGCGAGCAGCACGCCCATGCCGGGGCCGGGGTTGGCCTCGAGCAGGAACAGGTACGACTTGCCCTGCTCCTGCGCCATGACGGTGCCGAGCGGGGTGAGGACGCCCTGGTTGATGGCGTTGTTGAGGAACAGGATCTTGGCCGGCTCGATGAAGATCGAGGTCAGCGGCAGCAGGCCCGCGTTCACCAAGAGGTCGACGCCGTCGCCGAGGATCTTGGTGAGGAACGAGATGATCGGCGCGATGCCGAAGAACGCGCCCAGCGAGAGGAGCATGCCGAGGATTCCGGCGGAGAAGTTGTTGACCAGCATCTCGAAGCCGGGCTTGATCTTGCCGTCCCAGATCGAGTCGACCTTCTTCATCAGCCACGCGGCGAGCGGGCCGATGATCATGGCGCCGAGGAACATCGGGATGGTGGCGCCGACGATGACGCCCATGGTGGCGATCGAGGCGACCACGCCACCGCGCTGGCCGTAGACCATGCGGCCACCGGTGTTCGCGATGAGCAGCGGGAGCAGGTAGGTGATCATCGGGCCGACGAGGCCGATGTACTGCTGGAAGGTCGCGCCGTCCTCACCGGCGGCGAGCTGGGTGCGGGCACCCTCCCAGCCGATCTGAGCCGCGTCGCCGAAGCCGCCGAGGATGCCGTTGGGCAGCCAGCCCGCGGCGATGAAGAGCGAGGTGATGAGACCCCACGCGATGAAGGCCGCGATGTTCGGCATGACCATCCCCGAGAGGAAGGTGCCGAATCGCTGGACGTGGACGCGCGTACCTCCGCGCGTCGACGTCGCTGACGTCGTTGTCATGTGGTGTGTTCTCCGATTCTGAGGGTGGGAGATCCGGTCGCTCCTGAGGCGGGCCGGGCTCCCGCGGGGCGGGACGTGACGGGGTGGTGCAAGGGGTCGTGCTCGGTGGTGCGGTGGCGCGGGGTGGTGCGGGAGGATCGCGCGGATGCGGGCCGCGCGATCCCCGGGATCAGGAGGCGGCGATCGCCTCGGTCACGGCGGAACGGGCGTCCGCCGCACTGTCGGCCGCGAGGGCGAGCTCGGCGTAGCGCTTCGCGTCCTCGAGGGTGTGCTCGGCCAGCTCGGCGCGGACGTCGGCCAGGGCCGACGGCGACATCGAGAGGGTCGTCGCGCCGAGGCCCACGAGGACCACGGCGAGCAGCGGATCCGCGGCGGCCTCGCCGCAGATGCCGACGGGCTTGCCCAGCGCGGCGCCCGCGCGCCCGACCTCGCCGACGAGGCGGAGGACGGCGGGGTGCCACGGGTCCTGGAACGCGGACACGGTGCCGAGCATCCGGTCGGCCGCCAGGGTGTACTGGGTCAGGTCGTTGGTGCCGATGGAGGCGAAGTCGGCGACTCCGAGGATCCGGTCGGCGAGCAGGGCGGAGGAGGGGACCTCCACCATCACGCCGGCGGTGCGGATTCCGAGCTCCTTGGCCATCGAGGTGAAGTAGCGGGTCTCGTCGACCGTCGCGACCATCGGCGCCATGACCCAGAGGTCGGCGTCGGTCGCGGCGTCCGCCTGAGCGAGCGCGGTGAGCTGGTCGCGGAGGATCTGCTCGCTCGCGCGCAGGGCGCGGAGGCCGCGGAGGCCCAGCGCCGGGTTCTCCTCGTGGTTGTCGTTGAGGAAGGCGAGCGGCTTGTCGGCGCCGGCGTCGAGCGCGCGCACGACGACCTTGCGGCCGGGGAACGCGGCGAGGAGGCGGGTGTACTGCTCGGCCTGCTCCGCGACGGTCGGCGCCTCCTTCGCGTCGAGGAAGAGGAACTCGGTGCGGAACAGACCCACGCCCTCGGCTCCCAGCTCGACCGCGTTCTGGGCGCCGTCGGCCGAGCCGAGGTTCGCCAGAAGCGGCACGGCGTGCCCGTCGGCGAGCGCGCCCGGAACGACGGGGGCGGCGAGCATCTCGGCGCGCTGGGTGATCGACGCCTTCGCGTCGCCGATCTCGACGTCGGACGGGTTCACCGTCACGACGCCGGAGGAGGCGTCGAGGATGACGAGCTGGCCGTCGCGCAGGTCGAGCGCACCGGTGGTGCCGACGATGGCGGTGATCGACTTCTCCCGGGCGAGGATCGCCGTGTGCGAGGTCGGGCCGCCGTCGCTCGTGATCAGGCCGAGGACCTTCTCGAGGTCGAGCAGCGCGGTGTCGGCCGGCGCGAGGTCGCGGGCGACGAGCACGAACGGCTCGTCCGACTCCGGGACGCCGGGTGCCGGCACGCCGCGCAGGTGCGCCACGACCCGCTGCGAGACGTCGTCGAGGTCGGTCGCGCGCTCGGCCATGTAGCCGCCCATCGCGACCAGCAGATCGCGGAAGCCGGCGAACGCCTCGTGCACCGCGCGCTCGGCGGTCTTGCCGGTCGCGAGGCGCGCCTTCACGTCGTCTGCGAGCGACGGGTCCTCCGCCATCAGCGCCTGCGCGTCGAGGACGTCCTTCGCCGAGCCGCCTGCGCGGTCACCGCGGTGGCGGATCGTCGCGGCGGTCGCCGACAGCGACGACACCGCGCGCTCCTCCTCCTGGGCCACCGACCGGGTGCTGGCGGTGTCCTCGGGCTCGGGCAGCGGATCGGGCATGCGCAGGACCGGCCCGAGGGCCAGCCCGCGCCCGACTCCGGTGCCCTGGAGCTTCGCGGAGGCGTAGGCGGTGGAAGGAGTGGACAGCGTCATGGGTTCCCGGTTCCTGTCGTGCGTCTCGTCGGTGAGAGGGCGGTGGGGCGAGGGGTCTTAGGCGTCGTGGTCAGTGCTCAGGAACTCGGACAGCTCGTCGAGGATCGCCTGCTCGTTGTCGCCCTCGACCGAGAGGGTCAGCGAGTCGCCGTGCTCGATGCCGAGCGAGATGATCCCGAGGATCGAGGCCGCGTTCACCGCGGTGCCCTCGCCCTTCTTCACCAGGACCTTCTGACCCGACTTCGCCGCGGCCTGGCTGAAGAGCGAGGCGGGGCGGGCGTGGAGGCCCTTCGACGATGCAACCTGCACGGTGCGCTCGACCATGAACGTTTCTCCTTGATCCTGCAGTCGGAACTGCGTCAGTGGTTCCCGGCGCCGGGCGCGAGGCCCGCGGCGGGAGGTGGGGCGTCCCCGTCCGATCCTGCGACGACCGCGCGAGCGGCGAAGAGGACGGGCAGGGTGTCGAGCACGGCATCGGCACCGTGCGCCCCGAAGACGTCGTGCGGGAGGAGGGCTGCCGCGGCGCCGACGTGCACCGCGCGCTGGCGGAGCTCGTCGAACTGCGGCTCGAGGTGCGGTCCGACCAGGAGGACGTCCGCCAGGGGCAGAGCGTCCGCGAGACCGGGAAGGGTCTCGGATCGGAACACGGCATCGATGCCGCGCTGCTTCGCGCCCGCTCGCAGCCGGTGGGCCAGGAACGTGCTCGACGCGCCTGCACCGCAGACGATCAGGATCGTGCGCACCTCGTTCGCCTCCTCGCGTCCGGGTCTTGCCTCATCCAAGCATCTCGGCGGCCGCGCGTCCGCCCCCCGCAGACAATCTTCCGCAGGGGCGGAAGAGCGCTCCCGGCGGCTTCGGCGCGGGTCCGCCCCGGCCGACCCGGAGATGGTTGACTGGAAGACCGATGCCTGACAACCGCGAACGACTGCTGGAGTACCTCTCCCGCGCCGACGGCTGGGTGACGGCGCACGAGCTCGCCGACCGGCTCGGGGTGACCACCCGCAGCGTCCGCAGCTACGTCACCGCGGTGAAGACCCAGGCGGCTCCGCTCGAGCCGGTCGAGTCGTCCGCGAACGGCTACCGGCTCGCCCGCGACGCGTACACCGCGTTCCTCGAGACCCGGCAGCTCCGCGACGTCGAACCGGACACCCCGCGCGACCGGCTCTACAGCATCGTCCGCCGCCTGGTCGACTCCGACGAGGGGCTCGACGTCGTCGCGCTCGCCGAGGCGCTCTCGGTCAGCGAGTCGACGGTCGACGCCGACCTGCGCCGGGTGAAGGCGCTCGCGGACGAGGCGGGACTCGCCCTGGTCCGCCGCGGTCCGTCCGTGCGCCTCGAGGGCAGCGAGGAGGCGCGGCGCCGGCTGATCTCGCGGATGTTCCGCGACGAGAGCGCGCAGGGCGTGTTCACCCTCGACGACGTGCAGCGCGAGTTCGCCTCCCCCGGACTCGGCGCGTTCAAGACCGAGCTGCTCGCCGCGCTCGAGAGCCGCGGCTACTACATCAACGACTACGGCGTGAACAGCGTGCTGCTGCACATCGCGATCGCGGTCGACCGGGTGACCCGCGGCATCGGCGACCCCTCCGGCTCGCGCCCCTCCCCCGCCGTCCACGGCGAGCTGGCGGCGCTGCTCGCCGAGCTGGTCGAGCGCCACTTCGCGACCCGGCTCACCGACGCGGAGCTCGCCCAGCTCGCGATCCTGATGACGACCAGGGTCGCGACTCCCGGGCAGAACGAGCCGGTGGCGACCGTCGTCGAGAACTACCTCGACCCGGAGGACCTCGCCGTGGTCCGCGAGCTCGTCGCGGACGTCAACGAGGCCTACCTGGTCGACCTCGACGACGAGGGCTTCATCGTCCGCCTCGCGCTGCACGTGCGGAACCTCGTCGCGCGGGCCACGGAGGGCGGCTACTCGCGGAACCCGCTGACCCGCTCGATCAAGACCAGTTTCCCGATGACCTACGAGATCGCGGTGTTCCTCGCGAGCGGGCTGCAGCGACTGCGCGGGATCTCGGTCAACGAGGACGAGATCGCCTACATCGCCCTGCACGTCGGCTCGTTCCTCGAGCGGGTGTCGCGGCGCGAGGAGCGGCTGTCCTGCGTCATCGTCTGCCCCAACTACTACGACCTCGCGCACATGCTGCGGCTGCGGGTCGAGCGCTCGCTCGGCACCGAGGTGGAGGTCCGCTCGCTGATCACCCGGAGCGACGTCGACTGGGACCGGCTGACCGCGGATCTCGTGATCACCACCATCGACGAGCGGCCCGCCGCCGAGGACGTCGTCGTGGTGCAGCCGTTCCTGACCGATCACGACGTGGACGCGGTGCGCCGGGCGATCGCGCGGGTGCGCCGGCACCGGCGCCGGGCGCGGATCAAGGACGAGCTGCTGCAGTTCTTCGACGAGTCGCTCTTCTTCCGCAATCTGCACGCGCGGGACGAGTCCGCGATGATCCGCCTGCTCGGCGAGCGGATGATCGCCGGCGGCATCATCGACGAGGACTACGTCGACGGCGCGATCGACCGCGAGCGGATGAGCTCCACCGCGTTCACCGACAATCTCGCGGTCCCGCACGCGATGGCGATGAGCGCCCGTCGCACCGCGATCGCGATCGTCGTCAACGACGTCCCGATGGCGTGGGGCGAGCAGCGGGTCAACGTCATCGCGATGATCGCGTTCGCGTCCGCGGGGCGCAGCACCTTCCAGTCGGTCTTCGACCAGTTCGTCGAGGTCTTCGCCGACCGCGCCGAGGTGCAGCGCCTGATCCGCCGCTCGACGGACTTCGGCGGCTTCATCGAGGAGCTCGTCCGCGTCATCGACAGCTGACGCGGGTCTCGATACACCGCTCCGCGGCTACTCGGGGAGGGCGTATCGAGATCGTCGGCGGCGACCGCACGTGGTGCGGTGCCTGATCCGCCGCTCCACGGACACTGATCCACGCGTGCCCCTGTTCCTGGCGCGGGCGGGCGGTCAGACTCGGCAGGGGGCGCCCCCGATCGCTGCGACGAAGGAGCATCCCATGTCTGTCGATCCCGAGGTCTACCGTTCCGCGCTGGACCGATCGTCCGCCGCCGCGATGCGGTGGATCGAGACCCTCCCGAGCCGGCCGATACCGCCGTCCAAGAACGTCGAGCAGATGGCGGAGGCGTTCGGCGGGCCGTTGCAGGAGAACCCGCTCGAGCCCGCCGCCGTGGTGGAGGAGCTCGCGACACTCTCGGAGCCCGGCTTGATGGCGATGCCCTCCGGGCGGTTCTTCGGCTGGGTGATCGGCGGCACCCTGCCTGCCGCTCTCGGCGCGGACTGGCTGGTCAGCGCCTGGGATCAGAACGCCGCCATGCGCTACGCCTCACCGGCGACGGCCGCCGTCGAGCAGGTCGCCGGCGAGTGGCTGCTCACGGCACTCGGGCTCCCGGCGACGGCGGACGTCGGATTCACCACCGGGGCGACGATGGCGAACTTCGTGGGGCTGGCCACCGCCCGCGCCTTCGCACTGGACCGGGTCGGCTGGGACGTGAACGCCGACGGCCTGCAGGGAGCGCCGCGGCTCACCGTGCTCGCTGGAGCGGAGCGGCACACCTCCGTCGATCTCGCCCTGCGCTACCTGGGGCTCGGGGCGCCCACGCTCGTCGACACCGACGACCAGGGCCGCGTCCTCGTCGCTGCGCTCGCCACCGCACTGGAGCGAGCGGACGGCCCCGTGATCGTCTGCCTCAAGGCCGGGAACCTGCACTCCGGCGCCTTCGATCCGATGGCCGACGCGATCGAGATCGCGCACGAGCACGGCGCGTGGGTCCACGTCGACGGCGCCTTCGGCTTGTGGGCGGGAGCCAGCCCTGCGCTCCGCCCGCTCCTGCGCGGGATCGAGACGGCGGACTCCTGGGCGACGGACGCGCACAAGACGCTCAACGTCCCGTACGACTGCGGAGTCGCCGTCGTGGCGCGGAGCGGGGCCGCCGGCGCGGCACTGGGGACCCGGACGGCCTACCTGATCCGCGCTGACGGCGACGAGCCGGACCCGATGGATCTGACACCGGAGATGTCCCGCCGAGCACGCGGTGTGCCGGTGTGGGCGGCCTTGCGCCAGCTGGGCCGGACCGGCCTCGTCTCCCTCGTCGACGGACTGGTCGCCACTGCGAAGGATCTGGCGGATCAGCTCTCAGCGGTCCCGGGGGTCAGCGTGCTGAACGAGGTCGTCTTCACCCAGGTCTGCCTGGCCTTCGAGTCGGACGAACGGACCCGGGAGGTGACCCGCCGGCTGATCGAGGACGGCACCGTCTGGATGTCCGGCTCCCATTGGCGGGGGCGGGACGTGCTGCGGATCTCGGTGAGCAACTGGTCGACCGATCCGGCCGACGTCGCCACGAGCGTCGCCGCCGTCCGCGCGGCGGCCGGCGCTCCCCAGGCGTGACCTCGCCGAGGCGCGGCCGGACGTCGGAGCGTCTCAGGCGATCGGCGTCGGCACGATCCCGTACGGCGCCAGGCCGGCGGCCCCGCCGTCGGCGAGGGTCGTCACCCAGATGCCGTCGCGGTGGACCGCGACGGAGTGCTCCCAGTGCGCCGACATGCTGCCGTCGATGGTCGCCACCGTCCAGTCGTCCTCGCGGACGACCGTCTCCGCGCTGCCCGCGGTGACCATCGGCTCGATGGCGACGACGAGCCCGGGCTTCACCTCGGGCCCGCGCTGGCGCACCCGGTAGTTGAAGACCGGCGGCGCCTCGTGCATGGTCCGGCCGATGCCGTGGCCGATGTAGTCGGTGAGGATGCCGTAGGTCCGGCCCGTGGCCTCCGCCTCGTCCTCGATGTACTCCTCGATCGCCGCGCCGACCTCGTTGAGGTGGCGAGCGGAGGCGAGGGCCGCGATCCCACGCCAGAGCGACCCCTCGGTCACCCGGGACAGCTCGGTCCGCAGCGCGACGTCGTCCGGCCGCGACGGATCGGGCAGCACGAGCGTCATCGCCGAGTCGCCGTTCCAGCCGTCGATCTCGGCGCCGCTGTCGATCGAGACGATGTCGCCCGGTCCGAGGACGCGGCCGCCGGGGATCCCGTGCACGACCTCGTCGTTCACCGACGCGCAGATCGTGTGCCGGTAGCCCGGAACGAGCTGGAAGTTCGAGTGCCCGCCGAGCGCGACGATCGCGGCCTCGGCCACCGCGTCGAGCTCGAGCGTGCTGACACCGGGCCGGACCGCGGCGCGGACGGCGTCGAGGGAGGCGGCGGTCGCCAGCCCCGGCGCGATCATCGATCGCAGCTGGGCCGGCGTCTTGTAGAGGGAGGAGCGCAGAGCCACGGGTCAGGCGGCCGGCGAGTCGCCGACCAGGCGCCCGACGCGGTGGCCCTCGAGCGCGACGACGATCCGCTCGGTCACCTCGTCGACCGGGCCGAGGCCGTCGACGACGATCACGAGTCCGCGGGCGGCGTAGATGTCGATCAGCGGCGCGGTCTGCTCCTCGTAGAGGGCGAGCCGGTGCCGGATGACCTCCTCGGTGTCGTCGCTGCGACCCTGCTCCGCGGAGCGCTTGAGCAGGCGGGCCACGACCTCGTCGGGATCCGCCGTCAGCTGCACGACCGCGTCGAGCCGGTTGCCGTCGGCCGCGACGATGCGGTCGAGCTCGTCGACCTGCTCCGTGGTGCGCGGGTAGCCGTCGAGGAGGAAGCCGGTCGAGACATCGGCCTCCTGCAGCCGGTCGTGCACGATCGCGTTGGTCAGCTCGTCCGGGACGTAGCGGCCGGCGTCGAGGAACGACTTCGCCTGGAGGCCGAGCTCGGTCTCGTTGGCCACGTTGGCGCGGAAGATGTCACCGGTGGAGATCGCGGGGACCTTCAGGACCTCGCTGAGCCGGGCGGCCTGAGTCCCTTTGCCGGCACCGGGAGGGCCGATCAGCAGAAGACGGAAGCCGACCGGGTTCGAGGTCATCGGAGGAGCCCTTCGTAGTGGCGCTGCTGCAGCTGGGAGTCGATCTGCTTCACCGTCTCGAGGCCGACTCCGACGATGATCAGGATGGACGTCCCGCCGAACGGGAAGTTCTGGTTCGCACCGACCAGCGCGAGCGCGATGAGCGGCACGAGCGCGATGAGGCCCAGATAGACCGAGCCGGGCAGCGTCACCCGGGTCAGGACGTAGTTCAGGTACTCGGCGGTCGGGCGACCGGCACGGATGCCGGGGATGAAGCCGCCGTAGCGCTTCATGTTGTCGGCGACCTCGTCGGGGTTGAACGTGATCGCGACGTAGAAGTAGGTGAACCCGACGATCAGCAGGAAGTACAGCGCCATGTAGAGCGGGTGATCGCCCTTGGTGAGGTAGTTGGTGATCCAGGTGACCCAGAACGGAGCCTCCTGGCCGGCCGCGGGCTGGTTGAACTGCGCGATGAGCGCGGGCAGGTAGAGCAGCGACGACGCGAAGATGACGGGCACGACGCCGGCCATGTTGACCTTGATCGGGATGTAGGTGTTGTTCCCGCCGTAGGTCCGCCTGCCGACCATCCGCTTGGCGTACTGCACGGGGATCCGCCGCTGCGACTGCTCGACGAAGACGACCGCGACGACGAGCACGAGCCCGACGGCGAGGACGAGCAGGAAGGTCTCGAAGCCGCGCGACTGCGCGATCGACCAGAGCGAGGTGGGGAACTGGGCGGCGATCGAGGTGAAGATCAGCAGCGACATGCCGTTGCCGATGCCGCGCTCGGTGATGAGCTCGCCCATCCACATGATGATGCCGGTGCCCGCGGTCATGGTGATGACCATGAGGAGGATCGAGTACCACTCGTCGGTGATGATGAGCGCCGAGCACTCCGGGACCCCGGAGTTGCCGAACAGCGCGCCCGAGCGGGCGACGGTGATGAGGGTGGTCGACTGCAGGACGCCGAGCGCGATCGTGAGATAGCGGGTGTACTGCGTCAGCCGGCCCTGGCCCGACTGGCCCTCCTTGTAGAGGGTCTCGAAGTGCGGGATGACCACGCGCAGCAGCTGCACGATGATCGACGCCGTGATGTACGGCATGATGCCGAGCGCGAAGATCGACAGCTGGAGCAGGGCTCCACCGCTGAAGAGGTTGACGAGCTCGTACAGACCGGAGGTGCCCTGGTTGCCGGCGAGGCAGGCCTGGACGGCCTCGAAGTCGACGAACGGAGCAGGGATGAAGGATCCCAGCCGGAAGATCGCCACGATCGCGAGGGTGAAGCCGATCTTGCGGCGGAGGTCGGGGGTGCGGAAGATCCGCGCTACGGCGCCAAACATCTACCTAGGGTCTCCTGCTCAGTTCTGGGTGCGGGATACAGGTCGAGCTTGTCACGCGCTCCCCGCGGGGAGTCGACGTGACAAGCTCGACCGACAAGCTGCTGGTGCTACTTGATGGATCCGCCCGCGGCGACGATCTTCTGCTCAGCGGAGCTGGAGACCTTGTCGACCGCGACGTTCAGCGTAACCGCAATGTCCCCGTCGCCGAGAACCTTGACCTTCTCGTTCTTGCGAACGGCACCCTTCGCGACCAGGTCGCTGATGGTGACGTCGCCGCCCTGAGGGTAGAGCTCCGCGAGAGCGGACAGGTTCACGACCTGGTACTCCACGCGGAACGGGTTCTTGAAGCCGCGGAGCTTCGGGGTGCGCATGTGCAGCGGCATCTGCCCACCCTCGAAGCCGACGCGCACCTGGTAGCGGGCCTTGGTGCCCTTGGTGCCGCGACCGGCGGTCTTGCCCTTGGATCCCTCACCGCGACCGACGCGGGTCTTCGCCTTCTTGGCGCCGACTGCGGGTCGGAGGTGGTGGACCTTGAGCACGTGCTCCTTGGTCGAGGCCTGCTCGGGAGTCGTGGACTCCGTCGCGGCCTGGTTCTTGTCAGCCATTAGTCAATCTCCTCGACCTTCACCAGGTGGGCGACGGTCTTCACGTATCCGCGGTTCTGAGAGTTGTCCTCGCGGACGACGCTCTGACCGATCTTCCTGAGGCCGAGCGAGCGCAGCGTGTCGCGCTGGTACTGCTTCTCGCTGACCTTCGACTTGATCTGGGTCACCTTGAGCTGGGCCATCAGGCACCTGCCTTCGACTTGGACGCGGCGGCGAGAGCGTCGGCCTCGGCGCGGACGAGCCGGGGCGGCGCGACCTGGTCGAAGTCGAGCCCGCGACGAGCGGCGACGGCGCGCGGCTCCTCGAGCTGCTGCAGGGCCGTCACCGTCGCGTGGACGATGTTGATGGTGTTCGACGAGCCGAGCGACTTGCTCAGGACGTCGTGGATGCCGGCGCACTCGAGCACGGCGCGGACGGGACCGCCGGCGATGACACCGGTACCCGACGACGCGGGGCGCAGGAGAACGACACCGGCAGCGGCCTCACCCTGGACGGGGTGCGGGATGGTCGAGCCGACGCGCGGGACGCGGAAGAAGTTCTTCTTCGCCTCCTCGACACCCTTGGAGATGGCGGTGGGGACCTCGCGGGCCTTGCCGTAGCCGACTCCGACGAGTCCGTTGCCGTCGCCGACGACGACGAGCGCGGTGAAGCTGAAGCGACGACCGCCCTTGACGACCTTCGACACGCGGTTGATGGTCACGACGCGCTCGAGGAACTGGCTCTTCTCGGAGTCGCGGCCTCCGCGGTCGCGGCCGCCCTGGTTGCGGTCACGGCCGCCGCGGCGAGGCTCGCGAGCCTCCTGCTGCGGCTGCGTGGACGCAGCGGTCTCGACGGGGGCCTCCGACACGGCGGCGACCTCGGGTTCCTTGCTCTCTGCGGGGGTCACAGGTTGAGCCCTCCCTCTCGTGCTCCATCGGCGATCGCGGCGACGCGACCGGCGTACTTGTTGCCTCCGCGGTCGAAGACGACCGCCTCGACTCCTGCGGTCTTCGCGCGCTCGGCGAGCAGCTCGCCGACCCGGCGGGCCTTGGCGGTCTTGTCACCGTCGAACACGCGGAGGTCGGCCTCGAGGGTCGACGCGGACGCGAGGGTGCGGCCCTGTGCGTCGTCGACGATCTGCACGAAGACGTGGCGGGCCGATCGGTTGACGACGAGACGGGGTCGCTCGGCGGAGCCGACGACCTTCTTGCGCAGGCGGTCGTGACGACGACCGCGAGCGGCGGACTTGCTCTTTCCTCTGGTTCCGAGTCCCATGATCACTTACCGCTCTTTCCGGCCTTGCGGCGAACGACCTCGCCGGCGTAGCGCACGCCCTTGCCCTTGTAGGGCTCGGGCTTGCGGATCTTACGAATGTTGGCGGCCACTTCGCCGACGGCCTGCTTGGAGATGCCGTGCACGGTGACCTTGTTGTTGCCCTCGACCGTGAACGAGATGCCCGCGGGAGGGGTGACGACGACCGGGTGCGAGAAGCCGAGCGCGAACTCGATGTCCGAGCCCTTCACCAGCACGCGGTAACCGGTTCCGACGACCTCGAGGCCCTTGGAGTAGCCCTGCGTGACACCGATGATGTCGTTCGCGATGAGCGTCCGGGTGAGGCCGTGCAGCGAGCGCGACTCGCGCTCGTCGTCGGGACGGGAGACCAGGACCTGACCGCCTTCGACGGCGACCTGGATGGGGCTGGCGACCGGCACGGTCAGCTCGCCCTTGGGGCCCTTGACGGTCACGACGGATCCGGCGACGGAGACGTCGACGCCCGCCGGGATCTCGATGGGGAGTCTTCCAATACGCGACATGGGGTTACCACACGTAGGCGAGGACTTCCCCACCCACGCCCTTCTTCTCGGCCTGACGGTCGGTCAGCAGACCGCTCGACGTGGACAGGATGGCGACGCCGAGGCCACCGAGGACGGTGGGGATCTCGGTCGACTTCGCGTAGACGCGGAGGCCGGGCTTCGAGACGCGCTTGATGCCGGCGATGGAGCGCTCGCGGTTCGGTCCGTACTTGAGGGAGATGGAGAGCGTCGTGCCGACGCGCGCCTCCTCGACCTTCCAGTCGGAGATGTAGCCCTCGCGCTTGAGGATCTCGGCGATGTGCGCCTTGAGCTTCGAGCCGGGGAGGGCGATGGAGTCGTGGTGCGCGGAGTTCGCGTTGCGGATTCTGGTCAGCAGATCTGCGACCGGATCAGTCATGGTCATGGCTGATGGTGCCTTTCTCGCCTGGTTTCGGCACCCTTTACAAGAGTGACGACCTGTGGTGTGGGACGGCGCCGACGACGTCGACGCCCATGCGGCCGCGCGAGCGCAGGCCAACGAGCCATGGTACACGGCTGATGGCCGGCGGTCGAGGGCCGACGGCCGATCCTCCCGGGGGCGGATCGGAGCTCTGAGTGCGCGGGCCCGCGCTGTGCCCGGAGGCGCGATGCGGGTGCACAGCGAGGCCGGAGGGCGGGGAACCGCCCTCCGGCCTCGGAGGTCGTGCTACGCGTTGTCCGCCGACTTGAACGGGAAGCCGAGCTGCTTGAGCAGCGCGCGACCCTCGTCGTCGGTCTTCGCGGTGGTGACCACGGTCACGTCGAAGCCGCGGACGCGGTCGATGCGGTCCTGGTCGATCTCGTGGAAGATCGACTGCTCCGTGATGCCGAAGGTGTAGTTGCCGTTGCCGTCGAACTGGCGGTCCGAGAGACCGCGGAAGTCGCGGATGCGCGGCAGCGCCACCGAGAGCAGGCGGTCCAGGAACTCCCACGCGCGGTCACCGCGGAGGGTGACGTGCGCGCCGATGGCCTGGCCCTCGCGCAGCTTGAACTGCGCGATGGACTTGCGGGCCTTCGTGACCTGGGGCTTCTGGCCCGTGATCGCGGTGAGATCCTTGATCGCGCCGTCGATGATCTTGCCGTCGCGGGCCGCCTCACCGACGCCGGTGTTCACGACCACCTTGACCAGGCCGGGGACCTGGTGGATGTTCGAGAAGCCGAACTGCTCCTTGAGAGCGGGGATGATGTCGGCCTGGTACTTGGCCTTGAGCCGCGGCTGAACCTTCGCAGCCACTGCGGTGGTGTCAGTCATTACAGTTCCTCACCCGACGCCTTCGCGTAGCGCACGCGAACGGTCTTGGTCACGCCGTCCTTGGTGACGGCCACGTTGCGGTGGCCGACCCGGGTCGGCTTCTTGGTCTTCGGGTCGACGATCGCGACGTTCGAGATGTGGAGCGGGGCCTCGATGGTCTCGATGCCGCCCTCCTTCGAGCCGCGCTGCGACTGGCCGACGCGGTTGTGCTTCTTGACGAAGTTCACACCCTCGACGACGACGCGGTTCTTCTCGACCAGGACCTCGAGAACCTTGCCCTGCTTGCCGCGGTCGCCGCCGCGGGCCTGGGTCGCGCCCGAGATGACCTGCACGAGGTCACCCTTCTTGATCTTGGCCATGACTAGATAACCTCCGGTGCCAGCGAGACGATCTTCATGAACTTCTTGTCGCGGAGCTCGCGACCGACCGGTCCGAAGATGCGGGTGCCGCGGGGGTCCCCGTCGTTCTTCAGGATCACAGCGGCGTTCTCGTCGAACTTGATGTACGAGCCGTCGGGACGACGGGTCTGCTTGATGGTCCGGACGATGACGGCCTTGACCACATCGCCCTTCTTGACGTTTCCGCCGGGGATCGCGTCCTTGACGGTCGCGACGATGACGTCACCGAGGCCGGCGTAGCGGCGGCCGGAGCCACCGAGCACGCGGATGGTGAGGAGCATCTTGGCGCCGGTGTTGTCGGCGACCTTGACTCGGGATTCTTGCTGAAGCATGTGTCTCTCCTGCTAACTCAAGCGGGCCGAGGCCTACTTGGCCTTCTCGAGGATCTCGACCAGGCGCCAGCGCTTGGTGGCGCTGAGGGGACGGGTCTCGCTGATGACGACGGAGTCGCCGATGCCGGCGGAGTTCTGCTCGTCGTGGACCTTGACCTTGGACGTGCGGCGGATGACCTTGCCGTACAGCGGGTGCTTCACCCGGTCCTCGACCTCGACGACGATGGTCTTGTCCATCTTGTCGCTGGTCACGTAGCCGCGACGGGTCTTGCGGTAACCGCGAGCGCCCGCCTCCTTGACGTCGTGGGCGGCCGACTCGTGGCCGGCGCTGTCAGTGACGGTTGCCATTACTTGGCCTCCTCGTTCGACTCGGTCGCCGTGACCTCGGCCTTGGCGGCCTTCTTGGTCTTCGGCTTCTTCTCCGCCTTGGCCGGGGCCTCGACGGGTGCGGGGGTGGCGCGGATGCCCAGCTCGCGCTCACGGATGACCGTGTAGATGCGGGCGATGTCGCGCTTGACGGCACGCAGGCGGCCGTTGGTGTCCAGCTGGCCGGTGGCCGACTGGAAGCGGAGGTTGAACAGCTCCTCCTTGGCCTTCTTCAGCTCCGTGACGAGACGCTCGTCCTCGAAGGTGTCGAGCTCGGTGGGAACGAGCTCCTTGGATCCGATCGCCATTATGCGTCTCCCTCCTCGCGCTTGATGATGCGTGCCTTGAGGGGCAGCTTGTGGATGGCACGGGTCATGGCCTCACGAGCGAGCTGCTCGTCGACGCCGGCGACCTCGAAGAGGACGCGACCCGGCTTGACGTTCGCGACCCACCACTCCGGCGAGCCCTTTCCGGAACCCATGCGGGTCTCGGCGGGCTTCTTGGTCAGCGGGCGGTCGGGGTAGATGTTGATCCACACCTTTCCGCCGCGCTTGATGTGGCGCGTCATGGCGATACGAGCGGACTCGATCTGACGGTTGGTCACGTAGGCCGGGGTGAGGGCCTGGATGCCGAACTCACCGAACGACACCTTGGTGCCACCGGTGGCCTGGCCGGAACGGCCGGGGTGGTGCTGCTTGCGGTGCTTGACTCGACGCGGAATCAACATGGTTATGCCTCAACTCCTGCTGCGACGGGCGCCTCGCTCTGCTGGCGGGGGGCGCGACGCGGTCGGTCGCTGCGCTCGGGGCGAGACGACTTGCTGTTCGCCTGCTCCCGAGCGAGCTCCTTGTTGGTGATGTCGCCCTTGTAGATCCAGACCTTCACGCCGATGCGGCCGAAGGTGGTCTTCGCCTCGTAGAAGCCGTAGTCGATGTTCGCGCGGAGGGTGTGCAGCGGCACGCGTCCCTCGCGGTAGAACTCCGAGCGGCTCATCTCGGCGCCGCCGAGGCGGCCGGAGACCTGGATGCGGACGCCCTTGGCGCCGGCGCGCTGCGCGCCCTGCAGACCCTTGCGCATCGCGCGGCGGAAGGCCACGCGGGCGGAGAGCTGCTCGGCGATGCCCTGCGCGACCAGCTGAGCCTCGGCCTCGGGGTTCTTGACCTCGAGGATGTTCAGCTGGATCTGCTTCGCGGTGAGCTTCTCGAGGTCGGCGCGGATGCGCTCGGCCTCGGCGCCGCGGCGGCCGATCACGATGCCCGGGCGGGCGGTGTGGATGTCGACGCGGACGCGGTCGCGGGTGCGCTCGATCTCGATGCGGGCGACGCCCGCGCGGTCGAGCTGCGTGGCGAGGAGCCGGCGGATCTTGACGTCCTCAGCGAGGAAGTCGCTGTACCGCTGACCCTTCTTGGTGCTGTCGGAGAACCAGCGCGACACGTGGTCGGTGGTGATTCCCAGACGGAAACCGTAGGGGTTTACTTTCTGACCCATTACTTGGTCCCCTCCTCAGGAGTGGCCAGCACGACGGTGATGTGGCTGGTGCGCTTGTTGATGCGGAAGGCACGACCCTGGGCACGGGGCTGGAATCGCTTGAGGGTGGTTCCCTCATCGACGAAGGCGCGGGACACGAACAGGTCCTGGTCGTCGAGGTACTCGTTCGAGGCATCGGCCTTGACGCGAGCGTTGGCCATCGCCGAGGCGACGAGCTTGTAGACGGGCTCGGACGCACCCTGCGGGGCGAACTTGAGGATGGCCAGGGCCTCCTCCGCCTGCTTCCCGCGGATCAGGTTCACGACACGGCGAGCCTTCTGGGGGGTGACGCGGATGTGTCGCACGCGTGCGATCGACTCCACCATTTCTCTCCTCCTTCTCGTCGCCGCGTCAGCGGCGACGGCCCTTCTTGTCGTCCTTCTCGTGACCGCGGAAGGTCCGAGTGGGGGCGAACTCGCCGAGCTTGTGGCCGACCATGGTCTCGGTCACGAACACGGGGATGTGCTTGCGACCGTCGTGGACCGCGATGGTGTGACCCAGCATCGCCGGGATGATCATCGAACGGCGCGACCAGGTCTTGATGACGTTCTTGTTGCCGGCTTCGTTGGCCGTGAACACCTTGCGGAGCAGGTGGTCGTCAACGAAGGGGCCCTTCTTGAGACTGCGAGGCATCTTCTACAACTCCTACTTGCGCTTCTTACCGGCGGTGCGGCGGCGAACGATGAGCTTGTCGCTCTCCTTGTTGGGGCGACGGGTGCGTCCCTCGGACTGGCCCCAGGGGCTGACCGGGTGGCGACCACCGGAGGTCTTGCCCTCTCCACCACCGTGGGGGTGGTCGACCGGGTTCATCGCGACACCGCGGACGGTCGGGCGGACGCCCTTCCAGCGCATGCGGCCGGCCTTGCCCCAGTTGATGTTCGACTGCTCGGCGTTGCCGACCTCGCCGATCGTGGCGCGGCAGCGCGCGTCGACGTTGCGGATCTCGCCCGACGGCAGGCGGAGCTGCGCGTAGGGGCCGTCCTTGGCGACGAGGCGGACCGAGGTGCCGGCCGAGCGGGCGAGCTTCGCGCCGCCGCCGGGCTTGATCTCGATCGCGTGGATGACCGTACCGGTCGGGATGTTGCGCAGCGGCAGGTTGTTGCCGGGCTTGATGTCGGCACCGGAGCCCGACTCGACGACGTCGCCCTGCGAGAGCTTGTTCGGCGCCAGGATGTAGCGCTTGGTGCCGTCCACGAAGTGGAGCAGCGCGATGCGCGCCGTGCGGTTGGGGTCGTACTCGATGTGAGCGACCTTGGCGTTGATGCCGTCCTTGTCGTTGCGACGGAAGTCGATCAGTCGGTACTGGCGCTTGTGGCCACCACCGATGTGACGCGTCGTGATGCGGCCGGAGTTGTTGCGGCCACCGGTCTTGGACAGCGGGCGAAGGAGCGACTTCTCGGGCGTCGATCGGGTGATCTCGGCGAAGTCGGCAACGCTGGAGCCGCGACGACCGGGGGTCGTGGGCTTGTACTTACGAATAGCCATTGTCTGTTTCCTCTACGCTTCTTCGGCTCAGCCGACGCTCGTGAAGATGTCGATGGAACCGGACTTCAGCGTGACGATCGCGCGCTTCGTGTCCTTGCGCTTGCCGGCTCCGAACTTCGTGCGGCGGGTCTTGCCCTGACGGTTCAGCGTGTTGATCGACGCGACCTGAACACCGAAGATCTTCTCGATCGCGAGCTTGATCTCGGTCTTGTTCGAGCGCGGGTCGACGACGAAGGTGTACTTGCCCTCGTCGATCAGGCCGTAGGACTTCTCCGAGACCACCGGCGAGATGATGACGTCGCGGGGGTCCTTGTTGAACGCGGCGGACTGGCTCATGCGTTCACCTCTTCCTTCTTGGCGCCGGACTTCGAGGCGATGAACGCGTCGAGTGCGGCCTTCGTGAAGACGATGTCGTCGGAGACGAGCACGTCGTACGCGTTCAGCTGGTCGGACGGCAGGATGTGCACGAACGGCACGTTGCGCAGCGACAGCTCGGCGATGTAGTCGTCGCGCTCGAGGACCACGAGGACGTTGCGCGACACCGAGAGGGCGTCGAGCAGGACGAGGACGTCCTTCGTCTTCGGGGTGTCGCCGAGGGCGAGGGACTCGACCACGTGGATGCGAGCACCGCGGGCGCGGTCCGAGAGAGCACCGAGCAGAGCGGCGGCGATCATCTTCTTGGGGGTGCGCTGCGCGTAGCTGCGGGGGGTCGGTCCGTGGACGACGCCACCACCGGTCATGTGCGGGGCGCGGATCGAGCCCTGACGAGCGCGACCGGTTCCCTTCTGCTTGAACGGCTTGCGGCCGGCTCCCGAGACCTCGCCACGGTTCTTCGTGGAGTGGGTGCCCTGACGCGCCGCGGCGAGCTGCGCGACGACGACCTGGTGGATCAGGGGGATGTTGGTCTGGACGTCGAAGAGCTCGGCGGGGAGCTCGAAGGCGCCCGACTTGCTGCCCTGGACGTCGATGATGTCGACAGAGGTAGCCATGGAACTACGCTCCCTTCACGGCGTTGCGAACGAACACGAGGCGACCGCGCGCACCGGGGACGGCGCCCTTGACGAGCAGCAGTCCCTTCTCGGCGTCGACGGAGTGCACCTTGAGGTTGAGCACGGTGACGCGCTCGCCACCCATGCGGCCGGCCATCCGCATGCCCTTGAAGACACGGCTGGGGGTCGAGGAGGCGCCGATGGAGCCGGGCTTGCGGTGGTTGCGGTGCGAACCGTGCGAAGCCGAGACGCCCTTGAAGTTGTGGCGCTTCATGACACCGGCGAAGCCCTTGCCCTTGGAGGTGCCCACGACGTCGACCTTGGTGCCGGCCGCGAAGACCGAGTCCACGGTCAGCTCCTGGCCGGCCGAGTAGTCGGCGGCGTCGGAGGTGCGGACCTCGGTGAGGTGGCGGCGGGGGGTGACGCCCGCGGCGTCGAAGTGACCGGCGGCGGGCTTGTTCACCTTGCGCGGGTCGATCGCACCGGCGGCGAGCTGGACGGCGGTGTAGCCGTCCTTCTCCTCCGTGCGGACCTGGGTCACGACGTTGGGGCTGATCTCGATGACCGTGACGGGGACGAGCTTGTTGTTCTCGTCCCAGACCTGGGTCATGCCGAGCTTGGTGCCGAGGAGGCCCTTGCTGGTCTTCAGCGTGGGGGAAACAGTGACAGACATGGTGGCACTCCTCCTTAGAGCTTGATCTCGATGTTGACGTCGGCCGGGAGGTCGAGGCGCATCAGCGAGTCGACGGCCTTGGGCGTCGGGTCGATGATGTCGATGAGGCGCTTGTGAGTGCGCATCTCGAAGTGCTCGCGGCTGTCCTTGTACTTGTGGGGAGAACGGATCACGCAGACCACGTTCTTCTCCGTCGGCAGCGGCACGGGGCCGACGACCGTTGCACCGGCACGGGTCACCGTGTCGACGATCTTGCGCGCCGACGTGTCGATGACCTCGTGGTCGTACGACTTCAGTCGGATGCGGATCTTCTGTCCCGCCATGTGTGATCTCTCACTCTCTTGTTATTGCGTCGTACGCCACTCCCCCGGCCGGAGCCGGACTCGTGTCGCATAGGACGCGCTCGCGAAGGAACATCCGGAGAACCGGAGAAGTGCACCAGTGTTCTTCTGTCAAAAGCACCGCGCTCGAGGCGCTCTGAGAGTCGTGCAGAACGCACGACGCACGGAGAGCCCGTTGAGTTGTCGGTTGTTGTCGTTCTGCTACCCGCCGCCTCGACGTCGCACCCGCGGGGCCGCCCTCTCGGGTCGAGCCGCTGCGGCGCCGTCTCGGCACTGCCTGGCAGTGTTCCAACCCCTCGCAGCACGCCGCTCGGGTGGAAATTTTGAACTAGAAGAGTCTCTCACGGATCAGCGGTACCTGCAACCCGGGCGTGTCGCGCACTCGGGCTCCTCGCCGGGAGGTGCCGAGCCGCGGAATCCCGGGCCTGCGCAGGCCCGGGCGACGCGCCTCGCTCACTCGAAGAGCAGGGCCCGGAGCGTGGTCTCGGCCGACGCCGGCCGAGCCGGATCGATCGTCTCCCCGGCCCGGAAGTGATCGAGCAGACGCGGATCGACGTAGCTCGCGCGGGCCACCGTCGGCGTGTTCCCGAGCACCTCCGACGCGTCCTTCATGGCCTGGGAGATCGCTCTGGTCCGCAGGCGCTGGGTGGGCTGCGGTCCCGTCTTCGCGAGGCTCAGCGCCGCGGCCACCGTGCCGTGCAGCGTGCGGAAGTCCTTCGCCGTGAAGTCGTCGCCGGCGCGCTCGCGCACGTAGTCGTTGATGTCGCCGGCCGAGACGGGCCGCCACTGCCGACCGTCCTTCCAGGCGAGGAGCCGCGCGTTCGGGCCGCGCCGCTTCAGCGCCCGGACCACGCGGGCGAGGTCGTGGTCGAGGATCTCGCTCGTCCAGGCCTGGTGGCTCTTGCCAGGGAAGGCGAGCGCCACGCGGTCGCCGTGCGTCGTCGCGTGGGAGCAGAGCAGCGTGGTCAGGCCGATGCTGCCGTGCTCCTTCGCGTACTGCTCGCTGCCGACGCGGAGCGATCCGGTGTCGAGCATCCGGAAGCCGGTCGCCAGGGCGCGCTCGCGGGTCGCCCCGTCGTCGCGCAGCGCGACAGTGACGCGACGGCGTGCGGCGGGCAGCGCCTCGGCGAGCCGGAGAGCGCGGTCGAACTTGATCCGATCCTTCTGCTCGCGCCAGGTCGGGTGGTAGATGTACTGGCGGCGCCCGGCACCGTCGACGCCCGTGGCCTGGATGTGCCCGTTGGGGTACGGGGCGATCCAGACGTCCTGCCAGGCGGGCGGGATGCCGAGGTGGTCGAAGCGCTCGCGCAGCTCGGGGTCGGCGACCGTCGCACCCTTGGGATCGCGGTAGCTAAAGCCCGTGCCGGAGCGGACCCGGGTGTAGCCGCGCCCGCTCGAGTCGGTCCTGCGGAGTCGTTGCGTGAGCGGATCAACCATCGACCCGACGATAGGGCGGGGGCGCCGGCACCGGCAGCGGGTTGACGGACGCCCCCCGGCCCTGCGCTACTCGTTGCCGAGGCGCTTGTCGGCCTGCCGCTTGAGGTCCTCGATGCGGTCGTCGTACTTCCCCTTGGTGAGGCGGCTGGCGATGTCGCCGGTCTTCTCGAGCACCTGGTCGGAGACGCCCTCCGCCTTCTCGCTGCGCAGGGTGTCCTGCACCTTCTTGCTGTTGAGCAGCTCGCTCGCCTGGCGTCCGAGCTTTCCGAGATCCACCATGGTTCCTCCTTGATCGGTGCGGGCGGAGGGCCGCGCGAGCCTCAGTGTGGCGACACGGCCTGGACGAACGGTGCGGGACGCGCCGGAGCGATCAGAGTGCGAGGACGCGGGCCGCGGCGTCGGCGAGGGCCCGGCCGTAGGAGGGACCATGACCGGCGGCGTGCACCGCGAGCGGGTGCAGCTGGTGCAGCGGAAGGCGATCGGCCGCCCCCGCGCGCAGCGGGTGGACCTCCTCGTAGCCGGCGAGGACGTCGTCGAGGTGGGGCAGCCCGAAGAGCGCGAGCATGGCCAGGTCGGTCTCGCGGTGCCCGCCGTGCGCGGCCGGGTCGATCAGGACCGCTCCCCCGTCCGACCAGAGCACGTTGCCGTTCCACAGGTCGCCGTGCAGGCGGGAGGGCACGTCGTCGTCGTCGAAGGCCCCGGACCGGACGCGGTCGACGGCGCTCTCGACGGTGCGGGCGTCGGCCGAGGACAGGTTCCCCGCCTCGACGGCCGGACGGAGGAAGGGCCGGACGCGCTGCTCCGCGTAGAAGCGGCCCCAGGAGGCCTCCGGAGTGCACGGCATCGCGCGGCGTCCGATGAAGGCGGGGCCGGACCAGTCGGCCGGCGGCGCTCCGAACGCCGCGGCTCCCGCGTCGTGCGTGCACGCGAGCGCGCTCCCGAATCGGCGGGCGGCCTCTCTCGTGGGGCGGGCGGAGCGGATCTCCTCCAGCTCGATCCGGCCGGGCCCGACCCGCAGCACCTCGACGCAGCGGACTCCCCCGGCCTCCTCGGCGTCGCCCAGCCAGCGCAGGCCGGCCGCCTCCCACTCGAAGAACTGCGCGGGGGCAGAGGGGTTGGTCTTGACGAAGGGCATGGTCGCCACGCTAGCCAGCCGGGCGCCGCAGCGGGCTGGGAGCGGCACTCCGGGAACGACGAGAGGGGCCGCCCGCCGAAGCGGACGACCCCTCTCGGGAGATCAGTAGGAGAACCTACTTGACGATCTTGGTGACCGTTCCGGCACCCACGGTGCGGCCACCCTCACGGATGGCGAAGCCGAGGCCCTCCTCCATGGCGATCGGCTGGATCAGCGCGACCGTCATGTCGGTGGTGTCGCCGGGCATGACCATCTCGGTGCCCTCGGGCAGCGTGATGACGCCGGTGACGTCGGTGGTGCGGAAGTAGAACTGCGGGCGGTAGTTCCCGTAGAACGGGTTGTGACGCCCACCCTCGTCCTTGGACAGGATGTACGCGGTGCCCTCGAAGTCCGTGTGCGGCGTGACCGAACCCGGCTTGACGACGACCTGGCCGCGCTCGACGTCCTCGCGCTTGGTGCCGCGGAGGAGCAGACCGCAGTTCTCGCCGGCCCAGGCCTCGTCGAGCTGCTTGTGGAACATCTCGATGCCGGTGACCGTGGTCTTCTGCGTCGGGCGGATGCCGACGATCTCGACCTCGGAGTTCAGCGAGAGGGTGCCGCGCTCGGCGCGACCGGTGACGACGGTTCCACGACCGGTGATCGTGAAGACGTCCTCGATCGGCATGAGGAACGGCTTGTCCTTGTCGCGGACCGGGTCCGGGACGGAGGAGTCGACGGCGTCCATGAGGTCGAGGATGGACTGGGTCCACGCCTCGTCGCCCTCGAGGGCCTTGAGGCCGGAGACGCGGACCACGGGGGCGTCGTCGCCGGGGAAGCCCTGCGAGGACAGCAGCTCGCGGACCTCGAGCTCGACGAGCTCGAGGATCTCCTCGTCGTCCACCATGTCGGCCTTGTTCAGGGCGACGAGGAGGTACGGCACGCCGACCTGCTTGGCGAGGAGGACGTGCTCACGGGTCTGAGCCATCGGGCCGTCGGTGGCGGCGACCACGAGGATCGCGCCGTCCATCTGCGCCGCGCCGGTGATCATGTTCTTGATGTAGTCGGCGTGACCGGGGGCGTCGACGTGCGCGTAGTGGCGCTTCGGCGTCTCGTACTCGACGTGCGAGATGTTGATCGTGATGCCGCGCTGGCGCTCCTCGGGAGCGGAGTCGATCGACGCGAAGTCACGCTGGACGTTGGTCGCGGACGGGTACTTGTCCGCCAGAACCTTCGAGATCGCCGCGGTGAGCGTGGTCTTTCCGTGGTCGACGTGACCGATGGTTCCGATGTTGACGTGCGGCTTGGTCCGCTCGAACTTGGCCTTAGCCACTGTGGGTCCTCCTCAGGACTTAGGTGCAAGCATCCGCATCCGACGCCGCTTGGGGCGGCACGAGGACAGGAGGACTTGCGGGGGTTTTGTGTACATATGTTACCGGCAGTGGTCGCGCGGGCCATCCGATGAGGATCCGAGGCGCGCAGAACGCGGCAGCAAACCCGCACGACACTACCAGGCCCGCCGCGGTTCCGCAGAACCGCGGCGGGGTGGGGACGGTGCTACTCGCCCTTGTTCTTCTGGACGATCTCCTCGGCCACGGCCTTGGGGACCTCGGCGTAGGTCTCGAACGTCATCGAGTAGACCGCGCGGCCCGAGGTCTTCGAGCGCAGGTCGCCGATGTAGCCGAACATCTCGGACAGCGGGACGTTGGCCTTGATGACCTTGACGCCCGCGGCGTCCTCCATCGACTGGATCATCCCGCGACGCGAGTTGAGGTCGCCGATGACGTCGCCCATGTACTCCTCGGGCGTGCGGACCTCGACGGCCATCAGCGGCTCGAGGAGGACCGGCTGCGCCTTGCGCGAGGCCTCCTTGAACGCGATGGAGCCGGCGATCTTGAACGCCATCTCCGAGGAGTCGACGTCGTGCGCCGCGCCGTCGGTCAGGGTCGCTTTGATGCCCACCATCGGGTAGCCGGCGAGGACGCCGACCAGCATGGCGTCGCGGATGCCCGCGTCGACCGAGGGGATGTACTCGCGGGGGACGCGACCACCGGTGACGCCGTTGACGAACTCGTAGGTCTTGTCCGCCTCGACCTCCATCGGCTCGATGGAGATCTGGACCTTCGCGAACTGACCCGAGCCACCGGTCTGCTTCTTGTGGGTGTAGTCGTACTTCTCGACCGTGCGGCGGATCGTCTCGCGGTAGGCCACCTGCGGCTTGCCGACGTTGGCCTCGACGTTGAACTCGCGCTTCATGCGGTCCACCAGGATGTCGAGGTGCAGCTCGCCCATTCCCTTGATGACCGTCTGACCGGTCTCCTGGTTCTGCTCGGTGCGGAAGGTGGGGTCCTCCTCCGCGAGCTTCTGGATCGCGGTGCCGAGCTTCTCCTGGTCGGCCTTCGTCTTCGGCTCGATGGCGACCTCGATGACGGGCTCCGGGAAGGTCATCGACTCGAGCACGACCTGCGCGGACGGGTCGCTCAGGGTGTCACCGGTGGTGGTGTCCTTGAGGCCGATGACGGCGTAGATGTGGCCGGCGGTGACCGAGTCGACCGGGTTCTCCTTGTTGGAGTGCATCTGGAAGATCTTGCCGATGCGCTCCTTCTTGCCCTTGGTCGAGTTGACGACCTGGGCGCCGGAGTCGAGCTTGCCCGAGTAGACGCGGACGTAGGTCAGGCGACCGAAGAACGGGTGCACCGCGACCTTGAACGCGAGCGCCGAGAAGGGCTCGGTCGAGTCCGCGTGGCGCATGATGACCTTCTCCTCGTCGCGGACGTCGTGCGCCTCGATGGCGGGGACGTCGAGCGGGGAGGGGAGGTAGTCGACGACCGCGTCGAGCATCGGCTGGACGCCGCGGTTCTTGAACGCGGAGCCGCAGAGCACGGGGTAGATGTCCGAGTTGACGGTCAGCTTGCGGATGGCGCCCTTGATCTCGGCGACCGTGAGCTCCTCACCGCCGAAGTACTTCTCGAGCAGCTCGTCGGAGGTCTCCGCGACGGTCTCGAGCAGCTTCTCGCGGTACTCGGCGGCCTTGTCGGCCAGGTCCGCGGGGATCTCCTCGATCTCGTACTTCGCGCCCAGCGCGACGTCACCCTTCGAGTCGCCGCGCCAGGTGAGCGCGCGCATCTCGACGAGGTCGACGACGCCCTCGAAGCTGGACTCCGCGCCGATGGGCAGCTGGATGACCAGCGGCTTGGCGCCGAGGCGGTTGATGATCGTGTCGACCGTGAAGTAGAAGTCGGCGCCGAGCTTGTCCATCTTGTTGACGAAGCAGATGCGCGGGACGTCGTACTTGTCGGCCTGACGCCAGACGGTCTCGGACTGGGGCTCGACGCCCTCCTTGCCGTCGAAGACGGCGACGGCGCCGTCGAGGACGCGCAGCGAGCGCTCGACCTCGACCGTGAAGTCGACGTGCCCGGGGGTGTCGATGATGTTGATCTGGTTCTTGTTCCAGAAGCACGTGGTCGCGGCCGACGTGATCGTGATGCCGCGCTCCTGCTCCTGCGCCATCCAGTCCATCGTGGCGGCGCCGTCGTGGACCTCACCGATCTTGTGCGTGATACCCGTGTAGAACAGGATGCGCTCGGTGGTGGTGGTCTTGCCGGCATCGATGTGGGCCATGATGCCGATGTTGCGGACCTTGTTCAGGTCGGTGAGCACATCTTGTGCCACGGAGTTCCTCCGATAGGTGATGGAGCCAGCGCAACGGGTTCATGGCCGATCGGCTGGGGTTCTGGTGGTGGCGGTCGCCCGTCCACGCCGGATCCGAGGATCCGCCGCCGGGTCCGGGCCCGCAGCGCACGCTCGAGGGCGCGCGCCGCGGGACCGGGGGTCGCGCTCGCCGAGGGCGGGCGCGGGGTGCGCTACCAGCGGTAGTGCGCGAAGGCCTTGTTCGACTCGGCCATCTTGTGGGTGTCCTCGCGACGCTTGACAGCGGCGCCCAGACCGTTCGACGCGTCGAGGATCTCGTTCATGAGACGCTCGGTCATCGTCTTCTCGCGACGGGCCTTCGCGTAGCTGGTGAGCCAGCGGAGCGCGAGGGTGTTGGCGCGGTGGGGCTTGACCTCGACCGGGACCTGGTAGGTCGAGCCGCCGACGCGGCGGCTGCGGACCTCGAGGGTCGGACGGACGTTGTCGAGCGCCTTCTTGAGCGTGACGACGGCGTCCTGACCGTTCTTGGTCGAGACCCCCTCGAGAGCGCCGTAGACGATGCGCTCGGCGAGGCCCTTCTTGCCGTCCAGGAGGATCTTGTTCACGAGCTGGCTGACGACCGGTGCGCCGTAGACGGGGTCTGCGACGACGGGGCGCTTAGGAGCGGGTCCCTTACGAGGCATTACTTCTTCTCCATCTTCGCGCCGTACCGGCTGCGAGCCTGCTTGCGGTTCTTGACGGCCTGGGTGTCCAGGGCGCCGCGAACGATCTTGTAGCGGACACCGGGGAGGTCCTTCACACGACCGCCGCGGACGAGCACCATCGAGTGCTCCTGGAGGTTGTGGCCCTCACCGGGGATGTAGGCCGTGACCTCGGTGCCGTTGGAGAGCTTCACGCGGGCCACCTTGCGGAGGGCCGAGTTCGGCTTCTTGGGCGTGGTCGTGTAGACGCGCGTGCAGACGCCGCGCTGCTGGGGGTTGGCCTTCAGGGCGGGCGCCTTGGTCTTGGTGACCTTGGGCGAGCGTCCCTTTCGGACCAACTGCTGAATCGTTGGCACTGATTTGCTCCTTGAATGCTGCACGGTGACAGCGGATCGATGGTCGACATTCGGCCTGCCCGTCTCCGGGACGGCCGAGTTCATCTGGACCCGACTCCCTCTCGGCACCGACGAGCGGAACCGGGGAGGGGGAGGGGTATGCCGTGGGGGCCGCCCGATCGGACGAACCCGCGGATCCTCGCGGACCCGGTGGAGCGGACTGCGGCACCCGCGCCGACCCGGAGGCACGACACAAGCGCACGACAAAGCGCACACCCGAAGAATATTACGGGGAGTGACGGGGGCGGTCAACCGGAGGGCGTTCGCCCTCAGAGAGAGCACAGGGCGTTCGCCCTCGGAGAGAGCACGGGCCCCGGGGCCTCATTCGCGCTCGTCGCCCTCCCAGCCCCAGTGCGGCGTGCCGCCGCCGGCGTCGCGGCGGGCGAGCATCGCGAGGAACAGGATCTGCACGGCGGCGGCGAGGACGCCGGTCGCGATCGCGAAGGGGGTCGCGGCGTGGTCGACGACGTAACGGAGGATCGCCCCCGGCTCCCCCACGCCCAGCCCGTAGATCGCGCCGCCGACCACCAGGAAGAGCACGTAGACGACCACCCCGGTGAGCAGCGACGGGCCGAGCAGGCGGGTCACTCCCGGCCGCGCAGCCAGCGTCGTCATCGAGACCAGGACCGCGACGACGCAGACGCCCACCGCGACCGGCCCGAGGATCGGCCCGGCGTCGCGCTCGGGGACGACGTCCTGGTCGAGCAGCAGGCTCAGCACGCCGAACGCGCAGACGACGAGGGCGAGGTAGAGGAACGAGGCGAAGGCGGCGAGGGCGAGGCCGTAGCCGAGCCCCGCGCCGCGACCCTGCTCCCCCGGCCCCGCGGCGGTCACGACTGCGCGGCCGCGTCGCGCCCGGAGTCGCGGCGCTCGGCGTCGAGGCGCTCCGCGTTGCGGCGCTTGACGCCCCGGGCGCGGCCGGCGATGAGCCCGCCGCCCCAGACGCTGACCTCGCGGGCCAGCACTCCTGCCGCGAGCACGGCGACGAGGACGGCCGGGTCGCGCAGGAAGTCGACGAGGACGGCGCGGTCCTGCGGCACGGCGAGACCGCCGATCGCCGACCAGGCGCCGACGAGGGCCGCCGCTCCGGTGAGGAGGGCGACGAAGAAGCCGCCGAGCACGTAGGCCCACCAGCCGGCGCGGTTGACCGCGAGCACGATGAGGGCGAGGCCGACGAAGAACGCGACGACGGGGTAGAGGAAGACGGCGGTGGGCCCCTGGTCGAGCGCGACCTGGACGGGGTCGCCGGCGACCGCGTCGATCAGCATCCGGACGGCGGTGAGCGCGACGAGGTAGAGCGCGGCGAAGACGGCGGTGGTGAGCAGGGCGATCGCGAGCCCGGCGAGACGGTTGCCCTTCCGGCGGACCGGCTCGGCCTCGGGCTCGACGGATCCGAGCGGCGACGCCGACGACGCGGCGCCGGTGGAGGACGCGGCCTGCGCCGCCGCGGGCTGCACGGTCGTCGCCGCGGTCGCGGGGCGGCGGCCGCCCGGCTCGGGCTCGGGCCAGACGTACTCGCGCGTCGGCTCGGAGCCGTCGGTCTCGGCCGCGGTCGGCATCCGCGTGGTCTCGGCTTCGCTGTTCCCCGTCACCCGGCAAGCTTAGGCACGGGTCCGCGCCGGGTGAGCGACCGCCGCGCCCGTCCCCCGAGAAGGGCACGGACCTTCCGCGCTCGGCGGCCGCGGCTACTCGAGCGGGTGCAGCAGACGGTGCAGGAACTGCCGGGTGCGCGGCTCCTGCGGCTCGCGGAGTATCTGCGCCGGCGCACCGCGCTCGACCACGACGCCGTCGGCCATGAAGACGACCTCGGAGGCGACCTGGCGCGCGAACTCCAGCTCGTGGGTGACGACGAGCATCGTCCAGCCCTCGCCCGCCAGCTCGCGCATCAGCGAGAGGACGTCGCCGACCAGCTCCGGATCGAGCGCGGAGGTCGGCTCGTCGAAGAGCAGGAGGTCGGGCCGGAGCGCGAGCGCACGGACGATGCCGACGCGCTGCTGCTGCCCGCCGGACAGCTCGAACGGATAGGCGCCGCCGCGGCCGCCGAGACCGACGCGCTCGAGCAGCGCCTCCGCCTCCGGGACCACCTCGGACGCCGGGCGACGCTGGACGCGCAGCGGGCCCTCCGTCACGTTCTCGAGCACGGTGAGGTGCGGGAAGAGGTTGAAGTGCTGGAAGACCATCGCCGACCGGTCGCGCAGCGCGGTGAGCGCGCGCTTGCCGACGGTGCCGCCGAAGTCGAGCACCGCGCCGTCCGCGAGCTCGAGGACGCCGCCGTCGGGCACCTCGAGGCTGTTCAGCGAGCGCAGCACGGTGGTCTTGCCCGAGCCGGAGGGGCCGATCAGCGCGATGACCTCGCCGCGGCGGATCTCGAGGTCGATGCCGCGGAGGACCTCGACTCCGGCGAACGACTTGCGCAGCCCCGTGGCGCGCAGGACGGGCCGGGCGTCCTCGCGGCGACCGGCGGACTCGGCGGGGGCGTCAGCGGGCGACATAGCGGTCCAATCGCTTCTCGAGGAGGCTCTGGCCGCTCGAGAGCACCAGGCAGATGAGCCAGTAGATGAGGGCGGCCTCGAGGTAGAGCAGCATGAACTCGCTCGAGGCGGTGGCGATCTTCTGCGCCTGGCGGAAGAGCTCGGTCACCAGGATCAGCGAGGCGAGCGACGTGTCCT
Organism: Rathayibacter sp. VKM Ac-2760; assembly: GCF_009834185.1. Classification (GTDB taxonomy): domain Bacteria; phylum Actinomycetota; class Actinomycetes; order Actinomycetales; family Microbacteriaceae; genus Rathayibacter. The sequence goes on from NZ_CP047173.1 coordinate 3,368,742, forward strand.
TGACCAGCGAGATGAACGTGTTGGAGAGCGGCGGCACGGAGACGCGGGCGGCCTGAGGCAGGATGATCCGGCGCAGGGCGAGACCGCGGCCCATGCCGATGGTGTGCGCCGCCTCCCACTGCCCCTTCGGCACGCTGAGGATCGCGGCGCGGATGACCTCGGCCGCGTAGCCGCCGACGTTCAGCGCGAACGCGATGATGGCGCTCGGCCAGGGATCGATCTTCACGCCCAGACTCGGCAGTCCGTAGAAGATCACGAAGAGCTGCACCAGCAGCGGGGTCCCGCGGATGACCGAGATGTAGGCGCGAGCGATCCAGGCGAGGATCTTCACCCGGGACAGGCGCATCAGCGCGACGCCGAGGGCGAGCGCGAGACCGAGCACGAAGCTCGACAGCGCCAGCGGGATCGTGCCGACGATCCCGCCGGACAGGATCGGCCAGAACGACCTCAGGAACAGTTCCATCGTGTCTTCTCCCGCCGGTGGCGGGAGAAGACCGCGGTCGGCATTTCGAGGTGGATGCGTGGTTGGAGCGAGTCCAGTCCGCTTCCGAGAAATGCTGGCACGCATTTCCCGGGAACGCTCGGCCTTGCGGCGAGCGCGAGTCCGGGAGCGGGCCGCCCCTTGCTGGTCGAGCAGCCCCGGAGGGGCGTATCGAGACCCGCGATCGCCAGGGGTGCGGTCTGCAGACTCACGTCCCGGTGACGGTGGATCTCGATACGCCCGCTGCGCGGGCTACTCGATCAGCAAGATGGAGTAGCCCCGGAGGGGCGTGCCGAGACCCACGATCGCCAGCGGCGCGGTCTGCAGACTCACGTGCCGGTGACGGTGGGTCTCGATACGCCCGCTGCGCGGGCTGCTCGATCGGCAGGCGGCTGGCAGTCGGGCCCGCGGCGGGACTACTCGGAGACGTCGGCGCCGAAGTAGCGCTCGGAGATGGAGGCGAGGGTGCCGTCGGCGCGCAGCTCGTCGAGGGCGCCGTCGACCGCGGCGACGAGGTCGTCCGAGCCCTTCGGGAAGGTGAAGGCGCTCGAGGAGCTGTCGTCCGTCGTCACGGCGACCTTGAGGCCCGCGGCCTGGTCGGGGTAGGTGGTCGACCAGTCGAGCCAGGTGAGGCGGTCGTTGATGGTCGCGTCGACGCGGCCCTGCTCGACGAGGGCGACGGCCTGCGCCCAGCCCTCGACGCCCTCGACGGTCGCGCCGCTGTCCTGCGCGAGCGTGTACCAGTTGCTCGAGAGCGACTGCGCGGTGGTCTTGCCGGAGAGCGAGTCGAGCGAGGTGATGTCGGTGTCCGCGGTCGGGACGACGACGACGCCCGGGCTGACGGAGTACGGCTCGGAGAAGTCGTACTTCGCGCTGCGCTCGTCGTTGATCGAGACCTGGTTGGCGATCACGTCGAAGCGGCCGCCGTCGAGACCGGCGAACATCGCGTCCCACTGGGTCTCCTCGAACTCCGGCTCGACGCCGAGCTTCTCGGCGACCGCGGTGATGACCTCGACGTCGTAGCCGGTGAGGGCTCCGGTGCCGCCGTCGGCGTGGAACGAGAACGGCGAGTAGGTGCCCTCGGTGCCGATGGTCAGCTTCCCGGACTCCTCGACCTCGGCGAGCGTGAGCCCGGACGCGGTCGAGGCGGTGCTGTCGCCGCCGGCGCCGGAGACCACGTCGTCGGTGGAGGCGGGGGCGCAGCCGGCGAGGACGAGGGCGGCGGCGGCCGCGGTCGTGCCGAGCAGGACGCGCAGCGAGGTGCGGGCGGGGAGGAGCGTCACGGTGTCTTTCCTTCGGTGCATCACGGTCGAACGACCCGGTCGTGGGGGTGCGCGGATCGCGGGGGTCGGGGATCGGGCGGACCGCACGCGACTGCGCGGGAACGCCCCTCCCACCCAACCAGGCGGAGGGGGACGGCTATTCCCGGATGTCCCCGTGTGACGCGGATCCGGCGCCCACCGCGGCGAGGAACTCCTCGGCGCCGGCGACCTCGTCGGCCGTCAGACCGGTCGCGGCGTCGGGCACGATCAGGTGGAAGGGCGTCTCCTGCTCGCGCGCCCAGTCGTGGGCGTCGCCGCGGAGGTTGTCGTCGATCCAGACGACCGCGTCGATGGGCAGCCGCCCGCGCGCCTCCTCCAGCCACAGGGCGACGGGCTGCAGCTTGCCGGTCTGCCCGGGGAAGCGCGGGTCGCGCGGAAGACCGCCGCCGAAGACGATCGCCTCCGTGCCGGCCGGCAGGCCGAGATCGTCCGCGAGCACCGAGGTGAGCTTCGGCGGCCAGGTCGTCGCCCAGACGATCGTCCCGACGGCGGCGAGTCGGCGCACCAGCTCCTCCCGCTCCGGCTCGAGCATCAGCCGGTGGCTGCCCGCCGCCCGATCGCTCGAGACGGACGGATTCAGGACGCCGTCGACGTCGAGCAGGATGAGCGCGGCCATGGCTGCAACCGTAGCCGCGGCCGCGCCGGGGCGCGAGACGCGCGCTAGCGTGGCCGGATGCCTCCCTCGGTCCGCCTCCCCGACGGCAGGACGGCCTCGCTGCGACCCGACCCGATCCGGACGGGCTCGCTCCTGCTCGAGATCGACGGCTCGGAGCAGTCGCTGATCGATCCGGCCGCACCCGAGCGGCTCGACCTCGAGTACATGGCGCGGCTCGGCGCCGTCGTCGACGCCCTCGGTCCGGCCGGCGCCCCGCGCGCCGTCCTGCACCTCGGCGCCGGGGCACTCTCGCTCGCCCGCTACGTCGCCGCGACCCGGCCGGGCTCGGAGCAGACGGTCCTCGAGCGGGCCGCGGGGCTCGTCGACTTCGTCCTGGCGGAGGCGCCCCTGCCGGCCGGCGCGCGGCTCCGGATCGTGACCGCCGACGCCGCGCACCTGCAGCCCGGTCCGCCGGCCGATCTCGTCGTGCTCGACGTCTACGACGGCGACGAGATCCCCGAGCCCTTCTACCGGGCCGACGTGCTCGCGCGCATCGCGGGCTCGGTCGCCGCGGACGGCCTGCTCGCGATCAACGTCGCGGACGACGCCGATCACCGCCGGCTCCGGCGGCTGCGGCGGGGACTGGCGGGCGCGCTGCCGGTGCTCGCCGCGGTCGGACCGCAGTCGTTCGCCGAGGGACGCGGGAGCGGCAACGCGATCCTGCTCGCCTCGCGCGGCGACGCCGCCTCACGCGCTGCGGTGCTCCTCCTGCATGCCGGACCGCACCCGGTCGCGGCCGTTGCGGATGGCGACCTCGTGCCCGTCGAGGTGGCGGTAGAAGTCGACCCGTGACTCCAGTGCGATGCCCGCGTCGAGGTACTTGGCCTTGATCCGCTTGATGTAGGTCCGCACGGTGTGCTCGGCGATCCGCATCTCGAGGGCGACGGTCTTCACCGCGGTGCCGGCGCCGTAGGAGCGCATCACGCGGCTCTCCTGCCGGCTGAGGACCGGGCGGCGATCCAGCCCGGCCGCGAGGAAGCGGTGCCGCACCGCCTCCGAGATCCACGAGCGGCCGGACACGACCGAGACGATCGCGGCGACGAGATCGCCCGGCTCGTCGCCCTTCCAGACGAATGCGGCCCGCTCGATCCGGAGCACGGCCCGCACGATCTCGAGCGAGTCGGACGCCGAGAGGACGATCAGCCCCTGGTGGCGGGCGCTGTGCCCCGCGAGCGTGCTGGAGAGCGCATCGGGCGGGATGCGGTCGAGATCGAGGATGCCGATCGTCTCGGCCGCCTCGACGTCCTCCGCCACCACCCGGAGATCCGGGAGCCGGTCGGCCAGGAGCGCGAGCAGAGCCGCGCGCTCGATCGCCAGACCGCCTAGGACCGTCACTGCTGAGTCTTCGAATTCCGCCATGGAAACCCCTTGCGGAGACGGTCGGGTCCGTCTCCGCTCGAACCGTAGCGAAGGTGGCAGGTGGCAGCCATCGGACGGGACATTCCGTCTCGTCAGGGTCTGCCGCGTGATCCCCGGTGCGAGGATGTCCGTTCGGGTCAGGGCGGGCTAGTCTCCCTGACGATGAACGACTCCGCAGAGACCACGACCCGCTCGCTCCGGATCCCCGCCGACCAGGTGCGGGCCCGGATGCTCGCGGCCGCGCGCGAGGTCATCTCGGTCAACGGACTGACCGTCGGCTTCGCCCACCTGCCGATGGAGGAGTACATCCGGCTGGCCGCGGTGCCGCGCAGCTCCGTCTACCGCATCTGGAGCACCCGCGAGGAGTTCGTCGCCGACCTCATCGGCGAGATCTTCGTCGCCGACCGCTTCGCCGAGGGCACCGACCCGGATGCGCAGCAGGTGATGACGGAGGTGTACCACCGCTCCGCCGAGCACCTCAGCACGGCGACGGGCCGCCGGCGGGTGGCCTGGGAGATGATCCGCATCGGCGCGAACTCGAGCGTGGAGAACCTGCGCTCCTCGGTCGACTGGTCCTCCTACAACGCCCTGCTGGCCTGCACGTTCTCGATGGAGGAGGGCCCGGCTCGGGAGGCGGTCCGCGCGACCGCGCGCCGACTCGAGACCATGCTGACCCAGCGGATGCGCGACTACTACCAGGACGTCCTCGACCTCTTCAGCGCGTCGCTGAAGCCCGGATTCACCACCCTGCAGCTCGCGCACCTCACCGCGATCGTCACCGACGGTCTCGTGCACCGCGGGCGGCTGCTCGACGACGAGCTCGACGCGGTGATCACCGCCCCCGGTCTGGACGGCGAGCCCGTCGAGTGGTCGCTGACCGCCTGGACGATCCGCTCGATCGTCGACGGCATGCTCGAGCCGGTCGCGGAGGACGACCCGGCGCAGTCCTAGGCCGACGCCGACCCCTCCGCCGCCGACCCCTGCGCCGCCGCGCCCTCCGCCGACGCGGCATCGGCGCTCGGGACGGGCTCGCAGAAGCCGTCGATCAGCATCAGTGCTCCCGCCACCACCAGGGACGGCGAGCCGGGGCGATCGGGATCGATCGGTCCGGTGACGAGCTCGGGAGCGGCGATGCGGGCGACGCACAGGCCCTCGATGAACGACGAGATCGCGGAGGCGAGCACCGCGAACTCCTCGTCCCGCCCCGACCGCAGGCGCAGTCCGGCCTCGGCGAGGGTGTGCTGGTAGTACTTCGCCATGTTCTCGATGAAGTGCACCTGCCGGGAGTGCAGCGCCTCGGTGATCGCCGTGCGCGCGGGCTCGGCGTGCGAGTCGACGGCGCCGACGAGGGCGATGAAGTTGCGCCAGTGCTGCGAGGCGAAGACGTTCTCGTAGTTCGCCTCGATCGCGACGGAGACCGAGGCCACGAGGATCTCGCGCATCTGATCCGGGGTCGGCGGCTCGGCGAGGCGACGGTGCAGATAGGCGTCGCCGGCGTTGAGCGAGGTGGGGTCGAGCCGGGCGGTGAGGATCCGCTCCGGGATCGACGCGATCAGCTCGTCGTAGAACGCCTGGCGGGTCGGCCAGATGCGGTAGACCGTGCTGCGCGGCACTCCGGCGGAGCGGATGACGTCCTCCAGCGGCAGGTGCGAGACACCGACGCGCAGGCCCTCCACGCGCACGACCGCGAGCGCGGCGTCGAGCAGGCGGGTCCTGACCTGGTCGCGGCTGAGGCGACCGGGCCGAGGGGGGACGTCGGGAGGGGTGTCGTTGCCCATCGTGCCTCCGGCGGCGGGTGAGCGGGAGCGCCTCGAAGACCCCCGGTTCCCCGAGCGTAGACGATCTCCGACACTCGTCGCACACTGAAGGCGGGGACGGGCGCGGCTCGCGCTCGACTCGGGAGTCGCGCGAGCCGCGCTGCCTGTCCCCCAGGCGGCCGCCCCATCGGCCGATTCGACCGTAGGCGTTCGGTCGGCCCCGCGTCAAAAGTCGCGACATCATGTCTCGCGGGAGGCCGTTCTCGGCCGGAGAGCGAGCGACCGCGCGATCAGATCCGGAACGGCCGGCGGGGGTCGTCCGAGGGCGGCAGCAGGCGCTTCCCCGAGCGGGAGACGTCGCTCCGCGGAACGCCCAGCTCGTCCGCGACGGCGCGGGCGACCTCCGCCTCGGCGTGCCCCGCCAGCTCGACGTTGCGCATCAGCTTGGCGTGGTGGCAGGGGCTGGCGTCGATCGCGACGACCATGGCGGAGAAGCGCAGCGCGTCGCCCAGGCGCGCGAACGGGCTGAGCTCGGCCAGCACGGACGGCACGTCGGGCATCGACAGCAGCGTGTAGTAGCAGGTGGAGACGACGTACTCGTCGACGCCGGCCTCCGCGGACGGCGGCGCGACGATGATGTCGCCGAGCGAGACCGAGCCCGTCCGCGAGGCCAGCACCGACGCGATGGTGACCCGGATGTCGCCCGCCAGCGAGACGACGCGGACGCTCGCCGGCCACGGCGGCAGCGCGGCGAGCTCGGTCGAGCCGGTGCGCATGGCGATGCCCGCCTGCGAGGAGAGCGCGTCGATCATCGGCATGCCCGTGCACTCCCCGGCGTGCGCGGCGTTCTCGGAGGCGGCCTCGCCGCACGAGGCCATCAGCGCCGACAGGCCCAGCCGGGACTGCGGCTCGAGCCCGGCGACCACGGCGGGGCTGACGGTGCCGGTCGAGTCGATGATCTGGCCGAGCCGGGCCGCGAGGTCGGACCCCGTGTTGGGCGTGCCGAACGTGACGACCTCCGTCACCATCGACTCCACCGGGACGCCGTCGACGCTCTGGCTGAGCGCCTGCCGCGCGGCGAGTCCGCCCATCGAGTGCGCGACGACGACCGCCCGATTCCCGGTCGCGGTGGTGAGGCAGGCGATCGAGGCGGCCAGCGCGTCGGCGATCCCCGGGTCGGTCACCCAGCGCGCCGCGAGGTCGCGGTAGTCGAAGGTGTAGACGACGGCGCCCTCGGTGTTCTGGAACGCGCCGATCAGCGAGCGCTCCGAGGTGGTGACGGGCTGGTCCACGCCGTTCGTCGCGATGAGGTCGACCGAGTGCGAGAACGCGCCGGTGCGCGAGTCGTCGTGGGTGGCCGTCCCGAGCCAGCCGTGCAGCACCAGGATCGGCACGAGCGACGCGGCCGTCGACGCGCCGACATCGTCGCCGGCGAGCACCGGGGCGCGCTCCGCGATGCCGCAGGAGGCGGGAGCGACCGCCGCCTCCGCTCGCGCCGCGGGAACGACGACGGCGCCGACCGCCACGAGAAGGGCGGCCAGCACGACGATCAGGACTCTCATCCGCACGTTTCCTCACCGCCGCGACCCCTGCTGAGCGGGTTCAGGAGGTCGACTGGACGAACGTCACAGAAGTCAACCACTCGGACGCCCCCCGTTGTGCGCTCTGTCGCAGATCTCCCGACCCCCCGTGAGGGTGGGCCGGCTCTCGCTGGTCGTGCGGCCGGCGCAGCGCTCGACGTGCAGAGGACGGCGGGTCTCGATACGCCCCTCCGGGGCTGCTCGACCAGCATGCGGTGACCAGCAGGCGGCGACCAGGGACAGGTCCGGGGACGGCGAAGGGCCCCGCCGGTCTCCCGGCGGGGCCCTTCGTCAGTCAGACCGTGCTCAGCTGTAGTTGCCGGGCTCGTAGCCGTCGCTCGAGAACGAGTCGAAGTCGACGAACGAGAGGTCCGCGTCGCTGAACGCGGCGTCGTCGGCGAAGATGCGGTTGGGGTACCGCTCGGCCTTCGCCTCCTCCGTCGCCTCGACCGACACGTTCCGGTAGCGGGGCAGACCCGTTCCGGCCGGGATCAGCTTTCCGATGATCACGTTCTCCTTGAGGCCCATCAGCGGGTCGCGCTTGCCCTCCATGGCCGCCTGCGTCAGGACGCGGGTGGTCTCCTGGAAGGACGCGGCCGACAGCCACGACTCGGTCGCGAGCGAGGCCTTGGTGATGCCCATGACCTCCTGGCGAGCGGACGCGGTCCGCTTGCCCTCGGTCAGAGCCGCACGGTTGACCTCGCTGTAGCGCGAGCGGTCGACGAGCTCACCCGGCAGCAGGTCGGTGTCGCCGTGGTCGACGACGGTGACCTTGCGGAGCATCTGCCGGACGATGACCTCGATGTGCTTGTCGTGGATCGGCACACCCTGCGAGCGGTAGACGCCCTGGACGCCGCCGACGAGGTGCTTCTGGACCTCGCGGACGCCCAGCACGCGCAGGACCTCCTTGGGGTCGACCGTTCCCACGTGCAGCTGCTGACCGAGCACGACCGACTGGCCGTCCTCGACGAGGAGCTGCGAGCGCTTGAGCACCGGGTAGATGACCGCCTCGTCGCCGTTGTCCGGCTGGAGGATGACCCGGCGGGCCCGGTCGGTGTCCTCGATCGTGATGCGACCGGCGGCCTCCGCGATCGGCGACGCACCCTTGGGGGTGCGGGCCTCGAAGAGCTCCTGCACGCGGGGCAGACCCTGCGTGATGTCGTCGGCCGAGGCCGATCCACCGGTGTGGAAGGTGCGCATCGTGAGCTGCGTGCCGGGCTCGCCGATCGACTGGGCCGCGATGATGCCGACGGCCTCTCCGATGTCGACGAGCTTGCCGGTGGCGAGCGAGCGGCCGTAGCAGGCCGCGCAGACGCCGACGGCGGACTCGCAGGTCAGGACCGAGCGGACCTTGATGTGACGCACCTCGGCGCCGACGAGCTTCTCGATGAGGACGTCGCCGACGTCCTCGCCGGCCTCGGCGACGACCTCGCCGGCCTCGTTCGTCGCCGCGGTGGCGAGCGAGCGGGCGTAGACGGAGTTCTCGACGTTCGAGTCCTGGATCCAGGCGCCGGTGGCGTCCTGGAGCATGATCGGCAGGTCGAGGCCCTTGGTCGTGCCGCAGTCGTCCTCGCGGATGATGACGTCCTGCGAGACGTCGACGAGTCGACGCGTCAGGTAGCCCGAGTCCGCGGTGCGGAGCGCGGTGTCGGCCAGACCCTTGCGGGCACCGTGCGTGGCGATGAAGTACTCGGCGACCGACAGTCCCTCGCGGTACGAGGAGATGATCGGTCGGGCGATGATCTCGCCCTTCGGGTTGTTCACCAGTCCGCGCATGCCGGCGATGTTGCGCACCTGCAGCCAGTTACCACGGGCACCGGAGGTGACCATGCGGTTGATCGTGTTGTCGATCGGGAAGTTCGCGCGCATCGCCTTGGCGACCTCGTCGGTCGCCTCGGTCCAGATCTTCACGAGCTCCTGGCGACGCTCCGCCTGAGTGGTCAGACCCTTGTCGTACTCGGACTCGACCTTCGCCGCCTTCTTCTCGTAGCCCGCGATGATGACGGGCTTCGAGGGCGGGGTGAGGATGTCCGAGAGGGCGACGGTCACACCGGACCGGGTGGCCCAGTAGAAGCCGGCGTCCTTGATGCGGTCGAGCGAGGCGGCGACCTCCACCTTCGGGTAGCGCTCCGCGAGGTCGTTGACGATCCCGGAGATGGTCGTCTTGTCGGCGACCTGCTCGAAGTAGGGGTAGTCGACCGGCAGCGCCTCGTTGAATAGGGCGCGGCCGAGCGTCGTGTCGAGGAGGACGGGCGCGGTGACCTTGCCCTTGTCGTCGATCTCGACGCCCTCGGGAGCCTGACCCTGAGCGAAGTACACGTCCGACATGCGGATGCGGACCTTCGAGTTCAGGTGCAGCGAGCCCTGGTCCTTCGCGAGGATCGCCTCCGAGACGGAGGAGAACGCGCGGCCCTCACCGGCGCCACCCTCGCGGATGGTCGTCAGGTGGTGCAGGCCGATGATCATGTCCTGCGTGGGCAGGGTGACCGGACGGCCGTCCGAGGGCTTGAGGATGTTGTTCGAGGCGAGCATCAGGATGCGCGCCTCGGCCTGGGCCTCGACCGACAGGGGCAGGTGGACGGCCATCTGGTCGCCGTCGAAGTCCGCGTTGAAGGCGGCGCAGACGAGCGGGTGCAGCTGGATCGCCTTGCCCTCGACCAGCTGGGGCTCGAAGGCCTGGATGCCGAGTCGGTGCAGGGTGGGCGCGCGGTTGAGCAGGACGGGGCGCTCGCGGATGATCTCCTCGAGCACGTCCCAGACCTGGGGGCGCGAGCGCTCCACCATGCGCTTGGCGGCCTTGATGTTCTGCGCGTGCGACAGGTCGATCAGGCGCTTGATGACGAACGGCTTGAACAGCTCGAGCGCCATCTGCTTGGGCAGACCGCACTGGTGCAGCTTGAGCTGCGGTCCGACGATGATGACCGAGCGGCCCGAGTAGTCGACGCGCTTGCCCAGCAGGTTCTGGCGGAAGCGACCCTGCTTTCCCTTGAGCATGTCGCTCAGGGACTTGAGGGCGCGGTTGCCGGTTCCGGTGACGGGACGGCCGCGGCGGCCGTTGTCGAAGAGGGCGTCGACCGCCTCCTGGAGCATGCGCTTCTCGTTGTTCACGATGATCTCGGGGGCACCGAGGTCGAGCAGGCGGCGGAGGCGGTTGTTGCGGTTGATGACGCGGCGGTACAGGTCGTTCAGGTCGGAGGTGGCGAAGCGGCCACCGTCGAGCTGGACCATCGGGCGCAGCTCCGGCGGGATGACCGGGACCACGTCGAGGACCATCGCGGCCGGCGAGTTGCCGGTGGCGAGGAACGAGTTGACCACGCGCAGGCGCTTGATGGCGCGGATCTTCTTCTGACCCTTGCCCTCGGCGATCTGCAGGTGCAGCGTCTCGGCCTCGGCCTGGAGGTCGAACTGCTCGAGGCGCTTCTTGATCGCCTCGGCGCCCATGTAGGCCTCGAAGTAGACGCCGTAGCGGTCGACGAGCTCGTTGAAGACGGCGTCCTCGGGCTTGAGGTCGCCGACCTTCAGGGTGCGGAACTGCTCCCACACGCTCTCCAGTCGCGCGATGTCCTCGTCGAAGGACTTGCGGATCTGGCCCATCTCCTTCTCGGCGCCGTCCTTGGTGCGGCGCTTCTGGTCGCTCTTCGCGCCCTCCGCCTCCAGGGCGGCGAGGTCGGTCTCGAGGCGCGCCAGGCGGTCCGCGATGCGGGAGTCGCGCTGGTCCGAGAGGGTCTTGATCTCGAGCCGGAGCTCGTTCTCGAGGCCGGGCATGTCGGCGTGACGGCCGTCGTCGTCCACGTCGATGATCATGTACGCCGCGAAGTAGATGACCTTCTCGAGGTCCTTCGGCGCCATGTCCAGCAGGTAGCCCAGGCGCGAGGGGACGCCCTTGAAGTACCAGATGTGGGTGACGGGGGCGGCGAGCTCGATGTGGCCCATCCGCTCGCGGCGGACCGAGGACTTGGTGACCTCGACGCCGCAGCGCTCGCAGACGATGCCCTTGAAGCGGACCCGCTTGTACTTGCCGCAGGAGCACTCCCAGTCGCGCGAGGGTCCGAAGATCTGCTCGCCGAACAGACCGTCCTTCTCGGGCTTGAGGGTGCGGTAGTTGATGGTCTCGGGCTTCTTCACTTCACCGTGCGACCAGCGACGGATGTCATCGGCCGTCGCGAGGCCGATGCGCAGCTCGTCAAAAGTTGTTACGTCGAGCAATGTTTTCTCCTTGTCGGAAAACAGGGTGTCTCGTCAGAGACGGGGAGTCGTCAGATGCTGGCGCGGGATCAGATGTCGTCGACGGAGGACGACTCGAACCGGGAGGAGATGTTGATGCCGAGCTCCTCCGCAGCGCGGTAGACCTCGTCATCCGTGTCGCGCAGGCTGACCGCGGTGCCGTCGGCCGAGAGGACCTCGACGTTCAGGCACAGGGACTGCATCTCCTTGATGAGGACCTTGAAGGACTCGGGAATGCCCGGCTCCTGGATGTTCTCACCCTTGACGATGGCCTCGTACACCTTCACGCGGCCGAGGATGTCGTCCGACTTGATGGTGAGGAGCTCCTGCAGCGCGTAGGCGGCACCGTAGGCCTCGAGGGCCCACACCTCCATCTCGCCGAAGCGCTGTCCACCGAACTGCGCCTTACCACCGAGCGGCTGCTGGGTGATCATCGAGTACGGGCCCGTCGAGCGCGCGTGGATCTTGTCGTCGACGAGGTGGTGCAGCTTCAGGATGTACATGTAGCCGACCGAGACCGGGTCCGGGAAGGGATCTCCCGAGCGACCGTCGAACAGCTGCGTCTTGCCGGACGAGCCGATGAGGCGCTCGCCGTCGCGGGTCGGCGTGGTGGAGTCGAGGAGCCCAGCGAGCTCCTCCTCCGCCGCGCCGTCGAACACGGGGGTGGCGACCTTGGTGCCGGGCGCGGCCTCGCGGGCGTGCTCGGGCAGGCGCTTCGCCCACTCGGGCGAGCCGTCGACCTTCCAGCCCTGCTTCGCGATCCAGCCGAGGTGGATCTCGAGGACCTGGCCGAAGTTCATCCGGCCGGGGACGCCGAGCGGGTTGAGCACGATGTCGACCGGGGTGCCGTCGGCGAGGAACGGCATGTCCTCGACCGGCAGGATCTTCGAGATGACGCCCTTGTTGCCGTGGCGGCCGGCGAGCTTGTCGCCCTCGGTGATCTTGCGCTTCTGGGCGATGTAGACGACCACGCGCTGGTTGACGCCCGAGCCGAGCTCGTCGTCGCCGTCCTGCGCGTCGAACACCTTGACGCCGATGATCGTGCCCTGCTCGCCGTGGGGCACCTTCAGCGACGTGTCGCGGACCTCGCGGCTCTTCTCGTTGAAGATCGCGCGGAGCAGGCGCTCCTCGGCCGAGAGCTCGGTCTCGCCCTTGGGCGTGACCTTGCCGACGAGGATGTCGCCGGGGCGGACCTCGGCGCCGATGCGGATGATGCCGCGCTCGTCCAGGTCGGCCAGGAGCTCCGGGCTGACGTTGGGGAGGTCGCGGGTGATCTCCTCCTTGCCGAGCTTGGTGTCGCGGGCGTCGACCTCGTACTCCTCGATGTGGATCGAGGAGAGGACGTCGTCCTTCACCAGGTTCTGGCTGAGGATGATCGCGTCCTCGAAGTTGTGACCCTCCCACGGCATGAACGCGACGAGCAGGTTCTTGCCGAGCGCGAGCTCGCCGTTCTCGGTCGCGGGACCGTCGGCGACGATCTCGCCGACCTCGATGCGCTCACCGGCGGAGACGACCACGCGGTTGTTGTACGAGGTGCCCTGGTTCGAGCGGTCGAACTTGCGGAGGAAGTAGGTCTGCGTGCCGCCCTCGTCCAGCTGGACGGTGACGGAGTCGGCGGAGACCTCCTGGACCACGCCGGCCTTGTCGGCCGTGATGACGTCGCCGGCGTCGATGGCCGCGAAGCCCTCCATGCCAGTTCCGACGACGGGCGACTCGCTGCGCAGCAGCGGGACGGCCTGACGCTGCATGTTCGCGCCCATGAGCGCGCGGTTCGCGTCGTCGTGCTCGAGGAACGGGATCAGCGAGGTCGCGACCGAGACCATCTGTCGCGGCGAGACGTCCATGTAGTGCACGCGCTCGGCGTCGACGAGCTCGACCTCTCCACCCTTGGGGCGGACCAGGACCTTGCCCTCGGCGAAGCGCATGTCGGAGGTGAGGGGGGCGTTCGCCTGGGCGACCAGGTACTCGTCCTCCTCGGACGCGGTGAGGTAGTCGATCTGCGCGGTGACGACGCCGTCGACGACCTTGCGGTACGGAGTCTCGATGAAGCCGAACGAGTTGATGCGCGCGAAGGACGCGAGCGAGCCGATCAGGCCGATGTTCGGGCCTTCCGGGGTCTCGATCGGGCACATGCGGCCGTAGTGCGACGGGTGGACGTCGCGGACCTCGACGCCGGCGCGCTCACGGGAGAGACCGCCGGGGCCGAGCGCCGACAGGCGGCGCTTGTGGGTCAGACCCGCGAGCGGGTTGTTCTGGTCCATGAACTGCGACAGCTGCGAGGTGCCGAAGAACTCCTTGATCGCGGCCACCACGGGGCGGACGTTGATCAGGGTCTGCGGGGTGATCGCCTCGATGTCCTGCGTGGTCATGCGCTCGCGGACGACGCGCTCCATGCGGGACAGACCGGTGCGGACCTGGTTCTGGATGAGCTCGCCGACCGCGCGGATGCGGCGGTTGCCGAAGTGGTCGATGTCGTCCACGTCGAGGCGGAGGTCGACCGCGGCGCCGTCGCGCACACCGGGCAGGTTGGTGCGGCCGTCGTGCAGCGCGACCAGGTACTTGATGGTCGCGATGATGTCCTCGACCGTGAGCACCGAGTCGGACAGCGCCTTGTCGATGCCGAGCTTGCGGTTGATCTTGTAGCGGCCGACCTTCGCGAGGTCGTAGCGCTTGCTGTTGAAGTAGAAGTTGTCCAGCAGCGCGCGGGCGGCCTCGGCGGCGACCTGCTCGCCCGGGCGGAGCTTGCGGTAGATGTCGCGGAGGGCGTCCTCCTTGGTGAGGATGTTGTCCTTCTCGAGGGTCAGCTCGATCGACTCGTAGCCGGCGAACTGCTCGAGGATCTCCTCGCTCGTCAGGCCCAGGGCCTTGAGGAAGACGGTGACCGACTGCTTGCGCTTGCGGTCGATGCGGACGCCGACCTGGTCGCGCTTGTCGATCTCGAACTCGAGCCAGGCACCGCGGCTGGGGATGACGCGCGCGGAGTAGATGTCCTTGTCGGACGTCTTCTCCTGCTGGCGCTCGAAGTACACGCCCGGCGAGCGGACGAGCTGGGACACGACGACACGCTCGGTGCCGTTGATGATGAACGTGCCCTTCTCCGTCATCAGGGGGAAGTCGCCCATGAAGACCGTCTGGGTCTTGATCTCACCCGTGAGGTGGTTCATGAACTCGGCCTCGACGTACAGCGGAGCGGCGTAGGTCTTGCCGCGCTCCTTGCACTCCTCGATCGTGTACTTCTCGGGCTCGAGGTACGGGTTCGTGAAGCTCAGCTGCATCGTCTCGCTGAGGTCCTCGATCGGGGAGATCTCCTCGAAGATCTCGTCGAGTCCGGAGTTGGCGGGGAGATCCTCCCGGCCGACGGCCTTCGCCTCGGCGACGCGGGTCTTCCACGCCTCCGAGCCGACGAGCCAGTCGAAGCTCTCGGTCTGCAGCGCGAGCAGATCCGGAACCGTCAGGGTGTCGCTGATCTTGGCGAACGAGAGACGCGAAGCTCCGCGTCCGTTCTTGGGTGAGGTGGTGGTTGCGTTGGGCGCAGCAGCCAAGGAAGGAACCTCCGTAGACCCTCGCGGGTCTCAATCTGTGGGATGTGTGGAGTGGGCTCCCGCCGGGCGGGCCGACACGTCCTGCTCCCCTGTGCCGTGACCGCGGTGACGCGGCCGCAGCGACGACGACCGGTTTGACGCGGTCGTCGGGGCGGGGGCTAGAGTGTGGCATCGGCATCCACCATCTGATGCCGGGTTCCGGTGGCTGGTCGACCGCAATATGACGACTCGGCACTCGGGAGCGCAAAGTACAACTATAGGTCTCCTGCGCCACGCCGCGCAAGTGCAGGTGCTTGCGTCCGGCTCGGGCCTCGGGTATACGACCGGGTCGAGGGTCTTCCCTCCCCGCCTCTCCCCGCCTCCTGCCGCCGTGCGCGGCACGGCAGACTGGGCGGATGGCCGAACGCACCGGTCGCCGACGCGGCGACGACTCCGAGCACCCCCGCGCCGTGCTCGCCAGCGGGTTCCTCGCGCAGATCGAGCCCGACCGGCACTCCGCGGACGCCGCGACCCTGGTCGTCGACGGCACCCCGCAGTCGCACGTCGACCTCGCCGACCCGACCCACCTCTCCTTCGAGTACGTGCGGCGGATCGGTCACGCGATCGACCTGCTCGCCCCCGAGGGCGAGGCGGTCACGGCGCTGCACCTCGGCGCCGGCGCGCTGACCCTCCCCCGCTACGTCGCGGCGACGCGGCCGGGCTCGCGCCAGCAGGTCGTCGAGATCGAGGCCGCCCTGGTCGAGCTGGTGCGGGAGGCGCTGCCGCTGCCGCGCGGGGCGCAGATCCGGATCCGCCAGGGCGACGCCCGCGAGGTGCTCGGCAAGCTGCCGCCGGGGCTGCTCGGCACGGTCGACGTCGTCGTGGTCGACATCTTCTCCGGCGCCAGGACCCCGGCGCACGTGACGAGCGCCGAGTTCTACCGGGAGATCGCTCCGCTGCTCGCCCCCGGCGGGGTCGTCGCGGTCAACGTCGCCGACGGGGGCGCGCTCGCGTTCGCCCGCGCCCAGGCCGCCACCCTCGCCGCGGTCTTCGCGCACACCGCGATCATGACCGACACGCAGATGCTGAAGGCGAAGCGCTTCGGCAACGTGGTGATGCTCGCCTCGCCCGCTCCGCTGCCCGTGGACGGGCTGCCGCGGCGCCTCGCCTCCGATCCCGCGCCGGCGAAGCTCGTGCAGGGCCGCGAGCTGGAGAACTTCCTCGGCGGGGCCTCTGTCGTCACCGACGACACCGCGACGCCGTCGCCGCTGCCGGCGCGCAGCATCTTCCAGGTCCGCCGGGGCTGAGCGCTGTCGCCGGGGCCGAGCGCGGCCGCCGGGGCTGAACGCGGCCGCCGGGCGGGTCGACGCGGTTGCCCGTACAGTGGACGGGGGCCAGCGCCCCCTCCGTCCTCTCGCCGCCGTGTGCGCCGATCCGGATCCGCATCCACGAGGAAGAACCGCTCTGAGCATCATCATCCGCCATGACCCCTCGACGCTCCGCGAGGAGGTCGACGTCGACGCCGCCCAGGAGCGCCTGGAGGAGATCGGCGCCCTCCGCTCGCTCGCCGCGCTCACCGAGAAGGCCGAGCTGCTCCGCCTGCTCGGCCGCCTCGACGAGGCGTGGGAGATCGCCACCGAGGCCGTCCGCCGCACCCGCTTCTCCGGCGACCGCGCCGAGCTGCTCACGGCGCGCGTGCGCCGCGCCCGGCTGATGCAGCTGCGCGACCGCTCCGACGAGGCGCTCTCCGAGCTCGCGCTCTGCGTCGAGGAGGCGCGGACGCACGAGTGGCACCTCGAGCACTCCTTCGCCCTCAAGCACCGCGCGCTCGCCCTCTTCGAGATCGGCGAGTACAGCCAGGCGGCCCGCGACTTCGACGCCGCGACCGCGCTGGGCGAGCGGGTCGGCGTGCCGGAGGAGGAGCTCGAGGTCGCGCGCCTCGGCTTCGCCGCCGCCACCGAGTTCCAGGACGAGTCGGCCCGCGGTCCCCGGGCGGACGGCGCCGCACGCGGCCGCCGCCGCGCCGAGGACGACGAGGCCTGAGCGAGCAGGCCGCCCGGACCGATGGCTGAGCTCGACCAGGTCGCCCGCTGGGCCGACGCGCTCCTCCGCGAGCACCTGGACGGCACGTGGAGCTTCGCGTTCGATCACGCCCGCACCCGCGGCGGCGCCTGCCACTGGACCGACCGGCGCATCACCGTGTCGCGGCACCTCGCGGCGCGCTGGAGCGACGAGGAGGTGCACCAGACGCTGCTGCACGAGGTCGCGCATGCGCTCGCCGGGCCGAAGGCCGCGCACGGGCCCGCCTGGCGGCAGGCCGCCACGCGGCTCGGCTACACCGGGGCCCGGACGCACAGCAACCCGACCGCGGACGAGCTGGCCCCGTGGGTCGGCAGCTGCCCGAGCGGGCACCTCTTCTACCGGCACCGGAGACCGAGCCGGCCGCTGGCGTGCGGGAAGTGCGCACGGCGGTTCGAGGCGGCCAACGCGATCGAGTGGCGCCGGCGCGAGGTGCCGGCCCGGCCCGCCGCGACCGGGCGCACGCCGTGAGCGAGGGTGCCGGGGTGCCGCACCGCGTGGTCCGCGGGCGGGTGCCGAGCACCGGCCAGTGGCTCGTCGACGCCGACGGGCACCGCTGGTGGTTCGACTCCGGGAGCCTCGCCCTCGACTTCGCCTACACCGGCCCCCTGCGCGGCGCCGCGGGCGAGCGCCTCGAGTCCGACGCCGACCTGACCGCCTGGCTCGCCGAGCACTTCGACGCGGTCGACGCGGGCGCCCGCGATGCCCGGCTGGAGGACGCGCTGATGCTCCGCGGCGCCGTCTCGCGCCTCGCCGTCGCGGCCGAGCGCGGGGCGCCGGGCGAGCCTGCGGACGTCGACGTCGTCAATCTGCTCGCCGCGATGCCGGACGTCCCACCGTCGCTGTCCGGCGGCTCGAGGCAGGCCGGCCGCTCGACGGCGGCCGCCCGCCAGGCCCTGTCCACGCTCGCGCGGGAGGCCGTCGATCTGCTCGGCGGCGGCACTCCCGGGCGGCTGCGCCGCTGCGACGCGGAGGACTGCCGGATGCTCTACCTCGACACCTCGCGGGCCGGATCGCGCCGCTGGTGCTCGATGCAGCGCTGCGGGAACCGGGCGAAGGTCCGCGCGCACCGGCGCCGGAGCGCCGAGCGCGCGGACCGCGCCGAGGGCTAGTCGACGACCTTCACGTCCTTCCAGAACGCGAGGTAGCCGGAGAAGTCCTTGCCGACACGGTCGAACGCGGTCGGATAGGGGGTCGGGTAGGACCAGGCGCGGTCCTTGAGCGTCCCGTCCTCGGACTTCACGTCGTAGTACTGGGCCTCGCCCTTCCACGGGCAGGTGTACTGGGTGCTGCTCGGCACCAGGTAGTCGTTGTTCACGCTCGTGGGCGGGAAGTACCAGTTGCCCTCGATCGAGATGAGGTCGGAGTCGGGGGCGTCGGCGATGACGACGTCGTTGAGGACGGCTTTCATTCGGGCCAGCTTTCGGGTCGAGGAGGCGGAGGGCGGGGCGCTCCCCCGCTCCCGGGGAACGCTACGCCGCCGCGGCCCCGCCGGTCGAGGGTCGCCGGGACCCTTGCGGAGACGCTCAGGCGGGCTCCCGGGCGGGGCACTCGGCCGGAGCGCTCGGCCGGGGACCTCAGCGTGGGGAGCGGAGCACCGTCACCGTGGCGACCGTGTCCACGCGGGCGGCGGAAAGGATCTCGGCGCCGCGACCCCGCGCCGTGAGCAGGCGGCCGGTGGCCGAGGCCGTCAGCAGGTGCGCGCAGGCGCGGCGGAGCCCCTCGTAGGAGGAGGAGGCGACCGCCGCCTCGGGCGAGACGTGGTCGATGCCGAGGCCGATCAGGGCGTCGATCAGGGACCCTGCGGCGAGCTGGTCCTCCACGGCGAAGCGCTGCTCCCCCGCCGCGTCGACGTCACCGGCCGCGACGACGTTCACGCTCGTGCGGCCGCCGTTCTCGTGCTGGCGCTCGAGGATCCAGCGGGCCACCGCGGTGCGGTCGGCGAGTCCGGCGCGGACGACGTGGCCGTCGACGGCATCGAGGTCGAGCTCGGGCGCGTCCGCGGGCTCGGCGGCGGGGAGCGCGTCGACCAGCACGGTGATGTGCGCAGGTGCGAGGGCGCGGAGGCCGCGGGAGCCCCAGTCGAAGCGGATCTGGTACGCGGCCTGGTCGAAGGCGGACCGGTCGGGAGCGGGGAGCGCGGCGTTCACTCCTCCACGGTACCGAGCGGCGCGGACCCGTTCCGGCGCAGACCCCTTCCGGCGCGGACCCCTCCCGGCGCATACACGCCCGCGGCCCGGCGCGCACCCGGTCGCCGTGCGGGCGCGACCCGGAGGAGGATGGTGCGCGTGAAGGTGATGCTCAAGCACGTGCTCGACACCGATGCCGACTCCGCCTGGCGCGCCCTGCAGAGTCCGGCCGTGTTCCGCGAGGTGATGTCCCCGTTCCTGACCGCCGCGTCGCTCGACGAGGGCGGCTTCCGGCCGACCTGGGGCCTCGGGCCGCACGACGTCGCGATGGACGCCCTCGGGATCGTGCCGATGGGCGCGCAGGAGATCGACCTCTCCTACCGCCGCGTGCCGTCGATGCCCGACGTGCGGATCCTCCGCGACAACGGCGCTCCGCTCTCCGGGGCGCTGCGACTGATCACCGCGTGGGACCACCGGATGGCCGTCGCCCCGCTCGCCGACGGGCGCACGCTCTTCCGCGACCGCCTCGAGTTCAGCGCCGGGCTCGCCTCCCCGGCGCTCTGGCCGTCGATGTGGGCGTTCTGGCAGTGGCGCGGCATCCGCATCCGCGCCCTCGCGCCGACCTGGCGCCACGACGTCGGCGCCGATACCCGCCCCCGAGGGGAGGTCGCGCCGTGAGCCCCGACGGATCCGCCGAGGAGGCGGTCGAGCTCTCCCGCGCGGATCTGCTGCGCTTCCGCTGGCCGTCCGGAGAGGAGGAGGACGCCGACGAGGAGGACACCGTCTCGCCGCGCCGCCGCCTCGCCTCCGCGATCGAGGTCGCCGACTGGCGCCGCCACGTGCAGGCGCTCTACGCCGAGGTCCGCCGGCTGTCCAACATCGACCTGCTCGCCGCGCACGGCTCGTGGATCCGCGGGCGGAACGCGCTGTTCGCCCGCCACCCCGCGACTCCGCTGCTCCCGGTCGACCGGGCGAACTTCCGCTCGCTGCCGGTCGCGCCCTACGACGCGTCCTGGCGGTTCGAGCTCGAGGTCGAGCCGGCCGAGGAGGCTCGTCGGATGGACGTGGAGACCGGCACGGACGGCACGGTGCCGTTCGAGCTCGTGGGCACGGTCGACGTGCCCCGGGCCGGCACGCTCGACGTCTGGCGGCTCGGCTCCTACGGCGGCGGGCTCTTCCTGCCGATCAAGGACGCGCTGGCCGGCACGCCCGGCGGCACCTACGGCGGAGGGCGCTACCTGCTCGACACCGTGAAGGGCGCCGACCTCGGCACCGGCGCGACGCCCTCGACGCTCGTGCTCGACTTCAACTTCGCCTACAACCCCTCCTGCGCCTACGACCCGGCCTGGGCCTGCCCGCTCGCGCAGGCCGGGAACACGCTGCCGGTCGAGGTGCCGGTGGGCGAGCGCTACAAGGGCTGACGGGGCAGGTCTCGATACGCCGCTGCGCGGCTACTCGACCAGCATGGATCGCCCGGCCCCTGCATGCTGATCGAGTAGCCCTCGAAGAGGGCGTATCGAGATCCCGCCCGCTCGATCCTGACCGTTCTCGGAGGCTCCGCCGATAGCCTCCGGGCGGCGCGCACCGGCGCCGGAAAGCAGGAATCAGCATGCCCCGACCCGTCCTCCTCGTCACCGGGACCTCGAGCGGCATCGGCCGCGCGACCGCCGTCGAAGCGGCCCGCTCGGGCTGGCAGGTGGTCGCGACGGTCCGCGACGTGGAGCACGCCGACGGACTCCGCGAGGCGATCGGCGGGGCGGGCGTCGAGCTCGACGTGCAGCAGCTCGACGTCACGGAGGCGGACTCGGTCGTCGCCTGCCTCGACCGCGTCCAGTCCGTGCACGGCGGCCTCGACGTCCTGGTGAACAACGCCGGAGCCGGCCACGTCGGCATCACCGAGCTCGAGGACCCGGCCGAGCTGCGGCGCGTGATGGAGGTCAACTTCTTCGGCACCGTCGCCGTGACCCGCGCCGCCCTGCCGCTGCTGCGCTCCTCCCGCGGCCGGATCGTGACGATCTCGAGCGTCGGCGGCGCGGTCGGCCAGCCGTTCAACGAGGACTACTGCGCGGCGAAGTTCGCGGTCGAGGGCTTCTTCGAGGCGCTCGCGCCCGTCGCCGCGGCGGTCGGCGTGCACGTCTCGCTGATCGAGCCGGGGGCTGTGCGCAGCAGCTTCGTCGAGAACGTCGGCATCGACGCCTCCGCCCTGATGGCCGAGGCCGGCCCGTACGCCAGCGCGCTCGGCGCCTATCTCGACCGGACGGCCTCGGCGTTCTCCTCCAGCCACGCCCAGGAGCCGGAGGAGGTCGCCGCCGTCGTCCTGCAGACCCTGCGCGACCCCGAGCCGCCCTTCCGGGTGCAGACCTCGGACTGGGCGCGCGAGTTCGTCGGCCTCAAGCTGGCCGACGTGGACGGCTCCCGCGTGCAGTCGACCATGCGGGGATGGATCGGCACCCACTAGGGTGGGAGGGTGCGAGCGCGACGACTGCGCTCCCCCGCGTCGTAGAACGCCCATTTTCCGCCGGAGTTCCGTTCAGGTTCCCGGCCATCTGGCGCACGTGCATGAGGCCCCCGGCCGCGCGCACCGCTTCTGACGGCGAACGGATGTGACCACCGTCACCTTCGCCCGAACAGCCGATCACCCGCGCCCGGCCACCCGCCTGCGCTGTCAGATCGGCATGATGCCCGAAAGGCACCATCCATGTCGACCATCCCCACCTTCGCCGCCCTCGGCGTCCCCGCACCCCTCGTCACCGCCCTGACCGCGAACGGCATCACCGAGCCGTTCCCCATCCAGGTGGACACGCTCCCCGACACCCTGAACGGCCGCGACGTGCTCGGCCGCGGCAAGACCGGCTCGGGCAAGACCCTCGCCTTCGCCATCCCGATGGTCGCCCGCCTCGGCGGCGCCCTCGCCGGCGGCCGCCGCCGCCCGGGCCGCCCGCTCGGCCTGATCCTCGCGCCGACCCGCGAGCTCGCCACGCAGATCACCGCGGCGATGCAGCCCCTCGCCGACGCGTACGGCATCGTCACCACGACGATCTTCGGCGGCGTCTCGCAGCAGCGCCAGGTCGCCGCCCTCAAGCAGGGCGTCGACATCGTCGTGGCCTGCCCCGGCCGCCTCGAAGACCTGATGAAGCAGGGCTTCGTCAACCTCGACGCCGTCGAGATCACCGTGCTCGACGAGGCCGACCACATGGCCGACCTGGGCTTCCTGCCCGTCGTCACGCGCATCCTCGACAAGACCCCCCGCGGCGGACAGCGCCTGCTGTTCTCGGCCACGCTCGACAACGGCGTGGACAAGCTCGTCAAGAAGTACCTGCAGAACGAGGTGCTGCACTCGGTCGACGAGGCGAACTCGCCCGTCGCGCTGATGACCCACCACGTCTTCGAGGTCGACGGCCTCGACGCCAAGAACGCGCTCGTGAAGACCCTCGCGTCCGGCACCGGCCGCCGCATCCTCTTCATGCGCACCAAGCACCACGCGAAGAAGCTCGCCAAGCAGCTCACCGGCCAGGGCATCCCCGCCGTCGACCTGCACGGCAACCTCTCGCAGGTCGCCCGCGACCGCAACCTCGCCGCCTTCGGCGCCGGCACCGTCAAGGTGCTCGTCGCGACCGACGTCGCCGCCCGCGGCGTGCACGTCGACGACGTCGAGCTGGTCATCCACGTCGACCCGCCCATGGAGCACAAGGCGTACCTGCACCGCTCGGGCCGCACCGCCCGCGCCGGCAGCGAGGGCGACGTCGTCACCGTCGTGCTGCCCAGCCAGCGCGGCGACGTGAAGACCCTCTTGCGCAAGGCGGCCATCCAGGTCACCCCGCAGCTCGTCACCGCCGACTCGGCCGCCGTGTCGAAGCTCGTCGGCGACGTCGCGGCGTTCGTCACCCCGACCGCCGTCGTCGAGCCCGTCCGCGGCCAGTCGCAGGGCGGCCGCTCGCAGGGCGCCAACGCCCAGCGCAAGCGCGCCGCGCGGACGGACGGCACCACCGCCCCCGCGGCGGACGCGGCGAGCGCTCGGCGGCTCCCGCCGGCGCCGGCTCCGACCGTCCCCGCCGCGGCGGCGCGCGACCGACGCGCCCCTCGCGGCGGCCAGCGCGGCGGCCGCGGCCGCTCCGCCGCCGCAGCGACCACCTCAGGGTGGCTCGCGCTCGTACTACAGCACCGGCAGCGGCAGCAGCTCGACGCCGGCCGGCGCCGAGCGCCGCCCTGCGCGCCGCGCTCAAGGCTGAGCCGTTCTGCACGCCGCGTGGCGGCGTGCCGCAGTCGGCTGGGTGGACGGTCGCGTTCCGCAGAGCGGGTCGCGAACGGCTACGGCGATTCGCTTGGCACGCGAATCGCCGCTCCGCCTCGTGGAGGGCGGCCGGTTCGGGCTGCTCGCGTCTGAGGACGCGGGAATGAGCCCCTGACTGCATTCGGAATGAAGACGAAGAACAAGGCCGGGAGGTCCTCCCGCGACAGCGTCGCGGGTCGGGCTCCCGGCCTTCGTCGTTCCCGGAGGGGAGGAGTGCTCCCTCAGCCGTCATCGACGTGAACAACTAAGGCCGAATCGCCCGTTCCACCCCGAAGAGGAAGCGATCCGGCCATCCAGCCTTAGTTGTGCACACGTCGCCAGCGCGGCGCACATCCCGCCGAAGTGCTCGCGCGAAAGCGCGGCCCACCCGGACGCAGACGAGGGAAGTGCGTCCACCTCTAAGTCCTCCCGCGCGAAGCCCCCTCGCGCCCGGCTCCCAGAGCAAGAGCGCGCTTCGAGCCGCAGGCGGAATTCGCGTGCCAGCGAATTCCGCGAGGCGGACGTCGGACGCTCTGCGGAACGCATCCACCTGCGAGAGCCGACCGCGGCGCGCCGCCCCGCGGCGCGCAAGAAGGCACGCTGCGCTTATCGAAGCTTTCCCACCGAAGCGAGTGCGGCGCGCAGCAACGCGCCGCGTCCGCCCTCCATCTCGGCGGAGACGGCGTCGGAGGAGGCCTCGTCGGGGGTCATCCAGGTGAGCTCGAGGGCGTCCTGACGGGGGTCGCAGGTGCCGGTCACGGGGACGACGTAGGCGAGCGAGACGGCGTGCTGCCGGTCGTCGGTGAAAGGGCCCATGCCGGGCATGGGGAAGTACTCGGCGACGTGGAAGGGCAGCGGGCTCGCCGGCAGCAGCGGGAACGCCATCGGGCCGAGGTCCTTCTCCAGGTGGCGGAACAGCGCGTCGCGGAGGGTCTCGCCGTACATGACCCGGCCGGAGACGATCGTGCGCGTGATCTGGCCCGAGGCGGTCGCTCGGAGCAGCACTCCGACCTCGGTCACCTGGCCGAGTCCGTCGACGCGGACGGGCACCGCCTCGACGTAAAGCAGCGGGAGCCGACGGCGGATCTCGGCGAGTTCATCGTCGGACAGCCACCCGGAGTTGGGGTCAGGGGTACGCACGCTCATACGGCCATTCTTACCCGTAGTTGATGTCCATCCGGTTTCGGCTCCCGTGCGGCCGGGCTCGGCGATGATGGGGGGATGGGAATCGACGCGAACGCGGTGCTGTGGTCCTCCTCCGAGAAGGACCGGGTCGGGCGGCCTCTCCTGGTGCTGCTGCACGGCTACGGCTCGCACGAGGGCGACCTGTTCTCGCTCGGCGCGTATCTGCCGCTGGAGCCGGTGCTCGCCTCGCTCCGCGCGCCGCTCGCCCTCGACGGCCGGGCGAACGCGTGGTGGCCGCTGCGGGTCCCGCTCGATCCGGACGAGCCGCGCGCGGATCCGGCCGCCGTCGAGGCGGCGGCGCAGGGGGTCCTCGACTGGCTGGACTCGATCGATCATCCGGGGCCGGTCGGGCTGCTCGGCTTCTCGCAGGGCGCCGCCCTGGCCGTGCAGCTGCTGCGTCGGGCTCCGGGGCGCTTCGCGTTCGCGGTCGCGCTGTCCGGCTTCGTGGTGCCGCTCGCCGAGGGCGACGGGGCGGACGAGGTCCTCGCGGCCGAGCGGCCGCCGGTGTTCTGGGGCCGCGGCACGCTCGACGCCGTCATCCCGCCCGAGCTGATCGCCGCGGCGGGCGAGTGGTTCCCGGAGCACACGGCGCTCGATGCGCGGGTCTACGAGGGCGTCGCGCACGGGGTGAGCCAGGCCGAGCTCGCCGACATCGGCACCTTCGTGCGGCTCGGCTTCGCCTGACCCGCCGCCCCTGGCGGAGGTCCGGCGGCGCGTCAAGGGCTCGCCCGGCCGCCGCCGCCACGGCAATGTCGGTGGTGGCAGGGAGGATGTGGTCATGCCGGACGTCCTCGCTCGCTTCAGCCCCGCCACGCGGGCCTGGTTCGAGGGCGCCTTCCCGGCCCCCACCGCCGCGCAGGAGGGCGCCTGGTCCGCCATCTCGAGCGGTGCGCACGCGCTCGTCGTCGCGCCGACCGGCTCCGGCAAGACGCTGTCGGCGTTCCTCTGGGCGATCGACCGGCTCGTGCAGGGCCCGCCGCCGGAGGATCCGCAGCACCGCACGCGCGTGCTCTACGTGTCGCCGCTCAAGGCGCTCGGTGTCGACGTCGAGCGGAACCTCCGCTCCCCGCTCGTCGGCGTGACGCAGACGGCGCTCCGGCTGAGCGCCCAGGGCATCGGCTCGGCGCCGACGACGGTCACGGTGGGCGTGCGCTCGGGCGACACCCCGGCGGCCGAGCGGCGGGTGCTGCAGAAGACGCCGCCGGACATCCTGATCACCACTCCCGAGTCGCTCTACCTCATGCTCACCTCGGCCGCGCGGGAGTCGCTGCGCGGGGTCGAGACGGTCATCGTCGACGAGGTGCACGCCGTCGCCTCCACCAAGCGCGGCGCCCACCTCGCGGTCTCGCTCGAGCGGCTCGACGCGCTGCTGCCCAAGCCGGTGCAGCGCATCGGCCTCTCGGCCACGGTGCGCCCGCGCGAGGAGGTCGCGCGCTTCCTGGCCGGCCGCTCCCCCGTCACGATCGTGGCGCCCGTCTCCGAGAAGCAGTGGGACCTCAGCGTCGTCGTCCCCGTCGAGGACATGTCGGAGCTCGGCTCCACCGCGTCGCAGGACGGCTCGACGATGGGCGCCACCGGCCCACAGAGCGGCTCGATCTGGCCGCACGTCGAGGAGTCGATCGTCGACCGGGTGCTCGCGCACACCTCCTCGATCGTCTTCGCGAACTCGCGGCGCCTGGCCGAGCGGCTGACGGCCCGGCTCAACGAGATCTACGCGGAGCGGCGCGAGGCCGAGGCCGAGCGCGCCCGCGAGGCCGGCGAGCCGGTCGCGGTCGGGGCGCTCCTCGGTGAGGCGGTCGGCGCCTCCGCCCGGCGCACGCCCGCCGCGACCATGGGCGCCGCGGGCGCGACCAGCGGGGCCGGCCAGGCCGCTCCGGAGGACGAGCCGCTGCTCGCCCGGGCGCACCACGGCTCGGTCAGCAAGGAGCAGCGCGCGATCATCGAGGACGACCTGAAGTCCGGCCGGCTGCGCTGCGTGGTCGCCACCTCGAGCCTCGAGCTCGGGATCGACATGGGCGCCGTCGACCTCGTCGTCCAGGTCGAGACGCCGCCGTCGGTCGCCAGTGCGCTGCAGCGCGTCGGCCGGGCCGGCCACCAGGTGGGCGAGGTCTCGCGCGGCTCGTTCTACCCCAAGCACCGGGCCGACCTGCTGCACTCCGCCGTCACGACCGAGCGGATGCGCGCCGGCCTGATCGAGGCGATCACGGTGCCCGCCAACCCGCTCGACATCCTCGCCCAGCAGACCGTCGCGGCGACCGCGCTCGAGTCCCTCGACGTCGACGAGTGGTTCGACACCGTCCGGCGCAGCGCCCCCTTCGTCGCGCTGCCGCGCTCGGCCTACGAGGCGACCCTCGACCTGCTCTCCGGCCGCTACCCCTCCGATCAGTTCGCGGAGCTGCGGCCCCGCGTCGTGTGGGACCGCGACGAGAACACGCTCACCGGCCGTCCGGGAGCGCAGCGGCTCGCGGTGACGAGCGGCGGCACGATCCCCGACCGCGGGCTCTTCGGCGTCTTCATGGTCGGCGAGCCGGGCTCGACCGGCAACCGCGTCGGCGAGCTCGACGAGGAGATGGTCTACGAGTCGCGCGTGGGCGACGTCTTCGCGCTCGGCGCGACCAGCTGGCGGATCCAGGAGATCACCTACGACCGCGTCATCGTGACCCCGGCGTTCGGCGAGCCCGGACGCCTGCCGTTCTGGAAGGGCGACTCGCAGGGCCGGCCCGCCGAGCTCGGCGAGGCGATCGGCGCCTTCTCCCGCGAGATCGGCGGCGCGGCCGTCGAGACCGCCCGCGAGCGCTGCACCGCCGCCGGGCTCGACGAGTACGCGACCAACAACCTGCTGTCCTTCCTCGACGAGCAGCGCCTGGCCACCGGCCGGATCCCCGACGACCGCACCCTCGTCCTGGAGCGCTTCCGCGACGAGCTCGGCGACTGGCGGCTCGTGCTGCACTCGCCCTACGGCATGCAGGTGCACTCCCCCTGGGCCCTCGCCATCGGCGCCCGCGTGCGCGAGCGGCACGGGGTCGACGGCGCGGCGATGGCCGGCGACGACGGCATCGTCGTCCGGATCCCCGACACGGAGTCGGAGCCGCCCGGCGCCGAGCTCTTCCTCTTCGACCGCGACGAGCTGGAGCAGCTGGTCACGAGCGAGGTCGGCGGCTCCGCGCTCTTCGCCGCCCGGTTCCGCGAGTGCGCGGCGCGGGCGCTGCTGCTCCCCCGCTACAACCCGGGCAAGCGCTCGCCGCTCTGGCAGCAGCGCCAGCGCGCCGCCCAGCTGCTCGACGTGGCCCGCACCTATCCGACCTTCCCGATCATCCTCGAGACGGTCCGCGAGTGCCTGCAGGACGTCTACGACCTGCCCGCGCTGCTGCGCCTCGCCGCGCGGCTCGACGGTCGCGAGCTGCAGATCCTGGAGGTCGAGACGCCGACGGCGAGCCCGTTCGCGCGCTCGATGCTGTTCGGCTACGTCGCGGCCTTCATGTACGAGGGCGACAGCCCGCTCGCGGAGCGCCGCGCCGCTGCGCTCTCGGTCGACGCGACGCTCCTCGGCGAGCTGCTGGGTCGCGCCGAGCTGCGCGAGCTGCTCGACCCGCTCGTCCTCGCGCAGATCGAGCGCGAGCTGCAGCGGGTCGAGCCGGAGCGGCGCCTGCGCGGGCTCGAGGGCGCGGCCGACCTCCTCCGCCTGCTCGGTCCGCTGACCGTCGAGGAGCTGGGCGAGCGGCTGGTGGACGAGTCGGTCACGTCGGCCGACGTCGCGAAGGCGGAGCCGATCACGCGCGACACGCTCGACGCGATCGTCGCCGAGCTGGTCCGGGCCAAGCGCGTCCTGCCGGTCGGTCTCGCCGGCGAGCAGCGCTACGCCGCGATGGAGGACGCCTCGCGCCTGCGCGACGCGCTCGGCGTGCCCCTGCCCATCGGCGTGCCCGTCGCCTTCATCGACCCGGTGCGCGATCCGCTCGGTGACCTCGTCGCCCGCTACGCGCGCACCCACGGCCCGTTCACCGCGGTCGCCGTCGCCGAGCGGCTCGGGCTCGGCGTCGCGGTCGTCAACGACACCCTCCGCCGGCTCTCCGGCGAGCGGCGCGTCTCCGAGGGCGAGTTCCGGCCGAACGGCACCGGCAGCGAGTGGTGCGACTCCGAGGTGCTGCGGCGCCTGCGCAGCCGCTCGCTCGCCGCGCTGCGCAAGGAGGTCGAGCCGGTCGACGCCGCCGCCTACGGCCGCTTCCTGCCCGCCTGGCAGCACCTCGGCGGCTCGCTGCGCGGCATCGACGGCGTCGCCTCGGTGATCGATCAGCTCGCCGGAGCCCCCATCCCCGCCTCCGCCTGGGAGTCGCTGATCCTGCCCGCGCGGGTGCGCGACTACTCCCCGGCCATGCTCGACGAACTGACCGCGACCGGCGAGGTCCTCTGGGCCGGCGCCGGCACCCTCCCCGGCAACGACGGCTGGGTGAGCCTGCACCTCGCCGACACCGCCGGGCTGACGCTGCCCGTGCCCGCGGCCGAGGCGGTGCCGCTCGGCGAGCTGCAGCAGGAGATCGTCGGCGTGCTCGGCAGTGGCGGCGGCTACTTCTTCCGCCAGCTCTCCGACGCGGTCGGCTCGACCGACGACAAGGTGCTGGTCGAGGCGCTCTGGGAGCTGGTCTGGGCAGGCCTGCTCACCAACGACACGCTCGCCCCGCTGCGCACCCTGGTCGGCTCCACCGGCGGCGCGCACCGGCAGCCGCGCGCGCCCGCCCGCGCTCGAGCGCCCCGGGGCCGGATGACCGCCCGGCCCACGATGGCGACCCGGGTCGGCCCGCCCACCGCCGGCGGCCGCTGGTCGATCGTCCCGCTCGCCGAGTCCGATGCGACGATCCGCGGGCACGCCCTCGGCGAGACGCTGCTCGAGCGCTACGGCATCGTCACGCGCGGTTCGGTCCAGGCCGAGGGCGTCCTCGGCGGCTTCGCGCTCGCCTACAAGGTGCTCAGCGGCTTCGAGCAGCAGGGCCGCGCCCGCCGCGGCTACTTCATCGAGAAGCTCGGCGCCGCCCAGTTCGGCACGGCCGGCAGCGTCGACCGTCTGCGCACCTTCGCGCCGCAGGACGAGGCGCAGCAGCGCGCCCGCCCGGTCTTCGCCCTCGCCGCCACCGACCCCGCGAACCCGTTCGGCGCCGCGCTGCCCTGGCCGCAGGGCGAGGGCCACCGGCCGGGCCGCAAGGCGGGCGCCCTCGTCGCCGTGGTCGACGGCGAGCTCGCGGTCTACCTCGAGCGCGGCGGCAAGACGGCGCTGACCTTCTCCGCCGACGAGACCGTGCTCGCGGACGCGGCAGGTGCGCTCGCGCAGCTGGTCCGCTCCCGCGGGGTCGAGAAGCTCACCGTCGAGAAGATCGACGGCGTCTTCGCCCTGGGCACCCCCTTCGGCGACGCACTGACCGCCGCCGGGTTCGTCGCGAACCCGCGCGGCCTGAGGCTGCGCGCGTGAGCGCCGGCCGCGACGAGAGGGGCGCCCGTGCCCGAGGGTGACACCGTCTACCGCTCCGCCCACAACCTCGCCGACGCCCTCGACGGCGAGGTGCTGACCCGCTGCGACGTCCGCGTGCCGAAGTACGCGACGGTCGACCTCACCGGCGAGACCATCGACGCCGTCGTCCCGCGCGGCAAGCACCTGCTGATGCGCATCGGCGACGCGGTGATCCACTCCCACCTCAAGATGGAGGGCAGCTGGCACCTCTACTCGCTGACGGGGGACCGCCCGAAGTGGCACCGCCCGGCGTTCCAGGCGCGCATCGTCCTCGAGACGGCCGACTGGCAGGCCGTCGGCTTCGAGCTGGGCCTGCTCGAGATCGTGCCGCGGACCGCGGAGGAGGACGTGGTCGGCTACCTCGGCCCCGATCTGCTCGGCCCCGACTGGGACGCCGACGAGGCGCTGCGCCGCCTCTCCGCCGACCCGGAGCGGCCGATCGGCCTGGCCCTGCTCGACCAGCGGATCCTGGCCGGCCTCGGCAACGTCTACCGCGCCGAGCTCTGCTTCCTCCGCGGCGTCCTGCCCACCCGGCCGGTCGGCGAGAGCGGCGACCTCGTCCGCACCATCGCCCTGGCGAAGAAGCTCATCACCGTGAACCGCGAGCGCATCGAGCGGACGACCACCGGCAACCTCCGGCCCGGCCAGCAGCTCTGGGTCTACGGCCGCGACCGCAAGCCGTGCCGCCGTTGCGGCACCGCGATCCGCCGCGGCGAGCTCGGCGACGACGAGCTGCAGCTGCGCGTCACCTACTGGTGTCCGCGCTGCCAGACCTGACCCGGCGGCAGGCCCCGCGCTACTCCTCGACGGCGGCCGAGCGGTGCCCGGGCACGTGCTTGACGTGCAGCGCGACGTCGCCGAGCCGCTCGATCCGGTCGACGTGGCGGGCGGCGCTCGCGTCCTCCGCGACGATCCAGCTGCCGACGAGCAGATAGGGATCGCGGCCGCCCGCGGTGAGCGGCCCGGTCACCGTGAAGGAGCCGATCGTCGGCGTCGAGAAGGTCACTCGCACCGGTTCGCCGTGCGCGAGCCCGTCGACGGAGCGGTCGCCGTCCGCGCCCGGCTCGGGCTCGGCCGCGAGTGCGATGCTCTGGATCTCGGTCCCCGTGTTGAGGAACACGTCGGCGACGACGAGCTCCCCGCCGACGGCCTGCCGGACGACGCCCTCGATGCCGTAGAGCCCGTACCGCGCCGACCGGACGAGGACCCGCACCGTGTCGCCGATCGCGACCTCGGCGAGGGCCCCGCGGATCGACGCGACGTCCCGCCGGGCAGGGGCTGCGGACAGGGCCTCGAGGATCGCACTGGACATCCCGCCAGGCTAGCCGGTCGCCCCGGCGCCCGCCGAGCGCAGGACTCGATCATCAGACGGATGCAGCGGCCCGCATGAGCAGATACCCCGAGCGCCGGGACCCGGCATTCGCCGCCACGCCGCGCAGGAGTATCGAGCGCGGCTATCGTCGTGCCCGGATCAGGGGGCCTCGTGCACATCATGTTCGTCGATGAGAGCGGGACACCGCCGGCGTCGGATCGCGCGGCCGACAATCCGGTCTTCGTTCTCGGCGGAATCATCATCCCGGAGGACGTCTGGCCGTTGATCCGCGGCGATCTCGAGCGGGCGAAAGCGCATCATCATGTCTCCGGGGAGATCAAGTGGCGATACTTCGCGCCGACCCGACCCGGATCGAAGCAGACGTCTCTCTCCCACCTGGAAGCGGAGCAACGGAACGCCCTGCGCATGGACTTGCTCGAGGCGATCGTCCTGCACGAGACGGTGCGCGTCATCGCGGTGGTCGTCGACACGATCGCGATCTATCGCTCCGGGATCGTGAACGATGCGGACGACCTGTACCACGCCGCTTTCAAGAGGCTCAGCGAGCGCTTCCAGTACTTCCTCCAGGACCTCACTCGAGAGACGAGCGAGCGGGTGCACGGGATGATCGTCTGCGACAACCGCAACAACGACCAGGACGATCGCCTCAAGGAGTTCCACCAGACCCTCCTGGCGGGCGGCCGCGACATGGCCGATTATCAGAACCTGATCGAGGGACTCTTCATCGCCGCTTCGCACCAGAGCCCCGGGACCCAGTTCGCCGATCTCGTCGCCGGGGCAGTCTTCCGCGCGGAGGGTCGCTCCGACACCCGTTTCGCGGCGATCCTCGAGCCGTCGTTCCGGCGATCGCCGTCGGGATCCATCGAGGGGTACGGTCTGGTCCGCATCCCCAAGCAGTAGAGAGGGGACGCGGCCGATCAAAAGGGACGCCGTGTCGAGTTCGCACTCGAACCTGCGGTTGATGGCGCAGTCACGGCGTACATCGATCGTAAGCGACGAGGCGCGACAAGAGGGTACCTGGCGCGGAAAAGGCGGGCCGAGGGCTGTCCGCCGTGCTGATGTCGTCGGCGGGCGCGAGCGCGAGGACGAAGAATCTGGAGTGCGGAGACGGTGGGATTTGAACCCACGGAACCCAATAAAGGGTTCTCCACCTTAGCAGGGTGGTGCACTCGACCGGACTATGCGACGTCTCCTGAGCGCTCGACAGGCGAACGCACGACGACCACTATAACCGCACCCGGGAGCCGGGCGTGACACCCGGCGTGCGCGGGCTACTGCTCGTCGAGGGTGCGGCCGACGGTGCAGGTCTGCTGGTCGGCGGTCTGGCCGGAGACGTCGCTCGGGAGGGCGACCGCGGTCTCGCCGGGCGCCGGAGTCGCGGGGTCGGTCGTCGCGGCGGGGTCGGGGGTGACCGGGTCCGTCGTCGCCGCGGGGTCGGACGTGGCCGCCGGGGTCGAGCCGTCCGTCGACTCCGAGCCGCCGCCGGTCGTGCCGGTGAGGGCGATCGGCTGGTCGGCGAGGAGCGCGGCGTTCAGCGTCGCCGACGCCTCCTCGCTCGGGTAGACGCCGTTCCCGTCGATGTAGGTGGGGTACTGGACGAAGACGACGCTCGCGAGGTCGACGTCCTTCACCGCGAGGCCGATCGAGACGAGCGTGTTGACGTTCTCGAGCGAGGTCGACAGCTGCATGTTCGAGACGGCCGCCTTGCCGAGGCCGTAGAGCGCGACCGGGTTGGACAGCGTCGACGCGTCCTTCACCTTCCGCACCAGCGACGAGAGGTAGACCTGCTGGCTGGAGATGCGGGTCAGGTCGCTGCCGTCGCCGACGCCGTGCCGGGTCCGGAGGAACGCGAGCGCCTCGGCGCCGACCAGCGTGTGCGTGCCGGCGTCGAGGTTCAGACCGGTGTACTCGTCCTCGATCGGGGTGGCCACGCAGACGTCGACTCCGCCCACCGCGTTGGACATCTCGATCACGCCGTCGAACTGGATCAGCGCGGCGTACGGGATGTCGAGGCCGGTGAGCTGCTCGACGGTCTGCACCGTGCAGGCGAGGCCGCCGTAGCTGAGCGAGGTGTTGATCTTCGCCGAGCGCAGCGGATCGGAGACGGCGCCGGTCGCCGGATCGGTGCAGGACGGGATCGGCACGTACATGTCGCGGGGGAAGCTGATCACCTCGACCGTCGAGTGGTCCTCGGAGATGTGCATCAGCATCGTGACGTCGTTGAGATTCTCGGAGCGGTCGCCGTAGGCGCCCTCCGCGGAGCCCTCGGCGCTGTCGCTGCCGGCCAGCAGGATGTTCACGCCGCCCTCGATCGCGCCGATCTCGGGGATCGGGGAGCCCGCATCGGTCGAGCCGATGCCCAGATCGACGGAGGGCCGTGCGCCGGCCGCGATCATCGAGAGCGCGATGGCGACGATCGAGATCGTGCTGAGGACCCCGACGCCGACGCAGGCCGCCAGGATCCGGCCGGCGAACCGCAGTCCGCTCCGGGGGCGGAGCCGCCCGTGCCGGGCCGCTGTCCTGCGCGAGACGACGGGATCGCTCATCGGGTCGTCCTCCTCAGGAGCCGCGGGGATCAGCCGAAGAACCCGACCGAGCAGGTCTGCTGGTCGGCGGGCTGGCCGGTGATCGACTCTGGCAGTTCGACCTTGGCGTCGGCCGCGGGAGTGCCGGGAGCCGCGGTGCCGGGAGCCGCGGTGGCGCCCGGAGTCGCCTCCGCGGTCGCGAGCGGGTCGGTCGTCGCGGGGCCGGCGGCGGGCGCCTCGGTCGCCACGGGGGCCTCGGTCTCGCCGGTGGTCGTCGCGCCGGCGCCGGTGCCGCCGGTGAGGGCGATCGGCTGGTCGGTCTGCAGGGCGGTCGCGAGGACGTCGCCGGCCGTGCGGTCGGGGACGACGCCGCCCGAGGTCGCGCCGGTCGGGTACTGCGCGAACACCACGTTCGCGATGTCGACGTCCTTCAGGGCGAGGCCCATCTGCACGAGGGTGTTCACGTTGTTGAGCTCGGTCGAGAGCGTCATGTTGCCCAGCGCCGCCTTCGCGAGGCCGTAGAGCGCGACCGGGTTGAGCAGCGTGTCGGCGCTCTTCACCTGGCGGACCAGCGAGGAGAGGAACACCTGCTGATTGCTGATGCGGGTCAGGTCGCTGCCGTCGCCGATGCCGTGGCGGCTGCGGAGGAACTGCAGCGCGGCCATCCCCTCGAGCGAGTGCACGCCGGGCTCGAGGTAGGTGTTGGTGTACGGGTCCGCGATCTCGGTGGCGACGCAGACGTCGACCCCGCCGATCGCGTTCGACATCTCGATGACGCCGTTGAACTGCACGACCGCGCCGTAGTCGACCCGGACCCCGAGCAGCTCCTCGGCGACGCCGGCGACGCAGCCGAGGCTGACGTCCTTGCCCATCGCCTCGTTGATCTTGGTGTCGTAGCGGGCGGGGATCGTCTCGCCGGTGACCGCGTTCACGCAGGACGGGATGTCGACGAACATGTCGCGGGGGAAGCTGACGACGGTCGCGTTGCTGTGGTCGGCCGAGACGTGCATCAGCATGTTGACGTCGTTGAGGACGCTCGTCTCCTCGTCGGGGTCGCCGTAGGCGTCACCCTGACCCTGGCGCGAATCGCTGCCCACCACGAGGACGTTGAAGCCGCCCTCGAGCGCGCCGATCTCGGGGACGGACCCGGCGGAGACCCCCGAGCCGGCCGCGACCGGGTGCAGGCTGACTGACGGCTGCGCCGACTGGACCAGGAGCGTCGCGGCGATGGCGACGATCGAGATGGAGGCGACGACGCCGACTCCGGAGACGGTCGCGGCGGCCTTGACGAGCGTGCGCGGCAGGCTGTGCCGCTTCTGCCGCCCGTGCCGGACGTGGGGTCGCGGCGTGCGCGCCGACTCGTCCGCGGCGGAGTGGTCCGTCGAAGGGCGCGTCGTGCGCATCCGTCTCCCGTTCGTCTCAGGGCAAGGGGCTGGGGGTGGTGGGCTGGGGGTGGTGCAGGGTCTGCGGGCGCGGAGGAGCGGACTCCGTCGCGTCGGGACATAGTACCCAGACCGCTCCCGAAAGCCACCCGTTGCATGGATTTCGCGACGGAGGCTGCGCGCGGCTCGAGAGGCACCGGCCCGTCGCGTCGCGTCCGGAGCCGTCAGCTCTCGCGCGCGAGGCGTGCGGCGCGAGCGGCCTGCGCCGCCTCGAGCCGGGACCACCGGCGAGGGCGAGTCGGGAGACGCAGGAGCAGCCCGTGCGTCGCCGATCCGCGCCGGCGCCCACCGCGCCTTCGCCGCGACCGCCGCATCGGCGTCGGAGACGAGCGGCACGATGTCGTCCACCGTCGAAGGGTCGGCGATCGTGCTCAGGACATGGGCGGCCTGCGTCCGCACTGCGCTGCCCGCCTCGGACACGAGGACAGCCCGAACCGAGGGGACGGCCGGAGCCCCGATCCGCGCGATGACCCAGGTGAGCGTCTCGCGGACGAAGAAGTCCGGCTCGATCCAGAGCTGCGTCAGGACGGCGGCGAGGGCCGCCTCCTCCGCTCGGTTCCCGAGGGCGAGCGCCGACTTCTGACGGACGTCGCGGTCCGGATCGGCTAGTCCGTCCACCAGCGCCTCGGAGGCGGCGCACCCCGCGATAGAAGGACGGGCTCCCGGATGGCGGAGGGCTAGGGATTCGAACCCTAGAGACATCTCTGCCCACCAGTTTTCAAGACTGGCTCCATCGGCCGCTCGGACAGCCCTCCCTGCCGCTCCCCGCGGGGAGAGACAGTCGATGGTAACCGACCGCGGCGGGCGGCCGTCAGCGCAGGGCGGAGAGGGCGGCGGCGACGCCGTCCTCGTGCACGCCGGGGACGACGGCGGACGCGACCGCGAGGACCTCGTCCGGCGCCTGACCCATCGCCAGGCCGGCGCCGTGCTCGGCGGCCCAGGTGAGCATCTCGATGTCGTTGCGGCCGTCGCCGAGCGCGACCACGTCGCTCCGCTCGATGCCGAGGCGGCCGCGGACGAGCTCGAGGGCGGTCGACTTGTTGACGCCGTTCGGGGCGATGTCGAGCCAGGCGGTCCAGCCGATGGCGTAGCTGACCTGGTGCAGGCCCATCCGCTCGACCAGCTCGGTGAACTCCTCGATGCCGGTGCCGGGCGAGATGACGACCACACGGGTCGACTGCACGCCGAGCAGCTCCTCGAAGGGCACGTGCACGGTCTCGGCGCCCGTCACCGCGCCGCCCGGGAAGGACTCGGTGTAGGAGAAAGCGCCGTCCGCGTCCTCGACGGCGTAGTGCGCGTCGGGGAGGTGGCGGCGGATGGTCTCGAGCACCTCGGTGGGGTCGAAGGTCTCGACGACGTCGGGGCGGTAGGCGCCCTCGGCGTCGCGGCGCAGGGTGACCGCGCCGTTGCAGCAGATCACGAACTCCGGCGCGATGCCCAGGCGCTCCACGACGGGCAGCGTGGTCGAGGGCGAGCGGCCGGTGGCGAGCATGACCTCGTCGCCCTGGGCGACGACGCGCGCGATGGCGTCGATCACGGCATCGGTGATGGTGCCGTCCTCGTGCATGACGGTGCCGTCGATGTCGAGGGCGACGAGACGCCGACCCGCGCTCATGCGCCGCGGACCGGCTCGAGGACCTCGAGGCCGCCCAGGTGCGGGCGCAGCGCCTCGGGGACGAGCACCGAGCCGTCCGCCTGCTGGTGCGTCTCGAGGAGCGCGACGATCCAGCGGGTGGTCGCGAGCGTGCCGTTCAGGGTCGCGACGGGCGCGGTCTTCCCCGACTCGGTGCGGTAGCGGGTGTCGAGACGGCGGGCCTGGAACGTCGTGCAGTTCGAGGTGGAGGTGAGCTCGCGGTAGGCGTCCTGCGTGGGCACCCAGGCCTCGACGTCGAACTTGCGGGCGGCGCTCTGGCCGAGGTCGCCTGCCGCGACGTCGATCACGCGGTAGTGCAGGCCGAGGCTCTGCAGCACGCCCTCCTGGTGCGCGAGCAGGCGCGCGTGCTCCGCCTCCGCGTCCTCGGGCAGCGTGTAGACGAACATCTCCAGCTTGTTGAACTGGTGCACCCGGATGATGCCGCGGGTGTCGCGCCCGCCGGAGCCGGCTTCGCGGCGGTAGCAGGTGCTCCAGCCGGCGTAGCGCTTCGGCCCGCCCGTGAGGTCGAGGATCTCGTCGGCGTGGTAGCCGGCGAGCGCCACCTCGCTGGTGCCGGTGAGGTAGAGGTCGTCGTCACGCAGGCGGTAGACCTCGTCGTCGTGCTCGCCGAGGAAGCCGGTGCCGTCCATGATCTCGGGGCGCACGAGCGTCGGCGTGATCAGCGGGGTGAAGCCGGCCTCGAGGGCGCGCTCCAGGCCGAGGTTCATCAGCGCG
Source organism: Rathayibacter sp. VKM Ac-2760 (assembly GCF_009834185.1). GTDB lineage: Bacteria > Actinomycetota > Actinomycetes > Actinomycetales > Microbacteriaceae > Rathayibacter. The sequence continues at coordinate 3,406,472 of NZ_CP047173.1, forward strand.
ATCTCGAGGCGGGCGACGAGGCCCTTGAGGAAGTAGAAGCGCGCGCCGCTGACCTTCGCGCCGCGCTGCATGTCGATGCCGTCGAGCAGCTCGCCGATCTCGAGGTGGTCGCGCGGTGCGAAGTCGAAGACGGGGCGCTCGCCGACCATGCGCACGAGCTCGAACTCGTCCTCGCCGCCCGCGGGGACACCGTCGATGATCGGGTTGGCCAGCCGCTTCACGAGCGAGCCGAAGCGCTCGTCGGCCTCGGCGGCCTCCTGCTGCGCCTGCTTGGCGGCGGCGGCGAGGCGCTGGGCCTCGGCGACCAGGGCCGCCTTCTCGTCCTTCGGCGCCTTCGCGACGGTCTTGCCGAAGGCGTTCTGCTCGGCGCGGAGGCGCTCCGCCTCGGTGATCGCGGCCCGGCGTGCGCGGTCGGCCTCGAGGGCGTCGTCGACGAGCTCGACGGAGTCGCCGCGCGCCTCCTGCGAGCGCTTCAGGACGTCCGGGTTCTCGCGGAGAAGTACGGGATCAATCACTCCAGCAGTTTAGAGGGGCGCGGTCGGCCACCTGAGGATCAGCCGAGCAGACCGATCCGAAGGGGCCGAGGGCTGCGAATGTCGTTCTGCGCCAATCACCCGACGTGCGGCGCCACGGCATCTCTGCTCCCGAAGGCGAGGTCCGTGAAAGACCCCGTGCTCACTCCGGCACGGGCTCACCCCAGCACGACCTCACCCCCGACACGACCTCGCCCCCTGAGAGGCTCCGCCATGCCCACCCGCCCCCAGACGGTGCGCCTCGAGCGCACCGGACCCGTCGCGCGCCTGGTGCTCGACCGTCCCGACGCGCTGAACGCGCTCGACCTCGACACCGCGCTGCAGCTCGTGCGCGCCCTGATCCAGCTGAACGCCGACCCCGCTTGCACCGTCATCGTGATCGAGGCCGCCGGCCGCGCCTTCTGCACGGGCGGCGACATCTCGGCGATCATGGGCGCCGACCGCCCCGACCACTACCTCCGCGACCTCGCGACGACCGCGGGCGAGGCGTTCCGCCTCCTCGGCGAGAGCAGCGCCGTCGTCGTCTGCGCGATCGACGGCGTGACCGCCGGCGCGGGCATCGCCTTCGCGCTCGCGGCGGACATCGTCGTCGCGACGCCCGCCGCCACCTTCCTCAGCGCGTACGGCGATGTCGGACTGATCCCGGACTGCGGAGTGACGGCGACGCTCCCCCGCATCGTCGGCCGCCGCCGCGCCCTCGACTTCGTGCTCTCCGGCCGCTCGGTCCGGGCCGCCGAGGCGCTCGAGTGGCAGCTCGTCACGGAGGTCGTGCCCCGCGCGGAGCTCGCCGCCCGGGTCGCGGAGCGCGTCGAGGCACTCGCCGCCCGCCCGCCGCTCGCGGCCGCCGCGGCCAAGCGCCTCCTCACCCGCGAGCCGTCCGATCTGCGCGAGCGGATCGAGGAGGAGACCGAGACCCTCCTCGCGCTCCTGGCGACGCAGCGCAGCCGCGAGCTGCTCGACGCGGAGCACGAGCGGCAGCAGCGCCGCCGGGTCCGCAGCGGCGTCGCCGCCTGACGCACAGCCCGGGCATCGGCGGGATCAAGCCCGGGCGGCGAGACCCGCCAGGTCGCGGATCGACGCCGCCCCCGACTGCCGCAGCAGCACCCGGAACTCGGCGTCGAGCACTCCGAGCAGCGCGGCGACCTCGTCGGCGCCGCCCGCGGCGAGCGCCCAGAGCAGCGGGCGGCCCACGAAGACCGCCCGGGCGCCGAGCGCGAGCGCCGCGAGCACGTGCCGGCCCGAGCGCACCCCGCTGTCGACGTAGACCTCGGCGTCGCCGCCGACCGCCGCGACCACCTCGGCGAGCGCCCCGACGGCGGTGATCGAGCCGTCCATCCGCCGGCCGCCGTGGGTGGAGACGACGATGCCGGCCGCCCCCGCGTCGACCGCGCGCCGCGCATCCTCGCCGCGCAGCACGCCCTTCACCAGCACGGGCAGGCCGGTCAGTGCGGCGAGCCGGCCGATGTCGTCGAGCCCCGGATTCGGCACCGGCCGGCCGAGCACCCGCGCGCGCTCCTGCTCGGTCAGGTTGCCCAGCCGCGCCTTGCCCGGGACGTCCGGCCAGCTCAGCGGCTCGATCCCCGGCCGCTCGCCGCGCAGCACGGGCATCTCGACGGTGAGCATCAGCGCGCGGGCGCCCGCCGCCGCGGCCCGCTCGACGAGGGCGTGCGTCACCGCGCGATCCTCGAGCAGGTAGACCTGGAACCACCAGGGCGCACCCTCGGCCGCGATCCGCTCGAAGGGCAGCGCCGTGTTGGTCGAGACGCCGAGGAGGGTGCCGGCTCGCGCGGCCGCCTCCGCCATCGCGATCTCGCCGCGCGGGTCCGCGGCGTTCTGCTGCGCCATCGGCGCGATCAGCACCGGGCCGGCGACCGGCGTGCCGAGGACCGTGGTCGTGGTGTCGCCGTCGAGCTCGCCGCGCAGGGCCGCCGGCCGGAAGCGCACCGCGTCCCACGCGGCGAGGTCGGCGTCGCGCTCGGACCGGCCGCCCGCCACCGCGCCGTAGTAATCGGCGACGAACCACGGCAGCGCCTCGCGGGCGCGCTCCTCCAGCTCGGCGACGAGTCGGCGGGTCGGTGCGCTGTCGCCGGGCATGGGCGGCCTCCACTTCGAGGGAGCGCCGAGGGCGCTGGATCCGGAGCCGGGGCTCCACTGCGGCTCGACCCTACGCCGCCACGTGGGCTACCGTGGTCCCTGCGAAGGGGAGTAGTTCCCACCGCCCGCCGAGCGGGCGACGAGGCGCGTCGACATGCTGGTCCGGAGAGTCCCGGACCCGGCGCGCCACCCGGATCCTCGCGGAACCGGGCGAACGAGACCTTCGGTCAGTCGACACGTGTCCTGACCGGTCCTCTCGCGCGGGTCGGCCGGGGTGCCGAACCCAGGAGATCCCATGGCGACCACCGCCCGAGACACCCCTTCCTCCCCCACTCCCGTGCAGATCCGGCGCTGGCGGCGCTACCTCGCCGATGAGCTCGCCGAGGCCGCGAGCTACCGCGATCTCGCCGAGCGCCGCACCGGCGAGGAGCGCGAGATCCTGCTCGCCCTGGCCGCCGCCGAGGGCCGGCACGAGGAGCACTGGCGCGAGCTGCTCGGGCCGGCCGCCGAGCCGCAGCCCCGGCCGGACCTGCGCACCCGCCTCCTCGGCTTCCTCACCCGGCAGTTCGGCTCGGTCTTCGTGCTCGCGCTGATCCAGCGCGCCGAGGCCCGCTCGCCCTACGCCGACGACGACGACGCGACGGAGGCGATGGCCGCCGACGAGCGGATCCACGGCGAGGTCGTCCGCGGTCTCGCCGAGCGGGGTCGCAGCCGGCTCTCGGGCACCTTCCGCGCCGCGGTGTTCGGAGCGAACGACGGCCTGGTCTCGAACCTGGCCCTCGTCCTCGGCGTCGGTGCGAGCGGCGTCGGCACCGGGGTCGTGCTGTTCACCGGCATCGCCGGGCTGCTCGCGGGCGCGCTCTCGATGGGCGCCGGCGAGTTCGTCTCGGTGCGCTCGCAGCGCGAGCTGCTCTCGGCGTCCTCGCCCGACCTCGACACCAACCACGTCGTGCCCGACCTCGACGTCGACGCGAACGAGCTCTCGCTGGTCTACCGCGCCCGCGGGCTCTCGCAGGAGGAGGCGGACGCCCGCGCCGCCCGCGTCTTCTCCGGTCTGCGGGGCGGCGCGGCGCCGACCTCGCCGATCACGATCGGCGGCGTGAAGGCCGACCCGTCGGTCGACGAGTACGAGTCGATCGGCACCGGCATGGGCGCGGCGCTCTCGAGCTTCTGCTTCTTCGCGTCCGGCGCGATCATCCCGGTGCTGCCCTACCTGCTCGGGATGTCCGGGCTGGCCGCGGTGATCCTCGCCTCGGTCCTCGTCGGCCTGGCGCTGCTCGCGACCGGTGCGATCGTCGGCCTGCTCTCGGGCGCGCCGCCCCTCGCGCGCGCGCTGCGCCAGCTCGGCATCGGCTACGGCGCGGCGCTCGTCACCTACCTGCTCGGGCTGCTCTTCGGCGCGTCGGGGGTGTGAGGCCACCCGCTGATCGAGCAGCGGGCGCCGTCCTGCTGATCGAGTAGCCCGCAGAGCGGGCGTATCGAGATCCCCCTCCACCAGAAGTGCCGGTGACAGCGGGCTCGATACGCCCCTCCTGGGCTACTCGACCAGCAGGGGCCCTCCGCCAGGTCAGACGCTCGTCGCCTCCGCCTCGGACTCGTCGTCGAGCGCCGAGGGCCGCGCCTTCGGCCGGGCCCGCCAGCGCAGCGCCGCGACGCCCATCGCGAGCAGCAGCGCGAACGGCAGGCTGCCCAGCAGCGGGATCGACGCGTAGTAGACGATCTGCCGCTGGATCCACTCCGGCGACGGGGTGTCGCTGTCGCCGTAGTACGACGCGGGCGGCGAGGAGTAGCCGTTGTAGAGCAATGCGACGCCGAGCACGCTGCCGGCGAGACCGGCGAGCAGCAGGGCGAGCAGCCACGGATTCCGCAGGAGCGGGGCCGACGGCTCGGGAGCGACCTCGGCGCGGCGGGCGGGCGCCTCCTCGCGGGGCGCGTCGGCGAACGGCTGAGCGGTCGCAGCGGCGTCCGCGTCCGAGGGCAGGCGCGCGGGCGCCGCGGCGGGAGCCGCCGCCTCCGCCCGTCGGGACCGCCGGGTGTCGGCCGTGGTCGCGATGTCCGCGAGAGCCGGCGCGCGGCGCCGGGCGATCCCCTCGGGCGCCGTCCCGGGCCGCGCGAAGGCGCGCTCGTCGCCGCGCACCCGGTCCACTCCCCCGGCGAAGCCGCGCTGGAAGGCGGGGTCGTACCGCGGATCCACGCGCTCGCGCTCGGCTCCGCCGCGTTCAGTCATCATCGACCTCCGGTTCGCTGCCGAGGATCCCGCGCAGCCAGTCGCGGGCCTCGATGAACACCTCGTCGTCGTAGCGTCGCACGTACGAGACCGGACGGCGATCCGCACGGGGATACGAGCCGAGGAAGATCACCCGCGGGCTGAAGCGGCGAAGGCCCAGCAGGGCGTCGGCGACCCGCTCGTCGTGCGCGTGCCCGTCGAGGTCGATGACGAAGCGGTAGCGGCCGAGGGCGTCGCCGATCGGGCGCGACTGGATCATGCTCAGGTTCACTCCGCGGGTCGCGAACTGCTCGAGCATGTCCAGCAGCGCACCCGGGGCGTCGGAGGGCAGCTCGACGATGAGGCTGGTCTTGTCGGCGCCGGTCGGCTCCGGCAGCACGCGCGAGCGCGACACGTGCACGAAGCGGGTGACCGCGTTCGGATTGTCGCCGATCCGCTCGGCGAGCACGTCGACGCCGTGGTGGGCGACGATGCCCGGCGGGGCGATCGCGGCCTGCGCGGGCGAGCCGGCCAGCAGATCGATCGTGGCCTGGACGTTGCTCGACGCGGGGAGGTGCTCGTGGCTCGGGATCTCGCGGTCGAGCCACTGCCGGCACTGGCCGTAGGCGACCGGGTGCGCGGCGACGATCCGCACGTCCTCGAGGCGGGTGCCCGGGCGGCCGACCAGGATGAACGAGACCGGCACGAGGTACTCCCCCACGATGCGCACCCCGGGGATCTTCGCCAGCGCGTCCTGCGCGGCCGTCACTCCGCCCTCGACCGAGTTCTCGATCGCGATCACGGCGCCGTCGCTGCGGCCGGTGACGAGGTCGTCGAGCGCCTCGCCGACATTGGCGACGCTGCGCCACATGTGCCCGCGCGCCTCGGGCACCTGCGCGAGCGCCGCCTCCGTGAACGTGCCGGAGGGCCCGAGATAACTGTAGGTGCGGGGGGCGGAGGCGGTGTCGGGGACACCGTCGGAGGCGCGGTCGGGCATGGCGGACAGCCTAGCCAGCGCCTGTCCAGCCGGTATCGCGGCCCCGGCGCGACTGCCACTATGGACCCCATGACCGATCGCGCAGGGAAGCCGGCAGAGGCCTCCGATCTCATCGACGTCGAGGCCCTCGTGAGGGCGTACTACGAGAAGAAGCCGGACGTGTCCGACCCCTTGCAGAAGGTGGTCTTCGGCACCTCCGGGCATCGCGGCTCCTCGTTCGACACCGCCTTCAACGAGGACCACATCGCGGCGGTGACGCAGGCCATCGTCGAGTACCGGACGAACGAGGGCATCACCGGCCCGCTCTTCATCGGCGCCGACACCCACGGCCTCTCGCGCCCGGCGCTGACGACCGCCCTCGAGGTGCTGGTCGCCAACGAGGTGCGCGTGCTCGTCGACGAGTTCGACGACTACGTGCCGACGCCGGCGCTCAGCCACGCGATCCTCCGCTGGAACAACGACCCGGCGCACACCGACCGGGCCGACGGGATCGTGGTCACCCCCTCGCACAACCCGCCCCGCGACGGCGGCTTCAAGTACAACCCGCCGCACGGCGGCCCGGCCGACTCCGACGCCACCTCCTGGATCGCGAACCGCGCCAACGAGCTGATCGCCGACGGCAACCGCGACGTCAAGTCGGCCGAGCCGAGCGCCGTCGAGACCTACGACTACCGCACCCACTACGTCGCGGACCTGAAGAACATCATCGACATCGACGCGATCAAGAAGGCCGGCGTGAAGATCGGCGCCGACCCGCTCGGCGGCGCCTCGGTGCACTACTGGCAGCTGATCGCCGAGATGTACGAGCTCGACCTGACGGTCGTCAACGGCGAGGTCGACCCGGCCTGGGGCTTCATGACCCTCGACTGGGACGAGAAGATCCGGATGGACCCGTCCTCGCCGAGCGCGATGGCCTCGGTCGTCGCCCGCGCCGGCGACTACGACATCCTCACCGGCAACGACGCCGACGCGGACCGCCACGGCATCGTCACGCCCGACGGCGGCCTGATGAACCCGAACCACTACCTCGCCGTCGCGATCGACTACCTCTACCGTCACCGCTCCGGCTGGCGCGAGGACGCGGCGATCGGCAAGACGCTCGTGTCGTCGTCGATCATCGACCGGGTCGCCGAGTCGCTCGGCCGCCGCCTCTGGGAGGTGCCGGTCGGCTTCAAGTGGTTCGTGCCCGGCCTCGTCGACGGCTCGGTCGGCTTCGGCGGCGAGGAGTCGGCCGGCGCGTCGTTCCTGCGCTTCGACGGCACCGTCTGGACGACCGACAAGGACGGCATCCTGCTGGCGCTGCTCGCCTCCGAGATCGTCGCCGTCACGGGCAAGAGCCCGTCGGCGCTGTACCGCGAGCTGACGGAGAAGTTCGGCGACCCCGTCTACGAGCGCGTCGATGCGGTCGCCACGAAGGCGCAGAAGGCGGCGCTCGGCAAGCTCGACGGCGACGCGATCCCGGCGACCACGCTGGCCGGCGAGGAGATCGTCGCGAAGCTGTCGAAGGCGCCGGGCAACGGCGCGGGCGTCGGCGGCGTCAAGGTCGTCACCGAGAACGCCTGGTTCGCCGCACGCCCCTCGGGCACCGAGGACGTCTACAAGATCTACGCCGAGTCCTTCCGCGGCCTCGACCACCTGCACGAGGTGCAGGCCGAGGCCCGCACCATCGTCGACGGCGCGCTGGGCTCCTAGCCCGCGTGACCACTCACTGCCGCCCGCCGGCCCGACTCGCCCGAGAAGGCTCGTTCTCCGCCCGGGGAACGAGCCTTCTCGGGCGAGTCAGCGCGGCAGCGCTGATCGGACCTGAGCCACGACGGCGGACAGGTCGGCGAGGTCGTCGCCGGTGAGCTCGATCACGTTCCAGCCGGCGGCGCGCAGGCGGCGGGCCCGCGCGATGTCCTTCCGCCAGCGGCCGGGCTCGGAGCGGTGGTGGTCGCCGTGGTACTCGACGATGACGCGGGCCCAGGCGAGGCAGAGGTCGACCCGGCCGAGGAAGACGCCGGTCTCGTCGTAGATCTCGACGTTCGCCTCGATCCCGGTGATCCCGGCCAGCACGAGGGCGACCCGCACGCGCGACTCCGGCCGAGACTCCGCCCGCGCGTCGAGCAGACCGAGGGCCGGCCGGAGGCGCGCGATGCCGCGCCGCCCCGGATATCGGGCGACGGTCGCCTCGAGCAGCGACAGGCTGACGAGTCGGCGGTGCAACAGGTCGTCTCCGACCGCGACCAGGTCGGGCAGGTCGAGAACCGCCCCGAGGTCGCACCAGGTGCGGGCCGGAGAGGTGAGCGCGCCGCGGCGTCCCACGACGAGGTCGGCGGAGCGGTCGATGCGGAGGCTGCGCCCCGCCAGTCCATCGGCATGCGGCGCGCGAGCCGGCGCCGCGACGGCGACGTCGAGGACGAGGCGCTGCTCCCAGCGGCGATCGAGCGGAGCGCCCCACAGCAGCGCGGCCGTCGGGCCGCAGAGGAAGACGTGGTCGCCGAGCCGGTGAAGCACCGCCGCGCACCGGTCGCCGAGGGTGACCACCGGAGTCGTCGAGCGGACGCCGAAGATCGGAGCCGACACGCCCGCCGACCGCATCCGAGCGCGCGACCAGCCCGCCGCTCTCCCCTCCGACACGCGGAAGACGCCCTCGGGCTCGTCGCTGATCACCGCGCCATGCTGGCGCTTCTGCGCGCCGCTCGCGCAGAGCTCTCCACAGGCAGCGCCCACTCGCCCGAGAAGGCTCGTTCTCGACGTGGAGAACGAGCCTTCTCGGGCGAGTCAGCAGCTGACGGCTACCAGCGGGGGTGGACCGTGGGGCGGAAGTGCGTGTCGTAGAGGGCGGTGACGGCCTCCATGACGGCGGGGCCGAGGGGGGCCGCGTCGGCGGCGGTGGCGTTCGCGCGGGCCTGCTCGACGGAGCGGGCGCCGGGGATGACGGCCGTCACTCCGTCCTGCTGGATGATCCAGGCGAGGGCGGCGGTGGCGGGCGCCAGGCCGTGGTCGGCGGCGAGCCGGGAGAACTCCTGCGCGGCCTCGACGCCGGTGGCGAAGTCGACGCCGGAGAAGGTCTCGCCGACGTCGAAGGCCGAGCCGTCGCGGTTGTAGTTCCGGTGGTCGTCCGGCGCGAAGACGGTCTCGGTCGTGTAGCGGCCGCTGAGCAGGCCCGAGGCGAGCGGGACGCGCGCCAGGATGCCGACGCCGGCCTCGCGAGCGGCGGGCAGCACCTCGTCCAGCGGCTTCAGCCGGAACGCGTTGAGGATGATCTGCACGCTCGCGACGTTCGGCCGCGCGATCGCGGTGAGCGCCTCCTCCGTGCGCTCGACCGAGACGCCGTAGTGCGCGATCGCGCCCTCGTCGACGAGCGTGTCGAGCGCGTCGAAGACGGCGTCGTCGGAGTAGACGGAGGTCGGCGGGCAGTGCAGCTGCACCAGGTCGAGCGTGTCGACGCCGAGGTTCGCGCGCGAGCGGTCGGTCCAGGCGCGGAAGTTCTCGAGCACGTAGTTCGCGGGGATCTGCTCGACCCGGCGGCCCATCTTGGTGGCGACGAACACCTCCGCGTCCGGGTTCGCGGCGCGCCAGGCGCCGATCGTGCGCTCGCTGCGGCCGTCGCCGTAGACGTCCGCGGTGTCGAAGAGGGTGACGCCCGCGTCGGCCGCCGCGTCGAGGATCGCGAGGGCGTCGCTCTCGGCGACGTCACCCCAGTCGGCACCGAGCTGCCAGGTTCCGAGGCCGACGACGGAGACGGGCGCACCGGTGCGGCCGAAGATTCGAGTTTCCATCCCACCACCGTAGGTGCGGCCGGAGGATGCCAGGAGCCCCTTGCGCGTGCCCTACCGTCGGAGCATGAGCCTCGTCGTCCTCGGTAGTGCCAATCTCGATCACGTCCACCGGGTCACCCGCATTCCCGCCCCCGGCGAGACGGTCCTCGCCCTCGACTCCCGCACCTTCCCCGGCGGCAAGGGACTCAACCAGGCGGTCGCCGCCGCCCGCACGGCCGCCGGCAGCGTCTTCGTCACGAGCCTCGGCCGCGACGCCGCGGGCGACGAGCTGGCAGCGCTGCTCGCCGAGGAGCCGCTCGAGCTGCACGCCCGCCGCGGCGAGGACCGCACCGGCACCGCGCAGATCACGGTCGACGAGGCGGGCGAGAACGCGATCGTGGTCGACTCCGGCGCGAACGCGGCCTTCACCGGCCTCACCGCCGAGGAGGAGCGCCTGGTCGCGGACGCCGACGCGCTGCTGCTCCAGCTCGAGATCCCCGTCGCGACGGTGCTGGCGGCGGCCCGCGCCGGCCGCGCGGCGGCGACCACCACGATCCTGAACGCGGCGCCGATCGGCCCGCTGCCGGCCGAGCTGCTCGCGGAGCTCGACGTGCTGATCGTCAACGAGCACGAGGCGCGCGAGCTCGGCGCCGAGCGCGGTCTCGCGGCCGCCGACGACACGGCGCTCGCGGTCGCCCTCACCGCGCTCGTCCCGCTCGTGCTGGTCACGCTCGGCTCCGACGGCGTCGTCGTCGCGGTGCGCGACCGCGAGCCGGTGCGTGCGCCGGCCTTCCGCGTCGAGGTCGTCGACACGACCGGCGCCGGCGACACCTTCTGCGGCGTCTTCGCGGCGCGACTCGCGAGCGGCGGCGAGAGGCTCGACGACCCGGCCGCGCTCGTCGAGCTCGTCCGCTGGGCGACCGCGGCCGCGGCGATCTCGGTCACCCGGCCCGGCGCGGCGGTCTCGACGCCGACGGCGGCCGAGACGGAGTCGTTCCTCGCCGATCACGGCGCCTAGGGGGCCGCGGCCCTCCCGGCCGGGTCAGTCGACCGAGGCGATCCGGATCGCGACGCTCGCGCGACGCCCGGGGTGCTCGCGCCGGCACCACTCGCGCACAGCGGAGCCGACCGCGCGGGCGACGTCGGGCGCCGAGGAGTCGGCGGCGACGCAGACGTCCGCGGACACCGACACCTCGTCGCCGAGGACGCGCACGAGCACCGGCTCGGCGAAGGTCCCGCCGGAGACCGCGCCGAGCGGTCCGTCCGCGGCGTCGACCGAGGACGGCGTGAGCGCACCGGCGGCGTGGGCGAGCACGTCGCGCACCTGGCCGCGCGCCGGGACGAGCATCGCCACTCCGGCCAGGGCGCGGATCTCGGCGGTGAGCACGGCGGCCGCGCTCGGCGCCGGCTCGCCGGGAGCGCCCGCGGGCACCAGCACGACCGGGGCGACGGGGAGCTGCTCGGACTCGGTCACGACTCCTCCTCCCCCGGGACGTAGACGTCCTCGACGCGGACGTCGATCGTCGAGACGCGCAGCTCGGTCTGGGTGAGCAGGCGGGAGTGGATCCGCTCGCGCACCTGCTGCGCCGCGTCCGCGATCGGGACGCCCCAGAACACCGAGATCGTCACCTCGACCGCGATGTCGGCACCGGGATCGGCGACGTCGCCCTGCAGCCGGCAGCGGCCGACGAGGACTCCGGAGACGCTGTCCCCGGCCTCGCGGACGATGCCGCGGACGGCGCCCTCGGTGATCGTCAGCTCGACGTCGGGGTCGGTGCTCGCGAGCGGGATGTCGCGGCCGGCGCGCGCCTCGCGCCGCACCTGGGTGAGGATCGAGCCGAACCAGTTCTCGGTGGGGGCCGGGAGGTGCGCCGCGTCGTCGTCGATCAGCGCGCCGGACAGCGCGCGGACGCGCTCGAGGGCGCGCAGCGTGCGCCGGTGCTCCGGCGACTCCTCGATGGCGGGGTCGTAGGGCAGGCGGCCGCGGTCGAGGTAGTCGCCGAGCTCGTCGATCCCGATCGTGTCGGCGGAGTCGGGGTCGGTGTCGGCGGCGGGATCGGCCGGTGGCACGCTCAGCGGCAGCACGGCGTCCTCGCCGTCGCCGCGCGGGCCGGACGTCTCGTCCGGGGTCATCGTGCCGGCTCCGTCATCGCGCCGACTCCTTCATCGCAGGCCCTCATCGCCAGTCCTCCATCGCCACGACCAGCGACTCCCGCGCCCGCGCGAGCTTGCCGCGCACGGCGGTGACGGTGATGCCGAGGTGCTCGGCGATCTCACCATACGACTCGCCGCCGACCTCGCGGAGCAGCCAGCACTGCCGCTGGGTCTCGGGCAGCTCGGCCAGCGCCTTCGCGAGGGCGCGCATCGCGTCGCTCTGCTCGACCGACTCGAACGGGCCGGGCTCGCGCGCCGGCGGGTGCTCGACGGCGTCGACGTCGTCGACGGGCTTGCGCTGGCGGAGCAGGTCGACGCTGGACCGGCTGACGATCCGCATCATCCAGCTCCGCACGCTCGCGGGCTCCTTGAGCTGCGGCAGCTGCGCCCAGACGGTGATCAGCGCGTTCTGCACCGCGTCGGAGGCGTCGGCCTGCGAGCCGGTCAGCCGCCAGGCGTAGGCGCGCAGGATCGACTGGTGCCGCTTGACCAGCACCTCGAACGCCCGGACGTCGCCCTCAGCGGAGCGCTCGGCGAGGAGCGCGTCGCTCGCCGTCTCCAGACCGGGCATGGGGCTCCTCCAGCGGGCACCGGCTCGAGCCGGCATCGACTATCAGGTGACTATCAGGAAAATCTCCGAATCGCACCGTGACGAAGTCCCGTCGGGCTCCGTCTCACTCATGAAAGCACAGCCCGACGGGAAATCCGCCGGACTCCCCGACCCCGGCCGCGCACCACCTGCGGCCGACGACACGCACAGGAGTCACCATGAGCGACAGCACGCGCACCCCCGCCACCCCCACCGCCCCCCGCGTCGACAAGGCCTCGGTCGACACCGTCACCAGCCTGGGCAACAGCACCGCCTCGGGCACGGCCCAGGGCCGCACCGTCATCGACGACGCCGTCGTCGCCAAGGTCGCCGGCATCGCCGCCCGCCAGGTGCCCGGCGTCTTCGCCCTCGGCAACAACGCCGCCCGCGCCTTCGGCGCGATCCGCTCGGCCGTCGGCGGGAACGACCACGCCCAGGGCGTCAGCGTCGAGGTCGGCGAGAGCCAGGTCGCCGCCGACGTGACCCTCGTCGTCGAGTACCCGGTGCCGATGCAGTCGGTCGCCGACCAGGTCCGCGCCGCGGTCTCCGAGGCCATCACCGAGCTCGTCGGCATGTCCGTCGCCGAGATCAACGTCGCCATCGTCGACGTGCACATCCCCGGCGAGGACAAGGGCGACACCGAGACCGAGAGCCGCGTCCGATGAGCGACCCCCGCACCCCCGGCACCCCGGCCCCGGCCGGCCGCAGCACCACGCTCGGCCTCGTCGTCGGCGCGATCCTCGCCTTCGCCGCCCTGCTCTTCGGCTTCTGGGGCTTCGTCCTCACCGCCGTGTTCATGGCGCTCGGCGTCCTGATCGCGCGGATGCTCGACGGCTCGCTCGACGTGCGCAGCCTCGTGGACGTGTTCCGCGGCCGCACGACCTCTCGCTAGGAGTAGCCATGACCGCACTCGACCAGCGCCCCGCCGAGCGCGCCGCGGCCCAGGAGCCGGGGACCGTCACGATCACCGTCCGCTCGATCGAGCGGATGGCGGTCGCGATCGTCCACGAGGAGCTGGGCGTCGAGGTCTCCGCGATCCGCGTGCGGCTCTCGGACGACAGCGGCGGGCTCGCGCTCGCCGTGACCGCCCCCGCCGTGCTCGACCCCGACGCCGAGGGCACCGTCCTCGACCGGCTCCACCGCGATCGCGCGCGCATCGCCTCCCGCATGGGGGCGCTCACCGGCCGCACCGTCAGCCGGGTCGACATCCGGGTCACCGGAACCCGCACCCCGACCGCCAGAACGAGGAGAGTCGCATGAGCCCCGCACCGTCGACGCGCGACGCGGCCCCGGACGCCCGCTACCGCCGCTACCTGCGGCGCGAGACGCACCGCTCCCGCTCGGCCGCACAGATCGTCGTGCTCGTGCTGATCGCGCTGATCGCCGCGTACGTCGGCACGGAGGCGGTGCTCGCCGTCTTCGGCGCCGCGCCGCTCCTGCTCGCCCCGTCCGCGCTGCTAGGAGCGATCGTCGGCGTGACCGACCTGGCCTCCGGCGCGATCATCGGCATCGCGGTGGGCACGGCGATCCTCGCGCTGATCGTGCTGATCCTCGCCCTCGCCCCGGGCGCCCGCGCCCGGCACACCGTGGACGACGACCGCCTCGCCGTCGTGATCGACGACGGCGTGATCGCCTCCTCGCTCGCCCGCTCGGCCCGCACCGCGGCCCGCTCGCGGCGCGAGGACACCAGCACGTCGATCGGCCGCCGCACCGCCGTCGTCGAGGTGACGCCCTCCTCGGGCATCACCGTCGACCGCGACGCGGTCCAGTCGGCCGTCGACGAGGAGCTCGGCCGCATCGCGGCCAGGCCCGCCACCCGCGCCACCGTCCGCGTCTCCGACTCCGGGAGGATCTGATGACCACGAGCAACCGGTTCGTGAACCGCCTGATCCTCTTCCTGGTCGGGCTCGTGCTCGCCGCCGTCACCGCCGGCCTGGTGCTGATCGCCGGCTCCCAGCCGGTCCGCGACGCGGTCGCCGACTTCGCCGACGGCCAGGGCGCGGCCCTCGTCTCCCGGATCTCGCCGGAGGACGGCACCGCTTGGAGCGACGCCGCCGTGCTGTGGCCGCTGTACGCGATCATCGGGATCTGCGTCCTGGGCATCGTGCTCGCCCTCGCCCTGATCCTCGCCCACGGCCACGGCCGCACGAGCACGGTCCTCACGGACTCGGGCACGGCGAGCGGGGTCGCGGGAGAGATCGAGATCGCCACCGGCTTCGCCGAGGACGTGCTCGAGAACGCACTCGCCGGACGCACCGACCTGCTCGACGTGACCGTCGCGGCCTACCGCCACGGCTCGTCGACGGCGCTGAAGGTCCGCGTCCTCCCCCGCGCCGGGGTCTCGCCCCGGACGGTCGTGGACGCCGTGCACCAGGAGGTCCTCGCGATGGACCGCCTGCTCGGCGCCCGGCTCCCCGTCGTGCTCGAGGTCGCCTCGAGTGCCCGCGCCGGGTTCTCCAAGGAGGACCGGGTCGCGTGACCCCGGGCGCTCGCGCCCACCCCTTCCCCCGGCGATCCGCGCCGAGGGACGAACCGAATCGAACGGAAGGAGCCCCTCATGGGTGCTGACGACAAGATCCGCAACGCGGCCGAGAACCTGCTCGGCAAGGCCAAGGAAGCGGCCGGCAAGCTGACCGACAACGAGAAGCTCGAGGCCGAGGGCCAGGCCGACCAGACCAAGGCGCACACCAAGAAGGTCGGCGAGGACGTCAAGGACGTCTTCAAGAACTGACGCTCGCGCCGAACGACGAAGAGGCCGCCTGTCGCTGATGCGACGGCGGCCTCTTCTCGTGCGCGGAGGGTCGGAGACTCGAGAGGGTCAGACGCTCCAGAACATGATGCGCCCGGCCGAGGCCGAGTCGATGCTCTGATCGAGGTTGTCGGCGGTGTGCGAGGAGTAGAGGACGACGTCGCCCTTCACGCTCGTGACGACGCCGGTGTGGTCCCAGTCGCCCGAGCCGTCCCAGTCGAACTGCACGATGTCGCCGGGCTTCACCTCGGAGCGCTGCGCGTTCGTGAGCGGCGTCGCCCGCTCGGGGTGCGCGGCGAGGTAGGAGTTGAACGCGGTGGAGGAGGCCCAGGCCGAGCTGTAGCCGCCGGTCCGCGAGTAGCTCCACTCGCCGTCCATCTCCCAGCCGCGGGCGATCAGCGACTGCGAGGTGAAGTTGACGCAGTCGTTGCCCGAGATGACGCCGTACTGCGCGGAGTTGTAGTCGGACCAGTAGGTCTCGAGGTAGTCGAGCTGCGAGGCGAGGCGGCTCGCGTCGAGCGCGGCGGCGGCCTTGGCGGCCTCGATCTCGGGGTCGGGCGTGTAGGCGAAGGTGATCGCCGAGGCGACGACCTTCGTGGTCGCGAGCACGCCGGTCGCGGTCGGGCTGGGCGAGGCGGTCGCGCTGGGGGCGACGAGGTCGGCGGGCTGCGCATCGGTGCCGGCGGTGGCGCCGGCCTCGGGGGTCGCGGAGACGGCGGTCAGCGGCTCGTCGGCGGCGGCGGTCGCCTCCGGAGTCGACGTGGCCGGGGTCGACGTGGCCGGGGTCGTCGTGTCGACCGCGGGCTGCACCGTCTCGGCGGGGACGGGGTCGACCGTCGCGGCGGCGACCGAGTCGGTGACGGCGTCGAAGGTGATGGGCGCTCCTCCGGCGTCGAAGAACGCGACGGGGACCACTCCCTCGGCCTCGCCGTCGGCGGGCGGCGCGGTGACGGTGATCTGGTCGGGAGTGTCGACGGTGACGCTGCCCTCGGCGTCGCCGAAGCGGACCGTGGCGACCGAGTCGAGGTTCGAGCCCGAGATCGTCACGCTCGTGCCGCCGGCGACGGTGCCGGTCGTGGTGGAGACGCTGCTGAGGACGACGCGGGCGTCGGCAGTGGTGGCGGGCAGGACCGTGACGGGGGCGGCGGTCGGCGTGGGCGTCGCTCCGGAGGCCGTCGCGGACTCGGTCGTGGTGGAGGCGCCGACGGTGAGGCTCGCTCCGGCGGCGACCGCCACGACGACGAGGCCGCCCGACATCGCCAGCACGAGGTGGCGGCGCGAGGGGCGGAAGAAGGAGGCACCCCGGCGCACGGGCTCGGCGCGCTGGCGGTGGCCCTCGGCTGCGCGGCGATCGCGGCGGGAGGGGAAGACCTCGCCGGTCGCGGGGTGCTGCGGGGCGGGCGCGGAGGGGCGGATGCCCTCGGCGGCCGGCGCGAGGACGGCGGGAGCGAGCACGGCGGGCGCCGCGGCGACGGTAGTCGTCGCCGGCGCGGTCGCGCGGACGCGGCCTTCGCGCTCGCGCGCCTCGCGGCGGGTCAGCGGCGGGGCGAGCTCGGCGGGGGCGGCGGAGTCGTCGCCGACGGCGGGCACGGTGGAACGGGTGGAACTGTGGGGCACAGGGGAACTCACGGGTCGGTGCGCACGAGGACGGGGGCCGTGCGGATCATCGGGGGGAAGCGGCCATGTCACCACGCGGGAGTCGGAGACCCGTAAGGGTGACCTCCGAAAGCACTCCGAGTAACGGTACGGTAACAACGCCCGTCTGTCACGTCCGCTTCTGATCGCGGTGCCGTTCGCAAGCCCTTGCAGATCCGTTTTCGGACACAGACGGATGCCCGATCGGACATGGCGACACCCGGCCGGACGACCCGACCGGGTGCGCCGCGAGGCCTCGACCGGTCAGCCGCGCAACCGCCCGATCCTCCTCGTCGCCGCCCGCCGCCGGTCGTGCAGCCACCACCAGCTGAGCCAGCTCCGCAGGTAGAAGAGCCCGACCGGGCGTCTTTCGCCCCGCGAGGCGCGCTGCACCCGGAGCCACTCGCGCTAGGAGGTCGTGCCGGCCGCGTAGTCCGGGGCGTCCGGCAGGCTGAACAGGCGCTCGAGCGTGGGGATGCCGGCGTCGTGCAGGTGCTGCGCGAGCTCGACCCCGATGTAGCGCAGGTGGTACGGCTCGGACTCGTAGCCGGTGATCGGCGTGGTGTCCGGCTTGTACCGCACGAGGAAGCCGAACCGGTGCGCGTTCGCGCCGACCCACCGGCCCTCGGGGGTGTCGCCCCAGCAGATCTCGAGGGCGCAGGTGCCGGAGGAGCCGACGACGTCGACCGCCCAGCCGGTCTGGTGCTCGCTGTGACCCGGGCGGGCACTCGTCGCGTCGGCGCCGGCCTGGCCTCGGGTGGAGACCCAGCCGGCGTAGACGCTGACCTGGGTGTCGTAGGAGCGGTAGGCGCTCTGCACCGCGAGCGAGAGCCCGGCCTCGCTCGACGCGGCGGTGAACATCGGCACGAGGGCGTCCGCGGTCGCCTGCCGCATCGGCTGGCGGTTGACGTACGGGACGGCCGGGTAGACGAGGTCGGCCGGGACGTAGTCGACCGGGGTCAGGGTCCGCAGCTTGTTGACGACCACCCAGAGGCTGGCCGGGTCGTCGACGGAGTTCGCGGTCAGGTCGATCCCGGGGGTGGCGGTCGGCGTCGGCGTCTCGGTCGGCGTCGGCGTCTCCGTCGGCGTCGGCGTCGCACTCGCGGAGGCGGTCGGCGTCGCGCTCGAAGACGGACTGGGAGCGACGGTCGGAGCGTTCGCGCGCCCCGCGCCGATCGCCGCGTTCACGCCGACCGCGGCGATTCCGGCGGCCACCGCGACTCCCCCGACGACCAGCGCGCGACGGCGGACGGGGCGTCCCTCCGGGGTCCGGTTCTCGTCCGAGGTCATGCTCCGAGCCTACGCGCGGGCCGACGGCACGCTCTCAGGCCCTCGTCAAGCGCCGAGGGAGGTTCTGCTGCGCCACTGCTCCTCCACGCGCGTCTCCAATATCCTCAAAGGATTCACATAAGCAGACCCCCTAGCTTGAGTGACAGCCTCGGCGACCGCGCGCATCCGCCCCCTCGGATGAGCCGCCCCGGTCCCGATGACGAGAGGACCCCATGCTGCGACCCCTGCACGTCCGAGCAGTGCCCCTCCCCGCCCTCGCCCGCGCGCTCGAGCTGCCCGACGACGGCGTCCCGCCCGTCGAGGTGAGCGGGATCACCCTCACCGCCTCCGACGTCGAGCCGGGCGATCTCTTCGTCGCGCTCGCCGGAGTCAACCGGCACGGCTCCGACTTCGCGGCCGAGGCCGCCGACCGCGGCGCCATCGCCGTGCTGACCGACTCCGTCGGCGAGGACGCCTCCCGCGCGACCGGCCTGCCGGTGCTCGTCGTCGACGATCCGCGCTCCCGCCTCGGCGCCGCCGCCGCCGCCGTCTACGCGACGACCGAGCGCGCCCCGCTGCTGCTCGGCGTCACCGGCACCAACGGCAAGACCTCGACCGTGCACATGCTCGAGGGCATGCTCCGGCAGCTGGGCGTCGTGCCCGGCCTCAGCTCCACCGCCGAGCGGCACATCGGCGACACCTCCGTCACGAGCGGGCTCACCACCCCCGAGGCGACCGAGCTGCACGCCCTCATCGCGCGCATGCAGGAGGAGGGCGTCGGCGCCGCCGCGATCGAGGTCAGCGCGCAGGCCCTCACCCGGCACCGCGTGGACGGGGTCGTCTTCGACGTCGCCGCGTTCACCAACCTCAGCCACGACCACCTCGACGACTACGGCGACATGGACACCTACTTCGCCCAGAAGGCGCAGCTGTTCCAGCCCGACCGGTCGCGCCGCGCGGTCGTCTCGCTCGACTCGCCGGCCGGCGCCCGGATCCGCGACGAGGCGGGGGTGCCCGTCACGACGATCACCTCGCTGCCCGACGTCGACGCGGACTGGCGGGTCAGCATCCTCGAGCAGGAGTTCGGGCGCACCCACTTCCGCGTGCAGAACCGGGAGAACCGGGCGATCACCACCTCCGTCCCGATCATCGGCGCGCACATGGCGGCCAACGCCGCCCTCGCGATCGTGGTGCTGATCGAGTCGGGCCGGCCGATCGGCGAGATCCGCGCGGCGCTGCACCGCGACGGCGGTCTCGACGTCTCGCTCCCCGGCCGCACCGAGCGCGTCTCGGGCGAGCACGGGCCGACCGTCTACGTCGACTTCGGCCACAGCGCCGACGCCTTCACCCGCACCCTGGAGGCGGTGCGCGAGGTCACCCCCGGCCGCGTGATCATGGTCTTCGGGGCCGACGGCGACCGCGACGCCCTGAAGCGGCCGGCGATGGCCGAGGCGGCCGTCTCGGGCAGCGACGTGCTCGTCATCACCGACCACCACCCGCGCTTCGAGGAGCCGGCCTCCATCCGCCGCACCCTGCTCGCGGCCGCTCGGGCGGCTCGGCCCGACGGCGAGATCCACGAGGTCGACGACCCCAAGCGCGCGATCCGCGTGGCGGTCTCGCTGGCGCACGAGGGCGATTCGATCCTCTGGGCGGGGCCGGGGCACCAGAACTACCGCGACATCGAGGGCGTGCGCACGCCGTACTCGGCGCGGGCTGAGGCGCGCGCGGCCCTGCGCGAGGCCGGCTGGGCCGAGGCGGAGGTCCCCGCGCACCGCTGATCGGCCCGGCGCGCCGACCGTTCGGCGCCCCCTCCTGAAATCCTCCACAGGCTCGCCCGAACCGCTGGAGGAGACTCCGCACGCGGTGTAACTTTGCGCAGCACGCAACGTTTGCGGCGGTCCGCCGTGCCCTGGCAGCGTCCGCCAGACAAGGGGACCCCCGTGACCGATTCCGCCCGCCCACCCGCGACCGCCGCCGCCCCGTCGGGCGCGATCATGACGCACCGCCAGATCCTCTTCGTGATCTTCGGCCTGATGGCGGGCATGTTCCTGTCCTCGCTCGACCAGACCATCGTCGGCACCTCGATGCGCACCATCGCCGACGACCTCGACGGCCTCTCGCAGCAGGCCTGGGTCACCACCGCGTACCTGATCGTCTCGACGATCGCGACGCCGATCTACGGCAAGCTCTCCGACATCTTCGGCCGCCGCCCGCTCTACCTGATCGCCATCGTCCTCTTCCTGATCGGCTCGCTCCTGGCCGGCTTCGCGACCTCGATGCTCGGCCTCGCCGGCTTCCGCGCCGTGCAGGGCCTCGGCGCCGGCGGACTGATGTCGCTCGCCCTCACCGTGATGGGCGACATCCTGCCGCCGCGCGAGCGCGCCAAGTATCAGGGCTACTTCCTCGCCGTCTTCGGCATCTCGAGCGTCGTCGGTCCGCTGATCGGCGGCCTCCTCGCCGGCACCCCGGAGATCCTCTTCATCACCGGCTGGCGCTGGGTCTTCCTGATCAACCTGCCGATCGGTGCCGTCGCGCTCTTCATCGTGGTGCGCTTCCTGCACCTGCCGAAGCCGGCCGCCCGCCGCTCGGTGCGGATCGACTGGTGGGGCGCGGCCCTCGTCATCATCGCCGCCGTGCCGCTCCTGCTCGTCGCCGAGCAGGGTCGCGACTGGGGCTGGGGCTCGCCGATCGCCTGGGTCTGCTACATCGTCGGCGTGCTCGGCATCATCGGCTTCATCGCGGCCGAGCGGATGATGGGCGACGACGCGCTGATCCCGCTGAAGCTCTTCCGCTCGCCCACCTTCTCGATGGCGACCGTCCTGGGCGTGCTCGTCGGCTTCGGCATGTTCGGCGGCATGATGGCGCTGCCGCTCTACCTGCAGCTCGTCAACGGCGCGACGCCGACCGAGTCCGGCTTCCTGATGCTGCCGATGATCCTCGGCCTGATGATCGCCTCGATCGTCTCGGGCCAGATCATCTCGCGCACCGGCCGCTACCGCGCCTTCCCCATCCTCGGCACCTTCCTGATGTCGGCGGCCTTCTTCTACCTGTCCTTCGTCTCGATCGACAAGCCGGTGATCTACGTGATGGGCGGCATGCTGCTGCTCGGACTGGGCCTGGGCCAGATGATGCAGACGCTGACCCTCGCGTCGCAGAACTCGGTCGACACGGCGAACATGGGCGTCGCGACCAGCGCCTCGACGTTCTTCCGCCAGATCGGCGGCACGCTGGGCACCGCCGTGATCTTCTCGGTGCTGTTCAGCCGCATCCCGGAGACGATCGCCGCCGCCTTCAAGAACCCGACGATCGCTGCGAACCTGCAGGCCGCCGCGTCGGACCCGACGATCGCGGCCGACCCGGCCAACGCGGGCATCCTGAAGCTGCTGCAGTCGCAGGACACCGCGGCGATCGGCTCGGCGCTCGACGGCGACACCTCGTTCCTGAACACGGCGAACGACGCGCTCTCCGCGCCGTTCCTCACCGGCTTCAACGACGCGACGGTCACGGTGTTCCAGGTCGCGCTGGGCGTGGTCCTGCTCGCCTTCGTGCTCTCCTGGTTCCTGAAGACCCCGCCGCTGCGGGCGAAGTCGGCGATGCAGGAGGCGCACGACCTCGCGAACGAGGACGCCGCGGCCGAGCTGCGCCGCACCGATCCGCAGCTGGCCGCGCGCGCCGGCGCCGACCTCGCCGCCGGGAGCATCGAGCCCGACGTGCGGACCGACTCCGTCGCGACGACTCCGCGGGACGGCGGCGAGCGCCGCGGCTGAGCACTCCCGCTCCTCCTCGATCCTCCCTGACGGCCCTGACGGCCCGGACGCCTCGGCGTGCCGGGCCGTCGGCGTCTCCGGCGCGGGTCGGCGCGGGTCCGAGCGGGTCGGCGCGGGTCGCACCGGTCGCGCCGGGTCGTCGAGAGAGCGCTCCACGGAGGTCATAGGATGACGGGACAGCCGCCGAAGGAGTCCGCAGTGACCGTTCCCCCCTCCCCCGCCCCGACCCTGCCGGAGCAGATCGCCCGGGTCGACCGCCTCGCCGCTCGCGACTGGCCCGCCGGATTCCTCTGGGGATCGGCCACCGCCGCCGCGCAGATCGAGGGCGCCGGGCACGAGGGCGGCAAGGAGGACAGCATCTGGGACGCGTTCTCCCGCGTCCCCGGCGCCGTCGCGAACGGCGACACCCCCGAGGTCGCCGTCGACCACTACCACCGGATGCCCGCCGACGTGCAGCTGATGAAGGAGCTGGGGCTCGCCTCCTACCGCTTCTCGGTCAGCTGGTCGCGGGTGAAGCCCGGCGACCGCGCCGTGAACGCGGAGGGCCTCGACTTCTACTCCCGCCTCGTCGACGAGCTGCTCGGCGCGGGCGTCCTGCCCTGGCTGACGCTCTACCACTGGGACCTGCCGCAGGCCCTGGAGGAGACGGGCGGCTGGACGAACCGCGACACCGCCGAGCGCTTCCGGGACTACGCCGAGGCCGTGCACGCGCGCCTCGGCGACCGCGTCTCGCACTGGACCACCTTCAACGAGCCGTTCTGCTCGACCCTGCTGTCCTACGGCGCCGGGATCCACGCGCCCGGCCTGATCTCGCAGCAGGCGGCCCTCGCGGCGGTCCACCACACCCACCTCGCGCACGGACTCGCCGTCTCGGCCCTCCGCGAGCTCGGAGCGCAGAACCTCGGCATCACGCTCAACCTCTCCAACGCCGTCCCCGACGACCCGGAGGACGAGATCGACCTCGACGCCGCCCGCCGCTTCGACGCGCTGCAGAACCGCATCTTCCTCGACCCGCTGCTGCTCGGCGAGTACCCGGAGGACCTCCTCGAGGACGTCGCCGGGCTCGGCCTCGACGAGCTGGTCCACGACGGCGACCTCGCGACGATCGCGCAGCCGCTCGACTTCCTCGGCGTGAACCACTACCACGACGACAACGTCTCCGGTCATCCGCTGCCGGCCGGCGCGGAGGACTTCGCGCAGGCGACCGAGCGCGAGGTCGGCTCGCCCTGGGTCGGCTCGGAGTTCCTCACCTTCCCGTCCCGCGGCCTGCCGCGCACCGCGATGGACTGGGAGGTGCACCCCGACGGGCTGCGCTACCTGCTCACCCGGCTGGGCCTGGAGTACGAGAACCTCCCGCCGCTGTACGTCACCGAGAACGGCGCCGCCTACGACGACGTCGTCGAGGGCGGCCGGGTGCACGACGTCGACCGCACCCAGTACGTGCTCGACCACGTCGAGAAGGTCGCCGACGCGATCGACCAGGGCGCCGACGTCCGCGGCTACTTCGTCTGGTCGCTGCTCGACAACTACGAGTGGGCCTGGGGCTACGAGAAGCGCTTCGGCATCGTCCGCGTCGACTACTCCAGCCAGGAGCGGCTGATCAAGGACTCCGGACTCGTCTACTCGCGCCTGATCGGCGGCACCGCGGCCGAGGCGCTGGACTAGACCGTGGCCGAGGGCATGACCGAGGGGATCAGGGGCGGCGGGCGCTCGCCGACGCTCGAGGCCGTCGCGGCGCGGGCCGGAGTGTCGCGGGCCACCGTCTCGCGGGTCGTCAACGGCGCGCCGCAGGTGGCGGCCGACATCGTCGCCGCTGTCGAGAAGGCGATCGCCGAGCTCGACTACGTGCCCAACCGCGCGGCGCGGATGCTCGCCTCCCGCCGGACCCAGTCGATCGCCCTGATCGTGCCGGAGTCGACCGCCCGCGTCTTCGCCGACCCGTTCTTCGCCGCCATCGTGCAGGGCGCGGCGATGCGGCTGGCCGACACCGACTACACGCTCTCGATGCTGATCGCCTCGGAGACCAGCGGCGAGAAGACCCGCCGCTACCTCCTCGGCGGCAACGTCGACGGTGCCCTGGTGGTCTCGCACCACTCCGGCGACCACTCCTACGCGGCGCTCTCGAGCTCGCTCCCGATCGTCTTCGGCGGCCGGCCCCTCTCGCCCGACGAGCGCGACTCCTACTTCGTCGACGTCGACAACGCCGACGGGGCGGCCGTCGCGACCGCGCACCTGATCGCGGGCGGCCGCCGCCGCATCGCGACCATCGCCGGACCGGCCGACATGCCGCCCGGGGTCGACCGCCTGATCGGCTGGCGCAGCGCCCTGACCGACGCGGGCCTCGACGACTCGCTCGTCGAGTGGGGCGACTTCTCGCCCGAGAGCGGCACGGAGGCGATGCGCCGCCTCCTCGAGCGCGACCCGGCGATCGACGGCCTCTTCGCCGCCAACGACCAGATGGCCGTCGGCGCGTACGCGGCGCTCCGGGAGGCGGGCCGGCGCGTCCCCGAGGACGTCGCGGTCGTCGGCTTCGACGACGACATCTTCGCCCGCTCCGCGGTCCCGGCCCTCAGCACCGTCCGCCAGGTCCCCGTCGAGCTCGGCGCCCGCATGGCCGAGCTGCTGACCGCCCGCATCGAGGGCGCGACCGTCGAGCACCGCACCCTGATGCCCACCCAGCTGATCGTCCGCGCGAGCTCCTGAGCCTCGGCCGCGCCCCGCTCCCTCCGACCCTCCCCGCCCACTCCTCAAAAGTTGCGGTAGTCGCGTTCGACTACCGCAACTTTTGGAGAGTCGCTGCGGCGTCAGCGGATCCAGCCGTGGGCGCGGAGGGCGGCGCGGATCTCGGCGATGGTGCGCGCGCGTCCCCGGGCGAGGCCTTCGGCGCGGACGGGGACGGTGATCCAGCCCGCGAGCTGGAGATCCACCAGGCGCTGCCGGTCGCGGGCGAACTGGGCGTCCCCGGTCCGGTGGTGGGTCCCGTCGTACTCGGCCAGCACCTTCCACTCCTCGAAGACGAGATCACCGATCGCGATGAGCCGGCCCCAGGCTCTGATCGGCGCGTTCGCCCGCGGTACAGGCAGACCGGCTTCGACGACGGCGAGGCGGAGGTCGGTCTCGGGTCGTGAGGCGGCGGCGTCGGATGCGGCGGCCAGTGCCGTGCGAAGCGCTCGCGACCCCCTGCCGCGGTAGCCGTCGAGCGCGATCGCGAGCTGCTCCCTGGTCGCGAAGGGACGATCGGGTGAGGCGGCTCTCGGCACGAACAGAAGATGATCGGTCGCAGCGACCAGCTCCTTGTGCGGCAGCTCGGCACCGAGGAGCAGCCAGGTCGAGGCGGCATCGGTGACCGGGAGCCCGAGTCGTTCGACCACGCTCACCCGCGTCGCCGAGATCACGTGCCCGATCACCCCGCGGCAGCGGGGCGGCCGCGCCGGATCGAAGACGGAAACGTGCACGGGGTCGTCCTCCGCGGCGCGCGCCGGCACGGGGACCCCGTAGACGACCGCCGCGGTCAGGTGCGAGAAGAAGTGCCCGGCTCGCAATCGCGGCACGTACGCCTGCGCCCGCTGGAGATGCGTGCGCGGCTCCACGAGAGTCCGCACCCCGTGGAAGGGGCGCGCCAGAGCGCGACTCCGGACCCGGTCCTCCGACCAGCCGCTCCTGACGGCGGCACCGCGCGTGAAGGCTCCGAGGGGCCCGACTGCTTCGTTCATCCCCCGATGATGGCCCGCCCCTCGGCCCCGACCCCGCTCTCCACAGGCGCCGCTTCCCAAGACCCCCCTGTGGAGGAGCCCCCACCTACGATCCCGCCACCTCACCCTCCAAAAGTTGCGGTAGTGGCGCGCGACTACCGCAACTTTTGAGGAGTGGGCGGGGCGCGCGGGGGCGAGCCGGGGGCGGGCACGGGCGGCCCGCGGGCTCAGAGGAAGAGCGGCTCCGGCGCGTGGGCGGCGAAGCGGCGGCGCATGACGGCGATGGCGTCGGCGTGCTCGTCGACGAGGACGAAGCGGCGGCCGAGGGCGTGGGCGACGGCGCCCGTGGTGCCGGAGCCGGCGAAGAAGTCGAGCACGGCGTCGCCCTCGCGGCTGGAGGCCTGGACGATGCGGCGCAGCACGCCCTCGGGCTTCTGGGTGGGGTAGCCGGTCTTCTCGCGGCCGGTGGGCGAGACGATGGTGTGCCACCAGACGTCGGTGGGGCGCTTGCCGCGCTCGGCCTTCTCGGGGGTGACCAGGCCGGGCGCCATGTACGGCTCGCGGTCCACGGCGGCGGAGTCGAAGTGGTAGCCGCGCGGGTCCTTCACGTAGACGAGGATCGTGTCGTGCTTGGTCGGCCAGCGCTTGGTGGCCTTGGCGCCGTAGTCGTAGGCCCAGATGATCTCGTTGAGGAAGCACTCGCGGCCGAAGAGCGCGTCGAGCAGCACCTTCGCGTAGTGCGCCTCGCGGTAGTCGAGGTGCAGGTAGAGCGTGCCGTCGTCGGCGAGCAGGCGCCAGGCCTCGGCGAGGCGAGGCTCGAGGAACGACCAGTAGTCGTCGAAGCGGTCGTCGTAGCGGAGGAGGTCGCCGCGGATCCGCTCGTAGCTGCGGCCCTTGAAGCCGGCGATCGTCCCGGTCGCCGAGCGGACGGAGGTGGTCGACGTGCGCACCTGCGCGCGCCCGGTGTTGAACGGCGGATCGAGGTAGACGACCGTGAACGCCCCGTCCGCGAGCAGCGGGAGGACCTCGAGGTTCTCGGCGTGGATCACCGCGCTCCGGGTCTCCGGGACGCCGTCCGCGATCTGGATCGTCCTGGGCACCCCGCCATGGTGTCACGGGGGCGGAGGCTCCCCCGACACGCCCCGGAGCCGCCGACACGCCCCGGCGAGCGGGTGCCCGGGCCGCGGCGGGCCCCGGCGTAGAGTGACGAGATGATCTCCGAGGTGCGCCACGACGAGGACCGGTCCCAGTACACGCTGTGGGTCGACGGCGAGAACGTCGGGCTCGCCGACTACACGGTCCGCGGCTCGGACGTGGTCTTCCTGCACACCGAGATCGCCCCGGAGCACCGCCACGAGGGTCTCGGCGACCGCCTGGTCGGGGCCGCCCTCGACGACGCGCACGAGCGCGGCGCCCACGTCGTGCCGCTCTGCCCGTTCGTCGCCGAGTTCATCGCCGAGCACCCCGACTACCAGGAGCTCCTCGCGAGCTGAGGTCTGCGCAGGCGGGAGGCGGGAGGCAGGAGCCACCGGCCCCCGCGCCTCACGGCACCCGGCGCAGCCACTCCGGCGTCGAGTACTTCGAGCGCACGAGCTCCTCGGCCTCCGCGTACTCCTCGGCCGACAGGTCGCCCGGGGTCCCGCCGTGCAGCCGCACGAAGGTCGCCTTCATCCGCTCGATGATCTCGGCGCGGCTGAGCCCGGTCTGGCTGCGGAGCGGATCGACGCGCTTCACCGCCGAGGCGATGCCCTTGTCGGACAGCTTCTCCCGCCCGATCCGGAGCACCTGCACCATCTTCTCGGCGTCGATGTCGTAGCTCATCGTCACGTGGTGCAGGACCGCGCCCGAGCCGAGCCGCTTCTGCGCCGCTCCGCCGATCTTGCCGGAGGGCGAGGTGATGTCGTTGAGCGGCTGGTAGACCGCGTCGATGCCGAGCGACTGGAGCGCGCTGACGGCCCACTCGTCGAGGAAGGCGTAGGAGTCGGCGAAGGTGAGGCCCTGCACCAGGTCGCCGGGCACGTAGAGGGAGTAGGTGACGACGCTGCCCGCCTCCATGAACATCGCGCCGCCGCCGGAGATGCGGCGGACGACCTCGACGCCGTACTTCGCCGCGTTCTCGAGGTCGACCTCGTTGCGCAGCGACTGGAAGCTGCCGATCACGACGGCGGGCTGGTCCCACTCCCAGATCCGCAGGGTCGGCTCCCGGCGCCCCTCGCCGACGGCGGCGGTCAGCACCTCGTCGAGCGCGAGGTGCATCGACGGCGAGACGGCCTTCGCGTGCACGATCCGCCAGTCGTAGTCGCGCCAGCTGGTCGCCTGCTGCAGCGAGCGGCGGATCGCGACCGCGACGGCCTCGGGCGTGAAGCCGAGCAGCACCGCGTCGGCCGGCAGCGCCTGGCGGATCGCGGCGGCGATCGTCTTCGCATCGGACTCGGCCGGCAGGCCGACCACGGCGCGGTCGATGTCGTCGAGCGCCGTGTCGGGCTCGAGGAAGAAGTCGCCCGCGAGCCGGAACCCGGCGAACCTCCCGTCGACCACGTCGAGGTCGACGACCACGAGCTTTCCACCGGGGACCTTGTACTCGCCATGCATGACGCCAGCCTAGGCCGGAGGAGCGACGTCCTCCCCGGTCGCGGGGAACCGCTCACCCAGCCAGCCGACCAGATCAGCGGTGACGTCGGCGCGGTTGAGCTCCTGGAACAGCTCATGCCGCGCCTCCGGATACACCCGCACGCTGACGTCGGTGTACCCCGCGCGCCGGCGGTAGGCCTGCGCGAGCGCGCGCACCGAGCGCTCGCCGCCGAGGCTGTCGTCGGCGCCGACCACGAGCAGCAGCGGCAGCGGCTGCTCCGGCCGCCGCGCCGGCCGCCCGATCAGGCGGAGCGTGTCGCGGAGCCCGATCCGCTTCGCCAGCGGCGTGGTGAAGGTGAGCGGGTCGTCGTGGAAGCGCTGCCAGACCTCCGGATCGCGCGAGAGCCACTCCAGCCCCAGCCCGCCGGCGACGCGGTGCCGGCGCGCGAGGTCGCCCGCGTTCATGTAGCCCGGGAGGCGGTAGGCCGAGCCGCTGAGCACGAGCGCCGCGTAGTCGGCGGAGCGGTGGTCGACGATCCGCTGCGCCATCAGCGAGCCCCAGGAGTGGCCGAGCAGCACGATCGGGACGCCCTGGTTCTCGCCGGCGAGCTCGCGGGTGAGCCGGTTGATCGCCTCCTCCGCCGCGCGCAGTCCGCCCGGACCGAGCAGGCCGAGCCGGGCGACGTCGCCGCCGTGCTGCTCGAGGCCGGTGCGCCCGTGCCCGCGGTGGTCGTCGGCGGCGACGGCGTAGCCCGCGGCGACGAGCGCCTCGGCGAGCTCGACGTAGCGGCCGGAGTGCTCGCCGACGCCGTGCGCGATCTGCACGAGCGCTCGAGGGCGGGGCCGCGCCCACCAGCGCCAGTGGATGGTCACGCCGTAGGCGTCCTGGAAGGTCCTGTCGACCGCGGTCCCGGGCATGGGACCAGTGTGGCCCTCCGGCCGCGGAGCGCGACGATCGGCGCGAGAACTGAGAAGATACTCACGATCGAGCGGACGAGCGTCCGACCCGCCCGCGACATCGTTAGCGTGTCAGCGACGTGCGGACCCCCCACGACCGTCCCACCCCTTCTCGAGCGAGGCCAGCCCCTACATGACCGTGTCGCCCCTGATCTGGACCCTGACGATCGTCTTCATCGTCCTGCTCCTGCTCTTCGACTTCTTCTTCCACGTGCGCAAGCCGCACGAGCCGACCCTCAAGGAGTCGGCGCTCTGGTCGGCCCTCTACGTCGGCATCGCCGTGCTCTTCGGCGTCGGCGTCCTCGTCTTCGGCGGACCGACCCCCGGCTCCGAGTACTTCGCCGGCTACATCACCGAGAAGGCGCTGTCCGTCGACAACCTCTTCGTCTTCCTCATCATCATGGCGAGCTTCAAGGTGCCGCGCGCCGACCAGCAGAAGGTGCTGCTCTTCGGCATCGTCTTCGCGCTGATCGCCCGCACCGGCTTCATCTTCCTCGGCGCGGCGCTGATCAACTCCTTCGCCTGGATCTTCTACCTCTTCGGCCTGATCCTGCTGCTGACCGCCTTCAACCTGGTCAAGCCGGGCGACGAGCACGCCGGCGACAACGTGATGGTCCGCCTCGCCAAGCGCGTCTTCAAGACGAGCGACCAGTACGACGGCGACAAGTTCTACACGCACATCGACGGCAAGAAGGTCCTCACGCCGATGATCCTCGTGATGGCGGCGATCGGCGGAACGGACATCCTGTTCGCGCTCGACAGCGTCCCCGCGATCTTCGGTCTCACCAGCGACGTCTTCCTGGTCTTCACGGCGACGGCCTTCTCGCTGCTGGGCCTGCGCCAGCTCTACTTCCTGATCGACGGCCTGCTCGACCGCCTCGTCTACCTCAGCTACGGCCTCGCCGCGATCCTCGCCTTCATCGGCGTGAAGCTGATCCTGCACGCGCTGCACGAGAACAACCTGCCGTTCATCAACGGCGGCGAGCACGTCGAGGTCTTCGAGATCGGCACCGGCCTCTCGCTCACCGTCATCGTCGGCGTGCTGGCCGTCACGGTCATCGCCTCGCTGGTCAGCCCGAAGGGCCGCCGCATGGCCGCCGAGGCCGCTGAGCGCAAGCGCGTGGCCGCCGCCGCGGGCGCGGACGTCGACGCCACGCACTGAGCCGCACCACTGAGGCTGGGACGCCGATCCGGGGAGGAATCCCCCGGATCGCGCGTCCCAGCCTTCTTCGTGCGGCTACTTCGCCCGGTACCGGTGCTCGGGGCGGCCCGTGGTGCCGTAGCTGAGCGTCATCTCCACCAGCCCGCGCCCCGCGAGTCCCGACAGGTACCGCTGTGCCGTCGCCCGCGAGATGCCCGCGCGCTCCGATACCTCGAGCGCCGAGAGCTCGTCGCCCGACTCGGTGAGCCGCGCCAGCACGAGCTGCTCCGTCGCCGAGCGGGACGGCTGGCTCGCCGCCGCGTCGCCCGAGTGCAGGATGCGCAGCGCCCGCTCCACCGCCTCCTGATCGGCGACCCGGTCCTCGCGCAGCACGTTGCGGAAGCGCACGTAGGCGTCGAGGCGCTCGCCGAGCAGCCGCGCGTCGAACGGCTTGATCAGGTAGCCGAGGGCGCCGGCGTGCAGGGCCTTCCGCACCGTCGCCCCGTCCGAGGCGGCGCTCACCACGAAGGCGTCGGTGTCGAGCTCGCGCAGCAGCGCGATCCCGCTCTGGTCCGGCAGGTGCACGTCGAGCAGCAGCAGGTCAGGTGCGTGCTCGAGCACGGCCGCGCGGGCGGCGCGCGCGGTGTGCGCCGGCGGCAACGCGCGCAGCCCCTGCCGGCCGTCGACGAGGTCGGCGTGCAGCTGCGCCACCCGGAAGTCGTCGTCGACCACGAGCACGGTGCGCTCCTGCTGATCCGGGGTCATCGGTCCTCCTCGTCGGGCGGCGCCACCGTGCCGGGCAGCCGCGCGCAGAGCACCGCGCCGGTGGCGTCGCCGCCCGCGTCCGCCAGCCAGACCTCGCCGCCGCGCCGCGCCGCGACCTCGCGGCAGAGCGGCAGCCCGAAGCCGCGGCCGTGCACCCGGTCGTCGTCCTCGTCCACGGCGCCCGGTCCGCGCGCGAAGAGCGACTCCGGATCCGCGACCCCGTCGCCCGAGTCCGCGACCGTCACGAAGAGCGTCCCGCCGTCGTCGAGCAGCTCGACCTCGACGAAGCGCACGTCGCGGCGCCCCTCGACCGCCGCGCGGACCGCGTTGTCGACGAGGTTGCCGACCACGGTCGCGACGTCCTCCGGCTCGATCACCGTCCCGCGCACCAGCGTCTCGTCGCCCAGGGTGAGCAGCACGCCGCGCTCCGCCGCCTCGATCCCCTTCGCCCCGACGAGCGCCTGGAGGTAGGGCTCCTGCAGCCGGTCGGCGTGCTGCACCGGGTACTTCAGCGGACCGCGGGTCAGCACCTCGTCGAGGTACTCGCGCGCCGAGCCGGTGCGGCCGGCGTCGAGCAGACCGGCGACGACGTGCAGCCGGTTGGCGAACTCGTGCCGCTGCACCCGCAGCGCGTTGGTCATCGCGCCGACGGCGTCCAGCCGCCGGCTGAGTGCGGCGAGCGCCGTCCGATCGCGCAGCACCACGACGACGCCGAGGTCGCGGTCGCCGCGGGTGACCCGCCGGATGTCGACATAGACGATCCGCGAGCGCACGACGAAGCCCTCCTCGCCGCTCCCGCGGGTCGGCTCGCTCGAGGCGAGGGCGGCCGAGATCGCGTCGGCGAGCGGCTGCGGCAGCGCGAGGTCGGCGAGCGCGCGGCCGTGCAGGGCGCGACCGGTCGGGTCCTCCGAGCCGAGGATCGCGGCCGCGCGGGCGTTGCAGACGCCGACCCGCCCGTCGCGGTCGAGCGCCAGCACCCCCTCGTCGACCCCGTCGAGCACGGCGGCCTGGTCCTGCACGAGCGCGGTGAGCTCCTCCGGCGCGAGGCCCAGCGTCAGCCGCAGCAGCCGGCGGCGGATGAAGACGGACGCGACCGCCGCGAGCACCAGACCGGCGAGCGCGGCGGCCAGGACGCCGAGCAGCGCGGTCGGCAGGTCGTCGAAGACGCTGGAGCGGGCGAAGCCGATGCTCACCTCGCCGACGACGCGCGACTCGTCCGGCCCGTAGACCGGCACCTTCGCCCGCGCCGACTCGCCGAGCGTGCCGGTGCCCCAGGACACCGACTCCCGGCCGGCGAGCGCCTCGTCCGGGCTCGTCGACACCACCTCGCCGAGCCGTTCCGGATCGGGGTGGGCGAGCCGGATGCCCCGGTCGTCGGTGATCACCACGAACAGCGCCCCGGTGCGCTCCTCCACCGCCTCGGCGGCGACCTCGAGCGTCCCGCCCTCGAGTTCCGCGCGCGCGGGCACGGCCGGGTCCGCGGAGGAGGCGGCCACGGCGTCGCGGACGTCGGCGTCCTCGGCGACGGTGCGGGCGATGGCGAGCGCCGTCTCCTCCGCCTCGCCGCGCAGCTGCTGCACGCTGAGCGCGGTGACCAGCCCGGCGCAGACCAGGACGGCCGCCGAGACGGTCGCGAGCTGGAGCACGAGCACGTGGGTCGCGAAGCGCATCGAACTCCTCGTCGTCGAGACGGTCGGCCTGCGCAGAATGCGCAGAACCCACACTATGCGCAGATCGCGCGCTAATGAGCGATACCCGCGCCGAGCGGCCGGGCCTGCCTAGTGTTTCCACGACCTGGAGAGCCCGCCGCGGGATCCCGGACCAACGACGACGAAGGAGTCAGCTGTGTTGGTAGTACTCGGATTCACGATGATCCTGGCCTTCATGGCCCTGATCATGACCAAGCGGCTCACGCCCATGGTCGCCCTGATCGTCGTCCCGACGATCTTCGGCCTCTTCGCCGGCGCCGGTCTCGGCATCGGCGACATGGTGCTCGAGGCGATCGGCAGCCTCGCGCCCACGGCCGCGCTGCTGATGTTCGCGATCATGTACTTCGGCATCATGATCGACGTCGGCCTGTTCGACCCGCTGATCCGCTTCATCGTCCGCGCGCTCGGCGACGACCCGGCCAAGGTCGTCCTCGGCACCGCGCTGCTCGCCGGCGCGGTCTCGCTCGACGGCGACGGCTCGACCACCTTCATCGTCACCACCGCCGCGATGCTGCCGATCTACCTTCGCCTCGGGATGAACCCCGTCGTCCTCACCTGCGTCGCCGGTCTCGCCAACGGCACGCTCAACATCGTCCCCTGGGGCGGCCCGACCGTCCGCGCCGCCGCCGCGCTGCAGGTCTCGCCGAGCGAGATCTTCGTGCCGATGCTGCCCTCGCTCGCCGTCGGCCTCGCCGTCACGCTGGTCTTCGCCTGGTTCCTCGGCCTCGGCGAGCGCCGCCGCCTCGGCTCGCTCGCCCTCGCCGAGCCGATGCTCGAGCAGGAGCTCGTCGGCGCCGGCCGCGGCTCGTCGCGCTCCGGAGCCCGCACCGGCGGCCTCGCCGCCTTCACCGGCGGCATCCGCACGGTCGCCCGTGAGCGCTTCTCCTTCCTGCGCGGCCCGGAGTCGCTGCGCGGCGCCCAGGTCGCCGTCGCCGCCCGCGTGCAGGCCGACGACGCCGACACCGCGATGGCCGACACGATGCTCGACCCCGAGCGCGAGACGCTCCGCCCGAAGCTGATCTGGGTCAACCTCGTGCTGACCCTCGCCGTGATGACGCTGCTCGTCGCCGACATCCTCCCGCTGCCCTACGTCTTCATGGTCGGCTCCGCGGTCGCGCTGCTGATCAACTTCCCGAAGATGAAGGACCAGGCGTCCGAGATCGTCAAGCACGCGCCGAGCATCGTCGGCGTGGTCTCGATGGTCCTCGCGGCCGGTGTGCTGATCGGCGTGCTCAACGGCACCGGCATGGTCGACGCGATGGCCGAGTGGGTCGTCGACGTGATCCCGCCGGCGCTCGGCCCGTTCCTCGCCGTGATCACGGGCGTGCTGAGCATCCCGATGACCTTCTTCATGTCGAACGACGCCTTCTACTACGGCATCCTCCCGGTGCTCTCCGAGAGCGCCGCGCAGTACGGCATCGACCCGGTCGAGATGGCCCGCGCCTCGATCACCGGTCAGCCCGTGCACCTGCAGAGCCCGCTCGTGCCGGCGATCCTGCTGCTGGTCTCGCTCGCCGCCGTGAACCTGGGCGACCACCACCGCAAGGTGCTCTGGCGCGCGGTGATCGTGTCGCTGGTGATGCTCGCGGTCGGCGTCCTGGTCGGCGCGATCCCCTTCGGCTGATCCGGGAGCCTGGCGTCAGCCCAGCAGTGGCGCCAGGTTCTCCGTCCAGACGTCGAAGCCGAGCTTCAGGATCAGCGCCCCGACCACCGCCAGGAACGCGATCCGGATGAAGCGGCTGCCCTTCGCGACGGCCATCCGCGAGCCGAGGTAGGCGCCCGCCACGTTCGCGAGCCCCATCAGCAGGCCGAGCACCCAGATCACGTGCCCGCCCGGCACGAAGTACAGCAGCGCACCGAGATTGGTCGCCACGTTCACGATCTTCGCCTTCGCGCTCGCCAGCAGGAAGTCGTACCCGAGCGCCGTGATCAGCGCGATGATCAGGAACGTCCCGGTCCCCGGCCCGATCAGCCCGTCGTAGAAGCCGATCACCAGACCGAGCACCGCGGCGGTCACCAGGTGCCGCCGCCCCGCGTGCTTGAGCGCGGTGACGCTGCCCATCGCCGGCCGCGCGATCGTCACCACGGCCACGACGATCAGCGCGACGACGATGATCGGCTTGAAGACCGAGGCGGGCAGCAGCCCCGCGAGATTCGCTCCCCCGTAGCTGCCGATCAGCGCCACCGCCGCCATCGGCAGCGCCGTCCGCAGATCGGGCCGCGCCCGCCGGAAGAAGGTGATCGCGCTCGTGGTCGTCCCGAAGATCGAGGCGAGCTTGTTGGTCGCGAGCGCCTGCACGGGCGAGATCCCGGGCACGAGCAGCAGGGCGGGGAGTTGGAGCAGGCCGCCGCCGCCCACCACCGCGTCGATCCAGCCGGCGGCGAACGCGGCCAGGATCATCAGCAGGATGACGGGGAGGGCGAGGTCCTCGGTGAACGTCAGCATCGGTCGGAAGCGTACGCGGCCGCCGCCACCCCCTCGACCGCGGCGCCGCGCCACCCTAGGGTCGGCGGCATGCGATTCGGACTCTTCATCCCCCAGGGCTGGCGCCACGACCTCGTCGGCATCGATCCCGCCGAGCAGTGGCGCATCATGCGCGACCTCGCCCAGCACGCCGACGCCGGACCGTGGGAGTCGGTGTGGGTCTACGACCACTTCCACACCGTCCCGGTGGTGACGGAGGAGGCGACCCACGAGGCCTGGACCCTGATGGCCGCGTTCGCCGCCGCCACCTCGCGGGTGCGGCTCGGCCAGATGTGCACCTGCATGAGCTACCGCAACCCCGCGCACCTCGCCAAGATCGCCACCACCGTCGACCTCGTCTCCGGCGGCCGCGTCGAGATGGGCATCGGCGGCGGCTGGTACGAGCACGAGTGGCGCGCCTACGGCTATGGCTTCCCGCCGATCGCCGAGCGCCTCGGCCGCCTCGACGAGGGCGTCCAGATCATGCGCCAGGCCTGGACGGAGGGCGTCTCGACGCTCGACGGCCGGTACTACCAGGTCGACGGCGCCGTGAACCGCCCGCTGCCCCTGCAGGACGGCGGGATCCCGCTGTGGGTCGCCGGCGGGGGCGAGAAGGTGACCCTGCGCATCGCGGCGCAGTACGCGCAGTACACCAACTTCGCGGGCGCTCCGGAGGCGTTCGACCACAAGAGCGCCGTCCTCCGCGGGCACTGCGAGCGTCTCGGCACCGACTACGCGGCGATCACCCGCAGCTCCAACTACAACGTGATGATCGCCGAGACGGAGGCCGAGGTCGAGAAGGGCCTGCAGCGCCTCGAGGAGCGGGTCACTCCCGCTCTCGGCGCTGAGGCGGCCGCCGCCTTCGTCGCGGAGTACCGCAGCCCCGACGCCCTCGCCGTCGGCACCCCCGCGCAGATCGTCGACCGCCTCGGCGACATGCGCGACCGCGGCATGGACTACGCGATCACGTACTTCCCCGACGCCGCCTACGACCGCTCCGGCCTCGAGCTCTTCGAGCGCGACGTCGTCCCGCACCTGGCCTGACCCGTCCTCCCGCCGCTGGTCAACCGGGACCTGCGGCGGAAGGACGCTCCCAGACCGAGAGCGTCGAGGTCCGAATCCCGGTGTCGACGAAGCCGGCGGCGGAGAAGAGGCGGATGCTCGGCGCGTTCCGCTCGTCGATTCTGGCGAGGACGTCGAGGCCCTCCGACTCGACCGAGCGGAGCACGTACTCGATCAGGCGAGTACCCAGCCCCCGGCGCTGGTGGGTCGGAGCGACCCCGATCGCGAACACGATCACGTACTCCCCGTCGCTGTCGTAGCCGAAGTGGCACGCGGCTGCGACTGCTCCGTCATCGATGCCGACGATCAGTGCCTCGGAGGCGGGAAGCGGAAGACGCAGCGACCGGAGATGGGACTGCACCTCGAGTTCCCAGGGGCACGGATGGAAGGTGCCGCGCCCTCCTCTGTACTGGGGACGCGACGGGGTCGCGCAGACGAAGCTCTGCAGGGCGCCCGAGTGCCAGCGACGCGCCTCGACGAGCGGGACGTCGTCAGCGCGCCTCACGCCACGTCGCGAGAGCGCGCTTCTCCGCGCTGCTCAGGACGGGTGAGCCGGCACCCGAGCGATGGCGTGCCGCCAGCGTCTCGCGCTCGCGGTCCGTGAGGCCGTCGTTTCCTCGTTCGACGGACTCACCCGAGGCGGGGCGGACCAGAGAGGACGAGGCGGACATGGTTCCCATGGTAGGTCTCACGCCGAGCATGGTCGAGGTCAGGCGCAGAACGCCTGTCGCCACCCGCCCACGCGCCTGATCCGGCCCCCACCCGAGAAGATCAGCGCGCCTACGCCTCGTCCGCGCGGTCCGCAAGTCCCTGCGTCAGGGCGGGCCGCACGCTTACGGTCGAGGCATGGACGCACAGGACATCCGCTGGAACGACGAAGCCCGCGACAAGATCCTCGAGGACTCGGACAGGGTCCTCCGGGAGGCGGTGCTCGACCTCGCGAAGACCAAGAAGGGCGAGCCCTGGGAGGACGTCTTCGCCGAGCTGAACTCCCGCCTCAAGGACCGGTTCATCGACTTCGAGCCCGGCCCGGACCTCCGCAAGTACGCCGAGGCCGTCTCCGCGGGAGAGATCGAGTCGTGAGCACCGACGACGACACGGCCGGCCGCACCGAGGACCCGGCGCTCGCCGACGACCTCGCCTCGATCCGCGCCGTCGGCGAGGGCCGCCGCGGCGACGCGGCCGACGCGACCGATGTCGAGCACGGCGACCCGCAGACCGTCGAGCAGGTCGAGCAGGAGCTCAAGGGCGGCCTCGACCTGGACTGATCGGACGCAGAACGCAGGAAGGCCCGCTCCCCTCGTTGAGGGAGCGGGCCTTCTTGCGTGCTCGGGCGACTACGCCGAGAGGCGCTCGTAGTCGGTGTAGCCCTCGGCGCCGCCGCCGTAGACGGTCTCCTGGACGAGCTCGTTCTCGGGGTGCCCGCCCTGCCAGCGCTCGACGAGGTCGGGGTTCGCCATGACCGGGCGGCCGACCGCGACGGCGTCGGCGTGACCGCCGGTGATCAGCTCGGTCGCCTCCTCGCGCGAGGTGGGGCTGCCGAAGCCGCTGTTGGCGACGAAGACGCCGCCGAAGCGGCTGCGCAGGTCCTGGACCAGCTCGCCCGCGGGCTCGGCGTGCAGGACGCTGAGGTACGCGAGGCCGAGCGGCGCGAGGCCGTCGACGACCGCCTCGTAGGTGGCGCGCACGTCGGCCTCGTCGGTCTCGACGACGTCCTGGATGTTGTGCGCGGGCGAGAGGCGGATGCCGACGCGACCGGCGCCGATCTCGTCGGCGACGGCGCGGGTCACCTCGATCACGAACGCGGCGCGGGCGGCGGGGCTTCCGCCGTAGGCGTCGGTGCGGACGTTCGAGACCGGCGAGAGGAACTCGTGCAGCAGGTAGCCGTTGGCTCCGTGCACCTCGACCCCGTCGAAGCCGGCGTCGACGGCGCGGCGGGCACCGGCGACGAACTCGTCGCGGACGGTGGCGAGCTCCTCGGTGGTCAGCGCGTGCGGCACCGGGAACGGCTTCTTCTCGCCGCTCGGGACACGGACCTCGCCGTCGATGGCGACCGCACTCGGCGCGACGATGCGGTCGGTGCCGGTGACGTCGGTGTGCGTGACGCGTCCGCCGTTCATGACCTGCATGACGATGCGCCCGCCGGCGGCGTGCACGGCGTCGGCGACGCCCTTCCAGCCCTCGGCCTGCTCGGCGGTCTCGATGCCGGGCTGACCCGGGTACGCCTTCGACTCGGCGCTCGGGAAGACGCCCTCGCTGATGATCAGGCCGAGCGAGGCGCGCTGGGCGTAGTGCTCGGCGATGAGGGCGCCGGGGACGCCCTGCTCGTCGGCGCGCAGTCGCGTCATCGGCGCCATGACGAGGCGGTTCGGCAGCTCGAGGTCGCCGGCGGTGAGGGGGGAGAAGGGATCCACGGATCGCCTTTCGGTCGGAGAGCGGGGGGAGGCGCGTCACCGCTTCCGGGACGCACCCCGGAGGCAACGCCGCCCGCGCCGCGCGCATTCCGCCTCCCGGCGTTCTCCCACCCGCGGTCGGAAGGGCCGACCACCGATTGCTGGTCCAGCCGCTCCGGAGCCTGCTGGTCGAGTAGCCGCGGAGCGGCGTATCGAGACCCACCCTCACCAGGTCTTCCGACGAAGGCGGATCTCGAGACCCCCGCTGCGCGAGCTCCTCGATCGGCGTGCGCTCCCCGTTCCGCATTCCCGCTCGTCCCCCTCGCGGACAGCCCTCGCTCGGGTGACACCCGGGCTGTCTACACTCGGGAGGCGAACGACGAGGGAGTGCGCGATGCCGAACGAATCATCCCCGACGAGGGCCGCGGCCCGCCGGGGCGCCCACCGATCGCCGATCGCAGCGCTCCTCGCCCTGCTCGCCGCCGCCGCTCTCGCCGTCGTGCCGGCCGTCGGCGCCGCGGCCGAGCCGCCCGCGACGCTCGGCTCCTCCGTCGTCCTCGACTCGGCCGGGGTCCTCGACTCCGCGGAGATCGCCGACATCGAGGCCGCCTCCGCTCAGCTCTACCAGGACCACAGCGTCCAGCTCTTCGTCGCCTACGTCGACACCTTCACCGGGACGACCGGCGACGAGCGCTGGTCGGACGCGACCGCGGAGCTCAACGGCCTCGGCACGAACGACGTGCTCCTCGCCGTGGCGGTCGAGTCGCGGCAGTACCAGGTGTCCGTCGACAACGGCTTCGCCCTCGACGCCGGCCAGGTCTCGGCCCTGGAGACCGACGACATCGAGCCGCAGCTGGTCGACGGCGACTGGTCGGGCGCCGCGGTCGCGGCCGCCCAGGGCATCGGCACCCGCCTCGACGCCCCGAGCGCGGGCGAGTCGCTCGGCTCCGGCCTCCTGATCGTCCTCGCCGTGCTGGCCGGCCTGGTCGTCGTCGGCGTGATCGTCTGGCTCCTGATCCGCCGCTCGCGCCGCCGGAAGGCCGCCGAAGCCGTGGAGGCCTCGCTCGACGAGCTCGCCACCCGCGCCGGCTCCGCCCTCGTGCACGCCGACGACGCGGTCCGCACCAGCGAGCAGGAGGTCGGCTTCGCGGAGGCGCAGTTCGGCTCGGACGCGACCGGGCCCTTCCGTGAGGCGCTCGTCACCGCCAAGCGGCTGCTCGGCGAGGCCTTCGCCCTGCAGCAGCGGCTCGACGACGCGGAGCCGGACACCGACCAGGAGCGCCGCGACGGCTACGGCCGGATCCTCCAGCTCTGCGCCGACACCGAGCAGGTGCTCGACGAGAAGGCCGAGGCGTTCGAGGAGCTCCGCGCCCTGGAGAAGAACGCCCCCGAGGTGGCCACCCGCCTCACCGCGCGCTCCGCCGAGGTCCAGGCCCGCCTCTCCCCCACCCGGGCCTTGCTGGCCGACCTCTCGACCCGATACGCCCCCACGGCGATCGACGACGTGGAGGACGACGCCGACCAGGCGGAGGACCGCCTCCGCTTCGCCGCCGACCAGGTCGCCGAGGCTCAGACGGCGCTCACCGCGGGCGAATCGGGCCGCGCGGCCGTGCTCCTGCGCGCCGGCCAGCAGGCGGCGGAGCAGGCCTCGGGCCTCCTCGACGCCGTCGCCACCCGCTCCGCCGATCTGCAGGAGGCGGAGCGCACCCTGGCGGGACGCGTCGCCGAGATCCGCGCGGACGTCGAGCAGGGCCGCGCGATCGTCGCGGCCGGCGACGCCGCCGACCCGGCGAGCGCGCCCCTCGTCGCGAACGTGCAGTCCGCGGTCGCGACGACGGAGGCGTCCCTCGACGCGGTCGAGCGCGACGCCGCCGCACGCCCTCGCGACCCGCTCGCGCTCCTCGAGCGCCTGACCGCGGCCGACGCCACGATCGACGCGGCCGTCGGCGGCTACCGCGACGCCGAGGCTCAGCGCGAGCGTCAGCGGGCAGCGCTGGCCGCCGAGATCGGCGCCGCCCGCAGCCGCGTCTCCGCCGCGGAGGACTTCATCGCCGCCCGGCGCGGAGCGGTCGGCTCCGAGGCGCGCACCCGCGTCGCCGAGGCCGCCCGCTCGGCCGAGTACGCCGCGCAGATCGCGGCCACCGACCCGGCCGAGGCGCTCGCCTCGGCGCAGCGCGCCTCCGCCCTCGCGCAGCAGGCGCTGAACGCGGCCCGCTCCGACGCGAGCGCCTACTCCGCCCCCGGCCTCGGCGGCGGCTACGGCGGCGGCAACACCACCGG
The DNA here is from genome assembly GCF_009834185.1 of Rathayibacter sp. VKM Ac-2760. Taxonomy (GTDB): domain Bacteria; phylum Actinomycetota; class Actinomycetes; order Actinomycetales; family Microbacteriaceae; genus Rathayibacter. Next base: position 3,447,242 of record NZ_CP047173.1, read on the forward strand.
CGCCTTCCTCGGCGGGATCCTCGTCGAGTCGCTGCTCGGCGGCGGAGGCGGGCGTCGCGGCGGCTACCGCTCCGGCGGCTTCGGCGGCGGAGGATTCGGCGGAGGCGGCTTCGGCGGCGGCGGCTCCCGGCGCTCCAGCGGCGGCGGCTTCGGTGGCGGCGGCGGCGGCGGCCGTCGCGGCGGCGGCGGCCGCTTCTGACCCGCCCGCCCACATACCCGCACGACCTACCTGCCAGACACCCCGGGCCCCGCATCCGCAGGCCCCCTCAGTGAAGGAGAGACAGCATGGCCCAGAAACAGTCGATCTTCGGCCGCATTGCGCAGCTCGCGAAGGCCAACATCAATTCGCTCCTCGATCAGGCCGAGGACCCGCAGAAGATGCTCGACCAGATGGTGCGCGACTACACCGACAGCATCCGCGACGCCGAGGCCGCCATCGCGCAGACCATCGGCAACCTCCGCCTCCTCGAGGACGACTACCGCGAGGACGTGCAGAACGCCGACGAGTGGGGCGGCAAGGCGCTCGCCGCGAGCCGCAAGGCCGATGAGCTGCGCTCCTCCGGATCGGCGGGCGACGCGGACAAGTTCGACGCGCTCGCCAAGGTGGCGCTCACCCGCCAGATCCAGTCGGAGAAGGAGGCGAAGGACGCCGAGCCGACGATCGCCTCGCAGACCGAGGTCGTCGACAAGCTCAAGTCGGGCCTGAACCAGATGCGGGAGAAGCTGAACCAGCTCTCCTCCAAGCGCGACGAGCTGATCGCCCGCTCGAAGACCGTCGAGGCGCAGTCGCAGGTGCAGGACGCGATCAAGAGCATCGACATCATGGATCCGACCAGCGAGGTGAGCCGCTTCGAGCAGAAGATCCGCCGCGAGGAGGCGCGCGTCCGCGGCGCGGAGGAGCTCGCCTCCTCGAGCCTCGACGCCCAGTTCGAGTCGCTCGAGGACCTCGGCGAGATGACCGAGGTCGAGGCGCGGCTCGCCGCCCTCAAGTCGGGCGGCCGCCCGCAGGACTCGATCGGATCGTGACCGGGGAGGACTGCTCCGGGTCGCCGTCCGTCACGGAGCAGTCCTCATCGCATGCCCTCTCCGGCATGCGTCGGAAAGCCTGGCAATCGTCCTGATGCGCCTGCCCGGTGCACGCCATAGTGTGAACCCAGTTCCCTTTGAAACCGGCGGACTGCTGCCGCGCCCGGCCCCTACCGGCGCGGTGAAATCATGAGCGGACCCGGACCTCCCGGGGATCGCTCGCCGAGCGGCCGTCGATGAGGACGGCCACCCCGAACGAGCGAGGCGCCGATGAGCACCCCCACCGCACTGTCCGACGGAAACGTCCCCTCCGCCCCCCGGGTCGAGACCTCCCCCCGGGTCCAGGCCTCTCCCCGCGTCGTCCGCACCCGCCCCCGCGGCGAGGGCAACACGAACCCGACGACCGAGTACTCCGGTCTGCTGAGCACCGTGCGCGACGCCGGTCTGCTCCGCCGCCGCCGCGGCTTCTACTACATCCTCTTCTCCGTGCTGACGCTCGCCCTCGGCGGCATCGTCACCGGCTTCGTCCTGCTGGGCGACTCCTGGTTCCAGCTGCTGCTCGCCGCTGCCCTGGGCATCGTGCTCACCCAGTTCGCCTTCCTCGCCCACGAGGCCTCGCACCGCCAGGTGTTCGAGTCCGGCAAGGCCAACGACGTCGCCGGCCGCACGCTCGCGAACCTCGTCGTCGGCATCAGCTACTCCTGGTGGATGAACAAGCACAGCCGCCACCACGCCAACCCGAACGTGCTCGGCAAGGACCCGGACATCGTCCGCGACGTCGTCTCGTTCACCCCGGAGGACGCGGCCCGCTCGCGCGGCGCCTACGCCTGGCTGACCCGCCGCCAGGGCTACGCGTTCTTCCCGCTCCTGCTGCTCGAGGGCATCAACCTGCACCTGCACGGCTTCCGCACCGTCTTCGGCAAGGGCAAGGTCGACAAGCGCTGGGTCGAGATCTCGATGCTCGTCGCCCGCGTCGGCCTCTACCTCGCCGTCGTCTTCTGGGCGCTGCCGCTCGGCATGGCCTTCGCCTTCGTCGGCGTGCAGATGGCCGTCTTCGGCCTCTACATGGGCGCCTCGTTCGCCCCGAACCACAAGGGCATGCCGATCCTGCCCAAGGAGGCCCGCGTCGACTTCCTGCGCCGCCAGGTCCTCACCTCGCGCAGCATCCGCGGCAACTGGTTCAACGACTACTTCATGGGCGGCCTGAACTACCAGGTCGAGCACCACCTGTTCCCGAACATGCCGCGCCCGGCGCTGCGTCAGGCTCAGGTCATCGCCAAGGAGTACTGCACGACCCACCAGATCCCCTACACCGAGACCTCGCTGCTCGAGTCGTACGGCATCGTGGTGCGCTACCTCAACCGCGTCGGCCTGTCGGCCGGCGGCGACCCGTTCGACTGCCCCGCCGCCTCCGCCTACGGGCGCTGAGCCTCAGGCCGCCTGACAGCCACGAAGGCCCTCCCCTCCGGATCCGGAGCGGGAGGGCCTTCGTCGTTCGGCGGCGCCGGCGGTTCGGCCCGGCCGGCGGCTCAGGTCGCCGAGCAGAGGACGAGCGTGCTCGAGACGCTCGCCGCGGTCTTCGCGCCGGTGCCGACGTAGCCCTCGGGGAGGGTCGCGACGCCGGTGAGCCCGAACGCGACCGAGATCGACAGCGTCGTGCGGAACGAGACGGTCGCACCGGCCGGCACGGCGGAGGTCAGCGTGATCAGCCGCGAGGTGCCGCTGAGGACCGCGACGTTCGCGGTGCCGCCCGACACCGAGAAGACGCCGATGTTCGCCACGCCGGAGCCGGTGACGACCACGGTCGTGCCGACCGGCAGCTCCTGCGCGCCGGCGGTCAGCAGGAAGCCCGGTCCGATGATGCCCAGGGTGCCGCAGGAGCCGGAGAGGCTGAAGGCGCCCACCTCGACGAGCGAGGCGGCGGCGGACGGAGTCGCGACGGCGACGGCGACGACCGGCACCGTCCAGGCGGCGGCGGCCGTCACGGAGCGGCGGGTGACGAGGCGGTCGGAGTCGGAGCGGGGCGGGGAGACGTGGGTCACGAGGGAGCCTTCCTGTCGGTGAACGCGAGGCGCGGCCGGTTCCGCAGAGGACGCGGGGCAGGCCCGATCGTGTCCTCCGCGCGAGGACACCGCCACCGCGCCGGGGCCGCCCCTCGTCAGTGGGACAGGGGCCGAACGCAAGGGGCTACCGGGGTCTCGGGAGGGGTCCTAGCGTGGAGGCATGAGCAGCTCCGAGAACGACATCGAACCGACCTCCGGCGACAGCGGCATCACGACCGGCGGCGCCGGCACCGGTACCCCCGCGGGCCTCGACGAGGTGGGCAGCCCGTCCCCCGACGGCCCCGACGGCGTGGACGCCGCGGGCGAGGAGCAGAACCCGCCCCTGCCCGACTGGGGACCCACCGACGGCGTCCACGGCACGGACGCCGAGACCGAGGACGACACCGACGCGTCAGGCGCCGCCGGGCACTGACCGCCTCCTCCAGGGCCCTCGCGCCTCCCCCGTCGGCTCCGCGCCGGCCGGGAAGCGCGGGGGCTCGCCGTCGTCCCTCCGTGTTCGCCGGAACGTCGCCGGAGGCCCCCGCCGGCGGCCCTACACTGGCGCAATGCAGCCGAAAGAACGCTCCCTCCGGGTGATCTCCTACAACCTCCGGGAGCACAGGGCGCACGGCGAGATCGCCCCTCTCGCCGCCCGCCACGACGTCGACGTCCTCTGCCTCCAGGAGTGCGACACCACGAAGCTCCCGCAGGAGCTCGGCGATCTGCGGCTCGCGTCGGTCACCGCGCGCAACCGCCTCGGGCTCGCCGTGTACTACTCCCAGGCCCGATTCGAGCTCGTCGGCAGCGCCGCGTTCGAGCTCAGCAAGTCGATGCACGACCGCGTGATGTCCCCCGCTCACGAGCGTCTGCTGGCCGTCCGGCTGGAGGACCGCGAGGGCGGGGCGATCGCCGTCTCGTCCTTCCACGCCGCCCCGCTCTCCGCCGGCAACGCCCTGCGCCGGAAGCAGATCGGCGAGGCGCTCGACCGCCTCCGCGAGTACGCGCCGGAGACCCCGTCGATCATGGTCGGCGACTACAACTACCCCTGGTTCTTCCGCGGACTGGACCGCAGGATGACGCAGAACGGCTACCTCGTGTCGCGGAGCGATTCCCCGACCTACGCGCGCTACCGCTACTTCAGCGGCCACTTCGACTTCGCGATCAGCGACTCGGTGCGCATCGAGCGGGTCTCCACGCTGCCGCAGGGGGTGTCCGACCACCTCCCGGTCCTGGTCGACGCCCACTACGACGTGCGCGCGGCGTGAGCGGCCGGGTTCACCTGAGCCGCCGGATTCTCCCCGGCGGCCTCGGTAGGCTCGTCCGGTGACGATCCTCATCCTCGCCCGGCACGGAGAGACCGTCTGGCACTCCGAGAACCGCTACGCGGGCTCCTCCGACATCGCGCTGACCGCCCTCGGGCAGGACCAGGCGGCCACCCTCGCGTCCTGGGCCGTCGACGCCGAGCTCGACGCGGTCTACTCCTCCACGCTCGTGCGCGCGGTGCGCACCGCCGTCCCCTCCGCGCGGGCCGCGCACCTCGAGGTGCAGCTCGACCCGGCGCTCGTCGAGGTCGACTTCGGCCGCGGCGAGGGCCTGACGAACACCGAGATGGAGCAGCGCTTCCCGGACGAGTACCGCGCCTGGGTGGCCGCCCCCGCCATCCAGCCGATGCCCGGCGGCGAGTCCGGTCTCGACGCGGTCGCCCGCGCGAACACGGCGCTGGCGCGGATCCACCGCGACCACCCCGAGGGGCGCGTACTGGTGGTCTGCCACGGCACCCTCATCCGCCTCCTGCTCTGCGCCTACCTCGGCATCAACCCCGAGACCTACCGCCACACCTTCCCCGCCGTCGACAACGTCTCGCTGACCACGCTGCTCTGGGACGAGACCGGGGTCGGCCTGCTCGGCTACAACGTCCCGCCCGTGCAGAAGCAGCGGCGCTCGAGCTGAGCGGCGTGCCGCCGTCACGGGCCGAGCCGCCGGCTCGGGCGGGTGCGGCGTCGATCGGGCTCGTGCTCGGATCGATCGCGAGCGTGCAGCTCGGCGCGTCCTTCGCGGTGCTGCTCTTCCCGGCGGCCGGGCCGATCGGGACGGTCACGCTGCGGCTGGTCTTCTCGGCGCTGGTGCTGCTCGTGGTCTGCCGGCCGCGGATCCGCGGCTACTCCCGCTCGGACTGGGCGACCGTCGGCGCCTACGGCCTGGCGCTCGGCGGGATGAACGCCTGTTACTACGAGGCGATCGCCCGGATCCCGCAGGGCGCGGCGGTGACGCTCGAGGTGCTCGGGCCGCTGGTGCTGTCGGTGATCGCCGGGCGGAGCCTGGTCAGCCTGCTCTGGGCGGCGCTCGCCCTCGGCGGCGTCGTCGTGCTCTCGCAGGGCGGATTCTCGGTGCTCGACCCCGTCGGCGTCGCCTTCGCGCTCGGCGCCGCCGCGCTCTGGGCCACCTACATCGTCTTCGCCGGGCGCACCGGCGGGCGCTTCCCCCGGCTCGACGGGCTCGCGCTCGCGCTGACGGCGGGCGCGCTCGTCTCGCTGCCGTTCGGCATCGCCGCGGCCGGCCCGGCCCTCGTCCTCCCGCCGGTGCTGCTGCTCGGGCTCGCGGTCGCCGTCCTCTCCTCGGCACTGCCGTACGCGCTGGAGCTGCTCGCCCTGCGGCGCCTGCGCTCGTCGACGTTCTCGATCCTGATGGCGCTGGCGCCCGGCGCGGCGGCGCTCTCGGGCTTCCTGGTGCTGGGCCAGCGGCTGACCGCGATCGAGGCGGTCGGCATCGCGCTCGTCGTGGCGGCGAGCGTCGGCGCGGTGCGGACGGCCCGGCGCACGTAGCCGCGGCGGGCTCGGCCTGCGGAGCGCGAGACCGGGCCGGGGCGCGGGAGCCGCCCGTTCGGGTCGGGCGGCCGTCTCGGACCAGGTCACCGAACGCGATGGTGTCCCCGGCCCGGTCTGCTCCGACCGTAGCCACCGCCGACTCCCCCGCCCAGGTGTCGCGAACGGTGCGGCCACAACGGGGGGCACTGCGGGGCTCGGGTCTCGATACGCCGCTCCGCGGCTACTCGACCAGCAAAAGGCACGCCGCTGCGCGCCCCTTGCCTCGCTGATCGAGTAGCCCTCGCAGAGGCCGTGTAGAGATCCACCTCCTCCTGGCAGTTCTTTTGTTAGGCTAACTATGTGACCCCGCCCCCTGCCGACACCGATCTCCCCGCCCTCGCCGGCGAGACGCGCGTCGCCGTCGGCCGGCTCAGCCGCCGTCTGCGTCAGGAGAAGGCGGAGCACGAGCTGAGCGACGCGCAGTTCGGCGTCCTCGCCCTGCTGCACCGCGAGGGCCCGCGCACCCTCGGCGAGCTCGCCGAGGCGGAGCGGGTCCGCCCGCCGTCGATGACCCGCACCGTCGGCTGCCTCGCCGACGACGGACTCGTCGAGCGCCTCGCCGACCCGACCGACGGGCGGGTCACCCGCATCCGCGCGACCGCGCGCGGCTCCGAGCTGGTCCTCGACGTGCGCCGCAGCCGCGACGCCTGGCTCATCGCCCGCCTCCGCGAGCTCGACCCCGACCAGCGCCGGCTGCTGCACGACGCTGCCGCGCTGCTGCGCGAGGTGGCGGACCGATGAGCGCGATGTTCCGCTCCCTCGCCGTGCCGAACTACCGGATCTGGTTCGCCGGCGCGATGGTCTCCAACATCGGCACCTGGATGCAGCGCACCGCCCAGGACTGGATCGTCATCAACGACCTGACCGACCACGACGCGACGGCGCTCGGGGTGACGATGGCGCTGCAGTTCGGGCCGCAGCTGCTGATGGTGCCCTTCTCCGGCTTCATCGCCGACCGCTTCGACCGCCGGAAGCTGCTGATGGCGACGCAGGCCGCGATGGCCGTGCTCGGCCTCGGACTCGGCCTGATCGTGGTGACCGGCGTGGTGCAGCTCTGGATGGTCTACGTCTTCGCGCTGCTGCTGGGCTTCGCCGCAGCAATCGACGCCCCTGTCCGCCAGACCTTCGTCTCGGCGCTGGTCGAGGAGCGCGACCTCTCCAACGCCGTCTCGCTCAACTCCGCCTCGTTCAACTCGGCGCGGATGATCGGTCCCGCGCTCGCGGGCGTCCTGATCGCCGCGGTCGGCTCGGGCTGGGTGTTCCTCCTCAACGCCGCGAGCTTCGTCGCGGTGCTGGTCTCGCTGCGCTTCCTGCACCGCGAGCAGCTGCGCTCCGCTCCCCGCGCCACCCGCGGCCCGGGCGCGCTGCTCGAGGGCTTCCGCTACGTGTCACGCCGCCCCGACATCCTCGTCGTGCTGTCGATCGTCTTCCTCATCGGCACCTTCGGCCTCAACTTCCCGATCTTCGCCTCGACGATGGCGACCGTCGAGTTCGACATGGGCGCGAGCGAGTTCGGCCTGCTCTCCTCCGCGATCGCCGTCGGCTCGGTGATCGGGGCCCTGCTCTCGGCCCGGCGCGACCGCCCCCGGCTGCGCCTGATCGTCGGCGCCGCGGCGGCCTTCGGCGTCGCGCTCGCCCTGGCCGGCCTGATGCCGACCGTCTGGGCGTTCGCGATCCTGCTCCCCTTCGTCGGGATCGCCGCGCAGACGCTGATGACCTCGGCGAACGGCTACGTGCAGCTCTCGACGACCCCGGAGATGCGCGGCCGCGTGATGGCGCTCTACATGGCGATCTTCATGGGCGGCACCCCGATCGGCGCGCCCCTGATCGGCTGGGTCGCGAACGCCTACGGCCCGCGCTGGGCGATGCTGGTCGGCGCCTCCTCCGGCGCCGTCGCCGCCGCGATCGGCGCCGGCTGGTACCTCCGCAGCCGCCGCCGTGCCCGCGCCCCCGAGCCCGCCGCCCAGGAGGAGGTCGCCCTCGTGACGACCCCCGCCCTCACGCCTCGCGCGTGATCTCCACCCGGACGAACAGCTTCGAGGAGTGCGGGCCGGCGTAGACGCCGCGCAGCGGGGCGATGTCGTTGTAGTCGCGACCGCGGCCGACGATCACGTGGCGGTCGCCGATGTCGATCAGGTTGGTCGGGTCGTAGCCGCGCCAGGCGCCGCCGCAGAACCACTCGACCCAGGCGTGCGACTCGCCCACCACGGTCTCGCCGATCGCCGCGTTCGGCTTCGGGTGCAGGTAGCCGGAGACGTAGCGCGCCGGGATGCCGGCCGAGCGCAGCGCGCCGAGGACGATGTGGGTGATGTCCTGGCAGACGCCCTCGCGGACGGTCCACGACTCGGTCGCCGTGGAGTGCACGCCCGTGACGCCCTGCCGGTAGGTCATCTCGCGGCCGATCGTCTCGGCGATCGAGAGCGCTGCGTCGCAGGGGCCCTCGGCCGCGTCGGCCAGGCCGCGGGCGAGCGCGACGAGGTCCTCGGGCGGCGCGGTGCGCGTGGTCTGCTTCAGCTGCTCGACGTACTCGGTGCGGGTCTGCACCTGGTCGGCGAGCTGCTCCCAGCCGACCGGGTGGTCGGGGTGCGCCTTCGGCCGGATCTCGACGAGCGAGGTCGCGGTGAGCGAGAGCTCCTGGTGCGGGTCGAGCACGTCGAACGACGAGACCCGGGTGCCCCAGTAGTCGGTGTAGCTGTGCGCCGAGGTGACCGGGCGGATCACGAGGTTCGACGAGAGCACGAGCTGCCCGTCCGAGGACGCCGGCAGCATCCTCGCCTCGTTGTAGGACGCGACGACGTCGCCCCGGTAGGTGAATCCTGTCGTGTGCGTGATGCGCAGCCTGCTCACAGCGCCTCCCCGATCCAGCTCGGCATGACGTTGGTGGGGAAGTAGCGCTGGCGGATCGCCTCGGAGGCCGACGAGGTCGCCTCCTGCACGCTGTCCATGTGCCGCGGCAGGTCCTCGAGGATCTCGGCGATCGGCCGGTACTCGAGCTCGCTGCGGATCTGGCCGAGCACCCGCTGCGCATCGCCGGAGTGGCCGACGCGGCCGGTGCGGGGCTCGATGTCGCGCATGCACATCTCCGCGCGCGACACCGAGAAGAGGATCGACCGCGGGAAGAGGCGGTCCAGGAGGAGGAACTCCGCCGCGTTCCGCGCACTCGGCACCCCGCGGTAGGTGCGCAGGTACGCCTCGTACGCCCCGCAGGAGCGCAGGATCGTCGTCCAGGACGGTCCGCTCGCCTCGGTGAGCGACCGGGTGGCGAGCAGCCGGGCGGTCATGTCGGCGCGCTCGATCGAGCGGCCGAGCGTGAAGAACTGCCAGGCCTCGTCGCGTGAGGTGGCCGACTCGATGATGCCCACGGCGAGCGCCGAGCGCTCGCGCACCCAGCCGAAGAACTCCGAGACGCGCTCCCCCGTCACCCGGCGCGGCATCCGCGTGCGGGTGGTGTTGAGGCACTCCCACAGCTCGGTGGAGACGATCTCGCGGGCGCGCCGCGCGTTCTCGCGGGCGGCTCCGAGCGAGTAGGCGATGGAGGCGGGGTTCGTGCGGTCGATCGCGAGGATGGTCAGCACGTCGGCGCGGGTGACCTCCTTCATGTCGTCGGGCGCGGTGGAGCCCATCACCGACAGCAGCGAGCGGCAGGCGGTGTCCTCGTCGATCCACGGGTCCTCGAGCAGGAGCTGCAGGTGCACGTCGAGGATGCGGGCGGTGCCGTCGGACCGCTCGATGTAGCGGCCGATCCAGAACAGCGACTCGGCGATCCGGGAGAGCATCAGTCGTCCTCCCCTGCGGCGCGCGACTGCTGCTGCTGCTGCTGGTCCTGGTCGTGGTTCGCCGCGTCCTGCGGAGACTGGTCGGGCGTGTGGTTGAGCGGGTAGACGATCGGGATCGAAGTGGTCACGGCCGCCTGGTCCTCGACGAGACCCGAGATGTCGTGCGCGTCCGGCTCGGTGAGCTGCTGGCCCTCGAGGCCGACGACCCAGGTGTCCTTCGACCCGCCGCCCTGCGACGAGTTGACGACGAGCTGGCCCTCGGGCAGCGCGACCCGGGTGAGACCGCCGGGCAGCACCCAGACGTCGTTCCCGTCGTTGACCGCGAAGGGCCGGAGGTCCGCGTGCCGGGGCCGCATCCCGTCGTCGACGAGGGTCGGGATGGTGGAGAGCTGCACGACCGGCTGGGCGATCCAGCCGCGCGGGTCGGCCTGGAGCCGCGAGCGCAGCTCGGCCAGCTCCTTCGCCGAGGCGGCCGGACCGACCACGAGGCCCTTGCCGCCGGAGCCGTCGACCGGCTTCACGACGAGCTCGTCGAGGCGGTCGAGCACCTCCTCGAGCGCACCCGGATCCTCGAGGCGCCAGGTGTCGACGTTCTTGATCACCGGGTCCTCCGAGAGGTAGTAGCGGATGAGGTCCGGCAGGTAGGTGTAGACGAGCTTGTCGTCGGCGACGCCGTTGCCGACCGCGTTCGCGATGGTGACGTTGCCCAGGCGAGCGGCGAGCATCAGCCCGGGCGAGCCGAGCATCGAGTCGGCGCGGAACTGCAGCGGGTCGAGGAACTCGTCGTCGACCCGGCGGTAGATCACGTCGACGCGGGTCGGCCCGGAGGTGGTGCGCATGAACACCTTGCCGCCGGTGCAGAACAGGTCGCGCCCCTCGACCAGCTCGACGCCCATCAGGCGGGCGAGCAGGGTGTGCTCGAAGTAGGCCGAGTTGTAGACGCCGGGGGTGAGCACGACCACGGTGGGGTCGTCGACGCCCTCGGGGGCGGAGGCGCGCAGGGCCTGAAGCAGGCGGTTCGGGTAGTCGCCGACCGGCCGCACCCGCATCGAGACGAACAGCTCGGGCAGCGTCTGCGCCATCACCCGGCGGTTCGAGATCACGTAGGAGACGCCCGAGGGCACCCGCACGTTGTCCTCGAGGACCCGCCAGTCGCCGACCTCGTCGCGGATCAGATCGATGCCGGAGACCTGGATCCGCACGCCGTTGGCCGGCTCGATGCCGGCGGCCTGGCGGTGGAAGTGGCTGGAGCTGGAGAGCAGGGCCGCGGGGATCACGCCGTCCTTGACCGCGTTCTGCGGACCGTAGACGTCGGCGAGGAAGGCCTCGAGCGCGCGGACCCGCTGCTTGACGCCGTTCTGCACGACCGACCACTCGGCGCTCTCGATCACGCGCGGCACGGCGTCGAGCGGGAAGGGCCGCTCCTCGCCCGCGAAGTCGAAGGTGACGCCCTGCGCGAGATAGGAGGAGGCGAGCGCATCGGTGCGACCGCGCAGCTCCTCCTGCGTCATCCGCGCGAGCGAGGAGTAGATGTCGCGGTAGGAGTCGCGGACGCCGGCGGGGCCGCTCGTCGCCGCGACATCGGCGAACATCTCGTCCCAGGGTGAGGCGCCCGCACGGGGCCGCTCGACCTTCTGGGACCCGTATCCGTCGAAGAGGTCACCCATGGCACGACTCTAGTGCGGGGCAGATTGCGGGGATGTTTCGTCCGGCCGGAGGGCGAGATGGCGGCTCGTCACTCCAGGGCGAGGGCCCGCTGGCCCAACCGTCACACTAAGCCGCCGGCGCCGAGGATCGCGTCGATGCGAGCACGCGCCGTCTCGCTGCGGTAGGGGTCGGTCGCCTGGACCAGGGAGTCGGCGATGCCGAGCGCCCCGAGGACTGCGACGACGGAGTCGAAGCGGGCCGAGCCGTCCCCCGCCTCGAGACGGCGCAGCGTCTCGCGCGTGACGCCCGCCCGCTCGGCGAGGGCGGATGCGGTCATCCCGTTCACCGCTCGCCAGCGCCGGATGTTGGCTCCGACCTCGGCCAGCTGGAGGGAGCGACGAGGAGACCGTCGTGCAACCATGCGACACCTCCTGAAATCTACAGCTGACAGCCTGGCCCGCTGTGGCATCTGAAGCTTTCATTCGTCACCTGCTGCACCCCGTCGAAGGGAGATGTGATCCTCGGGTGTCATCGCGGCCTGGGTGCGAGCGGTTACACCACGAGTAGTACCTGATGGGTTACAGTGTGGTGTGTAGCCGTACGGTTACACCGGCGGAGGGGGCGAGCGGTGTTCAGCGGAGTGAACGATCTGAGGCAGCTGGTGGTCTCGATGCGCGAGGACGCGGGCCTCAGCCAGGCCGAGCTCGCCCAGCGCGCGGGACTCTCCCGGAAGTGGGTGAACGAGTTCGAGCGCGGCAACCCCAATGCCCGTATCGGTGCGGTGCTCGACGTGCTCCGAGCGCTGGGGTACGGGCTCGAAGAAAGGGCGCTCGATGCCCACCGCACGTGAGCTCGTCGCCTACCTCGACGGCAGAAGAGCCGGAACCTTTCTGCAGGAGAGCACGGGCGACACCGTCTTCGTCTACGACGACGAATACAGGCGCGACTCGCTGAGCACACCCCTCTCGTTATCGATGAGCAAGGCCGTGGAGCGCCACAGCAAGCGGAAGGTCCTGCCCTGGCTCAACGGACTCCTCCCCGACAACGAGGCAGCACGGAGCGCCATTGCTCGACGCTTCGATGTCAATCCGAAGAACCCCTTCGCCATCCTCGAACACACCGGATCAGACGCTCCTGGAGCCGTTCAGCTTCTTCCTCCTGGAGAAGGATCCACTGACGCGGACGGTGACCGAACCGCGACAGAGGCACTGGCCGACGAGGACGTCGCTGAACAGCTCCGCCTCGTCATCGACGAGTACCGAGACGGGACTGCGGACGCGCGCCTCGATCAGCGCTTCTCTCTTCCCGGAGCGCAACCCAAGATCGCGCTCGTTCGCGACCGAGGCGGGTGGGCACGGGCAGTGGGCGCGACGCCGACGACCCACATCCTCAAGCCCGTCGCGCCGGACGGATTCAGGCGCGTCGACGTCGTCGAATACGTGACGTCGACCGCGGCGAACACCCTGGGTCTCGCGACTGCCGAGTTCTGGATTCAGGAGATAGGGCCGCACCGAGTCTTCGTCTCGAAACGCTACGACCGAGAGCTCGGAGCAGACGGAGTCGTCCGGCGGTTGCATCAGGAAGACCTGGGACAGGCCCTGTCGACGGATCCGGCGAAGAAGTACCAGCGACGGGACGGAGGACCGGGGATCGGCGCCGTCGCGACCCTCATCCGCGCTCTCGCACTCAGCGACAGCCAGAGAGTGCAGATCGGATGGGAGTTCTTCCGTGGAGTCGCCTTCAACAGCGTCGCCTACTGCACCGACGCACACATCAAGAACTACTCGATGCTGCTCGACGGCGCCTCCTCTCGGCTCGCGCCCCTCTACGACCTGAACACCATCGCCCCCTATCTCGACGATCGGTTGCGATTCGGCGCCAGGGGTGAAGCGCCACAGGCAGCGATGTCGATCGACGGCGAACACCGCTTCGATGCGATGTCCGAAGCAGGCTTCGCGAAGGAAGCGAAGAAGCTCGGGGTGGACGGCGGTCGAGCCGTCGACGAGATCCGTCGGCTCCGCCGCGACCTGGTGGGAGCTTTCGAAGAGGCCCGAGACGCCCTCGTCGCTCTCGATGACGAGACGACGAGCTTCGCCCAGGAGGTCGTCGACGGGGTGGCCCGCATCCCCTCACTGACGCGCTCCTGAGTGCTCGACCGAGTGGCGGGAATGAATCCAGCTCTCCGTGGTTGGATGAGGATGTACATGCGAACGCATGGATTAGGTCTCGCCAGGACGGGGCCACGGAGAGAAGGAGCGCCCGATGCAGTTCGGCATCTTCACGGTGAGCGACATCACCACCGACCCCACGACCGGCCGCACGCCCAGCGAGTCCGAGAAGATCGCGGCGACCCTCGCGATCGCGGAGAAGGCCGAGGAGATCGGCCTCGACGTGTTCGCCCTCGGCGAGCACCACAACCCGCCGTTCTGGTCGTCCTCCCCCACCACGACCCTCGCCTACATCGCGGCGAAGACCGAGCGGATCCAGCTCAGCACCGCCATGGCGCTGATCACCACGAACGACCCGGTGAAGCTCGCCGAGGACTACGCGATGCTCCAGCACCTCGCCGGCGGCCGCGTCGACCTGATGCTCGGCCGCGGCAACACCGGCCCGGTCTACCCGTGGTTCGGCAAGGACATCCGCCGCGGCATCGAGCTGACCATCGAGAACTACGACCTGCTGCACCGGCTGTGGACCGAGGAGTTCGTCGACTGGGAGGGCCAGTTCCGCACCCCGCTCCAGGGCTTCCAGTCGACCCCGCGACCGCTCGACGGCGTCGCGCCGTTCGTCTGGCACGGCTCGATCCGCTCGCCGCAGATCGCCGAGCAGGCGGCGTACTACGGCGACGGCTTCTTCGCGAACCACATCTTCTGGCCCGCCTCGCACACCGCGAAGATGGTGCAGCTCTACCGCCAGCGCTTCGAGCACTACGGCCACGGCAGCGCCGACCAGGCGATCGTCGGGCTCGGCGGGCAGATCTTCCTGGCGAAGAACTCGCAGGACGCGGTCGCGCAGTTCCGCCCCTACTTCGACAACGCCCCGGTCTACGGCCACGGCCCCTCGCTCGAGGACTTCACCGAGCAGACCCCGCTCACCGTCGGCTCGCCGCAGGAGATCATCGACCGCACCCTCGGCTTCCGCGAGTACGTCGGCGACTACCAGCGCCAGCTGTTCCTGATGGACCACGCCGGTCTGCCGCTGAAGACCGTCCTCGAGCAGATGGACCTGCTCGGCGAGATCCTGCCGGCGCTGCGCGCGGGCTTCGCCGAGGGCCGCCCGGCGCACGTGCCGGACGCGCCCACCCACTCCTCGCTCGTCGCGGCCCGCGCCGAGCAGCCCGCCGTCGCACCCGTCGCTGTCAGCGCCTAGGAGGCACCATGGACACCCGCAGGATCACCGTCCTCTCGGCCGGCCTCAGCACGCCGTCCTCCACCCGCCTGCTCGCCGACCGCCTGGCCGACGCGACGGAGGCCTCGCTCACCGAGCAGGGCTTCGCCGTCGAGCGCAGCGTCGTCGAGCTGCGCGACCTCGCGCACGACGTGACGAACAACCTCCTCACCGGCTTCGCCAGCCCCGCGCTGCAGACCGCGCTCGACGCGGTGGCCGGAGCCGATGGGCTGATCGCCGTCACGCCGATCTTCACCACCAGCTACAGCGGGCTCTTCAAGTCGTTCGTCGACGTGCTCGACACCGAGGCGCTGCGCGGGCTGCCCGTGCTGCTCGCGGCGACCGGCGGCTCGCCCCGGCACTCGCTCGCGGTCGACTACGCGATGCGCCCGCTCTTCAGCTACCTGCACGCGGCTCCGCTGTCGACGACGGTGTTCGCCGCGACGGAGGACTGGGGCGGGGCCACCGAGGACGGCCGCGCGCTGCCCTCGCGCATCGAGCGGGCGGGCCGCGAGCTCGCGACCGAGGCGGCGCGCACCTCCCGCGCTCCCGCCGACCCGTGGGCGCTGGACGGCTCGTTCGAGGGGATGCTCGGCCGCCGCAGCTGACCGGCTCCTCTCACAGGATCGGCGATCCGTCCAGTCCCGGCACCGCGCGCCTCCTCCGCGTTAGCCTCCCTCCGGGAGCCCGCCTGTGGCCCCCGAGGGGAGGCCATCATGGGCCGGAACACGACTGCGCTGGACGCCACCGCTCTCCGGAGCGCCTTCGACCGGGCGGTGCTGGACCGCCGCCGCTTCCTCAGCGCGCTGGGCGTCGCGGCCGCCGTGCCGGTGCTCGCGGGCTGCGGCTTCGCGCCGGCCCGCCCCGCCGCGAGCGCGGACAGCGGCACGCTGACCTTCACCACCTGGGGCACGGACGCCGAGCTCGCCGGCTTCCAGCGAGCGATCGACCGCTTCCAGGAGGCGAACCCCGGCTCGACCGTGGCGCTGAACTCGGTGCCGTACGAGCAGATGTTCACCAACATCGACGCGCAGCTGCAGGCGGGCAACCCGCCGGACGTCTTCCGCGTGCCGTACTACACCTTCGGCAGCTACGCCGGTCGCGACCAGCTGCTCGACCTCACGCCGCACCTCGAGGCGGACGTGGCCGAGCGCTTCACCGACCCGGCCTGGGCCGCGGTGCAGAGCAACGGCAGCCCGTTCGGTGTGCCGCACCACACCGACACCTCGCTGATCCTCTACAACACCGAGGCGCTCGCGACCGCCGGCATCACCGACTTCCCCGCCTCGCCCGAGGAGGCGTGGACCTGGGACGAGTTCACCGAGGTCGGGCGGAAGCTGCGCGCCTCGCTCCCCGCCGAGCGCTACCCCTTCGCCTACAACTGGCAGGGCAACGGCGTCACCCGCTGGCTGAGCCTGCTCTTCCAGGCCGACGGCCGCTTCCTCACCGAGGACCTGTCCGCCCCGGCCATCGACTCCGAGGCCGGCCGCGCCGCGATCGACTTCAGCCGCAGCTTCTTCACCGACGGCCTCGTCCCGCCGAGCAGCTCGATCCAGGCGACGACCTACGCGAGCGACCTCTGGTACTCGCAGACGACCGCGATGACCTTCGGCGGCGCCTTCCTCATCCCCGACGCCGAGTCCACGCTCGACTTCGAGTGGGGTGCGACCTACTCGCCGCGGAACGTGCGCGGCGGCGGCGACTTCGGCGGCAACGCCCTCGTCGCGACCAAGGCGACCGCGAACCCGGAGCTGGCGGCGGCGTTCCTCGCCTTCGTGACGGAGGAGGAGTCGATGCGCGACTTCTGCGCCGGCGCCTCGCTGCTGCCCACCCGTCGCGACCTGACCGAGTCGGGCATCGAGTTCGAGGTGCGGCCCGAGCTCGCCGAGGTCTTCCTCGGCCAGGCCGGCACCGTGCAGGCGTCCGACTCGGCGCAGGTCGCCTCGCCGGACATGGCGGCGATCATCGCGGTGCTGAAGGACCAGCTGGAGCAGGCGTTCGTCGGCGGCCAGAGCACCGAGGACACGATCGCGAACCTCACCTCCGGCATCGCCACCGCCGTGCAGTGAGCGGCGCGCCCCAGTGACCCGCACCCTGCCCCCGCCGACGGCGGTGACGGCGCGCCCGCGCCGCCACTCCAGGGCGCCCGCCCGCGAGACCGTCGCGGCCTACGGGTTCCTCGCGCCGAACCTGCTGATGCTGGCACTGTTCGTCTTCGTGCCGCTGATCGGCGCGTTCCTGCTCAGCTTCCAGCGCACCAACGGCTTCGGCGACGGCGTCTTCATCGGGCTGGACAACTACGGCCGGCTGCTGAGCGACCCGCTGTTCTGGCGCTCGACCCTCAACACCGCGCTGTTCACGCTGATCGTCACGCCGCTGTCGATGGCGCTCGGGCTCGGCGCCGCGGTGCTGCTGAACTCGGTGCTGCCGGCCCGGCCGGTCTTCCGCTCGATCCTGATCCTGCCGATGGCCGTCTCGGGCGTCGCCACGGCGCTGATGGGCGTGCTGATCTTCGACGAGAACAGCGGAGTGCTCGACGGCCTGCTGCAGACCATCGGCCTGCCGCGGATCGCCTGGCAGTCGGGCGGTGCGGCGGCCTTCGCCTCCGTGATCCTCGTCACCCTGTGGTGGCGCACCGGCTTCAACATGCTGATCTACCTGGCCGGGCTGCAGGGCGTGAACCCCGCGCTCTACGAGGCGGCGCGGCTCGACGGCGCGAACGGCTGGCAGCAGTTCCGGCACGTGACGGTGCCGCTGGTCGGGCCGTCGACGTTCTTCCTGCTGATCCTCAACGTCATCTACTCGTTCCAGGTGTTCGACATCGTCTTCGTCCTCACCGGCGGCGGGCCGCAGAACTCCACCTCGGTGCTGGTGACCTACGCCTACGACACCGGCTTCGTCACCCGCGACCAGGGCTACGCGGCCGCGATCGGCATCGTCCTGCTGATCCTGACCATGATCTTCACCGCCGTGCAGTGGCGCACGAACCGCTCGAGGGACCTCGTCGAATGAACCGCGTCTCCCGCTCGACCACCGCGCTCCGGCTCGTCCTCGCGATCCTCGTCTCGGTCGTCATCCTCTTCCCGCTCTACTGGATGCTCGTCGTCGCGTTCTCCTCGCGCGCCGAGCTGCTCGGCGGCACGCTGCGCCTGTGGCCGCGCGAGTTCACACTGGCCAACTTCGAGCGCGTCTTCGACTCGTTCCCGGTCGCGACCTGGTTCGGCAACTCGCTCGCGATCAGCCTCACCACCGCGCTGATCACCGTGGCGATCAACCTGCTCGGCGGCTACGCCTTCGCGCAGCTGCGCTTCCGCGGCTCCGGCGTGCTCTTCCTCCTGGCGCTGTCGACGCTGACGCTCCCCGTGCAGGTGATCATGGTGTCGCTCTTCCGGCTCGTCACCGACCTCGGCCTCTACGGCAGCTACTGGGCGGTGATCCTGCCGACGGCGGCCTCGGCGTTCGGGCTCTTCCTGGCGCGGCAGTTCATCCTCGCCATCCCGCGCGACCTGATCGAGGCGGCCCGGATCGACGGGGCCGGCCACTTCCGCGTCTTCACCCGGATCGTGCTGCCGCTCTCGAAGCCGCTGATCGCCGTCCTCTTCTTCATGTCGCTCCTCGGCTCCTGGAACGACTTCGCCTGGCCGCTGATCGCCCTCAAGGAGAACGTCCTCTTCACCCTCCCCATCGGACTGCTCTACCTCCAGGGCCAGTTCGGCAGCGACTACGGCGGAACGATGGCCTTCGCACTGGTGAACGTGCTGCCGATGGTCGTGCTGTTCCTGATCTTCCAGCGCTACTTCGTGCAGGGGTTCGCGCGCAGCGGACTCCGCTGATCGGGCGCCGCCCGTTCCTGGGAACGGTCGCGATCGACTGCTTCTATCACGGCCGTATGTCAATCCCGGCTATTGCGCCCCCCGATGGTGCGGGGCCGCGGTACCGTACACCCAGGCGCCTATCCGGGGCGCCCCGGAGCGCGTCGCTCCAGCAGAAGGCGGGGTCGTCGTGAGCACCATCGCCGCCAACGCCGCCCAGCAGCGCGTCGCCGGTCGCTACTACCTGATCGAGCGCATCGGCTCGGGCGGGATGGGCTCGGTCTACCGGGCGCGCGACGAGACCGTGCAGCGCGACGTGGCCGTGAAGGTCTTCCGCGCCGAGGCCTCGAACCCGGAGGACGTCGCCCGCCAGGAGCGCGAGGTGCGGATGCTCAGCTCGTTCGCGCACCCCGGCATCGTCAACCTCTTCGACGCGGGCCTGCACAACTTCGGCGGCGAGGTGCGCCGCTACGTCGTGATGGAGCTGGTCGCCGACCCGACCCTCGAGGCGCGGCTCGAGCCGGGCCCGATGGCAGCGGACGAGGTCGCCGCGATCGGCACTCAGCTCGCCGAGGCGCTCGCCTACCTGCACGAGCGCGGCGTGGTGCATCGCGACGTGAAGCCCGCGAACATCCTGGTCAGCGAAGTCGCCTCCAGCGGCTACACCCGCACGGCCAAGCTCACCGACTTCGGTGTCGCTCACTTCATGGACGGCTCGCGCCTCACCAGCGACGGCATCGTGATCGGCACCGCCAGCTTCGTCAGTCCGGAGCAGGTGGCCGGCGAGCCGATCAGCGGCGCCAGCGACGTCTTCTCCCTCGGCCTCGTGCTGCTGGAGGCCCTGACCGGCCACCGCGAGTACTCGGGCACCGTCCTCGAGGCGGCGATCGCGCGGCTGAACCGCTCCCCCGTCGTCCCGCCGACGCTGCCCGCGGCCTGGCGGACGCTGCTGACCTCGATGACCGACCGCGACCCGGCGAAGCGGCCGACCGCCGACCAGGTCGCGCACCGACTGCGCGCGGGGATGACCGCGGCGGCCCCCGCAGCGGATGCCGCCGCTCCCGACGGCCGCTCCGCGCGCGTCCGCCGCAGCGTGATCATCGGCTCCAGTGTCGTCGGCGTCGGCGCCATCGCCGCGCTCTCCTGGATGCTCGGGATGCTCGCCGGCCGCTGAGCCGAGAGCCTGCTCGTCGGGCGGCCGCGCCTCATGCCGGTCGGGGAGTCGCGCAGCGGCGTGTCGAGCGGCGAAGCCGCACCGCGTCTCGATGGTCAGGGAAAGGACGCGGCTGCGCCGCGTCATGCTGGTCGAGTAGCCCCGCAGGGGCGTATCGAGACCCACCGTCACCAGCAGGACGGGTCTGCAGCCTCAGCGTCCTGACGATGGGGATCTCGATACGCCCGCTCCGCGGGCTACTCGATCTGCATGCAGCGCCCGCGGGAAAAGCGGGGAACGCGCACCCGATGCCGGTCGAGTAGCCGCGCTTCGGCATATCGAGACCCCCGGCTCCCATGCGCAGGCCGTCGGCCTCGTGCCTGAGCGACCGCGACTCGAGGCCTCCGCTCCGCGGGCTTCTCAGACGGATGGACCGAGCGCCACCGAGCGCGCGCAAGGCGACAAGGCTTTGTGAGTCGACGAAGGCTCACGTACCGTGATGTCCCATCCGGTCAAGAGCTCGATGACCGCAGGTCGGAGTTCGATCGATGGGGATGAACCATGAAGAACAGGACGAGGCATTGGGACTGATCCGGCTGGAGACCTGGAACGACCGGATCCAGAGCTACAACTGATGAGCGGTCGACGACGGCGCCCCGGCGGACGAATCCTCCGGGGCGCCCTGGGCGCCTTCGCCTCTCTGTCGGTGCTCTGCGGCTGCACTGTCGGCGCGACGAAGCCCGACGACTCCGCGCATGCCTACCTGGACTCGGTCAGCGGCGAGATCGTCATGCCGCTGGACGAGTACGCGTTCTACGGGAGGCATGCCGACCACCAGGTCTTCAAGGCAGCTGCGCGGGCGGTGATCGTCGAGTGCGTGAAGTCGAAAGGGTTCACGACCTCTCCCGCCCGCACGCAGCCCGACCCGGCGACCGACCTCGATGACCGGACGTTCGGACTCTGGGAGGAGCAGCGCGCAGCGCGCTACGGCTTCGACTTCGCGACGTCGCCGATGGACATCGCGCTGGAGAACGCCCGAGCGGCCGGTGGCGTGCAGTGGTCCGCAGCGTACGACGCCTGCAATCAGGACGACGAATCGGTGGTCGACGCGATGGGTGCCGTCACTCCGCCGCAGGACGAACGCCTCAACAGTGTCGTCTCCCGCTTGGAGAGCGAAGCGCGGACGAAGGCACGCAAGGACGAGCGCTGGCACCGGGCCCGCGAGCCGTGGGAGCAGTGCCTGAAAGACGCCGGACTCACCCCCCAGACAGGTGAGGATTACCTGACGAAGCAGTCCTACGAGCTGCTGGGGAACGAAGGAGCGGGGAGCAGCGAGGAGGGGATCCGGCTCGCCTCGATCGAGGCCCGCTGCAACACCGACACCCGCCTGACGCAGACGCTCGCCGACCTCGAAGCCGCATACCAGCAGCCACTGATCGACGCGAATCAAGCGGCGTTGAACGAGGAGAAGGAGCGCAAGCAGCAGCTCCTCGAGGCCGCGCGCGCGTACATCGCCGCGCATGGCTGACGGCGGGGGTGCAGTGCCGAGCAGCACGCGGCTCCGGCGCATCGAGCACCCCCTGCGGGCGGTCGTCGCGGCCCTGGTCCTGCTCGGCTCGATCACGGCCTCCTTCCTGACCGGACTCCTCGTCCAGGCGCCGGACCCCGGACCCGGGAGCCAGGCGCAGCAGACGATCCGGGTCACCGCGCCGGTGGAGCGACGGGTCGTCGACTCCCGCACGGCGTTCGCCGGCAGCGTCGTCGCCGGGAGCGAGCAGACGCTCAGCACGATCCCCTCGGGAGTCCCGGCCGTCGTCACCAGACGGACCGTCGACGTCGGCGACGTGGTCCGACCGGGGAGCCTCGTCGGCGCCGTCTCGGGACGTCCCGTCTTCGCCGTGCCCGGTCCGCTGGCGCTCTATCGCGATCTGCGCACGGAGGACGAGGGCGACGACGTCTCCTCCCTCCAGCGCGCGCTCCGCGAGACCGGGGCGGACGTCGAGGTGACGGGCTGGGTGGACTGGCGGACCACCGCCGCCGTGACGGAGCTCTTCGTCGACAACGGCTTCCCTGCGCCGACCGCCGCCGCCCCCGAGACGGTGGAACCGTCGCCGACCGATCCTGACCCGTCGGAGCCCACCCCCTCTCCGACGCCCGAGGTGCAGCAGCCCCGCGTCGTCCGGCCCCCGGGTCCGCTCATCCCCTTCGCGAGCTTCGTAGCGCTGGCGACGGCCGAGGCGACCGTGACCAACGCCCTCCCGCTCGGCGCGACGGTCACGGCCGAGGCCCCGCTGGTCACGGTCCGCACCTCTCCGAACACCGTCTCGTTCCGGGCCGACGCGGTGAGCGCTGCGACGCTGACCGACGGACAGGAGGTGAGCGTCCAGGCCGACACCCGGCAGCTGGCGGGCACGATCACGGCGATCGGGGAGTTCGTCGAGACCTCGGACGGCAAGGCGCCGGGCCGGGACGTCACGGTCGTCTCGGCCGATCCCGCCTTCGCCGGGCTCTCGCGGGGGCTGAGCGTCACAGTCCTTCCGGAGGCCGAGCACGAGGAGTCCCTCGCGGTGCCGACGGTCGCCCTCCGGCAGGACGCCGAGGGGACCTTCGTCCTCGTGGCGGACGGCGCCGAGGCAGGAGCGGAGCAGCCGGAACCCCGGCGCGTGCCCGTCACCGTCGACTACTCGGGGAACGGCTGGACCGCGATCGCTGGCGACGTCCTCGCACCCGGGAGCGAGGTGATCCTGCAGTGACCGTCGGCACTCCTCCCGCGCGCGCCGCCCTCGAGCTGACCGGGATCACCCGGACCTTCGGCGCCGACCCCGCGACCGGCATCCGGGACATCGGCATCACCGTGCGGCAGGGGGAGTTCGTCGCGATCGTCGGTCCGTCCGGCTCGGGGAAGAGCACGCTGCTGAACGTCCTCGGCCTGCTCGACACTCCGACGGCGGGCAGCTACCGCGTCTTCGGGACGGAGGTCGCCTCTCTGCGCGAGCGCGAGCGCGACCGGCTCCGGTCCCGGGTCTTCGGATTCGTCTTCCAGCAGTCGTTCGTCCTCGGCGACGTCTCCGCACTGCACAACGCGGCCCTCGGCCTGCGCACGCAGCGTGTCCCGCTCGCGGAGCGCGGCACCCGGGCGCTGGACGCCCTCGCCCGGCTCGGCGTGGAGGCGAGGGCGCACGCCGCCGGGCGGGTCCTCTCCGGCGGTGAGCAGCAGCGCCTCGCCCTCGCGCGCGCCATCGCCACCCGGCCGCGGATCGTCCTCGCCGACGAGCCGACCGGCAATCTCGACCGGGCCAACGGGACGGCGGTGCTCGAATCCCTTCGCGACCTCCACGCCGGCGGAGTCACCGTCGTCCTGATCACCCACGACGAGGCGATCGCGGCGGCCGCGGATCGCACGGTCCGGATCGTCGACGGCACCGTCGACCCGATTACGGCGACCCCGCCGCGAGCAGCAGCGCAGAGAGCCGCCGCGGAGGAGGGCGCCGAGGAGGCGGATCCGTCGCGCAGGAGTCCTCACCGCTGGGTCACGGCGCTCGCCGACGACCTCGGCGACGCCGTCGACGTCGTCACCACCCGGCTGGCTCGGACCCTGTTCCTCCTGCTCGCGTTCGCGCTGGGCATCGGCGGTCTGGTCGCCTCGATCGGGGTCAGCGAGAGCGCCTCCGAAAGCGTCGCGGACCGGCTGAGCGCAGCCGCCCTCGACGAGGTGCGCGTCTCGGTCCCCGGCGGCACGGGTCTCCTGCGCGACGACGACGACCGTCTGTCCGGGTGGATCGCGTCCGCGACCTCCCTGCCGCGCGTCGTCGGAGTCGGCTCCGCGTCCGTGGCGTCGGGCGGCTCCGGCTCGATCCAGCGCCTCTCGCCGTCCGAGCCGGAGAGGGGATCGCCGCTGAGGCTCATGTCCGCCTCCTCGGACTACCTGCGGCTCACGGGTGCGACGCCCGTGGGTCCGGACACCTTCGGACTCCTCGACAGTCCGTCCATGCGCGGGATCGCGATCGTCGGCCGCGACGCTGCCGGCGTCCTGGAGCTCCCGCCGCCCGGACCGGGCTGCCGGCTCTGGGTGAACGGCCGCACGGTCGATGTCGTCGGCGTCCTCGACTCCGGGCCTCGGCAGGCCGACCTCGCCGCTTCGGTGATCGTCTCCCCCGATGTCCTGCAGGGCTCGGCGGACGTCACGACGACACTCCTGATCCGCACCGAGCCCGGATTCCCCGCCGCCGTGGCGGAGGCACTCCCCCTTCGACTCGATCCCGCGAATCCCGGACGGTTCGGCGTCGAGACCGTCGCCGACCTCCGCGATCTCCGGACGGGCATCGGCAGCGACCTCGGCGCCCTGATCGCACTGATCTCCCTCATCCTGCTCGTCCTCGCCACCATCAGCGCCGCCACGACCCTGCACCTCTCCGTGCAGGCGAGGGCTCACGAGATCGCACTGCGCAGGGCCGTCGGCGCCAGCAGGAGCGCGGTCGGACGGCTCTTCCTCGCCGAGGGCCTCCTCATCGGCCTCCTCGGCGGAGCGGTGGGCGTGGCCGTCGGGAGTGCCGCGACGCTCGTGATCGCGGGGCTCCAGGGCTGGACTCCGGTCCTCGAACCCTGGCTGCCGGCAGCGGGGCTCGGCATCGGACTCCTGACGGGGCTCGCCGCCTCGACGATCCCCGCATGGACGGCGAGCCGCCAGGACCCGGCGCTCGCGCTCCGCGCCCGCTGACGTCCCCCCCGCTGATCGAGTAGCCGCGCAGCGGCCGCCCCCCGCTGGTCGAGTAGCCGCGCAGCGGCGTATCGAGACCACGCCCTCCAGAACGTGGGCCGACAGCTCAGCTCTCGATGAGGGTGGATCTCGATGCGCCCGCTGCGCGGGCTACTCGATCAGCAAGGGCGGGACCGGCTCCGCGGGCTCCTCGATCCGCTAGGGTCAGGCCTCGCCCGGGAGGGCCTGGCGGAGGACGATGCGGGTCCAGGCGCCGACGTAGACGCGGTCGCCCTCCTCGATCTCGCGGCGCTGGCCGGTGGGGATCGGGGTCTGCGGCAGCGGAGCGCCGGCTGCGGCGAGGTAGGTGCCGTTCGCGGACTGGAGGTCCTCGACCCACCAGCGGTAGCCGTCGGTGTTGAGCTGGCAGTGGCGCCTCGAGACGCCGGAGTCGGTGCCGCAGTCGATCTGCGGCGAGATGCCGCGCGAGGCCGAGGGCCGGCCGACGAGCAGGGAGCGCTCGCGCAGCACGACGATCGTCGGCGGTCCGGCCGACGGCATCGGGTCCTCGGCGCGCTGCTCGGCGTACCAGTCGGGATCGACCCAGATCTCCGCGATCCAGGGGTCGTCCTCCTCCGCGGCCGGGGCGACGGCAGCCGGCGCCGCAACAGCCGGCGCGGCGGTGGGTGTGCTCCCGGTGACCTCGGGGATCACCTCGGTGGCGGGAGCGGCGGCGGGCGGCGGCGAGGCGACCGGCACGTCGAAGCCGGGAGCGGGCGCCTCCCCCGGGTGCACGGCCGGGTCGCCGGCCGGCGTCGCGGAGCCGCCGACCTCTCCGGGCGCGCGCACGGCCCCCGACTCGGTGAACGGCCCGGCCTCGGGCAGCGAGCCGGTGGTGAAGTCGTAGCCGCAGTTCTCGCAGAACAGCGCGCCGGCCTCGTTGGGGTAGGAGCAGTTCGGGCAGACGGCGGGACCGGTCGGGATCGCGGTCGTCGGGTCCGCAGCGCGGGGCGCGGGAGCGGACGGCGCGGCGGGCGCGATCGGCGCGCCGCAGACGTCGCAGTAGTCGCCGGAGGCGGAGGTGTGCCCCTCCGGGCAGCGGTAGCTCACTTGCGCACCCGGGTGGTCTTCGTCGAGGCGGTGTCGAGCGCCATCTCGTCGAGCTTCGCGACCCCGCGCTTCAGCCGGACCGTCCCCTCGTTCGGGTCGTCGATCTCGACGACCTTGCGCAGCTTCGAGGTCGCCTCGTCGTTGCCGGTGGCGGCGGCGAGCTGCACGGCGCGGCCGAGCTTGACGGTCGCGGTCGCGTCGTCGCCGACGGCCTTCGCCGCGAGCCCGTCCTGGATGGCCGACGCCAGCTCGGTCTGCCCGGTGTAGTGCGCGACGGCCGGGTCGATCCGGGCGGTGAGCGCGGAGTCGTCGGTCCAGCGCGCCTTGACCAGCGCGGAGGCGACCACCTCGTCGCGGACGCTCAGCTGCACGCGCGCGGCCAGCTGCTCCGCGCCGACCGGCTTCGAGGCGACGCGGACGGCGACGTGGTACTCCCGCGACTCGTCGCCCCATGCGCCGGTCGGGTAGGAGCCGGTCAGCGGGTTGACCGGGGTGCGGCGGGAGCTGAGGTCCTCCAGGTTCGGCGCGACCTGGCGGACGAAGAGCAGCTGCGCACCCTGCGGCGTCCAGACGCGCAGCTCGCCGTTGGCGACGCCGCGGCCCATCGACGCCTGGATGAGCTGCTCGAAGTCGGCGGCCATGTCGGCCGGGTTCGCGATGAGGCCCACGGTGCCCAGGAGCGCGCTGGCGATGGTGCGCGCCTCCTCCACCACCCAGCGGGAGCCGACGCCGCGCACGTCGCACTGGAAGACGCCGCCGGCCGCGCGGATCGCCGCGTCGAGCTGCATCCGCGACTCGTGCTCGTTCTTGCCGTCGGTGAGGAGGATCGCGTGCCGCTGGGTGGCCTCGGGCACGCTCCCGAAGAGCTGGCGGGCGAGGGTCAGCCAGGTGCCCATCGCGGTGCCGCCGTCGGCCTGGAGGAAGCCGATGGCCTCCTTCGCGGCCGCGCGGGCGCCCGGCTCCATCCGCACCATCGACACGGAGGCGTTGGGGTACGGGAAGGCGCGGTCGGCGCGCTCGGAGCCCGCGACGACGGCGAAGAAGGTGCCGTCGAGGATCTGATCGACCGCCACGGCGGCGGCGCGCTTGGCCGCGGTCATGTTCTCGCCGGTCATCGAGCCGGAGCAGTCGACGATGATGATCTCGGCGGCCGCTCCGTCGCTGCCGGCCGCGCCCGTCCCCGAGGCGGTCACCGTCACGATCGCGTGCACGTCCGTCGCGCCGTCCGAGAGGAACTCGTTCTGAAAGACACTCGCGCTGAACTCCGCCATTCGGCCAGTTTATTGTGCTGCCTGGTCGCGACCGCCCTTCTCCTCGCCGGATGCGCAGCAACCGTCGGGCAACCGGAGCCGCCCCCGGCCGGCGCGCGCTTCGACTACCAGCTCGGCGGGGCCTACCCGCCCGCCGACGGCACCGGCCTCGTCGTGCGCGACCGCGAGGCCGAGCCCGCGCCCGGCGTCTACTCCGTCTGCTACGTCAACGCGTTCCAGACTCAGCCCGGCGAGGAAGTGGAGTGGGAGGCACGGCCCGAGCTGCTGCTGCGGGACGCCGACGGCGATCCCGTCACCGACCCGGACTGGCCGGACGAGACGCTGCTCGACGTGTCGACGGAGGCGAAGCGGCAGGCGCTGCTCGAGGTGGTCGTCCCGTGGCTGGACGGCTGCGCCGAGAGCGGCTTCGACGCCGTCGAGGCCGACAACCTCGACTCCGCCACCCGCTCCGAGGGACTGCTCGTCGACTCCGACACCGCCGCCTTCGCCCGCGACCTCGTCGACGCCGCGCACCGGGCGGGCCTCGCGATCGGCCAGAAGAACGCGGCGGAGCGGGCGGAGGAGATGCACGAGCTCGGCTTCGATTTCGCGATCACCGAGGAGTGCGAGCTGTTCGAGGAGTGCGGCGCGTACACCGACGTCTACGGCGAGCGGGTCTACGAGATCGAGTACTCCGACGTCGACGACGCGGCGGCCGTGTTCGCGCGGGCCTGCGCCCGTGGCGACGGGATCGGCGTGCTGCTGCGCGACCGCGACCTGCTGACGCCGGAGGACGACGGCTACGTCTCGGAGCGGTGCTGAGGCGCCGACCCGGTAGCATCGGCGACTCCGACGGGGAGCGGTGGGCGGATGCGGGGAGCACGGCGGGCGTTCACGCCCGTGGAGCAGCGGATCGACGAGGCGGCGCACCGGCTGCTCGCGCGCGGACCGGCCACCGGGCTGCGCGCCCGGCTGGTGGAGTTCCTGGTCTTCGGGGCGAAGCAGGCCTGGGCGTGCGTCTTCGGCGCGGCCCTGCTGGTGCTCGTCGTCGCCGCGCGGCTCTGGTACCCGGACGACGCGGCCCTCTCGCGGAACGACGCTCTGACGCTCGCCGCGGTGGCGCTCCAGGTCGTGATGATCGCGACGCGGCTCGAGACGGGGCGCGAGCTGTGGGTGATCGTGCTGTTCCACCTGGTCGGCACGGGGATGGAGCTGTTCAAGACCGACGTCGGCTCCTGGAGCTACGCGGCCGACGGGGTGCTGCGCGTGGGCGCGGTGCCTCTGTTCAGCGGCTTCCTCTACGCCTCGGTCGGCTCCTACCTGGCGCGCATCCACCGGCTCTTCGACGTGCGGTTCGAGCGCTGGCCGCGGCGGTGGCTGACCACGGTCGTCGCCGTGCTGATCTACGTCAACTTCTTCAGCCACCACTACCTGCCCGACGCCCGCTGGCTGCTGCTCGCGGCCGTCGCGGTGCTCTGGGGGCGCGCGACGATGCACTACCGGGTGCACCGGGGCACGCACCGGATGCCGCTGCTGGTCGCGTTCGCGCTCGTCGCGCTCTTCATCTGGCTCGCGGAGAACATCGCCACCGCCTCCGGAGCCTGGCTCTACCCGGACCAGGTCGCCGGCTGGCACCTCGTCTCCGCGTCGAAGCTCGTCTCCTGGCTGCTGCTGATGATCGTCTCGGTGGTGCTGGTGACCTGGGTGCATCCGCCGCGAGGGCCCGACGCCGTCAGCCGCTGACGGCCCGGCGCCGTCAGCCGCTGAAGGCGGTCAGCGCGTCGTCGAGGATCGACAGGCCGCGGGCGACCTCGGCGGGGGTGACCACGGCGGGCGGGACGACGTGGATGCGGTTGTCGGCGGTGAAGGGCAGCAGGCCGCGGGACAGCAGATCGGACTTGAGGCGGCCGACCGCGGCGGCGGGCAGCGGCTCGCGGGTCGCCCGGTCGGTGACGAGCTCGAGCGCCCAGAAGACGCCGGAGCCGCGGACCTCGCCGATCAGGTCGTGCTTCGCCTCCAGCGCCGCCAGGCCCGGGGCGAGGTGCTCGGAGCCGATGGTCTTCGCGTTGTCGACGATGCCCTCCTCCGCCATGGCCTCGAGGGTCGCGACGACGCTCGCGGCGGCGAGCGGGTGACCGGAGTAGGTGAGCCCGCCCGGGAAGACGCGCTCGTCGAAGTGGTGCGCGATCGGGTCGTCGATGAGGACGCCGCCGATCGGCACGTAGCCGGAGTTGACGCCCTTGGCGAAGGTGATCAGGTCGGGTCGCACGTCGAAGGCGTCGAAGGCGAACCACTCGCCGGTGCGGCCGAAGCCGGCCATCACCTCGTCGAGGATCAGCAGGATGCCGTAGCGGTCGGCGAGCGCCCGGACGCCGGCCAGATAGCCGGGCGGCGGCGTGAGGATGCCGGCGGTGCCGGGGATCGTCTCGAGCAGCAGCGCGGCGATCGACTCCGGGCCCTCCGCCTGCACGACGCGCTCGAGGTGGTGCAGCGCGCGCTCGCACTCCTGCTCGGGCGTCTCGGCCCAGAACTCGGAGCGGTAGAGGTAGGGCCCGAAGGCGTGCACGTGGCCGCGGGCGTACTCGTTGGGGATGCGGCGCCAGTCGCCGGTGGAGACGATCGCGGCGCCGGTGTTGCCGTGGTACGAGCGGTAGAACGAGACGACCTTGTCGCGGCCGGTGTAGAGCCGCGCCATCCGGATCGCGTTCTCGTTGGCGTCCGCGCCGCCGTTGGTGAAGAAGACCTTCTCGAAGCCCTCGGGGGCGCGCTCGGTGATCAGGCGTGCCGCCTCCGCGCGGGTCTCGTTCGCGAAGGCGGGCCCGACGGTGGTGAGCACCGCGGCCTGCGCCTGGATCGCGGCGACGACCTTCGGGTGCTGGTAGCCGATGTTCACGTTGACGAGCTGGCTGGAGAAGTCGAGGTAGCGCGTGCCGTCGACGTCCCAGACCTCGGCGCCGAGGCCGCCGGCGATCGGCAGCGGATTCAGCGCGCCCTGCGCCGACCAGGAGTGGAACACCCGCGAGCGGTCGGCGGCGGTGACGGAGGCGTTGGTGCTGCCCGAGGGAGTCGTGTCCGAGGAGGTCGTGTCCGAGAGCGTCATGCCTCCATCGTGCCGCGCGGCGGCACGTCGCGGTCGGCCCGCTTTGTCGAAGCCTCCGCCCTACGATGGACAGAACGTCGAATCCGATCCCGAACGGAGCCGCCCGTGCCCGCGACCGTCCGCGATCTGCTCGCCGAGCCGGCCTTCCGCCTGCACGTCCTCGCCGGTGTCCACGACGAGGCGGCGCTCGACGCCCCGCTGGTCTGGGCGCACTCCTCCGACCTGATCGACCCGACGCCGTGGCTCGAGTCGGGCCAGCTGCTGCTCACCGACGGCGTGCACTTCTCGAGCGAGCAGGGCACCGGGGAGCAGGGCGCCGACTTCTCGGAGGCGTACGTCGCGCGGCTGCGCGGCCGCGGCATCCGGGCCCTCGGCTTCGCGACCGGCATCGTGCACGACGAGGTGCCGGAGCCGCTCGTGGCGGCCTGCGCGCGGCAGGGACTGCCGCTGCTCGAGGTCGCCGACCGCACGCCGTTCATGGGGATCATCCGCTTCGTCGCGGACGTCATCTCGCGGGAGCAGCGCGAGCGGCTCGAGTGGTCGCTGGAGGCGCAGCGCCGCGTCGCGCGGGCGGCTCTGCGCCCGGACGGGCTCGCGGCGATCCTGTCGGAGCTGGAGCGGCAGCTGGACTGCTGGGTCGCCCTCTACGACGCGGTCGGTCAGCGCGTGCACCTGCCGACGCGGCTCGACGTGCCGGAGGCGGCGGAGCGCTCGGTCGCGGCGGCCGTGCGCCAGGCGCTCTCCCGCGGCAGCCGGGCGGGGCTCCGCCTCGACGACGGCGGCGGCGTCACCCTGCAGACGCTCGGGCAGCGCGATCACCTGCGCGGGGTGCTCGCGGTCGGCACCGGCACGCCGCTCGACCCCGCGGGCAACGATCTGGTCGCGAGCGTGATCGGGCTGGCGAGCATCGCGCTGGAGCAGCGCCGCGCCCTCGACACCTCCCGGCGGCAGCTGCGCTCGGGGCTGCTGGAGCTGCTCGCCGCGGGCGCCTTCGACGTCGCGGCGCGCACGGCGCGGCAGCTCTGGGGCACGCTGCCGGCCGAGCCGGTGCGGGTGAGCGTGCTGAGCGAGCCGGTGCGCGGCGACTCGCTGCTCGACGAGCTGGAGGTGTTCGCGGAGGAGAACGGCGCGCGGCTGTTCTTCGCCGAGCGCGACGAGACCCTCGTGGTGATCACCGGCGCGGAGGATCTGGAGCTGATCGCGGGGGTGCTCGAGCGGCACGGTGCGCGGGCGGGGGCGTCGGCGCCGATCGCGTGGTCGGAGCTGGACCGCGGGCTGACCGAGGCGCGGCGCGCGGCGGAGCGGGCGAGCGCGGCGCAACCGCTGCTCCGCTTCGAGGAGGTGACCGCGGAGGGGATGCGCGGCCTGCTCGCCGCCGCGGGTGCCGAGCCGCTCGCCCGCCGGCTGCTCGCGCCGCTGCTCACCCCCGAGGGCGCCGTGCTGCTCGAGAGCGCCCGCGTCTGGCTCCGCTGCAACGGCGCCTGGGAGCCGGCCGCCCGCGAGCTCGGCGTGCACCGGCACACGCTCCGCAACCGCATCACGGCGGCGGAGCGGGCGCTGGGCGTCGACCTCGACGACGTGGAGGCGCGCACGGAGCTGTGGCTGGCGCTGAGCGTGCTCTGACGCGGGGTCTCGATACGCCGCTGCGCGGCTACTCGACCGGCGGGCAGTTCTTGCTGATCGAGTAGGACGCGGAGCGTCCGTATCGAGATCCACACCTCCCGGCGGCGTGCCTCAGTTCTGCGGGAAGCCCAGGTTGATCCCACCGTGGCTGGGGTCCAGCCACCGCGACGTGATCGCCTTCTGCTGCGTGAAGAACCGCACGCCCTCCGCCCCGTGCGCCTTCGTGTCGCCGAACAGCGACGACTTCCAGCCACCGAACGAGAACGTCGCCACCGGCACCGGGATCGGCACGTTGATGCCGATCATCCCGACCTCGACCTCGTTCTGGAAGCGCCGCGCGGCCCCGCCGTCGTTCGTGAAGATCGCCGTCCCGTTGCCGAAGGCGCCGTTGTTGATCAGCGCCACGCCCTCCTCGTAGGAGGCGACGCGGACGATCGAGAGCACCGGTCCGAAGATCTCCTCCGTGTACGCCTTCGAGGTGACCGGGACGTCGTCGAGGAGCGTCGGTCCGAGCCAGAAGCCGTCGGCCGCGCCGTCGACCTCGATCCCGCGACCGTCGATGACGACCTTCGCGCCGTCCTCCTCGGCGATGGCGATGTAGGAGGCGACCTTGTCGCGGTGCGCCTCGGTCACGAGCGGGCCCATGTCGCAGCCGCGGCGCCCGTCGCCGATGCGCAGGGTCGCGGCGCGCTCCTGGATCTTCGCGATCAGCTCGTCCGCGACGGGCTCGACGGCGACGACGACCGAGATCGCCATGCAGCGCTCGCCCGCCGAGCCGAACCCGGCGTTGATCGCCGAGTCCGCGACGAGGTCGAGGTCCGCGTCCGGCAGCACCAGCATGTGGTTCTTCGCCCCGCCGAGCGCCTGCACG
The DNA here is from genome assembly GCF_009834185.1 of Rathayibacter sp. VKM Ac-2760. GTDB lineage: Bacteria > Actinomycetota > Actinomycetes > Actinomycetales > Microbacteriaceae > Rathayibacter. Next base: position 3,479,599 of record NZ_CP047173.1, read on the forward strand.
CGCTTGCCGTTGCGGGTGCCCGTCTCGTAGACGTACTGGGCGATCGGGGTGGAGCCGACGAAGGAGATCGACTTGACGTCGGGGTGCTCCAGCAGGCCGTCGACCGCGACCTTGTCGCCGTTCAGCACGGTGAAGACGCCGTCGGGGAGGCCGGCTTCCTTCCAGAGCGCACCGAGCCAGATCGCCGACGACGGGTCCTTCTCGGACGGCTTCACGACGACGGTGTTGCCGGCGGCGATCGCGATCGGGAAGAACCACATCGGCACCATCGCGGGGAAGTTGAACGGCGAGATGATCCCGACGACCCCCAGCGGCTGCTTCACGGAGTAGACGTCGACGCCGGTGGAGACCTGCTCCGAGTACTCGCCCTTGAGGTGGTGCGCGAGGCCGGTCGCGAACTCGACGACCTCCTGGCCACGGGTGATCTCGCCCATCGCGTCGGAGAGGACCTTGCCGTGCTCGGAGGTGATGATCTCGGCGAGCTCGCCCTTCTTGGCCTCGAGCAGCTCGCGGAACCGGAAGACGATCTGCTGGCGCTTGGCCAGCGAGGTGTCGCGCCAGGCGGGGAAGGCGGCCTTCGCGGAGGCGACGGCCGCGTCGATCTCGGCGGCGTCGGCGAGGGCGACCTCCTTGGTCACGACGCCGAGGGCCGGGTCGTAGACCGGCGCGGTGCGGCCCGAGGACGACGGCGAGGGGGCGCCGTCGATCCAGTGGCCGACGGTGGACAGCGAGGTGGCGGGCGACTCGGCGATGCTCATGGGGTCGAGGGTAGGCGGGGAGTGCGGGGGCTGTGCCGCGGATCTGTCCAGGCACCGGGAGGTCGGATGGACGGAGCGGCACGGCGGGTGGACTACTCGCTCGGCGCAGCCTCCGCCGCCGGCTCGAAGCGCGCCAGGGCCGCGGTGATGTTGTCGTGGCCGCCGCGCTCGTTCGCCCAGGCGACGAGCGCCTCCGCCAGCGCGACCGGGTCGCTGCCGACCCGTGCGGCGGCGTCGTGCAGCACGCCCGCGAGGTCCTCGGCGGGCGAGGCGTAGTTCCACAGGCCGTCGGAGCAGGCGAGCACCCAGCCGGGCTCGTCGAGCACGGTGGAGGCGAGGGTCGGCGACTCGTCGTGCGCGTCGGCGCCCAGCCACTTGGTGATGGCGTGCGCGTCGGGCGCCGTCTCGGCGTCTGCGCGCGGGACGCCGGCGGCGATCTGCTCCTGCGCCCAGGAGTCGTCGACGGTCAGCTGCCGGGCGGGGCCCGCGTCGGGGATCCAGTAGCTGCGGCTGTCGCCGACGTTGCCGGTGACGAGCAGCGCGCCGTCGAGGATCGCGGCCGTGAAGGTGCAGGACGGCGGGTTGTCGCGCTTCTCCGGCACCGCCGCGTCGATGGCTCCGGAGGCGCGCGCGACCGCCATCTGCAGCAGCGCGCCCCAGCGCTCGGCGCCGTGCACCTCGCCGCCGACCTCGGCGCGCAGCGCACTCAGCGCGGCCCGCGCGGCGGCGAGCGACGCGGTGTCGGAGTCGGGCGTCGAGGAGACGCCGTCGCAGACCACCAGCAGCGCGGTCCGGAGCCCGCCGTCCTCGCCGGCGGTCGCGCCGATCGCCATCGCGTCCTCGTTCGCCGCGTGCCGGATGCCGCGGTCGCAGACGCCGCCGACCAGCGGGTGCGGCGCCTCCGCCCAGTGCTCGCGCTCGGTCGGCGCGCGCTGACCGCACTGCTCGCAGTAGCCGTCGTCGGCGATCGCTCCCCCGCAGTGCACGCACGCGGTCGGCCCCTCGGTGCCCGCGGCGGGCGGGGGCGCGGCGGCCGGCACGATCAGCGTCGTCCCGCAGGCCTCGCAGAAGGCGTCGCCCGTCGAGACCGGCTCGCCGCAGTTCGGGCAGGGCGTGGACAGCGCGGGGCTCACGTCGCTCACGTCGCTCACATCGCTCACGTCGCTCACGTCAGCGTCCAGCGGCGCACGGCGTTCGCCCGGTCGACGAGCCGCAGGCGCTCCTCTTTCTCGCGGGTCGCGGCGGCGAGCGAGCGGTACGAGGTCTCGAGGCCGTCGCGGAGCGCGGGCTCGGTGGCCTCGATCCCGCCGATCGACGCGCCCTCGGCCGGGCCGTCGCGCTGGACGAGCTCGAGTGCCGACTCCAGCACCCCGGTCGTCAGCTCGAGCCGGGTGCGCGCGTCGATCGCGACCGTGTCGACGCTCGCCAGCGCCGCGGAGAGCGAGGGCAGTCCGCGTCCGGAGCCGGCCAGCAGCTCGGCGCGGCGGCGGCGGGCGTCGACGTACGAGGAGCGCGTCGGCGTGACGATGTCGAGCGCGTCCAGCGCGCCGTCGAGGTCGGCGCGGTGCTGCCGGACGCGCGCGAGGCCGAAGGCGGCCGGCGCGGTGTAGTTGGCGTCGGCGCGGGCGCAGATCACGTAGAGCGACTCCGCCACCTCGGGCTCGCCGCTCGACTCGCAGGCCGCCGCGAGCGCGAGCTTGGGCGCGAGCTCGCCGGGCACCTGGCCGTAGACGGTGTTGAACGAGGCGCGGGCGCCGATGTCGTCGTGCCGGGCGAGCTGGGCCAGCCCGCTCATCCAGACCGCGCGCCACTCCCACGGATCCTCGGTGAGGATCTCGCCGGTCGCGCGGGCGACGTCGTCCCAGCGCTCGGCCTCGATCGCGGCGCGGGCGCGGGCGAGTCGCACCTCGACGGTGACGGTCGGCGCGAGCGCGAGGGCCCGCAGCCGCACGATCGGGTCGGCGACGTTGACGCCGGCCAGCCAGGCGCGCGCGGCGTCGGACTCGTCGGTCTTCAGGCCCGGCAGCGCGTCCCAGGGCAGCGGCCGGTCGACCACGTCCGCGACCGGCGCCTCGAACAGCGCCGACTCGGTCGAGTGCAGCGCGGGGTGCCCCGGGCCGCGGTCGGTCGCGACGACCTCGCGCAGCACGCCGAGCAGCTGCCCGCGCATCTCGTCGACGGTGGCGAACCGGTCCTGCGGATCGGGCGCGCAGGCCTTCGCGACCAGGCGGTAGAAGGAGTCGTACCGCTGGAAGAGCGGCGTCTCGGACACCGGCGGCAGCGAGGCGACGTAGGTCGTCTGGTTGCCGCGGAAGTCGAGGACGAGCGAGGCGATGGTCCGCCCGATCGTGTAGACGTCGGAGGCGATCGACGGCCCGACCTCGGGCACCTCGGGCGCCTGGTAGCCGACGGTGCCGTAGATCGCCGACTCCTCGTCGTCGGCGCGGCGCACCCCGCCGAGGTCGATCAGCTTGACCTGGTCGCCGACCTGGATCATGTTGTCCGGCTTGAAGTCGCAGTAGAGCAGACCGTGGTCGTGCAGGTAGGCGAAGGCCGGCATCACCTCGAGCACGAAGGCGAGCGCCTGGTCCACGGGCAGCGGATCGGCGCTGCCGCCGTTCGCGTCGCGGCGCTCCTGCAGGATCTGCTTGAGGCTCGGCCCGCCGACGTACTCCATCACGATGTAGCCGGCGCCCTCGTGCAGGACGAAGTTGTAGATCTCGACGATCAGCGGGTGCTCGACCTCGGCGAGGTACTGCCGCTCGGTGACCGCGGCGGCGTACGCGTCCGGGTCACCGGAGTTGAGCAGGCCCTTGAGCACCACCCAGCGGCCGGAGACGTTGCGGTCGCGGGCGAGGTAGATCCAGCCGAGCCCGCCGTAGGCGAGGCAGCCGACGACCTCGTACTGGCCGCCGACGACGTCGCCCTTCGAGAGCTGCGGCGTGAAGCTGAACGGGGTGCGGCAGTTGGGGCAGAAGCCCTCGGTGCGGCCGGCCTTGCCGTCGCGGCCGCGGCCGACCGCGGTGCCGCAGTTGGAGCAGAAGCGCTTGCGCTCGGGGAGCACCGCCTCCTTCATCAGCGCGGCCATCGGGTCCGCGGCGGGGCGGGAGGGCACGGTCGTCAGCCCGGCGCCGAGCCGCGGCCCGCGCAGGCGGGTCGAGGTGGTGCCGACGCGCCGGGTGGTCTTCGAGCCGGTCTGCGCCGTGCGGGCCGAGCCGAGCGCGGCGGTCGCGAGGCGGGCGGAGGAGGTGCGGCCGCTGCGCGCGGTCGCCGCCTCCTCGGTGCTCGACCCGATGGGAGCCTGCGCGTTCGGCGCGCCCTCGACGAAGCCGGTGCCGAACGCGGCGGAGGCGGTGGCCGGCGCGGGGCCGGACGCGGGAGCGGGGCGGCGCGCGGTCGGAGCCGACACCTCCGCCGCAGGCCCCTCCGCCGGCAGCCCGCAGACGTTGCAGTAGCCGTCCTCGATGACGCCGGTGCAGCCCGGGGTCGAGGTGCAGGGTTCGCCGTTCATGAGCTGGCCTTCCGAGGGGACGTGGGAGAGGAGGAGGCGGGCAGATCGCGGGTGACCACGTCGTACTGCTCCACCAGGTGCCGGGCGAGCGCCACCGAGCAGGGCACCGCGTCGAGCGCGGCGCGGACCTCGGCGTCGGCCGCGACTCCGACGGCCGATGCCGCCCGGCCGTTGCCGGCGGCCCGCTCGCGCAGCGCCCGCAGCCGGAAGCCGAGCGCGGCGCGCTCCGCAGCGGCGAGGTGGGCGGCCTCGACGGCGTCGAACGCCCGGCCGACCGCGGTGAGCCGCGCGAGATGCGCGTCGAGCCCCTCGCGGTCCGCAGGCGCCTCGCCCAGGCGCGAGACGTCGGGCACGGCGAGGCGGGGCGGGTCGGCGATCTCGCGGCGGCAGCGGGCGACCAGCTCGCGCAGCGCCTCGCGCAGCTCGGCGGCGGCGGCCAGCTCGCGGGCGCGGACCCGGTCGTGCTCCAGGCCGCGTCGCTCCGAGGCCGCGATGATCAGGTCGCGCTCCAGCCGGGCGGAGTCGCTCTCGAGCTGGCCGAGCGGACCGGAGACGTCGGCGCCGCGGCCCGCCTTCTCGGCGAGGGCGTCGAGCCGGGAGCGCAGCACGGCGACGCGCTGCGCGGCGGCCTGGTCGACGGTCCCGCGCGCATCGCGGGTGAGGTCGCGGCAGCGCTCGATCTCGGCGCGCACCCCGACGATCCGGCCCGCGACGTCGGTGCCGCTCGGGTCGAGCTCGAGGCGCGACTTCAGCTGGCCGATCACGGCGTCGCAGAGCCGGACGGCCTCGACCAGCGAGACGGCGGCGCTGCCGCCCGAGCCGGAGGAGTCGAGCCGCCCCCAGATCAGCTGCGACATCCGCTCGCGCGCGACGGCGTCCACCCGGCCGGAGTCCCAGACGGCCTCGAGCTCCGCGAGGCGCCGGGTGACCGACTCGCGCAGCGACTGCGCGAGCACGACGTCGGCGGTGTAGCTGTCGGCCTGCGGCGAGGCGAGTGCGGCGGCGTCGAGCCGCGAGAGCTCGCGCGTGGTGCGGTCGAGCCAGCGGGTGAGCCGGGCCAGGTAGTCGAAGAGCGCCGCCTGCGGGATCGCCTCACCCAGTCGTCCTGGAGCGACAGGAGTCCCCTCGGACACCCCCGGGGTCGCGGCGACCATCAGCGCCCGTACACGGCGGCGGGCGGCGAGGCCGCGCCGAGCTCGCCGAGCCAGCGGTCGTAGATGCTCTGCCAGCGGCCGTCGGCGCGGATGCTCTCGAGTGCGGCGTTGACGAAGCGCACGTAGTCGGTGTCGCCGGCGGGCATGCCGAGGCCGTACGGCTCCTCGCTGAGTGGGTCGCCGATGACCTTGGCGTACGGGTCCTGCGCGACGAAGCCCGCCAGGATCGTGTCGTCGCCCGCGATCGCGTCGACCGAGCCCTCCTGGAACTGGGCGAGGCACTGGGTGTGCGTGTCGGCGGCGACGGCGGTGACCTCGGGGTAGTCGCTCTCGAGCCGGCTGAGCGTGGTGGTGCTCCGCGGCGCGCAGACCCGCTGCCCGGCCAGCTTGTCGATGCCGTCGGCCTCGTTGCTCTCGGAGACGAGCACCTTGAGCCCCGCGCCGTAGTACTCCGAGGAGAAGGCGATGCTGCTCCAGCGGTCGCAGGTCATCGTCAGCGTCCGGGCGACGAGGTCGACCTGCGGCGCGGAGGCGTCGCCGCTGAGGGCGGGCAGCCGCTGGGCCGAGGTGATCACGACGAATTCGATCGCCTCCGGATCGCCGAGGATCGCCCGGGCGATCTCGCGGGCGATGTCGATGTCGAAGCCCTCGATCGCGCCGGTCAGCGGGTTCCGCGCGCTCATCAGCAGGGTGTCGGCCGAGACGCCGACGCGGAGCCGGCCCGCCTCGCGGATCTGCGCGAGCCGCGTGCTGTCGGTGACGCCGGTCGGCGCGTAGGAGGTCACCGCGGACGGCGAGCACTCGGTCGCGGCGGGAGCGGCGCTCGAGGTCGCGGTCGGCGTCGGCGTCGCGGTGGTCGCCTCGGTGATCGTGCCGAGGTCGTCGGCGCCGGTCGAGCAGCCGGCGACGGCGAGCACGGTCGTGATCAGCAGCGCCAGGACGCCGGTGCGCAGGCGGTTCATCGGTACTCCTCCAGTCGCTGCGAGACGCCGCGCCAGGCGAGCAGGGCGCCCGCCGAGCCGGCGGCCAGCAGGATCCACGAGGCGATCGACGAGATCGCGCTCCCGTCGTCGAGCTCGGTGCGCGTCGTCTCCGCGTCGTCGAGGATCGCCGCCCTCGCGTCGTCGGCGAAGGCGTCGAACGCGGCGTTGGCGGACCCCTCCTCGGTGGCGGTGGCCAGCTCGACCGCGTCGTCCCAGCTGCCGCCGTCATCGGCGGCGCGGATCGCGGTGTGCAGCTCGAGCCACGCGTTCAGCTCCGTCACGAGCGCCCCGTCGACGATGCCGGCGTCGACCGCGTCCTGCAGCCGGCCGCGCGCGTCCTCCGCCGCCGCCTGGAACTCCGTCTCCAGTGCCGCGCCCGAGCCGCGCTTGATCAGCGTGAAGCTCTCCAGCGACTTCGCGTCGCTCGCGGCGGTGAGCGCCTGCGAGACGGCGAGGGTCGCCTGGTAGGAGTCGGCGCGCACGGTCGCCGCGCGCGAGCCGGTCGACGCGAGGACGACCGCCCCGCCGATCCCGAGCACGAGCAGCACCGCGGTCGCGGTGACGAGCGGCCGATTGAGGTAGCGGTGGGTGCGGCGCGCCAGCCAGACCTGCGCCGCGATCAGCAGGAGCAGCATCGCGAGCGAGCCGATCAGCAGCAGCACGCTGAAGCGCACGGTGTCGTAGGCGGCGGCGACGCGGTCCGCTCCGCGGGTGACGAGCCCGTTGAGATCGGTGAGGATCCCCTTCTCGGAATCGGTCAGCTGCGCCGAGGCCTGGTCGAGGTACGCGGAGCCGACCGGGAAGCCCTGCCGGTTGTTGGCGCGGGCCTGCTCGATCAGGCCGCTGTAGGTGGTCAGCTTGGTGGCGACCGTGGCGAGGGTCGCCGCGTCGTCGGGCTGGGTCGACGCCAGCTCGGCGAGCCGCGAGGACGCGCCGGCGAGGTTGTCGACGTACTTCTGCCGCTGATCCGCCGGCTCGAGTCCGCCGACGAGGAAGGTGTTCGCGGCGATCGCGTTGGCGTCGACGAGGAGGTTCCGCACCTCCTGCACGCCGACGAGCTGCGCCGACTGCTCGCGCGCCTCGGCCGCGGCCCGCGCCTGCAGTGCTCCGGCCTGCTGGGCGAAGACGCCGAACAGCACGGCGGCGAGCGCCGTCAGCACGAGCAGCAGGCGGAGGGTGCGCGGAGTGGTCGACGTCGCCCGGGCGAGCAGCGTCGGGCGACGGGGAGCGGCCGCGGGCGCGGGCGGGGCCGACGGCGCGGCGGTGGCGATGCTCATGCGGTCTCCTCGGTCGGTGCGTCGGGCTCCGGGATCACGGCCTCCACCACGTCCTCCGCCTCCAGCGTCCGCAGCTCGTCGAGCGTCGGCTCCTCCGTGTCGCGCAGGCGCCAGGCGTGCCGGGCGACGGCCGCGTCGAGCACGTTGCGCACCCAGCGGCCGTTGCCGAACGCCTCGGTGCGCTCCTGCGCGGCGGCGAGGTCGGCGAAGACGGCGACCGCCTCCTCCGTCGGGCTGAAGTCGGCGGAGTCGGCGAGGCGCGCGAAGATCGCGGCCAGCTCCTCGTCGCTGTAGTCGGCGAAGTCGATCGTGGTGGAGAACCGGCTCGCGAGCCCGGGGTTGGTGTCGAGGAAGCCCTGCATCGGGCCGGAGTAGCCCGCCACGATCACGACCAGGTCGCCGCGGTGGTCCTCCATGTCCTTGACCAGGGTGGTCACCGCCTCCGCCCCGTACTGGTCGAGCGCGAGCGCGTAGGCCTCGTCGATGAAGAGCACACCGCCGCGGGCCGAGCCGATCACCTCGGCCGTCTTCATCGAGGTCTGACCGAGGTAGCCGGCCACCAGCTCGGAGCGGTCGACCTCGACGAGCACGCCCTTCGAGAGGATGCCGAGCGAGCGGTAGATCCGCGAGACCAGGCGGGCGACCGTGGTCTTGCCGGTGCCCGGGTTGCCGGTGAACACGAGGTGCCGGGTGAGCGTCGGCGTGGTCAGCCCCGCGGCCTGGCGCAGCGTGTCGATCCGGAGCAGCTGGGTCTGCCGCTTGATCTCGCTCTTCACCCGGTCGAGCCCGATCAGCGCGTCGAGCTCCGCGAGCAGGTCCTCGATCGCCTCGGGCGGCTCGAGTGGATCCGGTTCGGGTTCCGGCGAGGCGGGTGGCGCGGCAGCGATCGCCCCCGGCTCGTCCTGCGGCCCGTCGTGCTCGGTCCGCCGCAGCCGAGCGAGGATCTCGTCGACCCCGGGAACGCCGGCGGGAAGATCGCGCGGGGCTGCGGGCGCCGAAGGCGAAGGCGCCTGCCCAGCCCCCGCCTGCACAGCCCCCAGCTGCGCCGCCGCCGTCGCCGACGCCGCCGCGATCCCGCCGATCCCCGGCTCCCCCAGCGAACTCGCCGCGGACACGACCTCGGTCAGCGCCCGCGCGTACGCCCCGGCCTGCTCCGAGCGCGCCGCGACCAGCCCGGCGAGGAGCTCGGTCGGCGAGCTGCGCCAGCGCCGCGCACTCGATGCCGCGGTGAAGAACGCCTCGAGCCCGCCGGTGCTCCCGGTCTCCACGAGCCAGTCCTGCCCGGCCCCGGTGATCGACTCCGCGACGGCCGCCGCGAGCCGGGCACCCTCGACCCGCACGGCGGCTCCGTCGAGCCCGGCCGAGGATCCGACGAGGACGAGCGCGTCGAGCGACGCCGACAGCCCGCTCACGAGGCGCTCGGCGGGGTCAGCGAGCCGGGAGTCGTGGGCGCGGTGGGCGTGGTCGGAGCGGCCGGCGCGTCCAGCCCGCTCGACAGCGACGACTCCGTGAACTTCTCGGCGAGGAACTGCCCGTGCGCGATCAGCGCCGAGGCGTCCTGCCGCGAGACGGCGTCGGAGATCCGGTCGAGGGTGCCCCCGAGCAGGTCGAGCTGGTCGCAGAGGATCATCAGCGAGGTCTTCCCCTTGTAGACGGCGCGGCGGTCGGCGAAGTCGCGGGGCAGGCGCAGGTAGCCCTCGACCGCCTCGGGCAGGTAGCTGGTCGCGGTGGCCACGACGGTGTGGCCCTGCCGGCTCATCCCGCCGAGCCGGTCCAGGCGCGGCACCATCTCGCGCACCGTCTCGTCGACCCGGCGGATGCGGGCCGCGACGATCGCCGGGACCTTGCCCGCGGTCTCCGCGGCGACCCGGTCGAGCGCCGCGAGGATGTCGTCGCTGGACGGCACGCGCGGGAGTGCGGGCGCGGTCTCCTCCGGCACCGGGTCGGTGCCGCCGAACAGGCGGGAGAGCCAGCCCATCGGCTAGCGGCCGAGATCGAGCGAGGAGGCCGCGTCGATGTCGGAGTTGCTGCGCCGGGCGCGCTCGACGTACTCGCCGGCCTTCGCGGTCTCGACCTGGAGCACGCCGACGGTCTGCGCCATGCTGTCGAGCGCCTTGATCTTGAAGTCCGAGATCGAGTCCATGGTCTGGTAGATGTTCGCGAACGCGGCCTGCAGCTGCGGGAGCCCGACCGTCGCCGACGCCGCCTGCGACTGGATGCTCGCGGACTGCTCGGCGAGCATCCGCGAGGTGGCCTCGATCATGTTCGAGGTCGTCGTGTTGAGCGCGGTGATCTGGTCGAGCACGAGCCGCTGGTTGGCGAGCGCCTGGGCGACGATGACCGCGGTGCGCAGCGCCGACACGGTCGTGGTGGTCGCGCGGTCGACGCCCTTGATCAGCTCGACGTTGTTCTTGATCACGACGTCGATCGCGAGGTAGCCCTGGATCGAGACGGCCAGCTGGGTCAGCAGGTCCTGGTGCTTCTGCCGCGCGTAGAAGAGGACGTCCTCGCGCAGCGCCCGGGCGCGGTCCGGGTCGGTCGCGTCGAGCTCGGCGATCTTCGCCGACAGCTTCACGTCGAGCCGCTCGGCGACGTAGATGTACTCGTTGAGGCGCGTCATCGTGTCCCAGAGGTTCTGCTTCTCCAGGTTGAGCGCGGCGTTGTCCTTCCGCAGCTCGTCCTGACCGTCGTAGAGCGCCTGGATGATGGCGTTGAGGTGCGACTGCGCGCTCTCGTAGCGGCGGAAGTAGTCGGTGATCTTGTTGCCGAAGGGGATGAAGCCGAGGATCTTCTTCTGGATGTTGTCCTCGGAGGGGTCGAGGTCCTCGACCGTGCGGCGCAGCTCCAGCAGCGTCTTGCCGATGGTCGAGCCCTCGGAGAGCCCGCCCTCCTGCAGCGCCCGCACGGGCGTCTTCAGCAGGCGGTTCGAGGAGTCGGCGGCCGATCGGATGTCGGCGTCGCCCATCGTGCGGATGTCGTTCGCCTTCGCGGCGAACTCGGGGCTGCGCGCCTCCGTGCTCATCAGCGAGTCCAGGTAGCCGTCGACCTTCGCCTCGAGCCCGGGCAGCGCCTGCTCGGGCACCTTCGGCGCGATCGACGGCGCCGAGGTCGTCGCGACGGCGGCGACGGGCTCCGGCGGCGTGAGCGAGAGGGCGTTCTGGGGCGGCTGCAGGGCCTCGGTCATCGGGGATCCTCACCGTAACGGGCGCGCACCGTGACCGGCGCTCGGCGCCGACTGGACGAACGTGCCGCAAGCATATCGCCGGGGAGTGAGCGCTCCCTCAGACTCCCGCGGGCCGGCGCCGCAGGGTCGCGACCGCGACGCCGCCGAGCGCGATCGCTCCGCCGATCAGCGCCGCCGCGGGCGGGGTCTCGCTCAGCAGGAGCCAGGACAGCAGCACCACGACCGCCGGGACCGCGTAGGTGGTCGCGGCGGTGCGGCCGGCGCTGGTGCGCGAGAGCACGTAGCCCCAGGTGGTGAAGGCGACGGCGGTCGGGAAGACCCCGAGGTAGACGACGGCGGCGATCGAGGCGGCGGGCGCGTCGGCGAGCGAGGCGAGCAGCTCCGGCGCGAACGGCAGGCAGGCGACGGTGGCGGCGAGGCAGCCGATCCAGGTCATCGTCATCGCGTCGACGTGCGCGAGCAGGCGCTTCTGCAGCGTCGCGGCGCCGCCGTAGAGGACGGCGGCGGCGAGGCCGAGGACGACGCCGATCACGTCGAACTGCCCCGACGAGGTCGAGAACGCGATCACCGCGACTCCGGCGAGCGCCACCGCCATGCCGCCGAGCAGCCGGCGCGGGAAGCCCTCGCCGAGCAGGAGGCCCGCGAGGAGCGCCGTGATCATCGGCGCGATGTTGACCAGGAGCGCGGCGGTACCCGCGTCGACGTGCCGCTCGGCCGCGTTGAGCGCGAGGTTGTAGAGGCCGAACCAGGCGACGCCCCAGACGAGCACCAGGAGGAGGATCCGGCCGCGCGGCACCCGGCTGCGCTCCGGCCGCTCGCCGCTCCTGCGGGCCGTGATCACGAGCCGCACCGTCGTCAGCGCGATCGACCCCACCACGATCCGGCCGAGCGTGAGCGCACCCGGGCCGAAGTCGGGCGCGGCGTAGCGGATGCCGACGAACGCCGACGCCCAGAGCAGCACCGTCACGGCGATGGCGCTCCAGAGGAGGACGGCCCCGCGCTGCGTCGAGTCGGCGGGGGCGTGCGCGGTGCGGGTCATGCCCCCATCGTGGCGGCTGCCGGCGCTGGCCGGGCGGAGTCCGCCCGGGCCGAGTGCGTCGCGCGCCGCTTCCGGCGCCGGACCGGCCGGTTCGCAGCAGCGGGGAGCACGATGGCCGCGTGACCTCCGTCGAACCCGTGTCCCGCACCGCGCCCGCGCTCGGCGGGCCGCGCATCCTCCGCCAGCGCTGGACCGAGGCGTCCTTCCTGCACTGGCGCGTCGACCCCGCGCTGGTGGCCCCGCACCTGCCGCCGGGAGTGCGGCCGGACGAGCACGACGGCTCCTCCTGGGTGGGTCTCATCCCGTTCCGGCTGTCGCGGACGGCGTTCCGCGGCGGACCGCGCGTGCCCTGGCTCGGCACCTTCCCCGAGGTGAACGTGCGGCTGTACTCGGTGGACGAGCGGGGGCGCCGCGGAGTCGTCTTCGTCTCCCTCGAGGCGTCGCACCTGCTCCCCGTGCTGACCGCGCAGGCCGTGTTCGGGCTGCCCTACCGTTGGGCCCGGATGTCGATCGACCAGCGCCACCGCGCGCTCATCTACACGACCGAGCGGATCAGCGACCCGGCCGCGCGCTCGCGCATCGTCGTCCGGCCGACGCTCGGCACCGACGCCTCCGACGACCCGTTCGCCGCCTTCCTCACCGCGCGCTGGGCCTACCACGAGCGCCACCTCGGCTCGACCTGGTACGGCCGCAACCTGCACCGGCCGTGGCCGCTGCAGCGCGCGGAGCTGCTCGCGCTCGACGACGGGCTGCTCGAGGTCGCGGGCTTCCCGGGGCTGGCGGACCGCGCGCCGGACTCGGTGCTGTACTCCCCGGGCGTGGAGACGGTGTTCACGGTGCCGCGGCGTCTTTAGCGCGGGCGACTTCCCGACCGCTCCACTGCGGGGCGCTCCTCCACAGGATCGATCTCGGCGGGTTCTCTGACTGTCCGGCCGAGGGGCCGCCCGTGTGTCGGTGGTCTGTGGAACCATTCTCGTATGGTCGATTCAGAGGCGGGGGCGCGGCCCCCGACGGTGCGCGAGTGCCTGGACGGGGCGTTCGCCTCGGCCGTCGGCGCGGTGGGCGCGGTCGATGCGTTCCGGGCGCGGGCGGAGGCGCAGCGGGCCGAGCTGATCGAGCTCACGCGGCTCGCGGCGGTGGCGGCGGAGGGGGCCCTGGTCCATCCAGGAGTGAGCAGTCGCGCGGAGCGGCGTGAGGCGGCGCACCGGGCGCTCGTCGCCGAGCTCGCCACCGTGCTGCGGATGTCCGAGTCGCACGCGGCCGGGCTGATCGAGGAGAGTCGTCTGCTCGTCAACGAGCTGCCGCGGACCCTCGCCGCGCTGCGCGACGCGGCGATCTCACCCGAGCACGCGCGGGTGATCCTCCGCGCGGCCGCCGAGCTGCCGCCCGAGGTGCGCGGGCGCCTCGACGAGGAGGCCGCCGTGCTCGCGGCCGACCGCACTCCCCCGCAGCTGCAGCGCCGACTCCGCACGCTCCGCGAGCGGCTCCACCCGGAGTCGCTGACCGAGCGCCACCGGCGCTGCGCCGGGCGGCGAGGCGTCTGGCTGGACGGGGACAGCGACGGCATGGCCACCCTGCTCCTGCACCTCCCCGCGCCCGAGGCGCACGGCGCCTTCGACCGGATCGATCGCGCGGCGCGCTCCCTGCACGAGCTGCCCGGCGAGAAGCGGACGATCGGGCAGCTGCGGGCGGACGTCGGAGCGGCGCTCCTGATCGACGGCGAGACCGTCGGCGCGGATCGACGCGCGACGGGCACCGCCGTCCCGGTCGGGATCCGACCGCGGGTCGCGGTCACCGTCCCCGTCCTCACGCTCCTCGGCCGCTCCGACGAGCCCGGCATCCTCGAGGGCTACGGGCCGATCGACCCCGGGACCGCCCGCCGCCTCGCGGCCGACGCGCCCTCCTTCACGCGGATCCTCACCCATTCGGAGACCGGCACGGTGCTCTCCGTGGGACGCACGTCGTACCGGGTTCCCGCCGACCTGCGGCGCTACCTGCTGCACCGCGACGAGACCTGCCGCTTCCCCGGCTGCACCCGGGCTGCCTCCGCCGGCGACGTCGACCACGGCGTCGAGTGGCAGCACGGCGGCCGCACCGACGCCGACAACCTCGCCCACCTCTGCCGCCACCACCACCGGCTCCGGCACACCACCACCTGGCAGGTCGAGCACCGGCCCGCCGGAGTCCTGCACTGGACGAGCCCGACCGGCCGACGGCACGTCACGCACCCCGCGCGCACCGATCCGCCGGGAGGCCGCGCGGCACCGGTCGGCGAACCGGACGCCGTGAAGGACGAGCCGCCGCCGTTCTGAGGTCGGCCGGGTGTCGGTGCGAGGATCGGAAGGGGACGTGTTCAACGAGAGAACGGGATCGGGGGTCATCGATGATCGCTTCTTCGACCTGCCTGATCGAGGTCGTCCGAGCGGGCTGGGAGATGGACTGCTGCGGTGCGCCGCTCGCAGTCGGGGGCCGGGTGACCTGGTCGCTGCTGGGCTACCCGGCTCGGTCGGGGCGCCCCGAGCAGTACGGCGAGGAGCACCACGACACGTCGCCGAACGCACGGCCGGTGACCGGAACAGTGCGTGGGATCGTCGGCGAGACGGTGCTCGGCAGAATCCCGGCGATCGGCGAGGGCGATGTCCTCGTCCCCGACCCCTCGAAGCGGAGGTTGCAGCGACTCGCGTCCTGGGACCGCTCCACCGGCGGCGCGACCCTCCGCGTCGCCCTCGAGATCGACGCGGACGCCGAGCTCCCGCCGCCGTGGGAGCCGCCGGCTACCGCCCAGGGCGCTCGGACGCCACCGCCCGAGGTCGTCGCCGCTCTGCACGCCCTGCTCGTCCGGATCCACGGCGCCTGGGGCGAACGAGTCCACATCCGGTCCGTCGACCGCGGCAGGAAGGCGAGCATCGTCCCGTCCACCGACGGCGCCGGCGGCCTGCACTGGGCGCTCGGACCGGAAAACCTCGTCGTCAACCTCGGCTACGACCGCGTGATCCTGCCCGGCGATCTCGACGGCGTCGCCCGGCTCGAGGTCCTCGCCGACGAGGTCGCCCGCGGAGTCGTCCGTCAGGACCCGCCGATCACGAGTCAAGGGGTCCTGCTGATGCCCGCGCGCAGGCGTAGGGTTCCCACTTCGGCCTGGTGAGACACTCGGCTCCCGCACTCGGCCTCCACGACCAGCAGAGGACGAACCACATGCCCACGACTCCGACCGCCGTGCTCTTCGACATCGACGGCACGCTCGCGGACACCAACTTCCTGCACGTGGAGGCCTGGTCGCGCGCGTTCTGGCAGGCCGACCTCGACGTGGCGACCTGGCGGATCCAGCGCGCCATCGGCGCCGACGCGTCGGAGCTGCTCGACATGCTCCTCGAGGACGACGTCGACGACGACGCGCGCACCCTGGTGAAGGGCCTGCACGCGAAGAACTACGCCGAGGCGTCCGCTCGGATAGCGCTCCTGCCCGGAGCGCGCGAGCTCATACAGGCGCTCGTCGAGCGGGGCGTCCGCGTGGTCCTCGCGACGTCCGCGCCGCAGAACGAGCTGGACGTCCTGCTCGACGTCCTCGACCTCGGCGACGCGGTGCACGCGGTCGCGAGCGGTGAGGACGTCGAGACCGCGAAGCCGTCGCCCGACGTCATCGGCATCGCGCTCGAGCGGGCCGGTGTCTCGGTCGACCGCGCGATCATGGTCGGCGACGCGACCTGGGACGTGATCGCCGCCGAGCGGGCCGGCCTCGCGACCGTCGCCGTGCAGTCCGGCGGCACCGGGGAGCAGGAGCTGCGCGAGGCCGGCGCGGTCGCGGTCTACGAGGACGCGGCGGCGATCCTCGCCGACCTGGAGGGCGGACCGCTGGCGAGCCTCCTGCGCTGACCCCGAGAGGAGCGCTGGAGGCCCGCGCCGAGGTCAGCTCTGCGGGCGCCGCCGCAGCAGGAGCAGCGTGATCCCCACCGCCGCGACGACGGCGACGAGCGCGCCGCCGATCCAGAGCACGTCGCCGAGAAGCGCCGGGTCCGAGCCGGTCGACGCCTCGTCCGCGGTCGGCGCCGAGGCGTCCGAGACCGCCACCGTGCCGTTGCAGTCGGGCACCGACTCCGAGCCCTCGGCGAGCGCGACGTCCGCTCCGGGCTGCCAGTCGAAGCCGTACTGACCGGAGACCGGGTGCCCGTCGGTCGAGACGACCTGCCAGGTCACCTCGTAGGCACCGGCCGCGCCGAGCTCGAGCGGCATCGACGCCTCCGGACCGACGACGCTCACGCAGCCGTCGCCGTAGTAGAGGCCGTCGGGCCCGACGACGCGCAGAGCTGCGGCGGCTCCGTCGTTGCCGAGGACCAGCAGGTCGTCGTTCGTCGTCAGGACCATCGTCCCGGGCTGCTCCGTCACCGTCGAGTCCGCCGCGGGAGTGGTGGACACGAGGTAGTTGTGCGCGCTGGCGGGCGCCGCCACCGCGACCGAGCCGAGGAGCCCGATCGCGGTGGCGGCGAGGACGAGGCGTCCGCCCTTCCGGTGAGCGAGCGTCACGCGGACGCCTTCGGGCTGCGGCGGCGCGAGGCGAGCCCGAAGGCGACGCCGACGGCACCGAGGACGAGCCCGCCGACGCCGAGGACGCGGGCGATCACGTCGTCGCCCTGACCGGTGGCGGTGGTCGCGGAGGCGGTCGTCGCGACCGCGTCGTCACCGTCGCCGTCGTCGTCAGCGGCCCCGGCGTCGTGGTGGCCGGAGCCCGCCATCGCGGCGGTCACCGCGACGGTCGGCGCGGGCAGCTCGGGCTCGGCCTCGCCCTCGACGGTCGGCTGGTCCCACGCGGTCGAGCCGGTCTCGCAGGTCTGCAGCACCGGGAACTCGAGGGTCGAGCCGGCCGCGTCCTCCGGCAGCTGCAGCTGGAGCGAGACGGTGTCGCGGTAGCCGTCGGCGAGCGCGGTCTTCGCGGTGTAGACGACGTCGGACACGCGCTCGGTCGCGGTGTTGCCGTGCGCGTCGGTCACCGGGTCGGCGATCGCGACCTCGTTCTTCACGACGTCCCAGTTGGGGTTCACGGTCGGGCTGACCGAGTTGATCCCCTCGGGGATGGTGATGCTGAGACCGGTCGTCGGCGAGCCCTCGCAGCCGTGCGCGAGCGAGAAGGTCACGACGGTGTACGAGCCGGCGGCCGTGCTCGACGCCGCGGCGGTGACGTGCGCGCTCGCGGCGGTCGGAGCGGCCAGGGCGAGGGCGACGGAGCCCGCGGCGACGAGCGCACCGCCGCCGACGAGGCGGACGCGGGAGGAGAAGGAGGAGGAAGAGGAAGCGGTACGGGTGGTGGTCATGATCGTGAGGAGTCCTAGCGGGAGTCGGCGCCTCACCGAGAGGTCGGCGCCGAGAAGGGTGAGGGCGCAGCGCGGGGTCGCAGTGCGCACGGGCCCACCTCGCCCTCCCGATCGGGAGGACGTCAGACGGCGGGCAGGGCGCGCGCGGGCGGGCCGCGGTGCCGCAGGATCCGCAGGACCGCGTCGAGGGCGCGGGGCGCGCTCGGCTCGACGGAGCCGAGGACGGCCACCGTGCGGCCGCGCGGCGCCAGGAGGGCCGAGGCGCGCGCGACCAGGCGGACCACGATCCGCAGCACGCTCGTGCCGAGGGTCCAGAAGACGCGCTCGCCGTGGCGGAGCGCCGCGACGGTGACGACGGCGGCGACCAGGTGCGAGAGGAGCATCGGCAGCGTGTGCGCGGCGTGACCCGACGCCCCGGCGATCAGCTCGACCGTGCCGCCGCCGTGGAAGTGGCCGCCGGCGGTGGTGCCGGCGACGCTGACGTCGCCGCCTCCGCCGGTCACCAGGAAGAGGGAGTGGTAGGCCAGCTGGCTGAGCAGCACCGCCACCGCGAGCCGCGCGAGCGACAGCGTGCGACCGGAGAGCAGGACGCAGACGACGGCCGCGAAGGCGGTGGCGAGCGCGAGGATCGCCGGAGCGGGGGCCTCGGCGCCGGCCAGCGTGTGCGAGGCGGCGGCGGTCGCGGTCGCGGCGACGGCGGCGACGACTCCGCGTGCCACCCGTGCCCCTCGCGTCTGCATCCGCCCGACTCCTGGTCTCTCGTGCCGCGCTGCGTGCGCGGGCCGAGGTCAAGGGTAATCGCCCCGCCGTCGCCGTTATGAACCCGTGACCGGATTGCTCCGATCGATTCCAAACCCCCTCGGGGAGGGCTCCGAAGACTGTTCAACGGCCGCGAAACGGTCCACACACAGACAGGTCCTCCGCAACTCGTGGGGGCCGTATCACGAAGGAGAATCCCCATGCGATCCACCAAGCGCACCGCCCTCGCCGCATTCGCTCTGCTCGGCACCGCCGCCCTCGGCCTCACCGCCTGCTCCTCCGGCGCCGGCACCACCGACGCCGCGAGCGAGACGTCCTCCCCCATGTCGACCCCGATGATGACCGAGTCGGCCACCCCCATGGCGACCATGGACCCGGCCGCCAACCTCGTCGGCTCCGGCTGCGCCGCGTACGCCGAGCAGGTCCCGGACGGCGCCGGCTCGGTCGGCGGAATGGCGCTCGACCCGGTGGCCACCGCCGCGTCGAACAACCCGCTGCTCAAGACCCTGACCGCTGCGGTCTCCGGTCAGCTCAACCCCGACGTCAACCTCGTCGACACGCTGAACGGCAGCGAGTTCACCGTCTTCGCCCCCGTCGACGACGCGTTCGCCAAGCTCGACGCCGCCACCCTCGCCACGCTGGCGACCCCCGAGGGAGCGGCCACGCTCTCCTCGATCCTCACCTACCACGTCGTCCCCGGCCAGATCGCCCCTGACGACATCGACGGCACCCACGCCACCGTCCAGGGCGGCGACGTCACCGTCACCGGTTCCGGCGACGACATCAAGGTGAACGACGCCTCGGTCATCTGCGGCGGCGTCCAGACCGCCAACGCGACCGTGTACCTCATCGACACGGTTCTGACCCCCCCGGCCTCCTAAGCCACAAGCAAGAAACGCCGAAGGGCGGGCACCCACCGGGTGTCCGCCCTTCGGCGTTTCCTGCGTGAGCAGAGGGACGGTGATTACTCGCCCGTGCTGATCTCCGCCAGCACCCGGTCGCCCGGGTACGCCTGGATCATGTCGGCGCGGATCTCGGCGCGCTCGAGCAGCTCCTCCATGCGGTGGCGGCGGTTGCGGGTGATCAGCGTGACGACCGTGCCCTTCTTGCCCGCGCGGCCGGTGCGGCCGGAGCGGTGCAGGTAGGTCTTGTACTCGTCGGGCGCGTCGGCCTGGATGACCAGGTCGATGTCGTCGACGTGGATGCCGCGCGCGGCGACGTCGGTCGCGACGAGGACGTCGACCCGGCCGCTGGTGAGCAGCGCGAGGTTGCGGGTGCGGCGCGACTGGTTGAGGTCGCCGTGCAGGCTGGTCGCGGGGATGTCGGCGTGCTCGAGCTGCTCGGCGAGCTGCTCGGCGAAGGCGCGGGTGCGGGCGAAGATCAGCGTCTTGCCCGCGCGGGCCGCGAGCTCCTCGATGATCGCGCCCTTGTCGCGGTGCTCGATCAGCAGGACGCGGTGGTCGATGCTCGAGGACGCCTGGTCCTCGCCCGCGACCTCGTGCACGCTCGGCTCGACGAGGAACTCGTCGACGAGCGTCGCGACGCCCTTGTCCAGCGTCGCCGAGAAGAGCAGGCGCTGGCCGCCGCGCTTGGTCTGGCGGAGGATCCGCTGCACGGGCTCGAGGAAGCCGAGGTCGCACATGTGGTCGGCCTCGTCGAGGACGGTCACGGAGATG
The DNA here is from genome assembly GCF_009834185.1 of Rathayibacter sp. VKM Ac-2760. GTDB lineage: Bacteria > Actinomycetota > Actinomycetes > Actinomycetales > Microbacteriaceae > Rathayibacter. The sequence goes on from NZ_CP047173.1 coordinate 3,499,246, forward strand.
GTCGAGAGGTCGAGGCGACCCTGCTCGATCAGGTCCTCGAGGCGGCCCGGCGTGGCGATGATGATGTCGACACCGCGCTGGAGGGCGCCGACCTGCTTGTACTGCGGGACGCCGCCGAAGATCGTGGCGGTGAACAGGCCCACCGAGCGCGCGATCGGCTGGATGGTGCGGTCGATCTGCATCGCCAGCTCGCGGGTCGGCGCGAGGATGAGCGCGCGCGGCGCGCGACCGGGCTTGCGGCCCTTCGCTCCGTCGTTCTCCATCAGGCGCTCGACGACGGGCGCGCCGAACGCGATCGTCTTGCCGGAGCCCGTCTTGCCGCGGCCGAGGACATCCTTGCCTGCGAGGACCTCGGGGATCGTCGCGGCCTGGATCGGGAACGGCGAGGCCGCGCCCATCTGGGTCAGCTGGCGGACGATGTTCGCGCCGAGACCGAGGTCGCCGAAGCTGACGCCCTCGACGTCGACGGCGAGCGTGGCGGTCGCCTCGAGGCGCTCGAGCACGACGTCGTCGGCCTGGTGCGAGGCGCGGCCGTCGCGCTTGGGGTAGAAGTCCGAGCCGGAGTCGCGGCGCGGGCCGCGGTCGGCGCGGTCGTAGCCGCCGCGGGCGGGGCGCTCGGTGCCGCGGTCGAAGCCGCGCGACGGGCGCTCGGTGCGGTCGGAGCTGCGCGCGGGGCGGTCGGTGCGGTCGAAGCTGCGCGCGGGGCGAGCATCGCGGTCGTTCGTGCGGGCGGGGCGGGCGTCGCGGTCGAACGAGCGCGCCGGACGGTCCGTGCGGTCGAAGCTGCGCGCCGGGCGGTCGCTGCGGTCGTAGGAACGCGCCGGACGGTCGTCGCGGTCGTTCGAGCGCGCCGGACGGGCGTCACGGTCGTACGAGCGGGCCGGGCGGTCGGTGCGGTCGAAGCTGCGCGCGGGACGGTCGCTGCGGTCGAAGGAACGCGCCGGACGGTCGTCGCGGTCGTTCGAACGGGCCGGACGGTCGGTCCGGTCGTAGGAGCGGGCCGGACGCGCGTCGCGGTCGTAGCTGCGCGCGGGGCGGTCGGTGCCGCGGTCGTACGAACGGGCGGGGCGCTCGTCGCGGTCGTTCGAGCGCGCGGGGCGGTCGCTCCGGTCGTAGGAGCGGGCGGGGCGGTCGTCGCGGTCGTAGCTGCGGGCCGGGCGGGACTCTCCGCGGTCGCTGCCGCGGGACTCGCCGCGGTTCTCTCCCCGCTCCGTCAGCTTCGCAGCGCGCTCCTCGGCGTTCCAGCGGGCCTTCTTGGGCGCGTTCTCGTCGACGGGGCGGTAGCCGCGGTGACCCTCGCTGCGGGAGCCGGACTGGGGCGCGGCGAAGCGCGGGCGGCCGCCGAGCTGGGACTTGCCGCTCGAGGCGCCGAAGCGGTTCGGCTCGAAGTTCTTGGCGGGGCGTCCGCCGGCGGGCTTCTTGTTCTTGGGCATGGCTGCTTCCTGGGTTCAGGTCTTGCGCGAGCAGGCACACGCCGATCGGCCACCCTCGTGGGGTGCGAACGGACGGAGCACTGCGGGAACCCGGGTGAGTCGCTGCTCTGAGACGCTGACCGGGGCCGATTCACACATGTGATTCATCTCGCGACGACTGTCGGAGATCCGGCCCGCTTGACTGACAAACCCATCCGCGCGGCGACGCACGGAGTCAAGAGCCGACCATGAGAGTTTACACGCGACCCCGGGCGCTGGCTAGGGCTCGGGCCTGGCTAGGGCTCGGGCCTGGCTAGGGCTCGGGCCTGGCTAGGGCAGGCTCCTCAGCTCGACGCCCGCCGCGCGCGGTACGCCGCGACGTTCGCGCGGTTGCCGCAGTTGCCGGTGTCGCAGTAGCGCTTCGAGCGGTTGCGGGAGAAGTCGACCAGCACCGCCTCGCAGTCCTCCGCCGCGCAGACGCGGATGCGCTCGCGCTCGTCGCCGCGGATCACGTCGACGAACGCCATCGCGGCCTCGACCACGATGCGGGTCGCGAGCGGGCTCTCGTCTCGGGTGGCGTGCAGGTGCCAGCCGAAGATGCCGTGCCGCACCAGCTGCGGCAGGGCGCGGCCCTCCTCGAGCATGCCGTTCACCACGGCGACCAGGTCCTCCTCGGCGCGGCTGCGCCAGAGCGAGCGGAGCGGCGCGCGCACGGCCCGGACCGCCTCCAGCTCGGCGGTCGAGTGCTCGCGGCTGCCGGTGTAGCGGTTCTCGAGCAGGAACTCGTCGAGCTGCTCCACGGTCGCCATCTCGTCCTCGCCGGAGTGCGACAGCTCGGGGAGGGTGTTGACGAGCACGGCGGTCGACGTGAGCGCCGCTTCCACGTCATAGGCGAAGACCATGTTGACTCCTGACATCGCGAGCGGTTACTGTCACGAGCATAACGACTTTGACTCCTGAAAGAGGCTGACGTGACTCCCACAGCGCCGCCGCGACAGCTCGGCTCCGGCCTGGCGATGGCCCTCGCCGCGGCCGCCGCCTTCGGGCTGGGCGGCCCCTTCGTGAAGCCGCTGCTCGAGGCGGGCTGGAGCCCCTCCGCGGCGGTGCTCTGGCGGGCGGGCGGCGCGGCGCTGATCCTGGCCGTCCCCGCGGTGCTGAGCCTGCGCGGCAAGTGGCACGTGCTGCGCCGCAATCTCCGCACCGTCGGCCTGTACGGGGTCTTCGCGGTCATCGCCGCGCAGCTGTGCTTCTACAGCGCGATCGAGCACATGTCGGTCGGCGTCGCGCTCCTGATCGAGTACCTCGCGCCGGTCTTCCTCGTCCTCTTCGCCTGGGCGCGCACCCGGCGGCACCCCGGCCGCTTCACGCTCGCCGGCTCGGCGCTCGCCCTGGCCGGACTGGTGCTCGTGCTCGACCTCTCCGGCGAGTCGACGCCCGAGCTCGTCGGCATCGCCTGGGCGCTGACCGCGTCGCTCGGGCTCTGCGTCTACTACGTGATCGCCGGCCGGATCGACCCCGAGCTGCCGCCGATCGCGCTCACCGCCGGCGCGATGGTCGTCGGCGCGACGCTCCTGCTCGTGCTGGCGGTCACCGGTCTCGTCCCGCTGCGGGCCACCTTCGGCGACGTCGTCTTCGTCGGGAACTCGGTGCCGTGGTTCCTGCCCGCCGCGGTCATCCTCGGGATGTCGACGGTGCTCGCCTACCTGCTCGGGATCGGCGGCGGCTCGCGACTCGGCACCCGCATCGCCTCCTTCGTCGGACTGACCGAGGTGCTGTTCTCGATCGTCGCCGCCTGGGCCCTGCTCGGCGAGCTGCCGGCGCCGATCCAGTTCGGCGGCGGGGCGCTGATCCTCGTCGGCGTGGTGCTCGTGCGACTGCAGGCGGAGGCGCCCCGCGAACCCCGGGAGACGACGCCCCGGACCCTGATCGCGGGGTCGCTCTAGGCGGGCGCCGCCTTCTCCCTTATGCTCGGCTCACCCATGCGCGAGCCCAGCCGACCCACGCGACCGATCGCCCTCTCGTCGGCGATCCTGACGCTGCTCGCGGCCGGCCTCGCCGGCTGCTCGAGCGCCCCGGTCTCGCAGCCGATCGCCCAGGCCGCGGGAGTCGCGGCGGTCACCGCCTACGACGACGTGCCCGTCACCGCCGACCTCGTCTACGACGCCGCGACCGGGCAGGCGGTCGACGTCTGCTCGCCGGTCGACGCCGCGGCCGGAGCCGCTCTCCCCGCGGTGCTCGTCGTGCACGGCGGCAGCTGGACCCGCGGCGACAAGGCCGACCCGAACTGGCGCCCGCTCTGCCAGTGGCTCGCCTCCGAGGGCTTCGTCGCCGTCTCGGTGGACTACCGCCTCGCGCCGGTGGACGTCTTCCCCGCGCAGATCGAGGACGTCTCGGCCGCCCTCGACTGGATCCTCGAGCCGGCGCAGACCGAGCGCTTCGGCATCGACCCGTCCCGCGTCGCCGCGTTCGGCGGCTCGGCCGGCGGCAACCTCGTGTCGCTGCTCGGCACCGACGACGCGCTGACCGCCGACGGCGCGGGCACCTCTCGCCTCGCCGCGGTCGTCGACCTCAGCGGGCCCGCGGATCTCACCGCGGCGGGTCTCGCCGACGACGACCCGATCGTCGGCGTCGGCGCGGCGGTCCGCGGCTACCTCGACTGCGCCGACCTCGACGACTGCGCCGCCGCCGACGAGGCGTCGCCGATCACGCACGTCGACGGGTCCGAGCCGCCCTTCCTCATCGCGCACTCGGTCGGCGAGCGGGTCGCCTTCAGCCAGTCGCAGAGCTTCGCGGACGCGTTGGACGCGGCGGGCGCGAGCGTCGACTTCGTCGTCGTGCCCGGCACCCGCCACTCGATCGCGATGCTCGACGACTCGCTCCGCCGCACCGTCGTCGACTTCCTGCACGCGCAGCTCGACGCCCCCGCCGTGCAGACGCTCTCGCTCGAGCCCGCCGAGCAGACCGAACCGCCCGCGGCGCCCGCGTCGTGACCGCCGGGGTCGTCGTGCGGCTGGAGCGGGCCGGGTCGCCCGAGCTGGCCGGGCTGCTCGCGACCACTCCCCTACACGCCCGGGTACTCGTCGCGCGGGACTCGACGCAGCAGCCGATCGGCGTGCTCGCGCTCGCTCCCGGGCCCGACGACTTCGCCGAGCTGCTCGCCCTGCGGGTCGAGCCCGCGGTCCGGCGGAGCGGAGTGGCGCGGCGCCTCGTCGCCGCGGCCCTGTCCTACGCGAGCGTGCAGCGGATCCGCACGCTCCGCTTTCGCATCCCGGTCGAGGCGGACGCGGCCCTCGCGGCCGCCCGCGCGCTCGGCTTCACCGAGATCGACGCATTCGGCGCGCACGTGGGCGACGACTCCGGCGTCTGCTTCGCGCGCTCGGTCTGAGCGGGCCGCGCCTCAGAGCGCGCGGAGGAGGGCGGTCGTCGCTGCCGCGACCAGCACCACGACGACGAGCGGGACGCGCAGTAGCGCCGCCAGCGCGCCGGCCGCGACACCCAGCACTCGGGACGCCGGCGCCGGGTCCGCACCGTCGGCCAGCGCCGAGGTCAGCGCGACCGCGACGAGCAGCACGACCGTGCCGCGATCGAGGAGCCGCTCGGTCGACGGGCCGAGGTCGATCCGGTCGCGCAGCACCGCCCCTCCCCCGCGGAGGGCGAAGCTGCCGACGGCGAGGACGAGGATGCCGAGCGTCACCGCGGCGGTGCTCACGAGCGGCGTCCGGTCATCAGCAGACCGCCGAGCGCCAGGACCGGCGCGAGGCCGAGCGGCACCAGCGGGAGGGCGGACAGCGCGAGCACTCCGCCGGCGATCGCGGCCGCAGCCGCCCGGCCGTCACGGAGGGCCGGGAGCGCCAGGGCGAGCAGGACGGCGGGGAAGACTGCGTCGAGCCCGAGTACCGACGGGTCGGGGACGACCGCGCCGAGCAGCGCCCCCGCGAGCGCGCCGAGCGGCCAGGCGGCGAGCACTGCCGCTCCCGAGAACCAGAACAGGGCCCGCCGGCGCTCGACGGTCGCCCCGCCGAGCGCGAGCGCGACCGTCTCGTCGTTGGCCAGGTGCGCGCCGAGGAGCCGGAGCGGTCCGCGCGGGAGGAAGCCGCCGACGGTCATCCCGTAGGGCAGCGCGCGGGCGTTGACGAGGAGCGCGGCGAGCGCCGCCACGAGCGGAGCGCCTCCCGCCGCCACCACGCCGACGAAGAGGATCTCGGCGGAGGCGCCGAACACCGCGACCGCGAGCAGCAGGATCTGCCAGAGCGGGAAGCCGGCCGCGGCGGCGCCGAGGCCGTAGGAGACGCCGACGACCGCGACGGAGGCGGCGACGAGCAGGACGGCCCGCCGGTCGCGAGGGCCGACTGTTCGGAGCAACGAACGGGCGGAGCTTAGGATGAACACCACGTCAGAGTGGCGGCGCCGGTGTCGTTCGTCAAGTCGAACGACCGATCTGGAGAGCGAACGATGTCCGAGTCACCCCGCGACCTGGTCGCCTCCGCACTCCGCCGCGAGCGCGGGCGCCTCGGCCTCAGCATCTCCGAGATCGCCCGCCGCGCCGGCATCGCGAAGTCGACGCTCTCGCAGCTCGAGGCCGGCGAGGGCAACCCGAGTCTCGAGACGCTCTGGGCGCTGGGCGGCGCGCTCGGCGTGCCGTTCTCGCACCTCGTCGAGCCGCCGCGGCGCTCCGTGCAGCTGATCCGCGCCGGCGACGGCCCGCGGATCGCCTCGGCGGCCGCGGACTACGCCGCGACCCTGCTCAGCGCCTGCCCCCCGGGAGCCCGCCGCGACGTGTACCGCATCACCGCCGAGCCCGGAGCCGCACGGAACTCGGAGCCGCACGCCCGCGGCACCGTCGAGCACCTGATCCTCTGCACCGGCCGCGCGCTGGTCGGCCCGGCCGAGGAGCCGGTCGAGCTCGCGCCCGGCGACTGCCTGTCCTACCCGGGCGACGAGCCGCACGTCTTCGACGCCCTCGAGCCGGGGACGAGCGCGGTGCTGGTGTCGGAGCACGTCTGAGTCGGAGCACGTCTGAGTCGGCCCCGCGTCAGTCGAAGGCGCAGGCCGTCTCGTCGGAGAGCGCGCGGAAGATCCGCTCGCGGTGGCCGTCGCTCATCGGCGGCAGTGCATCGGGAGCGAACCAGCCGACCTCGGTCGACTCGTCGTCGGCGACGTGCGCCTCGCCCGAGACCCAGCGGGCGCGGAGGACGTGGTCGAGGTACTGCGCGCGGTCGCCGTTCGGGTACTCCATCGGCGGCAGGGTGTGCAGCCAGACGACGCGCTCCACCTCGATGACGACGCCCGCCTCCTCCAGCGCCTCGCGCCGGGCGGTGTCCGCGACCGTCTCGCCGGGGTCGATGATGCCGGTCACCGCGGTCCACGCCCCGGTGTCGGCGCGGCGGACGAGGAGGACCTCGACGGCCGGCTGCTCGCGCACGATCACCGCGGTGACGCCGGTCAGCCAGAGCAGCTCGGTGCCGACCCGCTCGCGCAGGCGGAGGACGAACTCGGGGGTCGCCACGCGTGCTCCGGGTCAGCCGGCGAGCGCGCCGGCGTCCAGGGGCTCCGGGCGGAAGTCGAAGGCGACGACCCCCGCCGTGTCGAGCAGCGGGCCGACGAAGCCCTTGAAGGCGTCGTGCGCCGGGTCGAACAGACCCGGACCGTCGACCGCGGGCCGTCCGATGTAGTAGTTGAGGTCGCCCTCGGACGCGAAGGTCAGCAGGAATGCGCGGTCGAAGCCCTCGCCGGCACCCTCGGTGCTGAGCTGCGGGCCGTTCTCGATCGAGACGATGTAGGGGCGGCCGTCGCGCAGGCACTCCTCGCCGAGCGCGAGGAAGCGGGCGATCACGCCGTCCACCTCGGCGACGAGCGCGGTGGGGCGGAAGCGGAAGAGCACGATGTGGCGGATCGTGCCGGGGCGGTAGCCTGCGGCGGTGAACTGCTCGGGGGTGACCTCGGCGAGCGCCGCGGCGGCGCGCTCCGGTCCGCTCCGCCAGCGGGACCCGATGGTCTCTGCCGAGTCGGTCTCCGTGTCGATCATGCCGACGCCTCTCCGGCGCGAGCGGCACGCCGCCGCTCACGATACCCCTCGACCAGGTTGTAGACGACCGGCAGGACGACCAGCGTCAGCACGGTCGAGGACACCAGCCCGCCGATCACGACGATCGCCAGCGGTTGCGAGATGAAGCCGCCGTGCCCGGTGATCCCGAGGGCCATCGGCAGCAGCGCGAAGATCGTCGCGAGCGCCGTCATCAGGATGGGGCGCAGCCGCCGCTCGGTGCCGTGCTCGAGCGCCTCCCGCACCGCCATCCCGCGCGCGCGGTACTGGTTCACCAGGTCGATCAGCACGATCGCGTTGGTGACCACGATGCCGATCAGCATCAGCACGCCGATCAGCGAGGGCACGCCGAGCGGGACTCCGGTGAGCACCTGGAGCAGGATCGCCCCGGTGGCCGCGAACGGCACCGACACCAGCAGCAGCAGCGGCTGCAGCAGCGAGCGGAAGGTCGCGACCATCACGACGTAGACGATCAGGATCGCCACCAGCAGCGCGATCCCGAGCTGCGAGAACGCGTCGCTCTGGTCGGCCGTGACCCCGCCGAGCGAGGCGGAGACGCCGGCCGGCAGGTCCGTGCCGTCGATCGCGCTCTGCACCGCGACGTTCGCCGAGGCGAGATCGTCGCCCTCCGGCGTGACCGTGATGGTGGCGGTGCGCTGCCCGCGCTCGGTGGTGATGCTCGCGGGTCCGTCCGTCCGCTCCACCGCGGCGAGCGTCGAGAGCGCCACCGGGCCGGTGCGGGTCGGGATCTCGAGGGCCGACAGCTCGTCCAGCGTGGCCGGCGGCTGCGCGTCGGCGAGGTAGACGGAGAGCGTGCGGTCGTCGATCACGACGCTGCCGGTCTGGGTCGGCTGCAGCGCCTGGCTGACGAGGGTGCCGACGGCGACCTCGGTGAGGCCCGCCTCGGCGGCCGCGGCCCGGTCGACCCGCACCGCGATGTAGGGCAGCGAGGAGGAGAGGTTGCTCTCGGCCTGGCTGATCCCGTCGGTCCCGCGGAGCGCCGCGAGCAGCGTGTCGTTCGCGCTCTGCAGATCGCTCTGCGAGGCGGTCGAGAGGTCCACCTCGATGTCCGAGGAGGCGCCGAAGCCGGACGAGGCCGCGACGCTGATGTCGTCCGCGGAGGCGACCGAGCCGAGCGCCGTGCGGACGTCCGCCTGCACGGTCTCCTGGTCGGCCGACTCGTCGGTGGTGACGGAGTAGCGGATCGACGTGCCGCCGCCTCCGCCGCCGAACGCGCTCTGCAGTCCGCCGCCCGCCGAGCCGATCGAGAGCTGCACGGTCTGCACGCCGGCGACGTCGAGGATCGCGGAGCTCGCCTGCTGGGCGGTCGTGTCCTGCGCGTCGAGGCTCTGCCCGTCCGGCACGGTCTGCGTCACGGTGAAGGTGTTCTGACCGCTCGCGCCGAGGAAGTTGGTCTTCATCAGCGGGTAGAGCGCGCCGGTGCCGACGAGCACGAGCAGCGCGAGCAGGACGGTGACGACCGAGTGCCTGAGGGTCCAGGCGATGATCGGACCGTAGACGCGCTGGAGCGCCGAGGCGCGGCGGGGGGCCGTGCGCGCGCTGTGGCGGGCGTGCTCGGGCTCGCCGCCGGCGTCCGCGTGCGCCACGACCTCGCCCGCGGCGGCGCGCTCCTCGTCGAGGGCGGCGCGGGCCGCCTCGCGGACACCCGGGCGCTTCGACGGGCGGAGGAACCAGTACGCCAGCACGGGCACGATCGTGAGCGCCACGATCAGCGACGCCAGCAGCGCGATCGACACCGTCAGCGCGAACGGGCGGAACAGCTCGCCGGTGGTGCCGCCGACGAACGAGATCGGCAGGAAGACGGCGACCGTCGTGATGGTCGAGGCGGTGATCGCGCCCGCGACCTCGCGCACGGCGACCACGATCGTCCTCGCCCGCTCCTCCCCCGCATCGAGGTGCCGCTTGATGTTCTCGATCACGACGATGGAGTCGTCGACCACGCGGCCGATCGCGATCGTCAGCGCGCCGAGGGTGAGGATGTTGAGCGTGTAGCCCGCGGTCTGCAGGCCGATGAAGGTGATCAGCACCGAGGTCGGGATCGAGATCGCCGTCACGAGCGTCGAGCGCACCGAGAGCAGGAACAGCAGGATCACGAGCACTGCGAAGACGAGGCCGAGCGCCCCCTCCTGCGCGAGCGACTCGATCGAGTCCTGGATGTAGGGGGCCTGGTCGAAGACCGAGGTGAAGGTCGCGTTGTCGCCGAGCGACGCCTCCAGGTCGGGCAGGAGCGCGGTGACGCCGGTCGAGACGTCGACGGTGTTCGCCGCGGGCAGCTTGGTGATGGAGAGGGTCAGCGCGGGCTGGCCGTTGACGCGGGAGATCGAGGTGATCGGGGCGTCGGTGACGGCGACGGTCGCGACGGAGCCGAGGGTCGGCGCGGCGACGTCGACGGGCGCGGCCTGGACGGCCGTCGCGGTGGACCGGATCAGCGGCAGCGCCGCGATCGCGTCGGTCGAGTCGAGCTTCACGCCGGACTGCACCGAGAAGGTGCTGCCGTCCTGGGTGATCTCGCCGCCGGCGACGAGCACGCCGTTCTGCTGCAGCGCGGTGCGGATGTCGCTGATCGACAGGCCGGCGGCGGTCAGCGCCGCGTCGTCGGGCGTGATCGTCACGCGCTGGGCGCTCTCGCCGACGAGGGCGACCTCGCGCACTCCGTCGACCTTCTCCAGGTCCGGGATGACGCTCGTGCGCAGCCGTTCGGCGAGCGCCTTCGCGTCGCCGTCGCTCGACACGGCGAGCTGCAGCACGGGGAGATCGTCGAAGGAGCCGGTGACGACCTGCGGGTCGACGCCGTCGGGCAGGGTGCTCTTGATCCGGTTGATCGCCTGCAGGATCTTCTGCTCGGCGGTCGCGAGGTCGGTGCCGTAGGTGAAGGAGGCGGAGATGAGCGACGAGTTCGTGGACGACGTCGCGCTGGTCGACTCGAGCCCCGGCACCCCCTGGATCGCGGTCTCGATCGGCGTCGAGACGTCGTCGTTGACCACCTCCGGAGCGGCACCCGGGTAGCTCGAGATCACCGCCAGCTGCGGGAAGGAGATCGACGGCGCGAGCTCCTGCTTCAACCCGGTGAGGGCGACGCCGCCGAAGACGGCGATGACGACGGTGACGAGCGCGATGAGCGCCCGGTTCTTCATGCTGAGGACCGCGAGGAGATGCACGCCGTGAGTCTTCCATCAGCTGGCTGAGTATTCGTCCCCCTCCGGGAGGACCTGGAGGATCAGGGAGGATCAGACGACGTCGGCGAGGTAGGACGTGTCGGCCGAGGGGTGGCGGGCGACCTGGCTCCAGGCGACGGCGAGCGCCTCCACCGCGCGGTCCGTCACCTCGGGCGAGTAGCCGATCGGGATGCGCAGGAAGCGCTCGAACGCGCCGTCGATCCCGAAGCGCGGGCCCGCCGTGATCAGCAGGCCGGAGGTGCGCGCGGCGAGCGCCAGCTGCGAGCTCGCGGGTCGGCCGAGGCCGACCCAGGTGGAGAGGCCGCCGGAGACCCGGGGCACGCTCCACTCCGGGATCGCGCGGGCGAGCGCCGCCTCGAGGTGGTCGCGGCCGGCGCGCAGCTGCTCGCGGCGCAGGTCGAGCACGCCGTCCATCCGGCCGAGCATGTCGGCGACGAGGAGCTGCTCGACGATCGGGCTGCCGAGGTCACCGGCCGAGCGCGCGGCGACCAGCTTGCGGATGATGCTCCGCTCGGCGCGGATCCAGCCGATCCGGATGCCGCCCCAGAGCGTCTTGCCGACGGAGCCGATCGAGATCACCGTGCCCTCCGGTCCGTAGGACGCGAACGGCAGCGGCGACATCCGGCGGTCGATGTCGAGCTCGGCGGTGGTCTCGTCGGCGATGATCAGCGTGCCCTGGCGGGCGGCGGCGGCGATCGCCTGCTCGCGCAGCTCCGTCGCCATCGAGCGGCCGGTCGGGTTGTGGAAGTCGGGCATCAGGTAGGCGAGCGTCGGGCTCGTGCCGCGGATCGCGGCGAGCAGTCCCTCGCCGTCCCAGCCGTCGGCGCCGTCGACGTTGACCGGCACGAGCCGCGCACCGGCCAGGCGGAGCGCCTCGTAGGCGTGCGGGTAGGTCGGCGCCTCGATCAGGGCGCGGTCGCCGCGGGCGAGCAGGGTGCGGGCGACGAGGGCGATCGCGTGCTGGGCGCCGATGGTCACCATGATCTGGCCGGGCTCGGTCCGCAGGCCCCGGCGGGTGTAGCGCTCGGCGATCGCGCGGCGCAGCAGCGGCAGGCCGACGGTGTCGTAGGAGCCGTCCTCGAAGTGCTCCGGCGCGAGGCGGGCGGCGCGGGCGTAGGCCTCGGCGAGCTCGGGCACCGCGGGCAGCGCCGCCTTGGTGAAGTCGAGGAAGTCCGGCGCCAGCGACGGCACGGCGTGCACGGCCGCGCCGGGAAGACGGGTCGCGCTGCCGGAGCCGCGCACGCTGACCAGGTAGCCGCTGTCGCGCAGCTCGCGGTAGGCGGCGGCGACGGTCGTCCGGCTCACTCCGAGGCGCGCCGACAGCTCGCGCTCGGCCGGCAGCCGGCTGTCCGTGGGGATGCGGCCGTCGATGCTGAGCAGGCGGATGCGGTCGGCGAGCGCGAGGTACGCCGGGCGGGTGCCGCGCTGCTCGCGCCAGTCGCCGAGGAGGTTCTGCAGGGCGCGAACGCCGAAGTGGACATCAGCCATGCGTCCAAGGTAGCCGAAGTGGACCGCGCGAAGAAGGCCACTCTTCCGATGGAATGCTCGGCATGACGATCACCGCGCCCCTCGCCGTCCCCGCTCCCCCGCTGAGCCAGTGGCGCCTGCGGCCCGTGCCGCGGCTGCTGGTCGGGCTCGTGCTGTACGGCTTCGCGGACGCGATGATGATCCGCGCGTCGATCGGGGTGGATCCGTGGACCGTCTTCGCCCTCGGCGTCGCGCGCCAGACCGGACTGGGGATCGGACTGCTCACGAACGTGATCGGACTGCTCGTCCTGCTGCTCTGGATCCCCCTGCGGCAACGGCCGGGCCTCGGCACCGTGCTGAACGTGCTGGTGGTCGGCACGACGATCGGCCTGGGGATCGAGCTGCTCGCCGTCCCGGCCGAGTGGTGGGGGAAGGCGCTGCTGTTCGCCGGCGGGCTCGTGCTGCTCGCCGTGGCCAGCGGCATCTACATCGGGGCGCGACTCGGGCCGGGGCCGCGCGACGGCCTGATGACCGGGCTGCACGACCGCCTCGGGGTGCCGATCTGGGCGGCCCGCGGCGGAGTCGAGCTCACGGTGCTCCTGATCGGCTGGGCCCTCGGCGGCGACGTCGGCGTCGGCACCCTCGCCTTCGCCCTGCTGATCGGGCCGCTCTGCGCGGTGACGCTGCCGCTGCTGGGGGTGCGCAGGCACTGACAGCCTGCCGCCGATCGCGAGGCCTGCGCCCCGTTCATGCTGATCGAGTAGCCCGCGCAGCGGGCGTGTCGAGATCCACCCCGGTTCGAACGGTGGGTCTCGATACGCCGCTCCGCGGCTACTCGACCAGCATGTGGCCGCACAACATCAGCTGAGACGAGGGGGCATCCCCTGACAGCGGAGGCCCACCCCTCTCAGCTGATGTTGTGCGGCGCCTGCCGCCCCGCGCTCCGGCTAGCGCTTCGCGCTCAGCTGCGCGCGGGTGCGCTCGGCCTCGTCCGAGTCCTGGATGGACGCGATGCCCTCGGTGATCGAGGTGCCCGAGGCGGGGGCGGCGTCGTGGTCGTCCGCGCCGAGCGAGGCCTCGTCGAACGGGCTGCGGCCGCCGAGCACCTCGCGGACCTGCACCATGTCGATCTGCTTGGTCCAGGTGCCGACGAGCAGGGTGGCGACGGCGTTGCCGGTGAAGTTGGTGACCGCGCGGGCCTCCGACATGAAGCGGTCGATGCCGACGATGACGCCGACGCCGTTGACCAGGTCGGGGCGGAAGGACTGCAGACCGCCGGCCAGGGTGGCGAGTCCGGCGCCGGTGACGCCCGCGGCGCCCTTCGAGGCGATCATCATGAAGAGCAGCAGGCCGATCTGCTCCGGGATCGACATCGGCGAGCCGGTCGCGGAGGCGATGAAGAGCGAGGCCATCGTGAGGTAGATCGCAGTGCCGTCGAGGTTGAACGAGTAGCCGGTCGGGACGGTGATGCCGACGACGGGCTTGGAGACGCCGAGGTGCTCCATCTTCGCGATCAGGCGGGGCAGCGCCGCCTCGGAGGAGGAGGTGCCGACGATGAGCAGGTACTCGCGGGCCAGGTACTTCATCAGCGAGAAGATGCTGACCCCGGTGACCAGGCGCAGCAGCAGGCCGAGGATGACGACCACGAAGATCGCGCAGGTCAGGTAGAAGCCGATCATCAGCGTGGCGAGGGCGACGACCGCGCCCCAGCCGGTCTTGCCGACGACGGCGGCGATGGCGCCGAACGCGCCGATCGGGGCGACCCAGAGCACCATCGAGAGGATGCGGAAGACGAGCACCTGGAGCTGCTTGATCGCGCCGAGGATCGGCTGGCCCTTGGCGCCCATCTTCTGCAGGGCGAAGCCGACGAGGAGGGCGACGAAGAGCGTCTGCAGGATGCTGCCGTCCACGAGCGAGGAGAACAGCGAGACGGGGATGATCCCGAGGATGAAGTCCGAGGTGGACTCGGCCTTCAGGTCGCTGGTGTCGTAGGTGGCGCTCGAGATGTCGAGGCCCTCGCCCGGGTGCAGGATGTTGCCGACGACCAGGCCGATGGCGAGTGCGAAGGTCGACATCACGAGGAAGTAGCCGAGCGCGAGTCCACCGACCTTGCCGACCGTCGCGGCCTTGGCGATCGAGCCGATGCCGATGACGATGGTGCAGAAGATGATCGGCGCGATCATCATCTTGATCAGGCCGACGAACGCCTTGCCGACCGGCTCGAGCGTCGCGGCGAACGCGGGGGCGACGAGGCCGACGATCACGCCGGCGACGACCGCGATGATCACGGCGATGTACAGCCAGTGGTTGCGGTCGATCCGGCGGCGGGTCTTCACGGGGGTGGCCGGGGGGTTGAGCCGGTCGGTGCCGGGCGTCTTCGCCATGAGCGTGTCCTGTCTCTTCATCGAGGTGGGGGGATACGACGATGCTGGACCCCGCGGGTCGCCCGTCCGGTGTTGCGTTCATACTGTTCACGGACATGGAGGTCCAGGTCGCGGACGAGGAGGTCGGATGCCCGGAACGAGCCCGCGCGGCAGCATCGCGGCCCGGCTGTTCGCGGTGCAGCTGCTCTGCATCCTCGTGATCGGCGCGGTGGCGGTCCTCGTCCTCGCCCTCGACGCGCGCGATCGCGCCGGCGAGGACGCGGAGCAGCGCAGCCTCGTCGTCGCGCGCACGGTCGCCGACAATCCGTTCGTCGTCTCCGCGGCCCAGGGCGCCGATCCGTCCGCCTCCCTCCAGCCCTACGCGGAGGAGGTGATGGCCGACACCGGCGTCGACTTCCTGACCATCATGGATCCGGACCGCACCCGCTACACCCACCGCGATCGCGCGCAGATCGGCCTGCCGTTCATCGGCACCATCGCGCCGGCGCTCGAGGGGCGCACCTTCACCGAGACCTACACCGGCACACTCGGCCCCTCGGTGCGCGCGGTCGCGCCGATCGAGAGCGCCGACGGCACCGTCGTCGCGCTCGTCTCGGCGGGGGTGACCGTGAGCCGGGTCGACGCGTCCTTCCTCCCACGGCTGCAGGTCGTCGCCGGCGGCGTGCTCGGCGCGGTGGCGCTCGGCGGGGTCGGCTCGTGGCTGCTCGCCCGCTACCTCCGCCGCGTCACGGGCGGGCGCGGGCCGGAGCAGATGAGCCAGGTGTTCGCCTACTACGAGTCGGTGCTGCACTCGGTGCGCGAGGGCCTGCTGCTCGTCGACGACCGCGGGCGGCTGGTGCTCGCGAACGACCACGCGCTCGAGCTCCTCGGGCTCGAGGGCGTGTCGATCCCGGCGCTCGTCGACGATCTCGACCTGCCCGACGCCCTGCGCGCCGTACTGCTGGCCGAGGAGCCGGTCGCCGACCGCCTCGTCGTCGTGCACGAGCGCATCCTGGTGGTGAACGAGCGGCCGGCCGCCTCGCCCGGGGCCGGGCCGCTCGGCACGGTGACGACGCTCCGCGACCGCACCGAGCTGCAGCGGGTCTCCGGCGAGCTGGAGTCGATGCGCACGCTCTCGGACGCGCTGCGCTCGCAGACCCACGAGTTCTCGAACCGCCTGCACACCATCGCCTCGCTGATCGAGCTGGGCCGGCCCGAGGAGGCGCTCGCCTTCGCCGCCGGCGAGCTGAACCTCAGCCAGCGGCTCGCCGACCGGGTGCTCGGCTCGGTGCAGGAGCCGGTGATCGCCGCGCTGCTGCTCGGCAAGGCCGCCCAGGCCCGCGAGCGCGGCGTCGAGCTGCACCTCGAGACGCACCTCGAGCCGGGCACCCAGGGCCTCGAGCCGGGCGATCTGGTGACGGTGCTCGGCAACCTGATCGACAACGCGCTCGACGCGGCCGCCTCCTCCGCCGCCGACCGCGAGCCGTGGGTCGAGGTGTACCTCGGCCTGACCGAGGACGCCGGCGCCGAGGCGTCCGGCGCCGAGGGCGCCGAGCTGGTGCTGCAGGTCTCCGACAGCGGGCCCGGCGTCGCGGAGGCGGCCGACGTCTTCGCGCGCGGCTACTCGACGAAGGAGTCGGACGCGTTCGGCCGCGGCATCGGCCTCGCGCTGGTGCAGCAGGTGGTGCAGCGGCTCGGCGGCAGCATCGAGGTGTCGCGGCACGTCGGCGCGGTGTTCACGGTGCAGCTGCCGCTGCGGACGGACGCACCGGCAGGAGCGCGCCCGTGACCGCCGCCCCGATCCGCGTGCTCGTCGTCGAGGACGAGCCGCTGACCGCGAGCGCGCACGCCGACTACGTCCGCCGCGTCGAGGGCTTCGAGGTCGCCGCGGTCGCCGGCAGCGGGGCGGAGGCGATCCGCGCGCTGCGGGCCGACCCCGCGATCGCGCTGATCCTGCTCGACATGAACCTGCCGGACTTGGGCGGGCTCGACCTCTGCCGTGCCGTGCGCGCGGCGGGCCTCGACGTCGACGTGATCGCGATCACCGCGGTGCGCGACGCGGCCGTGGTGCGCGCCTCCGTCGCCGCGGGCATCGTGCAGTACCTGATCAAGCCGTTCGTCTTCAGCGTCTTCGCGGCGAAGCTCGCGAGCTACCGCCAGTACCGCGGGCACCTGCGCGGCGCCGGCGTCGCGAGCCAGCACGAGGTCGACGGCGCCTTCGCCGCGCTGCGGACGTCCAACGCGCCGGGCCTGGCGAAGGGGCTCTCCGCCGAGACGCTCGAGGCGGTGACCGCGCTGCTCGGCCCGGTCGGCCTCTCCGCGGGCGAGCTCGCCGCCCGGCTCGACGTCTCGCGGGTCACGGCGCGGCGCTACCTGGAGCACCTCGCCGACTCGGGGGTCGCCGAGCGCGCCCCCCGCTACGGCTCGCCGGGGCGGCCCGAGCTGGAGTACCGCAGGGTCTGAGGGGCTACTGCTTGTACGACGACAGGAAGTTCCCCAGCCGCTCGATCGCCTCCGAGATGACGCGCTCCTCCGGCAGCGTCACGATCCGCAGGTGGTCGGGCGTCGGCCAATTGAAGCCGGTGCCGGGCACGAGCAGGATGTGCTCCGCGAGCAGCAGGTCGTAGACGAGCCGCCCGTCGTCGCGGATGTCGTGCACCTCCGGGTCGAGCCGCGGGAACGCGTAGAGCGCGCCCATCGGCAGCTCGCAGGAGACACCCGGGATCGCCTGGAGGCCCGACCACGCCGCATCGCGCTGGCGACGGAGCCGCCCGCCCGGCGCGATCAGAGCGTCGATCGACTGCACGCCCGAGAGCGCGGCCTGGATCGCGTACTGCCCCGGCACGTTCGGGCAGAGCCGGGTCGAGGCGAGCAGGGTGATGCCCTCCAGGAAGCCCGCCGCGTGCGCCCGCGGACCGGTGATCGCGAGCCAGCCGGAGCGGTAGCCCGCGACGCGGTAGGTCTTGGACAGGCCGTTGAAGGTGAGGCAGAGCTGGTCCGGCGCGAGGGTCGCCAGCGGGATGTGCTCGGCGTCGTCGTAGAGGATCCGGTCGTAGATCTCGTCGGCGAGCAGCAGCAGCGAGTGCTCCTCGGCGATCGCGACGATCCCCTCCAGCGCCTCGCGGGTGTAGACGGCGCCGGTGGGGTTGTTGGGGTTGATCACGACGATGGCCTTCGTCCGCGCGGTGACCTTCGAGCGGATGTCCTCCAGGTCGGGCTGCCAGCCGCCGTCCTCCGCGCAGCGGTAGTGCACCGCGGTGCCGCCGGCCAGGCTCGTCATCGCCGTCCAGAGCGGGTAGTCGGGCGCCGGGATGAGCACCTCGTCGCCGTCGTCGAGCAGCGCCTGCAGCGTCATCGTGATCAGCTCGGAGACGCCGTTGCCGAGGAACACCCACTCCGGGTCGACCGGCGGGAAGCCGGGGACCTCCTCGTAGCGATAGGTCACCGCCTGCCGCGCGGAGAGCACGCCGCGGCTGTCGCTGTAGCCGTGCGCGCTCGGCATCGCGGCGATCATGTCGCGGACGATCTGGTGCGGCGCCTCGAAGTCGAAGCCGGCCGGGTTGCCGGTGTTCAGCTTCAGGATCCGGTGCCCCTCGCTCTCCAGCCGCGACGCCTCCACGAGCGCCTTGCCGCGGATCTCGTAGAGGACATTGCGGAGCTTGGACGACTGCTCGAGCGGGCGCGGGGGGATCATCCGTCCAGTATTCACCGGCCGGGCCCCCCGCGGCCGAGGGCTCAGCGGGCCGTGGCGCGCACCGCCTCCGCGATCTCCTCCTCGATCAGGTCGTAGTTGATCGCCGCGGCGACCCGCAGGCCGTCGGCGGCGGCGGCCATCACCTGCGACATCGGCTCGACGAGCGAGCCGGCGGCGAAGACCCTCGGCGCGGTGGTGCGACCCATCGGGTCGACGGCGAGGTGCCGGGCGGCGCCGGAGGGGTGGTCGACGAGCTCGAGGCCGAGGCCGTCCGGCAGATTGCCCTCGACCCGCGGGCCGACGACGAGCGCGTCGAGCTCGAGCCGGCGGCCGTCGACGACGACGCCGACCAGGCGGTCGTCCTCGACGAGCACCTCGGTGACCGCGCCGTCGATCAGGTCGATGCCGCGGGCGGCGAGGCCCTCGACCTCCTCCGCGGAAGGCGCGAAGACGCCGTTCGTCAGGATCGACACCCGGTCGCTCAGCTGCCGGAACATCTGCGCCTGGTGGCCGGAGAAGCCGCTGCCGAGCACGGCGATCCGGCGCCCGCGCACCTCGAAGCCGTGGCAGTACGGGCAGTGCAGCACGTCGCGGCCCCAGCGCTCGGCGAGCCGTGGGATCCCGGGCAGGCGATCCGTGGATCCGCTCGCGAGCAGGAGGCGGCGGGCGCGCAGCACGGTGCCGTCGGCGAGGGTCGCGGTGACGCCGCCGTCGGCGGTCGACGCGCTGATGACGCGGCCCGGGACGACCCGCGCGCCGTAGCCCTCGGCCTCGATCCGGGCGAGGCGGGCGAGCTCGACGGGCGCGGTGCCGTCGCGGGTGAGGACGTTGTGCGCGCCGGGCGAGGGTGCGTTGCGCGGCGGCCCGCCGTCGACGACGAGCACGTCGCGGAGGCTGCGGCCGAGTGCGGTGGCGGCGGCGAATCCGGCGAAGGAGCCGCCGACGATCAGGACGTCGGGGAGGGGTGAAGTGGTCATGTCTCGAGCATCGGGCGACGGCTGCGGTCCGTCGAGGATCCGTGCCGTTCCGGCACGACGGCGCACCGCGCGTGCCAGGATCGGGGCATGCCCGAGCACTCCGAGCACGACACTCCCTCCGACGACGAGATCGTCGCCGCCGTCGGCCCGCGGCTGAAGCGCCTGCGCACCCGGCGCGACCGCACGCTCGCCTCGCTCGCCGCCGAGACCGGCATCTCGGCGAGCACGCTCTCGCGCCTCGAGAGCGGCGGCCGGCGCGCGACGCTCGAGCTGCTGCTGCCGATCGCCCGTGCGCTCGGCGCCCCGCTCGACGAGCTGGTCGGCGCGGCGCCCGAGGACCCGCGCGTGCACGGCCGGCCGTTCACCCGGCACGGGATGCGGATCCAGCCGCTCAGCCGCGACGCGGGCGCCCTGCAGGCCTTCAAGACCACCATCCCCGCCGGACCGATCCCGGCGCCCGAGCAGCAGCGCACGCACGAGGGCTTCGAGTGGCTCTACGTGCTGAGCGGGCGGCTGCGGCTGCGGCTCGGCGAGCACGACATCGTCCTGCCCGCCGGCGAGGCCGCCGAGTTCGACACCCGGGTGCCGCACTGGTTCGGCCGCGCCGACGAGCAGCAGGTCGAGTTCCTCAGCCTGTTCGGGCGCCAGGGCGAGCGGATGCACGTCCGCGCCTCGACGCGGCGCTGAGCGCTCAGCTCTCGCCGAGCACCTCGCGGACGAAGCCCGCGGTCTTGGTGCGCAGGGTCGCGATGCGCTCCGCCTTCGCGGCCTCGACGTCGAAGCCGATGTAGGCAACCGAGGGCCGGGTCCGGACGTTCGCCGAGCACTGGAACTCCGCGCAGACCAGCGTGCCGAGGGTGTCGCCCGCGCGCCCGGCCGCGCCGGCCTTCTTCGCGCCGAAGAAGACGACGTCGTTCGGCAGCCGGATGTCGCGGCACCACGAGCACTGCGCCCGCGAGCGCGGGTTGGCGTCGGCCTGGCGGAGCAGGACGCCGACCACCCGGTCCTCGAGCGGCACCACGACGTAGGCGCGACGGCCGATCTTCTTGTCGCGCCAGCCGAGGTGGTCGAACGACTCCCAGTCGAGGGTGTCGAAGCCGGCGGGGAGCGAGAGATCGGCGACCTCCTTGCGCGAGGCGTTCACGAAGGAGTCGCGGATCTGCTGGTCGGTGAGGGCACGCATGACCTCTCCAGCCTAATCAGCCGAGCGGGTCGGTCGGGGGGGGTCAGCCGAGGTGCGCGACGGCCTCGCGCGGGGCCTGCGCGAGGAACTCCTCCTTCTTGATCCGGATCATCGTGAACGCGATCAGCGCGGCGAGCACCAGGCCGACGGCCGCCGCGACGAACACCGCGGAGTAGCCGTCGACGAACGCGACCGGCGAGGACTGCTCCCCCGCCACTCCGGCGTAGATCGTGGTGAAGACGGAGAGGCCGATCGAGCCGCCGATCTGCATCGCGGCGTTCGCGGTCGCTCCGGCGGCACCGGCGTCGTGGCCGGCGATCCCGGTCAGCGCCACGTTCTGCACGGGCACGAAGATCATCGCCATGCCGACACCGAGCAGGATCAGGCCGGGCAGCACCTGCACGAGGTAGGAGCCGTCGGCGGTGATGCGGCTGAGGTAGACCAGGCCGCCGGCCGCGATCAGCGGGCCGACGATCATCAGGACGCGCGGGCCGACGGTCGGCAGCAGCTTCGTGGCGATGCCCGCGACGATCATGATCGTGACGGTCATCGGGAGGTTGGCCAGGCCGGCCTCGAGCGGCGCGAAGCCGAGCACCAGCTGCAGGTGCAGCGTCAGGTAGAGCGTCGAGCCGATCATGACGCTGCCGACGACGGCCTGGATCAGGAACGCGCCGCCGCGGACCCGGTCGGTGACGATGCGCAGCGGCAGCAGCGGGTGGTCGGAGCGGGCCTGGATGCGGACGAAGACCGCGAGCAGGACGACGCCCGCGAGCAGGAAGCCGAGGGTGTCGACGCGCAGCCAGCCCTGCTCGGCGAGGGTGAAGCCGTAGACGAGGCTCGCGAGGCCGAGCGCGACCGTGATCGTGCCGGCGATGTCGAAGCGGTTGCGGCCCTCGGCGCGGCTCTCGGTCACGAGCAGCGCACCGGCGACGACGCCGACCAGCACGACGGGGACGTTGACGAGGAGGCACCAGCGCCAGTCGGCGAACTCGGTGAGCAGGCCGCCGAGCACCAGGCCGACGGCGGCTCCCGCTCCGGCGACCGCGCCGAAGACGGCGAACGCGGTGTTGCGCTCGCGTCCGCCGGGGAAGGAGACGGTGAGCAGGGCGAGCGCGGCGGGCGCGAGCAGCGCGGCGAACGCGCCCTGCAGCCCGCGAGCGGCGATCAGCTCGGTGCCGGAGGAGGCGAGCCCGCCCCAGGCGGAGGCGGCGCCGAAGCCGACCATCCCGATCAGGTAGGTGCGCTTGCGGCCGGTGAAGTCGGCGATGCGGCCGCCGAGGAGCAGGAGCGCGCCGAAGGCGAGGGCGTAGGCCGTGACGACCCACTGGCGCTCGACGTCGGTGAGGCCGAGGTCGGCCTGCGCGGCGGGCAGCGCGATGGTGACGATGGTGCCGTCGAGGACGACCACGAGCTGGGTCATCGCGAGGATCACGAGGACCCACCAGCGGCGGGAGGAGGAGGGCGCGGGCATGGCGGAGCCTTTCGAGGCAGGAGGGAGCGGGACCGGCGGGTCCGGATCCGCCGCGACATCGGGGCTAGACCACCCCAACTGGTTGGTTGGGCATCGACGAGTGTACAGTTCGAGCGCCCGGAGGTGTGAGCGTGAGCGAGAAGTCGGTCGAGAACGAGGCGGTGATCCCCGCCCGCGAGCGCATCCTCCGCGCCGCGACGGCCGAGTTCGCCGAGCACGGCTTCGCCGGCGCCCGCGTCGACCGGGTCGCCGCCGCGGCGGGCCTCAATAAGGAGCGGCTCTACGCCTACTACGGCGGCAAGCGCGGACTCTTCGTCGCGACCGTGGTCGGGGCGCTGGAGGCGCTGGACGCGACGCTGCTCGCGGAGGCGTCCGATCTGCCGGACCTCGCCGGCCGGATGTTCGACCACGTCTGGGACCGCCCCGAGTTCCTCCGCCTGCTCACCTGGGCGCGACTCGAGGGCGGCGGCGTCTGGGAGGAGGCGGGCGAGCGCCTCGGCAGTCGCCCCGCTCCCGAGGCCCGCGTGCTCGAGTGGCAGCGGGCCGGGATCGTCGACGCGAGCTGGTCGGCGGAGGACCTCTTCATCGCCCTGCTCGGGCTCTGCGAGATCTGGCACCTGACGCCGTTCGCCCAGCGCGGAGGCGACGGCACCCGCGAGCGCCGCCGCGCCTTCGTCGTGCACGTGGCGGCGCTCGTGGGGGCACCCGCCGACGGACCGACCGCGGTCAGTCCGCGGCCGTGAGCCGCTCGAGGTAGCCGGCGAAGGCGAGCAGGTCGGCCTCGGGCCAGCTGCTCAGCGCCTCCTGCATCCGCTGGCGCTGCAGGCCGCCGAGGTCGCCCATCCTTTCGCGGCCGTGCTCGGTGAGCGTGAGGAAGCGGGCGCGGCCGTCGGCCGGATCGGCGGCGGTCGCCACCAGCTCCAGCGCGCAGAGCTGCCGGATCTGCCGGCTGATCACGCTGCGGTCCACGCCGAGGCGCTCCGCCGCGACGCTCGAGTGCACGGGACCGCAGCGCTCCAGCATCCGGAGCAGCCGCAACCCGAACGGCGGCAGCCCCGGGTCGATGCTCGCCGCCGCGTCGCGCACGGCGACCCGCACCTGCACGGCGAGCGCGGTGATCTGCTCCTCGACCCGGAGCAGCGCGCTGGCCGGGGCCTCGGGCACGGCGGCCGGTGCGGCGGTCATCAGGGGCGCTCGGCCACGTCGATCGCGCCGGTGGCGGCGTGCTTCGCGTGGGAGACGGGCTGCTGATTCTGCCCGACCGGGCGGAGGCCCGCCTGGCCGTCGGAGGCCGCGATCAGCGCGTCCTCGGCGCCGGCGACGACGTCCTTGGGCGCCGCCTTCAGCTGCACCGCGTTCTTGGTGCCGAGGTCGACGTTCGGCAGCAGCGTCACGGCGATCAGGGTGATCACGGCCAGCGGGATGCTGAAGAGGAAGACGTCGCCGATCCCGATGCCGTAGGCGCCCTCGACCACGAGGCGCACCGCGTCGGGCAGGGTCGACACCTGCGGGATGGTGCCGTTGCCGAGCGAAGCGGCCGCGGCGGCCTGGTCGGCCGGAGCGAGACCGGCGATGCCGCTCGCGGTGCGGTCGGCGATGACGGTGCCGAGGATCGAGCCGAGCACCGAGACGCCGATGGTGCCGCCGAGGCTGCGGAAGAACGTGACGGCGCTGGTCGCGACTCCGAGGTTCTTCACCTCGATCGAGTTCTGCACGACGAGCACCAGGTTCTGCATCAGCATGCCCAGGCCCGCGCCGAGGACCGCCATCGAGACGCCGACGTAGACGAAGCTCGTGTCGTAGCGCAGCTGGCTGAGCAGCGCTGTGCCGAGCACCGAGAAGGACGCCCCGGTGATCATGATCGCCTTCCACTTGCCGGTCCGCGAGATGATCCCGCCGAAGATCGTGGAGGCGATCAGCAGTCCCGCCATCAGCGGGATCGTGAGCAGTCCCGACTGGGTGGGCGTGGCGCCGCGGGCGAGCTGCATGTACTGCGCGAGGAAGACGGCGGTGCCGAAGAGCGAGACGCCGACCGAGATGCTCGCGACGACCGCGAGGCTGAAGGTGCGGTTCTTGAACATCCCCATCGGGATGATCGGCTCGGCGACGGTGAGCTCGGTGATCACCGCGGCGACCAGCAGCACGACGGAGCCGCCGACCATGACCGCGGTCTCCCAGGAGGCCCACTCGAAGTTCTTGCCGGCCAGCGAGACCCAGATCAGCAGCAGCGAGACGCCGCCGGCGATGAGGACGGCGCCGAGGTAGTCGATCTTGACCGTGCGCTTGGGGTGCGCGGGCAGGCGCAGGGTCACCTGGAGCAGGATGATCGCGATGATCGCGACGGGCAGCGCGATGAAGAAGTTCCAGCGCCAGCCGAACGCGTCGGTGACGACGCCGCCGAGCAGCGGGCCGCCGACGGTGCCGATCGCCATCACGCCGCCGAAGAGACCGGCGTACTTGCCGCGCTCGCGGGGGCTGATGATGTCGGCCATGATGATCTGGCTCAGCGCCGCGAGACCGCCGGCGCCGAGGCCCTGGAAGACGCGGAACACGATCAGCATGTTCGTGTCCTGCGAGAAGCCGGCCGCGGCCGAGCCGATCACGAAGATCGCGAGCGCGAGCTGGATGAGCAGCTTGCGGTTGAAGAGGTCGGCGAACTTGCCCCAGAGCGGGGTGGAGACGGTGGTCGCGAGCAGCGTCGCGGTGACGACCCAGGTGTAGGCGTTCTGGTCGCCCCGGAGGTCGGAGATGATCAGCGGCAGCGAGGTCGACACGACCGTGCCCGCGAGGATCGAGACGAACATGCCCAGCAGCAGTCCGCTGAGGGATTCGAGCACCTGGCGGTGCGACATGGCCCCGTCGGGGCCGGTGGGGGTGGTGCGCTCTTCTCGAGTGCGCGTGCGCTCTGCGCGGGACATACGGCTCCTTGTTCACGATGCGGCGGCCTCGGCGGGCCGGCGGTACTAGTTGATGACGATCAACTATTGACCGACTGCAACTATATAGCCGAGCGAGGCTTTCGCGCCAGTGGTCAGCGGGAGGAGCCGCGGCGGCGGCGGAGCAGCACGACGGCCACGACGACCGCGGCCACGAGTGCGACGAGCACCGCGATGCCCAGCGGAGACCCCACCGCCGCGCCGACCACCGCCCAGAGCACGGCGAAGCCGACGGTCGCGTAGATCAGCGCCCAGGCCGCGCAGCCGGGCAGCATCGCGAGGAGATACACCCCGAAGCGCATCCGGGCGGCGCCGGCCGCCGCGTTCATCATCGTCTGGAGCCCCACGGTGAGGAAGCTCACCGTCACCGCCGGCGGCCCGTAGCGCGCGAGGAGCGCCGAGCCCCGCCGCAGCGCCGGCGACTCCAGCCACCGCCCCCAGCGGCGCGACGCCGCCCCGGCCACGACGGCCCGCGCGAGCCAGTACGTCGCCTGCGCCCGCAGCAGCACGATGACGAACAGCGCCCCGAGCAGCTCGACGAACCCCAGCTCGTCGAGGAACCCGGGCACGGCGGCCCCCTTCCTACGACGACACCGAAGTAAGGCTACCCTTCGCTCGCCGGGCGACCCATGCTGGTCGAGTAGCGCGCAGCGCGTATCGAGACCCCCGCGATCAGACGCGGACCCGCCGTGATCGCGCCGGTGCCCCGCGCGGCTCCGACCCCGCCCCTAGGCTCGACGCATGGACAACATCGATCGGAAGATCCTCGATCTGCTGCGCCAAAACGCCCGCGCGGGCTACGGCGACATCGGCGGGGTCGTCGGCCTGTCCGCGTCCGCCGTGAAGCGCCGCGTCGACCGGCTCGTCGCCGACGGCGTGATCCGCGGCTTCACCATCAAGGTCGACCCGGCGGTCGACGGCATGGCGACGGAGGCGTACGTCGAGCTGTTCTGCCGCGGCACCGTCGCCCCCGACGAGCTGCGCCGCATCCTCTCCGCGGTGCCCGAGGTCGTCGACGCCGGCACGGTGACCGGCTCGGCCGACGCCATCGTGCACATCCGCTCCCGCGACATCCCGAGCCTCGAGCTCGCCCTCGAGAAGGTGCGCATCGCGCCGAACGTCGACCACACCCGCTCCGCGATCGTGCTCTCCCGCCTCATCCAGCGCGGCGAGGCCTAGCCGCGCCGCACGATCAGTGCGAGCGGCCCGCGACGACGTCCGCGAGCGTCGCGAGCGGTGACGTCGTCGCCCGGCCCCGCGCCTCCGCCTCATCGGCCAGGCCGTAGGCGCGGTAGAGCGCGGTGACGGCGAGCCAGCGCAGCGGCTCGGGCTCCCACGGCCGCACCCGGTGGCCCACCCAGGGCAGCTCGGTGAGCGGCGTCCGCTCGCCGAGGACGAGATCGCGGAGGGTGCGCCCGGCGAGATTGGTCGCGGTGACGCCGGTGCCGACGAAGCCGCCCGCCCGGCCGAGGCCCGTGGCGCGGTCGAGGCCGACGGTCGCGTGCCAGTCACGCGGCACGCCGAGCACGCCCGACCAGACGTGCTCGACGCCGACGCCGCGCAGCACCGGGAAGAACCGCTCCAGGACGGCGCGGAGCAGGCCCGCGGTGCGCGGATCGGTCCCGCCGTCGACGTCCGTCGCCGAGCCGAAGCGATAGGGCACGCCGCGCCCGCCGATCGCGATCCGGTCGTCGGCCGTCCGCTGCGCGTACATGTACGCGTGCGCGGAATCGCCCAGCGTCTCCCGGCCGGCCCAGCCGATCGCGTCCCAGATCTCCGGCCCGAGCGGCTCCGTCACGATCAGCGACGAGTTCATCGGCAGCCACTCCCGGTGGTGGCCGGCCAGCGCGGCGGTGAAGCCCTCGGTGGCGCGCAGCACGATCGGCGCGCGGACGACGCCGCGAGCGGTCACCGCCGCCCCGGGCCGGATCTCGTCCACCCGGGTGTCCTCGAAGATCCGCACCCCGAGCCCCTCGACCGCGCGGGCGAGCCCGGCGGCCAGCTTCGCCGGGTGCAGCCGTGCGCAGTGCGGGTGCCACAGCCCGGCGGAGGCGCCGCTGACCGCGATCCGCGCCGCCGACTCCGCCGCGTCGAGCACCTCGACGTCGGTGTGCGCGCGAGCGCGGGCGGCCTCGGCCGTCGCCAGGAGGCGCGCCCGCTGCGCCGCACCGCGCGCGACCTGGAACTCGCCGCCCTTGACGATGTCGGCGTCGATCCCCTCCGCCGCCGCGACCGCGATCACCTCGTCGACGGTCTCGTTCATCGCGAGCTGGAAGCGGTCGACCGCTTCGGCCCCGTGCGAGCGGGCGTAGGAGGAGACGCCGCCGGTGATCTCGTTCGTCAGCCAGCCGCCGTTGCGGCCGGAGGCGCCGAAGCCGGCGAAGCGCTGCTCGAGCACCGCGATCCGCAGCGACGGGTCGGCCTTCGCGAGGTAGTACGCCGTCCACAGACCGGTGTAGCCGGCGCCGACGATGCAGACGTCGACGTCGAGCGGGCCCGGCAGCGCGGGCCGCGGCGCGGGACGACCGAGGGAGGCCCACCAGAACGACACGTCGCCGTTGATCACGGTGGCCCCCCTCGGTCGGTCAGCCGGCTCGGTCCGCTCAGCCGGTCACAGTCCCGCGGACGGGAACGTCTGCATCATCTCCGAGAACAGCGCAGCGGTCCAGCCGATCGCGATGACGAAGGAGACGACCACCACGCCGAGGAAGATCCAGAGCGGCAGCAGTCCGCCGCCGGTCACGCGCTTCACGACGACGCTGCGGCCGATCACGTAGACGTACGGCGCGGCGAGGAACGCCCAGGCCCAGTGGAACGGACGCTGCACGCCGTTCTTCTTCAGCTGCCGGTAGTCGAGGAACGCGAAGACCACCTCGGCGGCGTAGATCAGGAAGCCGACGACCTGCACGGCGCCGAGGCCGACGAGGTAGGCGGTCGACATGCCCATCGAGGCGCGCGGGCCGTAGGTCGAGGAGACGGCCGAGTCCGCGATCGCGCCCGGCGAGAGCAGGAAGATCGACAGCGCCGAGAGCAGCGGGAGCAGCACGACGACCCAGATCCACGGGGTGCTCGTGACGATGCTCGGGTCGCGCGGCTGCGGTGCGGGGCGGCCGGCGTAGGCGGGCTGCTGGCCGTACTGCTGCGGGTACTGCTGGCTGTACTCCTGCTGCGGCTGCTGGCCGTACTGGGGCTGCTGGCCGTACTGCGGCTGCTGAGCATGCGGCTGCTGAGCGTACGGCTGCTGCGGCGACTGCTCGCCGTACCTCGGCTGCTGCGGGATCTCGCGCTCGGGGGCGGACTGCCCGGAGGCCGACTGGCCGTAGCTCGTCGCCTGTCCGCTCGAGGTCTCCCCGTAGGCGGGGCCCGTCACGGGCGGGACGACGGGGGTCGGCGCGGCGGAGGTCGGCGCGACGGGACTCGGCGCGGCGGGAGGCGCACTGGCAGCCGCCGGAGGCGTGGTCGCCGGGGCGTCGCGGAGCGAGTCGGTCCAGCCGGTGCCGTCCCACCAGCGCTGCCGGGGCGAGCCGGCCGGGTCCGGGTACCAGCCCGCGCGGGGCCCGGAGGCGCCGCCGCCGTTCTGCTCCGCCTCGCCGTTCCGGTCGCTGCCCTGGTCGTCCGTCATCGCGTCCTCCGCTCCCCTTCGGGCGTTCTGCCCGCATCACCCGAAAGAGTATCGCCGCGATCCCCGGGCGCACCTGGGCGGCGCCTTGCCGCGACCTCTGCCGCGGCTGATCGGACGCCGTGCATCGGCCTCCGCCAGGATGGACGCATGCCGCACACTCTCCGCGCCCGCGCCCTGCTCTTCGACATGGACGGCACCCTCGTCGACTCGACCGCGGTGGTGGAGACGATCTGGCGCTCCTTCGCCGCGCGCTTCGCGCTCGATCCTGCGCTCGTGCTGGGCGCCGTGCACGGGGTCCGCGCGGAGGACAGCGTGCGCCGCTTCGCCCCCGCGGGCAGCGACGTCGCCGGGATCGTCGACGAGCTGAACGCCTACGAGCTCGAGCACACCGAGGGCACCGTCGAGATCCCCGGCGCCACGGCCCTCCTCGCCGCGCTCCCGCGCGACCGCGTCGCCCTCGTCACCTCGGCGAGCCCGGCGCTGGCCGCCGGCCGGCTCGCGGCCGCCGGCGTCCCCTCCCCCGCGGCGGTCGTCACCGCCGACGACGTCGTGCACGGCAAGCCGGCGCCGGACGGCTACCTCGCCGCCGCCGGCCTCCTCGGCGTCGAGCCCGCCGACGCGATCGTCTTCGAGGACGCGGAGGCGGGCATCCGCGCCGGCCTCGCCGCCGGGATGCGCGTGGTCGTCATCGGCGAGCACGAGTCCGAGACCACCCGCGGACTGCCGCGCATCGAGCACTACGCCGACGTCCGGGTCGAGCTCGACGGCGACGGCCTGGTGCTGACGCTGCCGGACGGGCCTGCTCAGCAGCGGCCCGCTCAGCAGCAGCCCGCTCAGTAGCGGATCGCGTCGATCACCTTCACCCGCACCGCGACGATCGCGGGCACCAGGCCCGCCAGTGCGCCCACCAGGGTCGCCGCGCCGAGGCCCAGCAGCGCCGCCTCGACCGGGAACGGCGGGATGTCGCTGATCCCGCTCTGCTTCACGAAGTCCACGGTCAGCGGATTCGTCACCAGGATCACCGCGATCGTGACCCCGACGACTCCCGCGACGACGGTCGCGACGACGCTCTCCATCATGATCGAGAAGAAGATCCGCCCCGAGGAGGCGCCGAAGCTGCGCCGGATGCCGATCTCGCGGATCCGCTGCCGCACCGTCACCAGGGCGATGTTGAGCAGCCCGAGCGCTCCGAGTGCCAGCACCAGGCCGGCGACGCCGCCGATCACCCAGGTGAGCACCGCGAACGGGTCGGAGTCGTAGCTGAGGTAGTCCTGCCGGTAGACGTCGGCCTGGATGCCCGGGCCGAGCGCCGCGGTCACGTCGCGCTGCACCGCCGCGATGAGCGGGTCGGCGATCTCGAGCGGCACCCACATCTCGTAGTTCGGCACCTGCGCGCCGCCGGACGCGGGATCCGCCTCGGGCGCGATCGCCGAGTACGCGTCGGCGAGCATCATCGCCGACGGCTCGGTGTCGTACTGGTTGGACGGCGTCACCCCGATCACGACGGCGGTGGTGTCGTGCTCGCCGCCGAGGAGGGTGGCCGTCGGATGGGTGCGCAGATCCGGTCGCCCGATCCGGTCCCAGAAGATCTCGTTGATGACGAGCGCGGGCGCGAGGCGGCGCTCGTCCCCCTCGGTGAACCAGCTGCCGCTCGCCAGCTTCACCCGGTGCATCTCGGCGTAGGGCTGGTCGACGGCGGTGATCCCGACGTCGACGGCGCCGTCGGCGAACTGCACGCGGGTGCTGCCGTAGGTCGTGCGGCTCGCGTAGTCGATGCGGTAGCGCTCGAGCACCTGCTCCCAGGCGGCCTGCAGCGCGGCGGCGTCGACCGTCCCGTCCGGTCCGTTCGAGTAGGCGCTGAGATAGAGGCTCGCGGGCCGGCCGCTGTTGCGCTCCGAGACCTCGATGTTCGCCTGGCGGGCGATCCCGCCGGCGGCGACCACCCCGGTGAGGGCGGCCACGGCGACCGCGACGCCGATCAGCGAGAGCAGCACGCGGCCGCGGTGGATGCGCAGCTCGGTCCACGCCTCGACGATGGCGCCGACGACGCCGGTGAGGCCGCCCATCAGTGCCTCCCCGAGCCGGTCGAGGGAGCGCCGGTCGAGGGAGCGCCGGTCGAGGGAGCGGCCGTCGCGGCCGTCGACGCGCTGAGCCGCCCGTGGTCGAGCCGGTAGTGCCGCTCGGCCCGCGCCGCGATGGCCGGGTCGTGCGTGATGGTGACCAGGGCCGAGCCGGACTCCTGGGCGATCTCGTCGAGCAGTCCCATCACGCTCTCCCCCGTGTCGGTGTCGAGCGCGCCGGTCGGCTCGTCGGCGAGGATCAGCCGCGGCCGGCGCACGAGCGCTCGCGCGATCGCGATGCGCTGCTGCTCGCCGCCGGACATCCGGCCCGGCATCGAGTCGACCCGGTGGCCGAGCCCGACCCGCTCCAGCATCTCGGCGGCGAGGGCCGCGCGCCGCCAGAACTCGCTGCCGGTCGCGTAGAGCAGCGGCGTCATCACGTTCTCGCGGGCCGTGCGGCCCTCGAGCAGATTGAACTGCTGGAAGATGAAGCCGATGCTGCCGCCGCGGATCCGCGCGCGGGCCCGCGCGGAGAGCGACTCGGTCGGCTTCCCCTCGAGCAGCATCCGGCCCTCGGTCGGCTCGTCGATCAGGCCGAGGATGTTGAGCAGCGTCGACTTGCCGGAGCCGCTCCGGCCGACGACCGAGACGTGGTCGCCCTCGCCGACCTCGAGGTCGACGCCGTCGAGGATCGTGAGCGGGGGCGCGTCGGGCAGGGGGACGACCTTGCGGATCCCCTCGAGGCGCAGGATCGCGGAACCCTCGCGCGTCACGAGCAGAAGACCGAGCCGTCGGGGTTCGACACGCAGTTCCCGTCGAGCTGCTCGCCGTCGCCGGCCGCGGCGCCGGGCACGAACTGCAGGAGCGTCGCGCCCTCGTCGACGCCGCCGGTCACCTCGATGCTCACGCCGTCGGTGAGGCCGAGCGTCACGGGGACCTCCTCGGTCGAGCCGTCCTCCGCCTGGCGGTAGACGACGCCCGACTCGGCGGTGCCCTCGACCGCGGTGGTCGGAACGACGAGCACGTTCTCGGCGAGGCCGCCCGCGAGCGTGACGGTGGCCGCGAGGCCGGGGAAGACGGTGACCTCGCCGGGCACCTGGCAGCGGAAGGTGGTGCCGGAGCCGCCGCCCGTGCCGGTGCCGCCCGTGCCGCCGGTCTCCCCGCTCGAGGCCTCGCCCTCGCCGGCGAGCGGCGTGCTGATGCTGAGCCCGGTGCAGGTGAAGGCGGCGGGGCCGCCGGTGACCGCGACCTGCGCCTCGGTGGGGCGGTTCTGGATCCGGTAGAGCTGCTCCGCGTCGATCGAGCCGGTGACCGCGTAGGTGGGCGGCGCGACCTGGCCGGTCACCTCGCCGACGGTGACGGCCTGGTCGTGGATCACGCCGAGGGCGCTGAGCACGCCGGCGGCCGGCGCGTAGACCCGCTCGAAGCGGACGGAGGGCGGCGGCTGGGTCACAGTGACCTGGCCGTCGGCGCCGGTGGTCTCGACCGGGTCGCGCACGGTCTCGACGCGGATGTCGTAGATCAGGTCGCCCGAGGCGACCGTGGCGCCCTGCTCGATGTAGACGTCGTCGACGGTGCCGGCGGCGGTCGCCTTGACCGGCACGGCCGGGTCGGCGGCGACGGTGCCCTGCAGGGTGAGGTCGTTGGTGACGGTGCCGCGGCCGACGACGACGGTCGGCTCGGTGAGCTCGCCGGTCGGGACGGTGGGATCGGCCTCGGCGGACCCGTCGGGGAAGAACGCGATCTTCACCAGCGCGACGGCCGCGGCGCCGATGATCACCATCCACACGATCGGGAACACCCAACGTCGAACCGCACCCATGTCTGTCCCCCGACTCCGGCGCTCCCGCGCCCCGTGGCGCTCCTGGGTGGCGCGCCGAACCGCAGCCTATCCAGCGGCGGAGGGCCGCCGCGTCATACCTGCGGCGTACTGCGGTGCGGCTCAGCCGCCGAGCTTCGACACGACGGCCGCGACGCGGCGCGCGCGGGTCTCGGCGGCCTTCGCGCCCTCGACCGCGGTGACGTGGGCCTTGCGCGCGCTCGGCGAGAGGGCCTCGAACGCCTCGGTCGCACCGGCCGCTTCGAGGGCGGCGGCGAGGTCGTCCGGCACGGCGACGGTGCGCGGAGCCGTGTCGAGCTCGAGCTCGACCTCGATCGGGTCGCCGCCGGCGAGACCGGTCGCGGCGCGCTTGTCCGACGAGAACGGGATGAGGGAGCGGCCGCCCATCGCGCCGACGGTGCTCGCGTAGGCGAAGCCGTTGACGACGACGCTCACGGCCGGTCGCTTGCCGCCGCCGAGCGCGTCGAGCACCTCGGGCGGCACCTCGATGCCGGTGTTGTTGCCGATCTGGAAGAGGCTCGTCGTGTAGCGCACGGCACGAGGATGACACGCGCCGGACGCGGCCGCCAGGTCCTCGGCGATCGGGGTCTCGGCAGCCAGGGCCTCGGCGGTCCGGCTCAGCAGTCGCGGTCGGCCGGATCCTCGCGGTCGGCGTGCCCCGGGTCGCCGAGGGCGGAGCGGACCGCGTCGACGGTCATCCGGCCCTCCGGGTCGAGGCGGGTGAGCATCCGCGCCATGATGTCGGCGAGCTGCGGGATCTGCTCGGCGTCGAGCGGGTCGACGACGTCGGCGAGCACGGTCGCGACGTGCCCGGGGGCGGTGCCGACGACCTTCTGCAGGCCCTCGCGAGTGAGCACGGCGTTCGTCGCGCGGCCGTCGGTGGGGCAGGGCCGGCGCTCGAGGTAGCCGCGGGCGGCCAGGCGGGTGACGACGTGCGAGAGCCGCGGGAGGGTGGCGTTGGTGCGGGCGGCGAGCGTCGTCATCCGCAGCGCGTGGTCCGGCGCCTCGGAGAGCATCGCGAGGGTCATGTACTCGAAGTGGGTCAGGCCGGCGTCGCGCTGCAGCTGGCTGTCGAGCGCGCCGGGCAGCAGCTCGACGACCGCGATGAACCGCAGCCACGCGGCCAGCTGCTCCTGCGTGAGCCAGCGCGCACCATCCCCATCCACCCCGCCACCCTACCGGTTGGTTGCTGCTACAACTAGCTCACACCACGTCGGCTCACACCACGTCGTCGGAGAGGTCGATCGGTGCGCCGAAGCGGTGGTTGGTGATCGAGATCGACTGCTCGCGGAGGAACGGCAGCAGCTCGACGCGACCGGCCGGCGTGACCGGGTCGGCGTAGATCGCCACGTCGGGCGAGCCGCCGAGGGCCTCGGCGAGCGCCGTCGAGAGCGGCACCCGCGAGCCGTCGGCTCGGACGAGCGGCACGGGCCTGCCGGTGCTGCCGCGGGTCAGCCCGCTGACCACGTCGGTGAAAGAGCGCGTCGCGTCCCGGCCGACCTGGAGCGCCTCGGCCGAGGCGTCCGGGCCGAGCGAGGGCGCGGTGCCGCCCTGCGGTCCGCCGAAGGCGTCCACCCGGTCCGAGACGATGTCGCCGACGATGCGGATGCGCGACGCGGTGATGCGGCCGGCCGCGGCGCGGGCGAGCCACTGCGCGTCCGACTCGACGACCGCCTTCGGCGCGAGTCCCGCCAGCTCCATCAGCTCGTCGCCCGCGAGCATCTCGGCCACCTTGGGCGGGAGCGGGAGCGAGGTCGAGATGTCCAGCCGCGCCCGCACCAGCAGCCCGGCCGCGATCACGCGGAGGAGCTCGCCGAGGTCTCCCCCGTCGGCCAGCCGCAGCGCGACCGGCACGCGGAGGTAGCGGAACAGGTTGCGCTCGACGCCCACGTTCGAGACGTCGCTGACGACGCCGAACTCCGTCGCCCAGGCGAGCTGGTCCGAGAGCGCCGAGCGGCGCAGCAGATCGAACTGCTCGAACTGGAGCGAGGACTGCGCCGCCTCGATGAACTGCCGGGCGCGGTCGTCGAGTCCGCGCAGGTGCAGCGTGGTCGACGGGCGGGCCGGCGAGGGCTTCCAGGAGCCGAGGCCGATGAGGTGGTTCGGGCCGCCGGCCTTGGCGCCACCGCCGACGCTGGAGCGCTTCCAGCCGCCGAACGGCTGCCGCCGCACGATCGCTCCGGTGATGCCGCGGTTGACGTACAGGTTGCCCGCCTCGACCGAGTCGAGCCAGAGGGCGAGCTCGTCCGAGCGCAGCGAGTGCAGCCCGGCGGTGAGGCCGTAGTCGGTCGCGTTCTGCAGCCGGATCGCGTCCTCGAGGGTCGCCGCGTGCATGATGCCGAGCATCGGCCCGAAGAACTCGGTGAGGTGGGTGTAGCTGTCCTCGGTGACGCCCTCGCGCACGCCCGGCGACCAGAGCCGCCCGGTCTCGTCCAGCCGGCGCGGCTCGACGAGCCAGGACTCGCCGGCGCCGAGCGCGGTCAGCGCGTGCGAGAGCTTGCCGGTCGGCGGCTCGATCAGCGGCCCCATCGCGACCGCGGGGTCGCTCGGCCAGCCGACCTTGAGCGAGGTGACCGCGTCGACCAGCTGCGCGCGGAACCGCTTCGAGCGGGCGACGGAGCCGACGAGGATCACGAGCGAGGCGGCCGAGCACTTCTGCCCGGCGTGGCCGAACGCGCTCCGCACGATGTCGGCGACGGCGAGGTCGTAGTCCGCGTGCGGCGTGACGACGATCGCGTTCTTGCCGCTGGTCTCGGCCAGGAGCGGCAGGTCGGGCCGCCAGGAGCGGAACAGCTTCGCGGTCTCGTAGGAGCCGGTGAGCAGCACCCGGTCGACGAGGGGGTCGGTGATCAGCGCGCGGCCGAGCGACTCCTCGTCCAGGTCGACGAGGGCGACGAGGTCCTGCGGGATGCCCGCGTCCCAGAGCGCCTCGACCAGCACGGCGGCCGAGCGCCGGGCCTGCGGCGCCGGCTTGACGACGACTCCGGAGCCGGCGGCGAGCGCCGCGAGGATCGAGCCGGCCGGGATCGCGACCGGGAAGTTCCACGGCGGAGCGACCACCGTGACGCGCTCGGGCACGAAGGTCGCGCCGCCGACCGCGTCGAGCTCGCGGGCGCGGGTGGCGTAGTAGTGGGCGAAGTCGATCGCCTCGGACACCTCCGGATCGGCCTCGGCGACGGTCTTGCCGGTCTCGGCGGCCATCACCTCGATCAGGCGGTCGCGGTTGGCGGCGAGGGCCAGGCCGGCCCGGTCGAGGATCGCGGCGCGGTCGTAGCCGAGGCGCTCGCCCCAGCGCTCCGCCCGGCGCGCGACGCGGCGCAGCAGCTCCTGGAGCTCGGCCGCGTCGGTGATCCGCGCGCGGTCGGCCGCGCGGGCGCCGATGGTCGAGCCGGCGATGCGGTCGGTGATCAGCCGCGCCCAGCGGCGGTTGCCGGGCAGCGCCGGGTCGGTGTCCGGCTCGTTGCGGAAGGCGCTGGTCTTCGCGGCCGCACCGGAGCCGCGGTTCAGCCCCAGCACCGCCTGGGTGAGGCCCTCGGCCGCCGGGTCCTGCACGCGGGCGCCAGCACCGGCGTGCTCGCGCACCAGGCGCAGACCGGAGCCGGACGACCACTCGCGGAGGCGGTCCTGGCTGCGGTTCCGCCCCGGCACCGTGTCGTCGAGCGCGTCGAGCGCGTCGAGCGAGGCGCGGAAGCGGCCGAGCTCGCGCTGGAGCACGGCCTCGTCCTCGAGCTCGAAGACGGCGGAGAGGAAGTTCTCGGGGCTCGAGTTCTCCTCGAGGCGCCGGATCAGGTACGAGATCGCGACGTCGAACTCGTGCGGGTGCACGACCGGCGTGTAGAGGAGGAGGCGGCCGACGTCCTCGCGGACGGCGCGCGCCTGCCCGGTCGCCATGCCGAGCAGCATCTCGAACTCGACGGCGTCCGCGACCCCGCGCTCGTTCGCGGTGATCCACGCCCAGGCGATGTCGAAGAGGTTGTGGCCCGCCACGCCGAGGCGCACCGCGTCGGTCCGCTCGGGGCGCAGCGCCCAGTCGAGCAGGCGCTTGTAGTTGGTGTCGGCCTCGGTCTTGCTGCCGACGGTCGCGAGCGGCCAGTCGTGCAGCGCCGCGTCGACCCGCTCCATCGCGAGGTTCGCGCCCTTCACGATGCGGATCTTGATCGGCGCTCCGCCGCCGCGCCGGCGCTCGGTGGCCCACTCCGTCAGCGACCTCAGCACGCCGAGCGCGTCGGGCAGGTAGGCCTGCAGCACGATCCCGGCCTCCAGCTGCTGCATGCCCGGCTGGTCGAGGAGACGCCGGAACACCGCGACCGTGAGGTCGAGGTCCCGGTACTCCTCCATGTCGAGGTTGATGAACTTCGGCTCCCGGCTCGCCGCGGCGAACTGGTAGAGCGGAGTGAGCCGCTCGACCACGCGGTCGACCGCCTCGTCGAACGCCCACATCGAGAGCTGGCTGGCGATGCTCGAGACCTTGATGCTGACGTAGTCGACGTCGGAGCGCTCGAGCAGGCGACGGGCGCCCTCGAGCCGGCGGTCGGCCTCGCGCTCGCCGAGCACGGCCTCGCCGAGCAGGTTGAGGTTCAGGCGGTCGCCGCTCTCGCGCAGCCGGCGGATCGCCGAGCCGAGCCGGGCGTCGGACGCGTCGACGACGAGGTGGCCGACCAGCCGGCGGAGCACCCGGCGGGCGGCGGGGACGACGATCCACGGCAGCACCGGGCCGACGGCGCCGCCGGTCGCGACCGCGGCGCGCAGCGAGGAGGAGAGGAAGGCGGGGGTCTTCGCGGTGAGCGCGGCGAGGTTCTCCGCCGCGACCGTCAGATCCTCCGGGCGGGCGACCCCGTCGACGAAGCCGACCGCGAAGTCGAGGCCGTTCGGGTCCTGCAGCACGCCGGCGAGGCGCTGCGCGGCCGGGTCCATCGGGAAGGCGCGGCTGCGCACGAGCCAGCGGCGCACGAGCGCCTCGACCCGGGCGAGGACCGGCGCCTCGGTGTCGAACTCGGGCTTCTGCCGGGGCAGCCGCAGCGCCACGCCGGTCTGGTACTGGCCGGTGTCGCTCAGCGCGTGCCGATCGACCTTCTCGTCGGCGGCGCTCGCGCCGCCGGTCTTCGCATCGGGCTCGACCGTCTCCTCCTGCTCCGGGTCGTTCCCGGGCACGGCTGAGGACGTCGACTTCTCCATCCCCCGAGGCTAAGCCCGAGGCGGCGCGGCGGCCGGTCGTGTCGCTCCCTCTGTGCTCACTGGGCAGATCTGTGCACACTCGGCAGACTGGGAACCATGGCCCGACGCGACAGGCACCGACCCCGAGACGTCTCCGAGCGCAGCGGCACCGCACCCGGCCCGCTGCGCACCGATGCCGCCGTCGATCCCGCGGTCGACGTCGTGATCGTCGGCGCCGGCCACAACGGTCTCGTTGCGGCCGCCTACCTCGCGCAGGCCGGCCTCGACGTCGTGGTGCTCGAGCGCGGCGCGCACGCGGGCGGCGCGACCGTCTCGGAGTTCCCGTTCCGCGGTGTCGAGGCGCGGCTCAGCCGCTACTCCTACCTCGTCAGCCTGCTGCCCCCGTCGATCCTCGCCGATCTCCGCGTCGACGTGCCGCTCGTGCGGCGCCGCTACTCCTCCTACACCCCCGACCCCGCCGACCCGAGCCGCGGGCTGCTCGTCGACACCGGCGACGCCGCAGCGACCGCCGCCTCCTTCGCGAGGATCGGCGCCGCCGACGACGCCGAGCCGTTCGCCGACTTCTCCCGGCACACCTCGCGGCTGGCGCGCGCACTCTGGCCCACGCTCACCCAGCCGCTGCTGCGCCGGGAGGAGGCGCGGCGGCTCGTGGCCGACGACGACGTCTGGCGCGCGATGATCGAGCGGCCGATCGGCGAGGTGATCGAGCGGAACATCGCCGGCGACCTGCCGCGCGGCGTCCTGCTCACCGACGCGCTGATCGGCACCTTCGCCGGCGCCGGCGACGCCGATCTCGCGCAGAACCGCTGCCTCCTCTACCACGTGATCGGCGGCGGAACCGGCGACTGGGACGTGCCGGTCGGCGGGATGG
Organism: Rathayibacter sp. VKM Ac-2760; assembly: GCF_009834185.1. Classification (GTDB taxonomy): domain Bacteria; phylum Actinomycetota; class Actinomycetes; order Actinomycetales; family Microbacteriaceae; genus Rathayibacter. The sequence goes on from NZ_CP047173.1 coordinate 3,537,557, forward strand.
GCGCGGTCTCGGGCCGGCTGGAGCGGGCGGCGCGGGACGCCGGCGCGCGGATCCTCACCGGCGCCGAGGTGACGAGCGTCGACCCCGACGGCGAGGTGGTCTACCGGCGCGGGCCCCGCAGCCGGCGGGTGCGCGCGCGGTTCGTGCTCTCGAACGTCGCGCCGTTCGTCCTCGACCGGCTGCTCGGCGGCGAGAGCGCCGTCGCCCGCCCCGAGGGAGCGCAGACCAAGGTCAACCTGGTCCTGCGCCGCCTGCCGCGCCTGCGCGACGAGAGCGTCAGCCCGGAGGCGGCCTTCGGCGGCACCTTCCACGTCAACGAGGGCTACCGGCAGCTCGACGACGCCCTCCGCGAGGCCGGCGCGGGCCGGGTCCCCTCGGTGATCCCCTGCGAGATCTACTGCCACTCGCTGACCGACCCGACGATCCTCTCCCCCGAGCTGGCCGCCACCGGAGCGCAGACGCTCACGGTCTTCGCCCTGCACACGCCCGACCGCCTGCTGACCGGGGACGACGCTCCGACCCGGGAGCGGCTGGAGGCGGCGATCCTCGACTCGATCGACTCCGTGCTCGCCGAGCCGATCCGCGACCTGCTCCTCGCGGACGCCGACGGGAACCCCTGCATCGAGACGCGAACGACCCGCGACCTGGAGGAGAGCCTCGGCCTGCCCGGCGGCCACATCTTCCACGGCCCGCTGTCCTGGCCGTTCGCGGAGGACGACGAACCGCTGGACACGCCCGCCCAGCGCTGGGGCGTCGCCACCGAGCACCCGCGGGTGCTGCTCTGCGGCGCCGGCGCGCGCCGGGGCGGCGGCGTCTCGGGCCTCGGCGGGCACAACGCGGCGATGGCGGTGCTGGAGGCGCTCGGCGCCTGAGACCGGGAGCGCACTGCCGGCTCAGTGCCGCTGGCTCAGTGCCGGCGGTGGTCCTGGATCGTCATCCGCGGGCCGTGCCGGGGCTTGCGGGCGCCGCTCGTGCCGATCAGGCGGATGATCCGCTGCCGGTGGCCGCGCCACGGCTCGAGCAGCTCGAGCATCCCGTCGTCGTCGACGCCGAGGCGGCCGGTCAGCGCGAAGCCCACCGCGGCGGCAAGGTGGTAGTCGCCGACGCTCACCGCGTCCGGGTCGCCGTGGGCGCGCATCATCACCTCGGACGCCGTCCACGGCCCGATCCCGGGCACCGACTGCAGCCGCGCGGCCACGACCTCGCCGCCGCGACCCAGCGCGAGCGTGCGCTCCAGCCCCTTCGCCACCAGCGCCGCCGTGAGCACGGTGCGCGAGCGCCGCGGGTCGACGCCGGCCCGGTGCCAGTCCCAGGACGGGACCCGCCGCCACTGCTCGGCCGACGGCGCGACGTGCAGCGGCACCGGCCCGGGGGCCGGCTCGCCGTGCAGCCGGACCAGCGCGCGGTAGGCGCGCCACGCCTCCGTGCTGGTGACCTTCTGCTCCAGGATCGATGGCGCCAGCATCTCGAAGACCAGGTTCGCCCGCGTCAGCCGGAGCCCGGCCGAGCGCCGGAGCACCTCGGCGAGCGGGCCGTGCGCCGAGAGATCGAGCGCACTCCAGTCGTCGCCGTGGCCGAGGAGCTCGGGGACGTGGTCGATCAGCCACTCGGCGCCCTCGCCCCAGGCCCGCGCGTGCACGGCGCCGTCGGCCGCCTGCCGCAGGTGCAGCGTGCCGGGGCCCAGCGGCGTGCGGAACGCGCGCCAGAAGCCGGTCGCGTCGATCAGCATCGTCGGGTCGCCCGAGCCGCGCAGCAGCGTGCGCAGGGTGAGCGCGAGGCTCACCGGCACGGCGGGCGCGTACACCGTGACCAGGAACGGCACGGGAGCGGGGAGGGCGGTCGACACGCTGCGATGGTAATCGCGGGGTCCGACACCTGCGGAGAGGACTTGTCCGAGGACCGCCGAGGAGGTGTCCCGCAGAACTGCCATCCACGACGTGTTCGGAGCGGGGGCCGCCCCGGATTGGTTCAGAGCGGAAGAACACATGCGCAGATTCCATCGTGCGAAACCGCTGGTCAGACGGTCGGAATCAGGCGTAGTTTCGCGCTGTCGCGGCACAGTCCGTCAGCCCGGCCAACCGCCTATCACTGGAGATGCGCACATGTTCGACACCACATTCATCCGCAACGCGATCGTCAGGAGCTCGGAGACGGGCCTCGACCGTCGCCGCTTCTTCGAGGCCACCGGCATCGCCGGACTCGGCATCGGAGCGGCGGCCCTGGCCTCCGCCCCCGCCGCCTCGGCCGAAGAGGTCGCGGCCGAGGGCCCCGGCGACGCCGCCGTCCTCAACTTCGCGCTCAACCTCGAGTACCTCGAGGCCGAGTTCTACCTCCGCGCCGTCACCGGCTCGGGTCTCGGGAGCAGCGACACCACCGGCACCGGCAAGCTCGGCGGCGTCACCGGCGGCCGTGCCGTCCCGTTCAAGACCCCGTGGCTGAAGTCCTTCGCCCGCGAGGTCGCCAACGACGAGAAGGCGCACGTCAAGTTCCTCCGCGGCCAGCTCGGCGCCGCCGCCGTCTCCCGCCCGACGATCAACCTCACGGCCAGCTTCAACGCCGCGGCGGCCGCGGCCGGCCTGATCCCCGCGGGCGGCACGTTCGACCCGTTCCTCAACGAGCAGAACTTCCTGCTCGGCGCCTTCGTCTTCGAGGACGTCGGAGTCACCGCCTACAAGGGCGCTGCCCCCCTCATCCAGTCGAAGCTCTACCTGGAGGCGGCCGCCGGCATCCTCGCGGTGGAGGCGTACCACGCCGGTGCCATCCGCTCGGCGATCTACGGCGCCGGTCTCGACGTGCAGGCGGGCAAGCTGTCCGACGCCCGCGACAGCCTCGACGGCCCCACGGACCTCGACCAGGGTGTCAAGGTCAACGGTGCGGCGAACATCCAGCCGACCGACGCCGACGGCATCGCGTTCAGCCGCAGCCCCGGCCAGGTCCTCAACATCGTCTACCTGAACCCCGGCCCCGTGGTCAAGGGCGGATTCTTCCCCGACGGTGTCAACGGTGTGGTGAACACCGCCTCCAACGGCGGCGTCTGACCCCACGACGATGAAGGGCCCTTCCTCGAGGCGGCGAGGAGGGGCCCTTCGTCGTTCCCGCGCGGGACGGGCGACCCGACCCCGGCTCCGCGTCCTCTACTCTGAGCGGGTGAAGATCGGGATCCTGACCTCCGGGGGCGACTGCCCCGGGCTGAACGCCGTCATCCGCGGTGCCGTGTACAAGGGCATCAAGGTGTACGACCAAGAATTCGTGGGCTTCCGCAACGGGTGGCGCGGAGTGGTCGACGGCGACCTCCTCCCCCTCGGGCGGCCCGAGATCCAGGGCATCGCCAAGCAGGGCGGCACCATCCTCGGCACCAGCCGCACGAACCCCTTCGAGGGTGACAACGGCGGCCCCGAGAAGATCGCCGCGATGATGGACCGCAACGGCATCGACTCGATCATCGCGATCGGCGGCGAGGGCACCCTCGCCGCGGCGAAGCGCCTCACCGACGCGGGCCTGAAGATCGTCGGCGTCCCCAAGACCATCGACAACGACCTCGGCGCCACCGACTACACCTTCGGCTTCGACACCGCCGTCGGCATCGCCACCGACGCGATGGACCGCCTGCGCACCACCGGCGACTCGCACGGCCGCTGCATGGTCGCCGAGGTCATGGGCCGGCACGTGGGCTGGATCGCGCTGCACTCCGGCATGGCTGCGGGCGCGCACGTCATCCTCATCCCGGAGAAGAAGACCTCGATCGAGCAGATCGTCGAGTGGGTGCAGAGCGCCCAGGACCGCGGTCGCGCCCCGCTCGTCGTCGTCGCCGAGGGCTTCTCGCTCGACTCGATGGATGACGCGCACTCCGAGCGCGGCCTCGACGCCTTCGGCCGCCCGCGTCTGGGCGGCATCGGCGAGATGCTCGCCCCGATGATCGAGGACCGCACCGGCATCGAGACCCGCGCGACCACGCTCGGCCACATCCAGCGCGGCGGCACGCCCAGCGCCTTCGACCGGGTGCTCGCCACCCGCCTCGGCATGGCCGCCGCCGACTCCGTCGTCGCCGAGCACTGGGGCCGCATGGTCGCGCTGCGCGGCACCGACATCTACCACGTCGACTTCGCCGAGGCCCTCGGCACCCTGAAGACGGTGCCCGACTCCCGCTACGAGGAGGCGCGCACCCTCTTCGGGTAGCGCGGGACCTCGAGACGCCCGCTCCGCGGGCTACTCGATCAGCACGCTTCCTTGCCGGTCGAGTAGCCGCGGAGCGGCGTATCGAGACCCGGGGCGCTCAGCCCTTCGCGCCGTCCGGCGTCGCCGTCGCGACGATCTGCGCGCGGGCCAGCGTGTGGAAGTGCGCGTTGAAGCCGAGGATCGCCGGCGTCGACTCCGGGTCGAGCTCGAGCTCCTCCACGTCGAGCGCGTGCACGACGAAGAAGTAGCGGTGCTCACGGTCCGGCGGTGCCGCTCCGATGAACTGGCGCAGCCGCATCTCGTTCGGCAGAGTCTGCGCGCCCGCGGGCAGCAGCTCGAAGCCGGCCGCACCGGCGCCGGTGGGCAGCTCGGTGGTGTCGGCGGGCAAGTTGTAGACCGCCCAGTGCCAGAACCCGGAGCCCGTCGGCGCGTCGGGGTCGTACACCGTCACCGCGAAGCTCTTGGTCTCGGCGGGCGCGCCCGACCAGCGCAGCTGCGGCGAGACGTCCTCGCCGCCCGAGCCCTCGCCGTAGTGGCGCGCGGCGAGCGCGGCGCCGTCGCTGATGTCGTCGCTCTCGAGGGTGAAGGTCGGCACCTCGCCGAGGCGGGCGTAGGGGTCGTAGTTCCAGTCGGACATCCGGTTCTCCGTTCGGGCGCGGCAGTCGCGCGCCGTAGGACCAGCCTAGGAACCCCGCGCCGCAGGTCCGAGGGGTTGCGGCGCTCAGGAACCGAGGTAGCGGCCCGGCCGGTGGTTGAAGGCCAGCACGAGGTTCAGCACCACGACGCCGGCCGCCGAGATCAGCACGTTCACCGGCGGGACGACCAGGAGCGCCGCCGCGACCACGCAGGCGTCGAGCGCCATCATCACGTAGCCCGCCCGCCAGCCCAACCGCTCCTGCGCGATCAGGGCGACGATGCTGAAGCCGCCCAGGCTCGAGCCGTGCCGGAACAGGATCAGCAGCCCGATCCCGGCGAGCACGTCGCCGGTGAGCACCCCGTAGACCGGGTCGATGCGCAGCGTTCCGAACGCGAGCGGGTGCAGCCCCGCGAGCAGCGACACCAGCACGATCGAGGACATCGTCCGCAGGGTGAACCGCCAGCCCTTCTTCCAGAGCGAGAGCGCCAGGAACGGCAGGTTGACCACGACGAGGATCACGCCGAAGGGGATCGGCACCGCGTAGCCGAGCAGCAGCGCGACACCCGCGGTGCCGCCGGTCACGGCCTCGCTCGCCCGGAGCAGGAAGAGACCGAGGGAGACCACGAACGCGCCCGTCACGAGCCCGAAGGCGTCCTCGAGGCGGCTGTGCGGCACGGGGAGGCGGGCGTCGGTCACCCGGAGATGCTGCCACACCTGCGTTGCGGGAGCGTTTCGTCGTCCCCGCCCGGCCCTCGTAGGATGACCCGGTGCTGCCGAAGATCCTGCTGTTCTACCGCTTCGTGCCGCTCGCCGACCCCGAGTCCGTGCGGCTCTGGCAGCGCGAGCTCGGCGAGCACCTCGGACTGCGCGGCCGCGTCCTGCTCTCGGAGGACGGGATCAACGGCACGCTCGGCGGCGAGATGGGCGCGCTCAAGCGCTGGGTCCGGCGCACCCGCGAGCACTCCGCCTTCCGCGGCCTCGAGGTGAAGTGGAGCGACGGCTCCGGGCTGGACGACGAGGGCCGCAGCCTCGACTTCCCGGGTCTGTCGGTGAAGGTGCGCGACGAGATCGTCTCGTTCGGCGCGCCCGGCGAGCTGCGGGTGGACGCGACGGGCGTCGTCGGCACCGGCGTGCGCCTCGCGCCCGACGAGCTCGACGCTCTGGCCGCCGAGCGCGAGGACCTCGTCCTCTTCGACGGCCGCAACGCCTTCGAGGCCGAGATCGGCCGGTTCGACGGCGCGGTCGTGCCGGGCGTGGCGAGCACGCGCGAGTTCGTCGAGCAGCTCGACTCCGGCGTCTACGACCACCTCAAGGGGCGGCCGGTCGTCACCTACTGCACGGGCGGGATCCGCTGCGAGGTGCTCTCGAGCCTGATGCTCGCGCGCGGCTTCGGCGAGGTCTACCAGCTCGACGGCGGTGTCGTCCGCTACCAGGAGGCCCGCCGCGACAGCGGGCTCTGGCGCGGGGCGCTCTACGTCTTCGACGGGCGCGGCTCGCTCACGTTCTCGCCGGACGCCGAGGTGATCGGCCGGTGCTCCGCCTGCGCCGAGCCGACCAGCCGGATGCGCAACTGCACCGATCCCGCCTGCCGCGAGCAGCTCGTGGTCTGCGCGGGCTGCGGCGACGCCGCCTGCGCGACGCACAGCGAGCAGCCGTCGGCAGGCCCTACGGTCGAGGCATGAGCATCGAAGCGCGCGGACGCACCCTCGTCGACCTCCACACCGCCCCCGAGCTGCTGCGGGTGGTGAACGTCTGGGACGTGATCTCGGCGACGACGATCGCCGCCCTGCCCGAGACCCGCGCGCTCGCGACGGCGAGCCACTCCATCGCCGCGACCTTCGGCTACGAGGTCGGCGAGCGGATCCCGCTCGACCTGCACCTCGGCATGATCGAGCGGATCGTCGCCGCCGTCGACGTGCCCGTCTCTGCCGACCTCGAGGCCGGCTACGGCGACGCGGGCGAGACCGTCCGGCGCGCCATCGGCGTCGGCGTGGTCGGCGCCAACCTCGAGGACCAGGTGAAGCCGCTCGCGGAGGCGCTGCGCGCAGTCGAGAAGGCCGTCGCCGCGGCCGAGGAGGAGGCGGTGCCCTTCGCCCTGAACGCCCGCACCGACGTCTTCCTCCGCGCCGGTGACCGCGACCGCGGCGAGGTGCTGGCCGAGGCGATCGAGCGCGGGCGCGCCTACCTCGATGCGGGCGCGACCTGCTTCTTCGTCCCGGGGCTCCTGCAGGAGAGCGACGTGACCGGCTTGGTGGCGGCGCTCGGACCGCAGCGCGTCAGCGTGATCGGCGTCCCCGGCTCGCTCGCCCCCGCCCGCTTCGAGGAGCTCGGCGTCGCCCGGATCTCCTACGGCCCGTGGACGCAGCGCGTCGCGCTCACCGCCCTCCAGGACGCGGCGACCGCGCTCTACGCCGGCGGAGCGCTGCCCGAGGGCACCCGCCCGCTGAACTGACCCGCCGCCCGGGCGCGCCCCGCGCGCTCGGGCGTAGCGTGGGCTCATGTTCCGAGCCATCGTCGTCGAGCAGCAGTCCTCCTCCGACACCGAGACCCCGAATCGCGCACGGCTGAGCGAGCGGGACGACCCCGACCGCTCGCACGGGGACGTGACCCTCGCCGTCGAGTACTCGAGCGTCAACTACAAGGACGCCCTCGCGCTCGCCGGCCGCCCCGGCGTCGTCCGGCGGACGCCGCTGATCGCGGGCATCGACGTCGTCGGCACGGTCGAGTACGCCGACGGCGCCGCGGCCGAGCGCTTCGACTCCGGCGACCGCGTGGTGCTCAACGGCGCCGGCCTCGGCGAGCGGCACGACGGCGGATTCACCGAGCGCGCCCGCGTCGACTCCGCCTCGCTGCTGCGCATCCCCGGAGCGATCTCCTCCGCCCGCGCCGGCGCGATCGGCACCGCGGGCTTCACCGCGATGCTCTCCGTGCTCGCCCTCGAGCGGCACGGCGTCCGGCCGGGCGACGGGCCGGTGCTGGTCACCGGCGCGTCGGGTGGAGTCGGCTCGATCGCCGTCGCGCTGCTCGCGGCCCTCGGGCACGAAGTCATCGCCTCGACTGGCCGCGCCGACGAGCACGGCGATCTGCTGACCCGTCTCGGCGCGACCGAGGTCGTCGACCGGGCCGAGCTCTCCGAGAAGGGCAAGCCGATGCAGTCGGAGCGCTGGGCCGGCGCGATCGACTCGGCCGGCTCGCACACCCTCGCCAACACGCTCGCGCAGACCCGCTGGGGCGGCACCGTCGCCGCCTGCGGCCTGGCGCAGGGCGGCGATCTGCCCACCACGGTGATGCCGTTCATCCTGCGCGGAGTGACGCTGGCCGGCATCAACTCGGTCGAGGCGCCGCGCAAGCTGCGCGAGGAGGCCTGGCGCCGGCTCGCCCACGACCTCGACCTCGAGCTGCTCGACGGGCTGACCACGACCGTGCCGCTCGCGGGCGCGCTCGACGCGGGGGCCGACGTGCTCGCCGGCCGCGCCCACGGTCGCACACTGGTCGACGTCCGGGGCTGACGCTCCGGAGCGGGGGACCCGAGCTACTCGGCGGCCTCGGTCGCGCCGCTCGGCTCGGCCGAGGCGCGACCGACGGAGGAGTCGGGGCGCGGCTTCGCGGCGGCGGGCTTCTTCGGGGCCGGCTTCTTCGCGGCGGGCTTCGGGGCGGCGGGCTTCTGGGCGGCTGGCTTCTTCGCGGCTGGCTTCTTCTCCGGAACGGGCGCCTCCTCCGCCTGCGCCGCGGCCAGGCGCTCGGCGGCCTGCTCGGCGACGGCGGGCACGACGACGAGGTCGTCCGTCTCGATCACCGGGATCGCCGACGTCACGGTTCCCAGCTGCAGTGCGGCGATCAGCTCGGGAGCGTGCTTGGTGCTGACGATCAGGCGCGAGTACTCCTCGTCGACCAGGTCGATCACGACCGCCGCGGCCGTGCGCTTGATCAGCAGGAAGTCCTTGCCGCCGTGGAACTTCCAGGTCCCCGCAGCGATGGTCAGCGGCACCGCGGTCCCCGGCGCCCGGATGCCGCGCACCCAGATCCAGGGGTCCTCGGTGACGGTCGCCGAGCGGATGCTCGAGCGCTCGACGACGACGTCGCCGCGGTGCAGGGCGAGCACGCGCTCGGCACGCGTCAGGCGGAGTTCGAGGCGGTCGGGAAGAACGGTCACGACGGGCATGCCCCTAGTCTGCCCCGACCACCGCGATCGGCGCCCGCGCCCCGGGGCGCACTCCTCCCCCCGTGCCCGGGCCGCGGTGGCAGCATGGAGGGATGCCGATGGACCAGGAGGAGCTGCGCCTCCTCGACGCGCAGCTCGCCGAGCAGGAGGCCGAGACCCGCCGCGAGACGGCGAGCCTGGACGAGTCCCTCCGCGAGCTCCTCCTCGACCGCGCGGACGGCACGGCCGACGACGAGCACGACCCGGAGGGCACCCCGCTCTCCGCCGAGTGGTCGCGGATGGCCGGGGTCCGCGACGCTCTCGCCCGCACCGAGCACGACCTCGCCGCCGCCCGCGCCCGCCTCGCCGCCGGCGACTACGGCGACTGCGCCCGCTGCGGCCGCCCCATCGGCGCCGCCCGCCTGGCCGCCCGCCCCACCGCCACCCTCTGCATCGACTGCGCCCGCGCCGCCGAGTCCCGCCGCCGCTGACGGCGACCTCGCGAGCGCCTCACTCGAGGATGAGCCACTGCAGGACCGTCTCCGCGAACCGCGGTACTCCCGTCCGGTCGAGGATCAGAAGGAGGTCGCGGCGGGTCAGCGGAGGCGCCGAACAGGAGTCCGACCAGTCCTGCAGCGCGTCGAGGACGAGACCGGGGTGCAGGTCGAGTTGATCGAGGAGGAACGCATCGGGGTGCCGGACCTCGAGGTCGAACTCGGCGACGGACTCGGCAGGGAAGTCGTCCAGATCGAAGGTGACGAGCACGGCCGCATCCGCCCGGACAGCGGCCGCGAGGATATGGCGGTCCTTGGGGTGGTTCGTCATCGCCGGGATCAGCGATTCATGGCCGGAGACGAGCGCCTCGGGGAAGTGGGTCCGCATCGCTCCGACCCTCCGTGCGACTGCGTCCGCAGGGAGGAAGGACGAGAGGTTGCGCGTGAGCTCCTCGAGCACGTCCTCCGACCAGAGCGGCCGGAACGCTCCTCGCGACGCCAACCGGAGCAGGAAGTCGTTGAGGCTCGCGCTGTAGAGGACGTTCGTGTCGAGAAGGACCGGGAAGTGCACGCGCGCCTACTCCTCGACCGGTGCCGACCGCTCGAACGGAGGGAGGTCACCGGTGTACAGGTCGTGCTCCTGAGAGGACGCGACGAGATCCGCGAGACCGCGCTGTCGCGAGCGCTGGACACGATCCTGGTAGTCCACGAGATCGCCCAGCATCACCCGCCGATGCCGTCCGACGAGCTCGAATGCGAGCGCCCCCGACTCGAGGGTCTTGACGAGGGTCGGGCGGGAGACGCCGAGGAAGTCCGCCGCCTCCTGAGTGGTCAGGCGCGCCCGCGACGGCATCACCGTCACACCGTCACCCACGGCGAGAGCATTGGCGACGGTGACCAGAGCGTCGAAGATCTCGCCCGGGATGCGCAGCGTCTCCCCCTCGGGCGAGATCAGCTCCGCGGACTTCCGGGCCGTGCCCTCCCTCGTCGAGAGCCGTCGGGCGAAATCGACGACATCCCGTCGGTGGAGGCCCTGAGGGGGGAGGTACGTGCGGGGTCGCGAGCGGGCGGTTCCTGTCGAGCTCATGCCGATCACCCTATTCGAAACATTCGAAAGGTCGGTGATCGGCGCGGAACTCGGATCGGCGCGTTCGCACCCTGAAGGCCCCCACAGGCCGAGACGTGCAGAAACCCGGCTGCTCCTGCGAGAGTTCACATGCGGTCGTACCCCCGATGGGTGGTCCCGCATCCCCCACCCCCTTTCTCCCGCCGCTCGAAAGGCCCCTTCCGCATGACCGAGACGTCGACCGACCGCGCGACCGGCGCTCCCCCGGCCCCCGACCGCCGGGCCTGGCGCTCCCTCGTGGTCCTCCTCGCGGGCATGTTCATCGCCCTGCTCGACACCACGATCGTCAACGTCGCCCTGCCGACCATCCGAACGACCCTCGACGCCTCCGAGTCCACGCTGTCCTGGATCATCTCCGGCTACGCGCTCGCCTTCGGCCTCGCCCTCATCCCGGCCGGCCGCCTCGGCGACCGCTTCGGGCACAAGTGGGTCTTCGTCAGCGGCGTCGCGCTGTTCACCGTCGCGAGCTTCGCCTGCGGACTGGCCGCGGACGACGTGCAGCTCGTCATCGCGCGCGTCGTGCAGGGGCTCGCGGGCGGCATGTTCGTGCCGGCGGTCAACGCGTACATCCAGATCCTGTTCCGCGGCCCGGCCCGCGGCAAGGCGTTCGCCGTGATGGGCGCCGTGCTCGGCGTCTCGTCGGCGCTCGGCCCGATCATCGGCGGCCTGATCATCCAGGGCTTCGGCGACGAGAACGGCTGGCGCCTGGTCTTCTGGGTGAACCTGCCGATCGGTCTGATCACCCTGATCGCCGCCGCGATCCTGCTGCCGACCCGCCGCGAGCTCGAGTCCGCCGATCGCGCCCCGAGCGGCGGAGTCGACTGGCTCGGCCTGATCCTGGTCTCCGGCGGCCTCGTCGCCCTGCTCGTCCCGCTGATCCAGGGCGAGGACGAGGGCTGGCCGCTCTGGACCTTCCTCTCGATCGCCGGCGGCGTGATCCTCCTCGCCGCGTTCGGTGCCTGGGAGGTCGCGTACACGCGTCGCGGCCGCGCGCCGCTCGTGCCGCCGACGCTCTTCCGCCACCCCGCCTTCACCGGCGGTGTCATCCTCGCGCTGGTCTACTTCGCGGCGTTCACGAGCATCTTCTTCACCATCTCGCTGCTCTGGCAGTCGGGGCTCGGGCACACGGCGCTGGAGTCGGGCCTCGTCTCGATCCCGTTCGCGATCGGCAGCATCGTCAGCTCCTCGCAGAGCAACCGCCTCACCGCGAAGCTCGGCCGCAACGTGCTCGTGCTCGGCAGCGGGCTGCTCGCCGTGGGCCTGATCTGGGTGTGGCTGGTGCTGCTGACCGCGACCCCGGACTCGATCACCAACTGGCAGCTGCTCGCCCCGCTGTTCATCGCCGGCATCGGCAACGGCTTCTTCATCGCGCCGAACGTGCAGTTCATCGTCGCGACGGTCGACCCGCAGGACGCGGGCGCGGCCAGCGGCGTGATCTCGGCCATCCAGCGGATCGGCTCGGCCGTCGGCATCGCGGCCATCGGCAGCGTGCTCTTCGGCGGCCTCGTCATCACCGGCCCGGACACCGTGGCGTCGGGCTTCCTCGACGCGGCGGCTCCGGCGATGCTGATCAGCGCGCTGATGGCGATCGCGGCGTTCGCGCTGGTGTTCGTGCTGCCGAAGTCGGTGTCGCGCCGGGGCTGACCCCGGCGCGACCGCCTACTCCTGCGGGCGCGCTGCCGCCGCGGCCTTCGCGGCGGCGGGCAGCGCGTCCACGATGCGGCCGATCGCCGCGTCGTCGTGCGCGGCCGAGACGAACCACGCCTCGAACACCGACGGCGGCAGCGAGACACCCGCGTCGAGCATGGCGTGGAAGAAGGCCGGGTAGCGGAACGACTCCTGCGCCTGCACCTCGGCGTAGTCGCGCACCGGCCGGCCGAGGTCGGTGAACATGAAGCTGAAGAGGCTGCCCGCGCTCTGCACCGTGTGCGCGACGCCCTCCGCCGAGAGCGCCGCAGAGACCTCGCCTTGCAGCGTCAGCGACGTCCGGTCGAGCGAGGCGTAGACGGCCTCGTCGGCGAGCTGCAGGGTGCGGATGCCCGCGGCCACGGCGACCGGGTTCCCGGAGAGCGTGCCCGCCTGGTAGACCGGCCCGAGCGGGGCCAGGTGGTCCATCACGTCCGCGCGGCCGCCGAGCGCGGCGACCGGCATGCCGCCGCCGATGACCTTGCCGAAGGTGAAGAGGTCGGCGACGTAGGGCGCCTCGGAGTCGCGGTTCTCCAGCCCCCACCAGCCGCCGGCGCTGACGCGGAAGCCGGTCAGCACCTCGTCCATGATCAGCAGCGAGCCGTTGGCGTGCACCAGCTCGGCGAGTGCGGCGTTGAAGCCCGGCTCGGGCGGGACGACGCCCATGTTCGCGGCGGCCGCCTCGGTGATCACGGCGGCGATCTCGGAGCCGCGCTCCGCGAGGACCGCCCGCACCGCGTCCAGGTCGTTGTAGGGCAGCACGATCGTCTGCGCCGCCGTCGCCGCGGTCACCCCGGCCGAGGCGGGCAGCGCGAGCGTCGCGAGGCCCGATCCCGCGTCGGCCAGCAGGCCGTCGGAGTGGCCGTGGTAGTGGCCGGAGAACTTGATCAGCAGGTCGCGGCCGGTGACGCCGCGGGCGAGGCGGATCGCGGTCATCGTCGCCTCGGTGCCGGTCGAGACCAGCCGCAGCTTCTCGATCGGCGACACTCCGCCGGCCGTGATCCGCGCCTCCACCAGCTCGGCCAGCTCGGTCTCGGCCGGGGTCGACGCGCCGAAGGAGAGTCCGCGGGCGGCCGCCTCCTGCACCGCGGCGACGACCTCGGGGTGCGCGTGGCCGAGCACGGCCGGACCCCAGGAGCAGACCAGGTCGACGTACTCGCGGCCGTCGGCGTCGGTGATGTACGGGCCGGTCGCCGACACCATGAACCGCGGGGTGCCACCGACCGAGCGGAAGGCCCTGACCGGCGAGTTGACGCCTCCGGGGATCGCGTGCCGGGCACGCTCGTACAGGGTGTCGTTCGCGGTGGGAGTCACCCGACCACGATACGGCGCGGACCCTTCACGGAGGATGTGCCTACCTGAGCAGGTCGTTCGCGAGCTCGACGGCCCAGTAGGTCAGCACGGCGTCGGCGCCGGCTCGGACGATGCCGGTGACCGACTCGACGATCGCCGCCTCGCGCTGGATCCAGCCGTTCGCGGCGGCCGCCTCGATCATCGCGTACTCGCCGGACACCTGGTACGCCCAGACCGGCACGTCCGAGATCGCGGCGACGTCGGACAGCACGTCGAGGTACGACATCGCCGGCTTCACCATCACGACGTCCGCGCCCTCGGCGAGGTCGAGCGTCGCCTCGCGGAGGCCCTCGCGGCGGTTCGCCGGGTCCTGCTGGTAGGTGCGCCGGTCGCCCTCGAGCGTCGACTGCACGGCCTCGCGGAAAGGGCCGTAGAAGCTGGAGGCGTACTTCGCCGAGTAGGCGAGGATCGCGGTGTCGAGGTGCCCCGCGCCGTCGAGCGCCGCGCGGATCGCGCCGACCTGGCCGTCCATCATCCCGGAGAGTCCGAGCAGGTGCGAGCCGGCCTCGGCCTGCGCGAGCGCCATCTGCTCGTAGCGGAGCAGCGTCGCGTCGTTGTCGACCCGGCCGCGCTCGTCGAGCACGCCGCAGTGGCCGTGGTCGGTGAACTCGTCGAGGCAGAGGTCCGTCTGCACCACGAGGGCGTCGCCGACCTCCTCGACGACGGCGCGGGTGGCGGCGTTGAGCACGCCGTCCGGATCCGTCGCCCCGGAGCCCACCGCATCGCGCGTGGTCGGCACCCCGAAGAGCATGACGCCGCCGAGTCCGGCCTCGGCCGCCTCGGTCACCGCGCGCCGCACGCTGTCGAGCGACTGGTGCGACACCCCCGGCATCGAGCCGATCGGGCGGGGCTCCGTGATCCCCTCGGCGACGAAGAGGGGGAGGACGAGCTGGGCGGGGTGGACGCGCGTCTCCCGCACGAGCCGGCGCAGGGCCGGCGTGGTGCGGAGGCGCCGCGGGCGGATCGCGGTCATGCCGTCCAGCCTAAACCGGCCCCGATGGGCACCTTCCGAGTGCAGCAGCCTCATCTCCTCCCCAGGAGCGGAAGCCGGTCTCTCCTCCCCGGATCGACACTCGGCGCCCTCGCCCGGAGCGGCCGTCGGTCATCGTCGGCTCGTGCACGAACTCGCCTCTCTCCTCGCCGCGGGCGGCGGCTTCGCTCCCGCGAGGAGCCTTCGCTCCGGCGGCGTCGACCGATCGGCGGTCGAGCGTGCTCTGTCGACGGGCGACATCGTTCGCGTGCGTCGCGGCTGGTACGCGTTGGCCGGAGCGCCCGAGGTCGAAGTCGCTGCTGTGCGCGCGGGTGGAGTGCTCACGTGCGTCTCGCTGCTGCACTCTCTCGGGCTGTGGACCACCGAGCGGCCGGGCTTGCACGTCGCGCTGGGGGACTCCTCCGTCCACTCTCTGCGTCCCGGGGCAGTCGGACATTGGCGGCGGTGGCCCGGGCAGGGCCGACGCTCGTTCTCGCAGGACGGGATCGGAGCCGCGATCCTGAACCTCCTCACCTGCGTCGGCGAGGACGACGCGATCGTCACGATCGATTCGGCTCTGAACCTCGGTCTGCTCGATGCCGACGAATTGACCGTTCTCCGTGCGGTCGCTCCAGTCGGGAAGCGGGACCTCTTCGCCCGGGTCGACGGACGGAGTCAGTCAGGCCTCGAGACGAAGACCCGTCTCAGCATGCGGCGACACAACGTGGTCGTCAGCCCGCAGGTCCTCATCCCCCACGTCGGCCATGTCGATGACCTGGTCGGCGAGCGGATGGTCCTCGAGAGTGACGGTTTCCGTTACCACTCCACCGCCGAGCAGTTCCGTGAGGACCGGCGACGAGACCTCGAGCTCGCGCGGCAGGAGTACCTCTGCATTCGGCTCGACAATCACCAGATCATGGACGACTGGCCTCGTACCGAAGCAGCCCTTTTCGCCATGATCCGCCGGAACGAGCACCTGTGGACCGCGCCGCAGCGCCGCCGACGGGGTCTGGATCGCCCGTGAGCGTCCGACGGGACAGCGCATCGCTGCACAACGTGAGCTGAGAGGGGTGTCCCTCCGCTGACAGGCGAGGCCCACCCTTCTCAGCTGACGTTGTGCAGCGAAACGCACTCGTCAGCGGTTCGCGCGCTCCGCGGCGACGCGGGCGACCGCGTCGATCAGGGAGGAGGCGGAGCGCTCGTCGGCGACGACGTCGACGCGCAGGCCGAAGGCGCGCGCGTCCTTCGCGGTCTGCGGTCCGATGGCGGCGACGAGCGTCGATTCGGGGACCGGGCCGAGCTGCTTCTGCACCTGCTCGGCCACACTCCCGGAGGTGATCAGGATCGCGTGGACGGCGCCGCTCGCGACGTCGCCGACGACCCGGTCCTCCACCTGCACACCGACGGTGCGGTAGGCGACGACCGAGCGGACGTCGTGGCCGATGCGCTTCAGGCCCTCGGTCAGCAGCGGCTTGGCGATCTCGGAGCGGAGGGTGAGCACCCGGAGCGGATGCTGCCCGCCGGTCGCCTGCTCCCACTCGGCGAGGAGGCCCTTGGCGGAGTTGTCCTCCGAGGGGACGAGGTCGACGGAGTAGCCGGCCGCCACGAGCGCCGCGGCCGTGGTCTCGCCGACCGCCGCGACCTTAGTGGTCGCCGGCACCGTGGTGCGGAGGAGGGAGAGGACGTCGACCGTGGTCGCGCTCGTCACCGTCATCCAGTCGAAGGCGCCGGACTCGAGGTCCGCGAGCGCCTGCTCGAGGGCGGGGAAGTCGTCGGTCGGCGCGAAGTTGATCATGGGGGCGACGACGGGCGACGCTCCCTTGGCACGCAGGGCACCGGCGACGCCGTCACCCCACGGACCGCCGCGGGGGACCAGCACACGCCAGCCCTGCAACGGCTTCTCCCACTGGGAGTAGGCGGCGGGGACGATCACGAAGGGGCTCCCAGGGGTGCGAGACGGGCGGCACCCGCACCGAGTAGCGCGTCAGCGAGCAGAGAGCCGCAGCGGAACGCGGCTTCGACGACGGGCAGTTCGCGACCACCATACTGCGAATCCGACGAGTGTCGAACCCCGCCGACCGAACCGTTATCGATCGGCTCCGCCACCTCCCGAGAGAGGGACGCGGAGCCGTCGGCCGCGAAGACGACGCCGCGCAGCACGACGCTCCCGCCCTCGATCGCCGCGGAGGCTCCGATCGGTGCCGCGCAGCCCGCCTCGAGCACGGCGAGCAGGGCGCGCTCGGCGGTGATCGCCGCGCGGGTGGGGGCGTGCTCGACGGCGGCGAGGGCCGCGCGCAGCTCGTCGGTCGGCTCCTCGTCGCGAACCTCGATCGCGAGCGCACCCTGCCCGGGGGCGTGCGGCGAGACGCCGAAGTCGAGCACCTCGGTGACGGCGTCCGTCCGGCCGAGGCGGCGCAGGCCGGAGAGCGCGAGCACGATCGCGTCGAGCGGCGACGAGCTCCCCGCCGCGACGCGGCCGAGCCGGGTGTCGATGTTGCCGCGGATGTCCACGATCTCGAGATCGGGGCGGGCGGCGAGCAGCGCCGCCTTCCGCCGCGGAGAGCCCGTGCCCACCCGAGCCCCCTGAGGCAGGGTCGCGAGGGTGGCTCCGTCGCGGGCGCAGAGCGCGTCGCGCGGGTCCTCGCGCTCGGGCACCGCGCCGAGGACGAGGCCCTCGACCGGCGCGGTCGGCAGGTCCTTGAGCGAGTGCACGATCGCGTCGCAGCGCCCGGCGAGCAGCGCGTCGCGCAGCGCACTGACGAAGACGCCGGTGCCGCCGAGCGAGGCGAGCGAGCCGCGCATCCGGTCGCCGTCGGACTCGATGCGCATCAGCTCGACCGGCACGCCGGCGGCCCGCGCCATCAGGTCGGCGGTCATCCGGGTCTGCGCCACCGCGAGCGCGCTCGCGCGGGTGCCGACTCGGATGCTCACGACTGAGCGCTTCCCGTCACGGCGCGATCCCCGCGAGCGCCGGCTTGAAGCCCGCGCGCACGTTCTCGCAGCAGCCGGGACGGCAGACGTCGTACCAGGGACCGAGCGCCGTCATCGACGGCCGGTCCTCGACCGGCGTGCCGTTGACCCGCTCCATCACGAGGTCGACGAGCCCGGACACGTAGACCGGGTCGGTGCCCGGCGTCGCGACGCGGACGGCGACGAGGCCGTGCTCCTCGGAGGTCTCGAGCGCCTCGTTGTCGAGGTCCCACATGACCTCCATGTGGTCGGAGACGAAGCCGAGCGGCACGATCACGAGCGCCTTGCGGCCCTTCGCGGGCA
The DNA here is from genome assembly GCF_009834185.1 of Rathayibacter sp. VKM Ac-2760. Taxonomy (GTDB): domain Bacteria; phylum Actinomycetota; class Actinomycetes; order Actinomycetales; family Microbacteriaceae; genus Rathayibacter. The sequence continues at coordinate 3,555,413 of NZ_CP047173.1, forward strand.
GCTCTGCGATCGCGTCGTTGATGTCCGGCTCGAGCCACGGCTGGGTGGGCGGGCCGGAGCGGGACTGGTAGACGAGCTGCCACGGCACGTCCTCCGCGCCGGCGGCCGCCATCACGACCTCCGCGACCGCGAGGTGCTGCGCCTCGTAGGCTCCGCCGTCACCGAAGTGGTGCACGTCGACGACGGTGCCGTCCTCGCGCCGCTCGTGCGGTCCGCTGCGCGCGGCGTCGGTGGACGGGATCGAGTGCGTCGCGAAGAGCACCTCGACCTCGGTCGTCGCGTCGAGCCCGGGCAGGCGCGAGCGCAGCTCGTCGAGCCCGTCGTGCACGGCCTTGACGAACGGCATGACGAAGCCGGGGTGGTCGAAGAACTGGCGGACCTTGTCGATCCGCAGCTCGCCCTCGAGGCCGGTCGCGTCGAGCGCCGCCGCGAAGTCCTCGCGGTACTGGCGACAGGAGGAGAACGACGAGTAGGCGCTGGTCGCGATGGCGATCAGGTTCGAGAAGCCGCGCTCCTTCGCCTCCGTCACCGCCTCGCTCATGTAGGGCGCCCAGTTGCGGTTGCCCCAGAGCACGGGGAGGTCGATGCCGCGCGTCGCGAGCTCGGCCTCCAGCGCCGCCTTCAGCGCGCGGTTCTGCGCGTTGATCGGGCTGACGCCGCCGAAGTGGCGGTAGTGGTGGGCGACCTCCTCGAGGCGCTCCTCCGGGATCCCGCGACCGCGCGTGACGTTGCGCAGGAACGGGATGACGTCGTCCTGCCCCTCGGGGCCGCCGAAGCCGGCGAGCAGGATCGCGTCGTAGGCGACCGGCTCGCTGACGTGCTCGGGGCCGGAGGCGGCGGCGGGAGTCGCGCCGCGGACGAGGACGCCCTCGGGCACCTCGGGAACGGACGCGGCGAAGTCGCGCGCCTCGGGAGCGGGGACGGTGGAGCTCATCGGAGGACCTCGGCGATCTGGTCGGCCTCGATGCGCCGGCCGGTGTAGAAGGGGACTTCCTCGCGCACGTGACGGCGGGCCTCGGTGGCTCGCAGGTCGCGCATGAGGTCGACCAGGTTGACGAGCTCCTCGTCCTCGAGCGCGAGGATCCACTCGTAGTCACCGAGCGAGAACGACGCGACGGTGTTGGTGAGCACGCTGCGGAAGCGCGAGCCCTGGCGGCCGTGCTGCGCGAGCATGCTGCGGCGCTCCTCCTCGGGGAGGATGTACCACTCGTAGGAGCGGACGAACGGGTAGACCGTCAGCCAGCGGGCCGGCGCCTTGCCGCGCATGTAGGCGGGGAGGTGGTTCGCGCTGAACTCGGCGTCGCGGTGCACGCCCATCGCGTTCCAGGTGGGCAGCAGCGCGGCGAGCAGCTCGGTGCGGCGCAGCTCGCGGTAGGCGCGCTGCAGCTCCTCGGGGGCGGGGCCGGTCAGCCACAGCATGATGTCGGCGTCGGCGCGCAGGGCGGAGACGTCGTAGGTGCCGCGGACGGTCACGCCCTCGCCGGCGAGCCGGGCGACGGCGTCCTCGTAGCGGCCGGCGGCCTGGGCGGCCTCGTCGTCGGAGAGGGTGAACGGACGTGAGGGATCCCTGCGGAGAACCGCCCAGAGCGTGTATCCCAGGGCCTGATCGGAGTGATCCTGATCGGCGGGGGGCTGCGGCGCCGGAGTTGCGCTCGTGTCGGGGGCGGACTGAACGGGACCCGCCGTTCCGGCGGTCTGATCGGTCATTGATCCATCATCCCTCCGCTCGCGTGGATGCACAAAAGCGGGAGGGGCTCTGGCGCCCGGGGGCCGAGGACGCTAGCGATCCGCGGCCCCGGGCGCCGGGTCAGTCCTCGACGACGGCGCGGACGATGCCCCAGACGACGAGCCCGACGGCGGCGGCCGCGCCGGCGGCTCCGGCGATCAGCGCCTCCGGGTGGTGCTTGCGCACGACGGCGACGCGGCGCTCGAGGCTCCGCTGCACGTTCCGGACCTTGCGCGGCACGTTGACCTTGTACTCGATGGCGTCGAGCGTCGCCGCGAGCTCGGTGCGCGCCCGCTCGATGTCGGCCTTCAGCTGGCTCGGCTGGAGCTCCGCCGGGTCGACGAAGCGGGGCGTGGTGCTGGACACAGCACGATCAGTTGTCATAGCTGCCGACTCCCTTGAACGCCTGGACGTCCTTCTTGATGCTGTCGATCGAGTCCTGCGGAACGGGCGGGACGGCCTTCTTGATCGACTTGACGCCGACCAGGATCAGCACGACCGCCACGAGCAGGAAGAACACGGTCACGATCAGCGCCGACAGCCAGGCGGGGAGCCAGGAGGCGATGCCGATGATCGCGAAGGTGACGAGGGTCGCCCACGCGGTGAGGAGGAAGAAGGCGGCGACCGCGAAGAGCGCGACCGCGAGGCCGGCGCTCTTCGCCTTGCCGGACAGCTCGTTCTTGAGGGACGCGATCTCGGCCTTCACGAGCTCGATCACGAGACCGGGGAGGTCGCTGACCAGCTCGCCCAGCGACCGGGCGTTCTTCGGATTGCGTTCGTTCACCACGGGGGCTCCTCGGAGGGGGGTCGTGCCGGGCCTCGGCCGAACGGACGGCCCGGAGGGATGAGGTCTACGCCTTGCTGGTGGAGGACGACGCGGTCGATCCTCCGGAGCCGGCGGCAGCGGCGGCCTCGTCGACCTTCGACGCGGCCGAGCGGGCGGCGGCGGTCGCCTCGGCCTCGGAGGCGCCCTGCGCCTTCTTGCCACCGGACACCGCCTTCACCACGACGTTCCGGACCAGCTCGTACGCCTTGTCCGAGACCGTGCTGAGCTGCGTCTTCGCCGCTCCGCCGACGGCGCCCGCGACGTCCTGCACCGGCTGCGTCTGCCAGAACCTGTTCGCCGCCGAGGCGATCTGCTCGTACCGCTTGCGGCCGGCGCGCGCTCCCAGCACGTAGCCGGCTGCGGCTCCTGCCACGAAAAGAATCTTGCCCTTCACGCCTACTCCTCGTCCTGGGCCGCTCTCGCGGCTCGTTCACGCGGTCGATGACCACTCGTGTCGGGGCACGCCGCACTCATGCGGATGCCTGCGTCCCAGAGTAGCCGTCGCCGTCATATTCTTCGCGCGGTATGCCGACGCCTTGACGCACCAGTCGTCGCCGGATAAGAGCGGCCGTCTCGGCGGCGTGCGGCAGCACGGAGGCGAGCCCCGTCCCGGCGAGCCAGGTGCCGGTGACGGCGATCCCGTCGATCGGGGCGAGCGCCTCGCGGAAGGCCTCCAGGTGCGCACGCCGGCCCAGCGCCGCGGCCGGGCGGACGTTCGCCCAGCGCACGCGGGCGGAGTCGACGAGGCTCGCCGGGTCGAGCTCGATCCCGAGCAGGATCGACGCATCGCGCAGGGCGGTCGCGGCCGCCTCCTCGTCGCTCACGCCCTCGAGCGGCGGGTGCTCGCCCGGGCGCCCGTAGGAGAGGCGCAGGACGTGCCGGCCCGCGGGCAGACCGGCGGCGAGCCAGCCCCACTTCGCGGTCGCGTGGGTGAGCGCCTTCGCGGTCACGTCGCGCGCGGTGGGAGCGACGAGCACGCCGGAGCCGCGCGGCGCGGCGTCCAGGCGCGGGTCGTCGACGACGAGGGTGACCAGCTCGACGGAGTCGTGCAGCACCTCGGCCGCCTCCTCGCGCACCGCGGGCACGAGCCCGGCGAGCAGCTCCCGCGCGTCGCGCTCGGGCGTCGAGACGATGACGGCGCGCGCGGTGAGCACGGCGCCGTCGCCGAGGGTGAGCAGGAACGGCTCGCCGTCGCCCTCGACCCGCGTCACGGCGGTCCGCACCCGGATCTCGCCGGACAAATAGTCGATCCGCTCGACGAGCGCCGCCACCAGGCGGTGCATCCCGCCCTCGATCCCGCGGACGGCGACGCCGGCCGGCAGGTTCGCGCGAAGGGCGGCGACCGCGCCGGCCAGGGAGCCGGCCCGGGTGATCGCGCCGTTCAGCCCGGGCGCCGCCGCGTCCACGTCGATGTCCTCCGGTCGGCTGGAGTAGACCCCGGAGACGACCGGCGCGACGAGGTCGTCGAGCACCCGCTGCCCCATCCGGGTCCGGACCAGCTCGGCGAGGGAGTGGGCGCGACCGATCCGCAGCACCGGCATCACGGCGTCGAGCCAGGCGCGCGCGGCGCCGCGGCGGCCGATGGCGCGGACGACGTCGGGCGCGAGCGGGCTGCCGGGGATGCCGAGGATCCCCGCGCGCGGCGAGGGAACCGAGCGCCCGCCTGCGAGGTGCAGCCAGGAGCCGCCGGTGGTCGGCTCGACGATCGACTCGGCGAGCGGCCGGCCGTCGAGGGTGAGCGCGGCGAGCGCCCTCTCGACGTGGCCGCCGCGGGTGGCGAAGCTCTCGGCACCGGCGTCGAGCGCGACTCCGGCGATCTCGAGCGGAGCGACGGAGCCGCCGACCGCGTCGCCCGCCTCGAGCACGACCACGCGCAGCCCGATCCGCAGGCACTCGGCGGCGGCCGCGAGGCCCGCCACTCCCCCGCCGACGACCGCGACGTCGTAGTCGGCACCGGCCTCGCTGCCGTGCCCCTGGGTGCTGTTCCCCTCGGTCATGGCCGCCAGGCGTGCACGTGCGCGACCAGGCGCGTCAGCACGTCGGGATCGGTCTCGGGCGGCACGCCGTGGCCGAGGTTGAGCACGTGCGCGGGCGCGCTGGTGCCGCGGCGGAGCACGTCGTCGACGTGGGCGGCCAGCACCTCCCACGGGGCCGAGAGCAGCGCCGGGTCCACGTTGCCCTGCACCGGGACGAAGCCGCCGAGGCGGTGGTTCGCCTCGTCGAGCGGGATCCGGTAGTCGACGCCGACCACGTCCGCGCCGATGCCGTGCATCGCGCCGAGCAGCTCGCCGGTGCCGACGCCGAAGTGCACGATCGGCACGTTGCGGCGGGTCTCGCCGTGGTCGTAGGCGAGGTCGCGCACGTGGGTCAGCGCGCGCGAGGAGGCGGGGGCGACGTGCGCCGAGTAGTCGGCGAGCGAGAGGGCGCCGGCCCAGGAGTCGAACAGCTGCGCCGCGCTCGCCCCGGCCTGCACCTGCGCGCGCAGGAAGCGGCCGGTGACCTCGGCGGTCCACTCCATCAGGCGCGCCCAGGCGGCCGGGTCGGCGTGCATCAGCGTGCGCGCGCGGATGTGGTCCTTCGACGGCCCGCCCTCGACCAGGTAGGCGGCGAGGGTGAACGGGGCGCCGGCGAAGCCGATCAGCGGGGTGTCGCCCGCTCCGATCTCCTGCAGGCCCTCGACCGTGCGGCGCACGCCCTCGCGGATCGGCTCGAGCGTCTCGTCGAGCGCGGCCGGATCGAGGGCGACCAGCTCGTCGACGTCCGCGGCGGTGCGCACCGCCTTCTCGAGCACCGGACCGCGTCCGGGCACGATGTCGACCGCGACGCCGGCCAGGCGCAGCGGGATGACGATGTCGCTGAAGAAGATCGCCGCATCCACGCCGTGCCGGCGGATCGGCTGCAGGGTGATCTCGCTCGCGAGCGCCGGGTCGAGGCAGGCGTCGAGCATCTGGGTGTCCGTGCGCAGCGCCCGGTACTCCGGCAGGCTGCGGCCGGCCTGGCGCATGAACCAGACGGGCGTCGACTCGGGGCGGTCCGACCGGTAGGCCCGGAGGAGCGCGGAGTCGGCGGTGCGCCCGGAGGCGAGCGGGTGCAGCGGATCGAGCAGGCCGGCGATGGGGGAGGTCACCGCGGCATTATTCCAGGCGGGGCTGACCCCGACGTGTCCGCGTCGGAGGCGCATCCGTGCAGTCTTGGCGAGGACCGGGGCCGAGCCCCGGACGCCACGGCTAGACTGCCCTGGTGCTTCTGTGTCTGACGGCGTCGCACAAGAACGCCAGCTTCGATCTCCTCGAGAAGCTCTCCGTCGACTCCTCCGCCGTCGCGGCCGCCCTGTCGGACGGCATCGACTTCGTCTCCGGAGCGGTGGTCGTCGCGACCTGCAACCGCTTCGAGGCCTACCTCGACATCGACGAGCCGCTGACCGCCGCGCAGGCCGTAGCCGTCGAGGCCGCCACCGCCGCGGTGAGCGCCGCGACCGGCGTCGAGCAGGAGGAGCTGCGCAGCTCCGTCTCCGTCGTCGCGGGCGATCGCGTCGCCGAGCACCTCTTCGCGGTCTCCAGCGGGCTCGAGTCCGTCGTCGTCGGCGAGGGCGAGATCGCCGGCCAGGTCCGCCGCTCGCTCGAGGAGGCGCGCCGCCTCGGCACCACCTCCTCCGAGCTCGAGCGCCTCTTCCAGCGCGCCTCGCAGACCTCGCGCGGGATCAAGAACCGCACCGGTCTCGGCAGCGCCGGCCGCTCGATCGTGCGCCTCGCCCTCGACCTCGCCTCCAGCCGCATCACCGACTGGCGCGCCGCCCGCGTGCTGCTGATCGGCACCGGCAGCTACGCCCGCGCGACCGTCGCGGCCCTGCGCGATCGCGGCGTGCTCGAGATCGCCGTGCACTCCCCCTCCGGCCGGGCCGAGGGCTTCGCGGCCCGCCGCGCGCTGCGCCCGATCGACGGCGCCGAGCTCGCGACCGAGGCCGTGTCCGCCGACGTCGTGATCACCTGCACCACGACACAGGAGCCCGTCCTCGACGCAGCGATCCTCGCGGAGGGCCGGCTGCGCGGCTTCTCCCGCGAGCGCCAGCTCGTCATCGACCTGGGGCTCCCCCGCAACGTCGCCGCCGACGTCACCACCGTGACCGGCGTCGAGCTGCTCGATCTCGAGACGATCAGCCTGCACGCCCCGCTCGACGTGCTCGACGCGTCGACCCAGGCGCGCGCCCTGGTCGACAAGGCCGTCCGCAAGTTCTCCGACGTCGCCGACGAGAAGAGCCTCACCCCCGCCGTGGTCGCCCTCCGCACCCACGTCTTCGACGCGCTCGACGCCGAGATCGAGCGCGCCCGCTCCCGCGGCGACGAGGACGGCCGCACCGAGCAGGCGCTCCGCCACCTGGCCGGCGTGCTGCTGCACACCCCGAGCGTCCGCGCGCGCGACTACGCCCGCGCCGGCGAGCAGGAGGCGTACCTCACCGGTCTCGAGGCGCTGTTCGGCATCGAGGTGCCGGCGGAGCGCGCGGCGGCCCGCGGCGCGGACGACTCCGCCGCCTCGGCGTGACGGCGCTCCGGCTCCCCTTCGAGGCGGAGCCGATCGAGACGGAGCGCCTGCTGCTGCGGCCACTCTCGCTCGACGACGCCGAGGATCACGCCCGCTACCAGGGTGACCCGGAGGCGGTCCGCTACCTGCGCTGGCCGGTCCGGACGCCCGAGGAGTCGCGGGAGCACCTCGCCGTCCGGCTGCCGTCGGACCGGCTCACGGCCGACGGCGACGTCGTCGTCCTCGCGATCGTGCCGCGCTCGGGGCCGCTCGCCGGCCGGGTCGTCGGCGACCTCACGCTGATCGCGACCTCGGCCGAGCAGGGCGGAGTCGAGATCGGCTGGGTCCTGCACCCGGAGGCGCAGGGGGAGGGCTTCGCGACGGAGGCCGCCCGCGCCCTGATCGACCTGTCGTTCGACCGCCTCGGCGCCCACCGGGTCGTCGCGCAGCTGGACGCGCGGAACACCGCGTCCGCCCGGCTCTGCGAGCGCCTCGGACTGCGGCTGGAGGCGCACCACCTCGACGACGAGTACTGCAAGGGCGAGTGGACCTCGACCCTCGTCTACGCCCTGCTGTCCCGCGAGCGCTGACCCCCTCCGCGAGATGCCACTTGTGCACGCGACACGCCGTGAAAAGCGTGCACAAGTGGCATCTCGCGCGGAAGGTCAGGCGCCGCGCAGGCCCGTGAAGAGGTGCGCCTCGAGGTCCGCGATCGCTATGCGCTCCTGCTTCATCGTGTCGCGGTCGCGCACGGTCACCGCGTCGTCCTCGAGCGAGTCGAAGTCGACCGTCACGCAGAACGGCGTGCCGATCTCGTCCTGGCGGCGGTAGCGGCGGCCGATCGCGCCGGAGTCGTCGAAGTCGACGTTCCAGAGCTGGCGGAGTCGGTCGGCGACCTCGCGGGCGAGCGGCGAGAGCGCCTCGTTGCGCGAGAGCGGCAGCACCGCGACCTTCACCGGCGCGAGGCGCGGGTCGAGGTGCAGCACCGTGCGCGTCTCGACCTTGCCCTTGGCGTTCGGCGGCAGCTCCTGCTCCTCGTAGGCGTCGACGAGGAACGCCATCAGCGCACGCGTCAGGCCGAAGGACGGCTCGATCACGAACGGCACGAAGCGCTCGTTCTTGGTCTGGTCGAAGAAGGAGAGGTCCTTGCCCGAGTGCTCCATGTGCGTCTTGAGGTCGAAGTCGGTGCGGTTCGCGACTCCCATCAGCTCGCCCCACTCGCCCGAGGCGAAGCTGAAGCGGTACTCGATGTCGACGGTGCGCTTGGAGTAGTGGGAGAGCTTGTCCTTGGGGTGCTCGAACTGGCGGATGTTCTCCGGCGAGATCCCGAGGTCGACGAACCAGTCCCAGGCGAGCTGCATCCAGGTCTCCTGCCACTCCTCGTCCGTGCCGGGCTCGACGAAGAACTCGAGCTCCATCTGCTCGAACTCGCGGGTGCGGAAGATGAAGTTGCCCGGCGTGATCTCGTTGCGGAACGCCTTGCCGATCTGGCCGATGCCGAACGGCGGCTTCTTCCGCGCGCTCTGCAGCACGTTGGCGAAGTTGGTGAAGATGCCCTGCGCGGTCTCGGGGCGGAGGTAGTGCAGGCCCGACTCGTCGTCGACGACGCCGAGGTAGGTCTTCATCAGCCCGGAGAACTGCTTGATCTCGGTCCACTGGCCGACCTTGTCGGGGTGCTCCGGGTCCGGGATGTCGGCGAGGCCGTTCTCGGGGGCGTGCCCGTTGACCTCCTCGTACTTCTCGAAGAGGTGGTCGGCGCGATAGCGCTTGTGCGTGATCAGCGACTCGGTCAGCGGGTCGGAGAAGACGCCGACGTGCCCGGAGGCGTTCCAGATCGCGGTCGGCAGGATCACGGCGGAGTCGAGGCCGACCACGTCGCCGCGGCCCTGCACGAAGGCCTTCCACCACTGGCGCTTGATGTTCTCCTTGAGCTCGACGCCGAGGGGCCCGTAGTCCCAGGCGGAGCGGGTGCCCCCGTAGATCTCGCCCGAGGGGAAGACGAACCCCCGGTGCTGGGCGAGGGTGACGACCTTGTCGAGGGTGGTGGGTTCTGCCACGGGGAGCTCCTAGCTGTTCGGGCGCACGGGGCCCTGGCGCGCGCCGGCTGCGCGCGTCCTTCTGGTGTGCGTCCATGGTAGCCGCGGGCCGGAGCGCCGACCGCGGACAGGAGGAGGGCGCCGTGCATGATGGCGGGATGAGCAGCCTCCCGCCGATCGTCGTCTCCGCCGTCGCCGTCCTCCGCGAGCGCCGGGTCCTGATGGTGACGGCCCGCGGCCGCGACGTCGTCTACCTCCCCGGCGGCAAGGTCGATCCCGGCGAGACCGGAGCCGAGGCCGCCGCGCGCGAGGCGGAGGAGGAGCTCGGCACCTCCCCCGTCTCCCTGCGCGAGCTGTTCACCGTCCGCACCCAGGCGCACGGCGAGCCGGAGGGGCGCGAGGTGCACATGACCGTCTTCGCCGCCGAACTCGTCGGCGAGCCGCGCGCGAGCGGCGAGATCGACGAGCTGCACTGGATCGGCACCGCGGAGGCGGACCGCTGCCCGCCGGCCGGCGTCGACACCCTGGCGCGGCTGCGCGCCCTCGACCTGGTCGACTGAGCACCCGGGCGTCCGCGACGCGACGGCCGGTCGCGGGCGGCTAGCCTCGTGGCGTGGAGACGAGACGACGCGCCAGGGACCAGACGACCGGAGGCGACGTTCCGCGCCTCGAAGCGGTGCGGCTGGAGCCCGCGGTGCCGATCCTGAGGATCTTCTCCGTCGCCAAGGCGGGCGAGTTCTACGTCGACTACCTCGGCTTCACCGTCGACTGGGAGCACCGCGCGAGCCGCGACGCCCCGCTCTACCTGCAGGTCTCGCGGTCCGGCCTCCGGCTGCACCTGAGCGAGCACCACGGCGACGGGAGCCCCGGAGCGGCGGTGCAGGTGGCGCTGCGCGGGGTGCGCGAGCTGCACGCCGAGCTCGACGCCAAGGAGTACCCGTACCTCAATCCGCGGATCACGCGGACGCCGTTCGGCTTCGCGCTCGACCTCATCGATCCGTTCGGCAACCAGCTCCGCTTCGCCGAGGCGGCCCCCGCGACCGGTAGCGCCTGAGCCAGCGGTAACGCCCGAGCGACCGGTAACGCCTGAGCGTCCGCTGGTCAACCGTTCACCGCCTGTCCACCGCTTTCCGATCCGGGTCCCCTACCGTGTTCGGGATGGTGACACGGGGGACGACGCGACGACCGGACGGTGTCCGAACGGACGGTGTCCGCAGACCCTTCGAGCGCACGCGGCTGCCCCTGTTCTCCACCGCGGCACCGCTGGTCGTCGGGCTGGTCGGCTCGCTCGCGATCCTCGCGGGCTCGCTCGGCGTCGGCTTCCTGCCGCTCGACTCCCCGATCCGCTCCTGGCCGCTGATCGCCGCCCTGCGCGCCTCCACCGGCGCCACCGAGCTCAGCGTCGTGGCCGTCGTCGCCGGCGGGATGCTGCTGCTGGTCGCCTGGCTGCGGCTGCGCGCCGTCGCCCTCGACGACCGGCCGGGCTCTGTGCGCGCGATCCTGGTCGCGGCGCTCGCCTGGGCCGCTCCGCTGCTGCTCGCCGTGCCGCTGTTCAGCCGCGACATGTTCTCCTACGTCGCGCAGGGCCGGCTGATGGTGGCGGGGGTCGACCCGTACACGAGCGGCACGGCCACCCTCCCCGGCTGGTACGCGCTCGGCGTCGATCCGCTCTGGGCCAACACGCCCACGCCCTACGGGCCGCTCTACCTGCTGGCCGAGCAGACCGCCGTGCACGTCGCCGGCTGGTCCTCCCCCGAGTTCTCGATCGCCCTGCTGCGCGCGCTCTCGGTCGCCGGCGTCGCGGTCAGCGCGGTCTACGCCCTGCGGCTCGCGCGCCTGCGCGGCCTGTCGGTGCCGCTGACCGCCTGGACGCTCGTGGCCAACCCGCTGACGCTCGTCCTCTTCGTCGTCGCCGGGCACAACGACTCGGTGATGGTCGCCCTGATCCTCGCGTCGCTCTACTACGGGCACACCGACCGCCGGGTGGCGGCGGTGCTGCTGATGGGCGCGGCGATCGCGGTCAAGCCCGTCGCCGTCATCGCCCTGCCGGTGCTCGCCCTGCTCTGGCTGCGCCACGACGAGTCGCTGCGCCGGCGGATCCGCACCTGGGCCTGGACCGGCGCGGGCGCCCTCGCCGTCGTCGTCGCCATCGGCCTCGCCGCGGGTGTCGGAGTGGGCTGGATCGGCGCGATGGTCGTGCCCGGCTCGATCCTGCACTGGTACGCGCCGATGTCGGCCGTCACGGTCGCGGTCTCGACCGCGGTGCAGCTCACCGGCCACGACCCGGCGGCGGCGATCGCCGTCGTGAAGGTGCTCGCCCTGGCCGGCGCCGGCGCGATCGCCACCGCGCTGATGCTCACGAAGCGCGCGATCGACCCGCTCGCCCGGCTCACCGGCGCGCTGCTGGCGTTCGTCACGGCGTCGACCGCGATCCACCCCTGGTACGCGCTCTGGATCCTGCCGATCGCCGCGCTCTCACGGCCGTGGCGGAGCACGCATCGGCACCTGGCGGTCTACGCCACGATCTTCCTGATGTGCGTCACGCTCGCGGAGCCGGTCGACGGCGCGGGCGGAGCGGTCGACCAGATCCCGGTGCGCGTCGCGACCATCGCCGCGATCGTCGTGATCGGCGTCTACGTGCTGGCCGGCTACTCCGAGGAGGAGGCCGTCGACGTCCGCCGGCTCGTCCGCGCTGTGCCGTTCGGCTCCGAGGTCCTGCAGCGCCTCAGCGGCGGCCGGCTCGGAGCCCCGCTGCCGCTGCGCGTCCCCGCCCGCAAGTAGGACCGCAGCCCCGGCCTGAGCTCAGGAGCCGCTGGACTCGCCCGTGCGGCGCTCGAGGGCCGCCCGGGCCGCGGTCGCGGCGGTGTCCTTCTCCGTCCCGCCGAGCACTCCCGAGAGCGCGGAGAGCCAGTCGGAGTCGTCCCGGCGGTCGGCGACGGCCTCGCCGAAGAGCGGCAGCTCGCTCCGGGTCGCGTGGATCGCGTAGTCCTCGCGGCTGTACTCCGGCGTCGCGGCGTCGCCGCCGCTGTCGTCCGGAGTTCTGTCGTCCGGAGTCCTGTCGTCCTGAGTCATGGTGCCCCCTCGGCGTCCCGGTCCGTTCCGGGCGCTCTGTCAGGCTAGCCCCGCTCGGGGGCCCCGTCGTCGCCCCCGCGCGGGAGCGGCCGCCAGACGACGAGCTCGGTGCGCCGCTGAGCGCGCGTGCCGTGCCGGAGCGTGACGACGTCGCCCTCGAGCCCCGCGGCGAACACGCGGCGACCCGGGCGGTTGAGCAGCTCGTCGGCCAAGGCGGACTCGAGCTCGCGCACGCGCTGCGACAGCGAGAGCACCTGGTTCTCGAGCTGGAGGATGCGGGCGATGCCCTCGAGCGAGACGCCCTCGGAGGACAGCCGGGCGACCTCGCGCAGCTGCACGACGTCGCGCATCGAGTAGCGGCGCGACTTCCCGGCCGTGCGGGTGGGGCGGACCAGGCCGAGCCGGTCGTACTGGCGCAGGGTCTGCGGATGCATGCCGGCCAGGTCGGCGGCGACCGCGATCGCGAACACCGGGGTGCTCTCGTCCACGTCTCCTCCTCTCCGGCCGGCCCCGATCGGCTCGGCGCGCGCTAGTAGCGGGCCTTCTCCAGGATGTCGTCGCGCGGGTTGTCCGACGGCTCGGCGGCCGCGAAGGCCTCGAGCGCGTCGCGCGCCGCACCGGACAGGTGATCCGGCACCGCGACCTGGATCTCGGCGAGCAGGTCGCCCGTGCCCTTGCCGGTGGCGACGCCGCGCCCCTTCACGCGCAGCACGCGGCCGCTCGGGGTGCCGGGGGCGACGCGGAGCTTCACCGGGTCGCCGCCGAGCGTCGGCACCTCGATCGTGGCACCGAAGACGGCCTCGACGAAGGTGACGGGGACGGTGACGCGGAGGTTCAGCCCGTCGCGCTCGAAGACCGGGTGCTTGCGCACGGCGACCGTCAGCACGAGATCGCCGGGCTCTCCGCCGTCGGGGCTCGGGCGGCCCTTGCCGCGCACGCGGATCTTCTGCTGGTCGGCGACGCCGGCCGGGATCCGGACGGAGAGCGCGCGGCCCTCACCGGTCTGCAGCTGGACGGTGTCGCCCTGGGTCGCGGTGCGGAAGTCGATGGTGGTGCTGGCGGTGACGTCGGCGCCCTTCTGCGGACCGCCGAAACCGCGGAAGCCGCCGCTGGGCTGGCCGAAGCGGCCGCCGCCCGCGTTGCCGAACATGCCGCCGAGGATGTCCTCGAAGCCGGCGGGCGGACCCTGCTGGGTGCTGTAGGAGGTGCGGCCGCCGCCGCCCTGGTTGAACACGTTGCCGAAGACGTCGTCGAAGCCGCCGGGCTGGCCGCCGGCCGTGAAGCGGGCGCCGGAGCCCATCGCGCGGATCTGGTCGTACTCCTTGCGGTGCTCCGCGTCGGAGAGGACGGTGTACGCCTCGCTGATCTCCTTGAAGCGCGCCTCGGCCTTCGCGTCCCCCGGGTTGGAGTCGGGGTGGAACTGCCGGGCGAGCTTGCGGTAGGTCTTCTTGAGGTCCGCCGCGGAGACGTCCTTCGAGACACCGAGGATCTTGTAGAAGTCCTTGTCGAACCAATCCTGGCTGGCCATGCGCCTCTTTCTGTGTCGTGACTCGGGACCCTCGGCGCCCGGCAGGGGCCGCCCGTCTCCGGGACGGCCCCTGGTCGGGAGCGGAGGTTCCGCGGCGGTGCGGGAGGTGGGTCAGTCGGCCGGGACCGCGACGACCACCTTGGCGGCGCGCAGCAGCGAGCCGCCGAGGTAGTAGCCCGACTCCACGACGTCCGCGACCGTGGAGGTCTCGGCGCCGGGGGTGGGCTGCTGGAAGATCGCCTCGTGGATGTTCGGGTCGAACAGGTCGCCCACGGCGCCGGTCTTCACCAGCCCAAGCTTCTCGATGCCGCCGCGCAGCTTCTGCGCGATGGCCGTGAAAGGACCACCCTCGGCCAGGTCGCCGTGCTTCTCGGCGCGGTCGATGTCGTCGAGCACGGGGAGGATGACCTTCACCGCGTCGCCGATCGCCCGCTCCTTGTCGACCTGGCGGTTCGACTCGGTGCGCTTGCGGTAGTTCGCGTACTCCGCGGTGACCCGCTGGAGGTCGGCGAGGTGCTCGGCCGCGAGCGTCTCGGCGTCGGACTGCCCGGAGAGGAACGAGAGGTCGGCGTCGGAGAGCGTCGTCTCCACGTCGGGCCCCTCGGCCTCGATCAGGCCCTCGGCGTCCTGGGCGGACGCGGCCGCCTCGGCGCCGTCGGCCGCACCGGTCTGCTCGTCCTCGGGCACGCCCTCGGCGGGCTCCTGGTTGTGCTTCCCCATCGCTACTTCGTGTCCTTCGGCTCGTCCTCGTCGATGACCTCGGCGTCGACGATGTCCTCGTCGTCCTTCTTCTCGCCCTCGGCCGGCGCGTCCTGCGGAGCGCTCTGCGCGGCCTGGTCCTGCGAGTAGATGGCCTGCCCGATCTTGGTCTGCGAGGCGTTGAGCGCGTCGAACGCGGTCTTGACGGCCGCGTCGTCGTCGCCGGCGAGCGCGGTCTTCAGCGCGTCGACGTCGCCCTGGACCTCGGTCTTGACGTCCTCGGGCAGCTTGTCCTCGTTCTCCTTGATCAGCTTGTCGATCGAGTAGGCGAGGGTCTCGGCGTTGTTGCGGACCTCGGCGGCCTCGCGGCGGGCCTTGTCCTCGGAGGCGTGCTCCTCGGCCTCGCGCACCATGCGGTCGATGTCGTCCTTCGGCAGCGACGAGCCGCCGGTGATCGTCATCGACTGCTCCTTGCCGGTGCCCTTGTCCTTGGCGGACACGTGCACGATGCCGTTGGCGTCGATGTCGAAGGTGACCTCGACCTGCGGGATGCCGCGCGGCGCCGGCGCGATGCCGGTCAGCTCGAAGGTGCCCAGGTTCTTGTTGTCGCGGGTGAACTCGCGCTCGCCCTGGAACACCTGGATCGCGACGGACGGCTGGTTGTCGTCGGCCGTGGTGAAGGTCTCGGACCGCTTGGTCGGGATGGCCGTGTTGCGCTCGATGAGCTTGGTCATGATCCCTCCCTTGGTCTCGATGCCGAGAGAGAGCGGCGTGACGTCGATGAGCAGGACGTCCTTGCGCTCGCCCTTGAGGACACCGGCCTGCAGGGCGGCGCCGACGGCGACGACCTCGTCCGGGTTGACGCCCTTGTTGGGCTCCTTGCCGCCGGTGAGCTTCTTCACGAGCTCGGCCACGGCCGGCATGCGGGTCGAGCCGCCGACGAGGACGACGTGCGCGATGTCGTCGACCTTGACACCCGCCTCCGCGATGACGTCGGTGAACGGCTTGCGGGTGCGCTCGATCAGGTCGTTCGTGAGCTCCTCGAACTTGGCGCGGGTCAGCGTCTCGTCGAGGTTCGCGGGGCCGTTCTCGGTGAGCGAGAGATAGGGCAGCTGAATGCTGGTCGAGGTGCTCGAGGAGAGCTCCTTCTTGGCCTGCTCCGCCGCCTCCTTGAGGCGCTGACGCGCGATCTTGTCCTTCGAGACGTCGACGCCGGTCGAGTCCTTGAAGCGCTTGACCAGGTAGTCGACGACGCGCTGGTCCCAGTCGTCGCCGCCGAGGCGGTTGTCGCCCGAGGTGGCGCGGACCTGGATGGTGGAGAAGTCGTCGTCCTTGCCCACCTCGAGGAGGGAGACGTCGAAGGTTCCGCCACCGAGGTCGAAGACGAGGATGAGCTCGTCCTCCTTGCCCTTGTCGAGGCCGTAGGCGAGCGCCGCGGCGGTCGGCTCGTTGATGATGCGGAGCACGTTGAGACCGGCGATCTCGCCGGCGTCCTTCGTCGCCTGGCGCTCGGCGTCGTTGAAGTAGGCCGGGACGGTGATGACCGCGTCCGTCACCTTCTCGCCCAGGTACTGCTCGGCGTCGCGCTTGAGCTTGCCGAGGATGCGCGCCGAGATCTCCTGCGGCGTGTACTTCTTCTCCTCGACGGCGAACGTCCAGTCGGTGCCCATGTGGCGCTTGACGGAGGCGAGGGTGCGGTCGACGTTCGTCACGGCCTGGCGCTTCGCGGTCTCGCCGACGAGCACCTCGCCGTCCTTGGTGAACGCGACGACGGACGGGGTGGTGCGGAAGCCCTCGGCGTTCGCGATGACGGTGGGCTCGCCACCCTCGAGGACGGCCACGACCGAGTTGGTGGTTCCCAGGTCGATGCCTACGGCACGGGACATAGCGTGTTTCTCCTTCGTGGGCGGCCGTCGGGCCGCCCCTTCACTGGTGGATCTTCTGCGGGAAAGTCGGGTGCGGGAGTTGAGTCCCGCAGGCTCAAGTTTACGCAGTCGCACCGCCGAGTCAAGTCGGGGGCCGAGAACCTGAGTCGGGTCGGCTCAACTCTCAGGCTGCACCGCACGCCACGCTACCTCCCGTTCTCCCGCGCCCCCTACGGTGAGTGCATGACCGCCCGTGCCACCCTCCGCACCCGCCGCTGGCCCGTCCTCGCGTGGGGGCTCTGGGACTGGGGCAGCGCCGCCTTCAACGCCGTCGTCACGACGTTCGTCTTCACCGTCTACCTCACGACCGACGGCCTGTTCGGCACCTCGAGCGAGGTCTCGACGGCCCTCGGCTGGACCCTCGCGGGCGCCGGCGTCGTCGTCGCGCTGATCGCCCCGGTCACCGGTCGCCGCGCGGATCTGGGCGGGCGCCGGCGCCGCTGGCTCGGGATCCACTCCGCCGTCGTCGTCGCCTGCATCCTGCTGATGTTCTTCGTCCGGCCCGACCCGGCGTTCCTCTGGCTCGGGCTGGGCCTGCTCGCCGTCGGCACGGTCTTCTTCGAGTTCGCGAGCGTCAACTACAACGCGATGCTCAGCCAGGTCTCCACCCGCGCGAGCATCGGCCGCGTCTCCGGCTTCGGCTGGGGCATGGGCTACGTGGGCGGCATCGCGCTGCTGCTCATCCTCTACTTCGGCTTCATCTCGCCCGAGGTCGGCCTCTTCGGCGTGACGGGCGAGGACGGGCTCGATGTCCGCGTCTCGATCCTGATCGCCGGGATCTGGTTCGCCGTCTTCGCGCTGCCCGTGCTGTTCGCGGTGCCGGAGCTGCCCGGCCGGCCGGACGCCGGCGAGAAGGTGGGCGTCCTCGCCTCCTATCGCGCGCTCTTCCGCCAGATCGGGGCGCTGCGCCGCGAGAGCCCGACCACGCTCGCCTTCCTGCTCGCGAGCGCCGTCTTCCGCGACGGCCTCACCGGCGTCTTCACCTTCGGCGGCGTGCTCGCGCAGGGCACCTTCGGCTTCAGCGCCGGGCAGGTCATCCTGTTCGCGATCGCGGCCAACATCGTCGCGGGAGTCGCGACCATCGCGGTCGGCTCGCTCGACGACCGGCTCGGCCCCAAGTCGGTCATCGTCGCGTCGCTGATCGGGCTGATCGTCTGCGGCACCGCCGTCTTCGCCCTGCACGACGCCGGCCCGACCGCGTTCTGGGTCTTCGGCCTGCTGCTGTGCCTCTTCGTCGGCCCGGCGCAGTCCGCGAGCCGCAGCTACCTCGCGCGGCTCATCCCCGAGGGCCGCGAGGGCGAGATCTTCGGGCTCTACGCGACCACCGGCCGCGCGGCGTCCTTCCTCGCTCCCGCCGCCTTCGCGGCCGCCGTCTCGATCGCCGCGGGCGTCTCGAGCGAGGCCGACGTGCAGTACTGGGGCATCCTCGGGCTCGTGGTCGTGCTGGCCGCGGGCCTCGCGCTGCTGCTGCCGGTCAGGACGCCCGCGGCCGCCGCGATCCGGTAGCGCGCCTGGTCAGGTCGCGAGCCCGGTCGGGTAGCGCGCCCGGTCAGGTCGCGAGCCAGAAGAGGATCAGCAGCAGCGTGACCAGGAACCCGGTCAGGAAGTTCAGCGCGAGGAAGCGCTTCCAGCCCGCGTTCGCGCGCTCGGCCTGCTCGTCGGTCAGCGAACGGTAGGGCCAGATGCTCGCCGCGTACGGGATCGCCAGCAGCGCCGCGAGCATCCCCGGCCACGGCAGCAGCAGCAGGAGCAGACCGCTCGCGACGTACGCGCCGATCGCGAAGCGCGTGGTGGCCTTCGCGCCGATCACGGTGGCGATCGAGCCGATGCCGCCCGCGCGGTCGGCCAGGATGTCCTGCACCGCCCCGAAGGCGTGGCTCGCGATCCCCCAGAGGAAGAACGCGATCAGCAGCGCCCACAGCCCCGGCGTCGGCGTCGTCCCCGCGAGTGCGAGGCCGTAGACCGCCGGGCTGACGAAGTGCGTCGCGGAGGTGAGCGAGTCGACGAACGGCCGCTCCTTGAAGCGCAGACCGGGCGCGCTGTAGGCGATGACGGCGAAGACGCTGACCGCGAGGATCAGCCAGGACAGCGGCGAGCCGAGCAGCAGGAGCGCGATCAGGAACGGGACGTTGGTCGCCACCGCCGCGATGAGCGTCGCCCGGTGCTCGCTGCGGTCGAGGACCGCGCCCTCGACGCCGCCCTTCCGCGGGTTGCGCAGGTCGGACTCGTAATCGAAGACGTCGTTGATCCCGTACATCGCGAGGTTGTAGGGGATCAGGAAGTAGAGCGTGCCGAGCACGAAGGCGAGGTCGATCTCGCGGGTGGTCAGCAGGTACGCCGCGGCGAACGGGTACGCGGTGTTGACCCAGCTCAGCGGGCGGCTCGAGACGAACAGCGCGCGCAGCCGGTTCACGCGGCGCTCCGCCGACGGGCCGGCAGGAGGGTCCACAGCGCCGGCAGGGCGAGCGCGGCGGCGATCGCATAGGCGAAGTCCTCGATCGGGGCGACGCCGATCCGGATTCCGGAGATCAGGTCGTCGTCGTAGGCGACGAGGAGCCCGACGCCGATCATGATGTTGTCGAAGACGGCGGTCATCACGAGCAGCACCGCGAGAGTGCCGAGCAGCGCGGGCAGCCGGAGCCGACCGCGGCGGAGCGCGACCACGAGCAGCACCGCGACCACCGCGAGGAAGACCGCGTTCAGGAGCAGGTAGGTCACGCGCGCGCCTCCGCCCGCTTCGCGAGGAAGCCGTGGACGTCCATGGTGAGGTAGCAGAGCAGCGTGAGGAAGAGGACCTCCTCGATCGGCAGCTCCGGCGCGAGCTGCAGCCCGGTCATGTACGGCGTCTCGCCGCGGAAGAAGACGCCGAGGCCGATCCCGGCCAGGTCCCAGAGCAGGAAGAACACGACGCCGGCCGGCAGCACGATCGCCGCCCGCCGCGCGTCGACCCAGAAGAACAGCCCGAAGCGCCTGTCGAGCACGACCATCCCGGAGATCGAGACGACGAGCGCGAGCAGATAGAGGACCCCCACGCGCTACTCCCCCGCGGCCGCGGCGATCGGCTCGGCCGCACGGACGTCAGGAGCCACACGGACCTCGGGAGCTACACGGACCTCAGGAGCCACACGGGGCGCGACCGGCGCCGACGGCGCGTCGCGCACCGGCAGCGGCTCGGTCGACACGTCGCCGCGCACGCGCTTGAGCATCACCTCGGCGCTGATCACGCACATCGGCAGACCGATGCCCGGGATCGTCGAGCTGCCCGCGAAGAGCAGACCGTCGACGTGCGCGCTGGCGTTGCCGGAGCGGAAGAACGCGCTCTGCGAGAGGATGTGCGCCGGTCCGAGCATCGAGCCGCGCCAGGCGCCGAGATCGCTCTCGAAGTCGGCCGGGCCGATGGTGCGGCGGACGACGATGCGCTCGGCGAGGTCCTCGGCGCCGGTCCAGGTCGCGATCTGCCGGATCGCGGCGTCCGCGATCGCCTCGACCTTCGCGTCGCCGGCCCCGTCGATCCCGCCGTGGCCGATCGAGGTGTCCGCGGGGATCGGCACGAGGACGAAGAGGTTCTCATGTCCCTCGGGAGCGACGCCGTCGTCGGTCGCGCTCGGGCGGCAGACGTAGATCGACGCCGGGTCCGGCACGGAGGGGTTCTCGCCGAAGATGCGGCCGAAGTTCTCGCGCCAGTCGCTCGTGAAGAGCAGCGTGTGGTGCTCGAGCTGCGGCAGTGCACCGCGGACGCCGAGCAGCACCAGCACGGCGCTCGGGCCCGGCTCGCGGTTCTCCCAGTACTCGGGCGGATAGCTGCGCAGCTCGTCGGGCAGCAGCGACTGCTCGGTGGTGAACAGGTCGGAGGCGTTGACGACGAGCTCGGCGGGGAGCCGCTCCGTCCCGTCCGGACCCTCGTACTCGACGCCGACGACCTCGGCCCCGCGGCGGCTGCCGCGCGGGGCGCGCGCGGTGAGGATGCGCGTGGCGGGCGAGGAGGTGCGGACGGTGACGCCCGCCTCCTCCGCCACCTCGGCGACCGCCGCGATCAGGCGGGTGAAGCCGCCCATCGGATAGAGCACCCCGTCGGCCAGGTCGAGGTGGCTCATCAGGTGGTACATGCTCGGCGCCGCGAACGGCGAGGAGCCGAGGAAGACGGCCGGGTAGCCGAGGATCTGCCGGAGCCGGTTGTCGGTGACCGCGGTCGCCGCGAAGGTGTCGAGCGGGGTGAGCAGGAGGCGGCCGAGCCGACCGGTGCGGCTCAGCACGTCGCGGCGCAGCAGCGGCAGGAACGACGCGAAGCTCGTGTAGAGGAAGCGGCGCTTGGCGACCTCGTAGGTGTCGCGGGCCGACTCGAGGTAGACGCGCATCCGGGCGCCGGCGCCGGGCTCGATGCTCTCGAACAGGGCGAGGTTCGACTCCAGATCGGCGAGCACGTCGATCGGCTCGGCGATGCCCTGGCTGTAGACGCGGTAGCCCGGGTCGAGCCGCTTCAGGTCGAGCCGCTCGGCGGCGCTGGTGCCCATCAGGCGGAAGAAGTGGTCGAACACCTCCGGCATCAGATACCAGGAGGGGCCGGTGTCGAAGCGGAAGCCGTCGCGCTCCCACGAGCCGGCGCGGCCGCCGACGACCTCGCGCTGCTCGAGCAGCGTCACGTCCCAGCCGTCGCGGGCGAGCAGCGCCGCGGAGGCGAGCCCGCCGATGCCGCCGCCGATCACGACGGCGCGGTGCGGGCCGCTCGCCGAGCGCGAGGCGCGGGCGGGCCCTGCACCCAGGCGCGGGCCGAGGGTCGAGACGGCGGCGCGGGCGGCGAGCGCCGCCTTCGTCGCGGTCGGCACGCTGACCCGGGCGCGGAGGAGCTCCTCGGCCGGGGTGGCGCGGATGCGGTCCGCGAGCGCCGCGAACAGCGAGTGCGCGAGCAGCACGGCACGCCGGCTCGAGCGCGGCAGCTCCGGCACGATGGCGCCCGCCGCGGCGAGGTCGTCGTCGAGGTCGGCGAGCAGCGCTGCCTTGTCGCGCTCGGAGAACGCGCGCGGGTCGACGCCCGGGAAGTAGCTGCGGCCGAGGCCGTCGACGTCGGCGGCGAGGTCGCGGAGAAAGTTGACCTTCTGGAACGCCGAGCCGAGGCGTCGGGCCCCGGCGACGAGGCGCTGACGCGCGGCGGGCGAGACGAGGCCGGCGTCGGGTGCGGCGAGGAAGACGTGCAGGCACATCAGCCCGACGACCTCGGCGGAGCCGTAGACGTAGCTCTCGAAGGACTCGGGGGTGTGCACCGTCTCGCGGAGGTCCGCGCGCATCGAGGCGAAGAACGGAGCGGTGAGCTCGGTGCCGAAGCCGGTGGCCCGCGCCGTCCGGGCGAAGGCGTGGATGACGAGGTTCGCGCTGTAGCCGCTGGCGAGCGCGCGCTCGGTCTCGGCCTCGAAGGCGTCGAGCGCCTCCTCGACGGCGGCGCGGTCGAGCTGCGCCTCCTCGGCGACCCCGTCCACGATCTCGTCGGCCACGCGCACCAGGGCGTAGACGTCCTCGACCCGCTCGCGCACGCCGGCGCCGAGCAGGCGGGTGGCGAGGCCGAAGGAGGTGGAGTAGCGCCGGATCACCTGCGCGGACGCCTCGTGGGCGACGCGGTCGTACAGTTCGCTCTGCCGGCTCATCGTGCCACCGTACGGCGCGAACGGGCGGCGACCGGCATCGCAGCGCCGCTCCGCGCGTGGCGGGCGGCGGTCATCGGGTGCGCCCCAGCACGCTGGAGACGAGCGGGCGCATCTCGGTGCGGAACGCCTCCGTCACCGCGGGGGTGTGCAGCGCGTCCCAGGCGCGGTTCGCGAAGTCGCTGGCGAGCGACTCCGCGTAGCCGCGCGAGCCGCACTCCTCGAGGATGCAGCGCACCCGCTCCGCCGTCTCGGGGTCGAGGTGCTCGTCGCCGATCAGCCCCTCGATCTCGCGCCAGCGGTCGGTGCCGGCCGCGTGCGCGATCAGGACGGTGCGCTTGCCCTCGCGGAGATCGCCGAGCGTGGTCTTGCCGGTCTGCCCCTCGGAGCCGAAGACCCCGAGCAGGTCGTCGACGATCTGGTAGGCGATGCCGATGCCGCGGCCGAAGGCGCCGAGCGCGTCCACCGCCGCGTCATCGGCCCCGGCCAGGATCGCGCCGGCCTGCAGCGGCGCCTCGAAGGAGTAGACCGCGGTCTTCAGGCGCTCCATCTCGAGCACCTCGTCGACGGAGGGCATGCCCGGCATCAGCGAGAAGTCGACGTCGGCCAGCTCCCCGGCCGCGGAGGCGAAGACGGCCTCGTCGAGCAGGGTGAGCAGTCGCGCGCGGACGCCGTCGGAGGCGCCGACGCCCTCGACCAAGCGGTGCGCGCCGGTGAGCGCCAGATCGCCCGCGATCACGGCGACCGAGGTGCCGCGGTGCTCGGCGATCGGGATGGAGAGTCCGGCCGTCGTCGCCTCGTCGCGGTAGCTGCCGGAGACGTTCGGGCCGCCGCGGCGGACGAAGTCGCGGTCGATGACGTCGTCGTGCACGATCAGCGCGGTGTGCAGGAGCTCGAAGGCCGCGCCGAGGTGGGCGGACGCCTCCGGGTCGAGGCCGCCGTGCGCCTCGTAGGCGGAGATCACCATCAGCGGGCGGAAGCGCTTGCCGCCGCGGGTGTTCGCCTCGATGGTCTGCCAGAGGGTCAGGTACCGGGGTCCGAGCCGGGTCGCTCGCGAGCGCGCGAGCGAGAAGAACCGGTCGAGGACAGCATCGACGTGCTCCTGCCGCCTTCGGGAGAGAACCACGGGGTCGCGCGTATCCACGGGGTCGAGGCTAACAAAATCGGTTCTGGATCGATAAGCCGGCTGAGTTCCGGCGTCGTGCTTGACTTACGGTCATGACTTCGGAAGGAATCGCCGTGCGCACCGACGAGTTCGAGCAGCTGGATCTCGTCGAGGAGGTGGTCCTGCTGGACGAGTCCGGCACCGCCGTCGGCGTGGCGGACAAGGCGACCGTGCACGACACGGCGACCCCCCTGCACCTCGCGTTCTCCTGCCACGTCTTCGCGCCGGACGGCGCCCTGCTGGTGACCCGGCGCGCGCTCGGCAAGCGCACCTGGCCGGGAGTGTGGACCAACTCCTTCTGCGGGCACCCCGCCCCGGGCGAGCGGATCGAGGACGCGGTGGTGCGCCGGGCCGAGCGCGAGCTCGGCGCCCGGCTCGAGTCGCTCGAGGTCGCGCTGCCGGACTTCCGCTACCGCGCGGTCGACGCCTCCGGGATCGTCGAGAACGAGATCTGCCCCGTCTACACCGCGACGGTCTCCAGCCGCGACGCGCTGAACCCGCGCGCCGACGAGGTCATGGACGTCGAGTGGGTCGACCCCGAGGCGACGCTCGCCGCCGTCCGCGCGACCCCCTGGGCCTTCTCCCCCTGGCTGGTCCTGCAGCTCCCCCGCCTGCTCGGCTGACCCCTCCGCGAGATGCCACTTGTGCACGCTTCCCTCGGCGTGTCGCGTACACAAGTGGCATCTCGCGGGACGGGTCAGTCCGTGTAGACGTCGGTGCGGTGGAAGTTGAGGGACGAGCGGGAGGCCGTCGGGCCGCGCTGGCCCTGGTAGCGGGAGAGGTAGGACGCGGAGCCGTAGGGGTGCTCGGCGGGCGAGCTGAGGCGGAAGAAGCACATCTGGCCGATCTTCATCCCCGGCCAGAGCATGATCGGCAGCGTCGCGACGTTGCTCAGCTCGAGGGTGACGTGACCGGTGAAGCCCGGATCGATGAAGCCCGCCGTCGAGTGCGTCAGCAGCCCCAGCCGCCCGAGCGAGCTCTTGCCCTCGAGCCGCGCAGCGATGTCGTCGGGCAGCGCGACCTCCTCGTAGGTCGAGCCGAGCACGAACTCCCCCGGGTGCAGGATGAACGCCTCGCCCGCCGGGGTCTCGACCAGGCGCGTCAGCTCGGGCTGATCCTCCGCCGGATCGATGTAGGGGTACCGGTGGTTGTCGAACAGCCGGAAGAAGCGGTCGAGCCGCACGTCGACCGACGAGGGCTGGATCATCGCCGGATCGTGCGGCGAGAGCCCGACGCGGCCGGAGGACAGTTCGAGCTTGATGTCGCGATCGGAGAGCAGCACGAGGCGAGCTTAGGGTGCGGGGCTTGCTACCATGGTGCGGTGCGCCCGAGCGGCGCCGCGCGAGTGTAGTTCAATGGTAGAACTTCTGCTTCCCAAGCAGATGGCGCGGGTTCGATTCCCGTCACTCGCTCCACAGTTCTCCTCCCCGCCGCGAGCTCAGGCCGGTGAGCTCAGGCCGGCGAGGAATCCGCGGGCGGGGCGGTGCTCTTGCGCACGACCAGCGTCGTCGGCACCAGCTCGACGACCGGGCGGTCGCTCACTCCGTCGGCGAGCTGCTCGAGCAGGATCCCGACGCAGCGGGCGCCGATCGCGGCGTAGTCCTGCCGGATCGTCGTCAGCGGCGGGGAGAAGTCCTGCGCCTCCGGGATGTCGTTGAAACCCACGACGCTGACGTCCTCGGGGATGCGCAGACCGTGCTCCGCGAACGCGCGATAGACCCCCAGCGCGGCCTCGTCGCTCGCGACCAGGACGGCGGTGCACTCGCCGCTCTCGGCGAGCGCGGCGCCCTGCAGGTACCCGCCGTCCGAGCGCCAGTTGCTGTAGCGCGCCGCGGGGACGGGCGCACCTGCCGCGAGCAGCGCCTCCCGCCAGGCCGCCTCGCGGCGCTCGGCCGCGTACGAGCCGCGCGGGCCGGCGATGTGGTGCACGGTCCGGTGGCCGAGCGCGAGCAGGTGCTCCACGGCCGATCGGACGCCGCCGGCCTGGTCGGCGTCGACCACGGGCCCGCTCGCCCCGGCGGCCGCGTTGACGAGCACGCGCGGGATCGCCGGGAGGGTCAGCTCGTCCGTGTCGCGCAGGTGCGTCTCGACGATGACGATGAGGCCGTCGACCGCCAGCTCGCCGAAGCGAGTGAAGGCGCCGTTCAGCCCGGTCTGGCTCGGCGCCGAGACCGGGACCAGGGTGATCGCGTAGCCGGCGTCGGCGGCCGCGCGGGCGATCGAGTCGATGGTCCGCGTCATCCCGAGGCTGTCGAGGCTGAAGACGGCGACGCCGATCGTGCGGAACGAGCCGCTCTTCAGGGCGCGCGCGGCGCCGTTGGGCCGGTAGCCGAGGGTGCGCATCGCGTCCAGCACGGCCTGACGGGTGGCGGGCACGACGTTGGTCTGCCCGTTGGCGACGCGGGAGGCGGTGACGGGTGCCACACCGGCGAGACGCGCCACGTCTGCGAGCGACGGGCGCCGGGGGGCTTCTGTCATGCAACCATCCTGGCTCCTCTTCGCCCGCACGTCGTTCAGGACGGCATCGACGAGGTCGAAGAGGGAGGTCGATCCTTGCGACTCTTCATCCGGCACGCCAGAATGGTAGCGCAACCATCCCACGCGTGAGGTCGTCGTCGCGCGGAGAGCGAGAGGACGAGGATGTCGACCATGACCACCCCCGCGACCGAGCTGCCCGCCACGCTCACCGTCTGCCTCTGGGACTTCACCTGGTTCACGCAGACGCGTCCGGGTGAGCCGCTCCACGACCTGGACGCGGCCCTGCAGCAGACGGTCGACCGCGGCTACAACACCGTGCGCCTCTGCGCCGCTCCGCTCCTGCTCTTCGGCGAGCACGACCTCGACACCTCCGCGCTCACC
This sequence comes from Rathayibacter sp. VKM Ac-2760, assembly GCF_009834185.1. Taxonomy (GTDB): domain Bacteria; phylum Actinomycetota; class Actinomycetes; order Actinomycetales; family Microbacteriaceae; genus Rathayibacter. Next base: position 3,581,400 of record NZ_CP047173.1, read on the forward strand.
TTCGCCCCGGTCGCCGAGGGCGTCGGGCAGGGCACGCGCTGGTACAACGTGGCCGGCGGCGACACCCTCGACCTGAGGGCGCGCCTCCTCGAGCTGTTCCGGCTCGCGGAGAAGCACGGCGTCTTCGTCATCGTCTCGTCGTGGGAGGACCAGCAGAATCCCGCCTTCCTCGACGACCCGTCGTGGCACGACATGCTGAGCGCGATCGCGCCGGAGGAGCGCTGCCTCGCGCTCGCCCGGTCGCTCTCCCGCCTGATCGACTTCCTCGCCGGACACGACCTGGCCGACCGCGTCGCCTACGTGGAGCTGCACAACGAGGTCGACCTCTCGCGCCTGCGCGAGGTCGCCGAGCCGGGTGCCGACGTCTTCTGGGCGCTGCGCCCTTACCTCGAAGAGGCGCTCGGCCGGTTCCAGGAGGATCACCCCGAGGTCCTCTCGACGGTCTGCTACGGCGTCCCGCCCCACCTCGATCTCGACGCCGTCCCGGAGAACGCCCAGGTCGCGCACGCGCACTTCTACGTCTACGGCGTGCTCGGCGCGCTCGAGAGCTGGGCCGGAGTGCGGGCGGAGCCGCCGGTCTTCCCCTCGCCCGAGCTGGTGTCGCTCCTCCGCGACGACGCGCCCGCGTTCGAGGACTGGAGCGCGTCGATCGCCCCCTGGCGACGGGACGCCACCGGCATCTCCCCCAGCATGTTCTACGCCTACGACTGGGTGGACCCGCAGAAGTGGGACGCCTGGCTCGAGCGCGAGTACGCCGATCACCGCTCCTCGATGCAGGCGGCGATCGACGAGCGCCTGCAGGCGTTCGCGGACCTGGCCTGGGAGCGGGGCATCCCCGCGGTCGTCGGCGAGGGCTGGATCGGCTACACCCCGCTGCACGCGGACTTCGAGGACGGCCCGCTCGGCCGGCAGCTGGCCGAGCACGCGGTGCGCCGATGCGCCGAGCTCGGCTACTGGGGAACGATCGCGGGCTCCAACAGCGCCCCGCATCACCCCGGGTGGAACAACATCGCGTTTCAGCGGTCGGTGAACGGACTCTTCCGCGAGTCCGCCTCCCGGCCGCCGGAGCGAGAGGCCTGCATCGAGTCCCGGTGACGGGTGCGATCGACCAGACGATCCTGAGCACTCGTCGATCCTGGGCACCCGTCGATCCTGGGCAGTCGTCGACACGGTCCTCGAGCACCGGAGCGGTCCGCGGGCGGTCGCGACCCGCGACACGCCGGGCGGATCGGCGCGAAGCGGCGGATCGGCGCGCTCCGCGGTGCAGGGTGGAGGGGTGAGCGAGCTGGTGCAGATCCCGTCGCCGGGCGTCGCCCTCGAGTACGGGCAGCCCGGCCGGCCGACCGTGGTCGTGCTGCACGACGTGTTCGGCCGGCTGCCGTGGCTGGAGCCGTTCGCGGAGGCGGTCTCGAAGCACGGCTACCACGTGCTCGTCCCCGACCTCTACGACGGGTGGGCCACACTCGCGCCGGAGGATGCGCGCGACCTCGCCGCGATGGCCGCGCAGGACCGCGCACTCGCCGCCGTGGCCGACGCGGTGCGCACCGGGGCGGCCGCCGGAGCGCAGCGGTCCGCGATCATCGGCTTCGGCTTCGGCGGCCGGCTGGGCCTGCTCGTCGCGGCGAGCGGCCTCGTCGACGCCGTCGTCGCCTACTACGCCACCCTCGGCCGCGAGGAGCACGCGCTCGTGCCGTGCCCGACCCTCCTGCACTACGCGCAGAGCGACGACTGGCCGGAGGGGGACGACCCGGAGTCGTTCGTCGGCCGGCTGAAGGAGTCGGGCACGCCCGTCACAGCGCACACCTACCCCGAGACGCAGCGCCACTTCGCGAACGCCACCCTGCGGGAGTCGGTCAGCCCGGCCGCCGCGGCCCTCGCCTACGCGCGGACGCTGTCGTTCCTCAACCCGCAGCTCATCGACTGCTGACGGCGGGGCTCAGCCCCGCACGTCGTGAAGGTGGTGCTGCACGTCGTGCAGGTAGTACTTCGCGATCGTCTCGACGGTGAACGAGGCGCCGTCGCTGCGGCGCCCGGGGCGCTGCCACTGCCGGCCGGCGACCCCCTCGAAGACGTCGCTGATGCGGGCCGCCTCCTCGACCAGCTCGCGGCCGACCGCGGCCGGGTCCTGCTCCGAGTAGCGCTCCTCCACCGCGGAGACGTCCTGGTCCCAGTTCGGGAACAGCGGGTCATCGCCCTCCAGCATCAGGCCCAGGCGCATCCGGTAGATGCGGTGCACGTCGCGCACGTGCGCCGCGTACTCCAGCGGCGACCAGGTCTCGTCGTCCGGCCGCCCCGCGGCGTCGTCGCGCTCGAGGACGTACGGCCAGGCGGCCGCGTTCTGGCGGATCAGGGCGGGAACGGCGGTGGACTCGACGAGCGAGGCGTCGAAGCCGCACTCGAGGCACGGGCGCTCGAGCACCCAGGTCCAGTCCTTGGTGTCGGGGGTGATCGGCATGGCTCCAGGGTAGGACCGATCGCGGACGGCGGCCGTCAGCAGCGGGGCTGAGTGCCCTGCACCGCACCGCGCTCGCCGTCCGAGGTCCAGGGCAGCTGCGGGAGTCCGGCGGCGCCGGTCGCCGCGCCCTGCTCGACCGCGATCGCGGCGAGCCCGCGGGCGGCGACCGCCGCGAAGTTCTCGCCCGCCGTGGAGCTGTTGAAGGCGACGGCGACGGTCAGCCCGGACACCGGGTCGGAGTAGGCGGCGGTGAGGAAGCCCGGGGCGATGCCGGAGAAGCCGCGCAGCGGGCCGGCCTGGTGGCCGCCGAGCCCGGCGAGGAGCCAGTCCGCGCGCCCCTGACCCTGCGGGACCGGGTCCGCCCACATCGCGTCGCCCGCCGGGTCGGCCGCCAGCCCGACGGCGAGCCGTCGCAGGTCTTCGAGGTCGGTGACGACACCGCCCGCCGCGCCGAGCGAGGAGGGCGACGCCGCCGACAGGTCGCGGCGGTTCTCGCACTGCACGGCGCCGGAGCGCGGGTCGAGGCCCGCGGCGAAGCCGAGCATCGCCGGGGCGGGCAGATCGAGCTCGGAGTCGCCGGGGAGGCGGGTGCTCGTGAGGCCGTAGCGGGAGACGACGTACTCGTCGTAGAGCGACTGGATGCCGCGCCCGGTCGCCTGCGTCGCGACGAGACCGGCGAGGAGCGGACCGGTGGACGACTCGGACCAGGCGGCCCCTGGCTCGGCGATCGGCGCGCTGATCTGCGCCGCCGAGACGAGCTCGAGCGTCGGCCACTGGCGCGCGGGGTTCTGCACGACGGTGGGCCAGAGGATCGAGCGGAAGTCGGCCAGCCCGGCGGTGTGCGCGCAGAGCTGCCGGAGCGTCATCCCCTCCATGCCGGGCAGCGAGGTGAGCGTGTCGCCGACATCGGCGTCGAGATCGAGAGTCCCCTTCTCGGCGAGCGCGACGACCACGTCGCAGGTCATCGCCTCCGTGCCGCCCGTGCCGAGCCGCAGATGCGCCTCGGTGGTCACCGGCGTGCCCGCGGAATCGCCGACGGTGCCGATCGCCGTCTCCCAGCCGCCGGCCCAGGGCGACCAGACGCCGGCGACGGCGCCCGATGCTCCCGCGACCCCCTGCGCCTCGGTGAGGAAGCCGGAGAGCGCGACCGCGAGCTCGTCGGACACGGGGCCGGGAGGTGCGTCCTCGACGACGGAGTCCGTCCCGCCGGTGCAGCCGGTGAGGGCGAGGGCGAGGGCGAGCGCGACGAGAGCCGCGACCCCGGTCGATCTGCGGCCACCGATCATGCCGTTCGACTCCCCCCGCGGACGCCCTGTGGAACCCCTCCACCCTACGGGCGGGACCCGCCGGGGTCGCGGCGAGGGTGGGGGACGGCGGCATTCGTGTCCCGACCGTGACCAGCGGTCCGGCCCCCGCCGACATCCGCCCCGTCCGACTCCAAACCGACCCGGCACCCGCTCCGAAGAGTCTGTGTGCGGCGCGGAGGCGCTGCGCGGAGGGAGAAGAGGGATCATGCGCACCTCACCGAACCGACTGCTGGCCACGCTCTTCGGAGCGGTCTACGTCGTCGTCGGCCTGCTCGGCTTCGTCGTCACCGGCGGCGTCCAGTTCCTCGCCACCGAGGGCGGGCTGCTCCTCGGCATCTTCGAGGTCAACCCGCTGCACAACATCGCCCACCTCTTGATCGGCGGCGCACTTCTCATCGCCGGTCTCTCCACCGCCTCGGCGGCCAAGACGGTCAACACGACCGTCGGAGCGGTCTACCTCGCCCTCGGCGTCGTCGGCTTCTTCCTGGTGAACACCGCGCTCAACGTGCTCGCGCTGAACACGGCCGACCACTTCCTGCACCTCGCCAGCGCGCTCGTCCTCCTCGGAGTCGGGCTCACCGCCGAGAAGCGCACCCGGCCGCGCACCGCGACCGCCTGACCCGGAGCGGACTCGTCCGCTCCCCCTCAACTCCGTCCGCCGTGGGCCCGCCGTTTTCCGCGGCGGACGGACCGAACGGCCCCGGACGACACGATGCGGTGTGTCGATCCGGGGCCTCTTCTCGTCCTTCTCGACTCGTCGTCCTCGACATTTCTCGTCACGGCAGCCCGCAGCCTGATCGGAGACCACGATGAGCACCGTCGCCCGCGGCAACGCCGCCTTCGCCGGCCTGGGGGCCGGCCTCGTGCACCTCTCCCTCGCCGCCGGTCAGCTCGACGCGGCGACCCTGCCGATCGCCGCCCTCGGCGTCGCGGAGCTGCTCTGGGGCGTGCTCGTCCTCGCCCGCGGCCGGATCGTCGTCCCGCGGATCGCGCTCGCGGTGACCGGGGCGACCGTCGCCGGCTTCGTCCTCGCGATCGCCGCCGGACTGCTGCGCGATCCGCTGCCCGCCCTCGCGGCCGGCGCCCTGCAGCTGGTCGCGGCCGGCGTCGTCGCGGCGACGCTCCGCTCGCGCACCGCCGCCGAGCGGCCCGTCTCGGCTCCGCGTGCGGTGCTCGGCCTCTTCGCCGGGGCACTGCTCGTCTCGGCCCTCGCCACCCCGGCGCTCTCCGCCTCGTCCGAGGGCACCGGCGACATGGGCGGCATGATGACCACCTCCGTCACCGGCGGTCACGGGCACTGATCGCCCTCCCCCCTGGTGGCGATCGCCGCACTCCGGCTAAGGTAAGGCCAACCTAAGAAACGCAGGGGGGTCATCGTGCCGGAGCACCGCATCTCGAACGTCATCCCGTTCTCCGAGGCCCTTCGCACGCGGATGGGCGCGGCGGGCGGCGACGACGAGGTCTCGGCGTTCATGACCGCGCTGATGACCGGCTCCGGCAGCCGCGACGACTACGTCGCGATGATCTCGCAGCACTACTTCGTCTACGAGGCGCTCGAGGCCGTGGCCGACGCGATGGCGGGCGACCCGGTCGCCGCGCCCTTCATCTCGCCCAAGCTCACCCGACTCCCGGCCATCGCGGAGGACCTGCGCTTCCTGGTCGGCGAGGACTGGCGCTCGCGCATCGCCCCGCTGCCCTCGACGGCGGCGTACGTCGAGCGCATCCGCACGGTCGCCAGCGGCTGGAGCGGCGGCTTCGTCGCGCACCACTACACGCGCTACCTCGGCGACCTGTCCGGCTGCGCGATCGTGCGCACCCTGCTGCAGCGGCGCTTCGGCTTCGAGACGAACGGCGTCGGCTTCTACCTCTACGGCGAGATCGCGACTCCGTCCGCCTTCCGTGCCGTCTACCGCGAGCAACTCGACGCGGCGGGCTGGGACGACGACGAGCGCGACCGGGTCATCGCCGAGGTGGCGGAGGCATACCGGCTCACGACCGAGCTCTTCCGCGACCTCGCCCGCTCCCGCGCCGCGGCCTGACCGATCGCCGGACGGATCGACCGTCCACTGGGGCGGTGGTCGGCTCAGGAGGTGGCGGGCTCCGGCTCGGCGACGGCGGCCGGCTCGGCCCGGCGCTCGGACATGAAGCGCAGCACGTCCTTGTCGACGATGATGTCGCTCGGGCGGAGCGGCCGCGTGAGGTAGAGCCCCTCCAGGCTGGTGATCCGGCTGAGGGCGACGTAGGTCTGCCCGGGGGCGAACGCCCGCGATCCGAGGTCGACCACGGCGGCGTCGTAGGTCTTGCCCTGCGACTTGTGGATCGTGACCGCCCAGGCCAGGCGCAGCGGGAACTGGGCGAACTCGGCGACGATCTCGCGGGTCAGCTTCTTGGTCGCGGCGGAGTAGGAGTAGCGGTAGCGCTCCCAGGTGGCGGGCTCGACCTCGTGCACCTCGCCGTCCACCTCGACCCAGACCGTGCCGGCGACCTTCGTCACCCGGCCGATGGTGCCGTTCACCCAGCGCTGCTCGGCGTCGTTCCGGAGGAACATCACGTGCGCGCCGATCTTCAGCTCGAGGTTCTGGTCGGCCGGGTAGGCGCGGCCGCCGAAGTCGCCGCTGATCTCGGCCGAGGCCGTCTTGACCGGGCCCTTCAGCCGGGCGAGCGCGGTCTGGTTGATGCGGTTCACGGTGTCGTTGCGGGTCGCGAGGGTGATGGCGTCGTTCTCCGGCGAGGTGCGCGCACCGGCGGCGTTGAGGACGTCGGCGATCTCCTTCGTCACCATGCCGAACCGGACCGCGTTGAGCATCCACTTGAAGCGCTCGTCGCTCTGCCGGTGGATCCGGCCGAGCTCGATGATCCGCAGCGGCGCCTCCTGCCAGACCAGAGCGTCGAAGAACCAGAGCGAGCGGTAGCGGTCGGCGAAGTAGGCGCGCTCCTCCGGGTCGCCCGGGACGGGGGCGAGCTGGAACGGGTCGCCGAAGAGAACGACCTGGACGCCGCCGAACGGCTCGGAGCGGCGCTGCCGGGCCTGGCGGAGACTGCGGTCGATGCCGTCGAGCAGGTCGGCGTTGACCATGGAGATCTCGTCGATGACGAGGGTGTCGATGGTGTTGAGGAGCTTGCGCAGCTCGGGCGGCTGATCGAGGTCGGAGTCGGCGATCACGCCGATCGGCAGCCGGAACAGCGAGTGGATCGTCTGGCCGCCGACGTTCAGCGCGGCCACCCCGGTCGGCGCGCAGATGACGATCTGCTTGTCGGTGTTCCAGCTCAGGTGGTTGAGCAGGGTCGACTTGCCGGTGCCGGCGCGGCCCGTGACGAAGAGGTGCTCGCGGGTGTTCTCGATGAGGTCGAACACCCGCTGCTGCTCGTCGGAGAGGGTCGGCTGGGTCACCGCTCCACTGTACCCAGGGGATCCGGCCGACCCTCGTCCCGGCCCGGCACCGACGTGATCGGCACCGACCTTCTCGACGCTGACGTGATGGGCTCAGACGTCGCGGACGCGGGTGACCAGCAGCGCCGGGACCCAGACGGCGACGACCCAGCCGAGGGCGGCCAGGACGGACCCGATGTCGCTGATCGCGCCCGCCCCCGGCAGTTCCGCGAGCGAGACGCCGATGTTCGAGAGCAGGAAGCGGCTCGCGTCGACGATCCAGTCCGCGTGGATCAGACCACCCGCGATCGACGTGATGATCGGCAGCACAAACAGCAGGCCGACGGAGACGCCGATCGCCGCGGCCGTGCTGCGCAGCAGCGCCCCGAGCCCGACCGACACCGCGCCGACGACGGCGAGGTAGAAGGCGCCGCCGAGGATGCTCGCCAGCAGCCCGTCGGTGAGCGGTGGCACCGTCACGCCCTTGCCGGCGAGGAGAGGCGCGATGATCGCGAGCGAACCCGAGCAGGTGACGAGGCCCACCACGAAGGACGCGGCCGCGACCACGACGCCGCGCCCGACGAGCGAGGGCAGGCGGCGCGGCACGGCGGTGTAGGTGGAGCGGATCATCCCCGTCGAGTACTCGCCGCCGACCGACAGTGCGCCGAGGACGGCGATCACCAGCCCGACGAACTGGAGGTGCACGGTCGTTCCACCGGCCACGAGTGCGGCGGCCGACGTCCCCTCCTCGAGCGTGGCGGCGCTGCCGATCGCGAGTGCGAGCGCGAGTGCGAGGAGCACGGAGATCGCGATCGACCACCAGGTGGAGCGGACCGTGACGAGCTTGAGCAGCTCGGAGTGGAGGACGCCGTCGAGCCGGAGGCGGGCCCCGGTGGCGGAGGGCCGGCTGGCGGAGGCGCGGGCGGTCGTGGTCATCGGGTGGCTCCTTCGAGCGGCTGGGCGGCGGCGGAGTACTCGACCGCATCGGCGGTCATGGCGACGTAGGCCTCCTCGAGGGAGCGGGTGAGGCCGGTCAGCGCGTGCAGGACGACACCCGCCTCGTGGGCGAGCGCGCCGACGGCCGGCGCCTCGAGGCCCTCGACCTCGAGCCCGCCGCCGGCGGCGGCGACCGTGGCGCCGCGAGCGGCGAGGAGCTCGGCGAGTCGCGCCGCCTCCGGGCTCTCGACCCGCACGCGCGGGCGGGACTCGGCGAGGAAGTCGGCCAGGGGCGCATCGGCGAGGATCCGGCCACGGCCGAGGACGATGATGTGGTCGGCGGTCTGCGCCATCTCGCTCATCAGGTGCGAGGAGAGCAGGACGCAGCAGCCCTCCGCCGCCTTCGCGCGCACGAAGTCGCGGACCCAGCGGACGCCCTCCGGGTCGAGGCCGTTGACCGGCTCGTCGAGCAGCAGCGTCCGCGGATCGCCGAGCAGAGCGGTCGCGATGCCCACCCGCTGGCCCATCCCCAGCGAGAAGCCGCCGACGCGCTTGCGCGCGACGCTGCCGAGACCGACCACCTCGATGACCTCCTCGACCCGCGAGCGCGGGATGCGGTGGGTCGCGGCGATCACGCGCAGGTGGTCGCGGAGGGAGCGGCCGCGGTGCGTCGCCTTCGCATCGAGCAGGGCGCCGACCTCGGCGAGGGGGGCGGCGTGCTCGCGGTAGGGGCTGCCGTTCACCAGCACCGAGCCGGCGGACGGACGGTCCAGACCGACGATCATCCGCATCGTCGTCGATTTGCCGGCGCCGTTCGGGCCCAGGAAGCCCGTGACCCTCCCCGGCTCGACGGTGAAGTCGATCCCGTCGACGGCGGTCTTCGCGCCGTACCTCTTGGTCAGGCCTCGTGCCTCGATCATGCGTTCCCCTTCTCGCAGCGCACCGCCTCGGACCCGCAGGGAACGGGCGAGGACGGGCATCGGGGCACAGCCTAGGAACGGCCCGGCCGGCCCGCTCCGGGCTGGCGCGGGACGTCCGCTGAGCCGGGGGCTGCCCCGGGCACGGCGGGGTCGGCCCGAGCGGCGGGGTCGGCCGCGAGCGGCGGGGTCAGCCGCGCTTCTGCAGGGCGGCCAGGCGGTCGTTGTACGCGGAGAGCTCGGCCTCGCCGGTGCGGTCGGCCTGCCGGTCCAGCCGCTTGGAGTCGCGGGCGTCCGCCCGGCTCCACATCACCGCGACGATGATCGCGAGCGCGAGGGTGGGGATCTCGCCGATGCTCCAGGCGATGCCGCCGGCCGCCTGCTGGTCGGCGAGGGCGGAGGTGCCCCAGCCCATCGCGCCGTACCAGTCGGCGAGCAGGAGGCCCTCCCCCGTCATCAGCGCGAGGCCGAAGAAGGCGTGGAACGCCATCGTGCCCAGCAGCAGGAGCAGGCGCATCGGGTACGGGACGCGGTGCACGCTCGGGTCGACCCCGATCAGGACGCTCACGAAGAGGTAGCCCGTGATCAGGAAGTGCACGATCATCCATTCGTGGCCGATGTGGTCGGTCGTCGCCCAGCGGAACAGCGGCGAGTAGTAGAAGCCCCAGAGCGAGCCGACGAACAGCAGCGCGGCGACGATCGGGTGCGAGATCGCGGTGGCGAAGCGCGAGTGCACGGCGAGGAGGACCCACTCGCGGCCTCCCCGGGAGCCGTCGGTGCGGCGGGCCGCGGCGCGCGCGATCAGCGTCACCGGCGCGGCCGGCACGAGCAGCACCGGCACCGCCATCGTCAGCACCATGTGCGCGAGCATGTGCGCGCTGAACAGGTACTTCTCGTAGGCGTTCACGCCGCCGTTCGTGATGTACGCGAGCAGCAGCATGCCGGCGATCCAGAGCACCGTGCGGTGCACGGGCCAGCGGTCGCCCCGGCGGTGCAGCCGCACCACGCCGGCGACGTAGAAGGCGATGCCGAAGCCGCAGACCAGGAGCCAGACCAGGTCGACGTTCCAGAGGGTGACGAAGGTGAGGGCGCTCGGGGCCGGCGGCAGCGGCTCGCCGGTGAGCAGCTCGGCCGGCGTGGGGTTCGCCAGCTCGGTCGCGACCACCTGGTCGACCGGCGTCGCGGTGCGCGCGAGCGCGGCGGCCACTCCGGAGGCGATGCCCATGAAGGCGACCTCGGCGGCGACGAGCCACCAGAAGCTGCGGCCGCCCGCGCCGCCGGCGGTGCGCATCCGGGCGATCAGGAAGCGGCGCTGCACTAGGCCGAAGAGACCGAGCGCCGTCAGCGCCGCGACCTTGACCAGCACGAGGACGCCGTAGCCGGTGAGGAGGTTGCCGATCGTGGCCAGCCGCAGCTCGGCGCTGAGGTAGCCCGAGGCGGCGACCACGATGAAGCTGACGAGCGCGAGGCTCGAGTAGCGGCTGATCACGGGCAGCAGGCGCGCGCCGCCGAGCAGCGGGCGCAGCACGACGACGGTGATCAGGCCGCCGAGCCAGACCGCGGCGAAGACCAGGTGCAGGCCGAGGGCGGTGACCGCGGCGTCGTGGCCGCTCGCCCCGGCCGCGTGGCCCTGCTGCGCCATCGGGAGCAGCGTGAGCAGGGCGATCACCGTGACGAAGACGAGGGCGGTCTGGTTGCGCACCGCGAAGCAGAGCACGGTGACGACGGCCGCGAGCAGGGTGGTGATCAGCCAGGCCTGGCCGACCGGGATGCTGCCGATGAAGTAGCTGAGCTTGGTGCCGAAGTCGCGGTCGAAGCTCAACGGGGTCTGGGTGACGTTGAGGAAGGTGAAGAAGCCGGTCAGCGCGGAGGCGGCGGCGAGGAAGGCGGCACTCGCGGCGGCGACGTCGAGGGCGATCGTGTATTCGGTGCGCTGCTCGGTGCGCTGCTCGGCACCGGCGGGGGCGCCCTTGCGGGCCGCGACGGTGCGGGGGCTCAGGGCGAAGAGCGTGAGGACGAGGGCGCCGATCATGCCGGCGGCGCCGAGGTTGACCGCGAGCTTGGCGACGGGCAGGCCGAAGCGGACGACGGGACCGGGGTCGTTCAGGAGCGGCGCGGCCGAACCGCCGCCGAACGCGAGCGCCGCCAGGAGCGCGACGAGCGAGGCGACCACGAGCAGGAGCGCCGGGCCCGCGATCCGGACGGTTCGATTCACTCCGTCAGCCTACGTTCTCGCGGCTGGGGGGCGGCCCGACGACGAAGACCCCGGCGGATCGCCGGGGTCTCGTCGTCGTGCAGGGGCCGTGACTACTTGGCAGCGGCCTTGAGCTTGGTGCCGGCCGAGACCTTGACCGAGTGGCCGGCCGCGATCTGGATGGTCTCACCGGTCTGCGGGTTGCGTCCGGTGCGCGCGGCGCGCGACGTGCGCTCGACGGCGATCCAGCCGGGGATGGTGACCTTCACGTCGTTGGAGACGGAGTCGGCCAGGGTGGAGAAGAGCGAGTCGAGGACGCCGTTGACGGCGGCCTGGCTCTGGCCGGAGTCCGCGGCGATCTTCGCGACGAGCTCGGTGCGGTTGAGCGACTTGTCAGCCATTGGAGTGTCCTCCCAGGACGTTCGCGCTGTTGAGAACAGCTGGTGGTTGTGTGTCGTCCATCGGCCGGGGACGGACCCCGTCAACCGGTCGGACCGTCCGTAACCTACCAGCACGATCCCGGATCGGTCGCGATTCGCGCGACCAGAACCCCGGAATCACGCCGATCCGGGCCCCGCGGAGCCCTCCGGGCGGCTGGGAGCCGATGTCAGCGCCCGTCGCTACACTCGCCGACGGCGCGCGCCCGAGCACGCCGGGAGAGGCGGCCCAGCGATGGTGCGGACGACGGACGAGTGGATCACGGCGGCGATCTGGTGGCAGATCCACCCGCTGGCGTTCCTCGGCGCGGAGGCGACCGCGGCCGACGGACCGCAGGCGGGCGAGGAGCCGCAGCACCGGCTCCCCCGGCTGCTGCCCTGGCTCGACGACCTGCTCGCGCTCGGCTGCAACGGGCTGCTGCTCGGGCCGGTGTTCGCCTCGATGACGCACGGCTACGACACGGTCGACCACTTCCGCGTCGATCCGCGCCTCGGCGACGAGCGCGATCTCGACGCGCTGATCGCGGCCTGCCGCGAGCGCGGCATCCGCGTGGTCTTCGACGGCGTCTTCAACCACGTCGGGCGCGACCACCCGTGGTGGCGCGAGGCGGTCGCGGCGGGCGAGGGCTCCCCGGCCGCCGCGCGATTCCGGCGGACCGGGGCGGCGCGCGAGGTCGACGGGCTGCTGGTCGACGTCTTCGAGGGCCACGAGGCGCTCGTCGAGCTGGACACGGCGAACCCCGAGGTCGCGGTGCACGTCTCCGCGGTCCTGGCGCACTGGCTCGAGCGCGGGATCGACGGCTGGCGCCTCGACGCGGCCTACGCCGTCGCCCCCGCCGACTGGCGCGCCGCGATCGATCCGGTGCGCGAGCGCTTCCCGGAGGCCTGGTTCGTCGGCGAGGTCATCCACGGCGACTACGCCGAGTACGTGCGGGAGTCGGGCCTGGACTCGGTCACCCAGTACGAGCTGTGGAAGTCGGTGCGCAGCTCGATCGAGGAGGCGAACCTCTTCGAGCTGGACTGGACGCTGCAGCGCCACGCGGGATTCCTCGAGGAGTTCCTGCCGCTGACCTTCATCGGCAACCACGACGTCACCCGGCTCGCCAGCGCGATCGGCGACCCGCGCCACCACGGGCACGCGGTCGCGGTCCTCGGCTTCGTCGGCGGCGTGCCGAGCGTCTACTCCGGCGACGAGCGCGGCCTCGAGGGGGTCAAGGAGGAGCGCGTCGGCGGCGACGACGCGATCCGGCCCGAGTTCCCGGCCGACCCCGGCGAGTGGCCGCGGAACGACGCCTATCGGGCGCACCAGGAGGTCATCGGCTTCCGCCGCCGGCACCCCTGGCTCGTCTCCGCGCCCACCCGGAGCGTCGACCTCTCGAACACCGCCGTGCTGCTCGTCGCCGAGGGGCCGGACGGCGAGAGCGCGCGACTGGCGCTGAACCTGGGCGACGAGGCCGTGAGCGTCGGCGGCGTGCGGGTCGAGGCGCACGCCTGGCAGCTGGTGGACTGAGCCTGCTCGTGGACTGAGCTGCCGGCAGCCCGGTCAGCGGGCGGCGAGCGACTCCGTGAGGAAGCGGACGAGCTCGCGCAGCAGCGTCTCCTTCGACTCGGCGCGGCGGTACTCGTGGCCCTCGCCGTCGAGCTGGAGGTAGCGGACCGGGCGGCCGAGCTCCTCCAGGGCGGCGACGATCTGCAGCGCCTCGCCGATCGGCACGTTGGTGTCGAGCTCGCCGTGCACGACGAGCAGCGGCACGCCGATCGCGTCGGCCCGGTTCAGCGGTGAGAGCCGCTCGAGCAGCTCGGCGTCGTGCTCGGGATGGCCGTACTTGGTGACGGCGGACGAGGCGATCCACGGCTCGGTGTCGCGGTAGAAGGTCTGCAGGTGCGACATGCCGCAGATGTCGACGCCCGCCGCGAAGACGCCCGGCGAGAAGGCCAGCGCGGCGAGGGTGAGGTAGCCGCCGTAGGAGCGGCCGGAGACGGCGATCCGCGCGGGGTCGGCGATCCCCGCCTCGACCAGGAAGGCGGCGGCGGCGAGCACGTCGTCGAAGGCGGCGGTGCGCTTCTCGACGTCGTCGGCGTGCACGAAGTCGCGGCCGAAGCCCGAGGAGCCGCGCACGTTCGGCGCGAAGACCGAGATGCCGGCCGCGGCGACGGCCTGGTGCTGCGCCGAGAAGGTGGGCCGCTCCTGCGACTCCGGGCCGCCGTGCAGGCTGAGCAGGGCCGGGCCGCGCGACTGCGGCGCCCGGTACAGCCAGCCGGAGAGCGCGAGCCCGTCGCGGCCCCGGAAGCGCTCGAGCGTCGGCACGATCAGCGGCGGCGCGTCGAGCACCGGCACCTGGGTGAGGCGCGACCACGCGTGCGTCGCGGTGTCGAGCCGCCAGAGCTCGCGCGGGCGCTCCGGCCCCTCGACGCCGAGGACGACGGCTCCGCCGTCACGGGAGAGCACCGGCGTCGTCGCGACGAGCCCGGGGAGGCCGGCGACCGGCACGCGCGCGCCGGTGGTGGTGTCGAGCAGCTCGATCTCGCTCGAGCCCGCCACGTTCCAGACCAGCAGGAGCATCCGGCCGGCGTCGTCGGCGTCGAGGCCCTCGAGCTCGGCGTCGTCGCGGGCGGCGACCCGGCGGACGCGGCCCCGCCAGCCGTCGGGGCCGAGCGGCATCGCGACCAGCTCGCGCCGCGGCAGATCGACGTCGGTCGCAAGGTAGGCGACCATCGGGCTCTCGGTGTCGTGCAGCGGCGAGGGGCGCAGCAGAGCGACGTCCGTCGATCCGGTGCCGGAATCGGGCAGCAGGGCGTGGTTCTCGCCGGTCAGGCGGTCGACGACGACGCAGTACTGGTGGCCGCGCTGGCCGTCGCGGACGACGACGAGCCGCTCCTCCACCGAGAGGTCGAGCACCGAGATGAGGTCGCCCTCGACGAGCGGCTTGCGCTCGCCGCTCGCCGGATCGATGAGGAACGAGCGGGTCGGCTGCTCGGGCTCGGCCGAGGGGAGGGTGACGACGACGTGGTGCCCGCTGCGCGTCCACGGGCCGAGCGCGGCGTGGGCGTCGCGGGAGCCGGCGATGCGGCGGGCGTCGGAGCCGTCGGGCCGGACCACCCAGACCTGGGTGCGCACGCCGCCGTCGGTCGCGACGAGGCAGGCCAGCCAGGCGGAGTCGGCCGACCAGGACACCTCGACGACCGGGTCCTCGGTGAGCTCGATCCGGCGCGGCTCGGCGGGCTCGGCCCCTACGACGACGTCCTGCACCCAGACCTCCGGCGCTCCGCCGCGATCGCTGAGGAACGCCACGCGGGCGGCGTCCGGCGTCATCGTCGGCCCCCAGCTGCCCCAGGAGTGCACGAGCTCGAGGCCGAGCCGCTCGGCGGCAGCGGGCTCGGCGACGGCGGCGGGCTGGACGGCTTCGGGCTGGACGGCGGAGGGAGACGTCATGCCTCCATCCTCCGGCACCGGGCCGAGCCGCCGCGCCGCGACCGGTCAGCCGACGCCGTGCTCCTGCAGCCACATCTCGAGCAGGGCGAGCTGCCAGAGCTCGTTCGAGCCGAGGCGGGTGCGCGTGCTGTTCGGGTCGGCCAGGAGGGAGTCGACGCTCGCCTGGTCGAAGAGGCCGCGGCGGCGCGCGGCCGGGTCGCTCAGCGCAGCCCGCACCCGCTCGAGGTACGGGCCCTCGAGCTGGCGGATGGCCGGCACCGGGAACGAGCCCTTGGTGCGGTCGATCACCTCGTCCGGCACGGTGCCGCGGACGGCCCGCTTGAGGATCCCCTTGCCGCCGTCGGCGAGCTTGAGCTCCGGCGGGATCGTGCCGACGAGGTCGACGAACTCGTGGTCGAGGAACGGGACGCGCGCCTCCAGTCCCCATGCCATGGTCATGTTGTCGACGCGCTTCACCGGGTCGTCGACGAGCATCACCGCGGTGTCGTTGCGCAGCGCCGCGTCGACGGCGGTGTCGGCGCCGGGGCGGGCGAAGCGCTCGGCGAGGAACGCCGTCGCCGCATCGGGGTCGCCGCGCCACTCCGGCGCCAGGAGGGCCTGCAGCGCGAAGAAGGAGCGGTCGACGAACACATCCGCGTAGGCCCGCGCGGCCCGCTCGCGCGGCACCCCGGCCAGTGGCGGGTACCAGTCGTAGCCGCCGAGCACCTCGTCGGCGCCCTGGCCGGACTGCACCACCTTCACGTGCTGCGAGACGTCCTCGCTGAGCAGGTGGAAGGCGACCGCGTCGTGCGAGACCATCGGCTCGCTCATCGCGCCGACCGCGGCGTCGATGCCGGGGAGCAGGCGGGAGGAGTCGATCGGCAGGCGGTGGTGGTCGGTGCCGAAGCGCTCGGCGACGAGGCTCGAGTACTCGAACTCGTCGCCGGACTCGCCTCCCGCCGCGTCGAAGCCGATCGAGAAGGTCTGCAGCCCGGTCTGCCCCGCCTCGGCGAGAAGCGCGACGATCAGGCTGGAGTCGATGCCGCCGGAGAGCAGCACGCCGACCGGCACGTCGGCGACCATCCGGCGCTCGACGGCGGTGCGGAACGAGGCGAGCAGCGCCTCCTGCCAGTCGCGCTCGCTCCAGCCGGACCGCGCGGGATCGCGGGCGAACACCGGCTCCCAGTAGACGCGCTCGCGGCTCGAGCCGTCGGGCTCGATCACGCGGACGGTCGCGGGCGGCAGCTTCGTCACTCCGCGGAGGATCGTGCGCGGCGCGGGCACGACCGAGTGGAAGCTCAGGTAGAGCATCAGGGCCGTGCGGTCGATCGAGGTGTCGGCGACGCCGGCCGCGAGCAGCGCCGGCACGGTCGAGGCGAAGCGGATCCGCTCCCGCGACTCGTCGAGGTAGAGCGGCTTGATGCCGAGGCGGTCGCGGGCCAGCACCACGCGGCCGGAGTCGCGCTCGACGATCGCGACGGCGAACATGCCGAGCAGGTGGTCGACGAAGTCCTCGCCCCACTCGGCGTAGGCCTTGCCGATCACCTCGGTGTCCGAGTGCGAGAAGAAGCGGTGCCCCTTCGCCTCCAGCTCGGCGCGCAGCTGCACGTGGTTGTAGATGCAGCCGTTGAAGACGACCGCGAGGCCGAGCGCGGAGTCGATCATCGGCTGCGCGCCGGCCGCCGAGAGGTCGATGATCGCCAGGCGCCGGTGCCCGAGCGCGACGCGGCCCGAGGACCACAGCCCGTCGCCGTCCGGGCCCCGGTGCACGAGGCAGCCGGTCATCCGGTCGACGGCGCCGAGGTCGGCGCGCTCGCCGTCGAAGCGGATCTCGCCCGCGATGCCGCACATCTCAGCCTCCGACGATCCAGGTGTCCTTCGCGCCGCCGCCGCGCGAGGAGTTGACGATCATGCTGCCCTCGGCCGCCACGCGGGTGAGCGCGAGGTCGGCGAGCCGGACGTCGCCGGGACCGGTGCCGGTGACGAAGACGAAGGCGCGGAGGTCGATGTGCCGGGGCTGCAGATCGGTGCCGGAGAACGCGGGCAGCGAGGACAGCCGGACGACCTCCTGCGCGACCCAGCCGCCCGGATCCGCGGCGATCTCTGCCCGCCGCTCGGCGACCCGCGCCGCGGGGGCGGACGGGCCGATCAGCACACCGCGGCCGCCGTAGCCGTCGACCGGCTTGGTGACCAGCTCGCCGACGCGCTCGAGGACGATGCGCCGCTCCGCCTCGTCCTCCGGACGGTAGGTGGGCACCGACTCGAGCAGCGGGCGCTCGTCGAGGTAGTAGCCGATCAGCTCGGGGACCGCGCAGTAGAGCGCCTTGTCGTCCGCGACGCCGTTGCCCGGCGCGTTCGCGAGGTACACCGCTCCGGCCGCGGCGACCTCGAGGATCTCGCGGCCGATCGCCCGCTCGCCGGCGACGAGGTCGGCCAGCTCGACGTCGAGGCGGAGGTAGAGCGCGTCGACGACCGCGCCGCCGGCCAGGACCCGGCCGCCCTCGACGGTGACGTCGCCCGCCTCCAGCAGCAGCAGGCCCGCGCCCTCCGCGAGCCGGCGGTGCTCGAACCAGGCCGAGCTCGACGCTCCGCTGGAGAGCAGGCCGAGCACGGGGTCGGCCTTCGAAGTCCCGGAGGCCAGGGTCGCGCGCAGCCCGGCGAGCGCCGTCGTCGGGTCGAGCAGGCCGTCGGGGCGCGGCAGGTCGGGCAGGACCTCGTCGGTCAGCGCGCGGATGCCGACGGCGTAGGCGAGCCCGCTCGGGTTCCGCAGATTGTCCTCGAGCACGCGCCAGCCGCCGAACTCGTTCCGGACCAGGTCGAAGCCCATCACGGCGCCGCGGACGGCGCCGGCCGGCAGCCGCGCGGCGTCCTCGCTCCAGCCGGGTGCCCCGCGGAGGTCGCGGACGACGCCCGCCCGCACCGCGCGGCCCTCGCCGTAGACGTCCTGGAGGAAGCACTCGAGGGCGCGGGCGCGCTGCTCGAGCCCGGCGGCGAGCTCGCTCCACTCGTGCGCCTGGAGCACCCGCGGGACGAGGTCGACCGGGAACGGCCGGTCCTCGTCGCCGAGGCGGAAGCTGAGGCCGGCCCTCTCGATGATCCGGTCGCGCGAGGCGTGCAGCGTCTCCAGCCGCTCGGGTCCGAGGCCGCGGAAGTGCTCGAGGATCGGCTGGTAGGCGGTCTTGGCGCGCCCACCGGTCGCGACGGCCTCGTCGCCGGCGCGGACGCGGTAGGTGCGCAGGCTCGGCGCGGGCAGGATCGGCCCGCTCGCGGGGCCGTGGGTCTCGGCGACGACGGCGTCGACCACCGCGTCGAGCGTGCCGTGCTCGGCGTAGACGGCGCGCTGCCGGTCGGCGGAGTTGCCGCGGGCGATCAGCGCCTCGGCCAGCTCGCGCACCTGCTCCAGGTCGCCGAGCTCGTGCAGCGCGGGCTGGAGCCGGGCGATCAGGCTGCGCAGCGCCTCCGCAGCCGGCACCGGGCGGGGGTGCTCGGTGTGGTCGAGGAGCGGACCGGCGAGGCCGCCGCGCGCGGCCTGCCAGGTGGCGGCGCGCTGGATCGGCGGCGGGGTGTGCCGGAACGGGCGGCCGGCCTCGATGTCGAGCTCGGCCGTGCGCACGAGCCCGCGGAAGAGCCCGGCGATCAGCACCGCGTCGTCGACGATCGGCATCGCGTCGCAGACCCGCAGCTCGAGGGTCGGCGCGTGCGAGGACGGCCGCACGTCGAAGTAGGCCATCTTGGCGTCGGCGATGACGCCCGTGGCGATCAGGTCGTCGAGGAGGCGATCGTACTCGGCCGCGGACTCGAGCGGCCCGGTCGCGCCGGCGCTCGGCCAGCGCTGCCAGATGATGGTGCGGATGCTCGCGTAGCCGGTGTCCTGGCCGTTCCAGTAGGGGCTGCTCGCGCTCGCCGAGAGCAGCAGCGGCAGATCCCGCGCGATCCGCTGGGCGATCTGCACGGCGAGCTCGCGGTCCGAGACGCCCACGTGGATCTGGGTGCCGCAGATCAGCTGCTCGTCGACGAGCATCCGGTACTGCTCCTGCATCCGCCCGTAGCGACCGGTGCTGGTGAGCTCGAAGTCGGTCTGCTCGGAGCGGGGCGCGGTGCCGACCGCGGCGATGCCGATGCCGTCCGGCGCGGCGGCGTCGATCACGGCGCGGCGGAGGGTGATCAGCTGCTCGCGCAGCCCGTCGAGCGAGTCGACGACCGCGGTGTTCGTCTCGACCGTGGTGCGCTGCAGCTCGGCCGAGAAGCTCTCCTTCGGCAGCCGGGCGAGCACCTGGGGGGCGTGCGGGGAGAGCTGCCTCGACGCGAGGTCGATGAGGTGGAGCTCTTCCTCGGCACCGAGGGTGAGTTCTGCGCGCATGCGCTCACCGTACGACCCGCATGTTTCGGGCGGCTACCGCATCGCGCGCTGCGGGCGGTGCGAACGGTCAGCGCGCGGTGCGGGCGCGGACCTCGAGGTCGATCTGCGAGGCGTCGAGCGCGGCGAGGACGGAGGCGAGCACGTCGGCGTCGAAGGTGCCGTCGTCGCGGGCGTCGAGGAGGGCCGTGCGCTGCGAGGCGATGACCGCGAGGCGGTGCTTCTGCGCCTGCTCGAAGGCCGCGGTGGTCGGGGCGTCCGGCGGCGGCGGTGGCTCGTCGATGGCCTCGGCGCTGGTGCGGAGCAGGGCGAAGACGCGGGTGCGCTCCTCCTCCCGGGCCCTCTGCTCGGCCGCCTCGTCGACGTCCGGCGCGATGGCGCGCAGCAGCGGGCCGACGGTGCCGCCCTGGAGCAGCAGCGACAGCGCCGCGACGGCGAAGGCGATCAGCACGAGGACCGAGCGCTGCGGCGTGTCGGCGGGCAGGGTCTGCGCGGCCGCGACCGTGACGGCACCGCGCATCCCGGCCCAGACCACGGCGGTGCCCTCGCGCCAGCCGAGCGGGGCGCGGACGAAGTACTCCATGTCGGCGAGCATCCGGGTCAGCCGGGTGGCGAAGCGCTCGAGGTCGCGGCTGGTCGGCGTGCGGCGCCCGCGGCTGATCCGCTTGATGCTCTCCTCGCGGCCCTCCTCGGTGCCCATCTGCTCGTGCAGGCCCTCGACGCGCGGGCGCATCCGCTCGCGCAGCCGGCCGCGGCTCTTCAGCACGCCCAGCAGCGGGGCGACGTAGGCCGCGCGGACCAGGATCGTCAGCAGCAGCGCGCCGACGGCGATCAGCACGGCGGTGCCGACGCCGGCGTGGTCCTCCTCGACGCTCGTCACGATCGCGCGCACCTGCAGCCCCATGGTGAGGAACACGGTGCCCTCGAGCACCAGCTCGACGGTGCGCCAGTTCTGCGCGTCCGAGAGCCGGTTCTGCGGCGAGAGCTCGCGCGGCGCGCGGATGCCGGTGACGACTCCGGCCACGACCGCGGCCACCAGGCCCGAAGCGCCGAGCAGCTCGGCCGGCACCGAGGCGAGGAAGGGCACGGTGAAGGAGAGGATCGTGTTGACCGTCGGATCCTTCACCCGGCGGCGCACGGCGAGGTTCAGCCAGCCGACCAGGCCGCCGACGATGCCGGCGATCAGCACGGAGTAGGCGAACGAGCCGAGCGCGCCCCAGACGGAGAAGCTCGCCGCGGCGGCCGCGATCGCGGTGCGCAGCAGCACCAGCGCGGTCGCGTCGTTGAGCAGGCTCTCGCCGTCGAGCATCGCGACGACGCGGCGCGAGACGGAGGTGCCCTTGACGATCGAGGTGGCCACGGCATCCGTGGGGCTGACGATCGCGCCGAGCGCGACGCCCCAGGCGAAGCCGAGATCGGGCAGCGCGACCAGGAAGAACAGGCCCAGCACGAGCGAGGTGCCGACCACCAGCAGCACCGAGAGCCCGCTGATGGCGCCGAACTCTCGGCGGAAGTTCATCGCCGGCATCGACACGGCGCTGGAGTAGAGCAGCGGCGGCAGGACGCCGGCCAGGATCCACTCGGGCTCGATCTCGATCGGGCCGACCACGGGGAGGAAGCTCGCGCCGACGCCGATCGCGACGAGGACGAGCGGCGAGGCGACGCCCAGGCGCGGGCCGACGACGGCGGCGGCGGCGATCACGACGAGCGCCAGCACCAGCACGACCAGGAGCGCCGTCACCGGAGCTCCTCGAAGAAGCCGGGCCGCAGCACGCGCTTCTCGATCTCGGCCTCGCCGCTGGTCCAGCCGTCGCCGAGCGGGTGCGCAGGGTCGAGGAGGACGTGGCCCGGGGTCGAGCCGCGGCCCAGGGCGGCGGCGACGGAGCGCTCGGGGTCGTAGAGCGCGTGCTCGATCAGCGGGGCGAACACCGCGTGCGGGGCGAAGTCGGCGGGCTCGCCGAGGAAGACGGGCTGCAGCTCCTCGCCCGGGCGCAGGCCGTTGGGCCACCAGCGGAAGCGCTCGACCAGGTCGTGGCAGGAGCCGCAGTTCGGCGAGAAGAAGACGAGGTGCGTGGGCGGGTCGGCCCACTCGGCGAGGGCGATCGGGTCGCCGGCGGCGGTGCGGAGGACGAGGTCGACGGGGGCGGGGGCCGGGTCGGCGGCGGCGGGGACGGCGGCGGTGGGCGTGCGCGCCGCGAGCCGGTCGCGCACCGGCACGAGCGCGAGGGCGAGCAGCACCGCGACGAGGGCGGGCACTCCTCGGACGAGCAGCCCCGCGGGGGCGATCGGGCCGAGGAGCCCGGCGAGGGCCAGGGCGAGGAGCACCCCGTTCCGCGCGACGGTGCGCCCGGTCATCCGCGCGTCGCCGAGACCGCCGAAGCACTCGCACTCGACCGGCTCGGGAGCGCGCACCGCGCGGATCGCGACGACGAGGAAGACGACGTCGACCGCGACCGCGCCGAGCAGCGCGCCGCGGTGCAGCGGGGCGGGGGCGAGGAGGATCGCGATGCCGAGCGCGATCTCGACGAGCGGGAAGACGCGGGCGAAGAGCGGGTTCGCGGAGAGCGGCGCCGGCAGCCCGAGCGCGGCGAGGCTCGCGCGGAACCGCTCGGTGCGCCCGAGCTTGAGCACGCCGCTGACGACGAGGACGGCACCGGCCGCCCCGCCGGCGACCGCGAGCAGGACTTCGAGCATCCGTGTCCCTCCCGCACCCGGCGGTGCCCCGCAGAGCACGCTACCGGGCGGACCCCTCCGTCAGGAGTCGAAGCCCAGGCCGAGCGCGTCGAGCGTTCTCAGCAGGAGGTTGCGCCGCCCGGAGTCGTGGTCGGCGCGGTCGAGCGACCAGCGGGTCGCCTGGATCCCCGCGGTCGCGAACGGCTCGGGCGGGAAGGGCAGCGGACCCCGGCGGACCATCTCGAGCTCCGTCCGCTCGGTGCGCTCACCGGAGAGCAGGTCGAGGAGGACGTCCGCCGCGAACGCGGTCGTCCCGACGCCCAGGCCGGTGTAGCCGGCGGCGTAGGCGACGCGGCCGGCGAGCGCGGTGCCGTAGAACGCGGCGAAGCGGGTGCTGGTGTCGATCACCCCGGCCCAGCGGTGGCTGAAGCGGACGCCCTCGAGCTGCGGGAAGGTGGTGAGGAAGTGGGCGGCGAGCGCACGGTCGGTCGCCGGGCGGTCCTCGTGCGCGGCGCGGATGCGGCCGCCCGGGTGGTAGACGGCGTCGTAGCCGCCCCAGAGGATCCGGTCGTCGGCGGTGAGCCGGTAGTAGTGGAACTGGTTGGCGGTGTCGCTGATCCCCTCGCGGCCCTCCCAGCCGATCGAGGCCCGCTGCGCGGCGTCGAGCGGCTCCGTCATCAGCACGTGGTCGTAGACCGGCACCGTGAGCAGCCGGGTGCGGGCGAGCAGCGACGGGAACGCGCTGGTGCCGAGGATCGCCTGCGCCGCCGCGACCGAGCCCTCCGCGGTGCGGACGAGCACGCCCGAGCCGTCGCGCTCGAGGCCGAGCACGCGGCTGTCCTCGTGGATCTCGACGCCGAGCTCCTCCGCCGCCCGCGCCAGCTCGCGGGCGAGCCTGGGTGCACGAGGGCGCACTGCTCGGCGGGCGCGGCGAGGCCGGCGAGCAGGATCGGCGAGTCGAGGACGGCGCGCACCTCCTCGGTGTCGAGGAAGCGGCCGCCCGCGACGCCGTCGCCGTCCGCGAGCGGGCCGACCTGGTACTCCTCCACCGCCACGGCGAGCGAGCCGGGGCGCTCGAAGTCGCAGTCCAGGCCGTATCGCTCGACGGTCTCCTGGATGCCGTCGAGGTTCTGGACGCCGAGGCGCTCGAGCTGCTCGTACTCGCGGGGCCAGCGCGACAGGCCGTTCTCGCGGCCGTGGGTGAGGCTCGACTCGACGAAGCCGCCGTTGCGGCCGGAGGCGGCCCAGCCGATCGAGCGGGCCTCGAGCAGCACGACGCGGCGGCCGGGGTCGCGCTCCTTCGCGCGCAGCGCGCTCCAGAGGCCGGTGTAGCCGCCGCCGACCACGACGAGGTCGGCGCTCGTGGCGCCGGCGAGGCGCGACCGGGGGGCGATCGGCTCCTCGAGCCAGTAGACGCCGCGGCGCGAGCCGGCGAGGGCGGCGTCGACGACGGCGGGATCGGGGGCGAGTCGTTCGAAAACCGTGCTCTTCAGGGCCATGATGCCTCCATTACGTCAGTGATCGGGGCTTTGCGCAACCGGATCCGTCGTGACGACCACTCACTCGCGGCGAGGTCGACCGCCGCGACCGTACACTGCGGGAGGAATCGGAGGGGACATGCGAGGACGCCGGCTGCGCGACGGGGGACGCGATGCGGCGGCGAGCCCTGGTGCTGCCCCGGCCACTCTCCCGCCCACTGCCGCGCCCACTCCCCCGGCCGAGCGCGCCGCCGAGCACTCAGACGTCTCGCCCGGCATGCGCATCGCCGCCGCGTGGGGCTGGCGGGTGCTCGCCGTCGCCGCGCTGCTCTGGCTGGTGGTGAAGCTCGTCGCGCTGGTGCCAGTGGTCGTGGTGCCGGTGCTGATCGCGCTGCTGGTCACCGCGCTGCTCACCCCGCTGCGCGACCGGCTCGAGCGCTGGCGGCTGCCGCGGCCGCTCGCCGTGCTGGTGTCGATCCTGGCGCTGCTGCTCGCGCTGGTCGGGCTGATCGCGCTCGTCGTCGTGCAGTCGCGCGCGGGCTTCGGCGGCGTGGGGCAGCGGGCGCTCGACGCGGTCGACGACGTGGAGGCGTGGCTGCAGGGGCCGCCGCTCGGCTTCACCGACGTGCAGCTCGGCGACTGGGCGCAGAAGGCGGTGCAGTGGGCCGACACCCAGGCGTCGACGATCGCCTCCGGGGCGCTCGCTGTCGGCTCGCAGGTGGCCGAGGTGTTCGCGGGCACGCTGCTCACCCTGTTCTCGCTGATCTTCCTGCTGCTCGACGGGCGGCGGATCTGGACCTGGATCGTCCGCCTGATGCCCGTCGCCGCACGCCGCCCGCTCGACACCGGGGCCGCGGCCGGCTGGCGGACCCTCAGCCAGTTCGTGCGCGCGCAGCTCGGCGTCGCGGCGATCAACGCGATCGGCATCGGCATCGGGGCGCTCGCGCTGCAGCTGCCGCTCGTCGTGCCGATCGCGATCGTCGTGTTCCTGGGCTCCTTCGTGCCGTTCCTCGGCGCGATCGTGACCGGGGCGCTCGCGGCGGTCGTCGCGCTGCTCTTCAGCGGACCGGTCGCCGCGCTGATCATGATCGGCGTCGTGATCGTGGTGCACCTGGTCGAGGGGCACGTGCTCCAGCCGCTGATCCTCGGCTCGGCGGTGAAGGTGCATCCGCTGGCCGTGGTGCTCGGCGTCGCGACCGGGCTCGAGGTCGCGGGGCTGGCCGGAGCGCTGTTCGCGGTGCCGGTGATCGCGACGCTCAACGCGGCGATCACGGCGATGCGGCGCGATCCGGAGCTGTCGGCGTGAGCCTGCACCCGTTCGACCCGGCGGGGACGCCCGGGGCGGCGGTGCTGCCCGCGCTCGCCTGCCCGGCCTGCGGGGCGGAGCTCGCGCCGGACGCGCTGCCGCGGCCGTCGCTGCTCCGCTGCCCGCTCGGGCACAGCGCCAACCTCGCACGGCAGGGCTACGTCTCGCTGCTGCGCGGCAGGCACGCGACCTCCGGCGACACCGCGGCGATGGTGCAGGCGCGGGAGGAGCTGCTGGGCTCCGGGCACTACCGGCCGATCCAGGAGGCGGTGGCCGCGGCGGTGCCGGAGGAGGCGCGGCTGGTGGTCGACCTCGGCTGCGGGACCGGCGCGTATCTCGCGGCGGTGCTCGACGCGCGCCCGGTGGCGAGCGGGCTGGGCTCGACCTGTCCGCGGCGGCGGCGCGGCGGGCGGCGCGGGCGCATCCGC
The DNA here is from genome assembly GCF_009834185.1 of Rathayibacter sp. VKM Ac-2760. Taxonomy (GTDB): domain Bacteria; phylum Actinomycetota; class Actinomycetes; order Actinomycetales; family Microbacteriaceae; genus Rathayibacter. The sequence goes on from NZ_CP047173.1 coordinate 3,606,670, forward strand.
GGGCGGCGGTCGCGACGGCGGATCTGTGGCAGCCGCTGCCGCTGCGCGACGCGGTGGCGGACGCGCTGCTGACGGTGTTCGCGCCGCGGAACGCGCCGGAGATGCGGCGGGTGCTGCGGGCGGGCGGCGTCGCGATCGTGGTGACGCCGCGGGAGCGGCACCTCGCCGAGATCCGGCCGGTGTTCGGGATGCTCGGCATCGACGCGGGCAAGGCCGAGCGGCTCGACGAGCAGCTGGTGGGGTTCGAGCGGGTGGCGCGCGAGGAGCTGGACTACGGGGTCGCGATGACGCCCGGCGAGCTGCGCGCCGAGGTGCTGATGGGGCCGAGCGCGCACCACGTCGACGCGGCCACGGTCGACGCGGTACTGGCGGGGCGCGCGGAGACGACGGCGGTGACGGTCGCGGTGACCGTGTCGGTGTACGCGGCGGCGTAGGCGGGATCGGGAGGCGCCCGGTGCTCGGGCGGTCGAGCAGCGGCCTCCTCTTCGCTGGTCGAGCAGCCGCCTCCGGCGGCGTATCGAGACCCACGTTGTCCGGTCGTCCGGGAGCAGGTCTCCTCCCCAACGCCGCATCTGGTGGCGTTGTCCCCGAACCATGCAGCACGCCGCTCGGATGTCGGTGGTCCCTGCTTGAATACGCGTATGTTAAAAGATGAGGATGCGGCAGCACTCGCAGAGGTGCGCGACTGCTTCGACGACTCCGCCGCCGACGAGCGCTCCACCTCCCCCACGCGCCTCCGAGCGGCGGAACGCCTGCACCGCGGCTACCGGCTCGCGCTGACCATCCCCGAGGCTTTCGACCGCGGCACTTCACGCAGCGAGACCCGCGACCTCGTCGAGCGCTCCATCCGCGCCGAGCTCGCGGTGGCGTACAGCCAGTCCGAGCGGGAGGTGTCCCGCCGCCTCGAGACCGCGCAGATGCTGATGGAGCACCTCCCCCTCACCCGCGCTCTGCTGCGCGACGGCCGGATCCTCTGGGAGGTCGGCGAGGCGATCTGCCGCACCGCGAGCAGCCTCCCCGAAGCCTCCCGCACGGCACTCGACGAGCGCGCGGCCGAAGCCGCCGTCACGATGACCACTGCGCAGTTGCGTCGCGCCCTGAACCGCTGGCGGGAGGAGCTGCACGAGCAGCCGCTCGCCGAACGGCACGCGCACGCACGAGAGGACCGCGCCGTCTGGGTCACCCCCGACGTCGACGGGATGGCGACGCTGTGCCTGCACGCTCCGGCACCGGCAGTGACGGGCGCTTACGACCGGCTCCGGCGCATCGCCCGGACCCTCCGCGACGAGGGCGATCCGCGCACCCTTCAACAGCTGAGCGCGGATGCGGCGGTCGATCTCCTCTGCGACGGCGACATCGCCGGCACGACTCCGGACGCCGAGCACCGCGAGGACCCGACCTTCGTCCCCGGCCTCCGCGCCGAGGTGCGGCTGACGCTCGCGGCGTCCACCGCCGTGGGCCTCGATGACGCACCCGCCGATCTCGACGGCTATGGGCCCGTGCCCGCGGAGATCGCCCGCGAGCTGATCCGCACCGCCGCGTCATTCACGCGGGTTCTCACCGACCCGGACACCGGGGCGGTCGTCTCCGTCGGAAGGACCTGGCGCGTGCCCCCGCCGCAGATGCGCCTGCACCTCCAGCTGCGGGACCAGACCTGCCGCTTCCCCGGTTGCACCCGCAGCGCGTCGACCAGCGAGGCGGACCACACGATCGAGTGGCGCAACGGCGGCGAGACCTCGCTCGAGAACCTCGTGTCGCTCTGCACCTCGCACCACCACGTCCGACACGGCGATCAATGGAGCTATGGCAGGGACGACGAGGACGGGTCCATCACCTGGACGACCCCGACCGGACGGCGGATCAGCACCCGGCCACCGCCGCTGCCCGGGCGACCGCGGTTCGTCGACGTGCCGGCGCCGTTCTGACGGGCGTGGATCTCGATACGCCCGCGGAGCGGGCTACTCGATCAGCAAGGGATACGCCCGCGGAGCGGGCCGCTCGATCAGCAAGAAGGGGGTCAGTAGCTCTCGCGCTCGCGCTCCTGGGCGACGACCGCGGCGCGGTCGGAGAGGGCGCGCAGACCCGCGAGGGGCTGCGCCATCCGGTGGTTGCCACGGAGGACGGGCTCGGTGCGGTCGAGGAACGCCCAGTAGCCGGCGGTGACGGGGCAGGCGTTCTCGCCCAGGCGCACCTTCGGGTTGAAGCGGCAGCCGCCGCAGTAGTCCGACATCTTGTTGATGTAGGCGCCGCCGGACGAGTACGGCTTGGTCGCGACGATCCCGCCGTCCGCGTGCTGGGACATGCCGATCACGTTCGCCGGCATCACCCACTCCGTGCCGTCGACGAAGACGTCGACGAACCAGTCGTTCAGCTCGGCCGGGTCCCAGCCGCGCTGGAGACCCCAGTTGCCGAGCACCATCAGCCGCTGGATGTGGTGCGCCCAGCCGTGCCGGCGGACGTCGTCGAGCGTCTCGTGCAGGCAGTTCGCCTCGATGCCGGCCGGGTCGAGGTCGAGCAGCTGCCGCGGCAGCGGATTCTTCGCGCCGAGCGCGTTGCTGCGGTCGCGGTAGTCCGGACCGAGGTGCCAGTAGAGGTGCCAGACGTAGTCGCGCCAGCCGAGGATCTGCCGGACGAAGCCCTCGACGCTCGCGAGCGGGGCGCCGCCCGAGGCGTGCTCGGCCGCGGCGGCGTCGATCACGGCGCGCGGATCGAGCAGGCCGAGGTTGAGCGGGGCGCTCAGCAGCGAGTGCGCCATCGTCCAGTCGCCGGAGAGCATCGCGTCCTCGTAGGTGCCGAAATCGCCCAGGCGCGACGAGACGAAGTCGGCGAGCGCCGCCTCCGCCTCCGCGGGGGTCGCCGCGAACCGGCGCGGGCCGTCCTCACCGACCAGGTGGATCGCACCCTCGCGCTCCCAGCGGGCGAGGTCGGCGCGCACCTCCTCGTCGATGTCGTCCTCCTCCGGCCACCACGGATCGGGCAGCCCGAGGCGCGACGCGCCCTTGGGCGGCGGGTTGCGGTTGTCGTGGTCGTAGTTCCAGCGGCCGCCCTCCGGCTGATCGCCGCGCATCAGCACGCCGGTGCGCTCGCGGCTCCAGCGGTAGAAGTCCTCGAGCAGCAGGCGCTTGCCGGACTTCGCCAGCGCCCACTCGCGGAAGTCCTCCTCCTCCGTGACGAAGCCGCGGCTGGGCAGGACGCTCATCCCGAGCCGGCGGGCGAGACGGCGGCCGCCGCGGGTCGGCGGGTCGATCACCTCGAGGTCGTCGCGGCCGGCGAGGCCCTCGGCGAAGGTCTCGGCGCGGACGTACTCGACGCGGTCGCCGAGCTCGCGGCCGCGGTGGCGCAGCGCCGAGAGCAGCAGCTGGGCCTTGGCGCGGTGCATCGGCCGCCGCCCGAAGGCGGAGCGGGCCTCGACGAGGAGCATCGGACCGCCGTCGTCGAAGAGGGGGCCGAGCTGGCCGATGACGCTCCAGCGGGTGCGGGCGGTGCGTCCGGTGCTTGCGGTGCGTGCCGTCCGTGCTGTCATCCTCGGAGGCTAGGCGGCGACGGACGGGTCGCGACAGGAGTTGCGCTCGGCGTCACGGGAGTCCTCGTTCGTGGCGGGTTGCGCGGATGTGCAGCCGCGACACCTTGCACCGGCCGTCCGGGTGCAGGATCGTCGACTGCATCCACCCGACGCGATGAGGCGAGGAGCCCGCCATGGCACACGACGACGAGAAGACCGAGACGACGACCCACCGCGGACGCCATCTGGCCGCCGACTCCGACACGGTGGAGACGACGGACGGCGAGTACACCTCGACCGACGGCGTCTCGCACACCGACGGCGACGAGCAGGGCAGCTACGTCGACACCTCCTCGCACGAGGAGTCGAGCACCGAGAAGGGCAGCTACGTCGACTCCCAGAGCGCCGGACCCGACTCCGACGCCGAGGGCGAGTACACCGACCGCGACGAGTAGCCGGCTGCCGCCACGCTAGTGCGCGGCGGCCAGCTCCGCGGTGAGGGCGGCCGCGATCGCGTCGGCGCCGGCGTGATCGGCGGCCGTCACCGTGGCGACGCCGTCGCCGGCGAAGACGAGCAGCTGCCCGTGCGCGCCGTGCAGGCGCCAGCCCGGGCCGGGGCCGTCCCAGCCGGCGAGGGCGTAGCGCTCGTAGCCGGGACCGGTGCCCGCGGCGACCCAGTCGGAGTGCAGGGCGTCGACCCACTCGGGCGCGACGATCCGCTCGCCGCGCCACCGGCCGCGGTCGCGGATGAGACGGCCGATCCGGGCCAGCTCCTCCGTGCGCAGGGCGAGTCCGCTGCCGGCGACGATGCGGCCGTTCGGGCAGCGCTCCCACTCCGCACCCCCGAGGCCGAGCGGAGCGAGGAGCCGGCGGTCGATGTAGTCGCCGACGTCGCCGACGCGCGACTCCAGGAGGCGCATCGCCGTGTAGGTGCTGGCGTTGGAGTACTGGAAGACCGGGCCGCGCGAGGGGCGGCGGAGGAACTCGACGGCGAGGTCGGGCCAGTCGGTCATCAGCGTGGGCGACCAGGGCAGATCGATGCCGCTGGTCATGCTCAGCAGCCGGCGCAGCGTGAGCTCCGCGACTCCCTCGCCGAGATCATCGGTGACGGTCGCCGCGAGGGCGGCGAGCGGCTCGTCGAGCGAGACCAGGCCCTCGTCGACGGCGACACCCGCGGCCAGCACGCAGACGCCCTTGGCGACGGAGTGGACGTCCTCGCGGACGTCCGGCGTCCAGCGGTGCTCGGCCGTGTCGTCGCCGATCAGCACGTGCAGGCCGTGGGCGCCGAAGTCGACGGCGTCGATGTGCTCGACGAGGCGGTCGCGGACGGACTGCGCTGCTGTGGGAGTCTGCGCTGCGGTGGGAGTCTGCGCTGCGGTCATCGTGACAGTCTGCCCGGCGCGGGTGCTTCCTAAGATCGTGACCATGGACGAGGACAGCGCGCGCGGCACCTGGCGGCGCGAGCGCAGCACGGTGGTGGTCGCCGACGCCGGCGTCCCGTCGCGCGTTCCCGAGCCGTTCGCGATCCTCGCCGAGAGCGTCCTGCTCGACGCGCCGCACGAGTTCGCGCCGCACCGGCACCGGCTGCACGAGCTGGTCTGGGTGCGCGGCGGCACGATGACCGTGCGGCTGGAGCACCGGATCCTGACCGTGCCGGACGGCTTCGGAGTCTGGCTCCCGGCGGGTACGGAGCACGCCGGCCGCACGACCGCGCGGACCGCGCTCTGCGACGCGCTCTTCGATCCGGAGCGCTCGCCCGTGCCGATCCCGGCGCCGGTCCTCGTCGAGATCACCCCCGTGCTCGCCGCGCTGCTCACCCACCTGTCGCGGACGGACCTGGCGGAGGCGGCGCGGCTGCGCGCCGAGGCGGTCGTCTTCGACGTGATCGCGCCGTCGACCGAGCAGTACTCCGTCACCGTCCCGCGCGGCGAGCGGCTCGCTCCGCTCGTCGCAGTGCTGCTCGAGGACCCGACCGACCGGCGCACCCTGGCGGACTGGGCGGAGCGCCTCGGTGTGAGCGAGCGGACCCTCTCCCGCGTCTTCCGCTCGCAGACCGGCCTGTCGTTCCTGCAGTGGCGGCAGGCGCTGCGGGCGCACCGCGCGCTCGCGCTGCTGGCGGAGGGGCGGAGCGTGCTGGACGTCTCGGAGCTGATGGGGCACACCCATCCGAGCACCTTCATCGCGGCGTTCAAGCGGGTAATGGGGACGACGCCCGGCGCCTTCGCGCAGGACCAGCGCGCCGCGGCGCTCTGACCACCGGCACACCGCTATGGCCGGAACGCTCTATCGGCTGTCCTCGGCAGTCGATTGCGGTCGGTCCGGCCGCCGCCTAGCCTGAGGAAGGTAAGCCAACCCTTAGTCGGCTCTCGCCTCCACCAGCGGATCCCCTCCCGCTCCCCTCCGATGCAGGAATCCGTCTCCGCCATGACCCCCTCCCGCGAGCCGTCGCGCGCGCCCTCGCGCCTCGCCGGCACCGAGCTCGTGCTCGGCTTCGGCCGGCGCACCGTCGTCGACGGCGTCTCGGTGCGGCTCGAGCCCGGCCGAGTGACCGCGCTGGTCGGCCCGAACGGCTCCGGCAAGTCGACCCTGCTGCGAGCGCTGGCCCGCCTGCACGCGCCGAGCAGCGGAGTCGTCACCCTCGACGGCGACCGCCCCGCGAGCGCGCTGAGCAGCCGCGACTTCGCCCGCGAGGTGACCCTCTTCGCGCAGAGCCGCACCGCACCGCAGGGGCTGAGCGTCCGGGAGGTCGTCGAGTTCGGCCGGCACCCGCACCGCCGGCGCTTCGCCGGGCCGTCCGCGCAGGACCGCGACGCCGTCGAGCGCGCGATGGCCACCACCGGTGTGCTGGCGATGGCGGAGCGGGCGGCCGGCGAGCTCAGCGGCGGCGAGCTGCAGCGGGTCTGGCTCGCGTCCTGCCTCGCCCAGGAGACCGGGGTGGTGCTGCTGGACGAGCCGACCAACCACCTCGACCTCCGCTACCAGGTCGAGACGCTCGACCTGGTCCGCGATCTCGCCGAGGTGCACGGGGCCGCCGTCGGCGTCGTCCTGCACGACCTCGACCACGCGGCGCGCGTCGCCGACCGCCTGCTGCTGCTCAGCGACGGGCGGATCCTCGCCGAGGGCGACCCCGTCGCCGTGCTCACCGCCGAGCACCTCGAGGCGGCCTACGGCCTGCGGGTCGAGGTCGCCGTGGACGAGCGGACCGGCCACCTGCGCATCGACCCCGTCAGCCGGCACAGCGTCCGCCTGCACGACCAGACCCCTGCCCGTTCCCGAGAGGACACCGAAGAATGACCCGCGCCAGAACCACCCGCGCCCCCCTCCTCAGCGCGGCCCTCGCCGCGACCGCCGCCGGCGTGCTCCTGCTGACCGGCTGCGGCACCACCGCCGTCGAGACCGCCGACGCCGCCGGCACCGTCGACTCCGCCGAGTGCGCCGCCGACGACACGCAGACCGCCACCGGCGCCGTCTCCCTCACCGACAGCCTCGGCCGCACGGTCGAGCTCGACGCGCCGGCCGAGCGGATCGTCGTGCTGGAGTGGCAGCAGACGGAGGATCTGCTCACCCTCTGCGTCGCTCCCGTCGGCGCCGCCTCGACCGAGGACTACACCACCTACGTCAGCGCCGAGACCCTGCCCGAGAGCACCACCGACGTGGGCGAGCGCGGCGAGCCCGACCTGGACACCCTCTACGGGCTCGACCCCGACCTGATCGTCATCGAGGCCTACAGCGCCGACGACGACCTGCTGGCCCAGCTCGAGGAGCGCGACGTGCCCGTCCTCGCGACCATCGGCGCGGACGCGAGCGGCCAGATCGACAACATGAAGGAGGTGTTCTCGCTGCTCGGCCAGGCCACCGGCCGGACCGAGCGCGCCGACGCGGTACTCGCCGAGTTCGACCAGCACCTCGCCGATGCCAAGACCGAGGTCGCCGAGGCGGCGCTCGCGACGCCCGAGTTCGTCTTCTTCGACGGCTGGATCGAGAGCGGCAACGTCGTCATCCGCCCCTACGGGACGGGCGCGCTGTTCACCGAGCTCGGCGAGGAGCTGGGCCTCGAGGGCGCCTGGACCGACGAGATCAACGACTCCTACGGCAGCGGCGGCGTCGACCCCTCCTACGGACTCGCGCAGACCGACATCGAGGGACTGACCGCGGTCGGCGAGGCGAACCTGATCTACTCCAACGACGGCACCCCCGACAGCTACGTGACCGAGCTGGCGAAGAGCCCGGTCTGGGCTGCGCTGCCCGCCGTGCAGCAGGGCCGCGCCTTCGAGTTCCCGCCCGGCGTCTGGGGCGCGGGAGGCCCGAAGTCGGGCGAGCAGGCCATCGACGCCTTCGTGGACGTCATCGTCGGCGAGTGATCCGCACTCGGACGGCGCTCGTCGGCGTCGGCGTGCTCGCGGCCCTCGCGGTCGTGGTCGTGCTCGTCGGGCTCTGGCACCTGACCCAGGGCACCTCGGGCATCGGCGCCGACGGGCTGCTGCGCGCGCTGCTCGGCGAGGAGGTGTCGGTCGGCGGAGTCTCGGCGGCCGACATCTTCGCCGGCTCGCGGCTGCCGCGGCTGGCCGCGGGCATCGCCGTCGGCATCGCGCTCGGCGCAGCCGGGGCGCTGCTGCAGTCGATCTCGCGCAACGCGCTCGCCTCGCCGGACACGCTCGCGGTGACCGCGGGCGCCTACTTCGCCTTGACGGCAGTGGCCGCCTTCTCGGTGGCCGTGCCGCTCTGGGCGTCGAGCGGAGTCGCCTTCCTCGGCGGACTCGCGGCGGCGGCCGTCGTGCTCGCGCTCACCGGGCGCGCCGCGGGGACCTCGAGCACCCGGCTGATCCTGGCCGGCTCGGCCATCGCGATGGCGCTCGATTCCGGCACGGCGATGCTGCTGATCCTGTTCCGGGAGAACACCACCGGGCTGTTCGCCTGGGGCAGCGGCTCGCTCGGGCAGCTCAACATCGACGCCTCGGTGCGCGCCGCTCCGCTGATCGTCGTCGTCCTCGCGCTGGCCCTGCTGCTCTCGCGCCGTCTCGACGTGCTCGGTCTCGGCGAGGACGGCGCCGCGACGCTCGGCGTCCCGGTCCGCTCGACCCGCGCGCTGGCCGTGCTCTGCGCGGTGCTGCTCACCAGCACCTCGGTCACCCTCGCCGGGCCGATCGCGTTCGTCGGGCTCGGCGCCCCGGTGCTCACCCGGCTGCTGGCCGCGCGGGTGCCGGCGCTGCGCCGCCACGTCTTCCTGGTCCCGGCCTCGGGTCTGATCGGCGCCGCGCTGATCGTGCTCGCCGATGCGCTGCTGCGCGCGATCCTCAGCCCGGAGGGGGCCACCGCGATCCCCACGGGCATCCCGACCGCGGTGCTCGGCGGGGTCGTCATCGTGGTGCTCGCGCTGAGGATGCGCGACGCCGGCTCCGCGCGGACGGCGCGCACGGTGCGCTCCTCGCTGCGGACGGTCCGGCGCTTCCGGATCGTGCTCGCGGTGCTCGTCGTCCTGCTCGCCGGCACCGTCGTGCTCGGCCTGCTCGCGGGCAGCCTGCAGCTGCGCCTGGGCGATATCGCCCTCTGGCTGCAGAGCGCGGCACCGGATCTCGTCGCCCGCGCGCTCGACGAGCGGGCGCCGCGCATCGCCGCGGCCGTGCTCGCCGGTGCGGCTCTCGCGCTCGCGGGCACCGCCGTGCAGGGCACCGTCCGCAATCCGCTGGCCGAGCCGGGACTGCTCGGGATCACCGCCGGCGCCGGCCTCGGCGCCGTGATCGTGGTGACCACCGGGCTCGGCGGAGGCGGACGGCCCGTGCTGATCGCGATGGCGGTCGCCGCCGGTCTCGCGACCTTCGCGGTGATCGCCCTGCTGGCCTGGCGGGGCGGTCTGCAGCCGGATCGCTTCGTGCTCGTCGGCATCGGCGCGGGCTACGCCCTGAGCGCGGTGACCGCGTTCCTGCTGCTGAGCTCGGACCCGTGGCAGACCCCGCGGATCCTCACCTGGCTCTCCGGCACGACCTACGGCCGGTCGCTGCCCGACGTGCTGCCGGTCGCGATCGGGATCCTGGTGCTGCTGCCGCTGCTCCTGGGCCTGCGCCGCCGCCTCGACCTGCTGGCGATCGACGAGGACACCCCGCGGATCCTCGGCATCCGGCCCGAGCGCACCCGGCTGGGCGTGCTCGCGCTCGCGGCCGTCCTCGCCTCGCTGGCCGTCGTCGCCGTCGGGACGGTCGGCTTCGTCGGACTGGTCTCGCCGCACCTGGCGCGCACGCTCGTCGGCGCGCGGCACGGCCGCATCGTCCCGGTGGCGATGCTGCTCGGCGGGCTGCTCGTGCTCGTCGCGGACACGCTCGGCCGCACGCTGATCGCGCCGTCGCAGCTGCCCGCCGGGCTGATGATCGCGCTGGTCGGCGCGCCCTACTTCGTCTGGCTGCTCCGCCGCACCCGCGACTGAGCGATCACCCGGTACGCGATGCCGACGGCGAGCACCGCGACGCCGCCCGCGATCGAGGCGGGAGGCAGGGTCGCCACGAGGAGGAGGCAGCCGGCCGCACCGAGCACCGCGAGCGCGCGCGGGAAGCGGCGGAAGCGCGGCTCCTGCGTCAGCGCCGCGACGTTCGCGACCAGGTAGTAGAGCAGCACGCCGAACGAGGAGAAGCCGATCGCCGAGCGCAGGTCGGCCACGAGGACCAGGACGACGACGATCAAGCCGACCGTGATCTCGGCGCGGCGGGGAACGCTGCGGACAGGGTCGATCGTCGCGAGCATCCGCGGCAGGTCGCCGTTCCGCGCCATCGCCAGGCTCGTGCGGCCGATGCCGGCGATCAGCGCGAGCAGCGCGCCGAGGCTCGCCGCGGCGGCGCCGACGCGGATCGGCACCGCGGTCCAGGGCCAGGCGGCGGCCGCGTCGACGAGCGGCTGCGTCGAGGCGGCGAGCCGCTCGGGCCCGAGCACCGCGAGCAGCATCGCGCCGACCACCGCGTAGATCAGGACCGCGAGCCCGAGCGCGCCGAGGATCGCCCGCGGGATCGTGCGGGCGGGGTCGCGCACCTCCTCCCCCATCGTCGCGAGGCGGGCGTAGCCGGCGAAGGCGAAGAACAGCAGACCGGCCGACTGCAGCACGCCGTACGCGTCGAAGGGGTGGTCGGAGCCGATGACGGCGGCCGGTCCGGACGCCGCCGCCGCCATCGCGACGACGAGAACCACGAGCACGATCGAGAGCAGGATCCGCGTGGCGAGAGCCGTGCGGGTCACCCCGAGCACGTTCACCGCGACGAGCGCGACGACCGCCGCGACCGCGACCGGCCGCTCCCAGCCCGCGGGCGCGGCGTAGGCGGCGACGGTCAGCGCCATCGCCGCGCAGCTCGCCGTCTTGCCGACGACGAAGCTCCAGCCGGCGAGGAAGCCCGGCCACTCGCCGAGCCGCTCACGGCCGGAGAGGTAGGCGCCGCCGGAGCGCGGGTACTGCGCGGCCAGCTGCGCCGTGGAGGAGGCGTTCGCCCAGGCGACCACCGCGGCCAGCGCCAGGCCGAGCAGCAGCCACGGGCCGGCCGCCGCCGCGGCGGGAGCGAAGGCCGAGAAGAGCCCGGCGCCGAGCATCGAGCCGAGCCCGATCACGACGGCGTCGCGGGTGCCCAGGCGGCGGGCGAGGGAGGGCTCGGTGCTCACCGCCCCGTCTTAGCGCACCCGGACGACGGCCGGGTTAACCTGGGCGTCCGCGCCGAGACCGGGAGGCTCCCATCCGCATCCTCATCGTCGACGACGAGATCAACCTGCTCGGCGCGCTCGAGGCCGGCCTCCAGGGCGAGGGCTTCGCGGTCGACACGGCCACGACCGGCACCGACGCGCTCTGGCTCGCGCAGGAGGCGGAGTACGCGGCGATCGTGCTCGACCTGATGCTCCCCGACATCAGCGGCTTCCGCGTCTGCGAGCGCCTGCGCGCGGCCGAGGACTGGACGCCGATCCTGATGCTCACCGCGAAGGACGGCGACCTCGACCAGGTCGAGGCGCTCGACACCGGCGCGGACGACTACCTCACCAAGCCGTTCTCCTTCCCCGTGCTCGTGGCGCGACTGCGGGCGCTGATCCGACGCGGAGCCGCCGAGCGGCCGACGGTGCTGACCGTCGGTGACCTGGTGCTCGATCCGGCCGCCCACCGGGTGGAGCGCGGCGGAGTCGCGATCCCGCTCACGGCCCGGGAGTTCAGCGTGCTCGAGTACCTCGTCTCGCGCGCGGGCGACGTCGTGCCCAAGCGCGACATCCTCGGCGCCGTCTGGGACTTCGACTTCGACGGCGATCCCAACATCGTCGAGGTCTACATCCGGACGCTCCGCAACAAGATCGACCGGCCGTTCGGCCGCGAGACGATCCGCACCCAGCGCGGCGCGGGCTATTCGGTGCTGCCGTGACGGGCGGGGCTGCTGTGACGGGCGGGGCTGCCGTGACGAAGCGGCGGCGCTCCCTGCGCTCCCGGATCACGCTGGCGGCGACCGCCGTGGTCGCCCTCGCGGCGGTGCTCGGCGCGGTCGGCTTCCTGCTGGTGCTCTCCTCGGTGCTCGCCGGGAGCGCCGCGACGGCCGCCGAGACCGAGGCGGAGCGGGTCGCGACGCTGGTCGAGCGCGGCGGTGCGGACGCGGTGCGGACCTCGGAGGGTGTGGTCCAGCTGATCGCCGGCGGGCGCGTGGTCGCCGCGGGCGAGGACGCCGAGGACCTGCCCGCGCTGGCGACGCAGGAGCGCGACGAGCCGTTCACGACGACGCCGGCGGACGAGGATCCGCTGGTCGTCGCGACCCAGGAGCTCGACGACGGCTCGCTCGTCGTCGTGGGCGTGCCCGACGAGGGCCGCGCGGAGGCGCTCGCGACGACCGCGGGGCTGCTCGCGGTGGCCGTCCCGCTGCTGGTCGCGTTCGTCGCGATCGTCTGCTGGACGGTCGTCGGCCGCGCCCTGCGGCCGGTGGACCGGATGCGCGCGGAGGCGGACGCGGTGACCGCCGCGGCCCTGGACCGCCGCGTCGCGGAGCCCGGCTCGGGCGACGAGATCGACCGGCTCGCGCAGACGCTCAACCGGATGCTCGGCCGACTCGAGGCCGGCCAGGAGCGGCAGCGGCGGTTCGTCTCGGACGCCTCCCACGAGCTGCGCTCGCCGGTCGCTGCCCTGCGGCAGAGCGCGGAGGTCGCGCTCGCGCACCCCGACCGGCTCGACGCGGCCCGGCTGGCGACCACGGTCGCCGAGGAGTCGGTGCGGATGGGCGGCCTGATCGAGGGCCTGCTGCTGCTGGCGCGGGCCGACGAAGCGCGGCTGGCCGTGCTCGCGGTCGCGGTCGACCTCGACGACCTGGCGCTGCGCGAGGTCCGGCGGCTGCGCGACTCCGGGATCGCCGTGGACGCCGCGGGGGTCTCGCCGGTGCAGGTCGTGGCGGACGAGGCGCTGCTCGGTCGGGCGCTGCGGAACCTCGTCGACAACGCGGTGCGGCACCGTGCCTCGCGGCTGGCGATCGCGACCCGGGGCGAGGGCGCGACCGCGGTGCTCGTCGTGGACGACGACGGACCGGGGATCCCGGCGGCCGATCGCGAGCGGGTGCTCGAGCGCTTCGTCCGGCTGGACGAAGGGCGCGCCCGCGACGCCGGCGGCTCGGGGCTCGGGCTCGCCATCGTCGCCGAGATCGCGGCGGCGCACGGCGGGAGCGTGACGATCGCGGAATCGCCGTGGGGCGGCGCGCGGCTGACCCTGCGGGTGCCGCTGGGCTGACCACTCGCGACGGCGGCCGCTTCAGGCTGGCTTCAGCGGCGCCGCGGGACAGTGGCTCCGGCGTCGAGCAGCGGCGCCGGAGACGGAGCGGATCATGCAGAAGAAGACCGGGATCATCGTCGGAGTCGTGGGCGCGATCGTGCTCGTCGGAGCCGGTACGGGCATCGCCTTCGCCGCGACCGACGGCTTCGAGCGCTCGGACGCGCTGACCGGCGCCGACCTCGACCGCGCGAGCGAGGTCGCGATCGCCGAGATCGGCGGCGGGACCGTCACCTCGGCCGAGCGCGACGACGACGGCACGCCGGGCTACGAGCTCGAGCTGCGCGGCGACGACGGCCTCGAGTACGACGTGCGGCTCGACGACTCCTTCGGCGTGCTGATCGTCGACCCCGACGACGACGCGGTGCGCGGCACCGACGGCACCACCGGCGGCACCGCGGCCGTCGACCCCGACGACCTCGTCGGCGACGAGCTGACCCGCGCGAGCGAGGCCGCGATCGCCGCGGTCGGCGGCGGAACCGTCACCGAGGCCGAGCGCAGCGACGACGCCGACCACGCCTTCGACGTCGAGGTCACCCGCGCCGACGGCACCGACGTGGACGTCGACCTCGACGCGTCCTACGCGGTCGTCCGCACGGAGGAGTAGGACCCGCCGACGGAGGGGCTCAGCCCTTCCCCGGGCCGTTCCCGTTGCCGGGGTTCCCGCCGCTCTCCGGGCTGCGGCCGTTGCCGTTCCCGCCGCCGTTCCCGCCACTGTTCCCCGGCCCCTCGACCGGCTCCTCGACGGGCGCCTGCGTCGCGGGCGCCTGCACGGCCGGAGCACCGACGGCGGGTGTCGTCGCGACGGGCGCGGGCGACTCCTCCTCGGGCGGCTCGGTCGGCTCGGCGGGCTCGGTCGGCTCGGTCTCCTCGGGGCTCGGCGCCGGCTCCTCCTCGGGAGTCTCCACCGGCGCCGGCGTCTCCTCCTCCGGGGACTCCTCGGCCGGCGACTCCTCCTCGGCGGGAGTGGTCTCCTCCGGCTCGGGTGCGGTCGACTGCTCGGGCGCGGGCACCGCGGCGATCAGCGCGGCGAGATCGGCGCGCACGAGATCGGCCTGGGTCTTGATCGCGGTCGCCCGCTCGGCCTCGACCGTACCGCCGGCCAGCGCCGCGTCGAGCGTCGCCTGCAGCGCGTCGAGCTCGGTCAGCGCACCCTCCCAGTCGTCGGCCGACGCCTTCTCGGCCACCGCGACGACCGCGTCGTCGAGCGCCTGCGCGGTCCCGTCGTCGATCGCGGGGTCGGCGGCGGAGCAGCCCGACAGCACGAGCACCGCGGCGAGCACCGCCGCTGCCACTCCCCCTCGGCGCCTCACGAGCGGATGCTCTCGCGCAGCTGGCGGAGGTGCTCGCCGAGCTCCCCGTCCACGGGCGGCAGCGGCGACTGACCGCCGCCGAAGAGGATGACCGCCAGGCCGACCGCGATCGCGACCAGCGCGAGGACCAGCACGATCAGCCACGGGCTCGGCCCGCTCCGGCGCCGGGCGGGCGCGGGAACGGCAGGGCTCGGAACGGCGGGGCCGGCGAGCGGAGCGACCCGCTGCGTCGCGGTCGCGCCGGGCACCGCCTCCGCGAGCACCTCGGTCGCGCCCAGCGGCAGCACCGACGTCGCGTCGAGCAGCTCGGTCGCCGGCGACGTCTCGAAGCGCTCGGTGGCGGGCGTGCGCTCCGTGGCGGGCGTCCGCTCCGTCGGCGCTGGGCCGTGCCCGGGCACGTCCGGGACCTCGATCGCCGCCATCGGCGTGTCGCGGCGCGGATCGATCAGCGCGCGCGCCGACTCCGCGACCTCGATCGCCGTCGGGCGCTCGGCCGGCTCGCGCCGCGTCATCGCGTTCAGCAGCGCCGACCAGCCGCCCCCGAGCGAGTCCGACACCTCGGGGTCGCGCAGCAGCCGCGCGAGGGTCACCTCGATCGCCGAGCCGGTGAAGGGGCGCCGCCCGGTCAGCGACTCGAGCAGCACCAGGCCGAGCGAGTAGATGTCGCTCGCCGAGGTCAGCACGTGGCCGTTCGCCTGCTCCGGGCTGAGGTAGGCGGCGGTGCCGATCAGCGTGCCGGGCGAGGTGATGCGGGTCGCGTCGATCAGGTAGGCGATGCCGAAGTCGGCGAGCTTGGGCCGGAACTCGCGGGTGGTCAGCGGACTCGGCACGAGCAGCACGTTCGAGGGCTTCACATCGCGGTGGACGACCCCGGCCGCGTGCACCGTGTGCAGCGCCTCGCCGAGATCGGCGGCCATCGAGGCGACGTCGTTCGGCGCGACCGGTCCGGTGGCGAGCCGCTCCGCGAGGCTCGGCCCCTCGGCGAGCTCCATCACCATGTAGGCCTGGCCGCCGGTGTCGTCGCCGCCGTCGTCGGCGTCGTAGAGGGTGACCAGCGCCGGGTGGTTGAGGGCCGCGAGCAGGCGGATCTCGGAGGACTTGCGCTGCAGATCCTGCGCGTCGTCGATGCCGGGCGCGAACATCTTCAGCGCCACCGAGCGGCCGAGGATCTCGTCCCGCGCCCGGTAGACCGTCGCCATCCCGCCTCGGCCGATCAGCTCCTCGATCGTGTAGCGGCGGCCGATCGTCGTGCCGACCACGCGGTTCTCGCCCGTCTGGGATGACACTGTTCCTCCTCGGGCGGGTGCTGCGGCAGTGCCGCGCCCCCCGGTGCGACCGCTCCCCAGGGTAGTACGTCCGCCCTCAGGGCGCCGGGACGGCCGGGGCCCTCCCGGGACTCTGTCAAGCGGGTGCCCGGCCCAGGGCCCGCGCGTAGCGTGGCTGATCCCCGACGAAAGGTGACGACATGGACGTGGACGACCAGGGATCGACGATCGGCGCGACGAACGGCGCGGCTCCGGCCGTGGCGAACGGCACCGAGCAGGTCGAGAAGGACCGCGCGGAGTCCCCCGGCAGCGAGCGCGAGACCGAGGTCCGCCAGAACCAGGACCCGACGACGACCCAGACGGAGACCTCCGGCTCGGCCGAGGTCATCTCCGTGCCCGGCACCGGCGGCGCGGACGACGTCGGCACCGTCGAGGTCGACCCCGACGAGGTCTCCCTCAACGGCAAGCCGTTCCCGGGGCATGCCGGAACGAAATGATCCGGCATACCCCGGGAAGTACTTTCCCGCCGTCTTCGCCGGCAGAGGGGCACGCCGGAACGAAATGATCCGGCATACCCCGGGAAGTACTTTCACGCCGTCTTCGCCGGCAGAGGGGCACGCCGGAACGAAATGATCCCTTCGCTCTTCGTATCGAGCGACGAGGCCGCTTCGCCTCTCTGTGGTGACGGAGAGGACGCGCGGCGGGCGATCATGCTGGTCGAGTAGCCCCGCAGGGGCGTATCGAGACCTGCCGTCCCCGACAGGGCGGTCTGCAGACTCGCCTTCCGACGGAAGTGGATCTCGATACGCCCGCTCCGCGGGCTACTCGATCAGCATGGCGGAGGTCCTATCGGACCGGGTCGAGCAGCCCCGGGTCGTGGCGGTCGACCGTTCGCGCGTTGTTGACGCGGCGGTCGACCGGGTAGGCCGTGATCGTCGACGCGACCGCGACCGACGCCCGGTCGAGCGTCGCCAGCATCTCCTCGGCCGAGGCGAGCGGCTCCGGGCTCAGCCAGGCGTCGCGGACGTCCGGCGTCAGGAAGACCGGCATCCGGTCGTGCACCTCGCCGGAGGCGTCGCGCGCCTCGCGGGTGATGATCGTGAACGAGACCCGCCACTCCTCGCCCTCCTTGCGCGCCGTGTACAGGCCCGCGGCGGCGAGGATCGGCTCCTCGCCGTGCAGGAACCACGGCTGCTTGCCGTCGGCGCGCGCCTCCCACTCGTAGTAGCCGCGCATCGGCACGATCGCGCGCTGCTTGGCGAACGCGCCGCGGAACAGCCCGTTCGAGGCGACCGTCTCGAGCCGCGCGTTGATCGGCGACGGCCCCTTCCCCTTCGCCCACGACGGCCGGAAGCCCCACGAGGCGAGCTCGAGCTCGCGCTCGACCGCCTCGTCGTGCCGGTGCTCGCGCACGATCGGCGCCGCGTCGGTCGGCGCCACGCTGAAGTCCGGCGCCCAGTCGGCCACCCGGCCGCCGGCCGCGACGAACTCGGCGATCAGGGCATCGGTCTCGGAATCCATCGCGAAGCGTCCGCACATGCGGGCGACACTACGCCGGACCACCGACGGCGGCGAGGACGGGATCGCGACGCCCCCGCCGGATCGTCGCGACCGCCAGCCCCGCGACCATCACCGCACCGCCGACGAGCACGCCGACCGACGGCACCTCGCCCAGCAGCACCCACGCCGACAGCACGCCGACCACGGGCACCAGGAGCGTGAACGGCACGACCGACGCGGCCGGGTAGCGGGCGAGCAGCGAGTTCCAGATGCCGTAGCCGATCAGCGACGCGAAGACCGCGGTGTACAGGGTGCTCAGGACCGCCGCGAGCGAGAGCCCCTGGATCGCCTCCGCGATGGCGGGCCCGCCGTCGACGAGCAGCGAGAGCAGCAGCGCCGGGATCGGCACGACCAGCGCCGACCAGACCACCAGCGAGAGCCCCGAGGCGCCCTTCGCGCGCCGGGTCAGCACGTTGCCGATCGCCCAGGACAGCGCCCCGCCCAGGCACACCACGAACGGCAGCCACGGCGCGACCGCCCCGTGCGAGAGAGCGACGATCACGAGCCCGGCGACGCCGACGACCAGGCCGATGCTCTGCCGCCGCGTGGGCCGCTCCCGGAGCAGCACCGCGGCGATCAGCACCGTCAGCACGATCTGCGCCTGCACCACCAGCGAGGCGAGCCCCGCCGGCATCCCGAGCGCGAGCGCCAGGTAGAGCAGCGCGAACTGCCCGAGGCTCATGAAGGCGCCGATCGTCGCGACCGTGCGCAGCGGCGCCTTCGGCCGCGGCACGAGGAACACGGCCGGCACCGCGACCACCGTGAACCGCATCGCCAGGAACAGCAGCGGCGGCACGTCCGCGAGCCCCACGTCGATCACGACGAAGTTCAGCCCCCAGAGCAGCACGACGAGGAGGGCGAGGAGGCTGTGCCGGCGGGTCACTGCTCGCCGCCGACGACGCGGCTCTTCGCCGACCAGAAGCGCATCAGCGCGCCGGCCGCGATCGAGCCGGCGGCACCGGCCGCGAGGTCGCCGAGCGTGTCCTCGTAGCCGACGAAGATCGACGGGTCGACGAAGCGGTGCCCGGCCCACTCGCCCCACTCCCAGACCACGCCCATCGACAGGCCGAAGCAGGCGCAGAGCACGATCGCCGGCGCGAGCGGGCCGCGCTCGCCGGCGACCGTCGGCACCACGCCGGCGC
This sequence comes from Rathayibacter sp. VKM Ac-2760, assembly GCF_009834185.1. Lineage (GTDB taxonomy): Bacteria > Actinomycetota > Actinomycetes > Actinomycetales > Microbacteriaceae > Rathayibacter. Next base: position 3,625,203 of record NZ_CP047173.1, read on the forward strand.
GCGCGGCGATGATGTAGGCGACGGCTGCCACCAGCCCGTTGAGCACGAAGTGCACGACGAGGTCCCACGACGCCCAGGCCTGGTAGAGGCCGAGCACACTGCTCCAGGACGCGACCAGCAGCGCGAGCCCGAACGCGGCGTCCAGCGCCGGACGGATGCCGAGGAACCGCGGCAGCACCAGACCGATCGAGGCGAGGGCGAGCACGGCCACGTCGACCAGGTCCCAGCCGAGCACCGCGGCAACGATGCTCACGGCGCCGAGCGCGCGGACGGCGTCGGCGAACCACTCGCCACGGGTGCGCGGGGGCTCCATGAACGTCGAGATCAGGACGGGCTCGTTCTCGGGGCGGCTTCTCACGACGGGTCGCGTCACGGCTTCGTGAAGCGGAGCACGGCCTGGACCGCCTCGTGGTCCGAGCCCGGCGCCGTGCCGTAGCGGGTCGCGTTGATCGCCGCGGAGACGACCTCGAAGGCCCCCGCGCTGACCGTGAGCCAGTCGATGCGGCGACCGGCCTTCGGCGGGCGGTAGTTGGAGTAGGTGCCCCAGTGCGGGGTGAGGTGCGTGCCGGCGACGACCCAGGAGTCCGCGAGCCCGCCCTCGTCGAGCAGCGCCCGGTACGGCTCCGTGCCGATGTCGGTGTTGGTGTCGCCCATCACGATCGCCGGGCGCCCGAGCTCCTGCACCCGCGCCGCGACGAGCTCCGCCGAGCGCAGGCGGGAGCGCCGCGAGAGGTGGTCGAAGTGCGTGGCGACGACCGTGAACTCGCGGTTCGTCGCGTGGTCGGTCAGCTCCGCGATCACCGCGGTGCGCGGGATCCGGTTGCCCCAGCTGCGCGAGCCGGCGACATCGGGAGTGTCGGACAGCGCGATCTGCGACCAGTCGCGCACCGCGTAGCGGCTGCGGTCGACGAACAGCATCACCCGCTCACCGCCGCGGTCGGGGTCGCGGCCGAAGCCCATCCCCTCGAAGGAGGCGCCGAGCGACTCGTGCACCCACTGCGCCTGATCCGGCAGCGCCTCCTGCACGGCGAGGATCGACGGGCACTCGGCCTGCAGCAGCCGGCGCACGAGGGGCTTCCGGCGCTCCCACTGGTCGACCGCGCGGGCGGTGAGGCGGGGCATCCGGCGGCGGATGTTGTACGTCATCACGTGCAGCTCGGGCGCCGAGGTCGGACCGATCAGGGGGGACGGGTCGGTCATGTCTCCACCCTACGGCGGCGATCGGAGCTGCCCGGGAGGCTTGCGGAGACGCTCCCGCGCACCCCTACTCTTCGAGGATGACCCTCTCGCCCGCTCTCGCGGCCCTCGCCGACGCCTCGTTCGTCTCGCTCACGACCTTCCGGAAGACGGGCGTCGGAGTGTCGACGCCGGTGTGGATCGCCCGCGACGGCGCGGACCTGATCGTCACGACGCCGCGAAAGAGCGGCAAGGTCAAGCGACTGCGCAACGACCCGCGCGTCACCCTCGTCCCCTGCGACCGCCGCGGCCGCGTCGCCGACGGCGCGAGCGTCGTCGAGGGCGCCGCCCACATCGTCTCGGACACCGGCACCGTCGAGCGCCTCGGCCGCGTCTTCCAGGGCAAGTACCGCCTCGAGTACCGCGTCTTCCTCCTGATCGAGCGCATCGTCTCCCGCGGCGACCGCACCCGCGTGATGCTCCGCATCGCCGACCGCTGAGCGAGCCCTTCCTGCTGGTCGGGCGGCCCCGTGAGGGCGTCTGCATGCTGGTCGAGTAGCCCCGCAGGGGCGTATCGAGACCCACCGTCCCCAGCACGGCGGATCTGCGGACTCACGTCCTGACGCCGGTGGATCTCGATACGCCCGCTCCGCGGGCTACTCGATCAGCAGGCCCACTGCTGGTCCCTCCCCGATCGACACGTCCGCTCCGCGGGCTGCTCGATCAGCAGGGACGTCCCGCCTACACCCCGGCCGCCGGTGACGGCTAGGCCTTCGGCCTCGGGGCGCACGGGCACTACCGTGGGGCGTCGCCCGCCGGTGCCCCCGCGCCTCCCGCGCACGCCGGCGCACGCAGAAGGAGCACGTATGAGCATCGGAGCAGGGATCTTCCTCCTCGTCGTCGGCGCGGTCCTCGCGTTCGCCGTGGACGTCCAGGTCTCGGGGGTCGACCTCAAGCTGGTCGGCTACATCCTGATGGCCGCGGGGGCCGTCGGCCTCATTCTCGGCCTCGTCCTGATGACGCGCCGCCGCCAGGCCGTCTCGACCACCCGCTCGGCGGTCGACCCCGCCAGCGGCGAGCAGGTCACCCGCCGCACCAGCGAGGGCAACGGCCCCGTCGTCTGAACGGCCCCGTCGCCTGAACAGCCCCGTCGTCCAGGCGACGAGCGCACGAGAGGGGCGTCACCGGCATCACCGGTGGCGCCCCTCTTCTCGTTCCCGCCTCGCGGCGGCCGTGCGGCTACTCGTCGTCCGCGTCGCCGCCCGAGGCGGTGTCGGTCTCGCCGTCGTTGCCGGACGTGTCGGTGCCGCTGCCGTCGGGGAGCTCCTCGGCGTCCTGGGTCGTCCCGTCCTCGGTGCCGTTGCTGCTGTCGCTGCTCATCGCCGCTCTCCCTTCGCCCCGGCGCTCTGCCGGAGCGCCCACTCTCCTCCGCACCCGCCGAACCGCGCCAGGGGGTGGCGGCGGGCGGGCCGGGGAGGCCACGATGCGGACGCCCCCGCACAATCCCCAGCGGTGCACCCCGCGCCTCCGCTTGACTGGGGGCGCTCCGCCGACCGACGGCGGCACCCTGGAGGACTCATGGCGAACCACCGATTCGAACTGCGGTCCGGACGCGGGATGGGCGTCTCGGCGGCCGGCGACCCGATCGCCGACCGGCTGGTCGTCTTCTGCCACCCCACTCCCGGCGCCGGCGGCTTCGATCCCGACCCTCTGGTCACCGGCCCGTGGGGTCTGCACCTGCTGATCCTCGACCGCCCCGGCTACGGCGCCTCCGACCCCGTCGACGCGCAGCACGGCCGCGTCCAGGACCGTGCCGACGATCTCGCCGAGTACCTCCGCCGCTCCGAGCGCACCGCCCGCGACGTCGACGGCGCCCGCTTCGGCAGTGTCGGCGTGGTCGGCTGGGGCTCCGGCGGCGTCTTCGCGCTCTCGCTCGCCGCGCGGCACCCGGACCTCGTCGACCGCCTCGCGATCATCGGCACCCCCGCTCCCCCGCAGGCCGGCGCGATCGTGCACCCCACCACGGCCTGGGAGCGGCGCGAGATCCTCCCCGGCGAGGACGTCGCGGCCGTCGCCGCCGGCCTCCCCGACGGCGAGCCGGGGCTCGACGCGCTCGGCGTCGACGGCGACGACCCGGTCCTCGCGAGCCACGGGGGCCTGCGCAACCGGCTCCAGCGGATGCTCGGCGAGGGCTGGCGTCAGGGCGCGGGCGGCGCCGCGACCGACCTGGTCGCCCTCCGCGACGGCTCCTGGGCCGACGAGCTCGACCGCGTCACGGCCCAGGCCCTGATCGTCACCGGCGACACCGACCCGGTCGCGGGCTCGGAGGACGCGCGCTGGTTCCGCTCCCGCCTCGCCGACGCGCGCACGGCCACCGTCGACGGCACCGGCCGGCTGGCGCTGGTGCGCGAGTGGCGCCGGATCCTCGACCACGTCGCTCCGCTCGAGCGCGGGGCGGAGGGTCGATGAGCCGCCGCACCCGCCGCCGGAGCGCGGCCGGCCTCGCTGCCGGCCCGCTCGCGCTCGTCGGCGCGATGGCGGTCTCCGGCGTGATCCACCTCGCCCGCCCCGCCGTCTTCGAGCGCGCCGTCCCCCGCGCGATGCCCGGCTCCGCCCGCGGCTGGGTGCTCGTCTCCGGAGTCGCGGAGCTCGCCTGCGCCGCCGCGACGCTCTGGCCGCCGACCCGCGTCGCCGGCGGTCTCGCCTCCGCCGCACTGATGGCCGGGGTCTTCCCCGCCAACGTGCAGATGGCGCTCGACGCCCGCCGTCCGCGGACCCGGGCGATCACGCTGCTGCGCCTGCCGCTGCAGATCCCGCTGGTGCTCTGGGGGCTGCAGGCCGCCCGATCGACGCCGCGCTGAAAGCCGCCGTGGAGGCCGACGCAACCCCGAGCGGCGCTCGCGATCGCGCTGCTACCGTCCAGGCATGAGCGACCAGAAGGCGGATGATCGCCGAGACCAGCTGACCAGCGCACCGAAGGCGACGGAGGCCGACGCGGCCCCCCGCATCGATGTGATGACCACCCCCGCGGGCGACACCCGCATCGACATCCGCGACGACGCCGCCGTGCGCCCGGGCCGGGTCGACGCGGACGGGAACGAGCTCGACGAGGACGAGGACGGCGCCGATGTCTGAACTCCGCCGCGCCGCCATCGTCTACAACCCGGTGAAGGTCGACCTCGAGTCGGTCAAGGCCGCCGTCGCCCGCGCCCAGGAGGCCGCCGGCTGGGACGAGACCCTCTGGTTCGAGACCTCGGTCGAGGATCCGGGAGCCGGCCAGACCCGCGAGGCGCTCGAGGCGGGCGTCGACATGGTGATCGCCGCGGGCGGCGACGGCACCGTGCGGGTCGTCGCCGAGGCGCTGCAGGACTCGGAGGCCGCGCTCGCCCTGCTCCCCTCCGGCACCGGCAACCTGCTCGCGCGCAACCTGAACCTCACGCTCGACGACGTCGACAACGCACTGACCGTCGCCTTCTCGGGCGAGGACCGCGCGATCGACATCGGCGTGATCGACATCGAGACGGCGAAGGGCCGCGAGCGCCGCTCCTACGTCGTGATGGCCGGACTGGGCATCGACGCGAAGATGCTCGCGAACACCGACGACGAGCTGAAGAAGCGGGCCGGCTGGCTCGCCTACGTCGACGCGCTGCGGAAGGCCCTGCTGGACAAGAACCAGCTCGAGTTCCGCTACTCCCTCGACGGCGCGAAGACCCGCAAGGTGCGCGCGCACACGATCATCGTCGGCAACTGCGGCGCCCTGCCGGCGAACATCCTGCTGCTGCCGGACGCCGCCGTCGACGACGGCGAGTTCGACATCGTGCTGCTGCGCCCGGAGGGCTTCCTCGGCTGGGCGCAGATCATCTTCAAGGTGGTCTGGGAGAACGGCGTGCTGCGTCGCAGCGGAGTGGTCGGCACGAAGCTGATGGGCCTGACCAAGGAGGTCGCGGCACTGCGCTACGTGAAGGGTCGCGAGCTCGTCGTGCGCCTGGAGAAGCCGCAGGAGATCGAGCTGGACGGCGACCCGTTCGGGTCGACCTCCGCGTTCCGCACCTGGATCGAGCCGGGCGGGCTGACGGTGCGAGTGCCCGCCGCGTGACTGTGCTGGTGCCCGCCGCCGAGACGTCGGCGGCGGGCACGGGCGAGCTCTCATGCGGCGCGGCTTCGGGTGTCGCACCCCATGCGCTTGCATGGACGTGGCGACCCTAGTGCGCGTTCCGTCGTCGTGGCAATGGATTCCGTCCTCTGTGGCGCGTATTCGCGCAGAAGTAGGTGGATTCACTCAGTGATCCGCGGTTCGCGCAACGGATTCCGCACCTCACGCCGGAATCGGCCGCCGCCGTCAACCGGGTGAACCGGACGCCGCCCCTCCACTACCGTTCCCCCATGGGCTTCTTCGACCGCACCGACCCCCCGGCCACCCCTCCGACGGAACGGCCACGGACCGTGTGGACCGACGGCTTCGGCCGCTTCGCCCTCCGCTGCCTCCAGGTGCTCCTCGTCCTGGCGCTCGCCGCGGTCCTCGTCCTCGCGATGACGCAGCTCACGCTGGTGCTGATCCCGGTGCTGATCGCGATCATCCTCGCCTCCGCGATCCACCCCGTCCTCGCCTGGATGCGCCGGAAGGGGCTGCCGTCGATCCTGGCGACCTGGATCGCGCTGATCGGACTGCTCGCGATCCTCGGCGCCATCGGCTGGCTGATCACCGTCGCGGTCCGCAACCAGTGGGACGAGCTGGTCAGCAGCGCCTCCGACGGCATCGCCTCGCTGCAGGACTACGTGCAGCACCTGCCCTTCCAGATCGACGAGCAGCAGATCGAGGACGCCCGTCAGACGGTCGTCGACTTCCTCACCTCGAGCGCCTTCGGCTCCGGCGCGCTCGCCGGAGCGGCCGCCGCCGCGAACTTCATCACCGGCCTGGTGCTGATGATCGTCGTCCTCTTCTTCTTCATGAAGGACGGCCCGAAGATCTGGGAGTTCCTGCTCCGCCCGTTCTCCGGCTCCGGCTACGACCGCGCCAAGCGGGTCGGCGGCAAGACCGTCGACGTCCTCGGCGGCTACATCCGCGGCACCGCGACCGTCGCCGCGGTCGACGCGATCGGCATCGGCGTCGCCCTCGCGATCCTGCAGGTGCCGCTGGCCATCCCGCTCGCGGTCATCGTCTTCCTCACCGCCTTCATCCCGATCGTCGGAGCGACGGCCGCCGGCATCCTCGCCGCCCTCGTCGCCCTCGTGGCCAACGGACCCCTCGCGGCGCTGATCGTGATCCTCGTCGTCGTCGCGGTCAACCAGCTCGAGGGCAACTTCCTCCAGCCGGTCGTGATGGCGCGCTCACTCAAGCTGCACCCGCTGATCGTGCTCGTCGCCCTCACCATCGGCACCGTGCTCGCCGGCATCGTCGGCGCCGTGCTCGCCGTGCCGATCGCCGCGGTCGCCTGGGGCATCGTCTCCGTCTGGAACGGCCCCGACCGCCCGGCCGAGCCCGCCCGCCAGAAGCGCGACGAGTCGGTCTGAGGAAAGCTCGACTAGAATAAGATGAATACGATTCGGAGGTCGCACCCCGAGTCGACCGACCCGGCCCGCTACGGCGTGCGGCCGATGATGCCGTCGCGCAGCGCCTGGCGGCGGAGCGCGATCTTGGTACCGGCGCTCACGCCGTCGGCGCGGTACTTCGCCCGGGCGTTCCGCAGGGCGCTGCGCGCCGCGTCCTGGGTGATGCCGAGCTCGGTCGCGACCTGCTTGAGCGAGAGCCCCTCGACGAAGAGCCCGACGATCCGGCGCTCCCGCGGTGACAGCGGCCCCGTCCCGATGCCGCCGCCGAGCAGCGCCCGCGTCTGCGGGGTGAGGAAGCACTCGCCGCGCGCCGCGGTGCGGATCGCCTCGAGGATCACCTCGGTCCGCTCGCTCTTCACCAGGTAGCCGCGCGCCCCCGCCGCCAGGGCCCGCGCGATGGTCTCGGCCTGCGAGTGCGTGCTGATGATGATCGGCGCCGCGCCGGAGGCGATGATCGTGCGGATCTTCATCGCCAGGTCGAGGTCGTCGCCGAGGTCGATGTCGAGCAGCACGACGTCGGTCGGGAAGCGCGGGTGGGCGAGCAGTCCGGTCCAGCTCGACGCCGTCGCGACGACGCGGATGTCGGAGCCGGAGCGGTTGATCCACTCCGAGAGCGCGCTCAGCAGGATCGGGTGGTCGTCGAGGATCGCGAGGGCGATGGCCGGAGTCTCCTCGGTCGCGGTCGTCGTCATGCGGGCCTTCCGGGCGGGCGGTGGTGGAGCTCGATCGTCGTCCCCGGACTCTCGGCCGAGACGCGGTGGACGCCGATCTCCCCCAGGATGCCCCAGACGGCGGGGTCGACGTCGCGTGGCCGCAGTCCGGGAGCACCGAGGATCAGCCGCATCGGATCCGCCGGCCCGCTGCCGCGCGCGAGCGCCAGCTCCACCGCCGGCCGGCCCGCGCGCTCCTGCGCCGTCAGCAGCCAGAGCACCGAGAGCAGCCGCGAGCGGTCCGGCGGAGCCAGCTCCGCGGCGATCCCCTGCGGATCGCGCACGACGACCGCCTCGGAGAGCAGCGCCGACTCCTCGACCGCGATCCGGAGCCAGGTGTGGTCGTGCCGGGCCGCCAGCACCGCGCGCAGCTCGTCGCCGAGCGTCCGGGCCCGCTCGCCGAGCGCCGCGTCGAGCGGAGCGGCGCCCTCGGCGTCCCGGCGGACGACCTCCTCGAGCAGCTCCGCGATCTCCGCGTCGACGCGGGCGAGCTCCGACGCGGCGAGGCTGCCCGGTCCCGTGCCCGGTCCGTCGATCACGCTGTCGGCCAGCGTGCGATCGAGCCCGCGGTGCACGTGCCGGTCGAGCGCCGTGAGCAGGGCTGCGTAGACCGCGACAGGAGTGGTCGCGAGCAGCACGTTGCCGACGGCGATGCTCGACCCGGCGTCGGCGAGCAGCGCCTGAGCGAGCATGCCGAGCACGCTGAGCCCGACGAGCAGCGCGATCGCGAGGGTGCTCCGCGACAGCGGCTGGAAGCCGAGCAGCGCGAGCACCGTCGCGCCCACGCCGATGCAGACCGTCGGGTAGTAGAGCGGCGCCGGTGCCGGCAGCGCGTAGTCCGCGAACTCGAGCAGCAGCGCCGCGGTATCGACGGCGAGGACGCCGGCGAGCACGCTCCCGGGAAGCTCCCCGTGCCGCGACACCGCGGTCAGCACGCCCACGGCCAGGGCCGCGAGCACCAGGACCCAGGAGAGGCCGGACAGCCAGGTCGCGGAGCGGTCGTTCAGCGCCCAGAGGAACGAGGCGAGACCGCGCACCACCAGCGACACGGTGATCGCGATGAAGCCGACGCTGAGGTAGCTCGCGGTGAGCCGGTGGGTGCGGGTGATCCGCTGACGGACCGAGTCGAGGGTGCGCGGCCCCTGCCCGGCCGCGCGGACCAGCTCGACGAGCGTGCCCTCGCCCGAGCGGTCGGCGCCGGAGCGGTCGGTCGCGGGCCGGTCGCTCATCGCGGCACGCTCATCAGCACGGTCGTGCCGGCGCCGGTCGCGGAGAAGATCCGCACGGTGCCGCCGACCGCCTCGATCCGCCCGACGACCGACTCGGCGAGCCCGAGCCGTCCCTCGGGCGCGGTCGCCGGGTCGAAGCCGCGGCCGGCGTCCGAGACGGCCACCCGCGCCGAGTCCTCGTCGCCGTCGAGCGAGACGTGCGCGGCGGCGACTCCGGAGTGGCGCCGCACGTTCTCGAGGCACTCCCCGGTCGCGCGCGCGAGGGCGTCGAGCGCGGGAGCCGGCGGCACGTCCCGCCAGCTCCCGAGGTGCCAGTGCACCTCGACGCCGAGCGCCTGGGCGCGGCGGCCGACCTCGGCGAGCACCGCGGGCACGCGGCTGCCCGCCGCGCTCGCGGGCGCCGGCTCCGGCTCGGCCCGGTCCAGCCGCCGCAGCAGCGCGAGGTCCGCCTCGGCCTGCGCGCGCAGGGTCGCCGGGGACACCCTCGCCGCGGTGCGCGAGGAGGGTGAGCGTCGAGAGGATCGTGTCGTGCATCAGCCGCGCCTCCCGGCGGCGGCTCGCCTCGCTCTCGCTCGAGCGGCGCTCGGCGGCGTGCGCGGTCCGCAGCCGTGCGGTGCCGGCGCGGGCGCGCTCGACGCTCGAGGCCAGCCAGCGGGCGCCGACGGCGGCGACGACCCAGCAGACGACGACCGAGAGCGCGACGAACGGCGCGCGACCCGACCCCCAGGTCGCCGCCACCGCGAGCACCAGGGCGGGGACGCCGCCGAGCACCGCGGCCCCGACCAGCCGCCGCGAGGCGCAGATCGCGAGCAGCGGAGTCGGCAGGGTCATCGAGGCGAGCATCGTCACGCAGCTGAGCACCGTGCGGTCGCCGTCCGCCACTCCCGGACCGAGGAACGCCGCGAGCGCGACGACGCCGAGCACGACGCCGGCGACGACCGCGCGGACGCCGCCCGCACCGGAGCGCCGGGAGGAGAGCTGGATCGCGGCGCTCACGACGAGCAGGATCGCGCTGGGCAGCACCGCGAGCAGCGCCTCGGGGGCGAGCGTGACGAGGTGCAGGGCGGACGCCGCCGCGAAGATGCCGCCGGCCCGCCGCGCGCAGACCGTGCCGACCTCCGCCTGCTCGCGGCGTAGCTCGAGCGCGTCGGCGGCCGCGCTCGCGGCACTGGGGAGCGGCATCGACACCTCGCCGTAGGGGCGCGCGAGCCGCACCCGGAGTTGCATCGTGCCACACGCCCCGGCCCGTCGCGGGGCCGTTCGGCGCGCCGGTCTCGGCCCGGCGGTCGCGCTCGGGTGCTCCTCTCCCGTAGAGTGAGGACATCTCCTGGGCACTCGCCCGAATTCCACGGCTGAGAAGTCGCACGACGACGAAGAGACTCAGCCCCTGATAGAGACCGCACCGATCGAGCGCATCGCTCTCGATCCGCCGGTTCGAACGCCCGCCTCGCCCGCGGGTACCGCCCTTCACAGGACGCCGCGGAAGCCGCGCCGTTCCTCGTTCGACCCCCGCCTCTCCGACACCCTCGGCGAGCGGGACGTTCTCCCCCGCGCAGGCGCACTCCCCTCGTGGAATCGCGACCTCCGCCCCCAGACGACCCGGATCACCCGGTCGGCGCGTGTTTCACCCGCGGCGACCGAGCGGACCGGGTACCGCACAGCTGTGCGAAATCTAACGACGACCGCTCACGCGGGCGTCACCATCACGTAAGGAAAAGAAATGCCTACTGGCACCGTTAAGTGGTTCAACTCCGAAAAGGGCTTCGGCTTCATCGCTCCCGACGACGGAGGCGCCGACGTGTTCGCGCACTTCTCCGCCATCGCGAAGCAGGGCTACCGCGAGCTCGTCGAGAACCAGCACGTCGAGTACGACGTCGAGCAGGGCCGCAAGGGCCCGCAGGCCGCGAACATCCGCGGCGTCGGCGAGTAATCACCGGCCTCTGCGTCACAACGCTCGCGCTCGTCTCGAGCGCTGAACGCCCCGTCCACCGCGATCCTCGGATCCGGCGGGCGGGGCGTTCGCCGTTCCCGGGCCGGCCGCGCCGGGCGCCGCGGGCGGTATCCTCGCGTCCATGGGACGACTGATCTACGGGCCGCAGTCACTCGAGATCGACTTCGACGACCGCGTGCTCGCCCACCTCAAGGTGGCGATGTTCACGAAGATGCGGCGCAACGAGTCGTTCAGCCTCTCCTGGAGTGAGCCCGAGTCGAGCGGCTACGGCCGCAGCTCGATCTGGGTGCACCCGGCGACGCCGCTGCACTTCCGCTTCCACGGCGGCCGTCGGCCCGCGCTCAACCGTGCCTGGATCGACGAGCTGATCGCCCACGCGAACAGCACCGGCGAGATGATGCTGACCCCGGAGCCCGACGACCGCCCCTGACAGCCGGGTCCCCCCTTGCTGATCGAGTAGCCCTCGCAGAGGGCGTATCGAGATCCACGCACTCCGGACGTTCTGGCGACGGCAGGTCTCGATACGCCGCTCCGCGGCTACTCGACCACCGGGCAGGCGCCGCCCCGCGGTCGCCCGATGGGCAGGCGCCGACCGCGCTCAGACGACGCGGGGACGCGCCACGTGCACGAGCTCGTCGTGCGGCAGCGCGCGCAGGCGCGCCGCGATCTCCTCGCGGGCGGAGGCGTCGACCGACGCCCAGGCGTACTCCTCCGGCCAGAGCGGCGTGAGGGTCACCAGCTCGACGTCACCGGTCGCGAGCTCGAGGCGCTCCGGCAGTCCGCCGCCGCGCAGGCCGAGCAGCACGCCGACCGAGCCGTGCTCGTCGGTCCAGGCCGGCGGCGCCGCCGCTCCGGCGAGGACCGCGGTGTCGACCCCGGTGCGGCAGCAGACGCCCTGCAGCGCCGCGAGGCGGGCGGCCTCGTAGAGGACGCGGAACTGCCAGTGGTTCCAGAGATCGGCCGCCGGGATCCCGCGGAGGGCGGAGGTCTCGAGGCACAGCTCGAGCCCGAGTCCCGTGCCGGGGCGGGAGAGGCGGTCGAAGGGATCACTGAGCCCGTCGGTCGCGAGGACCACGGACGACCCGCGCTCGACCCGCAGGAACGCGCGGTGATCGGTGGGCCAGCGGGCCCCGCCGCGCACTCCCGGATCCTCCGTCGAGACGACGACGGTGCGGTCCAGCTCGCCGACGCTGCGCCACAGCTCGGCCCGGTCCTCGGCGACGGCCTCGGCGAGGGCCCGCCGCTCGTCCGGGGTCCAGCGGATCTCTCGCGTGCGGTTGAGGAACATCGACATGAGACTCTCCGTCCACGCGGCCGGCGTGCCGCGTCCTCCGGAACCGTACGGGTCCCGCCAGGGCGGGTCCTCCGAGTGACCGGAGTAGTTCCTGGACGCCGAGCCGGGTCAGTGGCCTTAGCCGAGCGGGTCTGGGGCCTCAGCCGAGCGGGTCAGGGGCCTCAGCCGAGCGGGTCGACCCCGTTGCTCCGCCAGCGCTCGTCGGCCAGCTGGCCCGAGCCCGCCTCGCCGTCGTGCTCGCCGAGCGGCTCGGCCTCGCGCCGCGCCTCGGTCGGGACGGCGCCGAGCGAGGTGCCCGCGCCCTCGGCCGTGCTGCCGGGGGCGAGCAGCCCCTCCTCGTCCTCGTGGGAGCCGACCTCGTCCTCCGCGGTGTTCTCGGTGCCGCTCTCGGCCATCGAGTCGTAGGGGTGGTCGGGGTCGTCGCTCTGCTCGGGGGTGGTGCTCTCCTCGTTCCCGGCGTCCGCGGGGTGCACGTCGTCGGGCTGCTCGACGTTCGCCGAGCCTCCGCTGGTGAATCCGGCGAACTCGGGGCTGTCGTCTGCGCTCATGGCGGCCACGGTAGCACCGGGCGCTCAGCGCCTAGGCTCGGAGGACGACCGCCTCGGCGGCGCGACGACGGGAGCGGGAAGTGCGACGACTCGGTTACGAACGGTTCGGCGGGCCGGACGTGCTCTCCTGGCGGGAGGCGCCCGTGCCGATGCCCGGCCGCGGCGAGGTGCTGGTGCGCACGCGCGCCGCGAGCATCAATGCGACCGACGAGAAGATCCTCTCCGGCGCCGCCCGGATCATGGCCGTCGGCCGACGGCGCCCCTACGGCTTCGGTCTCGACATCGCCGGCACGGTCGAGGCGCTCGGCCCGGGCGACCACTCCGTCTCGATCGGCGACCGCGTGGTCGGGATGACCCGCGACGGCGACGCCTTCGCGGACGCGTCGATCGTGCGCGGCCGCTCCCTCGTGCCGCTGCCCGACGCCCTCGACGAGGTGCAGGGCGTCACGCTGGCGATGTCCGGCGGCACCGCGATCGGCGTGGTCGACGCACTCCGGGTGCGCGCGGGCGAGCAGGTGCTCGTCGGCGGCGGCTCCGGTGCGATCGGGAACCTCGTCGTGCAGCTGCTCGTGCGGGCCGGCTGCATCGTCGCCGCGACCGGCTCGGCCGCCTCGGCGGACACGCTCCGGGCGCTCGGCGCCGAGCCGCACGATTACCGGCTGCTCGATCTGGGCGTGCTCGGCGGTCGCTTCGACGCGGTGCTCGACGTCTCCGGGCACCTGCCGCCGGACGACGCCGCGATCCTGCTCGCCGACGGCGGACGGTACGCGACGCTGGTGCCGAGCGGGCCGGCACTCGGCGCGCAGGCGGCCGGGATCCTCCGCCGCGACCGCCCGCGGGTGCAGAACCTGATCGTCACGGCGAGCGCCGAGCGGATCGGCCGTGCGGTGTCCCTCGCGGCCTCGGGCGAGCTGATCCCCGCGGCGGGCGCCGTGCATCCGCTCGACGAGATCGTGGCCGTGCTCGCGCAGCGCGCCCAGGGCACCGACAGCACGATCGGCAAGATCGTGTTCACGGCCGACGACGCGGCTCCGCTGAGCTGACCGCGGCGCCCTCGGCGCCCTCCATCGACTCCTCGGGACGAGCGCCCGAGCCGAGCGAGAGGGTCGCCGCGAAGCCGACGGCGAGGAACCCCGCCGCCGCGAAGGCCGCGAACCGCGTGCCGTCCGAGAGCGCCTCCCCCGCCGCCCGGGCGGCGTCGGCCGTGCCCGGGTCCGCGGCGAGACCGGCGATCGCGGCGCCCGAGGAGTCGACGACGGCATCGACGGTGCTGCTCACCTGCGCGGCCGGCAGGCCCTGCTCCTCCAGAGACGAGGTGAGCACGCCCGCGGTCGAGGTGTAGAGGATCGTGCCGAGCACCGCGATGCCGAGGGCGGAGCCGATCTGCCGGGCCGTCGACTGGGTGCCGGAGCCCTGCCCGCTGAGCTCGACCGGCACGTCGCGGAGGACCACGCCGGTCAGCTGCGCCGTCGCGAGCCCCACGCCGAAGCCGTAGACGGCGAGGAACGGCACGAGCGCCCACCACGGCGTCGTGTCGGAGACGACGGCGCCGATGCCGACGACGCCCGCGATCTCGGCTGCGAGCCCGACCCGCACGATCAGCACGGCGGAGACCCGATTGCCGAACGCGCCCGCGAAGCCGGAGGCGACGAACGAGCCGAGCGCGAGGGCGATCAGCACGAGCCCGGTCTGCACGGCCGAGTAGCCGAGCACGTTCTGCAGCCAGATCGGCAGGGCGAGGATGATGCCGAACTCGCCGAGCGAGACGATCATCGCGGCGATGCTGCCGTTGCGGAACGAGGCCAGCCGGAAGAGCCGGAGGGAGAGCATCGCCGAGCGCCCGGCGCGCTCGCGAGCCCGCGCCCAGAGCACGAACGCCACGGTCGCGAGCACCGCGACGACGAAGGCGACCGGCACCGGCGAGGGCAGCCACCAGCCCAGGCTCCGCCCCTCGATCAGCCCGAAGACCAGGGCGGCGGAGGCGACGACCGAGAGCAGCGCGCCGACCAGGTCGACGCGGCCCGCGTCCGGCTGCTTCGACTCGTCGACGAAGAGCAGCGCGCCCACGACGATGACGATCCCGAGCGGGATGTTGATGCCGAACGCCCAGCGCCAGGAGAAGTCGGTCGTGAGCCAGCCGCCGAGCAGCGGGCCGACCGCGGTCATCCCGCCGATCGTCGACCCCCAGACGGCGAACGCGATCGCGCGCTCCTTGCCGCGGAAGGTCGCGTTGATCAGCGAGAGGGTCGAGGGCAGCACCATCGCGCCGCCGACGCCCTGCACCACCCGCGAGAGGATCAGCAGATCGCCGGTGGGAGCGAGCGCCGCGGCGATCGAGGACAGCGCGAAGAGCGCGATGCCGACGACGAGCATCCGGCGCCGGCCCCAGCGGTCGGCCAGGGTGCCGAAGGCGAGCAGGAGGGCCGCGAAGACGAGCGTGTACGACTCCTGCACCCACTGCACCTGGGTCGAGCTGATGCCGAGGTCGGCGACGATCGACGGAATCGCCACGTTGACGATCGTCGAGTCGACGATGATCGTCGCGACCCCGAGACTGATGACGACCAGTCCGATCCACCTGCGGTGTCCGCCGTTCCCGCTCATGACCCTGCCCTCCTCCACCCGGATCGGCTCCGGGTTCAATTAGTAAGCCAGCTGACTATATGCCCGCGTCGGCCGCCTGCGCCACGGGATCGCTGAAAGAAAGGCCAGGAAGCGTACCGGCCGACCTCGCGCCGGACAAGGGCGAGAAGCGCTCAGGCGCCGTTCGTCAGGATGGCTGCATGCCCGCATCTCCCCGCTCCTTCCCCTATCCCCTCGGCGTCTCCCTCCGCGGCGACGCCGGCGCCAACGTCGCCCTCTACTCCGAGACCGCGGACAGCGTCGAGGTCTGCCTGTTCGACGAGTCCGGAGCCGAGACCCGCGTCACGCTGGACAACCGCACCGGCCACGTCTTCCACGGCATCGTCCCCGGCATGAAGGTCGGCACCCGCTACGGCCTGCGCGTCGACGGCCCCTGGGACCCCGCCAACGGTCTTCGCCACAACGCCGCCAAGCTCCTGCTCGACCCGCACGCCACCGCGATCGAGGGCTCCTACGACTGGAGCGAGGACGTCTTCGGCCAGTTCTACGAGGACGCCGACACCCGCAACGACGCCGACGACGCGGCCGCCGTGCCGCGCTGCGTGGTCACCGACCCCGACTCCTTCGACTGGACCGGCGACGAGGCCCCGCGCATCCCGCTGGACGAGACCGTCGTCTACGAGGTGCACGTGAAGGGCTTCAGCCAGCAGAACCCCGAGGTGCCGGAGGACATCCGCGGCACCTACCGCGGTCTCGCCCACCCCGCGTCGATCAAGCACTTCACCGACCTCGGCGTCACCTCGGTCGAGCTGCTGCCCGTGCACCAGTTCGTCCAGGACTCGCACCTGATCGAGAAGGACCTGCGCAACTACTGGGGCTACAACTCCCTCGGCTTCTTCGCGCCGCACAACGAGTACTCGCACGCCGGCGACGACGGCTCGCAGGTCGACGAGTTCAAGGCGATGGTCAAGGCGTTCCACGAGGCCGGCCTCGAGGTCATCCTCGACGTGGTCTACAACCACACCGCCGAGGGCAACGACAAGGGACCGACCCTCTCCTTCAAGGGCATCGACAACGGCTCCTACTACCGCCTCGTCGAGGACGACCGCGCCAACTACTTCGACACCACAGGCACCGGCAACAGCCTCAACGTCGCGCACCCCGCGGCGCTCGGGCTGATCATGGACTCGCTGCGCTACTGGGTCACCGAGATGCACGTCGACGGCTTCCGCTTCGACCTGGCCACCACCCTCACCCGCCAGACCGGCGAGGCCGAGGTGCACAGCGCCTTCCTCGACCTGATCGCGCAGGACCCGGTGCTCGCGCCCGTCAAGATGATCGCCGAGCCCTGGGACACCGCCGGCTACCAGGTCGGCGGCTTCCCGGCCGACTGGTCGGAGTGGAACGGCAAGTTCCGCGACGACGTGCGCGACTTCTGGCACGGCGCCGACTCGGTGCTCGGCACCACGGCCCAGCGGATCCTCGGCTCGCCCGACGTCTACGAGGCCGACAAGCGCTCCCCCGTCTCGAGCGTCAACTTCGTCACCGCGCACGACGGCTTCACCCTCGCCGACCTCACCGCCTACTCGCGCAAGCACAACGCGGCCAACGGCGAGGACAACAACGACGGCGAGAGCGACAACCGCTCCTCCAACAACGGCGCGGAGGGCAGCACCGACAACGGCGCCGTCAACGAGCGCCGGGCCCGGATGCGCCGCAACTTCCTCGCGACGCTCCTGCTCTCGGCCGGCGTGCCGATGATCCTCGGCGGCGACGAGATCGCGCGCACCCAGGGCGGCAACAACAACGCCTACTGCCAGGACAACGAGATCTCCTGGTTCGACTGGGAGAACGCGGACCTCAACCTGCTCGCGTTCACCCGCGAGCTGATCGCGCTGCGGAAGGCCGAGCCGGCGCTGCGCCCGAAGTGGTTCCGCCGCGCCCCCGGCGACGGCCCCGAGACGGTCGACATCCTTCGCTCCGACGCGAAGGGCTTCGCCGACGACGACTGGGACAACCCGGACGCCCGGACGATCACGTTCGTCTTCCGCGCCGAGGGCAGCGACAGCTTCGCGCTGCTGCTGAACTCGGCCGAGAACGGCGTCGAGTTCACCGTGCCGGACGCGCCCGGCGCGGAGTGGGTGCTCGCCTGCTCGAGCGACCCGGAGCAGGTCGTCGAGGGCGAGGTCACCACGCTGATCGTGCGCGACGCCTCCTTCACGCTGCTGCGCTCGGCCGCCTGATGACACCGGGCCGGACCTCGCGGCGCCTGCGCTTCAGCGGGCGCATCGCGGGGTTCGGCACGGCCTCCGGGACCCGGATCGTGCTCGGCCTGTGGGAGAGCACGCCGTTCGGCGCGTTCGCCGACGCGATGCTCGAGCGGGCCGACGGGCACCGGACCCTGATCGCGCCGACCGAGGAGGTCGCGGACTTCATCGGCTCGACGTACTCGTTCGACGAGGTGCGACTCGCTCCGGTCGCCTGGCGCCGGATCCCGGGCGGGATCGGCGCCTCCGCGGGGCCGCTGGAGCTGTCGCTGCGGCTCGGCGGGCTCACGCCGCTCGGCCGCCTGCTGCGCATCGTCCCGCGGCCGCTCGCCGAGGACCCCGCCTGGCTGACCGCGATCTCGCCGGTCGCGTCCGTGCTGGTGCGCGGCGTGAGCACCGCGGGCTCGGCCGGCCACGGCAAGCGGGAGTACTACGGCGTCCGCGCGATCCGGCGGGTGCTGGGCGTCACGGCCTCCCTCGCGGGCGAGGACCTGGGCGCGCTGCGTCCGCTGTCGCCGCCCGTCCGCTTCGGCTTCTCGTCGGCTCCGGCCGCCCCGGCCATCGTCGACGTCACCACCACCATCACGCTGCCCCGGGCGACCGCGGCGGCCCAGGAGAGAGGAAGCGCCTCATGAAGAAGGGCGACAAGATCAGCTGGAACACCTCGCAGGGCGAGACCCACGGCGAGCTGGTCGAGAAGAAGACGAAGGAGTTCCAGTTCGAGGGGCAGAAGTTCAACGCCTCGGACGACGAGCCCTACTGGATCGTGCAGAGCGACAAGACCGACGCGAAGGCCGCCCACAAGGAGTCCTCGCTGAAGAAGAAGTAGCGGCGCACACTGGGGAGCATGAGCGACGACGACGACGTGCGCCGGCTGGCGCTCCTGCTCCCCGGCACCGAGGAGCGGACCGCCTACGGCACCCCGGCGTTCTACGCCGGCCCGAGGATGTTCGCCCGCCTGCACGAGCGGCCGGGCGTCCTCGTCGCATGGCGGGCCGATCTCGGCGAGCGCGAGGCGCTGCTGCAGAGCGACCCGGAGACGTACTTCACGACGAGCCACTACGACGGGCATCCGAGCGTGCTCGTGCGGCTGGAGCGCATCGACGCGGACGAGCTCGGGCGGCTGCTCCGCGAGGCGTGGGAGGCGCGGGCGCCGCGCCGACTGCTGGACGGCGAGGCCTGAGCGTCACGCCCCCCGGCGCACCAGCTCGTGCACCCAGGCGAGCTTCTCCGCGATCGCGGGTGTGATCACGAACGGGTAGAGGTCGTCCTTGCCCATCGAGCGGTTCACGCTGTTGAGCGCGAGGGAGAAGCCGTGCCAGCGGGCGAGGATCTCGGGCATCTCGAGGTCCGCGACGCGGTGCGCGCCCGTGGCCTGCACGCTGCCGACGAGAGATTCGGGGAGGCGGCCCCACGGCCCGGCCACGGTGAGACCGACGGCGGCCGTCGTCTCGAGGGCGTCGGCGAGGTGCAGGTAGTGCGCGAAGGTCTCGGCGAAGTCCTCCCACGGGTGCGTCGTGGCGTACTGCGAGATGTGGTCGCGGGCCCAGTCCTCGGTCGAGGCGCCGCCGTAGTGCGCGTCGAGAGCGGCGCCGTAGTCGGCCCGCTCGTCGCCGAAGAGCGCGCGGAACGCGGGCAGGAGCGGCGACCCGTCGACGAGCAGCTGCCAGTAGTAGTGGCCGATCTCGTGCCGGAAGTGGCCGAGCATCGTCCGGTACGGCTCGCCGAGCCGCGCCTTGAGCGCCTCGCGGTGCGCGTCGTTCCCCTCGGCGAGGTCGACGGTGATCACGCCGTCGGCGTGCCCCGTCGTCACTGGACCCTGCGCGGAGGAGAGCAGCTCGAAGGACAGCCGCCGCCCCCGGTGCACCGGCAGGTCGAGGTGCCGCAGCTGGCGCAGCAGCCGCCGCTTGGCGAACTCGGCGACGGTCAGCTGGCTCAGCGTCGCCGCGTCGTAGGCTGGCGGCCGGGCGCTCGTCAGCGCGCAGGAGGCGCAGGCGCCGCCGGTCCCCTCCGCGGCCAGCCAGGTGCAGTCGATCGTGCCGCGGTAGACGCAGAGCGCGCGCCCCTCGGCCTCGACGAGCTCGTCCGCATCGACGTCGTATGCGAGCGCCGTGCCGCAGCGCAGGCACCGCGCGTCCTCGAACTCCACCCGCGCCTCGCAGTGCGGACAGCCGAAGACGCGCATGACGGGCGAGCTTACCCGCCTTCAGGCGGCCACGATGCTTCCGGACACCCGAGCGGTACAGTTGTGTCATGGACGTCAAGCACGCCGCCGAGCGACTCGGGGTGACTCCGCGCCGCGTGGTGGCGCTGATCGCCGCCGGCCGGATCGAGGCGACGAAGGTCGGCCGCCGCTGGGAGGTCACGGAGGTGCCCGGCGCACGCTCGCGCCGTCCGCTCTCCGTCAGGTCGCGGCAGTCGCTGGCGCACGCCCTGCACGAGCGGACCCTGTCGGGCCTCGAGGGGCAGGAGCGCGCCAGGACCGCCGCGCGCATCCGCCGACTTCGTACGTCCCAGGACCCCGCCGGGTTGCTGGCGGACTGGTGGGGTGGAGAGGTGGAGTCCGGGCTCGTCGACTTCGGCACCAATCTCGTGCAGCACGCACTCCACGGTGATCCCGACTACGTGCGGGAGGCTCTGCACCGACCGCGACGCGAGTACCTGCGACGCCGGGAAGACCTGGCGGATACCGTGAGCTCGGAGCGACGCATCATGGGACTTTCGATCGACGACCTCGCGCGAACCGCGGAGGTGGAGGTCTCCGACGTTCGACGCCTCGAACGCGGTCTGCCGGTGTCGCGGCCCTCGACCGCCCGGCGCGTGCTCGACGCCCTGGGCGTCGAGCCGACCGCACTTCCCGATCTGGTGCTGCGATGACGGAACGACTCGAAGCGTGGCTCGAAGGCCGACATGCCGGGCAGTTCACCAGAGACGCCGACGGCAGGATCAGCTTCAGCTACTCCGACGACGCACCCTCGACGCCGATCTCCCTGTCGCTGCCGCGCGAGGGCACGACGACGCGCGCGGCGGCGGCGAGGTTCCTCGACAACCTGCTGCCCGACCAGGAGCACACGCGACGCCGGATGGCACAGGCTTACGGGGTCGCGAGCACGGGGACGTTCGAACTCCTGCGGACGGTCGGCGGTGACGTCGCCGGCGGCCTGGTGCTCCTCCCCGACGGCGAGGCACCGCCGACGGGACTGGCGCAGCTGAATCCCGCTCTCGATCGGGACGTCGCCGACCGCATCAACAGCATCAAGCTCGATCCGGACGCCTGGGTGCCGCGACAGACTCCCGCGCGCTTCTCCCTGGCGGGAACGCAGGGGAAGTTCGCCCTGGCTCGAGTGGACCGGAACTGGTACTGGTCGAACGCCGCCGTCCCCTCGACGCACATCGTCAAGCCCGCGCGCCCGGAGCATCTCCACTTCGAGGAGGCGGAAGCGTCCGCGCTGACGCTGGCCGCGGAGGCCGGCCTCCCGGCTCCCCGGGCGGCCGTCCTGCAGATGACGGATCAGACGGCGTTCGTCGTGGAGCGCTTCGACCGCGTCTTCGACGACAAGACCTTGTTCGCGACACGACTCCACGCAGAGGATCTCGCCCAGGCGCTGGGCATCGACGTTGCACGGAAGTACTCCGTGACGGCCGCGCAGATCGTGGAGAAGCTCCGGTCGATCGACGCGACCGGCGGGGTGGTGCTCGCCTTCCTCCGGCAGCTGGCCTTCAACGTCCTCATCGGCAACGCCGACGCGCACGCCAAGAACTACTCCGTCCTCCTCCGGCCCGACGCCGTCAGCCTCGCCCCGATCTACGACGCGGTTCCGACCGGCCTGTACCCGGCGTTCGATCAGGAGCTGGCGATGCGCATCGCCGGCGCGGGATTCCCGCAGGCGGTGACGCAGAACCACTGGCGGAAGCTCGCGAGGAGCGCGGGGATCGACGAGGAGGAGGTCGTCGCTCTCGTGGAAGAGGTGGCGCGCGGCGTCGCGGCGAGGAACGACACCGCGTGGAGAACTCTCGACGACGATCAGGCGACGCTTCTGAAAGAGACCGTGGAGCGCAACGTCGCCGTCGCGCTGGCCCGGCCCTGCCGGGCCTAGGCGATGCGGATCAGCTTCTTGTTGACGAACTCCTCGAGGGCGCTCCGGCCCATCTCGCGGCCGGTGCCGGAGCGCTTGACGCCGCCGAAGGGGAGCTCGGCCGCGTCGCCGAGGACGAGGTTCACCCAAACCATGCCGGCGTCGATGCGGTCGGCCAGGCGCAGGGCCTGCTCCGAGTCGGTCGTGTAGAGGTACGAGCCGAGGCCGTAGGGGGTGTCGTTGGCGAGCGCGATCGCCTCGTCCTCGTCGTGCACGCGGTAGAGCGCGGCGACGGGGCCGAAGAACTCCTCGCGGTAGGCGTTCATCTCGGGGGTGACGTCCTCGAGGACGGCCGGCGGGAAGAAGTTGCCGGTCACCTCGCCGCTCGCGCGGACGGTCGCTCCCTGCTCGCGGGCGGTGGCGAGCTGCTGCTCGAGGCACTCGGTCGCGGCGGAGGAGGAGAGCGGTCCGAGCAGCGTGCCCTCCGCGAACGGGTCGGCGGGCACGGCGGCGGTGAACGCCGCGGTGAACTTCTCCGCGAAGGCGTCGTAGAGCGCGTCGATGACGATGAAGCGCTTGGCCGCGTTGCAGGACTGTCCGTTGTTGTCCAGGCGCGCGGCGACGGCGTCCTCGACGGCCTTGTCGAGGTCGTCGGTGGAGAGCAGCACGAACGGGTCGGAGCCGCCCAGCTCGAGCACGACCTTCTTGAGGTTCCGGCCGGCGATCTCGGCGACGGCCGCTCCCGCGCGCTCGGAGCCGGTGACGGAGACGCCCTGCACCCGCGGGTCGGCGATGACGGTCGCGGCCTGGTCGTTGCTCGCGTAGAGGTTGACGTAGACGCCGGCCGGGGCGCCGAGCTCCTCGGCGGCGGTGCGGAAGATGTCGGCGATCGCGGCGGCCGACTCCGGGCACTGCGGCGCGTGCTTGAGCAGGATCGTGTTGCCGTTGACCACGTTCGGGCCGGCGAAGCGGGCGACCTGGTAGTAGGGGAAGTTCCACGGCATGATGCCCAGCAGCACGCCGAGCCCCGAGCGGCGGACGAACGCGGAGCCGGTGCCGTCGGTCAGTGCGATCGGCTCGTCCTTGAGGAACTCCTCGCCGTTCTCGGCGTAGTAGCGGTAGATGTCGGCCGCGAAGCCGACCTCGCCCTGCGCCTGATCGAGCGGCTTGCCCATCTCGCGGACGATGATCGCGGCGAGGGCGTCGGCGCGCTCGACGTGCAGCTCCGCGACGCGGGCGATCAGCGCGGCGCGGGTGGCGACGGGGACGGTCCGCGACCAGGAGGAGTAGGCGTCGTGGGCCGCCGCGATCGCGTCGGAGAGCTCCGCGTCGGTCGTGCCGGGGTACTCGCTCAGCGTCTCGCCCGAGGCCGGGTCGATGACGGCGTAGGTGCTGCCGGTGCTGCTCATGCGGGGAGTGCTCCTTCACGGTCGTGGGCCGGCGCGGTCGCGTCGGCGGTGTCGTCGTCGTTCGCGTCCTCGGCGGCGTCCTCGTCGAGGATCTCCTGCGCGAGGCGCCGCCCGACGCGGATCGCGCCGTCGACGTGCTGGTAGCCCTCGGCCGCGAGGTCGCTGGAGCCGAAGCGGAGCGGGCCGACGGGCTCGAGCTGCAGCGCGCCGTAGCGGGTGAGACCGCCGAGGTCGAAGCTGGCGGCGTACGCACCCTGCGTCCACTCCTCCGAGGCCCAGTCGCTCTCGTAGTAGACGACGGGATCGAGCGCCGCGGGCCCGTAGTAGGCGGCGAGGGAGTCGAGGATCGCGGCCTTCCGCTCGGCCGCGGGCCGCGCGAGCACGCGGTCTGCCTTCTCGTCCGAGACGAAGCCGACGAGGGTGCCGCGCTCCTCGCCCGCGTTGGAGTTGTCGTAGGCCTCGTGCACGAGGGCGTGCGGGCTGAACGCGGTGCCGGAGAGGCCGTCCTCGCGCCAGAACGGGGTCGCGTAGGTCGCGTGCACCTTGATCACGAGCCCGAGGGACTGGTGCTGGAGCGCCTGCTGGCGCAGCCGCGGCAGCGGCGGGTCGAAGCTGATCCGGTTGACGAGGTTCGGCGGCACGGCGACGATCGCGCGGCGGGCCCGCACGGTGACGCCGTCGGCGCGGACGGTCACGCCGTCGTCGCCGTACTCGATCGAGCGGACCGGCCGCCCGAGCAGGACGCGCTCGGCGCCGACCCGCTCGGCGAGCCGCTCCGGGACCTGCTGCAGACCGCCGAGGACCCGCTTGTCGAGGATGAAGTCGGCGTCGACCAGGTTGCCGAAGCTGCCCGCACTCGCCGCCATCAGCAGCGCCTGCAGCAGCGAGAAGGAGTGCGCCGGCTTGGTGAGCATGGCGTCGGCGATGAAGAGCGCGATGTTGGCGCGCGCCTCCGCGTCGTCGCTCTGCGCCTCCAGCCAGGCGCTGAAGCTGATCCGGTCGTAGTCGTGCGCGAGCGGATGCGACCACGGCGCGGCCGGGTCGGTCTCGGCGACGAGGCGGTCGAGGACGCCGATCAGCCGCTCGACTTCGGCCTCGGTGCGCTCGCCGCCGGGGAAGACGTCGCCGGTGAAGCGGCGGGCGCTCCCATCGGCGCCGATGTAGACGCTCTCGCCGTCGCGGTAGCGGGAGTAGGTGTCGAGGCCCAGCTCGTCGAGCGTCTCGAGCAGCGCGGTCTGATCGGGAGAGACCCACTGGCCGCCGAGCTCGAGCAGCTGGCCGTCGACCACGCGGGTCTCGAGGCGGCCGCCGACGCGGTCGCGCGCCTCGAGGACGACGACGCGCCGGCCCCGCTCCTGCAGCCGGACGGCGGCGGTGAGGCCGGTGGCGCCGGCGCCGATGACGACGACGTCGCAGTCGACAGCGGCCTCGAGTGCGGG
Source organism: Rathayibacter sp. VKM Ac-2760 (assembly GCF_009834185.1). Classification (GTDB taxonomy): domain Bacteria; phylum Actinomycetota; class Actinomycetes; order Actinomycetales; family Microbacteriaceae; genus Rathayibacter. The sequence goes on from NZ_CP047173.1 coordinate 3,649,435, forward strand.
CGGGGTGGGCATGACAACTCTTTCCGTCGGTGATGCCGGGGCGCGGCAAGGGATTGCGAACCATTTTGGCACGGCGACCGTGGAGAAGGACAGTGGAGGAGCGATCCGGCGACCGTTCGCCGCGATACATAGGCGTGCTATGTTTAAGCACGTGCTCGAACCCTCCGCGCCCGTCCGCCTCGCCTCCGCCGCCACCGCCCTCGCGCGGTTCGCCGGCCGCTCCAGCGGCGCCACGGGTCTCGGCGCGCAGTCCGGAGCGGTCTGGTCGACGCTCGCCGAGCTGCGCACCGCCTCCCCGCTCCGCCTGGGCGAGCTCGCCGCGCGCGTCCGCGTCACCCAGCCGACGATGACCGGCATCGTCGCGCGCCTGGACGAGGCCGGCTGGATCCGCCGCGTGCACGACGCGAGCGACGGCCGCGCCTGGCTGATCGAGGGCACCGAGGCCGGAACCGCGGCGCTCGCCGAGCACCGCCTCCGCCTCGACGCCGCCCTCGCCCCGCTGTTCGACGACCTCGACGACGACGACCGCCGCGCCCTCGAGCGCGCCGCCGCTCTCGTCGAGGCGCGCGTCCTGCGCGTCGCCGGCCGCCCCGCCTCCTGAACCTCCGACCCCTCCCCCGAAAGGCCCCTCCGTGTCCACTCCCCACTCCCCCGCCGCGGGCGGCTCGATCCTCCGGCAGCCGCTCGCCGTCTGGGCCGTCGCCTTCGCCGCCGTCATCGCCTTCATGGGCATCGGCCTGGTCGACCCGATCCTCCCGGCGATCGCCGAGAGCCTCGAGGCGACACCGACCGAGACGTCGCTGCTGTTCACCAGCTACCTCGTCATCACCGGCATCGTGATGTTCTTCACCAGCTGGCTCTCCAGCCGCATCGGCGCGAAGAAGACGCTGATGATCGGCCTGGTGCTGATCGTGGTCTTCGCCGCGCTCGCCGGCACGGCCGGCAGCGTCGAGGGCGTCATCGGCTTCCGCGCCGGCTGGGGCTTCGGCAACGCGCTCTTCATCTCGACCGCGCTCTCGACGATCGTCGGCGCGGCCAGCGGAGGATCCTCCGCAGCGATCGTGCTCTACGAGGCCGCGCTCGGCGTCGGCATCGCGATCGGCCCGCTGCTCGGCGGCCTGCTCGGCTCCGTCTCCTGGCGCGGACCGTTCTTCGGCACCGCCGTGCTGATGGCCGTCGGCTTCATCGCCATCGCGACGCTCCTGCGCGAGGACGGCCCGCGGCCGACCCCGACGCCGCTCTCCGCGCCGTTCAAGGCGCTGGCCGTGCCCGCGATCCGCACCCTCGCCGGTGCCGCGCTCTTCTACAACATCGGCTTCTTCGTGCTGCTGGCCTACACGCCGTACCCGCTCGGGCTCGATGAGATGGGTCTCGGCTTCACCTTCTTCGGCTGGGGGCTGGGCGTCGCGATCACCTCGGTGTTCGCCGCTCCGCTGCTCACCGCGCGGCTGCCGCGCACGGTCGTGCTGCGCTCGGTGCTGGCGCTGCTCGCGCTCGACCTCGTCGCCGGCGGCCTGCTGATCTCCTCGCGGGTCGGCCTGATCGTCTGCATCATCGTCGGCGGGCTGCTGCTGGGCATCGTCAACACGGTGCTCACCGAGTGCGTGATGGAGGCGACCGAGCTGCCGCGCTCCGTCGCGTCCTCCGCCTACTCGGGCGTGCGCTTCCTCGGCGGCGCGATCGCCCCGCCGGCCGCGTCCGCGCTGGCCGTCGCGATCTCGCCGGCCTTCCCGATGTACGCGGCCGCAGGCGCGGTGCTCGTCGCGTCGCTGATCGTGTTCCTCGGGCGGCGGACGCTGGTGCGCGCGGACGCCCACGGCGAGGAGAGCGCCGCGGTCGAGGCCGACGCGATCGCCATCGGCGAGAGCCTCTGATCGCGCGGGTCTCGATACGCCGCTGCGCGGCTACTCGACCAGCAAAGAGGGTCAGGCAGCGACCTCGAACATCCGGGGGCGCAGCGGTGCCGTGCGCGGGTCCGCCGCGCACGCCGCGAGGGCGGCCGCCAGCACGCCCGGCGCCGGCCGCGCCTCGCGGACGTAGACGTCGACGCCCGCCGGAGTGAACGGGGTGCGGGCGAAGCGGGTCAGCGCCCAGCCCGCCGCCTCGTCCGCGGCGACGAACGACCAGCGGCTGCGGGCCAGCAGCGTCAGCGGCTCGACGCCCCGCCAGCGGAAGCCGTCGGGGTCCGCCGGGTCGGGCGCGTCGATCCCGACCACGTAGCGCGCCGAGCGCCGGCCACGCCAGCTGACGACGTCGCCGAACTCGCCGCTCGGCAGCGGCGCGTAGGTGATCGCGACCCCCTCGCGCCCCCGCCACAGCGGCAGGCTCGAGCCGCGCACGAACCAGGTGCCCGTCGCCAGGGCGGCACGATCGATCGCGGGAGCGTCGATCACGGCAGCGCGTGCTTCACGTTCGAGCGGGCCAGCGCGATCGCCTCGCCCGTGCCGCCGTTCATCACCATCTTCGACATCGCCAGCGCGAAGCCCTTCACCTGCGCCCCGGTGACGGTCGGCGGCAGCGACAGCGCGAGCGGATCCGTCACCACGTCGACGAGCACGGGCCCCGGGTCGGCGAGCGCCTCCCGCAGCGCCGCCTCGACCTCGCGCGGGTCCTCGACCCGGATCCCCCGGATGCCGACCGCCGTCGCGACCTGCGCGTAGTCGACCATCGGCACGTCGACCGCGAAGTCGGGGAAGCCGTCGACGAGCATCTCCACCTTCACCAGCCCGAGGGTGGAGTTGTTGAAGACGACGATGGTCACGGGCAGCTTGTAGGCGGCGACCGTCACCAGCTCGCCCATCAGCATCGAGAGCCCGCCGTCCCCGCTCAGCGAGACGACCTGGCGGCCGGGCTGCGCGAGCTGAGCGCCGACGGCCTGCGGCAGCGCGTTCGCCATCGAGCCGTGCGAGTACGAGCCGAGCAGCCGGCGGCGCCCGTTCGGCGTGATGTACCGGGCCTGCCAGACGTTGCCCATGCCGGTGTCGGCGGTGACGATCGCATCGTCCGCGAGCAGCGCGTCGAGCGTCGAGGCGACCAGCTCGGGGTGCACGGGCCGCTTCGTGGCGACTTCCGTGTACTTCCCGACCACGCCGGTGACGAGCTTCTCGTGCTTCTTCAGGAGCTTGTCGAGGAAGCGGTGGCTCTTGCGCTGCACCAGCGGCGTGAGCGCGTCGAGCGTCGCGGCGACGTCGCCGTGCACGGGGTGCGCGACGCTCACGCGGCGGCCGAGCTTCGACGCGTCGGAGTCGACCTGCGCGATGACGACCTTCGACGCGTCCGGCAGGAACTGCTCGTAGGGGAAGTCGGTGCCGAGCAGGATCAGCAGATCGGCGTCGTGGATGCCCGCGTGCGCGGCGCCGTAGCCGAGCAGCCCGGTCATGCCCACGTCGTAGGGGTTGTCGTACTGGATCCACTCCTTGCCGCGCAGGCTGTGCCCGATCGGCGCGCCGATCAACTCGGCGAAGGCGACGACCTCGTCGTGCGCGCCGCGCACTCCGGCGCCGGCGAAGATCGCGACGGTCTTCGCGTCGTCGATCGCCTGCGCGAGGGCGCGGACGTCCGCCGCCGCGGGCACGAGAGTCGGCCGCTCGGGCAGCGCGAACGCCGGGAACTCGCCGACGGCCTCGAACTCGGCGACGTCGCCCGGGAGGGTGACCACCGCGACGCCGCGGAGTGCGACGGCGCTGCGCATCGCCGCGTTGACGACCCGCGGGGCCTGCGCCGCCGTCGAGACCAGCTCGCGGTAGTGCGAGCACTCGACGAAGAGCCGGTCCGGGTGCGTCTCCTGGAAGTAGCCGGAGCCGATCTCGCCGCTCGGGATGTGGCTCGCGATCGCGAGCACCGGGGCGCCGGATCGGTGCGCGTCGTAGAGCCCGTTGATCAGGTGCAGATTGCCGGGCCCGCAGCTGCCGGCGCACACCGCCAGCTTCCCGGTGATCTGCGCCTCGGCGCCGGCGGCGAACGCGGCCGCCTCCTCGTTGCGGACGTGGATCCAGTCGATCCCGCCCTTCGCCGAGCCGCCGCTGCGGCGCACCGCGTCGACGATCGGGTTGAGGGAGTCGCCGACGATCCCGTAGATCCGGGCGACCCCGGCGTCGATGAGCTGGGCGATGAGCTGGTCTGCGACGGTCTTCTGAGCCATGCCCCCATTCGACTCCACTCGCCTGGGAACGACACCGCACGCGGCACCGCACAGGGGGTCGCACCGGCCGCTCCCCCGCCCTACCCTGGGAGCCGTCACCGTCACCGCCGCCGTCTGGAGCACCCGATGAACCGCCGCCGTTCCTCCCTCGTCCTCGCCGCCGCAGCGGCCCTCGCCCTCGGCCTCACCGGCTGCTCGGGGATCAACAGCATGATGGGCGGCGAGACCCGGGACGACACCTCCGGCGAGATCGTCGAGGGCGGCACGACCGACGTCTTCCAGCTCCGCGTCGGCGACTGCCTCAACGACGAGCTGAGCGAGACCGCGACCGAGGTCACCGACGTCCCGACCGTGCCGTGCACCGAGGCGCACAGCTACGAGGTCTTCCAGAACATCACGATGGCCGAGGCCGACGCGTACCCCGGCGAGACCGAGACCACCGCGCAGGCGGACGACGGCTGCCAGGCGGCCTTCGAGGGCTTCGTCGGTGTCAGCTACGAGGAGTCGCAGTACGACTTCAGCTACTACTACCCCACGCAGGAGAGCTGGGACGGCGGCGACCGCACCATCAACTGCCTGATCATCGACCCCGCGGGCCCCAACACGGGCACCCTGGCGGGCGCCGCCGCCTGACCCTCCCCGCGAGATGCCACTTGTGCACGCTTCTCACGGCGTGTCGCGCTCACAAGTGGCATCTCGCGGCGGGGGATCAAGGCTCGCGGGCCGGCAGGGGGCGGGGGAAGAGGGTCAGGAGCAGGCCCGAGGCGATCCAGACGGCGGCGATGCCGAGGATGAGCCAGCCGGCGTCCAGGCCCGAGGCGGCGCCCGCGAGGGCGGCGCCGACCGCCGCGGCGGCGGCGCGCAGGCCCGCGCCGATGGTGAAGACCTGGGAGCGGACGGCCGCCGGGCTCTCCTGATCGCGCAGCAGCAGCATCGCCGCGTTCGCGGGCGCGGTGAAGACTCCGGCGACGGCGAAGGCGACGAGGGCGACCACGATCCCGAGGTCGGGAGCGGCGGCGAGCAGAGCGACGCCGGTCGCGGCGAAGCCGGCGCCCATCACCCAGGCCGGCGGGCGGTGCGTCCAGCGCCGCACGGCGACCGCGATCGCACCGAGCAGACCGCCGACGGCGAAGGCTGTGAGCAGCCCGGCCGCGGCCGCGGTGCTGCCCACCCGCTCGAGCGACAGTCCGATCGCCGCGACTCCGGCCGCCCCGCCGCCGATCTGGCTGATCGTGCCCGAGAGGGTGACGATCGCGATCGGCCGGTGCCGCACGAGGTGCGTGACGCCGGCCGCGATGGTGCGCCGGACGCCCACGGTCGGGGTGGGTCGCGCCTCCATCCGCAGCGCGAGCGAGCCGAGGACGCCCACGAGCGCGAGGGCCGCCATCGCGAGCATCGCGAAGCGGGCGGAGGCGACCGCGATCACCAGCCCGGCGATCGCGGGCCCGCCGATCGAGGCGACGGTGTACGACAGCGAGTCCTGGGCGTAGGCGCGGCGCGGATCGGCGATCGCGCTGGTGACGAAGCTCGACATGCCGCCCATGTAGACCGGGGTCGCGAGGCCCGCGATCACCAGGAGCAACGCGATCAGCACCGTCGGGACGTCGCCGAGGAACGACGCGAGCGCGAAGGAGGCGGCGGTGGCGAGCGCCGCGCCGACCAGCAGCCGGCGCGGGGCGCGCACCCGGTCGAGCACCGTGCCGACCAGCGGGGCCGCGATCACGCTCGGGAACAGCGCCGCCCCGGTGAGCAGCCCGCCGAGGGCGACGTCGTCGAGTCGCTCGACGGCGAGGACGGGCAGGGCGACGACCATCCCCGCGCTCGCGAGACGCAGGGGGATCGAGGCGGTCAGGTAGGTGGCGGCGCTCATGCGGCTCGGGAGGACATCACCCCGATTTTCCCACGCGTGCGCGCCGCCCCCGTCACGGCAGCAGGATCACCTTGCCGTCGAGCGTCCGCGACTCCGCCAGCTCCATCGCCGCCACGATCCCGCTAAGGGGAAAGCGCGCCGCGATGTTGGCCGTGAGCGAGCCGTCCGCGAGCAGCGCGAGCACACGGCCCAGATCCTCCTCGAGCCGCGCGCGGAACCGCGCGGGCCGCAGCGAGTGGCCGGCCCAGAGGTCGTAGAACACGGCACGCTTCCCGTTCGGCGTCAGCTGGTACGCCTGGATCCGGGCGAGCTGCTTCAGGAACGGCGGCCAGATGCTGCCGGTGCTCGCGCTGACGATCGCGTAGGCGACGAGGGTACCGCCGGGCGCGAGCAGCGACCAGGCCAGGCGGGTGGTCTCCCCGCCGATGTTGTCGAAGACGGCCTGCACACCGCCGGGCGCGAGCTCGCGGACGCGGGCGGTGAGCTCCGGATCGGCGTAGTCGACCGGCTCGACGCCGGCCGCGCGGAGGGCGTCGTGGTGCCGCGGCGAGGCGGCGCCGATCACCCGGATCCCCTCGAGGCGGGCGAGCCGGTGCACGAGGCCGCCGACGCCGCCGTTCGCCCCGAACAGGAGGATCGTGTCACCGCGCGAGAGCCGGGCCGAGCGGTGCAGCATCTGCCAGGCCGTCACTCCGTTCACCACCACGGCCTCGGCGTCCTCCGGCGCGACGCCCTCGGGGACGAGGACGCAGTCGCGCGCGGCGACGCGGGCGTGCCCCGTCCAGCCGCCGGTCTTGGTGAGCGCGGCGACGCGGCGGCCCTCGAGGGACGCGTCCCCTCCGGGACCGACCGCGGCCACCCGACCGACCAGGTCGTAGCCCGGGGTGAACGGGAAGGCGGGCTGAGCGAAGTAGCGGCCGCGGCGCATCGACTGCTCGGCGAAGGAGATGCCGGTGGCCTCGACGGCCACGAGCAGCTCGCCGGCCGCCGGCGGCTCGACGACGGCCTGCTCGAGCAGCAGTCCGGACGGCTCGACGAGGCCGGGGAGGACGACGCGAGTGGTGGTGCGCGGGACGGTGGTGGTCATGGTGTGCTCCTTGGGGTGGGTGTGAGTGACTGGACAGTCACTTCTGTGAAGACGGAAAAGGTTCGACCAGCAGGCGTGCCGGCGCTCAGTCGTGGTGCCGGATGCCCGCCGAGACGATCCGCGCCCACTCCGAGTCGACGCCGCCGAGGTCCGTCTGGACGATCAGGTGGCAGAGCTGGCCGTAGGCGAGGAAGCGCTGCACGGCCGGGCCGTCGGCACCGGAGACGACGGTCACCGTGCGGACGACCGCCGAGATCCCCCGGCGCACCGCCTCGCGGATCTCGGGCACCTCGCACGCGCTCTGCGCCTGCGACTGCAGCATGATCAGGTCGCGGTCGGCGATCAGGTCGATGTAGGCGAGGGTCATCGCCTCGAGCCGGTCGGCCGGGTCGAGGGACGGCGACGCCTCCCCCGCCGCGGCGAGCGTCGACGCCACCAGGGCGTAGCAGCGGTCGACCGCGGCGACGAAGACGCCGAGCTTGCCCGGGAAGAGCCGGAAGACGTAGGCGGGCGAGACCCCCGCCTCGGCCGCGACCTCGGTGATCGGGGTCGCGGAGTAGCCGGTGCGGGCGAAGACGTGCACAGCGGCGGCGGTGATCCGCTCGCGCTGGGCGTCAGCGGTGGAGCGCGGGGTCGTGGTCGACATGTGACTGATCAAACACTTACAACAGCCGGGTGTCAAGAAGCCGGTGAGGCGGATCCAGGATCAGGACCGCTTCCGCCGCCCCTTCAGCGCGAGCTGGAGCGCCGCGAGGAGCAGCAGAGCGGCGAACAGCACGCCCGAGATCCGCGCCGGCAGCAGGAACGACAGCGCCACCCCGGCGAAGGAGAACCCGGTCGCGCAGAGGCCGACCACGAGCCCGGCGCGCACGTCGAGGAGCCCGCGGCGTGCGTTCGCGATCGAGCCGCTGATCGCCGTCGGGATCATCGCGGCGAGCGACGTGCCCTTCGCGAGCAGATCGGCCAGGCCGAACGCGCCGACGAGCACGGGCACGGCGATCGCGCCGCCGCCGATCCCGAACAGCCCCGACGCCACGCCCATCGCCAGCCCGAGACCCGCGAACCCCGGCCAGACGCCCCAGCCCTCAGCGACGTCGCCCGTCTCGTTCGAGCCGAAGACGGCCATCCGCACCGCCGCCGCGACCAGCAGGGCGACGAACAGCCAGCGCAGCACGCCCAGCGGCAGGCGCGCGAGCAGCCAGGAGCCGGCGAGCGCGCCGAGCATCGCGGCCGCGGCGATCACGGCGGCGGGAAGCCAGGCGACCTGCCCGCCGAGCGCGTAACCGAACGCGCCGGCGACCGCGGTGGGGGCGATCGCCAGCAGCGAGGTGGCGGAGGCGCGGCGCTGATCCATCCCGGCCCAGGCGATCAGCATCGGCACCATCACGATGCCGCCGCCGACGCCGAACGCGCCGGAGAGCATGCCGCCGATCGCGCCGATCAGACCGAGCACGAGGAGCGTCCGCGCGCTCAGGGCCGGGGAGCGGGTCGTCGCCGGGGCCGTCGTGCTCGCGTCATCCGTCACGCGACCAGCCTGCCACCCGCCGCGCCTGCCACCCGTCGCGCCTGCCACCCACCCCGGCCGTCGCACGACCGAAACATGGCGTGCGTACCCTTCGTGATGCGTCGCCGGTGGGGGCCGGTGGATCGGCGCGAGGGGGGAACCATGCGATCGAGCGCGATCCGGGCCGCGTCCCGGCCGGCCGCGCTGGCCGTCCGCGCGGTCTTCGAGCGCGAGGCGCGGCGGACGGCGGCGTCGATGCTGCCCTTCGCGCCCTCGGGGATCGTCCGGATCGCCGAGCCGGTCGCGGCGCGCCCGGGCGCGCCCGCCACCACGGCCGACGTCTTCCGCTCGCCGCTCGCGGGACCGCGGCCGACGGTCGTCTGGATCCACGGCGGCGGCTGGGTCGCCGGCCATCGCCGCGACGTCGACCCCTACCTGCGGATGCTCGCCGGCGCCGGCTACACCGCGGTCTCGCTCGACTACTCCCGGGCCCCCGAGGCGCTGCACCCGACCGCCCCGCGCCAGCTGCTCGCCGCCCTGGAGCACCTCCGCCGGAGCGCCGGCCGGCTCGGCATCGCCCGCGACCGCCTGGTGCTGGCCGGCGACTCCGCGGGCGCGCAGCTCGCGAGCCAGCTGGCCACGGCGATCACGAACCCCTCCTACGCCCGCGCCGCCGGTCTCACGACGACCCTGCCCGTGGACGCGCTGCGCGCCGTCGTCCTGCACTGCGGCGTGTACGACGTCGCCGCGCTGACCGGCGCCACCGGGCTCGCCGGCCGCGGGCTGCGCGCCGCCGTGCAGGCGTACACGGGCCGGCGCGCGTGGTGGGCGAGCGAGGCGGCACGGCAGATGTCGACGATCGACCACGTCACTCCGCGCTTCCCGCCGGCGTTCCTCAGCGGAGGCAACGCCGACCCGCTCACCGCGACGCAGTCCCGTCCGTTCGCCGCCCAGCTGCGCTCGCTCGGCGTGCCGGTCACCGCACTGCTCTGGGGCGAGGGGCACGACACCGCGCTCGGCCACGAGTACCAGTTCCACTTCGAGCTGCCGGAGGCGCGCGAGGCACTCGAGCGCACGCTCGCGTTCCTCGAGCACGCGACAGCGCGCTGAGGCGCTCGCCCGCACTCTGGCAGTTGCCTGGACAGGAGCGATCGCACCGTGACGATCGCCCGGCCCCGCGCGTCCTACCTCCGAACCGCCCGATCGACCGACCGGGCACCGAGGCGAAAGAGGAGATCATGGCCGAGAGCAACGCGACCACCACGGGCAACGGAACCGGACGCACCGTCATCGATGACGGCGTCATCGCGAAGGTGGCCGGCATCGCGGCCCGCGAGGTGCCCGGCGTGCACGCCCTCGGCAACGGCGCGGCCCGCGCCCTCGGCGCCATCCGCGGCGCGCTCGGCAACGACGACCGCGCCCAGGGCGTCAAGGTCGAGGTCGGCGAGCGCCAGGTCGCCGCCGACGTCACGATCGTCGCCGAGTACCCCGCCGCGCTCCAGGACGTCGCGGAGGGCGTGCGCTCCGCCGTCGGCCGTGCGATCCGCGAGATCGTGGGCATGGACGTCGCCGAGATCAACGTGACCGTCCAGGACGTCTTCATCCCCGAGGACGACGCGCCCGAGGCCGAGCCGCGCGTCGCCTGAGCATCCCCCAGCACTCCAGACGCCCCGCGGTCGATCCGGCCGCGGGGCGTCTGGGTGCGCGGTCCGACACCCGCACCTGCACGACCCCCTCTCGCCGTCCTGTCCCCACGGTCGGCGACCCACCCCATTGGAGAAGCGCATGGAGAACAGCTGCGCCCGCCCCCTCGACGTGGACGACGCCGTCGCCCTCGTCGGCGTCCTCGCCATCCTCGAGGCCCTGACCGCCGCTCACCGACTGGAGGCGGCCGAGCTCGACGCCCTCCGGCACGGCCTCGCTCAGGGCGGCACCGTCCTGCCCGGCGCCGACGAGACCGAGATCGCCGCAGCCCTCGGAGCGCTCAATGCGCGACTTCGCGACAGCATGCAGTGAACACGAACGCACGCCGCGCGCAAGAGCGTGTTTGTGACAGGCTTGTCATCGCGCGCCACTGCGCCCCGGTCCCCTGAGCACGGCCCCGCGGTCTGCTCGGTTCCGATCCGGACGATGAAGGAGCAGCAATGAGCGTCGGCCACTTCGTCCTCTCGACGATCGGACCGTGGGACGACGCCGGCGAGATCATCGGCGTCTACTCCTCCGACTCCTGGGCCCGCGAGGCCGCCGCCTCCTGGCTCGGAAATCTCGACCGCGAGGCCTTCCCGCAGTGCGTGATCGAGAGCTGGAACGGCTCGCACCGCCTGAGCCGCGAGGTGCTGGGCGGTCTCGGCCTGGGCGGTCTCGGCTTGAACGGCCTCGGCGACGACGAGACGACCGCCGGCACGCTCGAGCGCTGACCGCGGGCACCCGTCAGCGCGTCGCAACCCCGCGCGTCACACCCTCGCGCGTCGTCGCCCAGTGCGACGGCCGCTCGAAGTGCGGCGGCAGCGCCGTCGCCGCGTCGCCGCGGGTGCTGCTCACCTGCGCCTGCGTCAGGTAGATCGCGGCGGAGAGGTCCGCGCCCGCGACCTCCGCGTCGCGCAGGTCGGCGCCCAGCACGTCGCAGCCGCGCAGATCGGCGCCGCGGAGGTCGGCGGCGATCAGGAGCGAGCCGCGCAGATCGGCGCCGCGCAGGTCCGCCCCCGCCAGCCGCGCCGCGACCAGATCGGCGCCCGGCGCGAGCCGGTGCTTCCGTGCCTCCGCCGCCGCCGCGGCGTCGAGCGGGCGGCCTCGCTCGCGGCGACGAGCAGCGGGCGGGCGGCCTCGCTCGCGGCGACGAGCAGCGGGCGGGCGGCGGCGAACTCCGCGTCGACGTCGGCCGCGAGGATCTCCTCCGCGGCGCCGAGCGTGACGGCGAGCACGGTCTCGAAGCGGATGCGCACCGCGTCCCGCAGGACCGCGTCGGCGCCCGGCAGTGCGAGCGCGACGTCGAGGTACCAGAGCAGCTCGTGCAGGCGGCGCATCAGCGGGAAGACCGCGAACATCTGTCCGCGCACTCCGGCGTCGCTGCGCCAGGAGACGCCGCCGAAGGTGTGCGTCGACACCTTCTGCCCGGCGCCGAAGCAGTCGAAGACCGTGCAGCCGACGAAGCCCTCCGGCCGGAGCCGGCGGTGGATCGTGCAGGAGTCCTCGGCGTCGAGGTTGCCGCACGGCTCGCCGGCGGGCTTGTCGACCGGGAAGTCGGAGGAGCGCGAGAACGCCAGCGCGACGCAGCAGAGGCCGAAGCAGTGGGCGCAGTCGGCCCCGAGGTCCTCCCGGCGGCCGAGCTCGACCCGGGTGCGGCTCACCGGGCCCGCCCGCCCTCACGGGCCTGCCCCGCCATCAGTGCGACAGCGGCCATCAGTGCGACAGCGCGAGCACGCCGACGACGGCGGCTCCCAGTCCGACGAGCCCGAGCAGCGCGACGATGCTCTGCCGCACGCCGAGCCCGGCCCGGACGACCGCGATCAGCGCGATGCCGGCGAGGGTGACCACGTAGACGCCGACGCCGATCCGCAGCGCGACGACGTCGTCGATCCAGCCGAGCGCCGAGGCGCCCAGGACCAGCACCGGCAGGGAGGCGGAGGCGAGGGCGCCGCCCGAGATCCGCAGCATCGTCCGCGCCTCGGCGCCCGTCGGAGTCGCGGCATGCGCGACCTGGTGGGCGATGACGTCGGCGACGAAGCCGGCGGCCGAGATGCCGATGATCGCGATGACGAGGCTGCGGAGCGCGTGCGCGGAGTCGGCCTGCTCGTCGACGGCGTAGATCATCACGACGGCGAGGCCGGTGAAGGCGGCGTAGACCCGCTCCTTGAGCGCCTTCGCGATGTCGTCGAGGGAGCGGCCCTCCGCCGCCGCGCGGCGATCCGACACCCCTCCGCCGCGCACGGTGCTCAGTAGGAGGCGGTGTCGACGCGGGCGGCGGAGGCGTCGCCCGACTGGCGCGCGGTCAGGTCGCCGAGGATCGTGGCGGAGCCGCTGGTGCCGAAGCGGGTGACGCCGAGCTCGCGGAAGGCGAGCAGAGTGTCGAGGTCGCGGACGCCGCCGGAGGCCTTGACCTGCACGGCGTCCGAGACGGCACCGCGCATCAGCCGCAGGTCGTGCTCGGTGGCGCCGCCGCCGCCGAAGCCGGTGGCGGTCTTGACGAAGTCGGCGCCCGCGCGCTCGGCGGCCTCGCTGCCGGAGACGATCTGCTCGTCGTCGAGGTAGCTGGTCTCGAGGATGACCTTGACGACGTGCCCCTCGGCCGCGCCGACGACCGCGCGGATGTCGGCCTCGACGTCGTCGAGCAGGTCGCTGCGCAGGCGGCCGATGTTGACGACCATGTCGAGCTCGACGGCGCCGTCCGCGAGCGCCTGCGTCGCCTCGGCGACCTTCGCGGCGGTCGAGGTGGTGCCGTGCGGGAAGCCGATGACCGTGCCGACGAGCACGCCGGAGCCCTCGAGCCGGCGGACGGCGTGCGCGATGTCGGAGGGGCGCACGCAGACGCTGAAGACGCCGGCCGCGCGGGCCTCGTCGAGCTGCGCGTCGACCTCGGCGCGGGTGAGCTCGGGCTTGAGGATCGCGTGGTCGATGAGCGCCGCGATCTCGGCGACGGTCGGAAGGGTGCTGGTCATGCCGACCATTTTACGCGGCGCCGCGGCGCGGGATCTCGATACGCCCGCTCCGCGGGCTGCTCGATCAGCATGCAACCGCAGGCGGGCGTCCCGGATCGCGGGGAGCGAGCGGGAACCGCGAGCGATCCGTGAAATCGCGTGCCAAGCGATTTCACGCAGCGGACGCAGGACGCTCTGCGGAACCCGACCCCCTCGAGGAGCCGACCGCGGGGAGGGGCGGCAGGGACGCCCCGACCAGTGAACGCCGAAAGGCCCCGCGATCGTGAGATCGTGGGGCCTTTCGACGTGAGCGCAGCTAGCACGCTGGTGAGCGGCGCTGCGCGCCGCTTACCAGCTCGACTTGGTGATGCCGGGCAGCTCGCCGCGGTGCGCCATGTCGCGGAAGCGGACACGCGAGATGCCGAACTTCGACAGGTTGCCGCGGGGGCGGCCGTCGACGGCGTCGCGGCCGCGGACGCGGACCGGCGAGGCGTTGCGGGGGAGCTTCTGGAGGCCCGTGCGGGCGGCCTCGCGGGACTCGTCGGTCCCGGCCGGGTCGACGAGGGCCTTCTTCAGCTCGAGGCGCTTGGCGGCGTAGCGCTCGACGACCACCTTGCGCTGCTCATTGCGGGCGATCTTGCTCTTCTTAGCCATACTTAGCGCTCCTCGCGGAAGTCGACGTGCTTGCGCACTACGGGGTCGTACTTCTTGAGCACGAGACGGTCGGGGTCGTTGCGGCGGTTCTTCTTGGTCACGTAGGTGTAACCGGTTCCCGCCGTCGAACGGAGCTTGATGATCGGACGGACGTCCTGCTGCTTGGCCATTAGATCTTCACCCCACGAGCGAGAACATCCTTCACGACGGACTCGATGCCACGGGCGTCGATGACCTTGATGCCCTTGGCCGACAGCGTCAGCGTGACGTTACGGCGCAGGGACGGGACGTAGTACGTCTTCTTCTGCACGTTCGGGTCGAAGCGGCGCTTGGTGCGCCGGTGCGAGTGCGAGATGGCGTGTCCGAAGCCGGGGACGGCTCCGGTCACCTGGCAGACTGCTGCCATGGTTTCCTCCATGTGTGGGTACCGTGGGCCACGCGCGGCACGAGGCCTCGCCCGACCCACCCAAGGTCACTTGTCGGCGCACCGCCCGCCCGAGGACGAGGACCCGGAGGTCCCGCCCGGTGGGCAGCACGCAAGCGCGTGCAGACGCACGCAACCCGAGTAGCTTAGGCGACAGCCCGACGCGCTGCAAGACACGGCGGTGCTACCGTCGCTGTCGGCGCTCCCGGGGGGTCCGGACCGCCGCACGGGGGGATCATGACCGTCTCGGGACGGCAGGCGCTGCGGCGCCGCGCACTGCTGCTGGGCATCGCCTCCGCGGCCGTGGGGCTGGCCGGCTGCACGAGTGCCGCGCGGGTCGGACCGACCGCTGCTCCGATCGCGGCGACGCCGACGCCGAGTCCCACCCCCACTCCCCCGCCGCGCCCCGTGCCGACGGCGACGGCGCCGCCCGCGCCGATCCACCGCCGGTACCCGCTGCCGGAGGGCACGATCACCGAGCTGCCCGGTGAGGGGAACCTGATGGCGTGGACCGTCGACGACGGCGCCGACTCCGAGGTGGTCGGGGCGTACGCGCAGTTCGCGAAGGACACCGGGACGCGGCTCACCTTCTTCCTCAACGGCAAGTACGACTCCTGGACGGTGCACGCCCCCGCGCTCGCGCCGCTCGTGGCGAGCGGGCAGGTGCAGCTCGCGAACCACACCTGGTCGCACGCCGACCTCACCTCGCTCTCGGACGACGGGATCCAGGAGGAGCTCGGCCGCAACGGCGACTTCATCCGCGCGACCTACGGGGTGGAGGCGGCGCCCTTCTACCGGCCGCCGTTCGGCTACACCGACGCACGCAGCCGGGCGGCCGCGGCGGCCGTCGGCTACACGGCGACGACGCTCTGGTACGGCTCGCTGTCGGACTCGGGGCGGATCACGCCGGAGCAGCTGGTCGGCTTCGCGGACCAGTGGTTCCAGCCGCAGCGGATCGTGATCGGGCACGCCAACTTCGACCCGGTGACCACGGTCTACGCGCAGCTGGTCGACATCCTCCGCGCCCGCTCCCTCGAGACGGTCACCCTCCGCGACGTCTTCGAGGTCTGACCCCTTCCGCGAGATGCCACTTGTGCGCGCTTCTCATGGCGTGTCGCGCTCATAAGTGGCATCTCGCGGCGGGGAGAAAGGTCAGTGCGGGCGGAGGGTGGCGCGGGCGGCGGCGAGGATCGCGGCGGCGACCTCGTCCAGGCTCGGGGTGCGCAGCGACCACTGCTGCCAGTGCAGGGGGACGTCGACGGGGGCGCCGCCGAGGGCGACGAGGCCCGGCGCTCCGACGGGGGCCTGCAGCTCGGGCAGCATGCCCCAGCCGAGACCGAGGCGGACGGCCTGCTCGAAGTCGGCGGAGCCGGGCACCCGGTGCTGCGGCGGCCTCGCGCCGACGCCGGCCGCCGCGAGGTACCGGGACTGCAGCCGGTCCTTCTCGTCGAAGACGACGACCGGAGCGACGGCGAGCGCCGCGGCGTCGGCCCGGCCCGCCGGGAACCAGCGGTCGGCGAAGGCGGGCGCGGCCATCGCCCGGTAGCGCATCACGCCGAGCGGGGCGACGGTGCAGCCGAGCACCGCCTCCGCCTCGGCCGTGACCGCGGCGAGCACGGTGCCGTCGCGGAGGAACGCCGTGGTGTGCTCCTGATCCTCGCGGTGCAGCTCGACCACGACACCGGGCACGCCCGCGAGGGCGGGCAGGACCCAGGTGGCGAGCGAGTCGGCGTTGACCGCGAGCGGCACGGTGACCGGGCCGCGGTCCTCCCGCCGCTCGCCGTCGAGGGCGCGCACCGCGTCCTCGGCGAGCAGCTCGACCTGGCGGGCGAGGCGGAGCAGGCCGGCGCCGGCCTCCGTGGCGACGACCGGCCGCGAGCGGACCAGGAGCACGCGACCGGCGGCCGACTCGAGGGCCTTGATCCGCTGGCTGAGCGCCGAGGGAGTGACGTGCAGCTCGCGGGCCGCGGCGTCGAAGGAGCCGTAGCGGACGGCGGCGGCGAGGGCGCGCAGGCGGGCCAGATCGAGATCGTCGGTGAGCACGGGTCCTCCTGCGTAAGTCGTGCTTACGGTACTGAAGGAGCGTGAGCTGGTCTACAGGCCGCGGCGCCTCTACCGTCGGAGTCGTGTCCCCCCTCCTCGCCGCCGTGTCCGGCCTCGGCTTCGGCCTCTCGCTCATCATCGCCATCGGCGCGCAGAACGCCTTCGTGCTGCGGCAGGGGCTGCGCCGCGAGCACGTGCCGGCCGTGGTGGCGATCTGCGCGCTCGCGGACGCGGCGCTGATCGTGCTCGGCATCGCCGGGATCGGCGCGGTGCTCGAGTCGGCGCCGTGGCTGCTCGTCGTGATCCGCTGGGGTGGGATCGCGTTCCTCCTCGCCTACGCCGTGCTCGCGGCCCGGCGGGCGCTGCGCCCGGGGACGCTCGACGGCGACCCGGCCGGCGCCTCCACCTCGCTGCGGACGGCGATCGGCACCTGCCTCGCGCTGACGCTCCTGAACCCGCACGTCTATCTCGACACGGTCGTGCTGCTCGGCTCGGTGGCGAACACGCACGGCGACGAGCGCTGGTGGTTCGGCGCGGGGGCGGCGGCGGGCAGCGTGCTGTGGTTCACGGCGCTGGGGTTCGGAGCGCGGGCGCTGCGGCCGCTGTTCCGCAGCCGCACGGCCTGGCGGGTGCTCGACGGCGCGGTCGCCGTGGTGATGGTGGTGCTGGCGCTGTCGCTCGCGCTGTCGTCCTGAGGCGAGTCGCTCAGGCCTCGCGCGCGATCGTGCGGCTCGCCAGCAGCCAGACGACGCCGGTGGCGAGGAGGAGCAGCGATCCGGTCATCGACGAGACCGTGTTCACGCCGATCAGCAGCTCCTGCGAGGGCGTCGCGGTTAACAGGAGCGGGATCGACGTCGCGACGCCGCCGAGAGCGTTGACGGCGAGAGCGACGGCGCCGAGCACGACCACCCGGCGCGGCACGGTGCGGGCGCGGGCGAGCGCGACGAGGCCGACCACTCCGGCGACCAGCGAGAGCGCGGCCAGGGTGAGCACGAGCGTCGACGCGGCGATCATCTCCGGGGTCGACGTCGATCCGGTGGTGCTCGGGGAGAACCAGCGGACGAGCGGACGCAGGACGATCAGCAGGGCGAAGACGATGAAGGCGGTGGCCCCGGTGGCGCCGACGAGTCCGCCCTTCGAGTCGGCCCCGCGCGCGAGCACCGAGGCGGCCGCCGCGAGCAGCCCGGCACCCAGCAGCACGACGGCGTAGGCGGCGATCGAGGAGCCGGAGCCGGCCGGCGCGAACCAGAACACGACATCGAGCAGCCCCGTCGCCCCCACGAAGAGCCCGGCGAGCCGCAGGGTCGCGGCGCGCGACGCGGTCGTCGGACGATCAGCGGTCGTTCCCGTCATCGGTTCCCCCTCCGGTCCCTCCACGCTAGCCGAGGCGGCGTAGGGTGCGAGGCGACCCCGAAGGTGCGGACACGAGGGAGTGGACACGAGGGAGTGGGCATGGACGAGCTGCGCAGCAAGACGGTGACCTGGCACGATCCGATGCCCGGGGCGGCCGCGGCGATGCGGATGAGCGGGCTGGACTTCCTCCGCGCGATGAAGGCCGGGACGATCCCGCCGCCGCCGATCATCACGCTGATGAACATGGACCTCGGCGAGGTCGACGAGGGGCGCGTGGAGTTCCGCTGCGCACCCGACGAGTCGCACTACAACCCGATCGGGCGCGTGCACGGCGGCTTCGTCTGCACGGTGCTCGACTCGGCGGCGGGCTGCGCGGTGCAGTCGACGCTGCCGGCGGGAGTCGGCTACACCTCGCTCGATCTGACCGTCAGCTACCTCCGCGGCCTGCACCACGACAGCGGCGAGCTGCTCGCCGTCGGCACCGTCGTCAAGCCGGGCCGCCGCGTCGCGTTCGCCGAGGCGCGGGTGACGGATGCGCAGGGCCGCCTCGTCGCGACGGCCACGTCGACGCTGCTGGTCTTCCCCCTGGCCGAGGGCGCCTGAGCGCGAGCGTGAGGACGCGAAGGCACACAGTCATGCTGGTCGAGTAGCCCCGGAGGGGCGTATCGAGACCCGACATCCTCAGCAGAGCGGGTCTGCAGACTCGCCTTCTGATGCTGGTCGATCTCGATACGCCCGCTCCGCGGGCTACTCGATCAGCATGGACGCCCGCTCCGCGGGCTACTCGATCAGCATGGGGGCCCGTTGCGCGGGCTGCTCGATCAGCATGGTCCGCTCGCTGCGCGGGCTACTCAGCATCAGCCGCCCGCTCCGCGGACTACTCGATCGGCCTGCCGCTGCTCACAGCGGCATCAGGTCCGGCGCGATGGCGTGGCGCACCTGCTCCTTGAGACCTTGCTCGGGGACCAGGTCGACGGGAGCGCCGAGGATCTCGGCCAGTTCACGCTCGAGGCTCGCGAGCGCGAGGACACCGAGACCGGCCGGGACCGTCACGAGGAGATCGAGGTCGCTGTCGGGTCGATCGTCTCCGCGAGCCGCGGATCCGAAGATCCGCGCGTCGAGGATGCCGCGACGGCGCAGCGCCCGCCGGAGCTCGGCGCGACGGCGCAGGACCCGGTGCCCGACCGGTCCCGAAAGCGCCGCGGCCGGGGCGGCGCTCCGCTCGAGCACGAGGTCGAGGCTGAAGCCGGCCGCCGAGAGGAGACGGCGCAGCGTCGGGACGGTCGGCTCGCGTGCTCCTGTCTCGTAGGCGCTGATCATGCTCTGGGCGACCCCGGCACGCTCCGCCACCTCGCGCTGATGCAGTCCGGCTCGCGATCGCGCCTCGATCAGCAGATCTCCGGTCTCCGTGCGCATGAACGGAGTGTATCAACGATCGTGTATTCATCGGCCGCTCCATGCCTGCGGGCTGTGGCACGAATGCGGGTCGGCCGCAAGTGTCTGCGCGGGATGTCGCGCTGTGGTCGCATGGAGGCCGGACGTCGCCGCAGTGGCGCGTCCACGACGCGAACAGGACCTGCATGCCCACGACCGCGAGTCGGCCGACGATCTTCGCCCTGCACGGGCTCGGCCTCAGCGGCCGCCTCTTCGATCCGCTCGCCGCGGAGCTCGCCGGCACGGCGGACGTGGTGGCGATCGATCTGCCGGGGTACGGCGATCGGAACGACGACGCAGACCTCTCGCTCGAGGCGATGACGACGGCGGCGATCCGCGCGATCCGCGAGAACGGCGCCGCGCGCTGGCTGCTCGTCGGGCACAGCATGGGCGGCAAGGTCGCCTCGCTCGTCGCGGCGCGCACGCTCTCCGGCCGGTCGGGGCTGTTCGGGCTCGCCGGGGTCGTCCTGCTCGCCGGCTCGCCGCTCTCGCCCGAGCCCATGCCGGAGGAGAAGCGCGCCGAGATGCTCGGCTGGGTCGCCGACGGTCCCCTCGACGAGGAGCAGGCGCGCACCTTCCTCGAGCAGAACATCGGCGGCCAGCTGCCCGCCGCCCAGGAGTCGCAGTCGCTCGCCGATCTGCGCCGCTCCTCCCCCGCCGCCTGGCGCGAGTGGCTGGAGACCGGCAGCCGCGAGGACCGGACGGACGCGGCCCGCGCGCTCGCGGCGCTGCCCGCCCTGCTGATCGCGGGCGGCGACGACGGCGACCTCGGCGCCGACGGCCAGCGCACGACCAACGCGCGCACCTACCCGCGCGCCCGCCTGCTCGAGCTGCCCGGCGCCGGCCACCTGCTGCCCGTGGAGCGGCCGGCCGAGGTCGCCGCCGCGATCCGCGCCTTCTGGCGCGACGAGGCCGGCACCGGACCGGCCGTCCCCGACGACGCCACGACAACCATCCGCTCGGCGCGCACCTCCTCCCGCGTGCGCGCGATCTTCGCCGCGCGACTGCTCGCCGACGACCCGGGCCGCGCGCCGGCGGCGCTCACGGCCGCCCAGCTGGCCACGCTCCGCGCGATCGCGGACCGCGTGGTGCCGCAGGACGAGGACGCCGGCCGGATCGATCTCGCCGCCCGCGTCGACGCGCAGCTGGCGGCCGGGCGCGGCGACGGCTGGCGGAACGCCGAGCTGCCCCGCGACACCGAGGCGTACGCGCTCGCGCTCGACGCACTCGCCGGTTTCGCCGACCTGACCGCCGCGGAGCAGGACGCGCGGCTGGAGTCGCTCGGCTCCGCACCGCTCGGGGCGTTCGGCGCCGACCAGGCGAAGGCCTGGTTCGAGGACTGCTGCAACGACCTGGTCCGCCAGTGGCTCGCGCACCCGGCGAGCATGGCGCGCATCGGGTTCGACGGCTACGCGACCGGAGGCGACACCCTGCCGCTCTCCGGCTTCACCTCCCTCGCCGCCGGCGAACGGGACGCCTGGGAGCCCGACACAGGGAGCGCCAGCACGAACACGACCAGCACCAGCACGAGGAGCCACGAGTGAACATCGCCGGCATGCGCCGCTACTCCCCCGACGAGGTCGTGGACGCCGTCGTGATCGGGACCGGCGCCGGTGGCGCCCCGATCCTGGCGACCCTCGCCGCGCGCGGCCTGCGGGTCGTCGCGCTCGAGGCCGGCCCGCACTTCGACCCGCTCGACTTCACCGCCGACGAGACCGAGGCGACCGAGATCAACTGGATGGAGGAGCGCCTCAGCGGCGGCAGCACGCCCACCGCCTTCGGCCCGAACAACAGCGGACGCGGCGTCGGCGGCTCCACCCTGCACTGGGGCGCGTTCACTCCGCGCCCCGACCCGCGCGACCTGCGGCTGCGCAGCGAGAGCGGCGTCGGCCGCGACTGGCCGGTCTCGCACGCCGAGCTGCTCCCGTACCTCGAGCGCGCCGAGGCGACGATCGGCGTCTCCGGGCCGGCCGACTACCCGTGGGACCCCGCGCGGCGCTACCTGCAGGGACCGGTCGGCCGCAACGCGTCAGCCGAGATGATGCTGCGCGGCTGCGCCGCCCTCGGGATCCGCGCGACCGACGCGCCCGCCGCCGTGCTCAGCCAGGACCGGCACCAGGACGAGCACGGCGAGCGCCCCGCCTGCCGCAACTGCGGCCAGTGCCACCAGGGCTGCCGCACCGGCGCCAAGGCGAGCATGGACACCACCTACCTGCCGCTCGCGGTGCGCGACGGCGCCGAGATCCGCGCCGACTCCTTCGTGCACGGCATCGAGCTGGACGCGGCCGGGAAGGTCAGCGCGGTCGTCTACACCTCGGAGGGGGTCGAGCGCCGGCAGCGCTGCTCCGCCCTGTTCCTCTGCGCCGGCGGCGTGGAGACGCCGCGCCTGCTGCTGCACACCGGGATCGCGAACAGCAGCGGGATGGTCGGCCGCAACTTCCTGGCGCACGGCGCCACCCAGGTCTGGGGCACCTTCGACACCGAGATGCGCGGCTACCGCGGCTATCCCTCCTCCGTGATCACGGAGGACACCGTGCGCCCGGCCGACGCCGACTTCGCCGGCGGCTACCTCATCCAGAGCCTCGGCACGATGCCGCTCACCCAGGCGACCTCGTTCGTCCGCGGCGCCGGGCTCTGGGGCCCGTCGCTGATGACGGCGCTGGACGAGTACCGGTACATGGCGGGGGTCGGCATCAACGCCGAGTGCCTGCCCTCGGACGGCAACCGGCTCGAGCTGACCGACGAGCTCGACGAGCACGGCGTGCCGAAGGCGCGGATCACCTTCTCGCCGGGCTCGAACGAGGAGGCGATCGACCGCCACGCGATCCGGACGCTGACCGCGATCGTCGAAGCGGCCGGCGCGACGAGGACGATGACGGTCGCGCGCACGGCGCACACCCTCGGCACCTGCCGGATGGGCACCGACCCCGCGGACGCGGTGGTCGACTCCGACGGGCGCAGCTTCGACGTGCCGAACCTGTTCGTCTGCGACAACTCGGTGTTCCCGAGCGCCGTCATCGCGAACCCGGCGCTGCCGACGATCGCGCTCGCCCTGCGGACGGCCGACCGCTTCCTCGCGGCGTAGGGAGGCGTCCACCCTCCCGCGAGATGCCACTTGTGCACGCTGTCGTCGGCGTGTCGCGTACACAAGTGGCATCTCGCGAGGGGGATCGAGGGACTTAACACGTCGGAAACTTCTCAGAAACCGTGCAGCATATGGGCGGGGTTGAGTGGGGGGACACCCCCACCCGATGGAGACCGCATGCCCCTGTTCCGGCCGTCCGCCCGCAGCACCGCCCGCAGCACCGTCCGCAGCCTCGCCCTCGGGGCGGCACTCGCCGCCTCCCTCTCGCTCGTCGCCTGCTCCGGGGCGAGCGACGCGGCGTCCGACGAGGGCGACACGGTCACGGTGACCGTCGGCACCCTCCGCGGGCAGCCGCACTTCTACCAGCCCTTCCTCTACGAGAAGTTCGCCGAGGAGGGCGTCGAGTTCGAGGTGATCACTCTCGACACCACACCCGCGCTCAGCGACGCCCTGGTCGCGGGCACCATCGACTTCGCGATCTCGGGCGTCACCCCGACGATCGCCTCGATCGCCCAGGACCGGGACCTCAGGATCGTCGCCTCCGCGGCCGACGGCGGCTCGGGCTTCCTCGGCGGCGAGGGCATCTCCTCCGTCGAGGACCTCGCCGGGAAGAAGGTCGGCTACATCCAGGGCAGCGCCCAGGAGGTCGCCCTGCGCTACTACCTCGACCAGGCGGAGCTCGCCGACGACGACCTCGAGCTGATCACGATCCCGGTGCCCGAGATGGCGTCCGCGTTCACCAGCGGCTCGATCGACGCGTTCTTCGGCGTCGAGATCGGTGTCTCCATCGCGGAGGCGGCCGGCGGCACGGAGATCGCCGACCCCTACGCGACGCCGATCGGGCGCGTGAACATCGGCCTCGTCACGACCGGCGCGATGATCGAGGACGAGCCCGAGGTGGTGCAGAAGGTCGTCGACACCCACGCCGCGACGACCGCCTACATGGCGGACAGCACCGACGAGTGGCTGCCCGAGATGATCGCCGAGTTCGGCGGCGACCAGGAGGTGCTCGAGTCGGCGCTGGAGAACTTCTGGCTCCGCTCGGACCTGAGCGAGGAGTACCAGGGTCAGCTCGGAGCGCTCGCGACGCAGATGCAGGAGCTCGGCTTCATCGACGCGGCGCCCGCGATCGAGGACGTCGTCGACACGACGTTCGCGCCGGCGGCCGCCTCGTGACCGGCGCCGGCCGATGACCACGACCACCCGCGCCGCCGAGCCGGCGACCGCGACCGAGCGGCTCAGCACCGCGAAGCCCCGCCGGCGCGCCGGTCGCAGCGGCTGGACGACCTTCCTGCTCGGCCTGCCCGTCCCGATCCTGTTCGTCCTGCTCTGGCAGTTCGGACGGGTGGGCGAGTGGGAGCTGCCGTTCGGCATCCGGATGGCGTTCCTGCCCTATCCGGGCGACGTGCTGGTCTCGCTGATCGACTACGCGGTGGCGGGCCTGCGGAACGACGCGTTCAGCGGACTGCTCTGGACCGACCTCGCGGCGAGCGCCGGCCGCGTCTTCGGCGGCTTCGCCCTCGCGAGCGTGATCGCGATCCCGCTCGGCGTCCTGATGGGCCGCTACTACACGGTGAACTCGCTGTTCGATCCGTTCATCAACCTGTTCCGGCCGGTGCCGGCGACGGCCTGGGTTCCGCTCGTGGCGCTGCTGATCGGCTACGGCGACCAGGCGTCGATCTTCCTGATCACGCTGTCGGCGTTCTTCCCGATCGTGCTCGGCACCATCAGCGGGGCGCGCCAGGTGCCGCCGCGGCTGATCGAGGCCGCCCGGATGCTCGGCACGTCGCGGGCCGGCGTGCTCGTGCGGGTCGTGCTGCCCGCCTCCGCCGCCGCGATCGTCAACGGCATGCGGATCGGCCTCGGCCTCGCCTGGGTCGTGCTGGTGCTGAGCGAGACGACCGGCGTGAGCACGGGTCTCGGCTCGACGATCTTCCTCGCGCGGGACGTGGTGCGCACGGACCTCATCGTGGTGGGGATGATCTGCATCGCGATCGCGGGCTTCGCCTCGGACCGCCTGCTCCTGCTCCTGTTCCGCGTGCTCTTCGGCCGCCGGCCGCTCATCAAGTGAGGACCCGATGACCCCCGCTGCTGCCGCCCCTTCCGCCGCGCCCGCGCGCACCGCCGACGTTCACGTGCTCGACCTCGTCAAGCGCTACGAGACGGCCGGCGGAGGCGTGCTCGCCATGGCGGGCGTGTCGCTCGACATCCCCTCCGGCGAGTTCGTGGCGGTGGTGGGCGCGAGCGGCTGTGGCAAGTCGACCCTGCTGCGGATCCTCGCCGGCTTCGAGGAGGCGACCGAGGGCGCCGTCGAGGTCGGCGGCCGGCCGGTCACGGGCCCCGGCCCGGATCGCGGCGTGGTGTTCCAGGACTACGGCCTGTTCCCGTGGCTGAGCGTCCGCGAGAACGTCGCCTACGGGCCGCGGCGGAAGGGGCTGCCGAAGGCGGACGCGGCGGCGGTGACCGACCGGTTCATCGAGGCGGTGGGGCTCACCCGCTTCGCCGACCGGTTCCCGGGCGAGCTGTCCGGCGGGATGCAGCAGCGCGTCGCCATCGCCCGCGTGCTCGCGAACGAGCCCTCGGTGCTGCTGATGGACGAGCCGTTCGGCGCGCTGGACGCGCTCACCCGCTCGGACCTCCAGGTCGAGCTCAAGCGCATCCACCGCGAGACGGGCACCACCGTGCTCTTCGTGACGCACTCGATCGAGGAGGCCGTCTACCTCGCCGACCGGGTCGTGGTGATGACCGGCGGCGCCTCGCACGGGGTGCCCGGCCACATCAGCGAGATCGTGACGATCGCTCTCCCGGCCGAGCGCGACGTGACCGGGCCGGAGTTCAACGAGCACAAGCGCCGCATCTCGGAGCTGGTGCACGCCCCGGCCTGACCGCCCCCTGCGCGAGATGCCACTTGTGAGCGCCGCCGTCGGCGTGTCGTGCTCACAAGTGGCATCTCGCGGAAGGGGAGGCGGGCTACTCGGCTCGGCGGGGGCGGCGGCGCTGGTGCGCGCCGAGGGCGAGGGCGGCGCCGGCCAGGAGCAGGGCGCCGGCGGCGGGGAGCGCGGCGACCGAGTCGGCGCCGGTCTGCGCCAGCTGGTGACCGGCCGATCGGACGGGAGCGGCGGGCGAGACCGCGCCGGCGGGGTGGACCGGGGCGGTGGGCACCACCGTGGTGGACGACTGAAGCGGGGCGGCCGGCTCGACCGTCGTGGCGGGCTCGAGCGGGGCGGCCGGCTCCACCGTCGTGGACGGCTCGAGCGGGGCAGCCGGCTCCACCGTCGTGGACGGCTCGAGCGGGACGGCGGCCCGGACGGTGATCGCGAGCGCGCCCTTCACGCCGTGCACGGTGCGGAAGCCCTGGGGGCTGAGGCCGGTGACCTCGCTGGCGATCGCGACGGAGCCGCGGTCGAGATCCTCCTGGGTGACCTTCTTCTCGACGCTCAGCTCCACCTTCTGGTGGACGGCGAGATCGACGCCCGGCCCGGCGTCGCCCAGGCGCACGTCGTGCAGGGGCACGTCGCCGTCGTTGGTGACGGGCACCGACCACTTCACCGTCGTGCCCAGCGTCACCGCCGGGTCCTCGAACGCGCCGGTGATGTCGCCCACCACGTGCGGATGCTCGCCGGGGATCGTGATGCCGCCGTTCAGCGCCTGGAAGACGCGAGTGCCCTCGGGGCTGAGCCCGGTCACGTCGCGGTAGATGATGACGGCGCCGAGCTGGCGGTCGTGGGCGGTGACCGTGGTCTCCGTCGTCAGGTCGACCGTGCCGCCGACGGGGAGATCGACGCCCGGTGCGTCGACACCCGGGATGCCGGTCTCGGGGTCGTTCAGGTGCACGCCGTGCAGGGCCGCGTCGCCGTTGTTGACGATGTGCGCCGTCCAGCTCACCCTCGTGCCCTCCACCACCGGCTGACCGGTCGGCACGTCGAACACGCCGGCGATGGCGCCGGTGATCGCCGGGTGCTCCGCGGCGGGCGCGACGGCGACCGCCGCGGCGGGCGCGGGCGTCGCGGGCGCGGACTCGCTCGCGTGCGCGGCCGTGGCTGCGGAGCCGAGCAGTCCGACGGCCAGGACGGCGCAGGCCGTGGTGCTCAGAGCGGTCGCGCGGAGGCCGCGCGGGGCCGGCGGGGTGGGACGAACTGGTCGGATCGGCAAGACGACTCCTCGAGAGATGGTGGGACGACGGGGCGGTTCCGACGATCGTGGCGTCGCGGAGCCCCACCGGCCTCCTTTCTGGCACTCGTCGGCCGTGCGGCGGGAACTGACCAATCGGACCCCGGTACCGATGATCCGCGCGGAGCTGCGCTCGGCGGGGAGAGGCAGAGGGCCCGGGGCGGCGAGGGCGTGCCGCGCCGGACCCCCTGCGGTTCAGGAGGCGCTGCCGGCTCAGAAGGCCCGGTTGCGCCCGATGTAGACGTTCCGCGCCCGGTAGGTCGTCGTCCCGCCCGGGCCGTTGGGGCCGGAGGAGCCCTCCATCTGCAGGTTGATGATGCAGTGCATGGGCTTGCCGACGTAGTCGAGCATCCGGTGCGTGGCCTGCCACTGACCGTCGAGGTAGTAGTGGAAGTCGACGTCCCGCGCGTTGACCTTCTCGATCCACGTGCGGTAGGTGTGCCACGTCGACGCGGCGTTCGCGACCGGGACGATCGTGGACTGGACGTCCGTCGGTGTCTGGAAGGAGTTGAACAGGTTGGACGACGTGCCCTTGAACTCGAGGATGTCGCTCTCCGGCGGCCAGCCGTTCACCGCGGTCAGCCAGAAGGCCGGCCAGGTCCCGGGGGCGGTCGGCGCCTGGAAGTCGCCCTTCACCTCCCACTGCGGGAACTGGTCCGTGATCGAGACCTTCACCTTGGTGTTGATGGTGCCCGAGTGGTACCAGGTGGGCAGGAACGGGTCGGACGTGCTTTTCGACTCCGGACTCGCGAGCCGCGTCGCCGTGAGCGTGAGGACGCCCCCGGCGAGCGAGACGTGCGAGTGGTCGGTGGGGCTCGCGAACATCCGCGCCGAGCCGTTGTGGTCGGAACCCCAGGGGTACAGGTAGTTCCAGGCCGACTCGAGGGCCGAGTAGCTGGTGAAGGTGTTCGTCAGGACGTCCTCGAAACCGGCCGCATAGGCCGGCGTCGCTGCCGCCCCGAGGACGGGCACGGCCGCTGCAGCCGCTCCCGCGCCGATCACGAAACTGCGCCGGCTGACGGCGTGGGCACGGACTCCGTCGGCCGCTTCTGCATCTCTCATCGTTCTCTCCTTCTCGATCGGGGACGCGCCTCTCGTGAGGAGCGCCCGGGGCGCACCGGGAGTCGGGCGCCCACCCGCCGTGCCGCCGATCCGCTCCCGGGACGGCGCGACAGTGCGGGGAACCGGGAGGTGAACACGTGTTCACGGGGGGAGTGAGGCGAAGCTAGCACAGGGCCGCGGAGCCGTGCACACGTTCTCACCTACCCTGTGGAGAAACGGACGAAAGGGGGGCATGTGGTGCAGGGACGCAGGGCGACGATCGTGGACGTCGCGCGGGCCGCCGGGACCTCGCACGCGACGGTGTCCCGCTACCTGAACAAGACGACCGTCGTGACTCCCGCCACCGCCGCCGCGATCGAGCACGCCATCGGCCTCGTCGGCTACACCCCCAACCAGACCGCCCGCTCGCTCGTGCGCCGGAGCACGCGCTCCATCGCGTTCGTGGTGCGGGAGGACACGAGCCGGTTCTTCGCAGACCCGAATCTCAGCGAGATGGCGGTCGGCGCGAACAGGGAGCTGTCCGCGAGCGGGTTCCAGATGGTCGTCCTGATCGTCGACGACGACGAGTCCGCCCTCCGGATCGGGCAGCTGGTCACGGGCGGCTGGGTGGACGGCGCGATCCTCGTCGCGATGCGCCCCGACGATCCGATCGTCGACGCCGCCCTGCTGCACCGCACCGCGATCGTGACGGCGAGCAGCTCGTCGCTGCACGCGGACGTCCCCTCCGTCGACACGGACAACGTCGGCGGCACCAGGAGGATCACCGAGCTGCTCCTCGCGGGCGGTCGACGGCGGATCGCCGAGATCCGGGGGCCGGGGCACGCGACGGCCGCCGCGCTGCGGCACGACGGCTACGCCCAGGCGCTGGGCGGGTCGCTCGATTCCCGCCTGATCGTCACGGCGGAGGAGTGGACGAGCCGGGCCGGCCGGGCCGCCGCGGACACCCTCCTCGAGCGCGGCGCGGCCTTCGACGCGCTCGTCTGCGCCTCCGACCTCCTGGCCCTCGGCGCCCTCGAGTCGCTCGACGGCCGCGGTCTGCGCGTGCCCGAGGACGTCGCGGTCGTCGGGTTCGACGACGCTCCGTGGGCGGCGGGCGCGAGGCCGGCGCTCACGACGGTGCACCAGGACGCGCGGGAGACGGGGCGCCTGCTCGCGGTCGAGATCCTCGCGCGGGTCGCCGGCCTCGACCGCCCGGAGGCGCACGTGATCCTGCCGAACCGGATCGTCTGGCGGGACTCCGCGGGCCCGGCGCCCGAGGCGCGCTCGGAGGATCCGGCGATCCCGGAGGAGCCGCCGATCCCGTAGAAGGGGGGTCGGTGGACCTCCGGCGACGGGTCCCGCTGTGTCACTGTTCCTGTCACGCTGGACGCTCACACCGCTGACAGATCTCCCGAAGGGACACGATGCCCGTCCTCCGGTTGGTGCTCTACCTCGCCGACGATCCCGAGCAGAGGGCGCACCTCTGCACCTTCCACGGCGACCGGCACAAGCTCGCGCACGACCTCGAGACGCGGCAGTTCCTGCCGGTCGTCCGCGGGCACGAGCAGTACAGCGTCGTCGCGGTCAATCGGATCCAGCGGGTCGAATTCGAGCGGGTGGAGGGAGAATCGCAGGAGGAGCCCGCGAACATCGTCAGGAGCTGACCGTGATGATCCGTTGTCGAACCGTTCTCCGTGCCGCTCTGGCGGCGGGGGCGGTCGCCGTGCTGGCCGGCTGCAGCCCGGCCGCGGAGGAGGCGGTGCCGACGACGGCGCCGACGGCGGGCGCGACGGCGACGGTGACCGCTACGGCCACGGTCACCGCGACTCCGGCGACTCCCGCGACCCCGGCGCCCGCGGACGCCACGAGTCTGCTGATCGGCCCGACCTCGTTCTCACTGGTCGACGACTCGGGCACCGCGCTCGGCAGCTGGGACTACCGCGACGGCACGGGCGCGGTCGCCGCGCTCACCGAGGCGTTCGGCAGCGCTCCGACCGAGTCGGACGACGTGCCGTACGAGGGCTACCGCAGCCGCGTCTCCAGCTGGCCGGGGTTCGCCCTCAAGGACACCGAGGTCTACGACGCGGGCGGGGCGGAGCTCCCGTACCCCGAGCCGGACTTCCTGCTCGAGGCGACCGCCGCCGCGGTCGGCGACGTCGCGATCAGCACCCTCGGCGGCGTCGCGGTGGGCGACGCGGCGGCCGACGTCGCGGCCGAGCACCCGGACAGCACGACCGACGGCTCACTCGGCTCCTTCCTCTTCGACACGACGACCGTCGGCTCGCGAGACGGCGCCGATCTGACGAACACGGTCGGGGCGATCGCGGAGGACGAGGTCACCGTGTCGAGCCTCCGCGCCCCGTTCGTGAACTGGGGCGTGTAGGCGCGGGGTGCGCGCCCGCGAGATGCCACGTGTGAGGCTTTCCGACGGCGTGTCGCGCTCAGAGGTGGCATCTCGCGGAGCGGGGATCTCGATACGCCCGCTGCGCGGGCTACTCGATCAGCAAGGGAGCGGCGGACCCGAGCTGCTGGAGCAGCAAGGGGGCGGGGGTGGCGGTCAGCAGTCGCTCGCGTCGAAGACCAGGCCCGAGATCCCGCTGCTCTGCCAGCCCTGGTAGCCGCCGAACTGGCTGTAGACGAGCGAGCTGCCGGAGGGGAAGGAGCGGAACGTGAAGGTGTCGAAGCGAGGAGTGTTCCTGGCTGTCTCATCAAGTTTGGTGGCGGGCCGGAAGGGGTCGGCGATCGTCCCGGCACCGACGCCCGCGTCACCGCCGCGGGTGGAGATCGAGGTGGGCGCGACGCTGAAGCCGACGGACGACCAGGACTTCGCAGCCCAGTAGAACTCGTCCCTCACGACCCGCGACGTGATGTCCACGAACGTGAGCTGGACATTCACCGGGTCGAAGACCTTCCCGTCCGCGTCGAGGAACTCGAAGATCAGCGTCTGCGAAGGCGGGCCCGGCGTCGGCACCTCCGGGATCAGCTCGCCGCCCGCCGTGGAGACCTGCCCGGCGCGACGCTGGTTCAGGAGAAGCACCCCGGGCTCGAAGAAGCGCGTCGCGGACTCGTTGACGAAGTCAACGGAGCCGCCGGGGTAGATGACGGTGCCGCCCTGGGTGAGGTTGTAGCTCGTGCCGGGAGCCGTATTGGAGCTGTTGTCCCTGCTCGTGGTCGTGGTCGTGGTGTCGGGCGCCAGGATCGAGGTGATCCGGATCGTGGTCCTCGTGCCGGTGGGCGAGGTCGCAGTGAGAGCCACGGGGTTGGTCGCGACGCTCGACGGCGTGAACATCGTCATGCTCGTGCACGGAGCCGTCGACGCCGCGGCGTGCGGAGCAGCGACGGCCGCGCTGACGACGGGGATGCTCCAGAGCGCACCCGCGGAGACGGAGCGGCGCGAAGGGCCGGAGGGTTCGGACGGAGCGGAGGACATAGCGGATCCATTTCTGTGAGAGGGAGGGAACGGTCGAGAGCCGACCGGATGAGAGAGCACCGTAGGCAGGTCGGCGCCGAGACGGACGAGGCGATCGCCGCGCTGGCGCACGGCGTCGGTTCGCGGCTTTCCGGGGATGGAGCGCTCTAGCAGCGCTGTCACGGACGATGAACAGGAACGGCTCAGCGAGCTCGAGGACAATACGGATATGGTCGCGGCGGGGCCGGCGGACGCGGTAATCGCGGCGACGCTTTGATCGATCGGCCGGCGCTCGGATGAGGGTGGATCTCGATACGCCCGCTTCGCGGGCTACTCGATCGGCAAAGGCGGGCGCCGGTCGAGGAGTGCGGAGCGCGGATCGAGACCCGCGTGTCAGAACGGCGGTGGGAGGTCGTCGAAGCGCGGGCCGGGTGGGGGGACGGTGTGCGCGAGGCCCGGTGGTCGGGTGGTGATCCGCCGGCCGGTGGGGGTGGTCCAGGCGGTGACGCCGTCGCGGAGCGTGTAGCGCCAGCGGTCGCCGTGGCGGAGGTGGTGGTGGCTGGTGCAGAGAGACGCGAGGTTCTCGAGGGACGTCTCGCCGCCGTCGCGCCACTCGATCGTGTGGTCCGCCTCCGCGGTCGATGCCGGGCGGGTGCAGCCGGGGTGGCGGCAGGTCTGGTCCCGCAGCTACAGATGCAGGCGCATCCGCGCCGGCGGGAGGCGGTGGGTCCGGCCGACCGAGACGACGGCGCCCGTGTCGGGCTCGGTGATCACGCGGGTGAGGGACGCGAACGCGAGGTTCTGCGCGACGCCCGCGGGGATCGGGCCGTAGCCGTCGAGATCGGCGGGAGTGTCGTCGAGGCCGAGCGCCGCGCCCGCGGTCATCGTCACGCGCACCTCCGCTCGCACGCCGGGCACGAACGTCGGCTCGGGACGCTCGACGCCCTCGGGGAACGTGCCGGCGACGTCGCCGTCGCAGAGCAGGTCGGTCACGACATCGGCGCGCAGCTGGGAGAGCGTGCGCTCGTCGTCACCTCCGTCGCGGACCGACCGCGCCATCCGATCCGCCCGGTCGTAGGCGCCCAGCACCGCGGTCGCCGGGGCGAGGACGCAGAGCGTCGCCATGCCGTCGACCTCCGGCGTCACCCAGACCGCGCGATCCTGCCGGGCGCGAGCGTGCCGCTCCGCGAGCGGCTGCTCGTGCAGCTGCTCGCCAGACCCGCCTCCCACCGGATCCTCGCTCCGGCCAGCGCGGCCCGGGTCAGCGGCAGCTCCTCGAGCAGGAGCTGCGCGCACTCCAGCTCCCGCGACGCCACCCGCTCGGACACCGTCATCGCGACCGCGAACTCCGCCCGGACCGACCGCTCCACCAGATCCCTCGATCCGCTCCGGGACTCACCCCGCGCGAACGCCCCCGGACACCGCAGCGCCGCCCGGTGGCCGTGGTACAGCTCCTCCGCGGACGCCAGCAGCGTCGGCGACGCCGCGCGCGCCAGCGCACCGGCGCGGTCGCCGCGCTCGCGCACCTCGGCGCGCACCGCGTCCGCGTCCGCGTCCGCACTCTCGATCTCGTCCATACGAGTATTCCAGCAGCGACCACCGACACCCGCACGGCCCCGGCGCCGATCCGTGGAGAGCACGCCGAACCGCCTCCTGTGGAGGAGGCGAGAACGCCGCTCGGAGCGGCGCTCAGCAGGTGCGGGAGACGAAGCTCAGCGCGCTCAGGGCGATGGCGTGCCAGCCCTGCTGGCCCTGGTGCTGGCTGAAGGCGAGGGTGCTCCCCGACGGGAAGGTGCGGAAGATGAACGTGTCGACGAGGGCACCTCCGAAGATGCCGAGATCCGTGGAGGCGTCGCGCCGGAACGGATCCGCGACCGTGCCCGCACCGGCTCCCGGGTGCCCGGGCATGGCGGAGATCGACGCGGGCGGGACACTGAAGCCGACGGTGGACCACCAGTCCACGAGCCAGGGATCGTTCGGAACCGCGAACGACGTGATGTTCTGGATCGTCAGCCGGACATCGGTCGGATCGAACGGTCGCCCGTCCGCGCCGAGGAACTCGAACGTCAGGGTCTGCAGGTCGGAGCCGGGCGAGGGCTCCTCCTCGATCGGCCCGGCCCGACGCTGGTTCAGCATCAGCGATCCGTCGGGGTAGTCGCGGAGCACGACCTCCCCTACCGCCGACGGGTCGCCGTTGGACGCCCAGCGGCTGCCGTCCCGCGTGAGGTCGAAGTCCTGACCCCGGGTCTCGGTGGTGGTGCCGGGCGCGAGAACGGAGCTGATCCTGACCGTCGACAGCACCCCGGTGGACGAGAGCGCGGTGAGCACCGTGGGGTTGCTCGCGACGCTCGTCGGAGTGAACATCGTCGTGCTGAGGCAGGAGACGGGCGACGCCGCGGCGAGCGGCGCCGCGACCGCCGCGCTGACGACGGGGAGGCTCCAGGCCGCGCTCGCGGCGAGGCTCCGCCTGGTGGGTCCGGCCGGGTCGGACGGGTGCTGGGACATGGGGATCCGTTCGAGAGAGCGACAGGGAGCGCGCGGGGGCGGATCCGTCGACCTCGGCAGGATAGGAGGCGCGAGCTCTCGGAGGTGGCGCGCCCTCGCGCGCTGGCGCGCGGAGCCGTCGGCGCCCCGGTCTTCACTCCCCGTCGGCGAAGTCCGTGCTGCGGCTGAGCGGCTCCCAGGCGTCGACGTCGGAGCGGAGGGCGTCGAGCGCGGCGCGGAAGGCGTCCGACGCGTCGTTGCCGAGCAGCAGGATCGCCGGGGGTGTCGCCGACTCGACGACCTCGATCAGCGCGGCGGCCGCCTTCGCCGGGTCGCCCTTCTGGGTGCCGTGCACGGTGTCGTGCTCCTTGCGGCGCTTGCCCGCGGTGCCGGCGTAGTCGGCGATCGGGTGCTCGGACTGGGTGAGTGAGCGGCCGGCGAAGTCGGTGCGGAAGCCGCCCGGCTCGACCGAGAAGGCGCGGATGCCCAGGGGCGCGACCTCCTTGCGCAGCGACTCGGTGAGGGCCTCGATCGCCGCCTTCACGGCGGCGTAGTAGCCCGAGCCCTCGGGCGAGATCCGCGCGCCGATGGAGGAGAGGTTGACGATCGTGCCGGAGCGGCGCTCGCGCATCCCGGGCAGCACGGCCTTGATCGTGCGGACGGTGCCGAAGAGCTGGGTGTCGAAGAGCTGCTGCACCGCGGCATCCTCGCCCTCCTCGACGGCGGCGCGGTAGCCGTAGCCGGCGTTGTTGACGAGCACGTCGACACCGCCGAAGCGCTCCTCGGCGGCGGCGACCGCGGAGGCCACCTGCGCGTCGTCGGTGACGTCGAGGGGCAGTGCGAGCGCGGAGTCGGGGTGCGGCTCGACGATGTCGCGGACGGAATCGGCGTCGCGCGCGGTGACGACGGCGTTGTCGCCATGGGCGAGGACGGCGGTCGCGAGCGCGCGGCCGAGTCCGGTGGAGCAGCCGGTGATGAGCCAGGTGGTCATGGCGGTCCTTCTTCCTCGAGGTCCGCGGCAGGGGCGATCGGCGCGGGCAGGACTCCATTCCACCGCCGCCGGGGCGCCTCGGAACAGGGGTGGACGCGTGAGAGGGTGGTCCGGTGTCCACAGTGAGCGTGCCGACGCCGCGCTCGGGGGTGCGGACGCGGCGATTCCGGCGCCTCGCGCGCCTCGGCTTCGCCGTCAACGGCGTGGTGCACCTCCTGATCGGCGGGCTCTCGCTCCGCGTCGCGTTCGGCGACGACACGACGCAGGAGGCGGATCCCTCCGGGGCGATCGCCCGCATGGCCGAGAGTCCGGCCGGGCTCGTCGTGGTCTGGGCGGCGCTGGTGGCGCTGGTCGCCCTCGGGCTGTGGCAGTTCACCTTCCAGAGCCGCTCGAGCGATCCGAGCCGCGCCAAGCGCTGGGGGCGGCGGATCGTGGAGTCGGGCAAGGGCTTCGCCTCGCTCGCACTGGCCGGGACGACGCTGGTGTTCGCGCTCGGCGGGTCGACCAGCTCCTCGGCCACCATCCGCGCGATCAGCACCGATCTGCTGGCCCGGCCGGCGGGGGCGATCGTGCTGACGGTGGTCGGCGGGATCGTCCTCGGCAGCGGGATCGGCTTCCTCGCCATCGGCGTGCGCCGCGGGTTCCGCAAGCTCGTGCGGATCCCCGCGGGGCGCCGGGGTCTGGCCGTGCTGATCCTCGGCGCCGCGGGCTACGTCTCGAAGGGGATCGCCCTGGGGATCGCCGGCGGGCTCTTCGTGGTCGCGGCTATCACCGGCGACGCCCGGCGGGCGACCGGGCTCGACGGTGCGCTGCGCTTCCTCGACGTGCCGCCGTACGGCACGATCGCGCTCGTCGTGATCGGGGCCGGCCTGGTGATGTACGGCGGGTTCCTGATCGCGCGCGCGAAGCTCGCCAAGCTCTGACGCGACGGGCTCAGGCCGCGCGCCCGGCGGGGTCGAGGCGCTTCGCGTAGCAGCGGGTCGCCGGCTCGTCGCCCCAGTAGCCGAAGCCGGGGATGAGGTCGTAGCCCGAGCTGCTGTAGAGCGCCATCGCCTCGGGCTGCTCGATGCCGGTGACGAGGCGGAGCAGCGTCACGCCGTGCCGGACGGCCAGCTCCTCGACTCCCGCGAGGAG
The DNA here is from genome assembly GCF_009834185.1 of Rathayibacter sp. VKM Ac-2760. GTDB lineage: Bacteria > Actinomycetota > Actinomycetes > Actinomycetales > Microbacteriaceae > Rathayibacter. Next base: position 3,684,893 of record NZ_CP047173.1, read on the forward strand.
GAGGCGGCTGTGACCGCGGCCGCGCGCCGCCTCGGTCACGAACATCCGCTTGATCTCGCCGATCTCGCCGTCGGCGGCGAGCGCGACGCAGCCGACGACGTCGGGGCCGACCTGCAGCAGCAGCGTCGGCGCGTCCGCGGGCGGCCGAGGCCCCGGGTCGTCGCCGCCGTACCGCCGCATGATCTCGGCCTCCTGCACGGCGAACAGCCGCGCCGCCACCGGATCGTCGGCCGTCGTCTCGACCAGCCGGCCCTCGTCTGCACCCACGTCTGCACCCATGTCGCTCACGCTCCCATCGCTCCCCGCGAGATGCCACTTGTGCACGCGACACGCCGACGAAAGCGTGCACAAGTGGCATCTCGCGGAGGGTCAGCAGACGGCGGAGCGGAAGCTGAGGCTGGCGAGGAAGACGGAGTGCCAGCCCTGCCTGCCGGCATGCTGGGTGTAGGTGAGCGTGCTCCCGGAGGGGAAGACGTCGAAGGAGAAGATGTCGTTCTGGAAGTACGGTCCGGTCTCGGCGTCTCCGTTCTCGCGCCGGTACGGGTCGGCGGGCGTGCCTGCACCGGTCCCCTCGAAGAGGACGTCCTGGACGATCGCGGTCGGCGCGACGCTGAAGAACATCGCGTCCCAGTGGTTCGGCGTCCACGCCTCCCGGTCCTTCGCGGTGAAGCCGTAGAACTCGAGCTGGAGATCGGCCGGATCGAACACTTGCCCCTGCGGATCGAAGAACTGGAAGGTCAGGGTCTGCGAGTCGGATCCCGGGCTGGGGAGGGTGGTGACCGGACCCTCACGACGCTGGTTCAGGGTCAGCGAGCCCCTGGGCGCGGAACCCGACGCCTGCACTTCGGAGCTCTCGAGGTCGGTTGCCCCGAACTCCCCTGTCCAGCAGGTTCCGCTCTGAGACAGGTTGAAGCTCTGGCCCTGCGTCGTGGTCGTCGTACCAGGAGCGAGCACCGACGTGATCCGCACTGTGGACACCGCGCCGGAGGGGGCGGGCGCCAGGAGCACCGCGGTGTCACCGCCGGTGTTGTCGGTCCGCCTGAAGGCGACCGCGCTCTCGCAGAGGGTGGCGGTGGAGGCGGCGGCGAGAGGCGCCGCGATCACCGCGGCGGCGAGGGGAGCGCTCCACACCGCCGCGGTGCTCACGGTTCGGCGGGACGGTCCGGGCGTGGGAGTGGAGGACAGGGACACGGCGGTCCTTTCGATGATGAGGCGGAGTGCGCCTCGGAGCGGCGGAGTGGTAACGCTGTCATGGCGCTGTGCGGCCAGCCAAGCGCACCTCCCCCGCCGCGAGCAGTCCCCCGTCCGCGCCACACCCCCTGGTGAGCGCCTCCCGCGAGATGCCACTTGTGCGCGCGACACGCCGAGGGAAGCGTGCACAAGTGGCATCTCGCGGAGGGGGGTCAGGCGTAGGTCGCGGCGGCGTCTGCGAGGCAGTCGCGGAAGACGCGGACGGCGGGGGACGCGAGCTGCGCCTCGCGCTGGGCGGTGAAGATGGTGCGGCGCGGGCGGCCGGGCAGCTCGAGGAGGCGGCAGTCGGCCTCGCCGCCCGCCCAGACCAGGTCGGGCATCAGGGCGACCGCGTTGCCGGTGGCGGCGAGGCGGATCTGCGCCTGGAGGTCGGCGGTCTCGAAGCGGACGTCGGGCTCGAAGCCGGCGACGCGGCAGGTCTGCTCGGCGAAGTGGCGGCTGGCGGTGCCGCGCGGCTCCATCACCCAGGCCGCGTCGCGGGCGCCCCGCAGGTCGCGCACGGCGGAGTCGCGGCTGACGGCGAGGCGGATCGCGTCGGTGGTGAGATCGGCGCGCACCAGGCCGGGCAGCCAGGAGACGGAGTGGCCGGGGTACTGCTCGGCGACGACGAGGTCGAACTCGCGCGCCCAGGAGGTCTCGTGGAGGGCGCCCTCCGGCTCGCGCTGCACCATCTCGACCCGGACCTCCGGCGCGCGCTCGGCGATCGCCCGCAGCGCGCCGGGCATCAGCGCGAGCGCCGCCGACTGGAAGACCGCGACCCGCACGCGGCCGGTGACCGACTCCCCCGACGCGGCGAGCGCCGCCTCCGCACGCTCGAGCAGGGCCAGCACCTCGCCGGCCGCGGCGACCAGGATCTCGGCCTGCGGGGTGAGCTGCACCCGCCGGCCGACCTTGCGGAGCAGCTCGACGCCGGTCTCGCGCTCGAGCACGGTGAGCTGCTGCGACACCGCGGAGGGACTGTAGGCGAGGGCCTCGGCGGCGGCGGCCAGGGTGCCGCGGATGGCGACCTCGCGCAGGAGCACCAGGCGGCGGACGTCGAGCACGGCGGACCTCGCTTCGGTCGGGGTAATCAGTAAGCAGGAGTGACCGGTAACGGTTAGAAACGGTCGCTTCTGCTCAACGGTACCCCGGCGAATACTGAGGTCATGACGGATCTCGCAGCTCCTGCCCGCTCCACCGGCCCCTCCCCCGACGGGCCCGCTCCCGACAGCGTCGACCCCGGGCTCGTCGACGCGAGCGTCGCGCTCGTGCGGCAGTGGCTGCAGGACGCCGCGGGCATCCCGGTCGACGCGTCCGGCGCGCAGCTCGCCGGCGTGCTCAAGGACCCGACGGGCCTCGACTTCACGGTCGGCTTCGTCGACGGCGTGGTCCGGCCGGAGGACACCAGGGTCGCCGCCGCGGCGCTGCGCGCGATCGCCGGCGGCGTGCCGCGCTTCCTCCCCGCCCCGATGCGCGGCGCGGTCGCGCTCGGCGGCGCGGTGGCCCCGCTGCTGCCGGACGTGGTGGTGCCGATCGCGCGCCGAGTGCTGCGGCAGATGGTCGGCCACCTCATCATCGACGCGACCGACTCGCGGCTCGGGCCGGCCATCGCGAAGATCCGCCGCGACGGCGTCCGGCTGAACATGAACCTGCTCGGCGAGGCGGTGCTCGGGCGGAAGGAGGCGCAGCGCCGCCTGGAGGGCACGCACCGGCTGCTCGCGCGCGACGACGTCGACTACGTCTCGATCAAGGTCTCCTCCACCGTCGCCCCGCACAACCCGTGGGCGTTCGACGCCGCGGTCGACGACATCGCCGAGGAGCTCGCTCCGCTGTTCGCGCGCGCGGCGAGCGCGACGCCGCAGAAGTTCGTCAACCTCGACATGGAGGAGTACAAGGACCTCGACCTCACCATCGCGGTCTTCACCCGCCTGCTCGACCGGCCGGAGTTCCTCGGCCTCGAGGCGGGCATCGTGCTGCAGGCCTACCTGCCCGATGCGCTGTCCGCGATGATCCGGCTGCAGGAGTGGAGCGCGGCGCGGCGGGCCCGCGGCGGCGCCGGCATCAAGGTGCGCCTGGTCAAGGGCGCGAACCTGCCGATGGAGCAGGTCGAGGCCTCCGTGCACGGCTGGCCGCTCGCGACCTGGTCGACGAAGCAGGACTCGGACACGAACTACAAGCGCGTGATCGACTACGCGCTGCACCCGGACCGGATCCGGAACGTGCGGGTCGGCGTGGCCGGGCACAACCTCTTCGACGTCGCCTACTCCTGGCTGCTGGCCGGCGAGCGCGGCGTCCGCGAGGGGATCGAGTACGAGATGCTCCTCGGCATGGCGCAGGGCCAGGCGGAGGCGGTGCGCCGCACGGTCGGCTCGCTGCTGCTCTACACGCCGGTGGTCTCGCCGGCCGAGTTCGACGTGGCGATCGCGTACCTGATCCGGCGGCTGGAGGAGGGCGCGTCGAGCGACAACTTCATGTCGGCCGTGTTCGAGCTGGAGGCGCAGCCGGCCCTGTTCGCCCGCGAGGAGGCGCGCTTCCGCGCCTCCGTCCGCGCGCTCGACGGCGCCGTGCCGCCCGCGCACCGGGTCGCCGACCGCTTCGCCGCGGCCGGCCGACCCGGCTTCGGCGACTTCCGCAGCACGCCCGACACCGACCCCTCCGTCGCCGAGAACCGGGCCTGGGCGCAGGAGATCCTGGCCCGCGTGCCCTCCTCCCGCGCCGGGGTCGACGCGATCGAGGCCGCGACTCTCACCACCCGCGAGGAGCTGGAGGCGGCGCTCGCCGCGACCCGCGCCGCCGGCTCCGCGTGGGGGCGTGTGCCCGCCGACGAGCGGGCCCGCATCCTGCACCGCGCCGGCGAGGAGCTCGAGGCGCGGCGCGGCGAGCTGCTCGAGGTGATGGCCGCCGAGGGCGGCAAGACGCTCGACCAGGGCGACCCGGAGGTGTCCGAGGCGATCGACTTCGCGCACTACTACGCCGAGCGGGCGCGCGAGCTCGACTCCGTCGACGGCGCGGAGTTCCACCCGGCGCAGCTGACGCTCGTCGCTCCGCCGTGGAACTTCCCGGTCGCGATCCCCGCGGGCGGCGTGCTCGCCGCGCTGGCCGCCGGCTCGGCCGCGGTGCTGAAGCCGGCCGGGCCGACCGCGCGCTGCGGCGCCGTGGTGGCCGAGGCGCTCTGGGCCGCGGGTGTGCCGCGCGAGGCGCTGCTGCTGCTGCGCCTGCCGGAGGAGGAGCTCGGCGCCGACCTGATCGCGCACGACGCGGTCGACCGGGTGATCCTCACGGGCGCCTACGAGACGGCGGAGCTGTTCCGCTCCTTCCGGAACGACCTGCCGCTGCTCGCCGAGACGAGCGGCAAGAACGCGATCATCGTCACGCCCTCGGCCGACCTCGACCTCGCAGTGAAGGACGTCGTCTCGAGCGCCTTCGGCCACGCCGGGCAGAAGTGCTCGGCGGCCTCGCTGGTCGTGCTGGTCGGCTCGGTCGCGCGCTCGAAGCGATTCCGCGCGCAGCTGCTCGACGCGGTCGCCTCGCTCACCGTCGGCCTGCCGACCGACCCGGCGACCCGGATGGGGCCGGTCATCGAGCCGGCCGCGGGCAAGCTGCTGCGCGGGCTGACCGTGCTCGGCGAGGGCGAGAGCTGGCTGCTGGCGCCGCGGTCGCTCGACGACACGGGGATGCTCTGGAGCCCGGGCGTGCGCGACGGCGTGCGGCGCGGCTCCGAGTTCCACCGCACGGAGTACTTCGGGCCGATCCTCGGGATCATGACCGCGGCGACCCTCGAGGACGCGATCGCGCTGGTGAACGAGGTCGACTACGGCCTGACCTCGGGGCTGCACGCGCTCGATCCCGCGGAGATCGGGGCGTGGCTGGGCGGGATCCAGGCCGGCAACCTCTACGTGAACCGCGGCACCACCGGCGCGATCGTCGAGCGCCAGCCGTTCGGCGGCTGGAAGAAGTCCGCGGTCGGGCCGGGCACGAAGGCGGGCGGGCCGGACTACCTGCTGGGGCTGGGGTCGTGGACGTCGGCGCCGTCGAGCGCTACCGCGACGGTCACCGACCCGCGCGTGGTCCGGCTCGTGGCGGCCGCCCGCGCCGAGCTGCCCGCGGCGGAGGCGGACGGCGTCGAGCGGATCGCGCGCAGCGCCGCGCTCGCGCAGTCGAGCCGGAGTCCGCGGGACGTGACCGGGCTCGCGGCCGAGCGCAACGTGTTCCGGCACCTGCCGTACGACGCGCCGGTGCTGATCCGGCTGGCGGAGGGCGAGCCGGTCGGCTCGCTCGTGCGGGTCGTCGTCGCCGCGGCGACCGCGGGCGCGCGGGTCGCGGTGTCGAGCGCGGTCGCGCTGCCGCCGCAGCTCGTGTCGGCCATCGCCTCCGGAGCCTCGGCGGTCGCCGTCGAGGACGAGACGGCCTGGGCCGCGCGGGTGCGCGCGCACGGGGGCGGCCGGGTGCGCCTGCTCGGCGCCCCCGCCGCCTCCGTCACCGCGGTCACCGGCGGTCGCCCGGACCTCGCGGTCTACGCGGGCGAGGCGACCGAGTCGGGCCGGCTGGAGCTGCTCCCCTTCCTCCGGGAGCAGGCCGTGTCGATCACGGCCCACCGCTTCGGCACGCCGGACCACCTGACGGACGCGCTGCTCTGACGCCCTCCGCGAGATGCCACTTGTGCGCGCTTCTCACGGCGTGTCGCGTGCACAAGTGGCATCTCGCGGGAGGGGCGGGGACGTCAGGACGCGATCTGCGAGATGCGCTGGTGGGAGAGGCTCAGGAGGACGGCGGCATCCCGCACGGACACTCCTTCGCCGCGGACGCCGGCGACCGCGTCGTGCTGGAGGCGCTCGTACTCGACGCGGCTGCGCTCCAGGTTCTCCCGCGCGATCCTGACCTGACCGAGCACGGCGGCGACGTCGTCCGGGAAGGCCGCGCCGTAGTCCCACGACAGCGCGAACGCGTCCTCGTCCACGTCCGTCAGCCCGCTGACGAGATCGCGGACCTCTCCCTCGAGCAGGGCGAGCGACCGCGACTCGGTCGCGCCCCCCGGGAGGCCCTGCACGACCGCCACCCAGAACGGCTTCTCGCGAGTGACGACGACCTGATAGCGGTTCATGAGTCCAACCAGCCCTTTCCGAAGAGGTGCTCGAGCGCGCTCTCGTTCGAGCGCGTGACGGTCTGCGACATCTGGCCCGAGTGCCCGGTCAGGCCGACCCGTCCGAGCTCCACGCCGTCGGGGTCGAGCACGATCCAGATCGAGTGGGAGCCCTTGCCTCGCCGGGGCAGCTGCTCGACGGACCAGCCCCGCCGTCGGGCACTCCGGCGGATCGCCTTGAGCACGTCCGCCGCTGACCGCGTTCCGTTGACCACAGAGTAAGTCTAGGAAGGTGGACAAGCAAGCGGCTATCGGCGTAGACACGCTGGCGCGCCGCGTCGCGTCGGCGGCGAGAGGGCGCGCGTCCGTCTGTTCGCGACAGGGTGGGGGCGGAGGGGGACGGGGTGGGGGGCCGGGCGCCAGGCTGAGCGGATGACACGGCAGGTGAGCGCCCCGCAGGACGCGGCGCAGGGGCGACGGCGGGCGACGATCGGGTCGGCCTTCGACCCGCGCAGCAACAGCGTCAACGCCCTGCGGCTCGGGCTCGCGGTGGCCGTGATCGTGTCGCACTCGTTCCCGCTGGGCGGCTACGGCGAGGATCCGGGCTTCGGCGGCTCCGACCTGGGCGACTGGGCGGTGGGCGGGTTCTTCGTCACCTCCGGCTACCTGATCACGGCCAGCCGGCTCCGCTCGCACTCGCTGCGCGACTACCTCTGGCGGCGCTTCCTGCGGATCTACCCCGCCTTCCTGGTGTCGCTCCTCGTCGTCGGCTTCGTGATAGCGCCGCTCGCGTCGCTGCTGCTCGGGGCCGGGCCGTGGACCGCGGCGGGCGGTGCTCGCTTCGTGCTCGGCAACCTGGCGCTCTACATCCGCGAGTTCGGCATCGACGGCATGCTCGGGACGGTGCCGTACCTGGGCGCGTGGAACGGCTCGCTCTGGACCCTCTTCTACGAGTTCGTCAGCTACCTCGTGATCGGGGTGCTGATCTCGGTGGTGCCGCGGCGGCGGGTCGCTCCGCTCGTCGTCGTCGGGTTCGCGGGGCTCACGCTGGTCGCCGGCGTGCTGGCCACCGATCGCGTGCCCTTCCCCGCGGCGCTCAACCAGACGGTGACGCTCGTCGCGTTCTTCCTGGCGGGCGCGATCGTGCACCTCTTCCGCGATCGGATCCCGCTGACGCTGCCGCTCGCGCTCCTGGCACTGGTGCTCTTCGCGCTGGTGGTCGGCAGCGGGCTGTACCGCGTGCTGGCCGGCCTGCCGCTCGCCTATCTGATGCTGGCGCTGGGCGCCCGGCTGCCGCTCCGGCGGCTCGGCGCGACCCACGACGTCTCCTACGGGATGTACATCTACGCGTTCCCGGTCCAGCAGCTGCTGGCGCTCGCGCTGGCCGGCGCCGGGGTGCCGGTCTGGGGCTACGTCCTGCTCGCGATCGTGCTGACGCTGCCGCTCGCCTGGGCCAGCTGGCTGCTGATCGAGCGGCCGGCGATGCGGCTGAAGCGGCTCACCGCGCGGGCACCGGTCGACGTCGAGGGACACGTCCTCCGCTGAGGGGGACGCACGCAGATGGGACTGGGGATCAGGATCCGGGCGGTCGAGCTCGCCGAGGCGGCCGCGTACTCGCCGCTGCTGAGCGCGCGCCTGCGCTGGCGGGCGCTGCGGGCGCTCGGCTGGCGCGACCTGGCCGCGCCGACCATCAAGCGGGGCGGCTGGATCAACGGGCACCGGCTGAGCATCGGGCCGGGCGGGTTCCTCGCCGTCGGTGTGTACCTCGATGCAGCCGCCCCGATCACGATCGGGCGCGAGGTGATGATCGGGCCGCACGCGATGGTGCTCACGTCGACCCACGCGGTCGGCGGGCCGGAGCGACGCGGCGGGGCGTCGGAGTACCACCCGGTGAGCATCGGCGACGGCTGCTGGATCGGTGCGGGCGCGATCGTGCTGCCCGGGGTCGCGGTCGCCGCGGGCTGCGTGATCGCCGCCGGCGCGGTCGTCACCGAGGACACCGAGCCGCACGGGCTCTACGGCGGCGTCCCCGCGCGGCGGCTGAAGGACCTCCCCGTCTAGCGGGCCGCCATCAGCCGTCCCAGCCGCCGGGGAGGTCGCGGATCACGCTCCAGCGCGGGTGCAGCTGCGTCGCCGCGCCGCCGTCCCACTCCCGGCTGTGGAACCAGGGCGCGTGCACCTCGGCGGTGCGGTGCAGGTGGGCGCTGAGGTAGCCACCCCAATAGGAGAACGTCGAGTTCGCCAGCACCAGCCGGGGCGAGGCGGCCAGGAGCGCGAGCTGCGCGGTCGCGAGCGTGCCCGGGGCAGGCACGCGCACGTCGATCCCGTCGAGCACCCGCGCCAGCTTGAGCCGGCACCAGTCGAGGTCGTCCGAGACGAGCAGCACGCTGCGCACCTCGGCCCGCTCGCGCGCGGCGGCGAGCGCGACGCCGACGTACTCCACCACGTCGAAGGCGTAGCGGCCGCGGAAGGCGGGGACGCTGTAGTAGTCGCCGCGCCGGACGTTGATCGTGAGATCGGCGACGGGCGGCGAGGCGGCGACGAGGCCGGCGAAGGCCCCGCCGAGCACGTGCCGGTCGAGGAAGGCGCCGAGCTCCTCGACCGTGAAGTCCGTGCCGAGCCGCTGATACGCGCTGTGCGCCTCGCGCGGGCTGGTGAACCGGACGTCCTCGGGCCGCACCGCGAGCTCGTCGACGGCGAGCACCGCGGCCCACTCCGCCGACCGCGCCGTGCTCCGCACCGCAGCCGCCTCGCCCCGCGCCCGCCGCGCCGCGGCCTGCAGCCAGAAGTAGAGGAGGTTGCCGCCGCCGAACGCCTCCGGTGGCATCAGGACCGTCGTCCCGCGCCGGCGCAGCGGCGCGAGGACCGCCGCTCGCAGGTCACCGGCGCTCATCACCGGCGCACCGCCGAGCGGCCGAACGTGCGCAGCAGATGGAAGGCGAAGGCTCCGCGCCGTTGCGCGCCCCGCCGCGCCGCGGTCAGCATCCGCAGCCTGGTGCGCCACGGCAGATCGCTGCGCCCGGCGCGCTTGGCGAGCTCCCACCGGACGCTCAGCGCCCGCTCGGCGGCATCCGGCGCCGCGTCCTCGTAGTGCCTGAGCGCGGCGTCCATCGCGACGAGGTAGCGGGAGTGCTCGCGATCGAAGCCCTGTGCGGCGAGCGAGCTGCTGAGCCGGCGGACGGCGACCAGCGGCTCCTCGACGTAGGAGAACCGGGATCCGCGGCAGGCGAGGCGCACCAGCAGCTCGAAGTCCTCGAAGAAGAGGGACTCGGCGTAGCCGCCGGCCGCCCTCAGCGTGCCCGTGCGCAGCAGGAGGGACGCCGCGGGGATCCAGTTCGACTCGAGGATGCACTCGGCGACGGTCTCCGATCGCGCCGGTTCGTCCGGCCAGGGGAACTCGACGCTCGACGAGGCGTGGAGGAGGCGGGAGTCGCCGTCGATGACGACCGCGTCGCTGTAGGCGAGGTCGGCGCCGGTCTCCTCGAGGAGCGCCAGGTGCCGCTCGAGGCGCGACGGCAGCATCAGATCGTCGGCGGACAGGTAGGCGACGTACTCGGTGCCGACCAGGGCGAGCATGCGGTTGAGAGTGCGGGTGAGGCCGACGTTGACCGGATTCGGGTGGAACTCGGCGAAGCCGGGATGCTCGCCGAGGTAGGCCGCGACGACCTCGCGGGAGTCGTCGGGCGAGGCGTCGTCGGCGATGAGGACGCGGTCGGCCGGCCGGGTCTGCGTGCGGATGCTGTCGAGGCACTCCGGCAGGTACGCCGCGTGGGCGTAGCCGACCACGATCACCGTGACCGCTCCGTCTCCGCTCACGACAGCTCTCCGCTCACGACAGCTCTCCGCTCACGTCAGCTCTCCCAGCGCCACCAGGTGCGCGAACGCAGCGTGCTCCGCCCGGACCTCGTCGAAGGTCCCCGCCCCCTCGATGCGGCCGTCGTCGAGGAACAGCAGGCGGTCCGCGCCGCGGACGGTCGAGAGCCGGTGCGCGACGATCAGCACGGTCATGCTCCCGTGCAGCGCGGCGACGGCCTTCGAGATCTCGTGCTCGGTCTTGTTGTCCAGCGCCGACGTCGCCTCGTCGAGGACGAGGATCGCGGGGCGCCGGTACAGCGCCCGAGCCAGGCCGATGCGCTGCCGCTGGCCGCCCGAGAGACGGACGCCGCGCTCGCCCACGCGCGTCTCGAGCCCGAGCGGCAGCTGCTCCACGAACTCCTCGAGCTGGGCGGTGCGGACCACCTCGCGCACGCGGTCGAGGTCGACCTCGTCGCTCGGCACGCCGAACGCGATGTTCGCGGCGAAGGACGCGTCGAGGAGGAACACGTCCTGCGGCACGACGCCCAGGCCTGCGTACCAGCCGGCGAGGTCCGCTCCGATCGGCCGCCCGCCGCAGAGGAGGCGGCCCTCGGTGGGCTCGAGCAGTCCGAGCACCAGGTCGAGGAGGGTGCTCTTGCCGGCACCGCTCGAGCCGACGAAGGCCGTCGTCGCGTTCTCCGCGATCGTCAGCGACACCCCCCGGATCACGTCGCGGTCGGAGTCGGGGTAGCGGTACGAGACGTCCTCGAGCACGATGTCGCCGCGGAAGCGCCCGCCGCCGCCCGGTGTCTCGTCGTGCGCGCCCAGCGCCTCGAGCTCCTCGGCCGCGCCCTTCACGATCCCGAGACCGGCCTGACCGCTGCGGATGATGGCGAACGTGGCGGAGATCCGATTGAGCGTCGGGAGGGCGCGCAGCGACGCGGCCGCGAACACGCCCAGGACCGAGAGGGCCTCGGCCGACGAGCCCGTCGCGAGGAGGATCCCCGAGATGCCGATGATCGCGACCACGAAGCCGATCTCGAGCAGGTACTTGGGCAGCTCCGAGACGATCGAGAGCGTCCGCGAGGCCTGCGCGGTCCGGTGCTTGGCCGCGCCGAAGCCGGCGACGAGCCGCGACGCGCTCGAGGAGAGCCGCGCCTCGCGGAAGCCGTCGAGCGAGGGGAGGAGGAACTGCCAGGTCTCGAGGGCGGCCCCGGCCAGCTCCTCGCCGAGTCGCGCCTGCCTGCGGCGCAGCAGCGCCTGCACCCCGCCGAGCAGGACCGCGAAGAACACCGCGGCGAAGACGGTCGCGATCGGGGAGGCGACCAGCAGCACGCCGACGAGGGCGACCAGCACCAGCGCGTCCGAGGCGATCCCGAGCACACCGAGGAGCACGCCGGACGCCTGGACCGTCGAGTCGTTGATGTTGCGATAGACCTCGGACAGCCGGCGCGAGCGGTGCACGGCGTAGGGCGAGAGGACGTAGCGGCGCAGGAGCTCGGTCGACGCGTCGGCCGACACCCGGGTGGTGCGCCCGAGCAGCCACCAGCGGAAGACGATCGTGCCGATGCTCTTGAGCACGAAGACGACCGCGACGAAGCCCGCCACGATCGGGACGAGGGTCGCCACGTCGCTCGAGCCGATCGCGTCGGCGAGCACGGCGACCACTCCGGTCCCGGTGTCGGTGCCGGTCAGCAGCGCCATCAGCGGCACCATCGCGGCGACGCCGAGGGTGTCCAGCACGGCCAGCACGAGCGAGCCGGCGATCGCGGCGACGATCCACCCGGGCGACGCGGCGCCGGCGAGGGAGAGCAGGACCCCCAGACCCGGCCGGATCGATCGATCGGTCATGCGGCAGCCCTCCTGGCGTAGACGTCGGCGATGTCCGCGCACATCCGCGCGACGCTGCGCGGCGAGGCGGCCGCGGCCGGCTCCTCCCCCTGCTGACGGAGCGCCCGAGCCACGGCCGCGGGATCGGCGGCGTCGACGAGGGAGCGGCGGTCGAGGATCTCGGGGTTGCCGCCGACCGGGGTCGCGACGACGCCGATCCCGCGGGCGACCGCATCGAGGAGCGTGTACGAGCAGTTCTCCCAGACCGAGAGCTGGGCGACGACGTCGGCCGCGGCGAGCGCGCGCTCGGGGTCGACGAAGCCGGGGAACGCGACGGCGTCGCCGAGACCGAGCGCGGCCGCCTGCGCGCGCAGGCCGGCACCGAGCGCGCCCTCCCCCGCGACGGTCAGCGTCGCTCCGGGCACCTGCCGGCGCAGGACGGCGAAGGCGTCGAGCAGGGCGTCGATGCGCTTCTCGGGCGCGAGCCGCGAGAGGGAGAGGACGCGGAGGGAGCCGGCCGGGCGCTCGCGGGGGACGGTCGCGGGCGCCTCCACTCCGTTGAGCACGACGTCGACGGGCAGCACCGGGTGCCACTTCTGCAGCATCGCGCGGCGGGTGGCCTGCGAGACGGCGATCGCGCCGTCGAAGCGGCGCAGACGCGCGCGGTGAGCGAGGGCCATCGCGCGGGCCTGCGCTCCGGAGCGGTGGTAGACGGCGTCGGGGCCGGCGATGCCGTGCTCGGTGGTGAGCCGCCGGACGCCGCGCGGCAGCGGGGTCGCGGCGCTGACGAGGTCGGCGTGGGCGAGGTGCGAGTGCACGATCGCGGGGCGCAGCGCCCGGGCCGTGGCGGCGAGGGTGCGGGCGGAGGCGGCGGGCCGGCGGCCGTGCCGAAGCGCCCGGTCGTCACCGCCGAGCCCTGCGCGCGGAGCCGCCGGGCGAGGGCGCCCTCGGGGCAGAGCACCACGACGCGGTGGCCGGGGACGCCCTGCCGCGCGACGTCGAGGACGTGGCGGGCCACCCCGCCCTCTTCAGGCACGGGGACCAGCCAGAGCGCGATCGGCGCGGCGCCGCCCGGCCCGGCGCTCACAGCCACTCCTCCAGCCGCTCGAGCGCCGTCCAGAAGCCCTCGCCGCTGTCGACGTGGCCCTGCCAGATCTCCGGGATGAACGGCACGCCCGGCGCGAGCACGTCGAGCGCCGTCGCGAAGGCCGGCCAGTCGATCTCGCCCTCGCCGATCTGCACGCCCTCGCCGTCGATCCCGGTCGCGTCGACGAGGTGCAGGTGCGCGCTCAGCGGTGCGAGGGTCTCGACCGCCGCCGAGAAGGCGAGGCCGAGGTGGTTCGCGGCGAGCTTGGTGTGCGAGGCGTCGAGGCAGAGCGGCGTGCCGGTGCCGCGCGCGAACGCGGCGGTGTCCTCCGGATCGACGAAGAGGTTGTGGAACTGCTGGCCGCCCATCAGCCACGGGTAGGGCGGCAGGGTCTGCGCGAGCACCCGCACGCCGCCGGTGTCGAGGCGGCCGAGCGCGTCGGCGATCCGCTCGTACATCGGCCCGCGCCGGGCGGGGTCGACGTGCGCGTGCCGGGTGAAGCCGCCCATCGTGACGACCATCATCGGGTCCTCGTCCTGCGTGAACCAGCGCGCGAGCGAGCGGGTGACGCCGATGGTCCGCTGCACCTCGGCGATCGAGCGCTCCCAGACGTCGGCGTCGAAGGAGGCGAGATCGACCAGGAAGTCGCCCGCGAACAGGTCGGGCAGGTGGGTGGTGAAGCCGCGCTGCTGTCGCCGGGTGAAGACGTCGTCGACGGCGATCTCGAGGTCGCGGTAGGAGAAGTGGAACTCGAGGAAGTCGGGGTTCGCCTCGCCGAGCAGCTCGGCGTGGTCGTGGTAGCGGACGGGCAGTCCCCAGGGCCGGCGGAAGGCGAACGGCCGGCCGGCCGGCGTGCTCGCGCGCAGGTCGCCCTCGAAGAAGAAGCCGCCCTCGGCGACGTCGCGGTGCAGGGTGCGCCCGAGCAGGCGCGGCAGCTCGTTCGGCTGCAAGCCGCGACCGGGGCTGCGGACCGCCACGTCGGCGGCGGCGACCGTCTCGCCGCTGCGGAGCGGCCGGGCGGCGACGAGCGACTTCGCCAGCGACACCCGGTTCATCGACTCGCCGGTGGAGACGCCGCGCGGCTCGGCCGTGCCGAGGGCGGACTCGATGTCGCGGATCTCGGCGACCATCCGCTCGAACTCGTCCGGCAGCAGCGAGACCGCGTGGTCGTTGCCCTCCAGCGCGCGGTCGACGGTGAAGTGCTTCTCGATGATCCGGGCGCCCCGCGCCACCGCGGCCACCGGCACGTGCCAGCCGCGCTCGTGGCCGGAGTAGCCGATCACGCCGCTGCCGATCTCGGCGAGCCGCTCGAGGTAGGCGAGATTGAGGTCGCGGTAGGGCGCGGGGTAGGTCGACTGGGTGTGCAGCAGCGCGTAGGAGGTGCCGAGCGAGCGCAGGAGCGCCACGGACTCGAGGATCTCGCTCTCGCGCGACATCCCGGTGCTCAGCAGCAGCGGCAGGCCGCGGGTGCCGGCGTCGGCGAGCAGCTCGTGGTTGGTCAGGTCGGCCGAGGCGATCTTGAGGCCGGGCACGCCGTAGTCGACGAGCGCCTGCACGCTCGGCGAGTCCCAGGGGGTGCAGAGCACGTCGATCCCGGCGTCGGCGGCGTGGTCGAAGACCTCGAAGAGGGCCTCGGCGGGCAGGGCGAAGCGGCGCAGCAGGTCGATCGTGTACTGCGCGCCGAGGTCCTCGCCCGCGGTCGAGCCTCCGCGCTGGCGGTAGAGCGAGTCGAGGTCGCGCAGCTGGAACTTCACCGCGTCGGCGCCCGCCGCCACGGCGAGGTCGACCAGGCGCCGGGCCCGGTCGAGGGAGCCGTTGTGGTTGTTGCCGATCTCGGCGATCACGAAGGCCGGGTGCCCGTCGCCGACCGGGTGCCGGCCGATCTGCAGCGCGGTGTCGCCCTCGATCGCGATCGCGACGAGGTGGCCGCGCGGATCGACGAGCGGCACGTGGCTGATCCCGTTCGCGCCGAGCAGCGCGGCGATCGCCGGCGCCGGGTCGTCGGCCGCCGCGGTCCGCACGGCGGTGTTCGCCACCGCGAGCACCGGGACGTCGAGCGAGGCGGTCGGGTTCGCGATGATCCAACGGCGGAAGTCGCCGTCCGAGACCGAGCCGCGGAGCACGCCGTGCCCGTCGACGCAGAAGACGATGCGCTGCTTGTTCGCGTTGATCTTCGCGAGCGCGGTCAGCACCGGGTCCTCGGCGAAGACGATGTAGGGCGCCAGGTGGCGGTCGATGATCACGGTCGCCTCCGCTCGAGGTCGGGCAGCTCGAGGTCCGCGAGCAGGTGCTCGGCGACGACGAGGTCGTGCTCGGTGTCGATGTCGCCGCCCTCGACGTCGGCCATCACGAAGAGGCCGACCCGGCCGCCGATGCGGTTGCGCTGCCCCTCGTAGACCTCGGTCCGGGTGAGGTAGAGCGAGCCGGTCTCGCGGTAGAAGAACTCGGGCGCGGTCAGCTCCTGCCGGCGCGGGCGGGCGGCGACGTCGTAGTGCGGGAACGCGCTCTCCTCGCCCCGCGAGCGCCAGAGGAACGGGGTCTGCGCGACGACGCCGACGAGCGAGTCGACCCCGGTCTCGGCGAACTGCGCGACGGCGCGCTCGATCGTTCCGGGCAGGCGGATCGGCGAGGTCGCCTGCAGGAGCAGCACGGCGTCCGGCCGCCGCCCGAGCGCGCGGCGGTGCTCGATCGCGTGCAGCACGACCGGCTCGGTCGCGGTCTCGTCGCGGGCGAGCTCGGCGGGGCGGAGGAACGGCACGTCCGCTCCGGCGTCCGCGGCGATCCGGGCGAGCTCGGCGTCGTCGGTCGAGACGAGCACGTCGAGACCGGCGGCGAGCGCCTGCTCGATGCTCCAGACCACGAGCGGCTTCCCCGCGACCAGGCGCGCGTTCTTCCGCGGCAGGCCCTTCGAGCCGCCGCGCACGGGGATGACGCACAGGATGCTCATCGCACTCCTCCCTCGACGACCGCGAGCGCCTGGGCGGCGACCGCGGCGGCCGGTTCGACGACCGGCACGACCGGCGCCGGGGTCGGCGGCCCCTCGCCCCAGCGCGAGAGCCCGTAGCGGCCCCAGAACTCGCGCACCCAGGCGGGCGGATCCACGCAGGTCACCCACGCGGGCGTCCCGGCCGCCGCCGCCTCGAGCACGCCGGTCGAGAAGACCGAGGCGACGGGTCGGTGCTGCGCGGCGAGGTCGCCGCCGACGAGCACGCGGATGCCGCTGCGGCGCCAGGCCGCGTGCTGCCAGCGCGAGCGCCGGTCGACCTCGGCCGGGTGCGGGCGGTAGTCGGCGCCGGTCTCGCGGCAGAAGCGGCCGGCGGTCGCGGCGGCGATCCGGCGCGGGAGCTCGGCGCCGTGCAGCTGGCCGAGGAAGAGCGGGCGCTCCTCGGTCACGGCCGTGCGGGGGCGCTGCGCCGCGGACCAGAGCAGCTGGCTGCCGACGACCGCGGTGGCGACGTCGGTCCGCCCCGAGCGCCAGAAGTCGGCGTCGGCGGCGGAGAAGGCGAGCAGCGTCGCTCCGGTCGGCAGCGGCGGCGCGAACGGGGTGAGCAGGCCGTGCTGCACCACGAGGAAGCGCGCGCCGGTCCGCCCGGCCCAGCGGAGCGCGGTCGCGCCGACGCGGAGGTAGTGGCCGGTCGCGACGACGGCGCGCAGACCCCGCAGCTCGGTCGGCAGGGGGCCCGGGTCGGGCAGCGGCCGGGTGGTCCAGGCGCCGGGCAGCAGCGCGGTCACGTCGCCGGGGGCCAGCACGGCGACGGGGTGCTCGCCGAGGTGCGCGAGCGACGCGGCGGTCGCGGCGACCGCGCTGGCCGTCGACGCCTCGACCGCGAGCAGGATCGACGGCTCGGCGCCGCGCAGGTGCAGCACGAGCGGCTCGGGTGTCGACGGGCGCAGCCGCGCCCGGACCGCGCGCAGCGGGTCGCGGCCGCGCTGCCAGCGGCGCCAGCCGTCGAGGTCGTCGGCGTGCCTCAGCCCTGCGCGATCGCTCACCCCTACCGTGCTCCTCAGCCCCACAGTGCCCTCACCGCCCGCATCCGGTGCACGAAGGTGTGCTCGGCCCGGGTGCGCGCGGCCGCCGCGTCGCGCACGCGGTGCGCCCAGAGCGGGTCGGCCTGCGCACGCCGGACGTGCTCGACGAGCTGGTCGCGGCCGTCGAAGACGAGCACCTCGCGCCCCACCTCGTAGTGCTCGGCGATGTCGGGCCGGTCGAGCAGCGCGAGCGCGCCGACGCCCGGCGCCTCGAAGGCGCGCATCGACAGCCCGCCGTGGCCGTCGCCGTGGATCGCCAGCGTCGCGATCGAGCCGGCCATCACGCCGTAGTACGCCGAGCGCGGGACGTCGCCGTGCGCCCGCAGCCCCGCGCCGCGCAGTCGCCCGGTGCGCACGACGTCGCGCGGGTGCCGCGACCACTGCCGGCCGAAGACCTCGACGTCGACTCCGCTCGCCGCGAGCTCGCGCAGCACCCGCTCGCGCTCGGGGTAGCGCGCGCCGATGAAGGTGACCGCGGCGGACGGGCGCGGGGTGAAGCCCAGGAGCGAGTCGAACGCGTCCGGCAGGTGCGTGGCGGCGATCCCGGCCGCGCGGAGGGTCGCGACGTCGCGCGGCGAGTAGCTGGCGATCGAGACCCCGGCCGCGGCGAGCGCGCGCAGCCGGTCGAGCCCGAAGCTCATGTTGGCCAGCTCGTCGTAGAGCCAGAGCACGACGGGCGCACCGCCCGCGGCCAGCGCCGCCCACCACTCCTCGCCGAGGGAGTCGCCCTTGACCACCAGCACCGCGCGCGGCGCCGTCTCGCGCAGCGCCCGGACCGCCCGCTCGGTCTCGGAGCGCCGCGACCAGCGCCGCAGCCGGGAGCGCGGGAAGCGGTGGGCCACGGCGTCGCGCAGCCGCACGACGCCCGACGTCTCGTCGTAGCGGTGCACGACGACGTCCTCGCCGAGCGCGACGAGGGCGGCCTCGATCGCCCGCCAGTAGTCGTGGAAGACGGGACTGACCACCAGCACGGGCCGGCTCACCTCGCCGCCGTCTCGGCCGCGGCGATCAGGCGCAGCTCGCCGCGGAAAGTCGCGAGCGGGCGGACCGTGCGGCCGGCGAGCGCGCGCACGGCGTTCGCGCCGAGGTTGACCACCGACGCCGCGCGGAGCGACGCCGCGAGCGCGCCCGGGCTCGCCCGCCACTTGCGGGCGTAGCGCAGCCGCGCGGTGAGCAGCCAGACCAGCCGCCGGGCGGGATCGGAGGAGCCGCCGCCCGCGTGCACCGCGACGACGCCGCCGGTGAACACCGACGGCACGCCGCGCGCGCGCAGCCGACGCTGCAGGTCGACCTCCTCGCAGTTCATGTGGAACGACTCGTCGAAGCCGCCGATCGCGCGGAACTCGTCCGTCGGCAGCAGCATCGCCGCGCCGATCACCCAGTCGACCGGCAGCGTCGCGCCCTCGACGCAGCGGGCGTCCTGGCCGACCGCCGCGCGCAGCCGCGGCCGCCAGCGCGCGAGCGGGGTGAGCCACTCCACCACGTAGTGGCCCAGCCGCGGGAAGCGGCGGCCGACCCACTGCGGCTCGCCCGCGCCGTCGCGAAGGGCGGGTGCGACCACGGCCGGCAGCCACGGGGTGCCCGCGGCGACGAGGTCGCGGAGGAAGGTCTCGCCGATCTCGAGATCGCTGTTGAGCACCAGCAGCAGCGGATGCGCCGCCCGGGCCGCGCCGCTGTTGACGGCGGCGCCGAAGCCGCCGTTGCGCTCCCGACGGACCAGCACGACGCCCTCGCGGGCCGGGAACGGGAGCGGCGAGGCGTCGTCGACGACGAGGATCTCGTGCTCCGGCGCCCCCACCTGGCCGCGCAGCTGCTCGAGCAGGACCAGCGCGGGGGCCGGATCGCCGTAGTGCGGGACGACGATGCTCACGCCGAGCGCTGCCCCGTCCCGCCCGGTCACGAGGCGACCGCCCGGCTCTCGCGGGCGAGCCGGAGCGAGCGCCGGGTCGGGAGCACCGCGGGGCCGGGCCGGGCCGGGACCGCGGGCAGCGCGCCGAGGGCCGGCAGGATCGCCCGCAGCAGTGCGTCGATGTCGTCGACCGCGGCCGCCGCGACGGCCGCGCCGCGCCCGTGCGGGTCGGCGAAGTCGTCGTCGGCGCCGAAGGGGGCCGTGTCGCGCGCGATCAGCTCGCGGAGGTCCGCTCCGGGGGTCGCGAGCGCCAGCCGCGCCGCGCGCCGGATCGTGCTGGTGCGCCGCGCCATCGGCGCGAAGTGCTGGGTGACCCATTCGCGCTGCGCCGACTCGAAGGCGAGGACGACGTCGGCGTCCTGCAGCAGGCGGCCGTCGGCCTGGCGGGCGCGGTGCTCGGTCGCGGAGAGGCCGCGGGCGCGGAGCGCGTCGGCCAGGTCGGGGTCGAGGGCGCGGCCCACGGGAGCGTGCGTCCCGGCGCTCGCGACCCGCCAGGCGGCGGAGGGGCCGAGCACCTCGGCCGCGAGGCGCTCGGCCGAGGGCGAGCGGGCGACGTTCGCGTGGCAGAGCAGGAGCAGCCGCGCGGTCATCGCGCCGGCCGCCGGAACGACGCGGGGACGTCCGCCTTCGGCGCGGCGCGGACGACGTGCTCGGTGGAGCGCGCGGGCTCGACGGTGCGGGCGGGCCCCACGGCGCGCTCCGGCTCCGCGATCCGCTCCGGCTCCACGGCACGCGCCGGCTCGGAGGGCCGGACCGCGGGGAGGGAGCGGGCGGGCTCCTCCCCCGCGCTCCGGCGGCCGTTCGACCGGCCCCGACCGCGGCCGGCGTCCGGCTCGGCGTAGTACGGGTTCTTCCGGTCGTAGTAGTAGGAGTAGCCCGCGTCGCCGTCCTGCGCCGAGACCATGTTCAGCACGGTGCCGAGCACCCGGCCGTGGACCTGCTGCACGATCCGCCGAGCCGCGGTGACCTCGGGGCGGCGGGTGCGGTTGGAGGCGACGACGAAGACGATGCCGTCGACGACCGTCGCGACGATCGAGGCGTCGGTGACCGGCAGGATCGGCGGCGCGTCGACGATCACGAAGTAGTCCTCCGCGAGCCGCTCGATCAGCGCGCGCATCGCCGAGGAGCCGAGCATCTCGGACGGGTTCGGCGGGATGTGCCCCGCCGGCAGCGCGAACAGCCCCTCGGTGGCGGTCGGCCGGATCGCGTCCTCGACCGGGATCTGGTGGCTGAGCACCTCGCTGAGACCGACGGCGCCGTCGATCCCGAGCAGCTTCGCGACCGTCGGGCGGCGCAGGTCCGCGTCGATCAGCAGGGTGCGCTGGCCGGAGTCGGCCATCACCCGGGCGAGACCGGACGCGATGGTCGACTTGCCCTCGGCCTGGTTCGCGCTGGTGATCACGACGCTGCGCGTCTCGTCGTCCACGCTGGAGAAGCGCAGCCCGGTGCGCAGCGCGCGGAAGGCCTCGGCGGTGATCCCGTCGACCGCCCGGCCCCGGCCGCCCCGGTCCCGGCCGCCCTGGCCGCGGCCGCCCCGGCCCTTGCCGATCTTCGGGATCCGGCCCAGCACGCCGACGCCGAAGAGCGCGGTGAGGTCGTCCACGGTCCGCACCCGGATGTCGAGGGCGCGGCGCAGGATCGCGACGGCGAAGCCGAGCACGAGCCCGCCCGCGGCACCGAGCAGCAGGTTGCGCAGCCAGTCCGGGCTCGTCGGCGCGGAGGCGGGCTCGGCGTTCTCCAGCGGCACCACCGTGATCCCCGGGGTCCGGTCGGCCGTCGACTGCGTCTCGATGTCGGCGATGACCTCGGCGAGCGCCGCGAGCGCTCCGTTCGCGAGGGCGGCCGCGTTCTCCGGCGTCGACGCCGCCGCGGTCACCTCGATCAGGGTGCTGCCCGGCGCGACGGCCGCGGTCAGCCGGCCGTTCAGGCGCTCGCCGCCCGGGTTCGCCTCGGGGTCGGCCTCGATCCGCTCGTAGACCGCGCTGCTCGAGATGAGCGGCAGGTAGGCGTTCGCCCGGGTGACGGCGGTCTGCGCGCCGCTGATCGCGTCGGCCGAGCTGCCGTCGGTGGCCGCGATGACGAAGCCGGCCGACTTCGACTCGTAGACGCGCGGGGTGACGGCGGAGAACGCCGCCACCGCCGCCACTCCGACGACGACGGCGATCGCGAGGATCTTCCAGTTCCGCCGGATGAAGGCGATGAAATCGACGACGGTCACTGCGCGCCTTTCTCCGTCCGAGTACTTCTCCGCCCCGCAGGAATCCCGGGACGCAAGCATTTCGCGTCAGGCTAGCAATGCCGCTCTCCGACCGCGCAGGAGGATTCCGCCGCACGAGGGCGAAGTTCTGCGAGTATTCCGGCATGGGTCAGGAGAACGAGAGCGCCGATTCCGGCGGCAGCGCCGTGGACCTCGCGGCACCACGCAGAGCGTCCCTCGGCGCGGCCTTCCCGATAGCACACTCGGCGCGGATCATCGATGCCGCGCTGATGGGGATGATCATCTATCGACTCTCCCTTCCTTTCGTTCCCGGCACTGTTCCGGCCGCCCAATCGGCGATTGTCGGACTGCTTCTCATCAGCCTTTTCCGCCGGCCCACGCGCGCTCTCCGGTCGGTCGGCTGGTATCCCTTCCTCTGCCTCGGACTCCTCGGCTTCGTCGTGGCGATCTCGACCGCGAACGGGCTCGATCTCGAGCGCCGGGCCGGCAACATCGGGCTGCTGATGCTGATGGCGGCCTTCCTCGCCAGCGGCCGGATCGATCTCGCCTCGGCCCTCAAGGGCATCGGCGTCGCCCTCACTCTGAACGCGGCCCTCTTCGCCGCGGGGATCGCTCCGGACGCCTACCAGGGCGCCCTCACCGGCTATCTGCAGGACAAGAACGTCGCCGGCCTCTACTACGGCGTCGCGGCCCTGCTCATCACGGCGACCACCTCGCGGCAGTGGCTCCGGATCGCCGTGCTGGTCGCCGGGGGCCTCGCGGTCGTCGCGACCGACTCGCGCACCTCGATGGCCGCCTACGCCTGCGGACTGCTCTGGCTGCTGGTGACGCCGCGGCTGAGCCTGCTCTTCCGAGCGCTCACCGGCGTCGGCATCGCCCTGCTCTTCGTCTGGGCCGAGGCGAATCTGTCCACCGCGGGCGTCTACGGCGTCGAACGCGCCGGCTCCGACGCCCTCCGCGAGAGGATCCTGCAGGCCTCGTTCGACCGCGTCGCCCTCGCGCCGTGGAGCGGCGGCGGCCTGGGCACGGCGACCGCCGACGTCGACGGCGTCACCTGGTTCTTCCACAACTCCTACCTAGCGCTGCTCGCCGAGGGCGGGGTCGTGCTGTTCGTCGGCGTCCTGGCCGTCTACGCCGTCGCGGGCTTCGGACTGCTGCCGCGGCGCCCCGGCACGCACGGCCGCCACGTGGTCGGGGCGGCGACCGTCGTCGTGCTGCTCTGCGCCACCCAGCTCGGCGAGGTGTTCTTCGCGCCGATGTCGTTCGTCGTCGTCGGCGCGGGGCTGGCGCTGCTCGCCGAGCGCGAGCCCGCCGAGCCCGCGCACCCCGGGCCCGCGCACCCCGAGCTCTAGCGCCCCGTCACCTCGCGGAGCACCGCCCGCACCTCGGCCCACATCCGCTCGGCGTTCGCCTCGGCCAGCACCCGGGCGCGGCCGGCCTCGGCGATCCGGGCCCGGCGCGGGTCGTCGCCGAGCGCCGCCTCGATCACGGCCGCGACGCCCGCCGGATCGTGCAGCGGCAGCCCGAGCGCCGTCACGCCGTCGTCGAGGTAGTCCGCCATCGCCGCGGTCCGCGTCACCGCCACGGCCGTGCCGCAGCCGGACGCCTCGAGCAGCACGCTCTGCCCGGTCGGGTAGGCCCGCTCGTGGGTCGGCACGACCACCAGCGCGGCGTCGCGCAGATTCTCGCGGTGCTCGCCCACCGGCACCGGCGCGTGCAGCAGCACGTTCGGCGGCAGCGCCAGGCCCGCGATCCGCTCCGGCATGGTGAAGAGGTCGAAGCGCCGGTGCGGCAGTCGAGCGGCCGCGGCGACGAGGGTGCCGAAGTCGCGGCCGCGATCGACGCCGGCCGCGAGCACCTCGAACCGCTTCGGCCGCTCGGGACCGGGCGCGTAGTAGTCCGCGTCGACCCCGAAGCCGATCGGGACGACCCTGCGCTCGTCGACCCCGTGCCGGGCGAAGACCTCGCGCTGGTTCGCGCTGAGCACGAGGATCCGGTCGACGCCCGCGGCGGCCCGGAGCACCCGGCGCCGCCGCTCCGGTGTGCCGGTGCGCAGCTCCTCCGCCCACCAGCAGGAGAGCACGACGAGCGGCGTCCGCGCGTACGGCGGGAGGCCGGCGCGGCGCAGTAGCGCGGGGAACTCGGCCTCCGGCTCCAGCACCGCAAGCACCGCGTCGGCCGACGCGACCGCGCGCAGCGAGCGCAGCTGGGTGTCGAGCGCGAGCCCGGAGCGGTGCTCGGCGACGTCGCGGAGCTTCACGTGCGCGGGCCGGGCCGCGTGCCCCTTGGCGAGCAGCCGGGTCTCGGAGTCGCGGAGCAGATCGGCGCGATAGGGCAGCCGCCCGCGCAGATACGGCTCGCCGGGGCGGGCGAGGATCGAGGAGTGCTTGAGGAAGAGACCGAGAATGCGGAGCGGGCGGGAATCATCCCTGGCACGGGTCATGAAAGAGAAGACCTCTCCGAGAAGAAGTCGGGACTTCTCGGACCTGATTCGCGATGAGTCATTCCGCCCCCTTCTCCTCGAGACTGCGCAGAAATTCCCGCACTCTTCTCCGGCCCGCTTCCGGCGAGAACTCCTCGCTCCAGCGCGCGTGCCTTCCGGCCGTCTCCGCGAGCCTTTCCTCGATCGT
The DNA here is from genome assembly GCF_009834185.1 of Rathayibacter sp. VKM Ac-2760. GTDB lineage: Bacteria > Actinomycetota > Actinomycetes > Actinomycetales > Microbacteriaceae > Rathayibacter. The sequence goes on from NZ_CP047173.1 coordinate 3,708,701, forward strand.
CGCGCCACGCAGAGCCGCGGCCAGCATCCCGGCGTCTCCCGCCGGAATCCTGTCGCTGATCGACGGACCACTGACCTCCATCAGCGCACCGGCATCGCTCACCAGCACCGGCAGCCGGGCGGACATCGCCTCCGCGACCACGAGACCGAACGATTCCGGCTCGACCGAGGGCACCACCACGAGGTCCACCCGCGCGAAGAAGTCGGCCGGCGCGAGCCATCCCGGCCGGTCCACGAGCGCCGCGACCGGCGCGAGAGCCGCCTCGACCTCGCGGCGCGCCCGCTCCGAGACGAACCGCGGCTCGCCGGCCAGCAGCAGGCGGTGGGCGCCCGGCTCCGCCGCCTCGAGCAGCGCGAGCGCCTCGGCGAGCACGACCACGCCTTTCGCGACGGAGGGACGGCCGAGGAAGCCCAGCACGGTGACCCCGTCGCGCTGCTCCCGCCGCCCGGCCGGCTGGACGGGCGCGCACCAGTTCTCCAGCACGCTCGCCCCGCGCACGGCGGCGGCGAGGAACCGCGACGGCACCACCGTGGCCAGCGCCCCCGCCCGGGCGAGCGGCACGAGTGCCCGCTGCGCCCCGTGCGGGAGCTGATGCAGGTGCACCACCCGGCGCCCGCGCCCGGCGGTCGCGACCGCGGGCACCAGCCCGTTGCACCAGAGCACCCCCGCGCGCGAGGACGCGTCCCAGCGCCGCAGCGCGCGCATCCAGCCGCGGCGGCCCGACGCCTCCAGCTCGACGACCCGGTGCCCCGCCGCCCGGGCCGCGGCGACGAGCCGGCCCGGCTGCGAGGGGCCGACGACGGTTACCGCGACCCCGAGCTCCTCGAGTGCCGCGGCGAGGCTCAGCAGCATCACCTCGCCGCCGCCGATGTCGCCGTTGTTGGTGGCGAGGACCACGCCGTCGCGCCACAGACCGTCGCGCCACAAACCGTCGCGCCACAGGCCGTCGCGCCACAGGCCGTCGCTCATCCGCCACTCCCCGATCGATCCGCGCCGCACCCGGGCCCGGACTGCTCCCCACGCTAGGACGACCGAGCGCGCCGCGAGGGCGACTGGGATACTGACCGGATGGAGCTCGTGACCGTTCTCTTCGCCGAGGAGGCGGTCCCGCTGCTGACGGCGTTCGTGCACCGGCGGGCCGAGTCGGCCGGGCTGCGCGCCCTCGTGCTCAAGGGCCCGATCGCCGACGCGGACGGGCTGCGGCCACCCCGCGCCTCGGGCGACGTCGACGTGCTCGTGCCGCCGACCGAGCTGGCGGCCCTGCTCGCGCTGCTCGCCGAGGACGGCTGGACCGCGCGCCCGTGGCCGGACGGGCCGACCCTCGCCGAGAAGCACTCCCGCAGCTACCGGCACCCGGACTGGCCGGTCGACATCGACGTGCACTGGCGCTGGCCGGGGTTCCTCGTGCCCCCGGCCGAGGCCTTCGAGAGCCTGTGGGCCCGCCGGCGGACCGTCGAGATCGCGGGCCGGCCGGTGGCGGCGATCGGGGTCGTCGACATGGCGCTGGTGCTGGCGCTGCACTCGCTCCGGGACGCCTGGCAGATCACCGATCCGCGGCACACCGGGCCCTCCGACTACGAGCTGCTCGTCGAGGCGGTCGCCGCCCGGTCCGCCCTGCACGCCCCGCTCGGGCGCGTCGCGGAGTCGCTCGGCGCCGTGCCGACCGCCGCGCCGTTCCTGAGCGCGCTCGGCATCGAGGCCCGGGCGGGCGATGCTCCGGCCGAGGAGCTGCGCGCCTGGCGGCTCGGCGCGGTCTGAAGCACGCGGCCGCGGGCTGGGTCGAGGCCCTCCGCGCCGCCCCCTGCCGCGCGCGCGCCCCGCGCTGCTGCGCCGCGCCCTGTTCCCCTCCGCCGCCGCCGCCCTGCGCGCCGCCGACCCGAGCATCGGCCCGAGCCGCCGCGACGTCGCGGCGGGCTGGTGGCGGCGCTTCCGCCGCGGAGTCCGCACCGCTCCCGAGGCCTGGCGGCTCCTGCGGCACGCCGACGGCGCCGACGGGACCGCCGCATGAGCGCGCGGGAGCTCACCGTCGCGCCCTTCGGGCTCGGCGTGCGGCTGAGCTTCGACGAGACCGTCCCCGACGCCGTGATCGCGTCGGTGCAGGAGTCGTGGAGTGACGTGACCGACGTCGCGGAACGCCCGGGCACCGCGCACCGCATCGCGATGACCGAGCCCGTGGGGATCGCGGGCGTGATCGCGCAGCCGAGCGAGGAGGCGCTGGCCGAGCACATCGGCGCGGCGCTCACCGTCGCCGCCGCCGACGCCTGCCGGGGGCGGCTGCTCAGCATCCACGCCTCCGCCCTCGCCCTGCCCGACGGGCGGGTCGTCGCCTTCACCGGGCGCCCCGGGGCCGGCAAGTCGACGCTGATCAGCCTGGCGGGCCGCCGCTACGGCTACGTGACCGACGAGACGGTCGCCGTCCGGCGCGACGGAACGGTCCTGCCGTTCCGGAAGCCGATCGCCCTGCACGCCGACGGCTCGGGCTGGAAGCGGCACCGCTCCCCCGCCGCCTCGGGGATGCTCCCGCTGCCCGAGGCGCCCCTGCGGCTCGCCGGCCTGTGGCTGCTCGCCCGCGACCCGCACGGACCCGACGAGCCCGAGCTCGAGGACGTCGGCTTCGACGAGGCGCTGCGCGCCCTCCTGCCCGAGCTGAGCTGGTTCGCCGAGCTGCCCTCGGCGCTGCACCACCTCGCCGACCTGGTCGACGCGATCGGCGGCGTGCGGCGGCTGCGCTACCGCGAGGCGGAGTCGGTGCTGCCGCTGCTCGTGGGCGTCGGCGAGCCCGCGGCCGTCCAGCGGACGGAGCCGGGAGTTTCGGCGAACGCTCCGGCAGCGCCCGGCGCCTTCCGCCGCGATGCCCGCACCGAGTGGATCGAGCGCGACGGCGTCGTCTCCTGCCTTCGCGGGAGCCTCGTCGAGTCGCTGACCGGGATCGCCCCAGCGCTCTGGCGCGCACTGGGGCACCCGGCGACGCTCGAGGAGCTGACGGCGGCCGTCGTCGCCGAGCACGGCGCCCCGCCGGAGGGCGAGGCGCAGGAGCCGGTGGCGGCGGTGCTCGCCGAGCTGGCCGAGCGCGGGCTGGTCGAGCGGACGGCCTCCCCGGACTGAGGCCGGGCGGCGCGTCCTCCCCCCGGAGAGCGCGCCGCCCGCACCGTGCCGCCCGAACGGCATCACCCGATCAGCACCACCCGATCAGGACTGTGGACAGCCGGCTAGGGCTGTGGAGTGTTCTCGCCGCCCGACCCGCGGGCGAGGAACAGGTCGAGCAGGTTCGCCGCGCCGACCGCCCGGATGTAGAGCGCCGCGACGTCGAATCGGCCGACCGGCAGGCTCTCGAAGGCGGCGGGGCCGGTCGGGTTGGTCGAGCGGTTCTGCGCGTTGACGTCGATCTGGATGAGGTCCCGCAGGGCGTTGAACAGCGGGGTCAGCAGGAGCGTCTGCAGCGACGAGACGGCTGTCAGGAGCGTCCCGTTCAGCACCGTGTTCAGGAGTCCGTTGACGGTGGTGGCGACCCCTCCCGTCGCGTTCCGGAGCACCGTGCCGTTGAGAACGATGTTGTCCTGAATGCGGGCGGTGAGGGTGCTGACCAGCGCTGTCGTGAAGTTGGTGACGGCGGCCGTCGGCAGCGTGAGGTTGTTGTCGACGAAGAGGGTCGAGTTCGGCGGCAGGCTGTTGAAGTAGGCGGCATAGGTGCCGAACGGGACGTTGCCCGGCTGGCCCGGCGCCGGCCCGAACAGCGACAGGAGGTCGATCGTGATCGTCGCGGGCGTGACTCCGAGCTGCGCCTGGATCGGCTGCCCCGCCCCGGGGATGTTGCCGTCGAAGATCGCAGCGCTGTCGATGACGATGGTGTTGAACGGAATGGCGTTGACCGTGTTCTGCACCAGCGTGAGCACGTTCGACACGAGGGTGACGATCGCCCCGAGCAGCGGCGACGCCGCCACCAGGTTCAGCCGTCCGATCTGGTAGTCGCGCACGACGGTGGTCGCGGTCGGCACGCAGAGCGAATCGAGCAGCGCCCGGCCGATGAGGGCGCCGATCTGCAGCCGCAGGTCGGTGACCTGCCCGACGAGACCCGCGGCGGGCGATCCGGCGAGACCGGTGAGGATCGTCCGCAGGTCGAGGGTCGCGAAGTCGGGGAAGGTCGCCGCTCCGGGGTTGTCGAAGACCAGGGCTCCGCCGTTGGTGACCGCGCCCGATGCACCGCGCACCTGCCCGTTGATGTTGGCCTGCGCGTACTGGTTCAGGACGCCGGCGTCGGCCGGTGCGACGATCGAGAGGATGCTGGAGAGCAGGCGGGTCGTCCCGCCGATGTTGACGTTGATCGAGTTGAGGGCGGAGACGTCCGCCGCGCCCGTCCGCAGGTCGACCGGACTGCCCTGGTCGGGCGCGAGAGCGCGCTGCCCCTGGAGTTCGACCACGTTGTCGAGGTTGATCCCCACCAGGAAGCCGCTGAGGAGGATGCCGCGCGCCTGCGCCCGGAACGTCGTCCCGTCGGGGAAGCAGCTGACCGAGGCCGCGGAGGCGGACTGCGCGGCCATGATCGCCGGCACCGACCAGGCGGCACCCGCGACGACCGTGCGCCGGGCGACCCCGAGGCCGTTGCTCCCGTTGCTCCTGGTCTTCTTGCCGCTCATCCCAGTGGATTCGAGCGGAGTGGACTCCGTCATGTGCGGCCCTTTCCGGGGGATCGACAGATCACCCTCATGGTGGTGTCGGAGGCGAATCTAACGAAGGAATTCCGAGGCCAGTGCCTCTGGCGGATTTCTACTTCTCCTGGCGGCGATGCGCGGGAGTCGCGAATGGGTGAGGATCGATTGTTCCGACAGCAGAGGACGGATGAATGCCGCGACTCGATCCCCGTGCGCGTCACTGGCGCCGGCACCCCGACGCCGCCTTCGTCGACCTGCACGGGCGCGTCCTCGTCCTGCCGCTGGCAGCGTCGCCGCTCGGCAGCCCGTACGCGATGCGGGCGAGCGTGGCGGAGACCTGGCGGGCCCTCGGCGACGAGGCGCAGAGCTTCGCCGAGCTCGCCGACCGGCTCGCCGAGCTGCACACCGTCGCGGCGGAGGAGATCGCCGACGACCTCGCCGGGATCCTGACCGAGATGGAGCAGCTGCTGCTCGTCGAGGGCCTCGAGGGCCCGGAGCACCACCGATGAGGGCCAGCGTGATCGTCCCCAGCTACGCCGGTGCCGCCCGCCTGCCGCGCCTGCTCGCCGCCCTCGCCGCGCAGTCGCACCCCGAGCTCGAGGTCGTCGTCGTCCTCGACGGCGTCGTCGACGACAGCGAGCAGGTGCTGCAGCGCTTCCCCGTCCGTCGCGTCGTGCTGCCCGAGAACCGCGGTCGCTCCGCGGCGCTCAACGCCGGCTTCGCGGCGGCGACGGGCGACGTGCTGATCCGCTGCGACGACGACCTCGAGCCGGCCCCCGGCTGGGCCGCCGCGCACGTCGGCGCGCACGTCGCTCAGCACGGCACCGAGCCGGTCGGCGTCGTCGGCCTCTGCCCGAACGTGTACCCCGACTCGGCCTACGCCCGCGCCTACGGTCGCGACGCCGACGCCCGCTTCCGCGCGCACGCGGCCGCGGTGCCCCCGGCGAGCGCCTGGCGTCTCTGGGGCGGCAACGTCTCGGTCACCCGGAGCACCTTCGACCGGGTCGGCGGCTACGGCGCCGACTACCGCGAGTACGGCTGGGAGGACGTCGACTGGGGCTACCGCCTGCACCGCCTCGGCCTGCCGGTGCGGCTCGAGCCGGGCGCCGAGGCCGCGCACCACGGGGCCTCGACGAGCACCGTGATCCGCAGCCGACGCGCGTTCCTCTCCGGCGCCGCGCGGCGCACCTTCGAGCGGCTGCATCCGGAGGCGAGGACGCCCGAGGAGGCGCCGGCCGGCCCCTGGGACGCGGCCGTCCGCGCGCTCGCCCGCGTCGAGTCGGAGGCGCGGCTCGCCCGCCTCGCCGCCGGAGTCGACGCCGTCCTGCCCGCCGTTCCGCGGGCGATCGGCCGCAAGCTCGTGGCGCTCACGGTCGAGTCCGCGGCGATCGCCGGCTACCAGCGGGCCGGCGCGCGACGTGCTTAGGTGGCGCGCATGCGAGTGCTTCTCATCGGCGGGGCGGGCTACATCGGCAGCCACACCGCCGTCGCGCTCCTGGACGCCGGGCACGAGGTGCTCGTCGTCGACGACCTCTCGCACTCCGGCGCCGGCGCGATCGCCGCGGTCGAGGAGCTGACCGGAGCACGCGTCCCGCTGCTCGTCGCCGACGCCCGCGACGAGGAGCGGCTGGCCCGCTTCGTCCGCGAGCACGCACCCGTCGACGCCGTCGTGCTGCTCGCCGGGCTGAAGGCCGTGGGCGAGTCGGTCGCCCGGCCGCTGGAGTACTACGCGGTGAATCTGGGCATCGCGCTCGCCGCGTTCGCGGTCGCCGAGACCGCCGGGATCCGCACGATCGTCTTCTCCAGCTCGGCGGCGGTGTACCGCGGCGACGGGCCGATGCCGCTCGCGGAGGACGCGCCGACCGGGCTCGATCTGGCCAACCCGTACGGCAAGACCAAGCGGATGATCGAGGAGGTCCTGACCGATCTCGCCCGTGCCGATCTCGCCCGTGCCGATCCGGGCCTTCGCGCCGTGAGCCTGCGCTACTTCAACCCCGTCGGCGCGCACCCCTCCGGGCTGCTCGGCGAGGACCCGCGCGGCGCCCCGAGCAGCCTCCTGCCGCTGGTCTCGCGGGCCGCCGCCGACCCGGAGCACCACGTCGACGTCTTCGGCGACGACTACGACACCCCCGACGGCTCGGGACTGCGCGACTACATCCACGTCGCGGATCTGGCCGCCGGCCACGTCTCCGCGCTCGAGCACGCGCCGGCCGGGCACACGGTCTACAACCTCGGCACGGGGACCCCGACCAGCGTCCTCGAGCTCCTCGACGCGTTCGAGGCGGGCAGCGGCGCCGTCGTCCGGCGGCGCGTCGTGGCCCGCCGCCCGGGCGACGTGGCGGCGAGCTGGGCCGACCCGGGCAAGGCCGCGCGCGAGCTGCACTGGCGCGCGACGCGGACGATCGGCGAGGCCGTGCGCGACCAGTGGAACCGGCAGACCGCGGGCCGCTCCCTCGCCCGCTGACGCCTGCCAGCGGCGCCTTCCGGCGGCGCGGAGAAGGCGATCCCCGCCGCGGTCCCGACGATTCTCGACACCTTTCGAGCGCTTATCGAGCGCTTATCGGCGCCGCGCGGGAATGTCCTCCGTCATTCTGCGACGGCTCCTCCCGGTTGTTCCTCTCCGGCGATATCCGGCGATTAGCTTCTAAGGCATCGTGACCCTCTGAGGGGGCACCGGGCCGATTCGGGATCGGCATCCATCCGCGCGGAACGGGGCTCACCATCACTGCCTTCATCGAAGTGACCGACCGGCAGCGCGCGAGCGCGGCGACCGGTCCCGGCCTGATCGTGCACGAGTGGGTCGAGCGCCGCGGCGGCGCCGAGCGGGTGCTCGAGGCGATGACCGAGGCCTTCTCCGACGCCGACGTCCGGGTCCTCTGGAGCGACGCCGACGCGGTCGTCGGCCGCCCGGTCACCGAGTCCTGGCTCGCGCGCACCCCGTTGCGCCGGCACAAGATCCTGGCGCTCCCGGCGATGCTGCCGACCTGGCGCCTGCCGATGAGCGAGCCGCACGAGTGGGTGCTGGTCAGCTCGCATCTCTTCGCCCACCACGTGCGGACTCCCGCGCCGACGAAGAAGTTCGTCTACGCGCACACTCCGGCCCGCTACATCTGGGAGCCCGACCGCGACGGCCGCGGCAGCAGCCGGGCCGCACGCGCCGCGAGCACCATCCTCAAGCCGATCGACCGCTTCCGGGCGGCGGAGGCGACGTCGATCGCGGTCAACAGCCGCTTCACCGGGGAGCGGGTCAGCCAGGCCTGGCACCAGCCCTCCCGGGTGATCTACCCGCCGGTGCACACCGAGGTGCTGCAGGCGATCACCGACTGGCGGGCGCCGCTCACCGACGACGAGCTGCGGACTCTCGACTCCCTCTCCCGGCCGTACCTCCTGGGGGCGTCGCGGTTCGTGCCGTACAAGCGCCTCGAGACGGTGATGGACGCGGGCGTCCGGACGGGGCTGCCGGTCGTCATCGCCGGTCACGGGCCGTCGGAGGCGCGGCTGCGCGCCTACGCCGTCGAGATCGGCGCCGACGTGACGTTCGTCATCTCGCCCTCGGACGCGCTGATCCGCGCGCTCTACGCCGGCGCGATCGCCTACGTCTTCCCGGCGGTCGAGGACTTCGGGATCATGCCCGTCGAGGCGATGGCCTGCGGGACCCCCGTGATCGGCACCGACATCGGCGGCGTCCGCGAGAGCGTCGGCCTCGTCGGCGGCGGCGTCACCGGCGACCTCGAGCACGGCACCGACTGGAACGACCTGCTCCAGCGCGCCACCGACCTCGACCCCGACTGCTTCCGCGCCCGCACCAGCGTCTTCTCCCGCTCCCGCTTCATCGAGGAGCTCCAGGACTGGATCGCCGAGCAGCTCGACTGACCCGGCACCGCGTCTCGACACCCCGCGCTTCCTGCTGATCGAGTAGCCCGCTCCGCGTGCGTATCGAGATCCACCACGCTCAGAACGGCGCCGGCACGTCGACGAACCGCGGTCGCGGCGGCGGGTCCGGCGGTCGCCCGGGCAGCGGCGGCGGCCGAGTGCTGATCCGCCGTCCGGTGGGAGTCGTCCACGTGATGCCCCCATCGTCGTCCCTGCAGTAACTCCACTGGTCTCCGTGCCGCACATGGTGATGCGAAGTGCATAGCGATACGAGGTTCTCGAGGGAGGTCTCGCCGCCGTTGCGCCACTCGATCGCGTGGTCTGCCTCGCTGGTCGATGCGCTGCGGGTGCAGCCGGGGAACCGGCAGGTCTGGTCCCGCAGCTGGAGATGCAGGCGCATCTGCGGCGGCGGCACGCGCCAGGTGCGTCCGACCGAGACGACCGCGCCGGTATCGGGATCGGTGAGAACCCGAGTGAAGGACGCTGCCGTCCGGATCAGCTCGCGGGCGATTGCCGCAGGCACGGGACCGTAGCCGTCGAGGTCCGCAGGGGCGTCATCGAGACCTACGGCAGTGGACGCCGCGAGCGTGAGCCGGACCTCCGCGCGAACACCGGAGACGAACGTCGGATCAGGGCGGTGCGCGGCGTCCGGGGTGGTCCCGGCGACGTCGCCGTCGCACAGCAGGTCGACCGCGGCGTCAGCGCTCAACTGCTGGAGCGTGCGTGGGTCGCCCTCGTCGCTGAGGGTGCGGGCGATGCGCCGCAGCCGGTCGTACGCCCCGGACACGGCCGGTGCGGGAGCGTGCAGGCAGAGCGTCGCCATCCCGTCCACATCCGGCGAGACCCAGACCGCGCGGTCCTCCCGAGCAAGGGCGTGCCGTTCGGCGAGGGGCTGCTCGTGCAGCTCCTCCCGCCAGCGGATCAGGGCTCGGCGCAGCTGCGCGATGGACATCGTGACCGCGGCGTCGGCCGCGCGCTCGTCCAGCGCAGAACGGGACTCCTCGGGGAGGCTGCTCGCGGTCCGGCAGATCGCCTCGCCGACCTCCCACAGGATCTTCGCGTCGCGCAGCAGCACGCGAGTGAGAGGAAGGTGCTCCGTCAGCATCTGCGCGGTCTCGAGACGGCGCGACACCTCCCGCTCGGACAGGCTGTACGCCACCGCGAGCTCGGCTCGGATGGAGCGCTCGACCAGGTCGCGGGTCTCGCTCCGCGACGCGCCGCGGGCGAAGGCGTCCGGGATGGTCAGCGCGAGTCGGTAGCCGCGGTGCAGGCGTTCCGCCGCCCGGAGGCGCATCGGGGAGGTGGAGCGCTCGTCGGCGGCGGAGCCGTCGAAGCAGTCGCGCACCTCCGCTAGTGCTGCTGCATCCTCATCTTTTGACATACGAGTATCCAAGCAGGGGTCACCGACATCCGAATGGCGTCCTGGGCAGATCGGGGACGACGCGAGCGATCGGGGGCTGGGGAGGAGGCTCGCTCCCGGGCGTCCGGACGACGTGGGTCTCGATACGCCGCCGGAGGCGGCTACTCGACCAGCAAGAAACGCAGCCCGCGGCTACTCGACCAGCAGGAAACGCCGCCCGCGGCTACTCGGCCCGCAAGAAGACGGCGCCTCCTCGGCGCGTGACCCGCGCTAGAACAGCCCGCGGGGCGACTCCACCGAGGCGAGCACGCCCGGCGCCGCCACGATCGTCAGCCGCCCGACCTCCTCGGCCGTCAGCTCCGGCAGCCGCTGCGCCAGGTCGAGGAAGCGCTCGATCTCGGACTCCTCGAGCACGCCGTCCGCGAGCGTGCGGAACTTCGCCACGTACTGCTCGCGCGAGAACGGGTGCGCGCCGAGCGGGTGCGCGTCCGCCACCGCGATCTCGTCGACGATCGTCGTGCCGTCCGTCAGCAGGATCTCGACGCGCGCGCCGAACGCCTTCTCCGCCGGGTCGACGGAGTGGTAGCGGCGCGTCCACTCCGCGTCCTCCTCGGTCGTCGTGCGCTGCCAGAGCGCGACCGTGTCGGGTCGCGCCGCGCGCTCGGGCGCGTAGCTGCGCTCGTGGTGCCAGGCGCCGTCTTGCAGCGCGACGGTGAAGATGTACGGCACCGAGTGGTCGAGCGTCTCGCGCGAGGCCGTCGGGTCGTACTTCTGCGGGTCGTTCGCGCCCGAGCCGATCACGAAGTGGGTGTGGTGCGAGGTGTGGATGACGATCCGCTCGACCCGCTCCGGATCCGCCGCCTCGGGGTGCGTGCCGTGCAGCCGGCGCGCCAGGTCGATCAGCGCCTGCGCCTGGTACTCCGCCGAGTGCTCCTTCGTGTACGTGTCGAGGATCGCGCGCTTCGCCTCGCCCGCATCCGGCAGCGGCACGTCGTAGGCGGCGTCGGGGCCGTCGAGCAGCCAGGCGATCACGCCGTCCTCGCCCTCGTAGATCGGCGACGGGCTGGTCTCGCCGCGCATCGCCCGGTCGACCGCCTCGATCGCCATCTTGCCGGCGAAGGCGGGCGCGTACGCCTTCCAGCTGGAGATCTCGCCCTTCCGCGACTGCCGGGTGGCGGTGGTGGTGTGCAGCGCCTGCGCGATCGCCTGCTCGATGGTCGCGACGTCGAGGCCGAGCATCGTGCCGAGGCCGGCCGCCGCCGAGGGGCCGAGGTGCGCGACGTGGTCGATCTTGTGCCGGTGCAGGCTGATCGCGCGGACGAGGTCGACCTGGACCTCGTAGCCCGTGACGATGCCGCGGAGCAGCCGGGCACCGTCGATCCCCGCGTGCTGGGCGACCGCGACGAGCGGCGGGATGTTGTCGCCCGGGTGCGAGTACTCCGCAGCGAGGAAGGTGTCGTGGTAGTCGAGCTCGCGCACCGCGACGCCGTTCGCCCACGCGGCCCACTCGGGCGACACGCGGCGGCCGGGGTCGGCGCCGAGCACGGTGGCGCCCTCGCCGCCGATGGAGGCGGGGTGCGCCAGCGCCTGCGAGCGCGCTGCCACGACGGGCCGGCGCAGCAGCGACGCGGCGGCGACGGCCGCGTTGTCGATCACGCGGTTGACGACCATCTCGGCGACCTCGGCGTCGACCTCGACGGGATCGACGGCGACCTCGGCGAGGGCGTGCGCGAGCTGCCCGTGGCGCGGGAGGTCCTCGTCGCTGCGGTGGACGCGGACGTGGTGTTCGTGCACGGGGGCTCCTTCGGCTCGTCCCTGCCAATCTAGCGGCGGGGGCCCGGGGCAGAATGTCCGCATGACCGCCACCCGCGTCGCCGCCTTCGACTGCGGCACGAACTCCCTCCGGCTCCTGATCGCGGACGTCGAGGGCGGGCGCCTGACCGACGTCCTCCGCCGCACCGAACTGGTCCGACTCGGCCACGGCGTCGACCGCACCGGCCGCTTCGACCCGGCGGCGCTCGAGCGCACCCTCGCCGTCACCCGCGAGTACGCCGCGCTGGTCCGCGAGACCGGAGCGACGCGGGTGCGCTTCGTCGCCACCTCCGCGACCCGCGACGCGGCCGACCGCGAGGACTTCCTCGGCGCGGTCGAGCGGATCATCGGTCTCCGCACCCCGATGTTCCGCGGTGCCGAGACGATCAGCGGCGAGGAGGAGGCGGCCCTCTCCTTCCGCGGCGCGCTCTCGGCCGTCGACGCGGTCGCCCCGGTGCTCGTCGTCGACCTCGGCGGCGGCTCCACGGAGCTGGTGCTGGGCGGCGGGCAGCCGGAGCAGGCGCATTCGATGGACGTCGGCAGTGTCCGGCTCACCGAGCGGCACCGGGCGGGCGGGGGCGAGCCGACCGACGAGCAGCGGGCCGCGATTCGCGCCGACGTCCGCCGCGCGCTGGCCGCCTCCCCCGTCGACCTCTCGGCCGCGCGGAGCGTCGTCGGCGTCGCCGCGACCGTGCTGACCGTCACCGCGCATGCGCTCCGCCTCCGGACCTACGACCGCGACGCGCTCGAGGCGACCCTGCCGATCCGCGACGTCCTCGCCGCCTGCGACGAGCTCGCCGCCCTCTCCCCCGCCGAGACCGCCGCGCTCCCCTTCGTCCGCGCCGGCCGCGAGGACGTCCTCGCCGCCGGCGCCCTGATCTGGTCCGAGGTCCTCCGCGCCGTCCAGCACTCCTCCCCGAGCGTCACCACGGTGACCACGACCGCCCACGACATCCTCGACGGCCTGGCCCTCACCCTCTGACCCCCGGCCCCTGACCCCTGTCCCCCTCCGCGAGATGCCACTTATGAGCACGACACGCCGTGAGACGAGCGCACAAGTGGCATCTCGCGGCGGGAGCGGTCAGCGCGTGAGGGTGCTGCCGGAGTCGGGGTGCAGGCGGGCGGCGGCGACGAGCGGCACCAGGGTCAGCACCGCCAGCGTCAGGAAGGCGAAGCGGTAGGGGACGAGGCCCGGGCCGAACGCCGAGCCCGCCGCCAGCGCGATGCCGCCGGCGGCGACGCCGAAGCCCGCGGCGATCTGCTGCGTCGTCGCGCTCAGCGTGTTCGCGCCCGACATCCCCTCGGCCGGCACCTCGGCGAAGGTGACGGTGTTGTAGGCGGTGAAGCCGGCCGAGCGCGCGACCCCGCTGAGCACCAGCAGCGCGACGATCGCCGGGATCGGCACCTCCGGATCGAGGAACGCCATCGCGACCATGCAGGCGATCCCGACGACGTTCGCCGCGACGAGCACCCCGCGGAAGCCGACCGTCCGCAGCAGCCAGGTCGTGGCGGGCTTGATCGCCAGATTGCCGACGAAGAGCGCGAGCACGATCGAGCCGGCCTGCACCGCGTCCCAGCCGAACGCGTCCTGGAACAGCAGCGGCAGCAGGAACGGCACCGCGTTGATCGTCGCCCGGTAGAGCGAGCCGCTCGCGTTCGCGACCCGGAACGTCGAGAAGCGGAAGGCGTCCAGGCGCACGAGCGGGTGCGGCGTCCGCAGCAGGTGCCGCACCGCGACGGCGGTCACCGCCGCTCCGCCCACGCCGAGACCGAGCGCGACGGTGTCCGAGCCGCTGCCGGTCACGAAGCCGGTCGCCCCGACCAGCGCGCCGAGGCCGACCGCCACCAGCAGCAGGCCGACGACGTCGAGCGGAGGCGGCACCGCCTCGGTGCCCACCGGCACGATCCGCCGCGCGATCACGAAGGCGACGACGCCCAGCGGCAGGTTGATCAGGAAGATCCAGTGCCAGGACGCGTAGGTCGTCAGCAGCCCGCCGACGAACGGCGCGAGGATCGGCGCGACCAGTCCCGGCCAGACCAGGATCGCGATGGCGCGGATGATCCCCTCCCGCGGCGTGACGCGCAGCACCGCCAGCCGGCCGACCGGCACCATCAGCGCGCCGCCGACACCCTGCAGCACCCGGGCGGCGACGAGCAGCGGGAGCGTCGGGCTGAGCGCGCAGAGCAGCGACGCCACCGTGAAGATCGCGATCGCAATGGTGAAGACCCGGCGCACCCCGAACCGCTCGCTCAGCCAGCCGGAGGCGGGGATGAGCACCGCGACGGTCAGCAGGAACGCGGTGACGGTGATCGCGACGGCGGCGGAGTCGACGCCCAGGTCGGCGCCGATCGCGGGCGCCGCGGTGGTGACGATCGTCGCGTCGAGGTTCTCCATGAAGAAGCAGCCCGCGACGAGGAGGGCGATCGCGCGCTGACGGCGGGGATCCAGGGCGGGCCTCCTGCGGGTGGAATGGTGTGCGGGGCGAGCGTAGCGCGCGGGTCACGTCGACCAGGACGGGACGCGACGTCGAGGACGGGTAGCGTCGACGCCATGAGCGACTCCGAGACCCGCACCATCCAGCTCCGCCGCTACGAGCTCGTCGACGGGGTGATGGACGACTTCCTGGCCTGGTACGAGGCGAAGATCGTCTCCGCCCGCGCCGCGCACGGCTTCACGATCGAGTTCGCCTACGCCGACCGCGAGGTGAACGAGTTCGTCTGGGCCGTCAGCACCCCGGGCGACGCGGAGGCGTTCGCCGCGATCGAGAAGACCTACCTCGCCTCCCCCGAGCGCGAGGCCGCCTTCGCCGGCGAGCCGACCCGCGTCGCCGTGCACCACGTCCGCCTGATCGAGCGCATCGTCTGAGGCGCGCGGGGCGGGCGCTCGCGCCCGCCCCGCCGACTGCTAGCCCCGCGCGCGGCGCGGGCCCGCGAGCACGAGCCGCAGGGCGACCGAGCCAACGACGAGGGAGCCGAGGGTGCCGAGGAGTCGCCAGCCGGTGTGCTTCGACGAGTCGAGGCCGGCGCGGTCGCGCGGCGAGGCCAGCGCGGCCGGCGCGAGCGTGCGGCCGTTGGCGCCCGCCTCCGCCATGTGCGCGAGGCGGCGCAGCGTCTCGATGTTGCGCACCCAGAGGAAGCCGTGCAGCAGCGGCTTCGGGATCAGCGTGCCCGGCCCCTTCACGGCGGTCTCGTGGATCCGGACGCGGCAGCCCTTGCGGTGCGGCTCGATCTCGAAGCCGACCCGCGCCTCGCCCATCGGCCAGCCGGCCGCCTGAATGACGAAGCGGCTCGACGGGTCCCACTCGAGGACGGTCGTCCGGTCGTCGATCACCAGCGGCCAGATGCCGAAGGAGTGGTGCAGCCGCGAGCCGGCGTGCGGCCAGTCGCGGTCGACCTCGCGCATCCGGGACGAGCCGACGACCCAGGCGGGGAACAGCCAGCCGGAGGCGAAGACGGCGAAGACGGACTCGGGCGGGCAGTGGAAGACGCGGGTGTTGCGGGCCATCGCGGGCTCCTTCGAGGGAGGGGGTCGGTGGTCCCAGGGTGCCAGATCGTCGCAGGGTGCCGGATCGTCTAGCGCGCCGGATCGCCCTGCGGCTACCGATCCGCCGAGGGCGAGAGGTCGGGGGTGCGGCGGATGCCGAACTCGTGCCGGAGCGCGCTGCGGGCGGCGTGCCAGCCGGCCATCCCGTGCACGCCCGGGCCGGGCGGGGTCGACGACGAGCAGAGGTAGAGCCCCTTCGCCGGGGTGCGCCACGGGTCGGAGGAGGGCACCGGTCGCGAGATCAGCTGCGCCACGCTCGCCGCGCCGGCCGCGATGTCGCCGCCGATGTAGTTCGGGTTCCACGCGTGCATGTCGCGCGCGGTCATCGAGGAGGCGGCGAGGACGCGGTCGCGGAAGCCCGGGGCGAAGCGCTCGATCTGCGCCGTGATCGCCTCGCGCTGGTGCGCCGGCGAGTCGCGCGGCACGTGCGTGTAGGCCCAGAGCACCTGCTTGCCCTCCGGCGCGCGGGAGGGGTCGAGGACCGAGGGCTGCGCGACCAGCACGTACGGGTTCTCGCTGTGCCGGCCGCGGACGACGTCGCGCTCGGCGGCGGCGATCTCAGCGCGGGTGCCGCCGACGTGCAGCGTGCCGGCGCCGGCCAGCTCGGGGTCGGTCCAGGGCACCGGGCCGTCGAGAGCGAAGTCGACCTTCGCGACGCCGTTCCCGTAGCGGAACAGCCGGAGCGCCGCCTGATACGGAGCGGGCAGCCGGTCGCCGGCGAGGCGCAGCAGGGCCTCGGGAGTGAGGTCGAGCAGGACCGCCCGCGCGCTCGGCAGCTGGGCGAGCGAGGTGATCTCGACGCCGGTCTCGATCGTGCCGCCGTGCGCCCGGAGGTCGTCGGCCATCGCGTCGACGATCGCCTGGCTGCCGCCGACGGGCACCGGCCAGCCGCGCGCGTGCGCGTAGGAGCCGAGAGCGAGCGCGGCGGCCGCCGTCGACAGACTCGGCATCGGGCGGATCGCGTGCGCGGCGACGCCCGCGAACATGGCCGGCGCCACCTCCTCGCGGAAGCGGAGGTTCCAGAGCGGCGAGCCCTGCTCGAGCACGCGCAGGCCGAAGCGGAGGAGCACCGACGGGTCGGTCGGGATCTTCAGCAGCGCGTCGTTGGTGAAGCCGGCCACCCGGTCGGCCCGCTCGGCGAGCGGCCCCATCAGCGCTCGCCAGGCGGCCCCGTCGCGCCCGAGCCCCTCGGCCGTGCGCTCGAGATCGCGGTAGGCGATGCCCGAGCGCCCGCCGTCGAGCGGGTGGGCGTAGGAGATCTCCGGCAGGCGCAGGTCGATCCGCCGGTCGAGCTGGAACCGGCGGAAGAAGCCGGAGGCGAGCGCCATCGGGTGCACCGCCGAGCCCATGTCGTGGTGGAAGCCCGGCAGCGTCAGCTCGGCCGTCCGCGCTCCGCCGCCGAGGGTGGCGTTGCGCTCGTAGACCGCGACCGACAGGCCCGCGCGGGCGAGGGTGACCGCGGCGGAGAGCCCGTTCGGTCCGGAGCCGACGACGACGGCGTCGACCACGTCACTTCCTCCGCAGGGCCGCGACGGCGCCGACCAGGCCGGCCGCGCCGAGCACCGCCGCCCCGGCGTAGCTCGCGGCGCGGTGCCGGATCATCCAGATCTGCGGCGTCATCGTGTGCGCCCGGTCGCTGAAGAGACCGCGAGCGCCGTGGTCGCCGGCGACCGGCTCGTAGACGTTGTTCGGCAGCATCGGCTCCGTCTTGTCCGGTGCCTGCTGACCGTCGTACGCGCTGCGGGCGAGGAACCAGTCCATGAAGGCGCCGGCGAAGCGGTCGCCGAGGATGGTGCCCGCGGTCGGCTCGCCGACCCAGGTGCGCCGGCGCGGCTTGTCGGCGACGTCCGCGATCGCGATGGCGCCCACCTCCGGCTGGTAGATCGGCGGCACCGGCTGGGGGTGGTGCGGCAGCTGCGACTTCACCCAGTTGAACTGGATCGTGTTGAGCGCCGGCATGTCGACCTCCGAGAGCCGGATGCGGCTCTTGGCGTGCAGCAGCTCGGCGGTCACCGACTCGGTGAAGCCGCGGGCGCCGAACTTCGAGGCGCAGTACGCGGCCTGCAGCGGGATGCCGCGGTGCGCGAGCGCCGAGCCGACCTGGATGACGTGCCCGCGACCGCGCGGGGTCATCCGCGAGAGCGCTGCCCGGGTGCCGTTGACGAAGCCGAAGAAGTTGACCGCCACTGCACGCTCGAAGTCGGCGGGCTCGGTGCTGAGGAACTCGCCGAAGACGCCGACCATCGCGTCGTTGACCCACAGCTCGATCGGCCCGAGCTCGGCCTCGATCCGGTCGGCGGCCGACTCGACGGCCTCGCGATCGGCGACGTCGGTCGGGATGGTCAGCCCGCGCCGGCCGGCCTGCTCGATCTCGGCGAGCGTGGCCGCGAGTCCGTCCTCGCCGCGGGCGAGCACGGCCACGTCCCAGCCGCGGGAGGCGAGCTCGCGCACGGTCGCGCGACCGAGACCGGCGGTGCCGCCCGTGACGACGGCGACGCCGCGGCTCACGCGCGGACTCCGGGGGCGGGGTGGCGGGGGTGCTGCGTCATGGGTCGGACTCCTTCGTGAGGGCGCCGGTTGCGTCGTCGGTCGTGTCCCACGCTAGGGCGGAGGCGGTGCGCACCGCGCGGGGTTGCGCCGGGTCGGTGGAAGGATCGTGTCCGGAGCGCCTGGGGAGGAGCCGCAGCCGCCTCTCGATCCGTCCAGCCCTCGCCCAGAGACCGTCCAGACGGCCGGGCCAGACTGACCGCCGCCGCGCCTCCTGCGCACCCGCCTCTCGACGACCGGATCGACCATGAACGCACTCCTCGAGCTGAGCCTCGTCTCCGGACCGGTGGTGATCGCGGTCTACGCGGTCGGGGCGCTCGCCCTCCTCCTGCTGATCCGCGCCTTCGCCCGCTCGGGTCCTCGTCGCCGCCGCCGCCGCCTGCTGCTCGCCGTCGGCGTGCTGCTGCTGGGGCTCCTCCTCGGCTGGGGCCTCGCCGGTCTGCTCGGCGGCGCCGGCGGTCCCTTCGGCGTCGACTTCACCCCCGTCACCCGGGTCTGGATCGGCCTCGGCCTCGGCGGCCTCGCCCTCGTCCTCGTGACCCTCGCGCACGCCCTCGCGCACCGGCACTGGAGGCGGGCGCTCGCCTCGGTGCTCGCCGGCGCCCTGGTGCTGATCACCGCCGCGATGACCGTCAACATCGACTTCGGCCAGTACCCGACCGTCCGCAGCGCCCTCGGCATCAGCGCCTACCCGACGGTGGACGAGCCGATCGCGACACCCGCCGGCGAGCACACCTCGATCCAGGACTGGACCGCCCCCGCCGGCATGCCGGCCGTCGGCAGCGTCAGCACCGTCGCGATCCCGGCCACGAAGTCCGGCTTCGCCGCGCGCGACGCCGTCGTCTACCTCCCGCCGGCGGCCCTCACCGACGACCCGCCGCTCCTGCCCGTGATGGTGATGCTCTCGGGCCAGCCCGGCTCGCCGTCCGATCCGCTCTCGACGGAGAACCTGCAGAAGACCCTCGACGACTACGCGGCCGCGCACGCCGGCCTCGCCCCGATCGTGGTGTCGCCCGATCAGCTCGGCGACCCCTCGGCGAACCCGATGTGCATCGACTCGCCGCTGGGGAACTCGGCGACCTACCTCACCATCGACGTGCCGAACTGGATCCGCGCCACCCTGCCCGTCCTCACCGACGCGCACGACTGGGCGATCGGCGGGCTCTCGCAGGGCGGCACCTGCGCGATCCAGCTCGGGGCGGGCTACCCGCAGCTCTTCGGCAACATCATCGACGCGTCCGGCGAGCTCGCGCCGACGCTCGGCGACGACGCGACGACGATCCAGCAGGGCTTCGGCGGCGACGCCTCGGCCTACGAGGCGGCGAAGCCCGCCACGATCCTCGCGAAGAACGCCCCCTACAAGGACTCGTTCGCGGTCTTCGGCGTCGGCGCGAACGACACCTCGTTCCTCGCCGGAGTCCAGACGCTGCACGCCGCCGCGCAGGCCGCCGGGATGGACACCACCTACCTCGAGGTGCCCGACAGCGCGCACGACGTGACGGCCTGGTCGACCACGTTCGACAAGGGTCTGGAGCTGCTGGCGGCGCGCTGGAACCTGGTGCCCGCCGCCTAGGCGCGGGTCGCGGCCTCGACCGCCGCGGCCACTCCCCCGCTCCACGGCGCCCCGTGCCCCGGCAGCACCCAGCCGGCCCCGGTCGGCAGCAGGCGCTGCAGCGAGGCGAGCGCCTGCTCCGGCTCGTCGGTGAACGGCGCCGGAGCCGGCCCGGTCGCGCCGGTGAGCACGTGCCGGGTGGTCATTCCGTCGCCGACGAAGACCGCGTCGACCAGCGGCACGTGCACCGCGATGCTGCCCGCGGAGTGGCCCGGCAGCCCGATGATCCGCGGCGCCCCGGGCAGGTCGAGCGTCTCGCCGTCCTGCACCGTCACGACCTCGGTCAGCGGCGGCACGCGCGCCCCGCCCTTCCGCAGGAAGTAGGAGAGGAAGCCGGCCAGCGCGCCGAGCCTCATCGACTGCTTGCCGTTCGCGGGCTTCTTCCCTCCCTTCGCCCGCTCGGCGTCGGCCTCGTGCACGAAGACGGGCACGCCGTGCTCGCGTCGCAGCCGCTCGGCGAAGCCGATGTGGTCGGAGTCGCCGTGGGTGAGGATCACGCCCTTCACGTCGTCGACGGAGCGGCCCATCGCGCGCAGCTCGGCGAGCAGCTCTCGCCAGAGGCCGGGCAGCCCGGCGTCGATCAGGAGCACCCCCTCGGGCGCCTCGACGAGGTAGGCGGCGACGACGTCCGAGCCGATGCGGTGCAGGTGGGGTGCGAGTTCCATGATGGCTACGGTAGCTAGCCATCATGGCTACTGTCAATAGCTATAGTGGAGGGCATGCCGACTCCCGAGCGCACCACCCTCGAGGCGATCGTCCGCGCCGCCGCCCTGATCCTGGAGGAGGAGGGGCTCGCCGGCGTCACGATGCAGGCCGTCGCCCAGCGCGTCGGCGTCCGCGCGCCCTCCCTCTACAAGCGGGTCGAGGGCCGCGACACCCTGCTCCGCCTGGTCGCGGAGGCGGCGCTGCACGAGGTCGCCGAGCGCCTGGCCCCGCTCACCGCCGCCGAGGAGCTCGCCGCCGCCCTGCGCGCCTTCGGCCGCGAGCGCCCCGCCGCCTTCCTCCTGGTGATGGCCCCCGGGCCCGGCACCCCGCTCGCGCGGCAGGAGTTCCGCGACGCGGCGAGCGCCTCCCTCCTCCGCGTCACCGCCGAGCTCGCGGGCGAGGAGCACGCGCTCGAGGCTGCGCGGACACTGACGGCCTGGACCACCGGCTTCATCGGCATGGAGATCAACGGGGCGTTCACGCTCGGCGGCGACGTCGAGAGCGCCTGGCGCTTCGGCCTGACCCGGGTGGTGGCCGCCCTGGAGCTCAGCGGGGCCGGTGCGCCGACGCCTCGTCCTCGAGGAAGCGCGGGCGGCTCGCCGCGAGCCCACTGAGCAGCAGCACCACGAGGGTCGCCAGGAGGAAGACGTACGAGCCGGTCCAGCCGCCCTCCGCCTCGCGCAGCAGCCCGATCAGCAGCGGCCCCGCGCAGGCGAGGGCGTAGCCGAGCCCCTGCGTCGCGGCCGAGAGCACCGAGGAGCCGGCCGTGCTGCGGGTGCGCGCGTTGACGAGCGTCAGGGTCATCGGGAAGGTGCTGACGCCGAGTCCGAGGCAGACCACCCAGAGCACGGCGCCGGCCAGCGGCGCGACGAGCAGGCCGACGTAGCCGATCGCGAGCAGCAGCACGCAGACCACGACGATCGCCCCGGGGTTCCGCAGCCCGAGCGTCAGCGGCGGCACGACGAAGGCCGCGCCGAGCCCGAAGATCGAGAAGAGCGCGAGCAGCGCCCCGCCCTGCGCCGGGTCCGCGCCGGCGTCGACCAGGATCGTCGGCAGCCAGGTGATGATCGCGTAGGTGTGCAGCGCCGTCATCCCGAGCATCAGCACCATCGCCCAGAGCAGCCGGGTGCGCCAGGCGCCGTCGAGCCGGGTGGGCGCGGCGGCCGCGGCGGCGCCGGCCCCGCCGCTTCGGCCGAGCGCGAGCCAGAGCAGGCAGGCGACCGCGGTCAGCGCGGCCCAGACGCCGACGGCGAAGCGCCAGTCGAGCGCGGAGGCCAGCGGGACGGCGACGAGCGGGGCGACGAACTGGCCGGTCTGCAGCAGCGCGAGGTAGAGCGAGCTGATCGCCTTCAGCCGCTCGGCGAAGTAGCGCTTCACGATCGGCACGATCAGGACGTTCGAGGTGCCGACGCCGGCGAACGCGACGACCGAGGACAGCACCAGGGCGAGCGGACTCGGGCTGAGCGCGCGGAGCAGGATGCCCGCGGTCGTCACCAGCGTGGCGATCGCCAGAGTGCGCTCCAGGCCGACGCGGCGCGCGACAGAGGCGGCGAGCACGCCGAACACGGCGAACGAGGCGGTGACGACGGTGCCGAAGATGCCGTAGAGCGACGGGCCGAAGGAGAGGTCGGCGCCGATCGTCTCGAGCAGCGGGCTGAAGCCGGTGACGGCCGTCCGGAGGTTGAGCGCCGTCATCACGATCGCGGCGAGGGCGAGGAGGGCGGTGGCGCGCGCGGTGGTGGTCGGCGCGGCGGTCGGCGGCGTGCTCGGCGTCATGGCGGTCCCGCTTTGGTAGGATGATGGGATGAATCCCGACGAGCCTAGCGCGGTCGCGGGCGCCGCGCCGCAGCCGTTCCGCCGCGAGAGCGTCATCGACCAGGTCACCGCGCTCTTCCACGAGGAGATCCGCTCCGGCCGCTGGGCCGTCGGCGCGCGGATCCCGGTCGAGGCGGCGCTGGTGCAGTGGACGGGTGCGGGCCGCAACTCCGTGCGCGAGGCGGTGCAGACGCTCGTGCAGTCGGGGCTGGTGCGGCGGGAGCAGGGGCGCGGCACCTTCGTGATCGCGCGCTCGCAGCTCACCACGTCGCTCCGGCGGCGGCTGCCGAGCGCCGGGCGGCGGGACGGGCTGGAGCTGCGCTTCGCGATCGACGGGGCGACCGCGGCCCTCGCGGCCGAGCGGCGGACGGCCGAGGACGTCGAGGTGCTGCGGGGGCTGCTCGCGGCGCGCACCCGCTCCTGGACGGGCGCCGACCTCGCCGAGCGGACGGCCGCGGACACCGCCCTGCACCGCGCGGTCGTCGTCGCCACCCACAACGCCCTGTTCGTCGAGCTCTACGACGGGCTGACCGGGCTCTTCGAGACGGTGCTGCAGGACGACGTGGTCGGCGACCAGGACCGGCACGCTCGCGAGCACGCCCTGCTGGTCGACTCGATCGCCGCGGGCGACCCGGCGGGGGCCCGCCGCGCGATCGAGGAGCTGCTCGCGCCGCTGCTGAAGCCGGACGCCTGACGCCTCCCGGCGCTCAGCGCCGCGGACGGCGCGTCGACCAGAGTGCCCAGGCCACCAGCAGCGGCTGGAAGACCAGGCGGACCGCGCGCTTGCGGTCCGTGTCGAGGCCGAACGCGCTGGTCTTCGTGACGTACTGCGAGACGTTGCCCGGGAAGATCGCGGTGAAGAACGCCGCGGCGGCCGCCCCGACCAGCGGCGCCCGGCGGCGGGCGAGCACCAGTGAGGCGCCGAGGCCGATCTCGACGACCCCCGAGGCGAGCACCACCGTGTCCTTGTCCAGCGGCACCCACTCCGGCACCTGCGCCTGGAACTCCTCGCGCGCGCGGGTCAGATGGCTGACACCGGCGAAGACGAGGGCGGAGCCGAGGAGGATCTTGGCGCCGGTGCGCAGCAGGGACGGAGAGGAGGAGGTCATCACTCCATCGTGCCGTGTCGGAGGCCCGGCCTAGTCTGTTCGGGTGTCAGACCGCATCCTCGTCCTCACCACCGGCGGAACCATCGACAAGGAGTACTCGCTCGCGGGCGAGCTCGAGATCGGTGCGCCGACGATCGCGCGCCTGCTCGAGCCCGTGCTCTCGACGCTCGAGTTCCGGGTGGAGGAGATCCTCCGGAAGGACAGCCTCGATCTCGACGACGCGGACCGCGCGCTCATCCGCGAGCGCGTGCTCTCGGCGGAGGAGGACCGGATCGTCCTCACCCACGGCACCGACACGATGACGCTGACGGCCGAGGCGCTCGGCGCCGTCCGCGACCGGGTCGTCGTGCTCACCGGCGCGATGCAGCCCGCCCGGATGCGCGACAGCGACGCCGCCTTCAACCTCGGCGCGGCGGTCGCCGCGGTGCAGCTGCTGCCGCCGGGCGTCTACCTCGCGATGAGCGGGCGGGTCCTGCCGGCCGGCGCGGTGCTGAAGGACCGGGCGGCCGGGATCTTCCTGCCGGCCTGAGCCCAGCGGTCCTGAGCCGCGCGCGCCTGAGCCCTGCGCGCCCGCCCCGTCACTCCGCCGCCGCGACCGCCCGGGTGCACTCCGCGCAGAGCCCGAACACGTCCACGACGTGGTGCGCGTCGGTGAAGCCGTTCTGCGCCGCGACCGTGCGCGCCCAGGTCTCGACCTCGTCGGCCGCGATCTCGACGGTGAGCCCGCAGCGCCGGCAGATCAGGTGGTGGTGGTGCGTGCCGGGCGTGCAGGCGCGGTAGAGGCTCTCGCCGTCGGGCGACTGCAGCGAGTCGGCCTCGCCCTCGACCGCGAGGTCGCCGAGCGCGCGGTAGACCGTCGCGAGGCCGATCGGCGAGCCGGAGGCGTGCAGCGCGCTGTGCAGACCCTGCGCGCTGACGAAGTCCTCCCGCGTGGTGAGGGCTTCGCGCACCGCCTCGCGCTGCCACGTGTTCCGCTTGACCACCGGTCCGCCTTCCCGTTTCACGACCCGGGCCACGCTATACCTCCGCCCCGACCGCGACCGGGGAGCGCCGCCGGGAAGCCCGGCGCACGCCGTTCCGCCCGACGATCCGGCAGACCACGTAGATCGCGAACGAGATCGTGGTCACGTACGGGCTGATCGGCACCGAGCCGCCGAGCGCGAGCAGGATGCCGCCCACCAGCGAGCCGACCGCGAAGAGCACGCTGAGCAGCGGCACGAGCACCGGCGAGGCCGAGATCCGCAGCGCCGCCGCGGCCGGGGTGACCAGGATCGCGAGCACGAGCAGCGAGCCGACGATCTGCACCGACACGGCCACCGCCAGCCCCAGCAGCAGCATGAACACGATCGAGAGCGCTCGGGTCGGGATGCCGCGGGCCGCCGCCACGTCGGCGTCGACGCTGGCGAAGGTCAGCGGGCGCCAGATCAGCGCGAGCCCGATCACGACGACGACCGAGATGGCGATCAGCCAGCCGAGCTGCGGATCGTCGACGGCGACGATCTGCCCGGTGAGCAGGCCGAACTTGTTCGCGCTCCGCCCCGGATACAGCGCGAGGCAGAGGATCCCGAGGCCGAGGCCGAACGGCATCAGCACGGCGATGATCGAGTTCCGGTCACGCGCACGGGAGCCGAGCAGCCCGATCAGCAGCGCCGCGATCAGCGAGCCGACGATCGAGCCCTGCACCACGCCGACGCCCAGCAGCAGGCCGGCCGAGGCGCCCGCGAAGGACAGCTCGCTGATCCCGTGCACGGCGAAGGCCATGTCGCGCGACATCACGAAGACGCCGATCAGCCCGCCGACGACGCCGAGGACGGCCCCGGCGATCACGGAGTTGAGCAGCAGCGCGAGCAGCGCGCCGTAGTCGGAGAAGTCGAAGATCTGCGACCAGACGTCGTCGGTCATGCGCGCTCCTCCTCGTGCTCGTGCACGTGCGAGTGGTCGGGGGCGCCGACCACGATGACGCGGCCGCGCGCGCGAATCACGTCGACCGGCGCGTCGTAGAGCTCGCTGAGCACCTCGGAGCGCAGCACCTCGTCGGGGGTGCCGATCCGGAACCGGCCGCCGGCCAGGTAGAGCACGCGGTCGACCATCCCGAGCACCGGATTCACGTCGTGGGTGACGAAGAGCACGCCGAGGTTCCGCTCGCGCCGGTGCCGGTCGATCAGCTCGCTGACCGCGCGCTGGTGCGCGAGGTCGAGGGCGATCAGCGGCTCGTCGCAGAGCAGGAGCGCCGGGTCGCCGGCGAGCGCCTGACCCACCCGGACCCGCTGCTGCTCGCCGCCGGAGAGGCTGCCGATCGGCGCGTCCGCGTAGTCGGTGGCGCCGACGGAGGCGAGCAGGGCGTCGACCTGGGCGCGGCGCGAGCGCGAGGGCAGCGGCAGGCCGAAGCGGTGGCCGTCGATCCCGAGGCCGATCAGGTCGCGGGCGCGCAGCGGCGTGCCCTCGTCCGCCAGCTTCTGCTGGGGAATGTAGCCGATCCTCCGGTTGCCGCGGTGCACGGGCTCGCCGAGCACGCGCAGCTCGCCGGTGCTGAGCGGCTGCTGGCCGAGGACGGCGCGGAGCAGGCTGGTCTTGCCGGAGCCGTTCGCGCCGAGCACCGCGACGAACTCGCCCGCCCGGACGTCGAGGTCGACGCCGCCCCAGAGCTCGCGGTCGCCGAAGCGGAGGCCGGCGCCGCGCAGCTGCAGCACGGACGCCGAAAGGCCCGCCTCCGGGGAGGCGGGCGCCGACGACGGACCGGGTGGGGTCGAGGAGGGTGTCGTCACGACGAGAGGGCTCCCTCGAGGGCGTCGAGGTTCGCGGTCATCCAGCCGACGTAATCGTCGCCCTCGGGCAGCGTCTCGGTGACGCCGACGGTCGGGATGCCGGCCGACTCCGCCGCGTCGAGCACGGCCTGGGTCTGCGAGCTCTCGGTCTGCTCGTTGAAGACGAGCGCATCGACCGTGCCGTCGGAGAAGAGGGCGAGCGTCTCCTGCAGCGTGGTCGCGGGGACGTCGGTGCCCTCCTCGACCGCCTCGCTGAACGCCTCCGGAGTCGCGTTGACGAGACCGAGTGCGTCGGTCAGGTAGAGCGGAACGGGCTCGGTGATGGCGATCGAGCGGCCGCCGAGCGTGCCCTTGAGGGTGGCCTCACGGTCGATCAGGGTGTCGAGGGAGCCGCCGAGGGTCTCGGCGTTGGCGGCGTAGGTGGCGGCGTTGTCCGGGTCGATCGTGGACAGCTCGTCGGCGATCGCGGTGACCGTCTCGCGGACGGCGGACAGGTCGTACCAGACGTGCTCGTTGTACTCGGCGTGCTCGTGGCCGGCCTCGTCGTGGCCGGCGTCGGCGGCCTCGTCCTCGTGGGCGTGCTCCTCCTCGAGGCCCGCGACGACCGTGGCGGTGATCACGGGGGCGGTCGAGCCGGAGGCGTCGATCATGGTGTCGACGAAGGCGTCGTAGCCGCCGCCGTTCTCGATGACGAGCGCCGCGTTCGAGAGGGCGAGCTGGTCGCGGGCCGTGGCCTCGTACTCGTGCGGGTCCTTGTCCGGGCTGTCGATGATGCTCGTGACGTCGACCAGATCGCCGCCGATGCTGCGGGCCAGGTCGCCGTAGACGTCGGTCGACGCGACGACGGCGACGGCGCCGTCCGCACCGGAGGACGAGGAGCCGGTCGAGGAGGCCGTGCCGGAGCACGCCGAGAGGGCGAGCGCGGCACTGCCGAGCAGCGCGGCGAGGGCGAGGGAGCGGGTCTTCACGGGAGAGCCAATCTGAGTCCGGAGCCGGACGGTCGGGGTGTGGCCACGGTAGCGGCTATTGATAACGATTGTCAAAGTCACCGCGGATCCTCCTCGCCGGTCGCGTCGTCCGGCGTCACGAGCGGTCACGGGTCGTCGCATTCGGTGCGTGCGCCCGCCACGACTGCCACAGTCGCCGCACCACCCGCGAACGCCGCACCGCCCGCGATCGCCGCACCCGGAGAGGAACCACCGTGAGCACCACCGCACCGTCCCCCGCCCTCGAGACCCCGCCCCTCGAGGCACCGCCGACCGACGCACCGCCGACCGACCGCTGGTCCGGCGCCCCGCCCCGCCGGCCCCGAGGAGTGGATCGCCCGCGCCGAGGAGGCCGCCGCCGTCCTCGCCGTCGACGCGCTCGAGCGCGACCGCGCCGGCGCCGCCCCCTTCGCCGAGGTCGCGCTGCTGAAGAGCGCCGGCCTCGTCACCCTGCTCGGCCCCATCGAGCACGGCGGCGGCGGCCAGGAGTGGAGCGTCGCGCTCCGGGTCGTCCGCACGATCGCGCGCGCCGACGGCTCGATCGGCCAGCTGCTCGGCTACCACTACCTCTGGGCCTGGGCGGCGCGGCTGGTCGGGACCGCCGAGCAGATCGCCGCGGTCGAGCAGCTCGCCACGGAGGGGAACCTGCTCTACGGCGGCGCCGTCAACCCGCGCGACTCCGATCTCACCATCCGCGAGGAGGGCGACGAGCTGGTCTTCTCCGGCCGCAAGTCGTTCTCGACCGGCGGAGTCGTCAGCGACCTGACCGTGCTGGAGGGCGTCCTCGAGGGGACGGCGACCCACGTCTTCGCGATCGTGCCGACCGCGCAGGACGGCATCGTCTTCGGCCGCGATTGGAACAGCCTCGGCCAGCGCCTGACCGAGTCCGGCTCGGTCGAGATCCGCGACGTGCGGGTGCCGTGGGCCGCGGCGGCCGGCTTCGTCGACCGGGTCTTCCAGCCGCTCGAGTACGGCACCCTCAACGTGCCGACGATCCAGCAGGTGTTCGCCGAGTTCTACCTCGGCATCGCCCAGGGCGCGCTCGAGCGGGCCGCGCAGTACACCCGCGAGTCGACCAGGGCGTGGCCGTACGGCGGCGACGACAAGGACCGCGCGAGCGAGGAGTGGTACATCCTCGAGGGCTACGGCGATCTGCAGTCGCGGCTCTGGGCCGACGAGGCGCTGATCGACGCGACCGGCGCCGCGCTCTCGGCCGCCCTGCACGCGCCGCGCGAGGAGCTGACGCCCCGGCGCCGCGGCGAGATCGCGGTGCGGATCGCGGCGGCGAAGGCGCGCATCGTCGAGGACGGCCTCGCCGCCGCCACCCGCGTCTTCGAGCTGACCGGCGCCCGCGCCTCCTCCAGCTCGGTCGGCCTCGACCTCTACTGGCGGAACCTCCGCACGCACTCCCTGCACGACCCGCTGCCCTACAAGCGCCGCGAGATCGGCGTCTACACCCTTCTCAACGAGGTCCCCGAGCCGACCTGGTACACCTGATCGGCCGCGGCCCGGCCGGACTCAGAGCAGGCCGTGCCGCCGGAACGCCGTCCGGACGCCGTCCGCGCGGACGGAGGTCGTGACCTCGTCGGCGGCCGCGCGGGCCGCGTCGGAGGCGTTCCCCATCGCGATGCCGACACCGGCGGCCGCCAGCATCTCGACGTCGTTCGAGCTGTCGCCGATCGCGATCGTGTCGGCGAGCGGGTGGCCGAGGTGCTCCGCCAGGCGGACGAGCGCGCTGCCCTTGTCCACCCCGCGGAGGCTGACCTCGCCACCCGCGTCGCCGAGCGACGGGATCGTGCCGGTGATGACGTGGAAGCGCTCGCCGAGGCCGTCGCGCACGAGGGCGAACGCGGTGCCGTCCTCGCCGAAGAAGGTCGCCTTGGCGATCCCCTCGGTCGGGACGGTGCCGGCGCCCGCTCCTCCGCTCGCGAAGACGTCGTCGAACGACTGCAGCGAGTAGGCGATCCCGTGCGCCTCGAAGAACCCGGCGATCGCCTCGACGTCCTCGGGCGGCATCGTGCGCGACTCGAGCAGGACGCCGTCGAGCTCGACGAAGCCGCCGGCCGCGGAGACGACCCCGTCGAAGCCGAGGTCGAGGACCTGCTGCGGGATCTCGGCGCGCGAGCGGCCGGTCGCGACGAGGACGAGGTGGCCGTTGCTCCGCGCGCCGGAGACGGCCTCGCGCACCGACGCGGCGATCACGCCCTCGTCCAGGATCGTGCCGTCGACGTCGAGCAGGACCAGTCGGGAGCGTGTCACCCGCGGAGCCTACCCGGCGCGCGCGGCGGCCCGGTCAGCCGAGGGTGCGCGGGGCCCGCCACTCCCAGGAGCGGTCCGCCTCGCCGATCGGCCGCAGCACGCGCGCCGGCACGCCGCCCGCGACGACCAGCGGGGGCACGCTCGCCGTGACGACCGCGCCCGCCGCCACGACCGAGCCCGCGCCGATCGTCACGCCGGGCAGCAGGATCGCGCCGGCGCCGATCCAGACGTCGTCCTCGATCACGACCGGCGCTGAGAACTGCGTGCCGTCGCGGCGCAGCTCCGGATGCACGGGGTGCCCGGTGGTGCTGATCGTGACGTTCGGCGCGATCATCACCCGGTCGCCGATCACGACCTCGACGTCGTCGACCAGCGTCAGCCCGAAGTTCACGTAGACGTTCGCGCCCAGCCGGACCCGGCTGCCGTAGGCGACGTGCAGCGGCGGCTCGACCCAGGCGCCCTCGCCGACCGCCTCGAACAGCTCGTGCAGCAGGCGCCGGCGCTCGTCGACCTCGCGGGGCCCGGTCGCGTTGTAGGCGTGCGCGAGCTCCTTGCCGCGGATCCGCTCCTCCTCGAGCGCCTCGAGCCCCTCGCCGGCATCGACGTACAGCTCGCGGGCGTCCATCCGCCGGCGGACCTCGTGCTCGCGCGCGTCCATCGCGCCCCCTCTCGTCCGCACCAGCCTGGCACGGGGGCGCCCCCGGGCCCGTTGTACGGTGAGCGCAGCGAGCGGAGGAGGGACATGGCGGTCACGCTGCACGACGTCGCCCGCGCCGCCGACGTCTCGATCAAGACGGTCTCGAACGTCATCAACGACTACCCGCACGTGCGGCCCGCCACCCGCGAGCGCGTGCAAGCCGCGATCACCGCGCTCGGCTACCGGCCCAACCTGGCCGCCCGCAGCCTCCGCCGCGGTCGCACCGGCGTGATCGGGCTCGCCCTGCCCGAGCTGAGCGTCCCCTACTTCGCCGAGCTCGCCGACAGCGTGATGCGCGCGGCCGACGGCCGCGGACTCACCGTGCTGATCGAGCAGACCGGCGGCGACGCCGAGCGCGAGCGCAGCGTGCTGACCGGGGCGCGGCGCCGGCTCACCGACGGCCTGCTCTTCAGCCCGCTCGGCCTGGGCGAGGGCGACGAGGAGGCGCTCGCCGTCGACTCCCCGCTGGTGCTGCTCGGCGAGCGGATCTTCACCGGCCGGGTCGACCACGTCACGATGCAGAACGTGGCCGCCGCTCGCGCCGCCACCGCGCACCTGATCGCGGCGGGTCGACGCCGCATCGTCGCGCTCGGCGCGCACGAGGGCGGCGGCGTCAGCTCGGCCACCCTGCGGCTCGAGGGCTACCGCGCCGCCCTCGCCGACGCGGACCTCCCCTTCGACGGGCGCCTGATCAGCGGCGCCGGGCCCTGGCGTCGCTCGGGCGGTGCGGAGGCGATGCGGCGCCTGCTCGAGAGCGGCCTCGATTTCGACGCCGTCTTCGCGCTCAACGACACGCTCGCGCTCGGCGCGCTGCGGGCGCTGCAGGACGCGGGCGTGCGGGTGCCGCGCGACGTCGCGGTGATCGGCTTCGACGACATCGACGAGGCGCGCTACTCCTCGCCGAGCCTCACCAGCATCGACTCCGGTCGCGACGAGATCGCCCGGACGGCGGTCGACCTGCTCGAGGCGCGGATCGACGGCACGCGGTCCGGGCCGCCGGAGCTGCTCGAGGCCGCGTTCGCGCTGATCGCGCGGGAGTCGACCGCGGGCTGAGGGCTGGGTGCGGCTGCCCGGTCAGCAGGCGCAGATCTCCCGCCGGATCCAGTCGCCGGCCTCCGCGACCCGCAGCTCCCCGCGGCGCAGCAGCCGGCTCCACTCGACCGCCCGACCGGTCAGCCGGTCGTCCGCACTGCCGCGCGGGTCGCCGCCGGCCGTGCGCATCAGGAGGTGCGCGAGCGGGCCGCCGAGGTGCAGCGTCGCGCCGGCCACGCCCGCGAAGTGCCGGGCCTGGCCGCGGGTGCCGTCGTCGTAGGGACCCTCGAAGCCGCGGCCGCGGATCCGGTTGCTGCCGCCGCTGGCGAGGTCGGCCAGCCCGAGCGGCAGCGGCCGGATGCCGGCCACCTCGCGCGCGACGGCCGCGATCAGCGCGCGCGCGGCCGGGGCGAGGCGGCGGCCAGAGCGTCGACGCGGTCGGCGAGCGCGGAGCAGGCGTCGGTGGCGTTCACCGGCCCAGTCGAGCACACGGCGACTGAACGGCGGCGGGGAGGGCGGCCGGGGGGCGGCGGGGGCGGCGGTCTTGACACCGGCCGCGCGGGCCCGCACCATCGTTTCTACAACGTTAGAAACGATGCGCGGGGATCGCCCGCGGCTGCCTCGGAAGGGCCACGAATGACCGACGCCACCACCTCCCCCGCCGCCGCGCGCATCACCCTGGACCCGGCCGCGGTCGTCGCCCCCGTGAACCCCCGGCTCTTCGGCTCGTTCGTCGAGCACCTCGGCCGCTGCGTCTACGACGGGATCTACGAGCCCGGCCACCCCACCGCGAACGAGGACGGCTTCCGCCTCGACGTCGTCGAGCTGGTCAAGGAGCTGGGCTCCACCACCGTCCGCTACCCCGGCGGCAACTTCGTCTCCGGCTACCGCTGGGAGGACGGCGTCGGCCCGCGCGAGGACCGCCCGCGCCGCCGCGACCTGGCCTGGCACTCGCTCGAGACCAACGAGGTCGGCCTGGACGACTTCGCGAAGTGGGCGAAGCTGACCGGCAGCGAGATCATGTACGCCGTCAACCTCGGCACCCGCGGCGTCCTCGAGGCGCTCG
The DNA here is from genome assembly GCF_009834185.1 of Rathayibacter sp. VKM Ac-2760. GTDB lineage: Bacteria > Actinomycetota > Actinomycetes > Actinomycetales > Microbacteriaceae > Rathayibacter. The sequence continues at coordinate 3,740,532 of NZ_CP047173.1, forward strand.
ACGTGCTCGAGTACGCCAACGGCACGGCCGGCACCTTCCTCGCCGACCAGCGCATCGCGAACGGCGCGACCGAGCCGCACGACATCCGGATGTGGTGCCTCGGCAACGAGATGGACGGCCCCTGGCAGGTCGGCCACATGAACGCCGACGACTACGGCAAGCTCGCCTCCCGCACCGCGAAGGCGCTCAAGATCGCCGACCCGTCGCTCGAGCTCGTGGTCTGCGGCTCGTCCGGCTCGTCGATGCCGACCTTCGGCGAGTGGGAGCGCGTCGTCCTCGAGCACACCTACGACGACGTCGAGTACGTCTCCTGCCACGCCTACTACCAGGAGTACGACGGCGACCTCGGCTCGTTCCTCGCCTCCTCCGTCGAGATGGAGTACTTCATCGCGACCGTCGCCGCGACCGTCGACCACGTGAAGCACAAGCTCCGGAAGACCAAGGACATCAAGCTCTCCTTCGACGAGTGGAACGTCTGGTACCTCTCGGAGTGGAACGCGAAGGAGCAGGCCGACGCCGCCGGCGACCAGAGCACTCGCGAGTGGGAGTACGCGCCGCGACTGCTCGAGGACGTCTACTCCGTCGCCGACGCGGTCGTGCTCGGCAACCTGATGATCACGCTGCTGAAGAACTCGGACCGGGTCACCTCGGCCTCGCTCGCGCAGCTCGTCAACGTCATCGCGCCGATCATGACCGAGCCCGGAGGCGCCGCCTGGCGCCAGACCACGTTCTTCCCGTTCTCGACCACCGCGCGCCTCGCCTCCGGCTCGGTGCTGCGGCCCCGGATCGAGGTCGGGTCGTACGCGACCGCGCGCCACGGCGACGCGCCGCTGGTCGACTCCGTCGCGACGCTCGACGAGGGCCGCGCGTCGGTCTTCCTGGTCAACCGCTCGACGACCGAGCCGCTCGAGGTGTCGGTCGACGTGAGCGGCCTCGGCGTCACGACCGTCGCCGAGGCGGTCGGGATCTTCGACGAGGACGTCTACGCGAAGAACACGAAGGACGACCAGGAGCGCGTGGGCCTCACGCCCGTCGACGCGACGCTGGCCGACGGCGTGCTGACGCTCGTCCTGCCCCCCGTGTCCTGGACGGCGGTCGCGCTGACGGCCTGACGCCCGGGCCTCGATGCGCGCGCCTGCGGCCCGCTGCTCGACCAGCAGGACCCCTTGCTGATCGAGCAGCCCGCGCAGCGGGCGTATCGAGATCCCCGTCCGCCCGCACCTCAGCGCAGGAGCGCCTCGAGATCCGCGACCCCGCGCCCCGCGAGCGTCGCCCAGAGCGTGCGATCCGCCCCCGCCGCGAGCTCCGCGTCGTGCGGCACCCCGATCGCGCACGCCCCCGAGGCGACCGCCGCCGCGAGCCCGGTCGGCGAGTCCTCGATCGCGATGCAGCGCGCGACATCGACCCCGAGGATCGCTGCGGCCAGCAGGTACGGCTCCGGATGCGGCTTGCCCCGCGACACGTCGTCGCCCGTGACGAGCGCGGCGAGCGGCACCTCGGCGGCGAGTGCGTCGGCGACGACCCGCGCCATGACCCGCGAGGAGGTCGTCACGATCGCCTGCCGCACCCCGGCCGTGTGCACGTCGCGCAGCAGCTCGCGCGCGCCCGGCCGCCAGTCGAGCCCGCGGCGCATCTCGGCGAGCACGTCGCGCTCGAGCTCCGCCTCCACCTCCGCGCCGGGCAGGTCGACGCCGGCGTCCTGCAGCGCCTGCACCGTCTGCGCCATCGTGCTGCCGATCAGCGCGAGCGCGTCGGCGTGCGTCCACTCGCGGCCGAAGCGCGCGGCGAGCCGCTCCTGCGCCCGGACCCAGGCCGGCTCCGAGTCGACGATCGTGCCGTCCATGTCCCAGAGCACCGCCTCGATCGCGCTCACGACGCCGCCTCCGTCGTGCGCCGGCGGCTGAGGACCCCGGCGAGCAGCACCGCGACCACCCCCGCGATCGGCACCACGAGCAGGCCGGCGCGCAGCCCCGCGCCGTCCGCGACGAGGCCGACGACGGGCGGCGAGAGCAGGAAGCCGAGCCGCATCAGCCAGGAGACGAGCGTCACACCGGTGCCCGCGCGCAGCCCCGGGATCTCGTCCGCCTCGTGCATCGCGGCCGGCACGGTGGTGGCGAGCCCGAAGCCCGCGGCGGCGAAGCCGGCGATCGTGCCGGGGACGGAGGGGAACGCCAGCGCCGCGCCCATCCCGAGCGCCGCGATCAACCCGCCGACCCGCACCACCGCGCGCTGGCCGAAGCGGTCGACCAGCCGGTCGCCCATGATCCGGCCGACGAACTGGGCGCCGACGAGCGCGACGAAGCCGTACGCCGCGACCGCCGCCGGCGCGCCGAGCGAGCCGTTCAGGTACACGGCCGCCCAGGTCGAGGCCGCGTCCTCGACGAGCGTGCCGGCGATCGCCACCGCGACGAGCGCGGCCAGGATCAGCGCCACCCGCGGGCGGACGCGCGCCCGGACGACCGGCGCCGATGCTCCCGACCCGGCGGCCGACTCGTCGTCGCGCCCCGGCAGGCAGAAGCGCAGCGCGATCAGCGAGACGATCGCGAAGAGCACCCCCGAGACGCTCAAGTGCACCGCCCGCGGCACCCCGAGCGCGATCGCCCCGGCCGCCATCGAGCCGCCGAGCACCGCGCCGATCGACCAGATCGCGTGGAAGGAGTTGATGATCGAGCGGCCGTAGCGGCGCTGCACCCGCAGGCCGTGGGTGTTCTGCGCGACGTCGGTGATCGCGTCCGTCGCCCCGGCGACAGCGAGCGCGCCGGCGAAGACCAGCAGCGACGGCGAGAAGCCCGCCAGCACGGTGCCGACGGCGGTGAGGATCGTGCCGAGCACGGCGGCGCGCCCGCTGCCGAGGCGGCGGATCACGACGGCCGCGGCGAGCCCGGCGACGATCGCGCCGGCCGGGAACGCCGCGATCGCGACTCCGTACGCCGCGTTGTCGAGCGCGAGGTCGGCCTTGATCTCGGGGTAGCGCGGGACGAGGTTGGCGAAGAGCGCGCCGTTGGTGAGGAACAGCGCGGCGACGGCGGCGCGGGCGCGGCGGATCTCGGGCGCCGGCGGTGCGGTCGGCGGAGCGGTGGCGGGGGCGGTGACGCGGGGCATGCGTACGAACGTACACGCACTGTGTACGATCGTGCACATGGACCACTTCGCCGGGGACGACCGCACCAACCGCGAGCGGATGCTCGCCGGAGACCTCTACATCGCCGACGACCCCGAGAACGCGCGGCTGGCCCAGCGCGCGGTCCGGCTCGCCGACGCGTACCACCGCGCCGCCGTCGCCGACGAGGCCGCCGCGCGCCCACTGCTGGCGGAGCTGCTCGGCTCGCTCGGCGAGGACGCGTTCGTGAAGCCGCCGCTCTTCGTCGACTACGGCGAGAACATCCGGATCGGGCCGCGCAGCTTCGTCAACTACAACCTGACCGCGCTCGACGTCGCAGCGATCACGATCGGCGCCGACTGCCAGATCGGCCCGAACGTGCAGCTGCTCACGCCCACGCACCCGGTCGAGCCCGGCCCGCGCCGCGACAAGCTCGAAGCGGCGCTGCCGATCACGATCGGCGACAACGTCTGGCTCGGCGGCGGCGTGATCGTCTGCCCCGGCGTCAGCATCGGCGACGACAGCGTGATCGGGGCCGGCGCGGTCGTGACGCGCGACATCCCCGCCGGAGTGGTCGCCGTGGGCAACCCGGCGCGGGTGATCCGGAGCATCGCGGAGTGAGCGAGCCCGCCCCCCGCGCGCCGCGGCGCACCGACCCGCACCGCCGCGACCGCATCATCGACGCCTGCCTCGACGTGATCGCGGAGTCGGGCGTCACCGGCACCTCGCACCGCCGGGTCGCCGCCGCGGCCGACGTGCCGCTCGGCTCGATGAGCTACCACTTCGCCGGGATGGACGAGCTGCTGCGCGAGGCGTTCACCCGCTTCGCCGACTCCGTCGCCGAGCAGACGCTGCGGCGGATGACCGGCGCGCGGACCGCCGAGCAGGCGCGCCAGGCCGTCATCGACGTGGTCGTGCACGACATCTTCGGCAGCCGCCGCGAGCTCGTGATCACCCACGAGCTCTACACGCTCGCCGCCCGCCGCCCGGAGTACCGCAGCATCACCCGCAGCTGGATGGCCCGCTCGCGCGCCGCCCTCGAGCTGCACTTCGACCCGGTCACCGCCCGCATGCTCGACGCGCTGATGGAGGGCCTCACCATCCACCGCGCCCTCGACGAGGAGCCGGCCGACGACGCCCTCGTCCGCGACGCCGTCCGCCGCCTGACCGGCTGACCCCCCTCCCCTCCCTTCCGCGAGATGCCACTTGTGAGCACGACACGCCGCGGGAGGCGAGCACAAGTGGCATCTCGCGGAAGGGGGCGGGCGCGGGGCGGGCGGGCGGGACTGGCAGGGTGGGGGGATGAGTGCGGCAGACGACCCCCGGGAGTACGACCTCGACGCCCTGCGGGCTCGCGTGCGGGGGGAGCGCGGCGGCGAGGTGGACGACAGCATCCCGGAGCTCGCCGCGGCGGACCCGGAGCTGTGCGCGATCGCGCTGGCGCTGCCCGACGGGAGCGTGCGCACGAGCGCGCAGGCCGACGTGCCGTTCAGCATCCAGTCCGCGGTCAAGCCGTTCCTGTTCGCGCTCGCCCTGCTCGACACCGACGGCGACGCCCTCGACCGGGTCGGCATCGAGCCGACCGGCGAGGCCTTCGACGCCCTGAAGCTCGAGAGCGGCACCGGCCGCCCGCCGAACCCGATGGTCAACGCGGGCGCCCTGCTGACCGCCGCCCTCGTCGACGGCGGCGACGCGGCCGGACGCAGTGCGCGCATCCTCCGCGGGCTGTCGGCCTTCGCCGGCCGCACCCTCGAGGTCGACGAGAGCGTCGCCTCGAACGAGCACCTGCTCGGCGACCGCAACCACGCGCTCGCGCACCTGATGCGCGCGGAGGGCACCCTGCACCGCGGCGCCGACGACGCCGTCGCCGCCTACGCCCGCGCCTGCGCCGTCCTCGTCGACGCGGAGGGCCTGGCGGTGATGGGTGCGACCCTCGCCCTCGGCGGCACGAATCCGGTCACCGGCGAGCGCGTCGTGCCGGCGCGCGTCGCCCGCGACGTGGTCTCGGTGATGGCGACGTGCGGCGTCTACGACGGCTCGGGCCGCTGGATGCTCGCCGTCGGCGTCCCCGCAAAGTCGAGCGTCTCCGGCGCGATCGTCCTCTCCGCCCCCGGCCGCCTCGGCGCCGCCGTCGTCAGCCCGCCGCTCGACGCCCAGGGCACCAGCGTCCGCGGCGCCGCCGCGAGCACCGCGCTCGCCGCCGACCTCGCCCTGCACTCCTTCGCGTCCCGCTGACCCCGCCCGCTGATCGAGGAGTGCGACCGCGAAGCGGAGCCGCCGAACGAGCACGCCCCTCCCCCGCTGATCGAGGAGCGCCCGCAGGGCGCGTATCGAGATTCCCGACCTCGGAGCACGTGGGTCTCGATACGCCGCTCCGCGGCTACTCGACCAGCAAGGGGACGACCGCGAAGCGGAGCCCCCAGCACGAGCACGTCACTCCCCGCGCGAGGCCGAGGTCACCGGCGAATCGCGTGCCAGCGATTCGTCGTACCGGTACGCGAGACGCTCTGCGGAACGCGACCACCCGCCCCAGCCGACCGCGGAGCGGATGACGACGAAGGAGGAATCCGCTCGAACCGGCACCGCGGCGAATCGCGTGCCAGCGATTCGTCGTACCGGTACGCGAGACGCTCTGCGGAACGCGACCACCCACTGGAGCCGACCGAGGAGCGGATGACGACGAAGGAGGAATCCGCTCGAACAAGCTCAATCGAGCAACAGCGCCGGTTCCTCCAGCACGCTCGCGACGTCGGCGACGAAGCGGCTGACGACGTCGCCGTCGACGACGCGGTGGTCGAAGGAGCCGCCGACGGTGGTGACGAAGCGGGGCCGGACCTCGCCGTCGACCACCCACGGCTTCTGCTTGATGGTGCCGAGAGCGATGATCGCGACCTCGCCGGGGTTGAGGATCGGGGTGCCGGTGTCCATGCCGAACACGCCGATGTTGGTGATGGTGATGGTGCCGTTCTGCATGTCGGCGGCGGAGGTCTTGCCGTCGCGGGCGTCGAGGGTGAGCTTCTCGAGCGCCTGGGCGAGCTCGAGGAGGCTCATCGACTGGGCGTCCTTGACGTTGGGCACGAGCAGTCCGCGCGGGGTGGCGGCGGCGATGCCGAGGTTGACGTAGTGGCGCACGACGATGTCGGTGTCGGTCCAGGCGGAGTTCACGGTGGGGTTCCGCCGCACCGCCCAGATGATCGCCTTGGCCATGATCAGCAGCGGCGAGACCTTCGTGCCGGCGAAGTCGGGCGAGTTCTTCAGCCGCTTGACGAACTCCATCGTGCGGGTCGCGTCGACGTCGACGAAGACGCTGACGTGCGGCGCGGTGAAGGCGCTGCGCGACATGGCGGAGGCGATGGCCTTGCGGACGCCGCGGACGGGGATGCGCTCCTCGCGGGAGTCGCCCCACTCCGGCGTCTGGATGTTGCGGAAGACGCTGGCCTGGGAGGCATGGCGGATGACGTCGTCGCGGGTGACCTCGCCTGCGAGCCCCGTCGCCTGGACCTCGAGGAGGTCGACGTCGAGGTCCTTGGCGAGCTTGCGGATCGGCGGCTTGGCGATCACGGGCAGCGCCGAGGAGGCGGGGACCGAGGCCGGCCGCTGCGGCGCGGCGGGGCGTGCGGGGGCCTCCGCGGCGGCGGGTCGGCGGCGGCGTGTCGCGACGTGTCCGCCCGCGGTGCCGTAGCCGACGAGCGCGGCGCCGGAGCCCTCGCCGGGCTCGGTCGTGGAGGGGGCGGGCGGCGCGGCGGGCGGGGCGGCCTGCGCCGGCATCGCCGGGATCTCGGATCCGGCGGACCCCGCGCCCTGCACGGTGATGATCGGGGTGCCGACGTCGACGGTCTGGCCCTCGTCGACGAGCACGTCGACGACGGTGCCGCTGAACGGGGAGGGGAGCTCCACGAGCGACTTCGCGGTCTCGATCTCGACGAGGACCTGGTTGACGGTCACCTCGTCGCCGACCTTGACCCGCCAGGCGACGATCTCGGCCTCGGTGAGGCCCTCGCCGACATCGGGGAGGAGGAAGTGCTCAGTCATCGTCAGGGCTCCTGGCTGTGCCGGTCGTGCGTGAGAGGAGGGGGCGCGCCGGGACGCGGGAGCGTCGCCGGGCGGGCGCGTCAGTACGCGAGCGAGCGGTCGACGGCCTCGAGCACGCGGTCGACGTCGGGGAGGAAGAGCTTCTCGACCTTCGCGGGCGGGAAGGGCGTGTCGAAGCCGGCGACGCGCAGCACCGGAGCCTCGAGCGAGTAGAACGCGCGCTCGGTGACGGTCGCGGCGATCTCGGAGCCGAGGCTCACGTTCGCGGAGGCCTCCTGCGCGACGACGAGCCGGCCGGTCTTGCGGACCGACGCGAGCAGCGGCTCCCAGTCGATCGGCGAGAGCGAGCGCAGGTCGACGACCTCGACGCTCGTCCCCTCCTCGCCCGCCAGCTCGGCCGCCTGGAGCAGCACGGAGACCATCGGGCCCCAGCCCACGACGGTGACCTCGTCGCCCTGGCGGACGACGCGGCTCGCGTGCAGCGGAGCGGCGGAGGCGGAGAGGTCGACGTCGCCCTTGGGCCAGTAGCGGCTCTTCGGCTCGAAGAACATCACCGGGTCGTCCGAGGCGATGGCCTCCTGGATCATCCAGTAGGCGTCGTTCGGGGTGGACGGGCTGACCACGCGGAGGCCGGCGGTGTGCGCGAAGTACGCCTCGTTGCTCTCCTGGTGGTGCTCGACCGCGCCGATGTGCCCGCCGTAGGGCACCCGGATGACGACGGGCATGGTGAGCGCGCCCTCGTGCCGGTTGGTCATCTTCGCCAGCTGGGAGGTGATCTGGTCGAAGGCCGGGTAGATGAAGCCGTCGAACTGGATCTCGCAGACCGGGCGGAAGCCGCGCATGGCCAGGCCGATCGCGGTGCCGACGATGCCCGACTCCGCGAGCGGGGTGTCGAGCACGCGCTGCGGCCCGAACTCCGCGTGCAGGCCCTCCGTGATGCGGAAGACGCCGCCGAGGGGGCCGATGTCCTCGCCCATCAGCAGGACGCGGTCGTTCTCGGTCATGGCGCGGCGGAGCCCGGCGTTGAGCGCCTTGGCCATGGAGAGGGACTCCAGCTGCGCGTCGCCGAGCGGCGGCTGGACGGTGGTGCTCGTGTCGATGGTCATCGCGGGTCGCCTCCGAAGGACTGCTCGTAGCGCTGGAGCCACGCCTTCTGCTCCGCCACCGGCTGGTGGGGCTCCGAGTACACGTGGTCGAACATCACGTCGACGGGCGGCGCCTCGAGCGCGAGCAGGCGGCGGCGGATGTCGGCCGCGTAGTCCTTCGCCTCCTCGTCGATCTCGTCGAAGAAGGACTGCGGGGCGCCCTCGGCGCGCAGGTACGCGGCGAACCGGGTGATCGGGTCCTTCGCGACCCACGAGGCGAGCTCGTCGCCGGTCCGGTACTTCGTCGGGTCGTCGCTCGAGGTGTGCGCGCCGATGCGGTAGGTGAGCGCCTCGATGAACTGCGGTCCGCCGCCGGAGCGGGCGTCGGCGAGGTGCTTCGCGGTGACGGCGTAGCTCGCGAGCACGTCGTTGCCGTCGATCTGCACGCCGGGGATGCCGAAGCCGGAGGAGCGGAGGTAGAGCGGGCTGCGCGACTGCGTGGCGACGGGCACCGAGATCGCGTAGTGGTTGTTCTGCAGGAAGAACACCTCGGGCGTCCGGTAGCTCGCCGCGAAGACCATCGCCTCGCTGACGTCGCCCTGGCTGGAGGCACCGTCGCCGAAGTAGACGATGACCGCCTCGTCCCGCTCCGGGTCGCCGGTGCCGGTGACGCCGTCGAAGGTGAGGCCCATCGCGTAGCCGGTCGCGTGCAGGGCCTGCGAGCCGAGGACGAGCGTGTAGAGGTGGAAGTTGCCGTTCGCCGGGTCCTTCGGGTCCCAGCCGCCGTGCGTCACGCCGCGCAGCAGCCCGAGCACGCGGAGCAGGTCGACGCCGCGGATCTTGCCGACGACGTGCTCGCGGTAGGAGGGGAAGACGTGGTCCTGCGGCCGCAGCGCGAACGCGGAGCCGACCTGCGCCGCCTCCTGCCCGTGGCTCGGCACCCAGAGCCCGAGCTGACCCTGCCGCTGCAGGTTCGCGGCCTCGATGTCGAACCGGCGGACGACCGCCATCTCGCGGTAGAAGGAGCGGTGCTGCGCCTCGTCGATCCCGTCGAGGAAGGGGGCGTACTGCTCGGCCGCGGGGGTCGGTGCGTAGCGACCGTCCGCAGTGAGGAACTGGACCGTCGGCGTCTCGCTGGTGGCTGCCACCCGACTAACCTATCCGCCTCGCGGGATGCCCCTTCGGGAGGGTGCCCACAATCTCCGCCGCCGCGGTGAGGAGCTTGTCGACAGAACTCGCCTCGCCGACGGAGACGCGGATGCCCTCCGGCGGGAACGCGCGGACGACGACGCCGGCGCGCTCGAAGACGGCGGCGGCGGCCTCCGTCTCGTCGCGGGTGTCGAACCAGAGGAAGTTCGCCTCCGACTTCGGGACGGTCCAGCCCTGGTCGAGCAGGGCCTGCCAGAGGTGGTCGCGCAGCTGGGCGATGCGGCGGACGCGCTCGAGCAGCTCGTCGCGGTGCTCGAGCGAGGCGACGGCGGCGGTCTCGGCGAAGCGGGTGACCGAGAGCGGGATGGCGGTCGAGCGGGCGGCGTCGAGGATGCGCGGGTGCCCGATCGCGTAGCCGACCCGCAGGCCCGCGAGCCCGTAGGCCTTCGAGAAGGTGCGCGCGACGACGAGGTTGGGGTGGCGGCCGAGCAGGAGCGCGCCGTCGACCGCGCGCTCGTCGCCGACGAACTCGGCGTAGGCCTCGTCGAGGAGGACGAGCACGTCGCCCGGGACCCGGTCGAGGAAGGCGGCGACGTCGTCCGCGGTGGCGACGGTGCCCGTGGGGTTGTTCGGGCTGCAGACGATCACGAGTCGGGTGCGCTCGGTGATCGCCTGCGCCATCGCGTCGAGGTCGTGCGTGTCGTCGGCGCGCAGCGGCACGCGGACGCCGGTCGCCCCGGCGGTGGTGATCAGCGAGGGGTACGCCTCGAAGGAGCGCCAGGCGTGCACGACCTCGTCGCCCGGGCCGGCGGCGGCGGTGATCAGCTGGGCGATGACAGCGACCGAGCCGGCTCCGACGATCACCTCGTCGATCCCGACGCCGTAGCTCTCGGCGAGCGCCGTCCGCAGCGCCGTGGCCGCCGCGTCGGGGTAGCGGTTGAAGTCGGTGATCGCCTGCACCCGCTCGAGCACCGAGGGCAGCGGATCGAACGGGTTCTCGTTGGACGAGAGCTTGAACGCGTCCGCGGAGGCTGCGCGGCCCTGCCGGTAGGCGGGCAGGGCGAGGATCTCGGGGCGGAGGCGGACGGGAGGCTCCTGCTGGTCGGTCACCGGCCCATGCTATTCGGGCGGCGGCCGGGCCCGCGGCGGGAGGCGCCCGCGCCCGCTCCCGGGGCGCCGGCAGGTGCGCCAGAGTGGGAGCATGCGCAGACTCCTCCTCGGCCTCGCCACCAACGCCGTCGCCCTCTGGCTGACCACGCTCGTCGTCGCGGGCGTCCGCGTCGATCCGTACGAGGAGGGACCGGCCGCGGCGGTGCTCACATACCTCCTGGTCGCCGTGATCTTCGGCGTGGTCAACTCCGTGGTCGGCGGGGTCGTCCGCGTCGTGGCCTTCCCGCTGTACGTGCTCACGCTCGGTCTCGTCTCCTTCCTGGTCAACGGCCTGCTCCTGCTGCTGACGGCCTGGATCAGCGGCCTCTTCGGCTTCGGCCTGGTCGTGGACGGCTTCTGGTGGGGCGTCCTCGGCGCCCTCGTGCTCGCGATCGTGAACTGGTTCATCGGCCTGCTGCTCCGCCCGCTCGCGCGCACCCGTCGCGAGGACTGACCGGCACGGTCGTCAGCCGGGCGGCGACGCGCGCGTCCGGTGCTCCCCGCCAGAGCGGGAAGAGCGCGGCCCCGGCCGCCGCGAGCCGGGGGTCGGCCGCCGCATCGAGGGCGCGCCCGGTGGCGACGTAGGCGTCGAGGTCGTGCGCGGGCACGAGACCGTCTCGCGGCGCGTCCGCCGGGGAGTCGCGCTCGACCACGACCACCCCCGGCTCCTCCGCCGCCGTCCGGCCGAAGCCGCTGAGCGCCGGCACCAGGTCGTCGGAGTGCTCGATCGAGAGCGAGCGGGTCCCGTCCGGCAGGTCGAGCCCGCGCACGGGAGCGCCGAAGGTGACGACGTCGTGCACGTCGTAGCGCCCGGTCTGCGCCACCCGGAGCGCGACGAGCCCGCCCTGCGAGTGCGCCGCCATCGTCACAGGAGCGCCGGGCGGGACTCCCGCCGCGGCCATCGCCGCGAGCACGCCGTCGACCGAGGCCGCCCGCCGACCGCCCATCGCCTGCAGGTTGGAGACGGCCCCGAACGCCTGCTCCGGATCGGCGCTCCAGTCGGTCGTGCCGGAGACGGTGACCAGCCACTCCTCGCGGTACCGCTCGATCACGACCTGCGGGCCGTCGGGATCGCTCGGCGGGATCCGAGCGGCGAGCTCCCCCCAGCCCGACGGCGCGGTGACCGGGTCGACCGGCGGCGCCACCCGCTCCACGCGCAGCTCCCGCTCCCCCGGCGCCGGCAGCACGCCGAACAGGGTCCCGAGGATCACGAGCGCCCCCGCCGCCGACTGCACCCCGTTGCCGATCACCTGCTCGGACGTCGGCCGCCCCACCGCCTGGGCGAGCGGCGGCGGCAGGAGCAGCACCCCGATCTCGGTGCCGAGTCCGATCCAGGAGATGAGCCCGCGCAGACCCTCGATCACGAGCGGGTCCCCCAGCAGCGCGCGGACCAGGTCCTCCCCCTCCGCCGCCAGATCGGCCTCGGCACCCTCGTCCCCCGCGAGAGCCCGCGCCGCCGCCGGGACCGATCCGAACACGGCGTCGGCGACCGCCCGGACCAGCACCCCCGCGTCCTCCACCGCCCCGGGGAGCCGCCGAGCCAGGGACTCGCCCGCCCGGCGCTCGAAGACGTCGAGGGACCCCTCGGGACCGAGGATCGGCATGGCATCGGGCGCCGCGGCCTCCTCCGCCCGCTCGTACCCCGCCGCGGCCGCCTCGAGCGCGTCGCGGAGCGCCACCGCGTCGGCCTCGAGGGCGCGGAGCCGGTCGGCGAGCAGCGTCGGCTCGCCCGCCCGCCCCGGCGCCGCGACCAGCACCGCCGGGACGAGCCCGTCGCCGAGCGCCGCGCACTCCCCAGCTCCGCCGCGAGCCGCTCGAGCACCCGCCGGCGCTCGTCGAGCTCGCCGGTCTCGACCCGCACCGGAGCCGGCGCCCTCACCCGCCCGCTCCCGTCGCGAGCTCGAGCGCGGCCCCCTCCGCGGTCGCGAGACCGGCGAGCAGCCCGGCCGCCCACTCGGCGTAGCGCCGCGCCGCCGCCCCCTCCCAGTCGGCGTCGGGGAGGATGCCGCCCGCCGCCCCGCGCAGCACCCCGATGCGCTCGGCGAGCGCCGCCACCTCCGCGCTCGGCCACGGCACGGCCGCACCCGCTGCACCCACCTCGACATCCATCCGCCACCTCCGTCCTCTCGTCGCCCGCGGCCAGCCTCGAGCACGCCCGGCGCTCGTGGGACCGCCCGCCCCCGATCGGTGGAGGGGGCGGGAATCGACCGGTTGTGGAGGACGATCGGTGCGCCATGATGGGCGGGTGACCCCCCGCTCCCCCGCGCCCTCGGCGTTCGCCGTGTGCTTCGTCTGCACCGGCAACATCTGCCGGTCGCCGATGGCGGAGGTGGTGCTGCGCTCCCTCGCTGAGCGGGCCGGGCTGGGATCCGTGATCGAGATCACCTCCTCCGGCACGGGCGAGTGGCACCTCGGCGAGCACGCCGATCGCCGCGCGCTGGACGCGCTGGAGCGCCGCGGGCTCGACGGCGCACCGCACCGCGCCCGTCTGTTCGACCCCTCGCGCTTCGACGAGTTCGACCTCGTCGTCGCCCTCGATCACGGTCACGAGCGGGCGCTGCGCTCGTGGGCGCGCACCGACGTCGACCGGCAGAAGATCCGGCGCCTGCTCGCCTTCGAACCCTCCCTCTCCCCGCAGGGGGACGTCCCGGACCCCTACTATTCCGATGCGGCGGCGTTCGACTCGGTGCTCGCGCTCATCGAGCGCGCATGCCGGGCGCTCTTCGCCCAGATCGAACCGGGACTGCGCGGCAACCGCACGGTCCGCACCGATTCCCCCGACGCGCGCTCCAGCGCCGATGCCGTCCCCGCGGGGGATCCCCGAGAACCGGAAGGCACCACCGCATGACCTCGCTCCCTCCCCAGCCGCTCAGCCCGCTCGACGGCCGCTACAGCGCCGCCGTCTCCCCGCTCGGCGAGCACCTGTCGGAGGCCGGGCTGAACCGCGCCCGCGTGCACGTCGAGGTCGAGTGGCTGATCGCCCTCACCGATCGCCGCGTCTTCGGGTCCGCGCCGATCGAGCCCGCCGCCGCGGAGGAGCTGCGCCGCCGCGCCCGCGACTTCGGCCAGGCCGAGATCGACGAGCTCGCCGCCCTCGAGGCCGTCACCCGCCATGACGTGAAGGCCGTCGAGTACCTCGTCCGCCGCTGGGTCGCCGACCTCGGTCTCGACCGCGTCGCCGAACTCACCCACTTCGCCGCTACCAGCGAGGACATCAACAACCTCTCCTACGCCCTCGTGGTCCGCGAGGCCGTCGGCGAGATCTGGCTGCCCAAGCTGCGCTCGGTCGTCGCCTCCCTCCGCGAGCTCGCCGTCCGCTACCGCGGCGAGTCGATGCTCAGCCGCACCCACGGCCAGCCCGCGACGCCCACCACCATGGGCAAGGAGTTCGCCGTCTACGCCTTCCGCCTCGAGCGGGTCGTCGCGCAGATCGAGGCGACCGAGTACCTCGGCAAGTTCAGCGGCGCGACCGGCACCTTCGCCGCGCACCTCGCCGCCGATCCGGACGTCGACTGGGCAGGCCTCGCGGCGGAGTTCGTCGACTCCCTCGGCCTCGTCTTCAACCCGCTGACCACCCAGATCGAGTCGCACGACTGGCAGGCGGAGCTCTACGGCAGGGCCGCGCACGCGAACCGCATCCTGCACAACATCTGCACCGACGTCTGGACCTACATCTCGCTCGGCTACTTCCGGCAGATCCCGCAGGCCGGAGCCACGGGATCGTCGACCATGCCGCACAAGATCAACCCGATCCGGTTCGAGAACGCCGAGGCGAACCTCGAGCTCTCCAGCGCCCTGCTCGACTCGCTCGGGCAGACCCTGGTGACCTCGCGGCTGCAGCGCGACCTCACCGACTCGACGACCCAGCGCAACATCGGCGTCGCCTTCGGCCACTCCCTGCTCGCGCTCGACAACATCGCGCGCGGTCTGCTCGAGATCGACCTCGACCCGCGCGCCCTCGCAGCCGACCTCGACAGCAACTGGGAGGTGCTCGCCGAGGCGATCCAAACCGTCATCCGCGCCGAGGTGGTCGCCGGCCGCTCCTCCATCACCGACCCGTACGCGCTGCTCAAGGACCTCACCCGCGGCAAGCGCCTCGGCGCCGAGGACCTCGCCGTCTTCGTCGACGGCCTCGACATCGGCGACGCGGCGAAGGCGCGCCTGCTCGCGCTGACGCCCGCCGGCTACACGGGGCTCGCCTCGGAGCTGGTCGACCGCCTGCCCTGAGCCGCGCGCCGGATGTCGGAGGTCGTGCCTACGGTCGGCAGATGACCTCCTGCGCACTCGACGGCTGCGCGTCGGCTGCCGAGCCGGGCGCACCGCTCGCGCTCTGCGCGGCGCACCTCGGGCTCGCGCACGACTGGGTCGCCCGGGAGGACGGGGTCGTCGACGCCCTGCCGACTCCGTGCCTCGTCTGCGGCTCGCGGCTGGGCGTCCGGCTGCCGTCCGGCTGGCTCTGCGCCGCCTGCGAGTGGCGGCTCGGCGACGCGCCCGACGGCGAGCTGCCGCCCCCGCGGGTCGACGTCGTCTACTACATCCGCTTCGGCGAGCGGATCAAGATCGGCACGAGCAGCAACCCCCGCCAGCGGCTGCACCGGCTGCGGCACGAGGAGCTGCTCGCCTTCGAGCGGGGCGGCCGGCCGCTCGAGCAGCACCGGCACGCCCAGTTCGCCGCCGAGCGCCTGGAGCGGACGGAGTGGTTCGCCCGCAGCGCCGCGCTCGACCGCCACATCGAGATCCTGCGCGCCGGCGAGCCGGACCCGTGGGCACTGCTCCGCCGCTGGCAGAGCGAGGCCCTGGCCCTGCGCGGCTGACCCCGGGCCTGGGAGCCGCCGCGCGATCAGCGCAGCCAGGCGTCGACGAGCAGCGGCCCGCGGATCTCGCGCAGCTGATCGAGCAGCCGATCGACGAGCCCCGACGACACCCCCGACGCCGTGAGGTCGTGCGGACCGAGCGGCGCGAGCCGCCCCGTGCGCACCCGCACCACCTCCCAGCCGACCGACCGCAGTGCACGGTCCTTCCGCCGGTCCGCCTCCTCCCGTCGGCCGACGTGCTCGAGCCCGTGGCGCCCGGTCGAGTCGTACTCGATCGCCACCCGCAGATCGCCCAGCACGATGTCCGGCCAGGCCTCCACGTGCTCGAAGAACGGCCGGCTCAGCCGCACCGCCGTCAGTCCCGACTCGAACTCCAGCCGCTCCGCCAGCAGCGCCCGCAGCCGCGCCTCGACGGCCGACGCCGGCGGAGGCGCGCACACGCTCGCGAACGCCTCCCCCGGCCGCAGCGCGGGCGTCTTCGTGCAGATCCGCGGGGGCCGCGCCCGCGGCCGGCCCGCCGCCCGAGTCGCCGGAGCGGACCTGGCCGAAGCCGACACGGGCGGAGCGGACACGGGCGGCGCCGGCTCCACTGGGGCGAGCTCGGGCGGGCCCTCGGCAGCCCGATCGATCGCGGGGATCGTCGCGGGCCGGGGCGTCCGCGGCTTCGCGAGTGCCGCGCAGTCCGGGCACCAGGAGGAGCGCCGCCGCTCGCGGCCGGGCCGGTGCCGCTGCTCCTCCGGCGTGGCGACGAAGACGTGCCCCGCGTCGCACAGCCAGCAGAGGAACACGTCGGCCGCCGGCGGGATCTGGCTGAGCACGATGCCGCCGTTGTACTCGGGCCGGTACTGCCGCACGAGCACCGGGTAGGACGTCCACGCCTCGCGGTAGGTCCCCACCGGGTACGGCACCTCGACCCCGCGCGAGAACCGCCGCCTGTCCCACCACCGCCCGATCGCCTCCGCCACCCCGGCACGCTAACCCCGACCACCGACGCCCCGGACTCGCCCACCGCGGACTCGGCCGCCACGGCCGTTCTCGGTCCCGACGGCGGCGGCGTTCGCGCGGCTCCGACGCGTGAGCAGGGCGGCACCGAGACCGAGGACGAGGGCCGCCAGGCCGCCTCCGATCCACGGGACGGTGTCGCTGCCGGTGTCCGCCAGGAACGGGCTCGCCGCGGGGACGGGACCGGGTGCGACGACGGTCGTCTCGCCCGGCGCGCCGCACTCCCCGCGGTGGAGGACCTTCCCGTCCTTCGTGGCGAGCGTCTCGACCCAGGAGTAGGTGCCGGGCTGGGTGAAGCGGGTCTCGCCGGACCAGGAGGAGGCGTTCTCGTTCCGACCGGGCGTCGTGGCGACGGGACTGCCCGAGCCGTCGTAGACGCGGTTGGAGGCCGTGCACGCGGCCGGGTCGCCGCTCGTCCTGAACGCCTCGAAGGTGAGGACGGCGCCGACCGGGACGTAGCCGTCGACGATCGCCTCGTCCTTCGCCGCGTCACCCAGCCGCACCGCCGGGACGGCCCTCGTGTGCACGTCGGGCGTGTGCACCGTCGTCGTCTCGCCGGCCGCCCCGCACTCGCCCCGGACGAGGATCTTCCCGTCGTAGGAGTGCAGCTCCTCCACCCAGTTCACGGGACCCGCCGCGGTGAGGACGATCGCGGGCGAGGTGTAGGTGCCGGCCTTCTCGACGACGACCGGTCGGTCGGTCGTGTCTCCGGCGAGCGTCGACGCGTCGCAGAGAGGGTGCCCGCGCTCCGCCGAGGGGCCGGTGCTGGGCGCGGCCCGGTAGGCCCGCCAGACGAGGTACGCGCCCTTCGGGGTGCTCCCGGTGACGATCGCGTCGTCCGTCGCGCTGTCCGAGAGCGCGATGTCCGCCTGCGCCTTCGACGTCACACCGGGCACGGTCACCGTCGTCGTCTCCCCCGGGGCTCCGCACTCTCCGCGGTGGACGACCCTCCCGTCCTTCGTCGAGAGGGTCTCGACCCAGTAGTAGCTGCCCGGCTCGGTGAAGCGGATCTCGCTGGACCAGTACGACGTCTTCTCGTTCCGCCCGGCAGCGACCGCGACCGGGGACGAGGAGCCGTCGTAGACACGCGCGTCGGCGGTGCAGGCGGCCCTGTCGCCGGTCTGCCGGTACGCCTCGAAGGTGATCACCGCGCCCTCCGGAACCTCGCCGTCGACGATCGCCTCGTCCTTCGCGGTGTCCGAGAGCGGTGCGTCGGGGGTCGCGGCGGTGTGCACCTCGGGAGTCGTGACCGTCACGACCTCGCCCTTCGTGTTCCACGTGTCCGCCCAGCCCGTGTTGAACAGCGTCTCCGCCGTCGACCACACCCAGACGATGTGACCGGCGCTGCCCACCGGCGCCGTCGCGGCCTCCGAGGAGTAGGTGCCGGGCCCGGTGACGACGATGCTCGACGTCGTCAGGACCGTGGCGCTCTCGGGCCTGGTCGCGGGGACCTCGCCCGTGCCGGCCAGCCAGTACGCCGTCCCGGTGAAGGTGACGGGAACGCTCCGGCCGTCCTTCTTCAGCCACGACCCGGTGTCCTTCACGACGAGGGTGTCGGTGGACGTGCCGGCGACGGGGATCTCCGCGTCCTCCACCAGGGTCGCCGCGGCGACGGTCGACGGTGACACGTGGGTCTCGGGGACGAGACCGAACCGGTCCGACCATGCGTAGCCGTCGGGGAGGAAGGGCTTCACGCGCTCGGGCTGCGACGCCTCATCGACTCGCCAGACCCACGTGTAGAACCCGGCCGAGGGGACGGTGACCCCCGGCGACGTCGTCGTCCCCGGTCCGGCCGCGGTCAGCTCGACGCTCCCGACGGCGGGTGCCCCTGCCGGGACCGCCTCGGACGGCGCCGGCTGCTGCTCGAACGGACCGTAGAGCGTGCCCCGGTAGACCACCGGCACCGGGGAGCCGTCGCCGAGCTCGCGCCACTCCCCCGACCCGGCCGCGACACCTGCGGTCACCGTGTCGGTCGCCTGCGACCCGGCCGCCACGCGCTGCGTGGAGACCTGCGTCGACCCGATCGGGCTGAACAGATTCGGGATCGGGCTCGACACCGCCGTGGCCGCGGCGATCGTGAAGGAGTCGTCGATCTTCTGACCCTTCGACGCCGTCCACTGCTCGGAGGTGACACCCGGCGCCCAGGTGGTGATGTTCCCCACGTAGCCGGATGCGCCCTGCACCCGGATCTCGTCGGAGCGCGCCTCGACGGCGAACGTCGCGTCGGTGTTCGGGACGACGCGGATCCTCCGCGACTCCCCGCCCTTCATCGTCGACTCCCCGGACCCGGTGTCGTCGAACACCGCATGGGTCAGATGCACCGTCCCCGGCTGGTCGGCGGGGTCGGTCCGGAAGGTGACCTTCCCGCTGCCGCTGCCCGCGTCGACGTCCAGCTGCAGCGACGCCGACCCGGACGTCCGCCCCGGTCGCACCGCCGTCACTCCCGCCGCCTCCGCCCGGTACTGCTTCAGCAGCCCGATCACGGCGTCGTGGTTCCCTCCCGCGCGAGCACCGTAGTAGGCGTCGCCCGACATGCCGTGGCTGTTGTAGAACGCGTTGTCGGCGACGTCCCAGACGTAGAGGGCGACAGCGGCCGCGGTGTTCGCGTCCTCCGTGTTCCCGTGCACGTCCATGACGTAGCTCAGCCTCGCGAGCTGATCCGGCGAGAGGGAGTTCCAGTCGCTGTTGAGTGAGGAGCCGGTCGTCGCGCTGTACGGGATCGATCGCTCGATCTGCACGCAGTACGCCAGCGTGCCGTCCGGATGGCGGAAGGCGCCCAGGAACCCGTCGCCCAGGTCGAAGCCCGCGCCGTGCGTGGCCGCGGAGGCGGAGAGCGGCGCGAGGAACGACGACGTCACCCCCAGCGACGTGCCCGCGCCTCCGACCAGTCCCACCGCCAGCAGGCCGGCCGCCAGCCGTCGCCCCACCGGCGCCCTGCCCCGGTGGGCCGTGGTCCGCGACAGCGCGGGCCACCTCCGGGTACGGGGCGCAGGCGCGCCGCTCCGGGAGGGCTTCTCGGCCCGTCGCACTCGATTCATGCCGTTCTCTCCTCTGCGTCAGTCGAGGCGCGCGCCTGTCGACGCGCCTGCCTCGCGCGACCGCCGGATGCGTCGCGCACCGACACGCGCAAGGCCTGCCGGCGATCACGAGGGTAACCACGAATCGGAATGATGATTCCGCTGGCGCGAATCATCGCACGCTCGGGCGGTGTGGCAATACGCGCCTGTGCGACCGCGCCACCGTGCCGTGCGGAAGGATGAGGCCATGCCGCCGTCCCTGTCGTCTCCGAGCAGCCCAGCGACCCCGGAGGAGGCCGACCTGGCCGTCCGGGTGATCGGCAGCGAGATCAACAGGGGGATCCTGCGCTCGCTCTCCCGGGCGGCGCGTCCCGAGCTGGGGCTCCTCTTCGGCGAGCTGGTGGAGGCGATCGGTCCGGAGCTGTCCACGGGACGCGCCACGACGACGAGCCTCTACCGGCACCTCATCGAGCTGGAGGACGCCGGAGTGGTCCTGGGCAACCTCCCGCGCGAGCAGCGCCGCGGTCGCTCGGTCCAGTACCGCATCGTCGCGTCGCGCCTCGAGGAGATCTACGCGCGCAGCCTGGCCTACGCGCTCGGAGAGCCCGCCCGCGACGACGTCTCCGCCTAGACGCCCCTTTCACGGCCGCGGGTCTCGATACGCCCCTGCGGGGCTACTCGACCAGCAAGACAGGTCGCCACTCGACCAGCGGAAGAGGCCGCCATCCGTCCAGCAGGGGAAAGCGCCACCTCGCGAAGGCGTAAAGAAGCGAGCACGCGACAGTAGGGCTCGACCGCAGGTGCGAGCGCACCGCGGAATCGCGTGCCAAGCGATTCCGCGCAGCGAACGCAGGACGCTCTGCGATACCCGGCCCCCTCAGAGAGCCGACCGCGGGGAGGAGCGACGCAGTCGCACCGACCTAGTGAGCACCGTCCTGCTCGTCGAGGTCGGCGATCTCGGCCTCGTCGGGCTTGAAGGTGAGCGAGAACATCGCGATGGCGACGAGGACGACGATGAAGGCGACGCCGAAGCCGATCAGGGCGACGACGACCTCGCGGGTCGAGAGCAGGACGACGAGGCCGACGAACGCGGCCATCACGGCGGAGAGGCCGATCAGCTCGAGCGGGCGGAGGCGGTCCTTGCGGGTGGGGCGGAAGGTGCGGGGGGCGAAGTCGTCGTCGGACGGCGAGGGCTCGGGGTGCGCGGCGGGGTCGGGGGCGGTCATCGGTCTCCTCCGGTGGCAGGGGTGGAGGGTGCGGCGGCATCGGCACCGGCGGACCACTTGAGCGAGAACGCGGCGATCGCGAGGAAGACGGCGAGCATCACGGCGTAGGCGCCGAGGAGTCCGACCGAGACGACGGGGTGCGGCGGGAGGAGGGCGAAGACGGCGCCGAGCAGCGCGGTGCCGATGCCGACGATCACCGCGTCGCGGGCGGCGAGCCCGGTGCCGCGGCGGCCGCTGGAGAACTCGAGCGATCCGGAGACGAGCGCCCAGCCGGCGATCAGCGCGATGAAGGGCAGCAGCGCCACGACCGGCAGGGCGACGAGGGCGAGGACGCCGGCGGCGAGGGTGACCCCCGCGGAGGCGAGGGCGAGGGTGCGGCCGCGTCCCTCGAGGGCGCGCAGGCCGATGACGAGGGCGACCGCCCCGCTGAGGATCGCGAAGCCCGCGAAGACGGCGAAGCCGAACGCGGGCCCGTGGTCGGGCGAGAAGGTGATGACGATCCCCGCGACGGCCGCGACGGCGGCGCGCGCGAGGTGCAGGGTCCACAGGCCACTGGCCCTGTCGGCGGTGTCGGCTTCGGCCACGGTCGAGCCTCTCTGGGTGGTGCGGGCGGGTCGGGGTTCGCGCGAGCGCGGGGACCGAGCGGCGTCGCCGGGTCCGTCGATGCGGTTCCCCGCACGATCCGGAGGTCGCGCCGACGGATCGGCCGCCTCCGCGGACCCTGATGATTTTACGCTCCCCCGGGCGATCCCGGCGCCGGTGAGGGCTCCGGTGCCGGGATGCTCGGCCACCGTGCAGGCAGGCACTCGGGCCGGCGGCTCCGGTCGGACCGCACTCGCTCCTCGCGCGCCGTGTTTCCGCCGGGTTAAAAGACCGCGCCGATCCTCGCCGACTCGTGGCGCACAGGAGGCGCTCGCTATCGTGGGTCCCACCGTGCGCCTCACCCCCGGCGCGACGAAACCCCAGGCCAGGACGTCCACCCCCGTCGTCCGGCCCGCCGCACACCCCTGGAGTTGATGCCTTGAACGGACTGGATCTCGCGATCCTCGCGCAGCGAGCACGCGATCTGGCCTTCAGCAAGCTGGTCGCCGGCGGTTTCCACCGCTTCGGCAAGGGTTCCCGCATCTGCCTGCCCTTCCGGATCGGTCCCGGTCAGGGCAAGCGGATCTCGATCGGCGAGAACGTGCTGATCAGCGCGAACTGCATGCTGCTCGTCCCCTCCGACGACGCGCCGACCCCCGCTCTCGTGATCGGGGACCGCGTCCGCATCAACTCGACCGCGATCACCGCCGTGCTCAGCGTGGTGATCGAGGACGGCGTCGACATCGCGCGCGGCGTCTACATCTCCGACCACTCCCACGGCTTCGAGGATCGGACGGCCTACATCCGGGACCAGCCTCTCGAGAAGGTCGCACCGGTGCGCATCGGCGCCGGTGCCTGGATCGGCGAGAACGCCGTGATCATGCCCGGTGTCACCATCGGGCGCGGTGCGGTCATCGGCGCGAACGCGGTCGTCCGCCAGGACGTCCCGGACTACTCGGTGGCGGCCGGCGTGCCCGCCCGCATCCTGAGGACGTTCGCATGAGCGGCCCGGCGGCCCAGCGCGACGTGATCTTCACGTTCTCCTACGAGACCTACACCGACGCGGCCAAGCGCGGCATGATGCGCCCGCCCGATCGGATCCTGAACACGCTCGTCCAGAGCCCGGAGGTCGGCAAGCTCCTCGTCGGCAACCCGTACCGGTTCCTCCCGACCGCCCTGGCGCGGCGGGCACTCGGGCGGGAGGTCGCCTTCCCCGCCGAGCCCACGAGGGTCCTGCACTCCCCGCTGCGGGCGCGACGCTCCGACCCGATCGGCGTCGACGAGATCGCCGAGGAGTACCGCGCCTACGACCGCGATCTCGCTCGGGTCGCCGACGAGATGGAGCTCGTGCGGCCGGTCGTGATCACCACCCATCCGCTCGTCGCCGGCTTCTCGCCCTTCGAATGGGCCGAGCACGTGATGTTCTTCGCCCGCGACGACTGGACGACCTCTACCCGCTGGAAGAGCCACTGGCCCGCGTTCCAGGAGGCCTACCGCCGCGTCGCCTCGAGCGGCCGCTCCGTCACCGCCGTCTCGCAGGAGATCATCGACCGGATCGCCCCGACCGGCCCGCACGCCGTCGTCCCCAACGGCGTGACGCCGGAGGAGTGGGCCGGCCCCGTCCCCGAGTCCCCGGAGTGGCTGAGCCGGATCCCCGGCCCGCGCGCCCTGCACGTCGGCACGCTCGACGACCGGCTCGACGTCGAGGGCATCGTCGCGGTCGCGACCGCGCACCCCGAGCTGCAGATCGTGCTGATGGGCCCGCAGCCCGACCCGGGCTATCTCGCCCCACTCGCCCCGTTCGGGAACGTGCACCTGCACCACTCCGTCGGCCGCCGCGAGCTGGTGGCGACGATGCGCAACGTCGAGCTCTGCCTCCTCGCGCACCGCCGCACTGCGCTGACCGAGGCGATGAGCCCGCTCAAGCTCTACGAGTACGTGGCGAGCGGCTGCCCGGTGATCTCGGTCGACCTCCCTCCCATCCACGGGATCAGCGACCGGATCCGCATCGTCCCGACGATGGCGGAGTTCGCCGCGGTCGTCGACGACGCTCTCGCCGACGGCAGGGCCACCGAGGAGGAGCGCCTGGGCTGGATCCACGCCAACTCCTGGGCGGCCCGGCACGAGACCGTGCTCGACATCCTGTTCGACCGCGGCGGCGCCCGGTCCCGCCCGGGCTCGCCCGCCTTCGTCGCCGACTGAGCGACCCGACCCGAATGCCCCCCGGAGTGGGGGCCGAGTAGCCAAGTCCGGGGCGCCTCACTATCGTGGGGATGCCCCCGCGGCCGCCCCCGAGAGCGTGGGCTCGCGCCCTCCCCCGCCTCTGCACCACCGCCTCAGTCAGCATCCGCCGGACGCCGAGCCTCTTCGCTCGCCCGGTCGGAGAAGGGTCTCCATGTCTCAGTTCCTGTTCGTCTGCTCCGGCGGAGGGCACCTCAAGCAGCTGTTCACGCTGTCCTCCCGCTTCGGGATCGACCCCGCCGACCAGCACTGGGTCACCTTCGACAACGGCCTCAGCCGCTCCCTCCTCGCCGACCGGAAGGTCACCTTCAGCCGCTTCGCCGCCCCGCGCGACGCCCTCCCCATCGCGCAGAACGCCGTGCTCGCGCACCGCCTGCTCGCGAAGGGCGACTACTCCGGCGTGTTCAGCACGGGCTCG
Source organism: Rathayibacter sp. VKM Ac-2760 (assembly GCF_009834185.1). Taxonomy (GTDB): domain Bacteria; phylum Actinomycetota; class Actinomycetes; order Actinomycetales; family Microbacteriaceae; genus Rathayibacter. The sequence continues at coordinate 3,764,347 of NZ_CP047173.1, forward strand.
AGCCCCGCCGTCTCCTTCATGCCGGAGGCGTCGCTGCGCGGCATCGACTGCCACTACATCGAGAGCGCCGCCCGCGCCGACGGACCCTCGATCACGGGCCGCATCATGTCGCGCCTGCCCGGCGTCAACACCTACTCGCAGTACCCGGTGTGGGCGGACGAGCGCTGGAGCTTCGGCGGCTCGATCTTCGACGCCTACACGACCGGTCCGGACAGGCCCGTCACGGCGATCCGCCGCGCGGTGCTCTCCGTCGGCACGCAGGACCTCTACCCCTTCGACCGGCTGATCGCCGCGGCCGCACCGCTGCTCGAGGGCGCGGAGGTGCTCTGGCAGACCGGCCTCGCCGACGTCTCGTCATACGGCATCCAGGGCCACGTCAGCGTGCCGCACCACGACCTGCAGCAGGCTGCGGAGGAGGCGGACGTCGTCATCGCGCACGCGGGCACGGGCGCCGCCATCACCGCCATCGAGGCGGGCAAGGTCCCGATCCTGGTCCCGCGCCTCGTCGCGCGCGGCGAGCACATCGACGACCACCAGATCCAGATCGCCCGCGAGCTCGACCAGCGCGGCCTCGCGATCGCGGCGAGCCCCGAGGAGCTGACTCCGGAGCTGCTGCTGCTCGCCGCGAGCCGCACGGCCGGTCGCGCGACCGACGTGCCGCCGTTCCGCTTCAGCCCGTCGCGCGCGCGCTCGAAGCGCCGCAGCGGCGTCGCCGCGCCGTGGCGCCAGGAGCGCGGCGACTCGCGCGCCGGCGCCGTCTGAGCCCGCCGCCCCTGCTCGTCCCGGGCCGTCCGTCGGCCACCTCCGGCACGCAGAACGTGGTCCGGCACGCCGGAACGGCCTGATCCCGCGAGCCGGACGCCGTTCTCCGAGCCGAACGGGCCCGCCACCACCTCCGGCACGCGGAAACCCGCCCGGCACGCCAGAACGAGCTGATTCCACGAGCCGGACCCGACTTCACGAGCCGGACGTCCCCGCCCACCACCTCCGGCACGCGAAAACCCGCGCGGGCACGCCAGAACGCGCTGATTCCACGAGCCCGACCCGCCTTCACGAGCCGGACGTCCTCGCCCACCACCTCCGGCACGCGAAAGAATTCCCGGCACGCTGGAAAGGCCCGATCCCGCGAGCCCAACCCGATTCCACGAGCCGGACGTCCCCGCCCACCACCTCCAGCACGCAAAAACCCACCCGGCACGCCAGAACGCGCTGATTCCACGAGCCCGACGCGATTCCACGAGCCGAACCTCCCCGCCCACCACCTCCAGCACGCGAAAACCCACCCGGCACGCCAGAACGCGCTGATTCCACGAGCCCGACGCGACTTCACGAGCCGAACCTCCCCGCCCACCACCTCCGGCACGCGAAAGAATCCCCGGCACGCTGGAAAGGCCCGATCCCACGAGCCCAACCCGATTCCACGAGCCGAACGCCCCCGCCACCACCTCCGGCACGCGAAAACACGCCCGGCACGCCAGAACGAGCCGATTCCGCGAGCCCGACCCGATTCCGCGAGCCCGAGCTGATTCCGCGAGCCCGACGCGATTCCACGAGCCGAAGATGCCGCCGGAGCAGCGCCGCCGCGTCCGCGGGCGCGCTCGCGCTCGACCCCGGAGACGGAGAAGGGCGGGCGAGCACCAGCTCCCCCGCCCTTCCGCGTGCGGCCTCGGCCGCCCCGCTCCGCGCCTCAGGCGGCGTTCGCCAGCAGCGCCGTCCAGGCGATGTCCGCGAGCTTCGCCTGGCCGGCGAGCGACGGGTGGAAGTGGTCCACGTCCGAGATGTCGTCGGAGGTGACGTCGAAGTCGTGCAGGGCGCCCTGGTCGTAGACGCAGTGGGCGGTCGCGCCGCAGACGTCGGCGAGGACGTCGTTGTAGGCGTCGATCGTCGTCGACACGTTGTCGCGGCGGGCCTGCGCGTCCGCGTCGTCCGACGTGGGCTGGTAGAGCAGCGAGTTGCAGTTGGAGCTGCCGGCCCAGCGCGAGACGGCTTCGGCGTCGCCGCGCTCGGTCTCGAAGAAGTCGAGCAGGTTCGGCACGGAGGAGACGAAGATCGTCGCCTCCGGAGCGCCGGTCGAGAGCGTGGAGAGAGCCGTCGTCACATTGGCGCGGAACGCGTCCGGCGTGGTGATGTCGGCGCTGTTCTTGCGGCAGACGTCGTTCGCGCCGATCAGGACGGTGACGAGGTCCGGGGCGGCCGCGACGGCCTTCTCGGCCTGGCCCGGCAGCTCGGCCGAGGTCGCGCCCTTCGAGGCGACGTTCTCGATCTCGGGCACGGCGCCGACCGACTCGCCGGCGCGGCGGGCGACGGAGTCGACCGTCTCGTCCTCGCCGGTGGTCCAGGACGCGCTCGGGCAGGGCTTGTTCTGCCCGCACGCGGCGACGCCGACCGAGATCGAGTCGCCCAGTGCGGCGATCGAGCCGGCCGCGAACGGCAGCTCGCCCGAGGCGGCGGGCTCGGTCGTCTCGGCCGGAGCCGGGGCGGAGGTGCAGCCGGCCAGCAGCGCGGCGGCGACCGCCACGGCGGCGAGGACGCCTGCGCGACGGGAGCGGGTGGTGCGGGTCGTGCGGGTCATGCAGCGCCTCCCTCGGCGGCCGGGGTGGTCTGCGAAGCGGGCGCCGCGGGCGTCGCCGGCCCCTTGGGCTTCCGCACCTGCTTCACGAACGCGAGGATCTGGTTCATGTCGCGGCGGTAGGCCGGGATCGCCATCGCGAGCGCCAGCGGCACGAGCGAGGCGAGGCCGCCGACGAGCAGGTGGATGATCGCGGGCAGGTCGGTGTAGGCACCGACGGCCCAGGCCGCGCCGAACATGAACGGCACGACGAGCGCGGGGCGCAGCACGGGCACGATCACGTCGGAGCCGCGCACGAAGGTGCCGCGGATCGCGAGCCAGAAGCCGGGCACGAGCAGAATCAGCGTGGTGAGGCCGTAGAGCAGCGCGAGGCCCTCGACGCCGTTCCACCACAGGCCCACGAAGAAGGAGCCGATCACGATCGGGCGGGTGACCACGTAGTAGACCAGCTGGCGGTGCACGCGGCCGAGCGAGATGTAGATCCAGCCCTGCACGTTGCCGATGCCCTGCGCGATGCCGGCGATGGACAGCAGCGAGAGGATCGTCGCGGACGTGGCCCACTGCGGTCCGAGCAGGAGCTCGACCAGCGGCCCGGCCAGCGCCGCGAGGACGCCGAACGTGGGAAGGGTCAGGTAGCCGATGACGAGCAGCGCGCCGCGGACGTAGCGGCGGTAGCGATCGCCCTGGTCCTGCAGCGACGACAGCACGGGCAGCGCGACACGGCCGAGCGGGCCGTTCAGCTGCTGCAGCGGCAGCAGGAAGAGCGAGTAGGCGCGCGTGTACTGGCCGAGGACTCCCGTGCCGAGCTGCGCGCCGATCAGCACGTTGTCGACGTTGCGCGCGAAGTAGTTGAGCAGCTGGACGCCGAAGATGCTGCCGCCGGTGGTGACCAGCGGGATGACCTCGCGCGAGATCTGCGGGCGGCCGAAGGTCGGCCGGGCCGCGACCCAGAGCGCGATGAACCGGTAGATCAGCGCGCCGCCCTGCAGCACGACGAGCGACCAGACGCCCCAGCCGAGGAAGGCGGCGATGATCGAGCCGACGACGCCGACGAGCATCGAGATCACGTCGATCTGCGCCATCAGGCCGAACTTCATCTCCTTCTGCACGCGCGCCTGGAGCGGCATGCAGAGGCTGTTGATGAAGAGCGTCGGGGCGACGGCGAGCGTCAGGACGACCAGCGCCTGCTCGTTGTAGATGCCGGCGATGAGCCAGGCGGAGGCGCCGATCACGATCGTGCCGACGATGCCGAGGGCGACCGACAGCCAGAGCACCGAGCGCCAGACGGTCTCGCTCATCTTCTTGGCCTGGATGATCGCGCCGGTGAGGCCGAAGTCGCGGACCAGGTCGGCCACGCCGACGATCGCCGTGACGGCCGCGAGCAGACCGAAGTCGCTCGGCGAGAGCAGCCGCGCCAGCACGACCGTGGAGGCCAGCTGGATCACGGTCTTGCCCCACAGGCCGCCGAGGGTCTGAACGACGCCGCGGCTCGCCTTGTGGCCGAGATCGGAGCCGGGACGGGCCGGCGGCAGGTTCGGTCCGTCGCCGACCGTCGGCGATTGCGCGATCGCGTCGGTCGCGAGCGTCTCGGTGGTGTGCGCGGTGTCGTCGATCGCCGCCTCGATCTGGGCGTCGCTCGCCGTGGCGCCGTGGCGGGCGGACGAGCCGCCCGCGGGGGTCGACCCCGTCACGCGCGCGTCGTCTCGTCGCGGTTCCATTCGGGTACGCCTCCTCGAGCGATGATCGACCGCGCCTCGAGGCGGGGTCGCAGATAGCCGTAGCAGTAGATCGGGAAGGCCGCCCAGAGGGACGGCCGGCGGAGGACCCGCTTCAGCAGCGAGAGCGGCCCGCCGCCCGCCTCGTGGCGGTCGGGCACGAGGCCGGAGGCCGCGAGCTGCGCGTTGCCGATCGCGATGCGGACCGTGCGCTTGATCTGGTTGCGCATCCGCCGCGGGGCCCTCACGGAGAAGGACCGGCCGGGCAGCGTCAGCCGCTCCTCGGGGGCGAAGAGCTGCTGCACGAAGCGGTCGTCGGCGATGATCTCGGGGAACGCGCCGAAGCGGGCGCGCCCCTCGGCCGAGAGGCCGTAGATCCCGGAGCCGACGAGGCCGGGCGTCCGGTAGTCGGACAGCTCCCAGATCGCGTAGTGCGCCCGGACCGGCCAGGACGCCCCGCTCGTGTCGACGCGGAACTCCGGCGCGGCGGCGAGCGGGCCGCCGGGGCGGGCCAGCTCGTCGCCGAGCGCCAGGAGCGTCTCCGCCGACACCGACACGTCGGCGTCCACGTAGATCCTGGGGAGGACGGTGGCGAGCTCGTCGGCCGCGTTGAGACCGGCGATCTTGGACGGCCGCGGCGTCTCCGCCACGAGGATCCGCGGGTCGACGGCGCGAGCAACCGCGGCCGTGTCATCGGTGCAGCCGTTGGCCCCGACCACGATCTCGAGCCGGCCCTCCGGGTCCCCGGCCACGAGGGCGCCCAGGAGCCGGGCGATCACCGCCCCCTCGTCGTGCGCGGGGATGACGACGCTGACGCGTGCGCTCACGACTCGATCGGAGCCGGCTTGCGGACGACGTGAGCGCCGACGTGCGAGCCGATCGCGGGCGCCCCGCCCGGGAGGTGGGATCCCCCGCGGGTGAAGGCGGAGACGTGCCCCGCCTCCTCCGGCGACAGGCGCCGGCGAGTCGACTTCCGCGGTGCCTCCGTGATCGTCCAGGCGCCTACGGCCAGGAAGACCCAGAAGAGCATGAAGGCCTGGAAGAAACCGAAGGCGTCGTAGAAGTACGCGGCGACCGTGTAGCCGAGCAGCAGGATCGCGATCGCGAACGCGAGGGCGCCGTACTGCTCCGTCGTCGTGCTCTTGAACGAGTAGCGCAGCAGCATGACGATCGGCACCAGGAACAGCACGGCGAGGCCGATGATCCCCACGGCGCCGGCGTCGAGCAGCGTGCCCAGCCACTGGTTGTCCAGGATGAACGAGTTCTTGCCGTCGCCGACGACGATGCGGCTGCCGACTCCCGTGCCGAAGAACGGGTGCTCGCGCACGATCGCCATCGCCGGTTCGAGGTCGGCCAGGCGGCCCGCGCCGGCCATGCCCGCGGAGGTGTACTGCGAGGCGATGAGCGCGTCGGGGTCGAGGAACGAGCCGATCATGTCCGTGAGGATCTTCGGGATGAAGACGAAGCCGAGGCCGAGCACTGGGAACAGGGCGAGCAGCAGATAGCCGCCGACCTTCGGGCGCAGGATCAGCGTCAGGAGGAACATCACGCCGAGGGTCACGATCGCGGTGCGCGACACCGCGGTGACGACGCCGAGCAGCAGCGCGAGGACCGCGCCGGAGTAGACGATGCGGCGGTTGATCTCGTTGAACGGCCAGCGGGCGTACTTCGAGAGGTAGAGCGCGATCGGGATCATCATGCTGAACATGACGGCCAGGGCGATCGGGTGCTGCGACGAGCCGAACGAGCGGTAGCCGCCGGCGCGGTAGGCCTCCTGCTCGACGCCGAGGCGCTCGAGCGGCAGGAACTTGTCGAGCATCGTGAAGACGTTCTGCTGCGTCGCGCGCTCGACGACCGCGAAGAAGGCGACGACGACGGCCGACAGCACCAGGAAGGTGAGGAAGGCCTCGATCAGCTTCTCGTTGCGCATCACGAGCCGGGCCACGAAGAACACCGACAGCATCAGCAGATCGTTGATGATCGCGCCGAGGACCCCGCTGCCCAGAGCGCCCTCCGAGATGAACTGCACGTTCGCCGCGATCGAGAGCAGGCTCGAGGCCACCCAGATGGCCAGCGGCCAGCCGAACGCGGCCGGGCGCCAGACGAAGGTCGGGTCGATCATCAGGGCGACGATCGCCGCGACGACCATCAGCACGATCGCGAGCCGGTAGGGCTCGAGCGCGAAGCCGAGCGGGATCGGCAGGGCGTAGTACCGCACCGGGATGAACATGATCACGGTGAGCAGGACGACGAATCCGCCGGTCCAGCTGAAGACGAGCTTGCGGGTCAGGTAGAGGAACGAGATCCCGAAGAGGACCGCCCCCGCGTAGAGCGGGTTGAGGAAGTAGACGGCGGCCACGGCCACCGCCGCGAGCAGGATCGTCGCCAGGGCCGCGCGGACCGTGAAGGTCCTGCGGACGAGGATCTCACCGGCGTACGGGTCGTCGTTCCCGGGGACCCCGAGCGGGGTCCCCTTCAGAGTCTGCGTGCTCATCTGCGATCGCCGCCTCAGGTGGCGCTGCGCTTCCCGGAGGAGGCCAGCTCACCCGACCCGGCGGTGTTCTCGGGGGCGGTGCCGATCGCGGCGGGGCGCTGGCCGTTCTCGGACGCGGTGCCGGTCAGGGCCGGGCCGCGGCGGAAGGACTCACCGCGGCGCTGGTTGCTGCGGTTCGCGGTGACGCGCTCCCGCGAGATGCGGATGTTGTAGAGCACGAACGCGAGGGCGATGAAGGCGAGGAAGACGCCGAGACCGGTGATCGCGATCGGGATGATCGGGTTCGACCCCTCCTGCTCGACGGCCGCACCCTGGTCGGTGACCTGGAGGGTGACGCGGAGCTCGGGGGCGACGCCCTGGGCGTCCTGCTGGGCGCCGACGTAGGTCTGGAAGACCGTGGACGCGGTCTGCGAGATCAGGACGGCGCGATCCGGGTCCGTCGACTCGCCGACGATCGAGAGGATCGGGAGGCTGAAGCGGCCCGGGTTCTGCTCGCTGCCGGCGGGCTGCGTCGTGCGGCGGACGGCACTGAGCGACTCGGTGTCCGTGAAGCCGCCGATGGCGGCCTCGACCTGCGCGCGGATCTCGGAGCCGCTGACGAGGTAGGCGTAGATGACCGCCGTGTTGGTCAGGTCGTTCTGCTGCGCCTCCGAGGTCCCCTCGGTGATGGCCTGGCCGGGCTCGACGGCCTGGTACGGGTTGCGCGCGCCACCGCCGAGCAGGAGCGTGGTGTCGGAGCGGTAGGCGGCCTCGGCGCGCGAGACGATCTCACCGTCCTTGACGGTGTAGCCGGCGACCATGGCGGCCAGGACGGCGACCACGAGGCCGACCGCGAGGAGCCATTTGTAGCTCCAGAGCACTCGAAGGTAGAGGGGGACGGACATCTCGGTCTCGACTTCCAGACGGCGAGGTGTGAGGACCTCGGGGCGACGCGCCGCGTGCTCGGAGGTTGCACTGCTGCTGCAATCGTTGGAGCAACGCCTCCGTCCATCACGGCGGTGATGGCGGAACGGGGTTTGCGGCTGTCGAGGTGTCGACGGAGCCAAGTGCGAAGGGCGGATTGAGTGGTGGTGGTGCGCCGAGTGGTAGTTCTGCGCTGTGCTCGCACCGGTCTTCGGGCATGCCTCGAAGGGGCCGGAACGAGCACGACACCGGGACCCCGCGAGTGCGGTGCCCCGACACACTCATTGTGACCATAACCCACGGCATGCGGATGCCGGAAGTATTGCGTCTGTGTTAAGTCTGCGGGATCGACGACCCGCCGAGCCGGGAGTGGACTTGCTTTCCTCTCAGGTCACCCACGATGGTGGCTAGTGTTCATTCCTGAGCGCGCCGCCCTCACGACAGGAGACGCATGGATGAAGAGCACCAGTGCTCCACCACTGCCGCAGCCCCACCCGACCACGACGACAGCACCGACCGAGACTCCGACGTCCGTCCTGTGACGACCGTCCCGTCCGCCGTGCCCGCAGGCGGCTCCGACGACGCGCCGCTGTCGGTGCTCTACTCCTTCCCGCACGGCATCGGCTCTCCCGGCATCGGCTGGACGGCGCTGCACCAGGTGCGCGCACTCGTCGCCGCCGGCCACCGCGTCACGGTCGTCGCCGCATCGGTGACCGAGTCGCTCGGCCCGGTCGCCCGCGTCGCCACGACCCTGACACTCGGCGGTGTGCGCCTGCCGCACCGCCTCTTCGGCCGCTCGAGCTCGATCGCCCACCACGACCGGGTCGCCGCACGGATCCTCGCCGAGGGCGACTACGACATCGTGCACGGCTGGCCGTGGGGCTCCGCCCGCACCTTCGACGAGGCCGCCCGCCAGGGCGTCCCCTCGGTGCGCGAGGCCCCCAACACGCACACGGCGCACGCCTTCGAGGTCGTCGCCGAGGAGTACGAGCGCCTGGGCATCACGCCGCCCGTCGGCTCCCCGCACACCTACAACGCGGTGCGCCTGCGCCGCGAGGAGCGCGAGTGGGCCGCAGCGACCGCGATCCTGGTCCCCTCGGCGTCCGTCGAGAGCACCTTCCTCGAGAAGGGCTTCTCGCCGCGGAAGCTGCTCCGCCACCGCTACGGCGCCCTGGTCGACACCACCCGCACCGTCGATCCCGACCCGCGGGACGCTCCCGACCACGTCTTCACCGCCGTCTTCGTCGGCCGGATCGAGCCGCGCAAGGGGCTGCTCTACGCCCTGCAGGCCTGGCAGGCCTCGAAGGCCGCCACGACCGGCCGCTTCCTGGTCTACGGCGACTTCACGCCCGGCTACCGCGAGCGACTCGCCGGACTGCTCGAGCAGCCGAGCGTCGAGCTCCGCGGCTTCACCGACGACGTCGCCGAGGTGTTCGCGAACGCCGACGTGATGGTCCTGCCGACCATCGAGGAGGGCAGCGCTCTGGTCACGTCGGAGGCGCAGGCCGCCGGCTGCGTGCCGCTGGTCTCCTCCGCCGCCGGGGCGAATCTCGAGGACGGCGTGCAGGGGCTCGTGCACGAGCCGCGCGACGTCGAGACGCTCACCGCGCACCTCGACCTGGTCTTCTCGGACCGCGCGCTGCTCGCGCGCCTGCGCCGCGCCGCCCTCGACAACCGCGAGAACCTGACCTGGGAGCGCGCGAGCATCGACCTCGTCGCTGCCTACCGCGCCGCGATCGCCCTCGTGCAGGACGACGCGGCGGGGACCGACTCCGCCACCGCCACCGCCACCGCCCGTCGAGCGGGCCAGCCGAGGAACGACCAGCCGTGAACGCCCCCGTCCCCAGTCCTGCAGCGCTCCGCCTCCGCGACGTCTCGATCATCCTCTGCACCCGGGAGCGGCCCGACATGCTGCGCGGCGCGCTCGCGGCGATCGCGGCCGGCACCGACCCCGAGGTCGAGGTGATCGTCGTCGACTCCGCCTCGACCGACTCCCGCACCCGCGAGGTCGCGCTCCAGGCGGGCACGCGCTACGTGCGCACCGACACCAAGGGCCTCTCGATCGCGCGGAATCTCGGGCTCGACTCGAGCGATCGGCCGATCGTGGTCTACACGGACGACGACTGCTCGCCGACGCCCGGCTGGATCGAGGCGCTGCTCCGCGCCTTCGAGGACGAGCAGATCACCGTGGCGACCGGCCGGATGCTCGACCACGAGCTCGTCGCCACCGACGTGCCGCCGACCGAGCGCATCGTCTACCGCTCGGCCGTGCGCGGCCTCGACGCCGGCCACGGCGCCGTGATGGCGTTCCGCCGCGACGTCCTGCAGACCCTCGGCGGCTTCGACGACACCCTGGGCGCCGGCCGCTACCTCGCCGGCGCCGAGGACCTCGACATCTTCTGCCGCGCTCTCGCGGCGGGCGGCACCGCCGTCTTCGTGCCCGACAGCGTCGTGCTGCACGTCAACACCCGCAATCCCGTCGCGTACCGACGCCTGATGCGCGGCTACGGCCTCGGCCTCGGCGCACTGGTGGGCAAGTGGTGGCGCCTCTCGCCGAAGGTCGGCGCCCGGCTGACGGCGACCCTCGCGGTGCGCAGCGGCCGCCGGCTGGCGCGCTCGGCGAAGAACCGCGGCCGCGGGGCGCGCGACGAGCTGGCGATGGTCGAGGGCATCCTGCGCGGCTACCTGCGCTCGCGCCACCTCCGCCTCTCCGGCTCGACCTTCGTCGACGAGCACCCGCCGACCCCCATCCGGCTGCCCGCCGTCCCGCGGCCCGCCGACTCCCCGAGCTGACCGCTCCCCTCCGCCGCCTCCGACCAGGGAGCACCGCCATGACCCGACCCCCTCGCCGCACCGGGCGACCGCACGCCGAGCCGCTGCGCACCCTCGACGAGAAGTTCGTCTCGAACGCCGTCGTCTACGAGGTCGCGCGGCCGACCGGCTCGATGATCGTCGACGGCGCCCCGTTCCGCCGCGCCGACGGCTCGCTCGACCGCGACCTCGTCTACTCGGCCTGGGAGGCGTTCATCCGGACGTCGCCCGCCGTGCGCCAGCGCCTCGCCCGCGCCCCGCTCGGGCTGTTCACGCCGTCGTGGGTGTCGGTCGACGCCATCGACGTGCGCGACCACGTGCGCTTCCACCCGGGCGTCGTCGAGTGGGACCCGCGGCACGTCGAGCTGCTCACCGGCGCCTTCAACGGACCGATGGATCCGAAGGGCCCGCTCTGGGACATCCTCGTGATCGAGCTCTCGACCGGGCAGCTGGGCTTCGCGGTCCGCATCCACCACGCGCTCGGCGACGGGATGTTCGGGCTGGTGCTGATCCAGGCGTTCACCTCGGGCGAGCCGATCGAGTTCCCGCCGTACTCCCGCGCACCGATGCGCTTCCCGGACGACCCGCGACCGCCGCGCGGCCCGCTCTCGCTCACGCTCGCCGCGCGCCGGCAGATCGCGTCGACGCACGCCTCGCTCGCGGACGAGTGGGCCGAGTGGAAGCGCAAGCCGCTGAAGAAGCGGATCACCCGGGTGGGCGGCCGCAACATCCGCTCCGCCCGCGACTGGTGGATCCGCCGCTCGGGACTGCTCGAGCGCAGCATCAAGCCGCGCGACGCCGCGATCCTCACCGCCGACCTCAAGACGGCGAAGGCGGCGGCCCGCGCGGCCGGCGGCTCGGTCGCCGACCTCACCGTCGCACTCGCACTGCACGCCTTCGCGGCCCTGCACCCGGAGCGCGCCGAGATCGCGACGCTGGTGCCCGTGTCGCCGCGCCGGGAGAAGAACGAGGTCAAGCGCAACCACGTGTCGATGGTGCGGGTCGCCGTGCCGGTGTCGCTCGGGCTGGCGGAGACCGTGGCGAGCGTGCGCGAGCAGGTGCAGCTCGCCGTCGAGACCGGTGAGAGCGGGATCACCCGCGGCCGGAAGGACTGGCAGGGCTACGCCTCCTACCTCCCCGTCTTCCTCCGCCCGCGCTGGTTCGGGCAGGCCGAGCTGGCGTCGATGACGCTCTGGCCGGTCACCGAGCCCGACGACGAGGCCGCGGTGTTCGCGAGCTCGTTCATGAAGCGCCTCGACATCGCGATATCTGTCCGCTCGGACCTCGACGCGGACCTCTTCATCGACTCGATCGCGCGCTCGCTGACCGAGATCGGCGCTCCGGTGATCGATCCGCTCGCGGAGCAGACCCCCGCCGGATCGCCGGACGACCACGAACCGAACGGAGCCGGCCGATGAGCCAGGGCGGCGGACCGCTGCGCACCCTCACCAAGGTGCGCACCTACCTGCAGGCCGTGCGCCTGCTGCACTTCCACGCGTACAGCCACGCCGACCAGGTGCCGCGCCTCACCCGCGGCGCCGGCGTCTCGTTCGCGCCGAACGTGTCGTTCCGGAACGCGGAGCGGATCACGCTCGGCGCCGGCACCCACATCGGCGAGAACTCGCTGCTCTGGGCCGGCAACAGCACCGGCCGGATCACCCTCGGCCCGAAGTGCCTGCTGGCGCCGAACGTGACGATCACCGCCTCCAACTACGGCATCGTCCAGGGCACGCCCGTGATGGACCAGCCGAAGATCGAGAAGGACATCGTGATCGGCCGCGACGTCTGGCTCGGCGCGAACGTGGTCGTCGTCGCGGGCGTCACCATCGGCGACGGCGCGATCGTCGGTGCGGGGGCCGTGGTCACCAAGGACCTGCCGGCGAACTGCATCGCCGGCGGCGTGCCCGCCAAGGTCATCGGACAGCGACCGGAGGCCGATCGTGCCTGAGGCCGTGGACACGAGCCTGGCGATCGTGGTCGTCAGCTACAACACCCGCGAGAAGACGCTGGCCTGCCTCGCGTCGATCCCGCGCGGCGACGCCCCGACGCCGCCGCACGTCATCGTCGTCGACAACGGCTCGGAAGACGGCAGTGCGGAGGCGATCCGCGCCGCGCACCCCGACGCGACCGTGATCGAGGCGGGCGACAACCTCGGCTTCGCGCGCGGCGTCAACCGCGGCGTCGCGGCGGCGACCGAGCGCTTCGTGCTGCTGCTGAACCCGGACACGCTCGTGCTCGAGGGCTCGTTCCGGGCGCTGATCGAGTTCGCCGTCGCGAACCCGCGCTACGGCGTCTACGGCGGCCGCACCCTCCGGCCCGACGGCTCCGTCGACCCCTCCTCGTGCTGGGGGGCGCCGAGCCTGTGGTCGCTGCTCACCTATGCGACCATGCTCTCCACGGCGTTCCGCGGCAACCCGCTGCTCGACCCGGAGTCGCTCGGCGGCTGGGAGCGCGACAGCGTCCGCGAGGTGCCGATCATCACCGGCTGCCTGCTGCTGATGCAGCGCGACGAGTACGAGCGCGTCGGCCGGCTCGACGAGCGCTTCTTCCTCTACGGCGAGGACGCCGAGTTCTCGATCCGCGCCCGTCGCGCGGGCCTGCACCCGGTGATCGTGCCGACCGCCGTCATCGTGCACGACGTCGGCGCCTCCACCCGCGACGCGGCGACCGCCGGCAACTCCGGCCGCAAGATGTGCATGGTGATGGCGGGCAAGGCCACGATGATCCGGCTGTCCTGGCAGCCGCTGCCGGCGCGGATCGGCATCGCGCTGCTCCAGGCCGGCGCGCTCGTGCGCACCGTGCTCGAGACCGCGACCCGCCGCAAGCGCCGCGCCTGGACCGAGGTCTGGCAGCGCCGAGCCGACTGGCGCGTGGGCTACCCGGAGGCCGAGCGCACCCTGTTCGGCCGGGTGCCCGGCACCGGCGCGGCGGAGGTCGCCCGATGATCGCCGGGGGCACCCGCACCCTGCGCGGTCGCCTGCGCACCCGCCTGCGCGGACTGCTCTCCGGCGAGGACGCCCGCAGCCGGCGCCTGCGGGTCGAGGCCGAGCCGGCCTTCCGCACCCGCTACGCGAACCCCTACAACGCGCGGCTCTACACGGCGATGACCGCGGAGGGCGTGCTCGTGCGCGACCTCTCCTGGGCGCGCCTGCTGCTCGCGAAGGTCGACGTGGTGCACCTGCACTGGCCCGACCTCACCTTCCTCAGCGGCATCCGCCGCTACCGGATCGTCGCGCGGCTGGTCTTCTTCTTCGCCTTCCTCCGAGTCGCCCGCCTGCGCGGCACGCGGCTGATCTGGACGGCGCACAACGTGGCCTCGCACGAGGAGCGGGCCACCCCGTTCCTGCGCAACTGGTACCGACGGCTGCTGACCGAGAACCTCGACGCGATCCTCTGCCTCTCCGAGGAGGGCGTGATCGCGATGCGCCGCTCCTACCCGGAGCTCGCCGGGGTGCCGGCGTTCGTCACTCCGCACGGGCACTACCGGCACGACTACGACTTCTCCGCGAGTCGCGCCGAGGCGCGCGCGGAGCTCGGCGTGGATCCGGACGCGCGGCTCGTCGTGTCGGTCGGCCAGATCCGGCCTTACAAGAACGTGCCGACCCTGATCGAGCGCTTCCGCGACCGCGAGGACGACGGCACGCTGCTCGCAGTCGCCGGCAACCCCGCCCGCGGGCCGCTGCGCGGCGTGATCGAGGAGGCGGCGGCGGGAGATGCGCGCATCCGGCTCGAGCTCTCCTTCCTCAGCGACGAGCGGATGGCGCTCTGGCTGCGCGCGAGCGACCTGGTCGTGCTGCCCTACTCGGCGATCCAGAACTCCGGATCCGCGATCCTCGCCGTCTCGGCCGACCGCCCCGTGCTCGTGCCCGACCTCGGTGCGATGCACGAGCTGGCCGCGCTGGTCGGCAGCGACTGGGTGCGGCTCTACGACGGCGCCTTCGACACCGCCGCGCTCGACGACGCGCTCGCCTGGCTCGACGAGCGGCCGGTCGCGGACGACGCCTCGGCCGACCTCTCGGCGCTGGAGTGGGACGCGATCGCCCGCTCGACGATCGAGGTCTATCGGCGCGTGCTGCGCGCGCCGCGCCCGCGCTGAGCCGCGCGCGACCCTTGCTGATCGAGTAGCCCGCGCGGCGGGCGACCCTTGCTGATCGAGTAGCCCGCGCAGCGGGCGTATCGAGATCCGCCCTCCTCCACACCCCCTCTGCAGAACCCGCCCGCTGAGAAATCACGAAGAGTAGTGCGCCGGAAACCCAGGGCGGCTAGCTTGGGGTCCTGAATCCCCCTCGCACTCCTCCGCCGGTCGCCCGCATGCGCCGGCGGTCGTCGGCCACCGCTGCCCGGCGAGCCCTCCGGTTCCCTCCGCCCCGCCCGCCGCACAGAAACACAGGACCTCCGTGATCCCTCGCTCCACCTCGTCGCGCCGCCCCGCCGGTCGCCTGCGCCGCCTCCTGGCCGCGACCGCCGCCGCAGCCGTCGTCACCGCCGGTCTCGTCGGCGCCGCCGCGCTCCCCGCGCACGCCGCCGATGCCACGCAGACCGGTGCCGGCCGCTACGTCGTCACCGTCGACTCGAAGGCCGTGTCGACGACGCTCGCGAGCGCCCTCGGCCTCTCGCTCGACGCGTCCTACGGCGGAGGCGTCGCCGGCTTCACCGCGACCCTCACCGCCCGGCAGCACGCGATCCTCGCCGCCGACAGCCGCGTCCTCGCCCTCTCGCCCGCCGACCAGGTGGTCGAGGGCCAGGCGCAGACGATGCCCGCGCACGTGCTGACCGCCGAGGCCGACAAGGCCCCGGTCAGCGCCGGCGACGGCGTCACGAACTGGAACGGCCCCGCCGTCGCGGTCATCGACTCCGGCGTGAGCGCGCACCCCGACTACAACCTGGCCAAGCAGGTCAACTGCTTCGGCTCCGGCACCGCCGAGGACGCGAACGGCCACGGCACCGGCGTCTCCGGCTACATGACCGCGCTCGACAACGGCTCCGGCACCGTCGGCATCGCCCCCGGTGCGCCGATCTACTCGGTCCGCGCGCTCGACGCGAACAACAAGGGCAACGTCTCCACCCTGATGTGCGCGCTCGACTGGGTGTCGCAGAACGCGGCGACGTACAACATCAAGGTCGTCAACATGTCGCTCGCCACCAACGGCGCGGACGACGGCAACTGCGGCCGCACCGACGGCGACGCCATCCACCAGTCGGTCTGCGACCTCGTCGCGAAGGGCGTGACCGTGGTCTCGGCCGCCGGCAACTCCGCCGCCGACCTGTCGAAGTGGATCCCCGCCGCGTACGACGAGGTCCTCGCCGTCACCAACTTCGCGAACTACGACGGCAAGCCGGGCTCGCTCGCGGCCGTCCCGTGCTCGAACGTCACCACCAAGGACGACAGCTACACGCTGAACAGCAACTACGCGTCCGCCGCCGACGCCGCGCACACGATCGCCGCGCCCGGCACCTGCCCCTACACCACCAAGAAGGGCAGCGGCTACGCGTACATCCAGACCGGCACCAGCATGTCGACGGCCGCCGCCTCCGGCGTCGTCCTCGACTGCCTCGCGGCCGGCGGATCCTGCGTGGGCAAGAGCCCGGCGCAGGTCATCACCCAGGTGATCGCCCAGGCCAAGTCGGCCACGCTCGACCGCGGCCGCACCTTCACGGGCGACCCGACCAGCCCCGTCTCCGGCCGCTACTACGGCTACGGCGTGAGCACGATCCCGGTGGGGACGGTCGTGACGCCGACGCCGACCGCCACTCCGACCGCTACTCCGACCGCTACTCCGACGCCGACTGCGACGCCGACGCCCACCGCGACCGCGACGCCCACGCCGACCGCGACGCCGACGGCCACCGCGACTCCGAAGCCCACCGCGACTCCGACCGCGACCGCCACGCCGACCCCGACCGCGACGCCGACCTCCGGCGCCGACACGGTGAAGCCGCAGGCGAAGATCGTCTCGCCCGCCAGCCAGACGACGGTCACCGGCACCGTGACGCTCGTCGCCAACGCGAGTGACAACGTCGGCGTCTCGAGCGTCGCCTTCTGGTCCGGCTCGACCAAGCTCGGCGACGGCGTGAAGCAGGCCGACGGCAGCTGGTCGCTCACCGCGAACAGCAAGAACTGGCCGAACGCGACCTACACCGTCGTCGCCAAGGCGACCGACGCCGCGGGCAACGTGGGCGCCAGCGCGTCGATCGCCCTCCTGATCAAGAACTGACCCGACCCGCACGGTCGGCGCAGTCCGAACGGCCCGGCTCCCTCCTTGGAGGAGCCGGGCCGTTCGCGTGTCCGCCCGAGCTCGGGCTCGCAGATTCGTCTCCGGCTCGCCGGAACCGTCGATTCCTGCGAGCCCGACCGCGTTCCGCGAGCCGGAGGTGACGTCGGAGGCGACGACGCGGGCGGAGTCCGTCCCACGAGGCGGGCACGGCGTCAAGGGCGCGTGCGCGGGTGGCGCGGTCCGTAGCGTCGGAGGCGCGCGGTCGACCTCCGGCCGCACGGAGAGGCAGTCATGAGCGACACCGAGCAGAACGGCCCCGTCATGGACGGCGCCGAGGACGCGAGCAACGACGACAAGCTGAGCGGTCTGATCGAGCAGGTCGACCACGACCACGGCGACGAGGGCGCGGGCGCCATGGCCGACGCCCTCCGCGATCGCGCCGACGAGACCGACACCGAGATCACCTCGACCGACGAGACGGAGACCCGCACCGAGACGGAGTGACGGCGGGCGCGCGGCCCCTGGGTGCGGCGCGCCGAGCCTCGTCGGTTCGAACACGGATCTCGAGACGCCCGCGCTGCGGGCTGCTCGATCAGCAGGGGCCGCCCGCCGGTCGAGCAGCCCGCAGGGCGCCGCGCGATGCAGAGCCCCTGCTGGTCGAGTAGCCCGCAGGGCGCCGCACCATGCAAAGCGCTTGCTGGTCGAGTAGCCGCCTCCGGCGGCGTATCGAGACCCACGTTGTCCGGTCGTCCGGGAGCGAGCCTCCTCCCCAGCCCGTCATCCGACCGCGCTGTCCCCGAACAACACAGCACGCCGTTCGCATGTCGGTGGCCGCTGCTTGGATACTCGTATGAAAGAAGATGAGGATGTGGCAGCACTCGCGGAGGTGCGCGACTGCTTCGACGGCTCCGCCGACGATGAGCGCTCCACTTCCCCGACGCGCCTTCGGGCGGCCGAGCGCCTGCACCGTGGCTACCGGCTCGCGCTCGCGATCCCGGACGCGTTCGCCCGCGGCGCGTCGCGCAGTGAGACCCGCGACCTGGTCGAGCGCTCCATCCGCGCCGAGCTCGCGGTGGCGTACAGCCAGTCGGAGCGGGAGGTGTCCCGCCGCCTCGAGACCGCACAGATGCTGATGGAGCACCTCCCCCTCACCCGCGCGCTGCTACGCGACGCGAAGATCCTGTGGGAGGTCGGCGAGGCGATCTGCAGAACCGCGAGCAGTCTCCCCGAAGCCTCCCGCACGGCAGTCGACGAGCGCGCGGCCGACGCGGCGTTGACCATGACCACCGCGCAGTTGCGTCGCGCCCTGACCCGCTGGCGAGAGGAGCTGCACGAGCAGCCCCTCGCCGAGCGCCACGCACGCGCGAAGGAAGACCGGGCCGTGTGGGTCACGCCGGACGTGGACGGCATGGCGACGCTGTGTCTGCACGGTCCCGCCCCGACGGTGACGGGCGCCTACGAGCGGCTCCGGCGCATCGCCCGGACACTTCGGGACGAGGGCGACCCGCGCACCCTGCAACAGCTCAGCGCGGACGCGGCGATCGATCTGCTCTGCGACGGCGACATCGCCGGCACCACCCCCGACGCCGAGCACCGGCCGGACCCGACGTTCGTCCCGGGCATCCGCGCCGAGGTGCGCCTCACGCTCGCCGCGTCCACCGCGGTCGGCCTCGACGACGCCCCCGCGGACCTCGACGGCTACGGACCCGTCCCCGCGGAGATCGCCCGGGAGCTGATCCGCACTGCCGCGTCGTTCACGCGGGTCCTCACCGATCCGGACACCGGCGCGGTCGTCTCGGTCGGCCGGACCTGGCGCGTGCCACCGCCGCAGATGCGCCTGCACCTCCAGCTCCGAGACCAGACCTGCCGCTTCCCCGGCTGCACCCGCAGCGCCAGTAGCTCGGAGGCCGATCACTCGATCGAGTGGCGCAACGGCGGCGAGACCTCGCTCGAGAACCTCGTCTCGCTCTGCACCTCCCACCACCACGTCCGGCACGGCGACCAGTGGAGCTACGACAGGGACGACGAGGACGGGTCCATCACCTGGACGACGCCGACCGGACGGCGGATCAGCACCCGGCCACCCCCGCTCCCGGGGCGACCACCCGACCCGCCGCCGCGACCGCACTTCGTCGACGGACCCGCCCCGTTCTGACGGACGCCGATCAGCACCACGCCGATCGACCACCCCGATCCACCACCCCCGATCCACCACCCCCGATCCAGGAGACCCACCATGACCTCACCCCGCCGCGCCCTGATCCTCGTCGACGTCCAGCAGGAGTACTTCGCCGGGCCGCTCGAGATCCGCTTCCCGCCGCACTCGTCCTCCCTGCCCGCCATCACCGCCGCGCTCGATGCGGCGACGGCCGCCGGCCTGCCGATCGCGGCGATCCGGCACAGCAGCGGCGAGGGCGCGCCCGTCTTCGCGCCCGGCACCCCGGGCTTCGAGCTGCACCCCGAGATCGAGCGCCGCCGGAGCGACGACTGGGCGTCGATCACCAAGCAGTACGGCACCGTCTTCGCCGGCACCGACCTGCTCGCCTGGCTGCGGGAGCACGACGTCGACACGATCACCCTGGTCGGCTACATGACCAACAACTGCATCCTCGCCTCGGCGGCCGAGGCCGAGACGCACGGGCTCACCGCGGAGGTGCTCTCCGACGCGACCGGCGCGATCGCGATCTCGAACGCCGCCGGCTCCGTCGACGCCGAGACCGTGCACACCACTCTGCTCGCCCTGCTGAACTCCAACTTCGCCGCCGTCGCCACGACCGCCGCCTGGACCGACGCCGTCACCGCCGGCGACGCACTCCCTCAGAGCGACCTCGGCAGCTCGGCCGTCGCCGGCGCCGCGCTGCCGCCGCGCTGAGGCCCCGCCGCCGGCGAGCACGCGGTCAGCGCTCCGGCGGCGGCGGGAACGGGCGGGTCGAGCGCGGGGCGGCCGGCGGCAGGGCGGTGCGGGCGCGGTGGAGGGCGACGGCGGCGAGCAGCACGCGGGTGCGGGCCGGGGAGGCGTCGAGCGGTCCGATCAGGGACTCGATGCGGGCGAGGCGGTCGTAGAGCGTCTGCCGGCCGATGCCGAGGGCGGCCGAGGTGGCGGTCCTGCTCCCCCAGTGCGACGCGAGCGTCTCGAGGGTGAGCAGCAGCTCCGGGCGTCCGCGGCGCAGGGGGCCGAGCACCTCCTCCACCAGGTCGTCGGCCTCCGCGTCGTCCCGCAGGGTGCTGGCGAAGCGCTCGAGCCGGTGCAGTCGTGCGTCGACGACGCCGGTCGCGGCGCGCGTCCACGCCCGGACGCCGCGGACCTCGGCGAGCTGCCGCGGCACGCCGGCGTGCTCGTCCGCTCCGCTGCCCACGCAGACCAGCGCTGCAGCCCCCGCCCCGTCGGGCCAGGCGTCCAGGAGCACGGCCCGCGCCCGCTCCCGCGCGACGACGTCCGCGAAGGGCAGGAGCGCGAGCAGCTCCCCGCCGGCCACGCAGAGCATCGCCTCCGCCGTCGCCTGGAGCGCCGAGCGGACAGCCCGGAGGGTGCGCTCGTCGTCGCCGACATCGGCCCAGACGCCGAGGAAGCACTCCCGCCCGCTCAGCCCGAGACGGCCGAGCAGCGCGTCGATCTGCAGCTCCGCGCTCGGGTCGGGCCGCGGCGTCTGCGCGGTGGCGACCGCGAAGAGCTGCGCGGTGAGGCGCTCGCGAGCCGTCGGCGGTCGCTGCTGGAGCAGGGCGATGGCGAGCACGTCCGGGGCGCGGTCGAGCGCGACGGCGACGGCATGCAGGTCGGACTCGTCGTGGGCGCGGAGGTAGAGCGTGCCCAGCAGGGAGTCGCCGGCCCGCAGCACTCCGGACGAGGCGCCGGCGGTGCGTCCGGTGTCGACGCCGCGCCCCGGGTGCGCGCGCACGATCTCCTCGCCCGCGGGGGAGACGAGCGCCGCGGAGGCACCGGTCGCGGTCGCGACCACGCGCAGCAGCTCGTCGATCCCGGCGTCCGCCGCCGCCGCCTCGCCGAGAAGACCGGACAATCTGTCCGCCACCCGCAGACTCCGGAACTTCTGCTCGGTGAGCCGGGTGTTGATGCTCTCGCAGACCTGGACGAACGGCACGCGGCGGGGCAGCGCGAGCACCGCGAGACCGTGCTCGTCCGCGGCCTCGACGAGCGGCGCCGGCACTCTCGGCAGGCGCTCCGAGAGCTCGACCGCGAGCGCGCCGACTCCCGCCGTGACCAGGGATTCCACGTAGCGGCGGCACTCCTGGGCATCCAGGTCCGAGGCGAGGTTCACCCCCTCCATCAGCAGCAGCTCGCCGCCCAGGAGCAGGGGCGCCACATCGAGCTGCTCGCTCGCGTGCGCCCAGCGGATCGGCACCCGCCCGGCGGCCGGCCCACCCGCGACGAGGAGGGGCTCCGCGGCGGCGAGGAGCGGGTCGAGCAGGACCTCGGAGAGCGGGATCACCATGCAGAACGTCCTCCCTCGTCACCGCGAATTTACACGGGGACACGATCGCGGAAACGGCCCGCCGCGAGGGTGGAGCCCGACCCGCCGCGTTCCTCCCCAGCCCGCTCGGCCGCGGTGCTGTCCACCGTTCCCCGCTCCGACCCCCCGCTCCACCTCACGCTTCGAGAGGATCCACCCATGAGCTCCGACACCCTGCACGACACCGAGGACGCCCTGAGTCCGCTGCCCGACAGCCGCCGCACCGCGCGACTCGACGGGCAGTTCTGGATCTGGGCCGGCGCCAACATCGCCCCGATCAACTGGGTCCTCGGCGCCCTGGGCGTCAACATGGGCCTCGGTCTCTGGGACACGATCACCGTCCTCGTGCTCGGCAACGTCGTCGGCATGGCCGTCTTCGGCTTTTTCGTGCTGCTCGGCCAGCGCACCGGCGCGACCGGGATGCTCGTCGGCCGCGCGGTCTTCGGCCGCCGCGGCAACTACGCGCCCGCCGCGATCCAGGCCGTCGTGGTCATCGGCTGGTGCGCCATCAACACCTGGATCGTGCTCGACCTGGTGATCGCGCTGCTCGGCTCCGTCGGCCTCGTCGATCCGGAGGCGGCGAACCTCGGCTGGAAGATCGCCGTCGCCGCGGTGATCATGGCGGTCCAGGTCGCGATCTCCTTCCTCGGCTACCGGGCCATCGCCGCGTTCGAGCGCTGGACGGTGCCGCCGACACTGGTGGTGCTGGCCGTGATGTCGATCGTCGCCTGGTTCTTCCTCGACATCGACTGGTCCTACGCCGGCCCCGCCGAGGGCGCCCTCACCGGCGGCGACAGGATCGCGGCCATGTCGATCGTGATGACCGCGATCGGGATCGGCTGGGGCCTGACCTGGCTCGCCTACGCCGGCGACTACTCCCGCTTCGTCAGCCCGAGCGCCCCGCGCCGGAAGCTCTACTTCGCGAGCGTGCTCGGTCAGTTCATCCCCGTCGTCTGGCTCGGCGTGCTCGGCGCGACCCTCGCCACGAAGAACGGCTCGGTCGATCCCGGTCAGCTGATCGTGGAGAACTTCGGCGCCCTCGCGATCCCGGTGCTGCTGCTCGTCGTGCACGGGCCGATCGCGACCAACGTGCTCAACATCTACTCGTTCGGGATGGCCACCCAGGCGCTCGACATCCGCCTCGGCCGCCGGGCGCTCAGCCTGATCGTCGGCGTGCTCGCCTTCGCCGCCGCCGTGTTCTTCGTCTTCCAGGACGACCTGGCGACCACGCTCGACGCCTGGCTGGTCGGCCTGGTCGGCTGGGTCGCTCCCTGGGGCGCGATCGTGCTCGTGCACTACACGGTGTTCGAGCCGCGGGTGCGCTCGTTCGGTCACCTGTTCGCGCCGGTCGGCTCGCCGCTGCTGCCGGACGTGCGCTGGCGCGCGCTGCTCTCCTTCGCGATCGGCGCGACGCTGACCTGGCTGTTCATGAACGGCTCCGTGCCGGCCCTGCAGGGGCCGGCCGCGACCGCGCTCGGCGGGGTCGACGTGTCCTGGCTCGCGGGCGGTGTCTCGGCGGGGCTCGCCTACCTGCTGCTCGGGCGCGGCGACGCCGCGTCGTGGGTGGCCCGGCGCGCGGCCGTGGAGGCGGAGCCGCGCTCGGCCGAGCCCGTCCTCGGGTAGCCGGACCCGTCGCTCCGCCCCTCTCCTCCCTGCCGCACCACCACCTGCCGCACCACCACCTGCCGCACCACCACCTGCCGCACCACCACGAACGGAACCGCCATGCCCCTCCTCATCACCGACGCCGCCGTCGTCACCATGGACGCCGTCTCGGGCGCCGTCCCGATCACGGCGAGCATCCGCATCGTCGACGACGTCATCACTGCGATCGGCCCGGGGCTCGAGCCCGAGCCGGGCGACGAGGTCATCGACGGGCGCGACCGGCTCGTCACGCCGGGCTTCGTCAACGCGCACACCCACTCGTGGGAGTACCTGTACAAGGGCCGCTACGACAACCTGCCGCTCGAGCTGTGGATGCTGCTGTCCTACCCGATCCTCGGCGACAGCCGCGTCGCTCCGGATCTGGTGCGGCTGCGCTCGTCGCTGTTCGCGCTCGAGTCGCTGAAAGCCGGCGTCACGACGCTCGTCGACGACGTGCTCGAGAATCCGGACCAGGACGCGGAGCAGCTCGCCGCGGTCTTCGACGCCTACGACGAGATCGGGATCCGCGCGAACATCTCCGGCCACGTGATCAGTCGGCCGTTCTTCGAGACGATGCCGTTCGTCGCCGAGTACCTGCCGGCCGAGATCCTCGACTCGGTCCGCGCCGCGGCGCGGCCGACCACCGAGGGCTACCTCGACTTCAGTCGCACCGCCTTCGCCACCCAGCACGGCCGCGGCGGCGGGCGCCTGCGCTACATGGTCGCGCCGTCGGCCCCGCAGCGGGTCGACGCGGATCTGCTGGTCGGCGCGACGGAGCTGGCGCTCGAGCACGGCGCGGAATGCCACGTCCACGTCCTCGAGACGAAGACGCAGCTGGTCACCGGGGAGGAGTTCCACGGCTCGACGCTCGTCGAGTACATGGCGCGGATCGGCGCCCTCTCCACGAACACGACCTTCGCGCACGGGATCTGGCTGACCGACTCCGACATGGCGGCGATCGCGGCGGCGGGCACCTCCGTCTCGCACAATCCGATCTCGAACCTCAAGCTCGGCTCGGGCATCGCACCCTGGCGCGCGCTGCACGACGCAGGGGTCAACCTCGGGCTCGGCACCGACGGCTGCTCGAGCAGTGATTCGCCGCGGATGCTCGACGTCGTCAAGGCGGCGGCCCTGCTGCACAAGGTGACCGACCCGGACCTGACGACCTGGCCGACCGTGGCGGAGGTGCTCACAGCGGGCACGATCGGCGGTGCGCGCAGTGCCGTGCTCGGCGACGTGACCGGCAGCATCGAGGTGGGCAAGCAGGCCGACCTCGTGCTCTTCGACCTCGAGACCCTCGCGTTCACCCCGCGTCAGCGCCTGGAGAACCAGCTGGTCTACTCCGAGAACGGCTCGTCGATCGACACCGTGATCGTCGCCGGGCGGATCGTCGTGGTCGGCGGCGAGTCGACGACCGTCGACGAGGCGGCGCTGCGGGCCGACCTGGCGGTGCAGCTCGGCGAGATCGTCGCTCGGCAGGACGCGCTCGACCGCTCGAACGGGGTGCTCACCGAGCCGTTCCGCCGGATGCACGAGCGCGCGATGCGCCGCGCCGCCCCGATCGACCGCTTCAGCGGCGCGCGCCTCGTCTGACGACGCCCCGCCCGGGAGCACCTCCGGCACGCACCTCCGGCACGCGGAAACACCCCGGGCACGCGGAAACCGTCGGATTCGGCGAGCCGAACGCGATTCCACGAGCCGAAGGTGTTCTCGCGAGCCGGGCGACCCTCCGACGACCACTCGACGCACCTCGGGCACGCCGAAACACCTCCGGCACGCCGGATCCGCGGATTCCCGCGAGCCCAGCGCGCTTTCACGAGCCGAGCGCACTCCGCCCCGCCCCGAGCGCAGGTCCGGCACGCGGAACCCCGTCCGGCACGCGAGAACCGGCGCGATTCCGCGAGCCGAGCGCGATTCCGCGAGCCCGAGGTCGCGGCGCACTCGCGGCGCACTCGCGGCGCGCTCGCGGCGCCTCGAGGCCCGATCGGGCGCTGTCCGGCGCGATCCGTCGGACGTGCGGCGCGTCGGATCGGACCGCGCCCCCTGAACGGGAACACCCCTCCGGAGGAACCTTCATTGCGGACAGGGGTTCCGGGCCCCCGCCTAGGGTCGCAGCAGTAGCGCCGGAGTCACCCGGCCGACCTCCTGAGCGACTCCCCTCCCCGCAGTGCCGCGGGCCGTGGGCCGGGTCGCTCCTCCGCTCTCGACGCCCGGAAGGACGCCCCGTGCCGACGACCGTGCCGACGACCCGTGCGACGACCCCCGCGACCGCCCCCGGCGGCCGCGAGGGTGCGCCGCGCTCAGGCGCGCGGCAGGCCGGCGAAGTTCGCGGCGCTGAGCTCCTGGACGGCGGGCAGCTTCGCGAGGATCGCGGCGGACACGCTCTCGCGGTCGGAGAGGACGCGCTCGAGAGCGGCGCCCACGCGCGCGGCGAGGCCGGCGCCCGGCTCGACGCAGAGGTAGGGCAGCTCGAACATCGCCATCAGGCCCTCGACCTTGCCCTGGGTGGCGAGCGTGATCGCGGGGACGCCCTTCATCAGGGACATGATCGCGAGGTGCATCCGGCCGGTGACGGTGACGGTCGCGCGCTCGGTGAAGCCGCGCACCTCCGCGGGGGTGAGCACGTCCTCGACGAAGGCGACGCCCGCCGTGTCCGGCAGGGCCGCGAAGACCTTGCGGCAGGCCGCGAGGTCGTCCGGTCCGTGCTTGATCACGTGCGGGAGCAGCACGACCGCGAGGCCGCGGGCGCGCAGGTCGCCGATGATCTCGACGTACGCGCCGGTCTGGTCGGTGTCGATGAGGCCGGAGACGTTGACGATCGCGATGCCGCCGGAGGTGTCCAGCGCGTCGAGCTCGGTGCTCGCGCGGCCCTGGTCGACGGAGCGCGCCGAGAAGACGATGTCCGCGGAGGCCTTGGCGTCGAGTCCGTCGCGGCGGGCGCGCTCGACCGAGAGCGGGTCGCGGAGGAAGAGGGTCGTGCCGGCGCGGTCGGCGTCGCGGAGCTGCGCGAGGGCACCCGGGTGCGCCTTGCCGTTCCAGCTGAAGCCGAGCACGCGGGTGTTCAGGCCGGCCGACGCCGCGCTGCGGGCGACGAGCGCCCGGCTGGTCGAGGCGCGGAAGTTGTAGGCGCCGTCCATGATGTCCGCGCCGACGATCGAGACCGACGCGGCGCCGGGCAGCATGGCCCGGAAGCGGCGCAGGTCGCGGACGAAGCTCGGCAGTCCGCCGTAGAGCAGGGTGCCCAGCGAGACGATCTCGACGCGGTCGGCCTGCTCGGCGGGGATGCGGAAGTCGCCCTTGTAGCGGGTGATCACGGTGATCGGCCCGGCCACGTTCTCGAGGAACGCGCCGACCAGCGCCGCGTCGCCGATGTTGCCGGCTCCGGGGGGCGCGATGAGGATCGCGCGACCCGAGGCGCTCCCCGAGCGGCGGGCACTGCGCAGCCGCGGCGCGTCGAGGAAGACGCCGCGCGCTCCGAGCGAGAGCACCGCCGGGCTCTTCAGCAGCGGGGCCGTGCGCTTGCGCAGCCCGCCCAGCATGTTCCTGACTCGCGAAGCCGTTCCGCTCACAGCGATCCCGTTCCCGGCCCCGTCGCGGAGCCGTCCTTCTCGGTGGCGGAGGCGGCCCGTCGCCGCGTCCGTCCGTCTGGGCGAGGGCTCGGCGGCGGATGCATCGGTGGTGCCCGGCCGCCGGGGACGCTCCCGCCGCGCCCAGTGTACGGAGTCGCCCCCCGTTCGCCCGGTGCGCACCGCCGCGGCCCGGCCCGGCCTCCCCTCGACTTCCCTGTTCCCCTTTCCCAGCCCCGAGTCCCCGCTCACACCTTCCCCGATTGGACACCACGCCCATGACTCGAACGCTCAGCGCGACTCTCGCCGCTCTGCTGGTCGTGATCGCCGCGTTCTTCGCGGCCGCGCCCGGCTTCGCGGCGGCGAACCGCTACGCCTCCCCGAACGGCACGGGAACGGTCTGCTCCGCAGCCGCTCCGTGCGCCCTGACCACCGCGGTGCAGAGCGCCGCCGCCGGTGACACCGTGCTGCTCACCTCCGGCACCTACCCGACGGCGGACCTCAAGGGCGGGAAGGCGACCGTCGCCGCTCCCGTCACCGTCCGGCCCGCGCCCGGCGCCTCGCCGGTCCTCGGCTCGACGAAGGTGTACACGCCGAACACGGTGTGGAACGACATCTTCTCGAGGAGCACCTTCTACACCTACGGCTCGGGCATCACGGTGAACCGGATGCACATCGACGGCGCGGGCATCTTCGTCCGCAGCGCCAACGTGATCGTCCGCGACTCGCTGTTCGAGAACGGCTCGTCGATCGACGGCATCCAGGTCGGCGGCGCGACGAACGCGCTCGTCGAGAACAACGTGGTGCGCGACTTCGACCAGAACACCGACAACGGCCTGCACGCCGACTGCGTGCAGGTCTTCGAGAGCACGGGCGTCACGCTCCGCGGCAACTCCCTCAGGAACTGCTACAACGCCGGGATCATCTTCTCCCCGGGCAGTGGCAAGGGCATGAGCGACATCACCGTCGAGTCGAACTTCGTGCAGGGCTGCATCGTGGTCTCCGCCGACTGCCGCGGCGGCTCGGTGGCCGACTTCACGGAGAAGACGGCGAGGAACCTCCTGATCCGCAACAACACCTTCCTCGACGGCGCGCTCCGCGTCGGGGGCGCCACCGCCACGGTGTTCGACCGCAACATCGTCGGCTACCTGTCCTCCTGCACCTCTCCGATGACGAACACCCTCGTCATCGGCTGGAACACGAAGCTCTGCAAGACCCCGCAGCTGCTGAACACCCAGGGGAACGTCGCCGGCAACCCGGGCTTCGCGGGCAGGACCGGCGGCGATCTGCACCTCGTCGACGCCCAGCAGGCGACGATCGCGGGCTGGGGCTCGACCACTGCGGCGGCGACGGACTTCGACGGCCAGACCATGGGCTCCCGCACCGCCGGCGCCGACCAGTTCGGCACGGTGACCGCGCCGACGCCGACCGCGACGCCGACCGCGACCGCGACGCCGACGGCCACCCCCACCGCTGAGCCGACCGCCACGCCGACGCCGACCGCCACGCCGACCGCGACGCCGACGCCGACCGCCACGCCGACGCCGACCGCCACCCCGACCCCGACGGCCACCCCCGCCCCGGTCGACCGCACGGCTCCGACGGCGACGATCCTCTCGCCGAGCTCCGGGACCTCGGTCAGCGGCGCGATCACCCTGACGGCGTCGGCCGCCGACGACGTCGCGGTGACCGGTCTCAGCTACTGGGTCGGCACCACGAAGCTCGGCGACGCCAGCCAGGCGTCCGACGGCACCTGGTCGCTGACGGTGAACACCGCGGTCTTCCCGAAGGGCACCTACTCGGTGACGGCCAAGGCCGTCGACGCGGCGGGCAACGCCGGGACGAGCCCCGCGATCACGCTGAAGCGGGTGTGACCCGCGGAGTGACGACCGCCTGACCAGGAGGGCCCCGGTGTGCTGCGCGCACGCCGGGGCCCTTCGTCGTCCGAGCTCGGGGCGTCAGTCGGCGAAGATCGCGCCGACCGGCTCGCGCTTCTCGGCCTGGAAGCGGTCCTCGGCGCGGCCGAGCGCCCAGTAGGCCGACAGCGAGAGCGCGGCGCGCGCGACGCCCCAGTCGTCCTGCAGGATCGCGCGGAGCCGCTTCATCGCGGTCCGCTCGCCGTGCGCGAAGACCTCGACGGCGCCCTCGGGGCGCCGCAGCTCGCGGACGGCGGCGGTGAGCGCGTGGCCCGCCTCCTCGTCGCCGCGGTGCAGCCAGCGCACCTCGACCCCGGCCGGGGCGGTCAGCGGCAGCTCGTCGGCGGCGCCGTGCACCTCGATCAGGGCGGTCCCGCGCGCATCGGCGGGCATCGCCTCCAGCGCCGCGGCGATCGCCGGGAGCGCCGACTCGTCGCCGAGGAGGAGGTTCGCGGCCGACGCGCTGGGTGCCCAGGCGCCGCCGGGTGCGGACATCTCGATCCGGTCGCCGGGGCGCGCGGAGGCGGCCCAGGGGCCGGCCACGCCCTCGTCGCCGTGCAGCACGAAGTCGACGGCGAGGCTGCGCGCCTCGAGGTCGACCGAGCGGATCGTGTAGGTGCGGCGCACCGGCAGCTCCTCGGGCGCTAGGCGGGCACGGAGCGCGTCGAGGTCGTGCGGCGGCTCGAGGGCGACGCCGGGCGGGGCGAGCAGCAGCTTGACGTAGCGGTCGGTCGCGGCGAGGCGGTCGGGGTCGGCGCCCTGCACGAACGCGTCGAAGCCGTCGCCGCCGAGGTGCACGCGCACGAAGTGCTCGGTGAGGCGCTCGGTCCGGAGCACGGTCAGCACGTGCTGCGGGCGGGCGGGTCGCGCGCGGCGGTCGGCGGGGCGCGGGGCGGCGGGCGGGGTTGCGGCGGGCGGGGCTGGTTCGGCGGACGGGGCGGGCGGGGTCGCGTCGGTCATCCCTCCAGCATGCCTCGCCCACCTGCCGATCGCGTCGTGTGTCACCCGAAGCCGTGACCTCCGGCTCGTGGAAGCACCTCCGGCACGCGGAAACCGACCGATCCGACGAGCCGGAGCACGATTCGCGAGCCGAAGGTACGGCAGACCCGGGCGCGAGCGCGCACCGGACGCCTCCGGCACGCAGAAACACCTCCGGCACGCGGAAACCGGCCGATTCGACGAGCCGGAGCACGATTCGCGAGCCGAAGGTACGGCAGACCCGGGCGCAAGCGCGCACCGGACAACTCCGGCACGCAGAAACACCTCCGGCACGCGGAAACCGACCGATCCGACGAGCCGGAGCACGATTCGCGAGCCGGAGGTGCGGCAGACCCGGGCGCGAGCGGGCGGCGGGGCGCGGGTGGCGCGAGGTGGGGGCGGCGGGGCGCGCGACGGCGGACGCCGGCGGGCGGGCACGCCGTAGCCTCTCCCCCATGGATGCGACCACGACCGTTCGGAGCGCCGCGCCGACCGCTCCGCGGCTGCAGCCCGGGCGGCTGGCGGTGCCGGACGCGCTGCGCGGGATCGCGATCGTCGCGATGCTGATCGCGCACGCGATGCCGCTGATGCCGAGCGTCCGCGGCGGGGCGGTCGGCTTCGCGGCGAGCAACGTCAACGATCTCGCGTCGCCGCTGTTCGCGCTGGTGATGGGTATGTCGGCGGCGCTGGTGCTCGCGCGGCCCGGCGCATCCGGCGGGCGGGCATCCGATACCCGGGCGTCCGGCGCGCGCGTCGTCGTGCAGAACCTGATCCGCGGGGCGGTGCTCGTCGCGCTCGGGCTGTGGCTGGGCGGCTGGGGCAGCTGGATCGCGATCGTGCTGCCGCACCTCGGCCTCACCCTCGCGCTCGGGACGCCGATCCTGCTCCTCCGCAGCCGCGTCGTCGCGCTCGTCGCCGCGGCGATCGTCCTGGCGAGCGCCCCGCTGAATGCCGCCGTCGCCGCATCGGCCGATCCGGCGGTGCTGTACTCGCGGTCGCCGGCCGGCCTGCTGCTGCAGTGGGGCTTCGTCGATCCGCACTACCGCGTCACGAATCTGCTCCCCTTCTTCCTGCTCGGCGCGCTCCTGCTGCGGCACGGCCTCCGCCGCGATCGCCTGCTCGCGCTGCTCGCCGTCGTCGCCGTGCTCGCCTACCCGGTGCGGCCGGTGCTGCAGCGGTTCGCCGGGCTCGGGTCGCAGTCGGGCGACTACGCCGACACCCTGCACGATCTCGGGCTGGTGCTCGCGGTGCTCGTCGTGGTCGTCCTGCTCGCGACCGTGCGCCGGCGCCCGGCGAGCACGGTGATCGCGGCGGTGCTCACGCCGTTCCGCGCGGCCGGGTCGCTGGCGCTCTCGGTGTACGTGCTCCAGGTCGGAGTGGTGGCCGCCTTCGCCGCCGCGGGCCTGGGCTACGTGGTCGACTCGCCCGGCCCGTTCCTCCTGCTGGTGCTGGGGGTCTGGGGGCTCGCCGTGCTCTGGTGGCGCTTCGCCGGCACGGGTCCGCTGGAGTGGCTGATCGGCCGGCTGACGCGGCTCGTGCCGGGGCGCGGAGAGCCGGGGCGCTGAGAGCCGGTGTGCTGAGTGCCGCTCCGCCGGCCGCCGCCGGTCAGCTCTCGACGACCGGCAGATCGGCGACCGCGACGGCGACGCCGCTCTCGTCGGTGATCTCGATCGAGGCGACGGAGGCGCGCAGCACCGCCGCGTTCATCTCGCAGTCGAGCTCGGCGGTGCTGCCGAGGAAGGAGCCGGACGGCAGCCGCAGACCCGCCGCGGTGACGAGGACGACCTCGTAGCTCTCGCCCACCGCGAAGCCGCTGCCGCGCAGGAGCGTCTCGGTGCCCCAGGTGTGCGCGACGAGCGAGGCGTCGATGTCGAGCGCGGAGTCCTCGGCGAACGCGATCGGCTCGACCGCGCCGAGGGTGCCCGGGGCGCCCTCGGTCGGGCGGTCGGCGAGCGCCTGCAGGGACAGTCCGCCGACGGCGCCGAGCGCGAGGCAGGCCGCGGCGGCGGTGACGGCGAGCGCGAGGCGGCCGCCTCGGACCGGGCGAACGGCGCCCGCGGGCCGGCTCCGAGCGGCCCTGGCGTCCGCGAGGGCGACCGGAGGCGCGGGCTCCGCGAGCGCGGCCACCCGTGCGCGCAGCTCCTCGGACGGGGCCGGCTCCTCCCAGCGGGCGACGCCGCGCAGGTCGCCGAGCAGCGCGCCGAACGAGGCGAGCTCGACGTCGATCGTCGGGTCCTCCGCGCGGAGAGCGTCGAGCTCAACCGCCTCGCCGGCCGACAGCTCGCCGGCGAGCGCCGCGGCGATCAGCTCCTCACGATCCGTCACGGTCGGTCCTCCTGGGTCGGCTCGGGCGCCGCGAGATGCGTGCGGAGCGCCTTGAGAGCGTAGAACGTGCGGGTGCGGAGGGTCGCGACCGCGACGCCCGTCGCCGCGGACACCTCGGCGTAGCTCTCGCCGCGGAGGTGGATCGCCACGACCACCTGGCGGTGCTCGGGCGAGAGCCGGGCGAGGGCCTCCACCATCATCAGCGGCTCGAGCGGGTCGGCCTGCTCGCCGGCGACGTCGTCGAGGACCTCGGCCGGCACGATGCGCGGCAGCCGCTGAACGGAGCGGTGGGCGTCGACGATCACGTTCCGCGCGATCGCGAACAGCCAGGTCCGCACGCTCGCCCGCTCGGTCGAGTAGCGCTCGCGCGAGCGCCAGGCGCGCAGGAACGTCTCCTGCACGCAGTCCTCGGCGAGACCGCGGTCGCGCAGCGCGTTGACCGCGAAGCCCAGCAGCGCCGGGCCGTGCTCGTCGAACGCCGCGGTCAGGTCGAGGCCGGCCGCGGCGGGGCGGGCGGGCGGCGGCTGCGGAGCGGGCTGCGTCATCGCGGTCCACTCCCCTCGTCGCCTCGTCGTCGGTCGCATCGTCGTCGGTCGCGTCGGTCGCATCGTCGTCACCGCCGCGAGTGCCATCGGCGCCTCCGTCCCGACCGACCGGGCGGCCCGTCGCAGGGCATACGACCCGGACGCACGCGACGTTCATCCGGACACTGCGTTCAGTCTATGAACGAAGTCTCAGCCTTCGCGCCGCCGGGCGAGGAGATCGCGGTCGGCGCGAGTCAGAGCAGCCGGCGCGGGTCGAACTGGCGCTGACCCGCGGCCGTCTCCACGACGACCATGATCCGGCCGTCCGACACGTGCCCGCGGAGCCTCTCGGCCAGCGGCAGGACGTCGAGCATCGTCCGGCAGGCGTCGCAGACGGCCGCGGCGACGGCGGAGTGGATCGCGCCCGGCTCGTGCAGGGCGGCGAGCAGGTCCTCGAGCACCCGTCTCGTCTGCAGGTCCTGCGGAGCGGGCGGCGGGGACGGCGGTGGCGGGGCGGCAGGACTGTCCGTCCGCGGTTGATCTGCGCTCATGGTCCTGTCCCGTACGGTGTCGACGCGACTTCGCTTTCAGCAACAGGGTCAGGGCCGCTCCGGATGAGGATAGGCCAGGTCGGACGCTCGATCCAGGGGGTTCCCAACGGGGTCGGAACGGGGTTCGGAATCCGCCGCCGGCCTCATCCGTCCTGGTCCGCCGCGAAGGCGCCGAGGGCGTAGGCGAGCAGGAGGAGCGCCATCGCCGCTCCGGACGCCACGGCCGACAGCACGGCCGCCGCAGTGCCGCCGACGAGCAGGCCGATCGCACCGAGCACGACCAGGACGCCGCCGAGCAGCGCGAACATCCGCTCGGAGAACGCCCACGCGAACGGGACGAAGTGCAGGCCGACGACGAGGGCGATGAGGGCCGGGCGCAGCTCGCCGCGCCCGGCCGCCGCGAGCGCGCTGGACCCCGCCGCGATCAGCGCGAACTCCAGCACGACGCAGGCGCCGTAGACCGCGAGGCGCGCCGGCCGCGGCGGCGAGAACGGGCCGAGAGGACGCGGCCGGACGAAGAGGAACCACAGGGCCGCGGCCACCGTCGAACCGACGAGGATCCGCGCGGCGATCGCCACCGGAGCCGCGGGAGAGTAGGAGAAGGCGAAGACGAGCGCGCCGATCAGACCCACGACCGCGCCGAGGCGCCGCGGGTCCGCGAACCGCGGAGGGCCGTCCTGCTCCGTCGCCATTCCGGCAGCCTCGCAGACGCGGCGCCGCAGCGACAGCCGGGCGCGCCTCCCGCATCGGATGGAGCGGCCCGATGTCAAGAGCGCACGCGCGGCACGGCATTCGGGGACCATCGGAGGATGGCGGCGAGCGGAGCACCCACCGAGGGGCAGCATGTGCGGTTCGTCCGGTACGTCCGCACGCGGGACGGCTGGACCAGCGAGACGCGGCACGGCCGCCTCGAGGGGACGACCCCGGCGAGCTGGCAGCTGCGCGTCGTCGACGAGCTCTGCGAGCTGCCCCGCGACGAGTGGTCGCTCTACCGACCCTGACGCCGGGCCGGCTCAGCACGCTACGCTCATTACTCAGCCAGCTGACTAATAGAGGAGCGACATGACCGCCACGACTTCCCCCACCCGCGCCGACCGCGTCCGCCAGTCGGCCGTCGCCGTCAGCGCGGTGCTCGCGCTCGTCGGCTCCTTCATCGGCTCGGGGGCGGCGGGCGGCACGCAGATCCAGGACGCGGCCGGCGGCGCCCTGAGCGCCTCCTCCACCCCGGTCGCGCCCGACGGGCCCGCGTTCGCGATCTGGAGCGTCATCTACGCCGGACTGATCGCCTACGCGATCTGGCAGTTCCTCCCCTCGCAGGCCACGCGCGATCGCCACCGCCGGCTCGGCTACTGGGCCGTGGCCAGCCTGCTGCTCAACGCGGCGTGGATCCTCGTCGTGCAGGCCGGACTGCTCGCGCTCAGCGTCGTGGTGATCGCCCTGCTGCTCGGCGTGCTCGCCCGGATCTTCGTGATCCTCCGCTCGACGCGCTCCGGCGGGGTCGTCGACGCGATCGTCACCGACGGCACGTTCGGCCTCTACCTCGGCTGGGTCTGCGTCGCGACGGCGGCCAACGTCGCCGCCGCCCTCGTCGGCGCGGGGGTCGGCAGCGCCGACGGACCCGGCGCCGCGCCCTGGGCGATCGTCGTGCTGATCGTCGCCGCGCTGGTCGGGGTGCTGCTCG
Source organism: Rathayibacter sp. VKM Ac-2760 (assembly GCF_009834185.1). Classification (GTDB taxonomy): domain Bacteria; phylum Actinomycetota; class Actinomycetes; order Actinomycetales; family Microbacteriaceae; genus Rathayibacter. The sequence goes on from NZ_CP047173.1 coordinate 3,798,705, forward strand.
CGGTCACCGGTCGCGGGCGCCTCGCGCCGATGCTCTCGCTCTGCTGGGGCCTGACCTGGGTCGCGGTCGGCCGCTTCTCCGGCGAGCTCGTCTCGGTGCCGGCGGGGATCGCCGCGCTGGTCGCGGCGGCCGTCGTGCTCGTGGCGACGGTGCTCCTCCGCCTCGCCGCAGCGCGCCGCGTCGGAGCAGGACGGCCGAGCGCGGCCTGAGGACCGCCGTCAGCGAGGCGGCGGTCAGGCCTGCCGGGACGGGGGCCCGTCGCGCGCGGATCGCCTGCAGATCGAACCCCCGGCCGCCGGAGTCAGGCGCGGGACGCCGCGAACGCCCGGGACAGCGCCGGGCCGTGCGCCGCCAGCACCAGGTCGCGCACCGCCGTGACCGGCAGGGACGTGGCGCCGGCCGGCAGCAGGTCCGCGTCCGAGGTCAGCACCAGCGGGGTGTCCGCCGCCGACGCCGGCAGGCGGCCGTGCGTGCCGCGCACGAGCGAGGCGTCCAGGGGCACGAGGTTCATCGCGTAGCGCAGGCCGAGGGCCTTCTTCGCGAGGTTGCCGGCCGCCTTGGCCTTCACCAGCCGGTCGGCGGGGTCGAAGAACAGCTCCGCCGGGTCGTAGCCGGGCTTGCGGTGGATGTCGACGCCGCGGGCGAAGTCGGGCGCGCGGTCGTCGTCGAGCCAGTAGTAGTAGGTGAACCACGCCCCTGGCCGCGCGACCACCACCAGCTCGCCGGAGCGCTCGTGGTCGAGGCCGTACCGCGCCTGCGCCTCGCGGTCGAGCACCTCGTCCACCCCGTCCAGCGCCTCGAGCAGCGAGCGCACCCGCGGCAGGTCGGCGGCGTCCGGCACGTAGACGTGCGCGATCTGGTGGTCCGCGACCGCGAAGGCGCGCGAGGTCCAGGGGTCCAGCTGCTCGCGGCCGTCCTGCACGTAGACCTCGAGCAGGCCCTCGCGGCGCAGCGCCCGGTTGACGTCGACGGGGGTGTCGGCCGCCGCGATCCCGTACTCCGCCACGACGACGACCGAGGCGCCGAGCGCCTCCGCGTCGTCGAGCAGCGGGGCGAGCACCACGTCGAGCTCGGACGCCGCCCGCCGCGCCTCGGGCGAGTCCGGCCCGAAGCGCTGCAGGTCGTAGTCGAGGTGCGGCAGGTAGGCCGTGGTCAGCTGCGGCGGCCCGGAGCCGTCGCCGGCGAGCACGTGCCGGGTCGCGTCCACCATCCACTGCGTGGAGCGCAGCGACGCGGTCGGCCCCCAGTACTGGAACAGCGGGAAGGCGCCCAGCTTCCCGGCCAGCTCGTCGTGCAGTGCCGGCGGGCGGACGTAGGCGTCCGGCGACTTGCGGCCGTCGGCGTGATAGATCGGCCGCGGCGTGACGGTGACGTCGGTGGTCGCTCCCATCGCGTACCACCAGCCGATGTTCGCGGCGCGGTAGGCGCCGTCGCTCAGCCGGCGGGCCGTCTCCCAGACCTTCTCCCCCGTGACCAGGCGGTTGTGCTGGCGCCAGAGGTGCACCTCGCCGAGGTCGCGGAAGTACCAGCCGTTGCCGACGATCCCGTGCTGCGCGGGCAGCGTGCCGGTGAGCATCGAGGACTGCACGCTGCAGGTGACGGCCGGCAGGATCGTGTCCAGCGGCAGCTGCCCGCCGGCACGGGCCAGCCGCGACAGGCGCGGCATGTCGGCGAGCGCCGTCGCGGTGAGGCCGACCACGTCGATCAGCAGCACCGGCCTCACAGCGCGACCTCCTCGGCCACGAGCGCGGCGACCGGCACCGCGGCGACCGGGAGCGGAGCCGCGCCCGCCTCCAGCACCGCGGCGCGCGCCTGCGGGGTCAGCAGGTGCTCCGCGGCCCAGGCCAGCTCGGCGCCGATGCCGACGGAGAGGTCGCTCGGCGCCTCCGCCAGCACGGCCCAGGTGTAGGTCTCGACGTCGAGGTGGATCTCGTCGTACGGCCAGGCGGCGTCGACGGCCGAGACCGCCTCGGCGAGCACCGCGGTGGTCGCCGACAGCGGCGCGGCCGGCCGGTGGTGCAGCGGCACGTGGAAGTGCACGCGCCAGGGCCCCTCCCCGGGCAGCGTGTCGAGCGCCTCCGGCAGGTCGTCGACGCGGAGCACCCCGCCCGCGCCGTTCTCGCGGGTCTGGTGCAGGTAGCGCTTCTCCACGAAGGCGCCGACGGCCGCGCGCGCGGCCGGGTCGGCCGGGTCGGCGACGTGCAGGGCCGCGGAGGCCTGCACCTTCACCACGCGCAGGCCCGCGTCCCGGATCCGCCGGACCGCCGCGGCGGGGTCGGCGAACGACACCGCGAGGTGGCAGGTGTCGAGGCAGACGCCGACGTAGGCCGGGTCGACCAGGCCGATGCGGGGGTGCAGCCAGTCGACGACGTCGTCGACGGTGTCGAGGATGCAGCCAGGCTCCGGCTCGATCGCGAGGCGGATCGCGTGGCCGGTCGAGCGGCGCAGCTCGCGCAGCTCGTCGACCAGCAGCGCGAGCTGCCGCACGGCCGCCGCGTCCTGCTCCGGACCCCAGCCCTCGCGCCAGCCGAGCGGCAGGGTGGAGATGCTGCCGTCGGCGCCCGCGGGCAGCAGATCGGCGAGGAGGCGCGCGCAGTCGATCGTGTAGGCGAGGCGCTCGGGCGTGGTCCAGTCGGGCCGGTAGACGTCGAGCTTCACCACCTCGGCGTGGAAGGCGGCGTAGGGGAACGCGTTCAGCGTCCGCACCTCGAGGCCGTTGCGCTCGAGGGCGGCGCGCAGCACGGCGCGGTCCTCGCGGCTCGCGACCAGCCGGGCGGCGAGATCGCGCGGGATCCACAGCCCCACGCCGACGGTGTCGAGCCCCGCGGCGGCGCGGGCGGGACCGGCGTAGACGTCGAGCTGACGGACGACGCCGTCGAGGTCCTCGGCCGGGTGGACGTTGGTGCAGTAGGAGAGGTGCATCAGACGACCTCCGCCACGCGCGGCGCGCCCCGGAGGATCGAGTTGCCCTCGAAGGTGCGGCCGGCCGCGTCGACCGCGTCGAAGCCGGGGATCGGGTCGAGGTTCAGCCGTCCGCTCTGCCCGTAGAACTCGATCGGGTTCTGCCAGAGCAGCCGGTCGACCTCGGCGGCGCTGAAGCCGGCGACGAGCAGCAGGTGGCCGGTCTTCGCGGTGGTCAGCGGATCGGAGCGGCCCCAGTCGGCGGCGGAGTTGACCAGCACGCGCTCCAGGCCGATCCGCTCGACGAGCGTGACCAGGCGGGTCTCGTCCATCTTGGTGTCGGGGTAGATCGAGAAGCCGAGCCAGCAGCCGGAGCCGAGGACGAGGTCGACGGTGGTCTCGTTGAGGTGGTCGACGACGACGAGGCCGGCGTCGATCCCGGACTCGGCGACGACGTCGAGCGTCTGCCGGGTGCCCGCCTCCTTGTCGCGGTGCGGGGTGTGCACGAGCACGGGGAGGCCGTGGTCCTTCGCCAGCTCCAGGTGGTGGCGGAAGACGGCGTCCTCCTCCGCGGTGAGCGAGTCGTAGCCGGTCTCGCCGACCGCGACGACGCCGTCCTTGGCGAGGTAGCGGTCGAGCTCGGGCAGCACCTCGCGGCAGCGCGGGTCGTTGGCCTCCTTGGGGTTGAGGCCGATGGTGCAGTGGTGGCGGATGCCGTACTGCGCGGCGCGGAAGCGCTCCCAGCCGATCAGGGCGTCGAAGTAGTCGGTGAACGAGCCGACGCTGGTGCGCGGCTGGCCGAGCCAGAACGACGGCTCGACCACGGCGCGGACGCCGGCGTCGTGCATCGCCTGGTAGTCGTCGGTGGTGCGGGAGGTCATGTGGATGTGCGGGTCGAAGATGCGCATCGTCGCGCCTTTCTCGTGAGGGATCGTGGGGTGCGCGGGACGCGCCGTGATGGTCGCGCCGGGACGGCTCAGCTCGGCAGGAGCACCGCCAGGTCGTCCGGCACCGTGCGGCCGGCGGCGCGGCGCTCGTCGGCGAAGCGGCCGGCCATCGCGGAGAGCTCGGCGTCGCTGCGCCGCTCGAGACCGGAGACGGCCGCGAGCGGGATGCCGCAGAAGACGAGCTTGAGCACCCCGTGCCGCCAGGCGTGCGCGTCGAGGTGCTCCTCCGCGAAGCGGCCCATCGCCGCGGCCACCAGGCGGGTGTCGTTGGCGCGCAGGGCGTCCGCGATCAGCTCGCGCCCGGCCGCCGCCACCGGCTCGCCCGCGCGGCCGGCGGCGGTGAGCGCGTGCAGGCCGACGAGCACTCCGCGGCGCTCGGCGTCGTCGCCGCCGCGGTAGAGGCGGAGGAGCAGCGCGGCGAGGTCCTCGTCGTCGAGCGCGCCGGCGGCCGCCGCGAGCAGTGCCGAGCGCGCGGCGTCGTCCTCGGTGCCGTGCACGAGGCCGAGCGGATCCGTGTCCGGGCGGAGCGGGGCGCGGCCCGCCTCCCGACCGGCGGCCGGGAAGTAGCGGTCGATCCGCCGCGGCTGCTCGCGGAGGACGGCGCAGGCCGCGGCGGTCCAGGGGTGCGGCGGTGCCTCCGGCCGACCCCCGGCCGCTCCGATCGCCGCCCGCATCGCGGCGAGGCTCGCCACCGCGAGGCGCGGGGCGTCGTGCGAGTGCCGCGGCAGCTCCACGGCGGCGATCCCGCGGTAGCCGATCTCCTCGAGCGTCGCGAACGCCGCCGCGAGATCGAGCACGCCGGTGCCGAGCTCGAGGTGCTCGTGCCGCTCGGGCAGCATGTCGTCGACCTGCACGTTGACCAGCAGGCCGGCCGCGCTGCGGAGGGCGCCGACGACGCCGTCCGGCTCGACGACCACGCAGTGGCCGAGGTCGACGGTGAGGCCGAACGCCTCGGGATCGCCCAGCTCGCGCCGCAGCAGCAGCGCGTCCGCGACGGTCTCGACGAGCATGCCCGGCTCGGGCTCGAAGCCCAGCCGCACGCCGTAGCGCTCGGCCTCGGCGACGACGCCGCGCATCCGCTCGACCAGGAGGCGCCAGCCGCGGGCGCGGTCGACGCCCGCGGGCAGCACGCCCGACCAGAGCGAGACGGCGTCCGCGCCGAGCAGCGCGGCGATCTCGATCGCGCGGTGCAGGAAGGCCAGGCGCGGGCCGGCCTCCTCGTCGACGAGGGTCGGCCGGTGCTTCGCGAACGGATCGAGGAGGTAGCGAGCCCCGGTCTCGATCACCACGCGGAGGCCCAGCTGGTCGAGCCGCGCGCGCAGGGCGAGGGTGCGCTCGCGGATGTCGTCCGCGAACGGGTCCAGGTGCGGGTGGCCGAGGGTCAGCGCCACCGCGCGGTAGCCGGCGGCGTGCAGCACCGTCAGGGCGTCGTCGAGGGTGTGGTCGGCGAAGCCGTTGGTGCCGTAGCCGAGGACGGGGCCAGCCTGATCGTTCGACTGCTCGCTCATGTGATGTCCGCCGAGACCTTCGGGCGCCGCAGCGCGACCGCGCCGAGCGCGTCGAGACCGAGCAGGGCTGCGCCGAGCTCGGGTCGCCGCAGCCCGGCGAGCGCCGCCTGCAGCGGGATCATCCCCGCGATGCCCGAGCGGGTGGCCGTCCGGGCCGAGGCCGCGTCGGGCGTCCGCACCGCCCGCAGCTGCGGGACCAGCACGAGCGCGATCCAGCGCGCCACCGCGACGGCGACGACGGCCCCGATCGCCGGCGAGCCCTTCGCCCGGACCGCGCCGATCCCCAGCGCGAGCGCGAGGGCCGCCGTTCCGGTGGCCGCCGCTCCCGCGATCGCCGGGCGGGTGCCGTGCACCTCGCCGCGCGAGAGCACGGTGACGCCGAGGGTGTGCACCGCGACGGCGGCCGAGGCTGGAGCCGCCGCGCGCACACCGCCCGCCCCCGCGCCGAGCAGCACGTCGAGCCCCCGGCAGGCCGCCATCACGACCGGCCCGAGCGGAGTCGGCTTCGCCAGCAGGTCGTACGACCAGATGCTCGCGGCCAGCGGCACGCTCAGCAGGAGCGAGCGCCGCCCGTCCGCCAGCGCCGCGACGGCGATCCCCGCGCCGGTCAGCCCGGCGGCCAGACCGAGCGCGGCGCCGCGCCGGATCCGCCCCGAGGGGATCGGCCGCTCGGGCCGCTCCTCCGCGTCGAGCTCGGCGTCGGCGTAGTCGTTGAGCGCCATGCCCGCCGAGTAGAGGAGCGCGGACGCGAGCGGCAGCGCGACGGTGCGCGCGCCGGACGCCCGGCCGGCCCAGGCCGCCCCGGCCACCGTGTCGCCGAGCACCGAGAGCGCCGCCTTGGCGCGCACGAGCTCGAGCCAGTCGCGCAGCTCAGCCATGGCGGATCGCGCCGCCGGCCACGAGCGAGCGCTGGGCGACGGCCGCGCCGGTCCGCGCCGACCAGGCCACCAGCTCGGCGGTCTGCTCCGCGAAGCCGTGCACGTCGCTCCCCCACGGGTCCTTGAAGAAGAAGCCCAGCTCGGCGACCGGCCCGGAGATCCCGGCCGCGTCGGCGAGCGACATCAGTCGCGCCAGGTCGAGGATCAGCGGCGCGGCGAGCGCGGAGTCGTACGCCGACCAGATCGTCTGCACCGTGATCCGCGAGCCGAGGAAGCCCTCGGCGTGCACGTGGTCCCACGCGGTCTTGACGTCGCCGAGGTCCGGCACGTTGTCGATGTGCAGCGGAGTGACGACCTCGTCGCCGAGCAGGCTGCGGAGTCCGCGGTTCTTCGAGACCAGCTTCGAGCGCACCGCCTCCGGGTCGGCGAGGGTCTGCCCGTCGCCGCCGCCGAGCAGATTCGCGCCCGCCCAGGACAGCACGCGCATCCCGCGCGCCGTGAACATCGGCGCGAGCACGCTGCGGAGCAGGGTCTCGCCGGTCTTGCCGTCCTGGCCCGCGATCGGGATGCCCGCCTCCGCGGCCCACTCCTCTAGCGCGGGCAGGGCGAGCGCGGTGGAGGGGGTGAAGCAGACGTAGGGCGAGCCGGCGGTCGCCGCGGCGAGGGCGCTGATCGAGCTCGGCGGCAGCACGGTCTCGCCGGGCCGGGCGAGGGCCGCGCGCAGGGCGGCGAGGTCGTGGAACTCGGGGCGGTCCTGCGGCAGGACCTCGGTGGAGGCGACGTCGATCACGACGACGCGGGCCAGGGAGTGCCGCTCGCGGAACTCGAGGATGTCGGCGGCCTGGCGGTCGATCTCCTCCTGCTGCGAGCCGCTCTCGACGGCGAAGGAGCGGCGGATCTCGCGGTCGGTGGCGTCGAGGCGCTCCGCGACCTCGGCGACGACGGAGGTCGGGAACATCCCGCCGGCCGCGAGGCCCATCGCCTTCTCGAGCAGCGGCGTCGACGAGACGTCGTGCCCGCCGATCACGATCGCGTCGAAGCCGGCGAGCGGCACGTCCTCGAAGGCGGGCGTCGCGGTGGCGCAGCCGTTGCTGGGCGCCGCGCCCGAGGCGATCGCGTGCAGGCCGACGGCGGCCGTGGTGGCGACGCTGCCCCGGGCTCCGATCAGCCAGAGGCCGATGCGCTCCTGCTGCGGGGCGCGGTCGGTGGTGGCGGTGGTGGTGCGGGTGGTGCTGTCGGACGAGGTCATCGTTCTCTCCTGTCTGTGGACTTCATGAGGGGGGACTTCATGAGGGGGGACGTCATTCCGGGTCTCACTGCGCGTCGAGATTGCGTCACCTCGCGGCGACTGCTTTCCTCAGGTGTGCCGAGCAGCCAGCCGACCTCCCGAGCAGTCGTGCGCCGTCGCGCGGACGGCGGGCGCTGAGCGTGGGCGTGCGGGCCGGCTCGCAGACCGGCGACCTGCTGCGGCTCTTCGCCGACGGCCGTCCGCGCACCCGCGCCGAGCTGGTCGAGGAGACGGGACTCGCCCGCACGGCGGTGATGACCCGGCTCGACCTGTTCTTCGAGCTCGGGCTGATCGCGCACCTCGACCGCGCGCCGTCGACCGGCGGCCGCCCGTCGGCCCGGCTGGTCTTCGATCCGTCGGTCCGCGCGTTCCTGACCATCGATCTGGGAGCGACGCACTCGACCATCGCGCTGACCGACTTCGACGGCCGCATCGTCGTCGAGCGCCGCGAGGAGCTCGACATCGCGCAGGGCCCGGTCCGGGTGCTCGATCACGCGCTCGACGTCTGCGACGAGATCCTCGCCGACGCGCACCTGGCGCCCGAGGCGCTGGCCGGCTTCGGTCTCGGAGTGCCGGGCCCGGTCGAGCACGCGAGCGGCCGCCCGGTGCGCCCGCCGATCATGCCCGGCTGGGACGGCTTCGACATCCCGAGCTACATCCGGCGCCGCGTCGACACCACCGTGCTCGTCGACAACGACGTCAACCTGCTCGCCCTGGGCGAGCGCGCCTCGCGCTTCCCGCACGCGCAGGACCTGATCTTCGTGAAGATCAGCACCGGCATCGGCTCGGGCATCGTCTCCGGCGGTGTGCTCCAGCGCGGCGCGCTCGGCGCGGCCGGCGATCTCGGTCACGTGCAGATGCCGCGCACCGCTCCGGAGGCGGCGGACGGGCGCGAGGGCGACCTCGAGGCGCTCGCGAGCGGCGGGGCCCTGGTGCGCGCGCTGACCGAGGCGGGGCGCAACGTGCACTCGGTCCGCGATCTGCTCGAGCTGCTGCGCGCCCGCGACCCCGAGGCCGTCGAGGCGGCACGCATCGCCGGCCTGCAGATCGGCGAGGTGCTGGCCACCTGCGTGAGCCTGCTCAACCCCTCGGTCATCGTCCTGGGCGGGAGCATCGCGCTCGCCAGCCCGGAGATCCTGGCGGGGGTGCGCGAGGTCGTCGACCGGCGCTCCCTCGCGCTCGCGACGCAGCGGCTGCAGCTGGTGACCGCCGAGCTCGGCGGCAGCGGCGGCGTGCGCGGCGCGGCCCTGATGCTGCGTCAGCACCTCCTCGGCCCGAGCAACGTCGACGCGTTCCTCGAGCAGCTCCGCGCGCAGAGCCTCACCGGGCGCTGACCCTTCGCCGGCCGCTGCCCCTTCGCCGAGCACTGGCGCCCCGGCGACGACGGAGGTCAGGAGCGCACCCCCGCCCGGTCGCCCGCCGACGGGTCGTTCGTCTCCCGCGAGATGCCACTTGTGAGCTCGACACGCCGCGAATCCTCGTCAGAAGTGGCATCTCGCGGAGTCGCGGGGGCACCGGACGCGGGGGCACCGGACACCGCGGCGCCCGCCACCGCGGCGGCGACGGCGGCGTCGATCCGCTGCTGCTCGCCCGCGGTCCGGCGGCGGCGGCGCACGACCGCCAGCACGATCAGCCCGGCGAGCAGCGCCAGCAGCACCAGCGCGCTCCACGGCACGGCCGCGGTCGAGGCCTCGGAGGACACCGCGGCGACCTCGGGCACGGCGGCCGGATCGGCGGCCTGCCCCGCGAAGTCGGCGGTGACGACGGAGCCGGTCAGCGCGATCCGGGCGGTCGCGACGAACAGCGGCCAGACCCCGGCGACGGTGACGCTCCGGCTGGTCGAGCTGCCCGGCAGCAGCTCGGGCAGCGGCTCCGGATCGGTCGCGGCGACGGTGCCGAGGCCGAAGAGACCGGAGACCGCGAGCTCGGCGCCCGGCGCGAGGCGGGTGTTGCCCGCGTTGGTGACGGTGTAGTCGATGGTGGTCGTGCCCGGAGCGAAGGGGTTCCACTCGCCCTGGTACGAGACGGTGAGGCCGTCGACCGAGAGGGCCGGGGCGAGGTCGCCGCCGACGCGGAGGTACATCCGCGAGCCGAGGCGGCGGTCGACAGAGACGCCGGTCTCGCCCTGGACGAGGATCGAGGAGACGACGCCCGCGGCGTAGTCGCCGGGCACGGCGTCGGCCGGCACCTCGAGCTGGAACGGGATCTGCACGCTCTCGCCCGCGGGGACGACGACGTCCGGAGCCTCGAAGGAGATCCAGCTGCCCAGCTGCGTGGACGGCTCGGCGGCCGGCAGCAGATCGAGCTGCCCCGCCTCGGTGATGAAGCCGTCGGAGCCGTAGACGCGGAAGGTCTGCTCCTCGTCGTCGTAGTTGGAGACGATGAGCGCGTCGCTCAGCTGCCCGCCCGGCTCGAGCGCGTAGGCGTAGTTCGGCCGCTCGCTGCCCTGCTCGGTGTCGGCGGGCCGCACCCCCCAGGTGACGGCCGAGCTCGCCTCCTCGGCGAGCGCCTGCGCCGGCAGCACAGCGGCCGCGACCCCGACGACGAGCAGGACACCGAGCGAGCGGAGTGTGGAGCGGAACATCATCGTCCAGCCTTTCGAGGGGGGGTGGGGATCCCCGCGAGATGCCACTTATGAGCACGACACGCCGTGGAAGGCGGTCACAAGTGGCATCTCGCGGAGGGGAGGAGAGAGGGAGGAGGCGACCGGCCCCCGCGAGGAGGCCGGTCGCCGAGGGGTGGCTAGCCGAGCGCGGTGAGCGTCAGCGTGGCCGTGTAGGTGCCGGTTCCGACCGACAGCGGGAGCTGCAGGTCGAGGTCGGCGCCGAGGACCGAGGAGCCGGCCGGGTGCCCCGCCGCGGCGGAGCCGAGAACGCGGGCGGTCGAGAGGCCGTCACCCGAGACGAAGCCGGAGACGACGGGGGCGCCGGCGACGGCTCCGCCCTCGTTCTCCAGGACCTCCGGGGTCCAGCCCAGGTACTTGCCCGAGACCGTCTGGCTTCCGGCGCGGAAGTCGCTGATCTGAGCCGACACCGACCAGGCCGGGGCGGCCAGGCGCGAGTCGGTCACGCGGACCGGCACGAGCTCGCCCGACGCGGCGAAGTGGTCGCCCTGCTCCTCGGCGACACCGAGGTTCACCAGGTTGCTGGTGCCCTCGAGGCTCCAGGTCAGCTCACCGTCGCGCGCCTCGGGCACGATGACGGCGACCGACTGGTCCCCCGTCCCCGCGGCGCCCGCGGCCGTTCCGGTGAAGTCGCCGTCGACGCCGGCCGCGGTGTTGCCCGCGCCGAAGTTGACCGCCGGAGCGTTCTCAGCCAGCGTGATGCGCCCGCCGACCGTCGAGCCCGCGAGCTGGACGTTGCCGGAGTTGCCCGAGAGCACGAGGTTCCCGCCGACGGTGTTGCCGAGCGCGGCCGCCGAGCCGTCCTCGTTCGCGCCGAGGAGCACGCCGCGCGAGGATCCGCTGACCGTGAGCGAGCCGCCGACGATCGCGCCGCCGACGCTGACGCCGAAGTCGCTGCCGGCGAAGGTCGCGTCGCCGCCGACGCTGGTGCGCGCCACGTCGACGTAGTTCGCCGCGTCGGTGCTGACCGAGCCGTCGACCGAGAGGTCGCTGAACTCGACGTCGATCCCGCCCGCCTCGACCATGCCGCCGACGGTGAGGTCGCGGAGGTAGAGGAAGCCGGCGCGGGTGCCCTCGGAGAACGAGACCACGTCGCCGCCGACGCTGGTGCCGTCGATCGAGATGCCGTAGGCGTCGGTGCCGATGACGTCGCCCTCGATCGTCGCCGACGTGGCGTCGAGCCACGCGTCGTCGCCGACGGTGATCGAGCCCTGCACGACGACGTTGCCCAGCACGCAGGTCTCGCCGGCGGCGACGTTGAGGTCGCCCGCGATCGTCGTGTTGCCGAGCTCGGTGCTGCACTCGGTCGTCGCCGCGAAGGCGGACGGCGCGGCGACCATCGCGAGGGAGGCGGCCGCGAGGACCGCCGTGGGCGTCTTCCACTTCATGGGGGTTCTCCTCGGTGCGCCGGTGCGCGTGGTGGTGCGGGGAAGGGTGGTGCTCTCAGCGGTGCCGGAGCGGCGCCTGCGCTCAGCCACGGAGGGCCGCGATCGCGTCGTAGCTGCGGGCCGCGCTGCCCAGCGAGTTCGCCGGGTTCGGCGGCGTGGCCTGGGTTGGCGCCGTGTCCTGCTCCCAGACGCCGTAGCGCTGGCCGCGGTCGCGCAGCTCCGACAGGAACGCCTGGTACGGCAGGTTGCCCGCGCCGAACTCGACGATGTCGTAGCCGTTGGTGTTCGCGTTGTTCGTCTTGCCGTCCTTGAGGTGCAGGATCGGGTAGCGGCGCGGGTTGCGCTTGATGTAGTCGAGCGGCTCGAAGCCCGGGTAGAGCTTCTTGCCCACGTAGGCCCAGTAGACGTCCATCTCGAGGTAGACGTGCTTCGGGTCCGTGTTGTCGTAGAACACGTCGTAGAGGCGCGTCTTCGGGTCGTCCGAGCCGAAGGCGAACTCGCCCGCGTGGTTGTGCTGGTAGAGCTTCATGCCCGCGGCCGTGACCTGCGCGCCCCAGGCGTTCCACTCGTCGGCGGCCGCGCGGTAGCCCGCGACGGTGTTGACGTTGGTCGGCGCGTTGCCGGTGCCGAGGTGCGGGGTGCCGAGGATCTGCGCGATCTCGATCTGCTTCCCCAGCTCCGAGCGGAGCAGGTTGGTGCCGACGTGCGAGCCGACGGCCCGCAGGCCGTTGTCGTCGAGCAGCTGGCGGATCTGCTGCGGCGTGATCGCGCCGATCTGCCCCTGGGTGTAGCCGGCGAACTCGATCTCGCTGTAGCCGATGCGGCCCAGCTCCTCGAACACGGCGCGGAAGCCGAGCGAGGAGACCTTGTCGCGGACGCTGTACAGCTGGATCCCGATCCGGTTGATCGGGACGAGCCGCGTGGCGCCGGACGAGGGGGCGGGAGCCGCGAGGGCGGGTGACGCGAGCGCGCCCGCCCCGACTCCGACGGCGACCGTCGAGGCGGCGAGCGCCGTCATCAGCGAGCGCCGGCTCATCGGCTTGGCCGTGATGGATCCGTGGTGGTGGTGCATTGTTTCTCCTTCGAAACGGAAGATGCAGGTGGTTCAGGGGGGAGGACCGGCCGGCCCGGGCTCTCGCGCGAGCCGGCCGGTCCTGCTGCGGCGACTACTGCTGGACGGTGAGGTTCAGCAGGGTCGACGCCGCAGTGGTGTTCGCCGTGGCGGTGTGGGTGACGGTCAGCTTGTAGCTGCCCGCGGCGAGCTTCGGCAGGGTCACGACGACCTTCCCGTTCTCGTCGAGGGTGCCGGTGAGCATCGCGACGGTGGAGAGGTTCCTCTTCACCATCACGGTGACCTGGCCGGTCCCGGCGACGCCGGTGGACGTCTTCGCCTCGACCGAGACCTGCGCGCTGGCGCCGGGCTTGACCGGGTTCGGCGAGACGGTCGCGGTGAGCACGGAGTCGGCCTTCGACACGATCAGGCGGGCGGTGCCGGCCGAGGCCTTGTAGGTCCCGTCCGCTCCGTACGCCGCCCGGAACGTGTGCGTCCCGGCCCCGAGCGTCTGCGGGAGGGCGATGGTCGCCTTCCCGCCGGTGAGGGCGCTGCGGCCGATCTCGGTGTCGCCCTCGTAGAGGACGACCTCGCCACCGGGGGTGCCGCCCTGGCCGGAGACGGTGACCGTCGCCGATCCGGGAGCGCCGAAGGTGACGCGCGGGGCGTCGAGCGCGACAGTCGTCGTCGAGGCGACCGTCGGCGCGTTCGCCGCGGCGAGGTCGATCGTGAACGAGACTGTGCCGACCGTCGAGACGTTGCCGCCGGTGTCGGTGGCGCGGTACTGGACCGTGCGGGCGCCGTTCGTGGTGAACGGCACCGAGTAGGCGCCGTTCGCGGCGCGGACCGTGGTCCACGTCGTGCCGTTGTCGACCGAGTACTGCACGCTGGCGAGCGCGCCGTTGTCGGTCGCCGCCAGGTTCAGGTTCACCGCGCGGTTGTAGACGCCGCCGACGCCGGTGGGCGCTGCGGGGTCGAGGGTCGCGCTGACGGTCGGCGCCGTCTTGTCGCCGGCACCCGCACCCTGGAAGGTGAGGGAGTCGAGCGACAGGCCGGAGGGCGAGGTCACGTAGAGCGAGCCGGTTCCGGTGGGCTGACCGGAGAACGGCACGAGGACGTCCTTCCAGCCGGCTCCGGCGGGGATGGTCGCCGTGCCGAAGGGCGCCGCGTCGGCGGCGTTCCAGCGGAGGTCGACGGTGCCCTCACCGGTGGCGCGGACCACGACGCCGGTCAGGTTCGCGAGGTTCACCGGGTCCCAGCGCAGGAAGGATCCCGCACCGAGCCCGCTGACCGCGTTGCCGCCGCTGGCGGTGGTGTCCGCGTAGGGCAGGACGCCCTCGCGGGCGGCGTGCTCCGCCTCCTGCGTCTTCGGGTTCAGCCGCAGCGTCGCCTCGGCCGCGGCCGGGGGCAGTCCGTTGAAGCCGGCGTCCGTGTAGGTCACGACGACGGTGCCGTACAGCAGCGCGCCGGGGCCGTGCTCGGGCGAGTCCTTCGACGTCGGGAACGCTCCCGTGGCACCGGTGCCGGTGACCTCGGGGTGGGCGTGCTCGTCGTGGCCGAGACCGTAGGTCCAGGCGACGCGGCTGCCGACGATCTGGTCGCCGTCCTCCGCGTCACGGCCGGTCACCCGGTAGGGGATCGCGTCGCCCCACTCGAAGAACGAGCCGTTGCCGGGCGTCGCGATCTCGATCTGCGGCGCCTGGTTGCCCACCGAGATCACCCGCGAGGTGAGGCTGAACTTGCCCTTGGCGTCGGTGACGCGCAGGCGGGCCGTGAACTGGCCGAGCTCGGTGTAGGTGTTCTTCACGGTGACGCCGGTGGCGTCGAAGGTGCCGTTGCCGTCGAAGTCCCAGTCGTAGGTGAGCGCGTCGCCCTCGGGGTCGGAGGATCCCTTGGCGTCGAACGTCACCTCGAGCGGAGTCTGCGAGGCGGACAGCGGCGTCGCGGTGAAGCGCGCCTGGGGGGCCTTGTTGCCCTCGGCGTAGTCGATCCGGTACAGGCCGGCGTCGGGGTTGGCGCGGAAGAAGCCGTCGCCGTACTCGAGCACGTACATCGACCCGTCGGGGCCGAACTCGATGTCCATCGGGTTGTCGTGGATCGGCTGCGCGGCCTGGCTGAGCGCCGCGTTGGGCAGGAAGTCCTCGATGTGCGTGACCGCGCGCTCCTCATCGAGCGTGAACGCCGCGATGTAGTCCTGCGAGAACTCGCCGAAGAAGGTCTTGTCGTTCCAGTACGCCGGGAACTTCGACGTCGAGGGGTTCTCCTCGTCGAAGTGGTAGACCGGTCCGCCCATCGGGCCCTGGCCGGTGCCGGTGCCGAAGTTGACGAGCTCGTCGAACGGCTGGTCGCCCGGGTTGTCGCCGTAGTAGACGGTCGCCGGCGTCGCCGCCGGGATGTCGACGAGGCCGGTGTTCCAGCGCGAGTTGTTCTTCAGGTTCTGCGGGTCGAAGAAGCCGCGGGGCGTCGCCGTCTCGAAGTTCCACTCGTTGTACGCCGCGTTCGGCCCGTGCACGTACGGCCAGCCCGAGTTCTGCGGCTGGTCGAGACCGGTCGCGTTCCACTCCACGAGACCCATCGGCCCGCGCACGCCGTCGGCCGCAGCGGCCTTCGTCGCGTCGGGACCGTAGTCGCCCCAGGAGAGGGTGTTCGTCTCGGAGTCCACGTCGATCTTGAACGGGTTGCGCACGCCCATCACGAAGATCTCGGGACGGGTCTTCTCGGTGCCCACCGGGAACAGGTTGCCCTCGGGGATCGTGTACGAGCCGTCCTCCTGCACCGCGATCCGGAGGATCTTGCCGCGGAGGTCGTTCGTGTTGCCGGCACCGCGACGCGAGTCGAAGCCGGGGTTCATGCCGGGTGCGTCGTTGTTCGGCGCGAAGCCCGCGGCCCCCGGAGCGCTCGCCGGCGTGTTGTCGCCGGTCGAGAGGTACAGGTTGCCGTCGGCGTCCCAGTCGAAGTCGGCGCCCACGTGGCAGCACTGCCCGCGCTGCGCCTCGACCTCGATGATCTTCTGCTCGCTGCCCAGGTCGAGTCCGGAGCCGGTCCACTTGAACCGGGAGAGGCGGTTGACGCCCTTCCACTGGTCCCAGTAGCTCTCGGTCTCGCCCGCGGGGAGCATGTTGGGGGCCGCACCGGTCGGCGTGCCGCTGAGGGGCGCGTAGACCAGGTAGACCCACTGGTTCTCGGCGAAGTCGGGGTCGATGCCCACCGACTGCAGTCCGTCCTCCGAGTTCTGGTAGACGGGGATCGTGGCCACGACGCGCGTGGTGCCGGTCTTCGGGTCGGTGTGGCGGATCTCGCCGTTCCGGGCCGTGTGGAGGACCGACTTGTCCGGGAGGACGGCGAGGTCGATCGGTTCGCCGACGTTCTTCGTCAGCAGCACCTTCTCGTAGTTGCTCCAGTCGAGCGCGGACTCCGCGCCCGGCTCCGAGCCGTGGTCCACTCCGTCGTGGGCCGAGGCGGGCAGGCCGAGAGCGGTGAGTCCGGAGACCGTCACCAACCCGGCGATGCCGAGGGCGAAGAGACGCCTGATGCTTCTCTTCGTGGATCGCTTACCATTCATGCGTGATGTGATTCCTTCAACGAGGTGTTCATCGCAGAGGCCGGATCCGTCTCTGTCCGCACGACGTGCGGATCCGGTCTCCCCTGGTCGGCCCGTGGGCCGATGTCTTCGTCGTCGCCTCCTCTCGCGGGATGCTGTCGCGGCGCCGGTCGCTCCTCTTCTAAGAGGTGCGGTTCCGGCTGGTCCGGGCCGGCGCGAGGTCTCCCCGCGCCGGCAGGTCAGTGGATCAGGACTCGAAGGCCGAGGGCAGGTACTCGGCGACGTTGTCCTTGGTGACGACCGGCGCGAAGAGCTGGATCTGGCGCGGGACGCCGAGCGACGTGGTGTCGCTCATCGACTTGTTCTGCTCGACGAGGCGGGCGAGCTTGATGCCGTCCGCGGCCTGGGTCGAGGGGTAGACGACCGTGGCCTTGACGACCGAGTCGTCCGCCTCGATCGCGCGCATCACGTTGGCCGAGCCGGCGCCGCCGACGAGGATGAACTCGTCGCGACCGGCGGTGTCGATCGCCGCGAGGACGCCGACGCCCTGGTCGTCGTCGTGGTTCCAGATCGCGTCGATCTGCGGAGCCGCCTGGAGGAGGTTGGCCGCGGCCTGCTCCCCGCCCTGGACGGTGAAGTCGGCGGCGACGCGGTTGTCCACGTCGAGTCCGCAGCCCGCGAGCGCGTCGGCGAAGCCCTGGCTGCGGTCCTGCGTCAGCGGCAGGGAGTCGATGCCGGCGATCTCGGCGACCACGGCGTCCGGGTTGTCGCCGAGCTGCTCGCAGAGGTAGGTGCCGGCGCTGACGCCCATGCCGTAGTTGTCGCCGAGCACCGTCGAGCGGGCGGCGAACGGGCTGGAGAACTCGCGGTCGACGTTGATGACGGTGATGCCCGCCTCCATCGCCTCGGTCGCGACCTCGGTCAGCGCGGCGCCGTCGATCGGCAGCAGCACGATGGCGTCGACGCCGTCGTTGATGAAGGTCTCGACCTGGCTGATCTGCAGGTTGACGTCGTTGGTGCCCTCCGCGGTGCGCAGCTCCACGTCGTCGTACTTCTCGGCCTCGGCGATGGCCGCGCGGCTGACCGCGCCCATCCAGCCGTGGTCGGCGGCGGGGGCGGTGAAGCCGATCACGACGTTGTCGCCCGAGGCGTCGTTGTCGGAGGCGGCGACCGCGGCGGAGGTGCCGCCGGCGGCGGCGTTGCCGGTCTCGACCGGGGCGTTCGAGATGCAGCCGGTGAGCATCAGCGCGACGGCGCCGAAGGCGAAGCCGGCGGTGCCCAGGCGGGCGGTGCGGCCCAGTCGGGTGGTGCGGTCCAGGCGGGCGGTGCGGCCCAGGCGGGTGGCGGAGGGGTGGCGAACGGACATGGAAGTGATCTCCTTCGATGGATCCATGAGGGGCCGCAGGGCACAGCGGTGCCTGCGGAGGGTGACCGAGGTGGTCGAGGTGGATGCTGCTGGTGCGAGGAAAAGAGCGTGGCGGAGGCGGATCGCCCCCGTGGGTCAGGACTTGCCGCGGGCGGCGAAGCGCTGCTGCAGCAGGACGGCGGCGACGATGATCGCGCCCTTCGCGACGGCCTGGGCCGAGGTCGACATGTTGTTCTGCGTGAAGACGTTGGTGAGGGTCGTGAAGATCAGGACGCCGAACACGGTGCCGACGATGGTCCCGCGGCCGCCGGCGAGCAGAGTGCCGCCGACCACGACCGCCGCGATGGCGTCGAGCTCGTAGAGCGTGCCGTTCGTCGAGGAGCCGGCCGTGGTGCGAGCCAGCATCATCACCGCGGCGATGCCCGCGGTCAGGCCGGCGAGGCCGTAGACGTACATGGTGTGCCGGCGGACCTTGATGCCGGCGAGGCGGGCCGCCTCCGGGTTGCCGCCGACCGCGACGGTGCGGCGGCCGAAGGTGGTGCGGTTGAGCAGGATCCAGCCGGCCACCGCGACGAGCGCGAAGATCAGCACGAGCACCGGGATGCCGAGCACGTCGGCGCGGAAGAAGTCGAGGAACGGGTCGACCGTGACGATCTGCGTCTGCCGGTTCGAGATCAGCTCCGCGAAGCCGCGGGCGGCGACGAGCATCGCCAGCGTCGCCATGAACGCGACGACCCGGCCGTAGGCGATCAGCGCCCCGTTGATCAGTCCGCAGACCAGACCCACGAGCACCGCGGTCAGCACGATCACCAGCCAGGAGGTGTTCGCCGCGTAGTACTGCGTCGAGACCGTGCTCGCCCAGACCGTCGCGAGCCCCATCACCGAGCCGACGGAGAGGTCGATGCCGCCCGAGGTGATGACGAAGGTCATGCCGATGCTGAGCACCCCGATCACCGCGGCGAGGCGGAGGATCGTCAGCAGGTTGTCGACGCTGGCGAACCGCTCCCCCGCGGTGGCGAACCCGACGATGCAGAGGATCACCAGCGCGAGCACGAGGCCCACGTTGCGGCCGAGCGAGCCGCCCATCATCCCGGCGAGCCCGGAGCGGGCGTCCTTCGACGGGGTGCCGCCGCTCGGCCCTCCGGTCGCGGCCGAGGCGTGACGGCCGGCGTCCTCCTGCGGACCGCCGATCGACGGTGACGCGGTGTCGAGCTGTCCGCTCACGCTGCACTTCCTTCCATGACGAGATCGAGCACGCGGTGCTCGTCGATCGAATCGGCGGGGCCCTCGTGGACCACGGCGCCGTCGGAGATCACGAGCACTCGGTCCGAGAGCCCGAGGACCTCGCCGATCTCGCTGGAGACCACGAGCACGGCGGCGCCGTTCGTCGCGAGGTCCCGGATCAGGGTGTAGATCTCGGCCCGCGCTCCGACGTCGACCCCGCGGGTCGGCTCGTCGAGCAGCAGCACGCGGCAGCCGCGCACCAGCCACCGGGCGAGGAGCGCCTTCTGCTGGTTGCCGCCGGAGAGGGTGCGGGCGTCGCGGTCGACGCCGTGCGGGCGCAGGTCGAGGGCGACCGCCTGCTCGGCCGCGGCGGCGCGCTCGGCGCGCTCGTCGAGGAAGCCGTGCTTGGCGAAGCGGTCGAAGGTCGAGAGGGTGATGTTGCGGTAGACCGGCTCGTCCAGGAGCAGGCCCTGGCTCTTGCGCTCCTCCGGGCAGAGGCCGATGCCGGCGTCGACCGCGGCCGAGACGGAGCCGGCGCGCAGGCGCTTGCCCGCCACGCTGACGGTGCCGGTGCTGGCGCGGCGCGCCCCGTAGATGGTCTCCAGGATCTCGGAGCGGCCGGAGCCGACCAGTCCCGCCAGGCCGACGACCTCGCCGGCGCGGATCTCGAGCGAGACGTCGGCGAACGAGCCGCGCAGCCCCAGGTTCTCCACCTTCAGCAGCGTCTCCGCCTCGGTGCCGACCTCGGGGCGGTCCGGGAAGACGTACTCGACGGCGCGGCCGGTCATCAGCGTGATCAGCTTCGCGGTCGGAGTGTCGGCGACCTCCAGGTTCTTGGCGACCGTCGCGCCGTCCTTGATCACGGTGATCCGGTCGCCGATGGCGCGGATCTCCTCGAGGCGGTGCGAGATGTAGACGATCGCGACGCCGTCGGCGGTGAGCTGGCGGACCACGTGGAAGAGGTTCTCCACCTCCTCGGAGTCGAGCACCGCGGAGGGCTCGTCCATGATGATGACCCGGGCGTCGTGCGAGAGGGCGCGGGCCATCTGAACGATCTGCTTGCCGGCCGCCGAGAGACTGCCGACCTCGCGGTGCGGGGCGATCTCGGGGTGGCCGAGGCGCTGCATCAGCTCGCGGGTGATCCTCGCGGCCTTCGAGCGGGCGGTGAAACCGCCGCGGGAGAGCTCGTGGCCGAGGTAGATGTTCTCGGCGACGGAGAGGCCGTCGACGACGTCCAGCTCCTGGTACATCGTGGCGATGCCGAGCGCGAGGGCGGCCGTCGGCGACGGGATCGTGACGACCTTCCCGTCGACGAGGATCTCGCCCTCGGTGGGCTGGTGGGCGCCGGCGAGCGTCTTGATCAGGGTGGACTTGCCGGCCCCGTTCTGACCGAGGAGGCAGTGCACCTCGCCCGGGCGGACGTCGAGATCGACGCCGTCGAGGGCTCGAGCTCCGGGGAAGATCTTGACGATGCCGCGCATCTGCAGAAGCAGTTCTGTCGCGGTGTCCTGAGTGCGGGAAAGAGGCTGGGCGGCGATGCTGCCGGGGTCTGCGGTGACCATGCGTAGGAAGCTACAGCGACTTAAGTCGCGGGTCAACCAAAAGTTCTGAACCCTTTCGAAGGAGATCCGGGCGGGCGTCCAGCGCGTCGAAACACTTCGCACCGCCCCGCCAGAGTGCGGATTCCGCGGGATTACGCGACATCTGACGGGTCTCAGTGGAGCGTTTCAGGACATCGAGTCCCGTGATGGAGCGCTCTCCGACCCTATGAGACCGGCCGGGACCGCGACCCGATCGTGACCTTCGGCCCGCCGAGCCCGCGCCGCCGCGGCGCCCGCCCGGCGGATCGAGGTGGCGGAGCCGACCGCCGCCGTGGGAGGGTCGACCCGCCGACGAAAGGACGACGATGTCGAACGAGCCAGCCCTGCGCGTCGCGATGGTGGGGACCGCCTTCATGGGTCGCACCCACTCGCACGCCTGGCGCACCGCCCCCCGCTTCTTCCCGCTGCCGCTGCGGCCCGAGCTGGCCGTGCTGGTGGGCACCGACCCGCAGCGGACCGCCG
This sequence comes from Rathayibacter sp. VKM Ac-2760, assembly GCF_009834185.1. Taxonomy (GTDB): domain Bacteria; phylum Actinomycetota; class Actinomycetes; order Actinomycetales; family Microbacteriaceae; genus Rathayibacter. The sequence goes on from NZ_CP047173.1 coordinate 3,819,483, forward strand.
AGCGCGCCGAGACCCTGGGCTGGAGCGAGTCGTCGACCGACTGGCGCGCGGTGATCGAGCGCGACGACATCGACCTCGTCGACATCTGCACCCCCGGCGACACCCACGCCGAGATCGCGATCGCCGCGCTCGAGGCCGGCAAGCACGTGCTCTGCGAGAAGCCGCTGGCCAACTCGGTCGAGGAAGCCGAGCGGATGGTCGCCGCGGCCGCCGCCTCCGATCGCGTCGCGATGTGCGGCTTCAGCTACCGCCGCACCCCCGCCCTCGCGCTCGCGAAGCGCTTCCTCGACGAGGGTCGGCTCGGCGCGATCCGCCACGTCCGCGCCCAGTACCTGCAGGACTGGCTGAGCGACTCCGAGGCCCCGCTGACCTGGCGCCTGGACGCCGCGAAGGCCGGCTCGGGCGCGCTCGGCGACATCGGCGCGCACATCATCGACAGCGCGCAGTGGCTCACCGGCAGCCGCATCGCGTCAGTGTCTGCCGTCCTGCGCACCTTCACCACCGAGCGCCCGGTGCTCGCCACGCAGTCCGGCCTCGGCGGTCGCGCGGAGGAGGGCGCCGCGCGCGGCCCCGTGACCGTCGACGACGCCGCCGCCTTCACCGCCTCGTTCGAGGGCGGTGCCCTCGGCGTCTTCGAGGCCACCCGCGTCGCCACCGGCCGGAAGAACGCCAACCGCATCGAGATCAACGGCGAGACCGGCAGCATCGCCTTCGACTTCGAGCGGATGAACGAGCTCGAGTACTACGACGCCCGCGACCCCGAGGACGCCCAGGGCTTCCGCACCATCCAGGTCACCGAGCCCTCGCACCCGTACATGTCGGCCTGGTGGCCCGCCGGCCACGGCATCGGCTACGAGCACCTCTTCACCCACCAGGTCGTCGACCTCGTCGAGGCGATCGCCGCCGGCGCGCAGCCCTCCCCGTCGTTCGCCGACGCCCTCGAGGTCCAGCGCGTCCTCGACGCCGTCTCCATCAGCGCGGCGCACCGCTCCGAGTCCACCGCCGTCCGGCGCGGCTCGGGCCCGGTCTGACGCCGGAAGCGCACCGCGCCCGTCACCGCGGAGGAGATTTCCCAGCAGCCTGCTGGGAAATCGAGTGATCCTCCTCTTTCCTTCTCTCACTGGCTTCGCGAGCCGAGTGTCCATCGACTCCGAGAGAGTGCAGCGTCTCGGTAGGGCGCACGGAGTGCCAGGCTGGGGCGATGCGCCGACGAGGGAGTTCCGCGGCGGCCGTCGCGGTCGCCTCGCTGCTGCTGGGCGGCTGCGTCGGGGCGGAGTCCGGGCCGGCGGCGGTCGGCGCTGGTGGCGTCGCGGACGGCACGGTGGCGCGCGTCTCCGCGGCGGGGACCGTCGACGTCTCCTATCAGCGACAGGGCGACTTCGCGGTGGTCGTGGCGCTCGACTGCTCGGCCTGCTCCGGGACCGTCACCGTGTCGGCGCCCGGGCGCAGCACTCCGGTGGGCGAGGCCGCGGCGGGGACGCAGTCGTCGTGGCTCCTCGAGACCGTCGCGACCGATCCCGTCGACCAGTCGCTGCTCGTGCAGGCCGTCGGCAACTGGACGCTCACGCTGCAGAGCTGGAACGACCTGCCCGAGGTGTCCGGCGAGCAGTCCGGCAGCGGTTCCGCGGTGCTCGCGTTCTCGGACCGCGCCGACAGCCTCGACGTCGCCTACGGACCGGCGAGCAGCGAGGACTCGCTCTCGGGTCGCGTGCTCGGCACCGCCGGCACCCGGCAGACCTTCGGCGACACCACCTCGTTCGCCCGTGTCGTCGACGCCGCCCTCCCGGGCGTCGTCGCCCTCCGCACCGACGGCAGCTGGACCCTGACCCCGGTCCCGTGACGCCCGCGCGCCCCGTCGCGCGCCGCGAGATGCCACTTATGAGCACGACACGCCGCAGAATGCGCGCACAAGTGGCATCTCGCGGAGGGTGCGGGCCGGGGCTCCCGGGCGGCTTCGCCTCGCGAGGCGATCCTGCGCCATACTGCGGGGATGAGCAAGAAGATTGACGCGGCGCATCGCGCCCTGGTAGCAGCCCTCGACAAGCACGCCGGTCTCGTCGGCGACAAGTCGTCGAAGCCGAGCAAGGTCGCGCGCGCCGCCTCCGAGCTGCGCGCGGCGACGAAGGCGTACTCGGCGCTCGTCTCGGCCCGCACCGGCACCGCGAGCCCCTTCGCCGACCTCGCCGATCCGCGCCTGGACCAGCCGACGCTCGCCTCCCTCCGGGCCGAGCGCGACGCGATCGCCGCGCGCCTCGCCAAGCACGAGGCCGCAGCCGCCGGCGCGCGCGACGAGGCCCTCGCCGGCTGATCCTCCCCCGGAGAGCCCGTCGCGGAAGTCGCCGTGTTACGGGCACGTTTCGCGTGCCCGGTGGCGCGCTTTGTACCGTGGTCCCCGGGATCCGCGCAGTCGCGGCGTCGAGCGACCGGAGGCCGGTCGCAGCGCCGGCGGTGACCAGCACCGCGGGCGGACGCCGTCCGGATCCCTCTCCTCGGAAGGATCCCCAGCATGTCCCTGCGCACGACACTCCTCGCGACCACCGCGATCACCGCCTCCGCCCTCCTCCTCGCCGGCTGCTCCTCGGCCGCGGGCGCCGACGACGACACCGTCCGCATCGGCGTGGTCGGCGCGAGCGACCCCTACTGGGCCACCTACGAGCAGGCCGCCGAGGCCGCGGGCATCGACGTCGAGATCGTCGACTTCACCGACTACAACCAGCTCAACCCCGCGCTGACCGAGGGCGAGATCGACCTCAACCAGTTCCAGCACCTCGTCTACCTGGCGCAGTACAACACCTCGGCCGACGCCGACCTGGTGCCGATCGGCGCGACCGCGATCTACCCGCTCGGCCTCTACTCCACCCAGTACGACAGCGTCGACGACATCCCCGAGGGCGAGACCGTCGCCGTCCCGAACGACACGAGCAACCAGGCCCGTGCGCTCCTCGTGCTGCAGTCGGCCGGCCTGATCGAGCTGAAGGACGGCGGCAGCGCCTTCTCGGACCTCGACGACATCGACACGGGCGCCTCGAAGGTCACCGTCACCGCGCTCGACGCCGCGCTCACGCCGACCTCCCTGCCGGACGTCGCCGCCGCGATCATCAACAACGACTACATCGAGGGCGCAGGGCTCGAGGCCTCCGACGCCATCGCTCAGGACGACCCGAGCGACCCGAGCGCGGTGCCCTACGTCAACGTGTTCGCGGCCCGCGCCGACGACGCCGAGAACGAGACGTACCTGAAGCTCGTCGACGTCTACCAGACCTCGCAGGACGTGCTCGACGGCGTCTCCGAGCAGTCGGGCGGCACCGCCGTCTTCGCGACGACCCCCGCCGCCGAGCTGCAGTCGACCCTCGCCACCGTCGAGGCCGACACCGCGGCCCAGGGCTGACGCCACCCTCCCCCCGCCGATCCAGCAGTGAAGGAAGCGCCGTGCCGCTCATCCGCCTCGCCGACGTGAGCAAGGTCTACCCGCCGCTCGCGCGCGGCGCTTCCGCCCTGACCGCCGTGGACGGCGTCAGCCTCGACATCGAGGCCGGCGACGTCTACGGCGTGATCGGCTACTCCGGCGCCGGCAAGAGCACGCTGGCGCGCCTGATCAACGCCCTCGAGCCCGCCACCGGCGGCAGCATCCAGATCGACGGCCGCGAGATCGTCGGGCTGCCCGAGCGCGAGCTGCGCCGGCTGCGGCTCGGGATCGGGATGATCTTCCAGCAGTTCAACCTCTTCGGCTCCAAGACCGTCGAGCAGAACGTCGCCTACCCGCTGCAGGTCGCCGGAACTCCGCGCGCCGAGCTGCGCGCCCGCGTCGACGAGATGCTCCGCTTCGTCGGCCTCTCCGACAAGGCGCGCAGCCACCCGGAGCAGCTCTCCGGCGGTCAGAAGCAGCGCGTCGGCATCGCCCGCGCCCTCGCCGCCTCGCCCGGCATCCTGCTCGCCGACGAGGCGACCAGCGCGCTCGACCCCGACACCACCGGCGAGGTGCTCGCGCTGCTGCGCCGCATCAACGAGGAGCTCGGGGTCACCATCGTCGTCATCACGCACGAGATGGACGTGGTGCAGCAGCTCGCGACGAAGGTCGCGGTGATGGAGGCGGGCCGCATCGTCGAGCGGGGCCCCGTCTTCGACGTGTTCTCGGCGCCGCGCGAGGCGGTGACCCGCCGCTTCGTCTCCACGGTCGTCCGGACCGTGCCGTCGCCGGAGGAGGCGGCCGTGCTGCGCGCGCGCCACCGCGGCCGCCTCGTCACGCTGTCCTTCTCGGACGGCTCCGCCTCGCAGGGCGACGTCTTCGCCGAGATCGCGCAGGCCGGCGTGCCGCTCGAGCTGGTCTACGGCGGCATCACGGACGTCCGCGGTCGCGCCTTCGGCCACCTCACCGTCGCGCTCGACGCCGCCGACGACGTGATCGACCCGCTGCTGGCCCGCCTCGGCGCCCGCGTCGCCCTCACGGAGGTGCCCCGATGAACGAGCTCATCCCCCTGCTGCCCAAGCTCGCCGAGGCGACCGGGCAGACCCTCTACATCGTGGCGTTCAGCCTGCTCTTCGGCGGGCTCGGCGGCCTGCTGATCGGGCTCGGCCTCGCCGTCACCCGCGGCGGCGCGCTCTACGCGAACCGCTTCGTCTTCGGCCTGCTGAACGTGATCGTCAACGTCTTCCGGCCGATCCCGTTCATCATCTTCATCGCCGCCGCGCAGCCGCTGGCCCGCCTCGTGGTCGGCTCCGGCATCGGCACCGACGCGATCATCTTCTCGCTGTCGCTCGCCGCCGCCTTCGGCATCGGCCGCATCGTCGAGCAGAACCTGCTGACCGTGCAGCCCGGCGTGATCGAGGCCGCGCGCTCGGTCGGCGCGAGCCGGTTCCGGATCGTCCGCACGGTCCTGCTGCCCGAGGCGCTCGGCCCGCTGATCCTCGGCTACACCTTCGTCTTCGTCGCGATCATCGACATGTCGGCCGTCGCCGGCTACATCGGCGCCGGCGGCCTCGGCACCTTCGCGATCCAGTACGGCTACCGCCAGTTCGAGCCGGTCGTCACCTGGGCGGCCGTGCTCGTCATCATCGTGATCGTGCAGCTCGTCCAGCTGCTCGGCAACGTCCTGGCCCGCCGCGTCCTCCGCCGCTGACCCCCCTTTTCCACCTCCGCGAGATGCCACTTGTGTACGCGACACGCCGTGAAAGGCGTGCACAAGTGGCATCTCGCGGAGGAGAGGGGGCAGGGGTCAGTAGCGGGGCTTGCGCTCCGGGCGCTCCGAGGAGCGGGACGGGCCCGAAGGGCGCGCGCCGCGGTCGGCCCCGGCGCGGCTCGGGCGGCGGTCGGGCTTCAGCTCGATCAGCTGGCCGCTGATGCGGGTGCCGGCGAGGCGGTCGAGCACGTCCTGGGGCAGGTCGGCCGGCAACTCGACGATCGAGAAGTCCGGGCGGATGTCGATGTGCCCGAAGTCGCCGCGGTTCAGCCCGCCCTCGTTCGCGAGCGCACCGACGATCTGGCGGGGCTCCACACGCTGGCGGCGGCCCACCTCGATCCGGTAGGACGCGAGGTTGCTGTTCGACGAGCGCTGGCGGCGCTCGGGACGCTCGCGCTCGTTGTCGTACGACGACCGGTCGGAGCGCTCCGGACGCTCGCCCCGGCTGTCCTCGCGGCGGAAGCGCGGGTCGTCCGGCGAGAGCAGCAGTGGCTCGTCGCCTTGGGCGACGATCGCCAGCGCCGCGGCGACATCGGACTCGACCACGTCGTGGTGCTCGACGTAGTGGCCGATGATGTCGCGGAACCGGTCGAGCCGCTCGCGGTCGGCGAGCGCCGTCGTGATGGCGTCGTCGAAGCGGGAGAGGCGCGTGACGTTGACGTCCTCCACGCTCGGGAGGCGCATCTCGGTCAGCGGCTGGCGGGTCGCCTTCTCGATCGCGGAGAGGAGGCGGCGCTCGCGCGGCGTGACGAAGCTGATCGCGGCACCGCTGCGGCCGGCCCGGCCGGTGCGGCCGATGCGGTGCACGTAGGACTCGGTGTCGATCGGGATGTCGTAGTTGACGACGTGGCTGATCCGGTCGACGTCGAGACCGCGCGCGGCGACGTCGGTCGCGACGAGGATGTCGAGCTTGCCCGACTTCAGCTGCTCGACGGTGCGCTCGCGCTGGGCCTGGGCGACGTCACCGCTGATCGCGGCGGCCGTGTAGCCGCGGGCGCGCAGCTTCTCGGCCAGCGTCTCGGTCTCGCTCTTGGTGCGGACGAAGACGATCATGCCCTCGAAGTTCTCCACCTCGAGGATGCGGGTCAGCGCATCGACCTTCTGCGGGTAGGACACCATCAGGTAGCGCTGGGTGGTGTTCGCGGAGGTCGTGGTCTTGGCCTTGACCGTGATCTCCTCCGGGTCCTTCAGGTACTTCTGCGAGATGCGGCGGATCTGCGACGGCATGGTCGCCGAGAACAGCGCGATCTGCTTCTCGACCGGGGTGTCGGCGAGGATCGTCTCGACGTCCTCCGCGAAGCCCATCTTGAGCATCTCGTCGGCCTCGTCGAGCACCAGGTACTTCAGGTGCGTGAGGTCGAGCGTGCCCTTCTCGAGGTGGTCCATGATCCGGCCGGGAGTGCCGACGACCACGTGGACGCCGCGGCGGAGCGCGGAGAGCTGGGTGCCGTAGCCCTGGCCGCCGTAGACGGGCAGCACGTGCACGCCGCGCAGACCGGACGCGTAGCGCTCGAAGGCCTCGCAGACCTGCAGCGCCAGCTCGCGGGTGGGCGCGAGCACGAGCGCCTGCGGGGTCTTCTGCGAGACGTCGAGGCGGGAGAGGATCGGCAGCGCGAACGCGGCGGTCTTGCCGGTGCCGGTCTGCGCGACGCCGAGGACGTCGCGGCCGGACAGGAGGGAGGGGATGGTCGCGGCCTGGATCGCCGAGGGCGTCTCGTAGCCGACCTCCTTGAGGGCCTTGAGGACGGGGTCGCTGAGACCCAGGTCCGAGAAGACCAGCGAGGGGGCGGTCTCTTCTGCCGGAGCGGTCTGGGCTGCCGGAGCGGTCTGGGCCGCCGGAGCGGTCTGGGCTGCCGGCGCGGTCTGGGCCGCCGGAGCGGTCTGGGCTGCCGGCGCGGCCGGGGCGGTGCTGTCGGCGACGGGCGCGGTCGCGCCGTCGGCCTGGGGGGCGGGTTCGGGTGTATCGGTGGACGCCATAGTGCAACGGTAGGCCGTCGGAGGCGCGCGCAGGCGCAGAACCGGCCTCTCAGCGGGCTTTCCCGCCGGATCCGGGCCTGTGGAGGCGCTCCCGGGCGGTCCGGGGACGCGAGCCGGGGCGCCCTAGCGGTCCGGCGTCAGTAGAACTCGACGGTGTCGACGCGGTTGATCAGCTCCTCGCCGTCGAGGAAGCGGGTGGCGTTGCGGGCGAAGAGCTCGGCGATCAGGCGGTCCTCGGCCGCGTTCAGCGCCGCGGTGTGCGGGCTGATCAGCACGCTCGGGTGGCTCCAGAGCGGGCTGACCTGCGCGAGCGGCTCCTCCGCGACCACGTCGAGGGCCGCGAAGCCGACGCGGCCGTCCTCGAGTGCGGTGAGCAGCGCGTCCTCGTCGATCACGGTGCCGCGGCCGACGCTGACGAGCGTCGCTCCGGGGCGCAGCGCGGCGAAGAACTCGGCGCCGACGAGCTTCTCGGTCTGCTCGGTGCCGGGGAGCGTGACGACGACCCCGTCGATCCGCCGGGCGACGTCGGCGATCGCCGACGGCTGCACGATCTCGTCGACGTGCTCGACGGCGCTCTCGTGCCGGCTCGTCCCGATCACCCGGGCGCCCAGGGCCTGGAGCTTCTGCGCGGTCGCGCGGCCGATCGTGCCGAGCCCGACGATCAGGATCGTCTGCTCCGAGAGCAGCCCCATCGTCCAGCGCGACCCCCACTCCCGCGCACCCTGCAGCGACTGCAGCTTCGGCAGCGACTTCGCGCCGGCCAGCAGGCCGAAGAGCGAGAACTCGGCCAGCGGATCGGAGTGCACACCCGCCGAGGTCGAGAACGCGACCCGCGCGAGCTGCTCCTCGCTCAGCCCGGCCTTCTTCACCTGCGCGCCACCGCCCGCGGGCATCGTCTGCACCCAGCGGAGCGCCGGGTTCGCGGCGACCGTGCGGGCGAGCTCCGACGGCGTCTCGTCCGGGATCCCGTAGAGCACCTCGGCCGAGTCGACCAGCGCCTCGAACGCCGCCTGCTGCTCGGCCGTCCGCCGGAACGCCGGGTCGCCGGGGTGATCGCCCGGGTGACGCATCGGCGGCAGCAGGCTCTGATCGGCGACGAAGTCGATCCGCGGCTCCAGCTCGACCACGCGCGCGATCAGCTCGTCGCTGATCGGGGAGGCGGCGATGACGCGGAGGCGTCCGGGCCGCGTCCGTCCGGACCCCGTCTCTCCCGGGGTCGTCGGTCCTGGCTGGCTCACGGGGGTCCCTTCGAGCGGCGGGCGGGGGGCCGCGGGTGTCGCCGCGGACACCGTCCAGCGTACTGAGCGGTCCCGAGCCCCGGGATCGCCGGCTGATCGCGCCCGGATCGCGGGACGCAACCCCTTCCCCGCCCCGGTTGCTGTGGATGTCCGCGTCGCCCGCCGTCAGTTCCCGAGCCGCCGCCTGGACGAACGGTGAGCGCGCGGGGCGGACGAGGACGCCCGGCCTAGCGTGAGCGGATCGGAACAACGATCGAAGGAGACCGGATCATGACGGCAGCAGGAGTGGCGACGGTATGGGTGCCGGTCGAGGACATGGAGCGGGCGGTCGCGTTCTACCGCGACACCCTCGGCCTCGAGGTGAAGAGCACGTCGAGCGACTGGTCGGAGCTGGACGCGAACGGCCTGATGATCGGGCTGAACGCGCGTGAGTCCGCCTCGGTCTCGCAGAGCGGCGGAGCGGTCGTCTCGTTCCAGCCCGACGGCAGCATCGAGGACGAGCTGGAGCGGCTGAAGGCCCGCGGCGCCTCCATCGAGGGCGAGATCAGCGATCACGAGTGGGGCCGCATCCTCCCCTTCAAGGACTCCGAGGGCAACGACCTCCAGTACTACACGCCGCCGAAGGACTGACGAAAGCACCAGCACCAGCACCGACGGCGCGGAGGCGGGCACGAGCCCCCTCCGCGCCGTCGCCGCGTCAGGCCGCGGTGCGCAGCGGCAGGCGGCCGGCGAGGCGCGCGCCGCCCAGCGCGGCGGAGGGGGCCAGCTCGACCGAGCCTCCGTAGACCGCGAACTGGCGGGAGAGCCGCTCGAGGCCCGAGAGCGCGACGGGGGCGGCGAGGCCGCGGCCGTCGTCGTCGAGACCGACGATCACGGCGGCCTGCGCGGCGTCGCGGGCGACGTCCAGCCGCAGGTGCACGGCCCGGGCGCCGCCGTGCTTGAGGGCGTTGGTGAGCGCCTCCTCGATCAGCCGCACCAGCAGCACCCGCTGCTCCACCGGGAGCGAGGCCGCCTCGACCTCGGCGTAGCCGGCGTCCACGTCGAGGTCGACCGCGATCTCGGCCGGCAGCCGCGAGAGCAGATCGCGCACCGCCGCCACCAGTCCGTGCTCGATGTCGACCGGATAGAGGGCGCCGCTGACCGCGCGCACCTCCTGCTCGCGGAGCTCGTCGAGCCGCTCCGCGATGCCGCCGAGCCGCTCCGACACGGCGGAGGAGGCGGGAGTCGCGGCCACCGCGCGCAGCTCCGCCGTCAGCACCACCAGCGTGTTCTGCAGTCGCCCGTGCAGGCCCTGCGCCACCTCGCGGCGGACCCGCAGCTCCTCCTGCTGGAGCGCCTGCACGGCCTCGACCGCCTGCAGCAGCACGCGTGCGTGGTCCCGCTCCTTCTCGCGCACGCGGCGGGCGGCCCCGACCAGCAGGAAGCCGAACCCGACGACCAGCCCGACGACGACCGCACCGACGACGAGCTCGACCACGAGGGCGTCGAGCGCGGTCGGCGGGTAGACACCCACGAGCAGCTGCAGCCCGACCCGCACCAGGGCCACGACCGCGCCGATCGCCGCCGTGAGCAGCGGCCGCCCGAGACGCGCCCGGCGCTCGGGGCGCAGGACGGTCACCAGTCCGACCGCGACGCCGATCGCCGAGACGTTGACGATCACCCGCACCACGACGTCCACGACCGGGCCGCCCTGGACGCCCCGCACGGTCTGCGAGAGCATCCCGAGGGCGAACACCGCCTGCGTCGCGGCGAGCACCGAGAGCACGCCGCCGAGGAGGCCGACCGTCGAGCGCAGGATCCGGTTGTCCTCCGCGTCGTCCGCCCGCTGCGGCCGCGAGTCGTCGGTCATCGGGTGTGCTCCAGGAACTGCAGCGTCGCCTCCACGCGCGGATTGCGCGTGCCGTCCGAGCGGAGGGAGAGCGCTGCGTAGAGGGCGTTGACGTGGTTGTCGACGGAGCGGACGGCGATGCCGAGCCGCTCGGCGATCGCCGCATTGGTGAGGCCGGACGCGAGCGCGGCGAGCACCTCGTACTGGCGGGGGCTGAGGGCGGCGACGGGCGAGCTCCGGCGGGCGGTGCGGCCGGCGACCAGCGCGGGATCGAGCACGGTGCGGCCGTCGAGGGTCGCCCGGATCGCGGTGAGCAGCGCGGGCGCCGAGAGGGAGGAGGACTTGGAGAGGTAGCTCCAGCCGCGCACCTCGGCCCGGTCGAGCCGGAGGAAGCGGTGCATCGAGTCGACGGCGGAGAGGAGCACGACGGCGAGCTCCGGGGCCTGGGCGCGCAGCTCGCGGCCGAGCTCGATGCCGTCGCCGTCGCCCAGCTCGATGTCGACGACCGCGACGTCGAGCTCGGCCGGCCGCAGCCGCTCCCGCGCCTCGGCGGCGGAGGAGGCCTCGACGACGCTCCGGACGCCGGGCACCGCGCGCAGCAGCGAGGCGAGCATCTGCCGGTAGAGCGGCTGGTCGTCGACCACCGCCAAGCGCAGGTCGCGCACCGTCCCCGACATCGTCACGTGACAGATTCTGGCCCGCGGCCGAGCGGCCGATCGCCACGGAGGCGGCCCGCGACGGCCGTCGTCCCCTGCAAAGGGGGCGTCCCCGGCCGCGCGGGGCGGGGCGGAGAGACATGCCGTCTCGTCGCCGGGTGCGACGGCGCGGATCGGGCGCCGGTCAGCGCCGCGCTCCCGTCAGCGCCACGCTCCCGTGAGCACCAGCCCGAGGACCGCCGCGGCGAGCGCCGCCGCCCACATCCCGAGCCCGTAGCCGAGGCCAGCGGCCCAACGGCGCTCGAGCAGCATCCGCGCCGCGTCGACGCTCGCCGTGCTGAAGGTGGTGAAGCCGCCGAGCACGCCCGTGCCGAGCACGGCCCGCCACGGCTCGTCGACGGCGCCCGCGAGCGCCAGCCCGGTGACCACGCCGAGCAGCAGCGAGCCGGAGACGTTGATGAGGAGGGTCCCCACCGGCCAGCGCACCGGGACGAGCGTGCGGGCCGCGCCGTCGACGACGAGCCGGGCCGCGGCTCCCAGCCCGCCGGCGAGCGCCACGGCGAGGAAGAGGAGCGGCGTCACGGTGTCGATCGTCACGGCGCCGGCCGTCACGGCGCCACCCGGCGCCCGCGCCGACCCGCGAGCACGATGCCGAGGGCGGCCGCCGCCGTGCCGAGCACGAGCGTGATCGCGAGGTACAACACCGTCTCGCTCCAGCGGCCGCCCTCGATCAGCGCCACGGTGTCGAGGGAGAAGGTGCTGTAGGTGGTGAAGCCGCCGAGCACGCCGGTGCCGAGGAGGAGGCGGAGCGTGCGCCGCCGGCCCTCGTCCGGTCCGCGGCGGGCGAGGCCGGCGAGCAGCAGCCCGAGCAGGAAGGCGCCGACGAGGTTGACGGCGATCGTCGCGACCGGGACGACGCCGAGCGGCGGCAGGACGAGCACGGTCGCGTACCGGGCGGCCGTGCCGGCGGCACCGCCCGCCGCGACCAGGAGGATCGCCCCCGGTCGCAGGTGCAGCGGCCGCGTCACTCCCCCGTGTCCCAGGGGACGCGGTGGCGGGTGCCCGCGTCGGCGAGCGGCACGACGAGAACGGGGCGGTGCTGGCGGTGCGCGAGGTGCACTGCGACGCTGCCGCTGAGGAACTCGGCGATGCTCGCGAGCACTCCGGAGTCGCGGGTGCCGACCACGATCATCCGCGCGTCGACCTCCTCCGCCACGTCGGTCAGCGCGAGAGCCGGCTCGCCCTGGGTGCTGCGGAGCGTCCACTCGACGCCGCTGCCGGCGAGCAGCTCCTCGAGCGAGGCGCGCAGGCCCTCGGGCTCGGCCGGGCCGCTCCCGTCCGCGCGGCGCGGGACGAGGCCGACGGGGATGCCGCCCGTCATCGGGTCGACGTAGTCGCCGACGAGGTAAGGATCGGCCGCCACGGTGAGCAGCAGGAGCGGGACACCGAGGCCGGAGGCGAGCTGCGCGGCGGTGCGGACGACCTCGGGACGCTGCCCGTCGACGACGCCGACGAGAACGGGTCCGGAGGGGATCGATGCGGTCATGGGCGACTCCTTCCCTGGTGCCGCCATCCTCCCACCGGGGCGCCGGAGGCGGGCGACGCTGCGCGACGAGTTGCGTCGTGATCATTCCGTTACCGGGCCGGCCCGGGCTAGAGTGACACGTCGCCGGGCCCTGCCGGCCGTCCGAGCCACCGGTGCCGCCCCTGCACCAGCCCCAGCACCACCCCGAAGTCCGCCCACCCGAGGAGAGCGCACGCGTGTCGACCACTGGCATTCCCGATCCCCAGGAGTGTCGCGACACCTCCGACGCCGCGCCCGTGCACCTCACGCGCCGTGAGGCGCGGGCCGCCGAGGCGCGGGGCGCCGAGTCCCGAGTCGCCGAGGCCCGAGTGGCCGACGTCCGCGCTGCCGAGGCCCGCGTCGCCGAGGCGCGAGCCACCGCCGCGCCTGCTGCCCCCGCCCGCCGCGCCTCCGCCGGCAGCGCCCCGCTCAGCCGCCGGGCCCTCGGCTTCGCCACCTTCTCGATCGTCGGCGGGCTGTTCGCCACCGCGGCGATCCCCGCCTACGCCTCCCGCGGTACCGCCGGCGCCACGGCGGCCGGCACCGCCGCGAACCGCGTCGGCCTGCAGAACCTCACCGTCTCGTCGGAGGCGACCGGCCAGACCGCCGTCCGCGACGCGTTCGCCGCGCCCACCCAGGCCCAGCTCGACGAGGCGAGCCGCCAGGCCGCCGTGCTCTCCTCCTCGAACGGCGGCGGCTTCAGCACCGTGCAGACCCGCGCGGCCGGCGACGACTACCCGTGGCCGTCCGAGACCATCGACGACAACGGCGGCGGCCTCTCCCCGCTCGGCTACTACTACCGCGAGTGCGTCGACTTCGTCGCCTGGCGCCTCAACCGCGACGCCGGCGCGGCCGCCGCGCCGTGGAAGTACACCTGGGGGAACATCACCCCGCTCGGCGGCAGCGCCTGGGAGTGGCCGGACAACTGGGCCGCGAAGGGCTGGGCCACCAGCGCCGTGCCGATCGTCGGCTCCGTCGCCTGGTGGACCTACAACCACGTCTCCTACGTGCAGCAGGTGAACGGCGACGGCACCGTGCTCCTCGAGGAGTACAACTACGGCGGCCGCCACAGCTACGTCACCCGCACCTTCCCCACGGCGCAGGTCCCCCTCTTCCTCTACCCGCCGGCCCTGTAGCGGCACCGCCCCTCCGCGAGATGCCACTTGTGCGCGCCGCCGACGGCGTGTCGCGCTCACAAGTGGCATCTCGCGAGGCGAGGGGAGGGGAAGGGCGGCGCGCGGCGGCTGGCATGATGGTCGCGATGACCGGGGCAGCAGTCGAGACGAGTGGCGCGGCCGACGGGGCGGTGCGGCGGTCGCGGACGGTGCTGGTGACGTTCCTCGGGTCGATCGTGCGGCGGTTCGGCAACTGGATGCCGGTGTCGGGCGCGGTCGAGATGCTCGGGCGCTCCGGGCTCGACGAGGCGGGGGTGCGCACCGCCGTCTTCCGGCTGAAGCAGCGCGGCTGGCTCGTGCCGGAGACCCGGGCGAAGGTGAAGGGGTACGCGCTGACGCCGCTCGCCCTCTCCGCGCTCGCGGCGGGTGACGAGGTGATCTGGCACGCGCGGCAGCCGGCGCGGCTCGATCAGGGCTGGTGCATCGTCAACTTCACGGTCGCGGAGTCGGAGCGGTCGCTGCGGCACAAGCTGCGCAGCCACCTCACCGGGCTCGGCTTCGGCAACGTCGGCTCCGCCGTCTGGATCGCGCCCGCGCGGATGCTCGACGCCGCCCGGACGGCGATCGAGGAGCTCGAGCTGGGGGCGCAGTCGCTCATCTTCGTCGGCGACTACGCCGGCGGTCAGGACATCCGGCGGCTGATCCGCAGCGGCTGGGACCTCGAGGCGATCGCCGAGCGCTACCGCGACTTCACCGCCCTCTACGCGGAGAGCTCGCGGCGGCTCGGCGACGCCCCCGGGCCGGACGGCGCCGAGGCGCTGCGCCTCTACCTCGCGGTGGTCGACGACTGGCGGCAGCTGCCGTTCCGCGACCCCGGTCTGCCCGCGGAGGTGCTCGGCGACGACTGGCCGGGGCCGGACGCGGTGGCGCTCTTCGAGACCCTCACCCTGCAGCTCGAGGGCCGGGCGCTGGCGCACGCCGCCGGCTACTGGCCGCAGGGCTGACCGGCGGCCTCACCGCTCGCGCCGCAGCAGCGGCAGCACCTCGCGGCCGATCAGCTCGAGGCCGGCCGCGTCGTCGTGCATCCCGTGCGGCGTGCCGAACTCGACCCGGTCGACGCCCGCGTCGATCAGCGCCTGCGCCTGGCCGGCGACCTGCGCCGGCGTCCCGGAGAAGCAGAACCGGTCGAGCAGCGCGTCGGGCACGAGCGCACCGGCCGCTCCGTGGTCGTCCTCCGCGAGGCGCGCCCGCACCTCCTCGAGCAGCTCCGGCTCGATCGTGACCGTCGGATCGAGCTCGCCGACGGCGTCGAGGTACATCGCGACCTCGCGCCGCGCCACGGAGCGCGCCGCCTCGCCGTCGCGATCGACCACCGTGACGGCGCCGAAGACCAGGCGGACGTCCTCCGCGTCGCGCCCCGCCTTGCGCGCGCCGACGGCGAGCCGCTCCCGCATCACCGGCACGAGGTCCGGATTCGCGGTGCCGCCGATCTTGAGCTCGTCGGCGATGCGGCCCGCCAGCGCGACACCGAGCGGACCCCAGCTGCCCAGCAGCAGCGGCGGGTCCGCGCGCAGCACCGGGTAGCGCAGCCGGGTGCCGGCCTGGAGGGGGAAGAACTCGGCCTCGATCGCCGCGTCGGAGCCGCCGAGCAGCGCGTAGATCAGCGCCGCCGCCTCGCGCAGCTGGGCGACGGGCTTGGGCTGCTTGACGCCGAGCGCGCCGAGCCAGGTGCCCTTGACCAGGCCGAGGTAGGCGCGGCCGTCGCTCGCGGCGTCGAGCAGGGCGATCTGGCCCGCGATCTCGTAGGGGTGCAGGGTGAACGGGTTCCAGCCCGCAGCGCCGAGCCGCACCCGCTCGGTGGCCTGCGCCATCTCGAGGAGCGCCCCGATCGGCGGCTGGAAGAGCAGGTCGCTGAAGACGCTCACGACGTCGATGCCGTGGCCCTCGGCGAGGCGCGCGAGCTCGGCGTAGCGGCCCGGCGCCTTGTCGGACTGGAGGCCGATGCCGATCTCGACGGGGAGCCTCACGTGAGGTCCTCCGACCGCATCCCGCGCAGCTCGCCGCGCTCGATCCGCATGATCAGCCGCTCCTCGGGGTCGGGGCAGGCGACCTCGGAGTCCTTCTCGAGCCAGTCCCCCGCGGGCAGCGGCCGCTGCTTCGCCGGGATCATCGGCAGCACGGCCTGGATCGCGTAGAGGCAGAAGTGGCCGCTCGTCGTGCTGAGCTTGCTGGACTCCGTCACCCGGAACCGGTCGCCGACGCTCATGCCGCAGACGGAGCGGCCGTCGATGCGGTCGACGACCACGTCGATGTCGTAGAGCGCCATGTCGTCGGAGGTGCCGTCGCCGCTGCCCGGCACCGCGCCGGTCACGCCGCACATTCAGCGCTCCACGTCGTCGTCGAGGGCGTCGACGGTCACCGCGTGGTGGTGCACGATCCGCCAGCCGTCGGCCTCGCGGCGCAGGACGTCGGTGATGCGCATCGCCTCGACCGCCGCGCCGGCCGGCACCACGATCAGCAGGTAGGCGGCGAGCGCCGTCCCGCCCCAGACCTCGACGCGCCGCGGCTCGATCCGCAGCTCCGCGACCTCGCCGCGCTCGGCCGGGGTGCGGCCGTCGCGGTAGTCGTCGAGCTCCGCGCGCGAGTACAGCCGGGGCAGGTGGCTCTCCCAGGTGGTGGTGGACTCGTGCAGGTGGCGGTCGAAGCGCGCGCGGTCGTCCTCGACGAAGCCGCGGTACATGTCGCGGAGGCCGTCGAGCACCTCCTCCGCCTCGCGGGTCGTGGCAGTGCTCGTGGCAGTGCTCGCGGCAGTGCTCGTGGTCGCGGTCATGCGGTCGCTCCTTCGTCGTCGCGGACGACGCGGCCGCCCTGCATCACCCAGCGGATCCCCCGCAGGGCGCTGGTGTCGGTCAGCGGGTCGCCGTCGACGGCGACGAGGTCGGCGCGCGTGCCGACGGCGATGCTGCCCGCCTCGGCCTCGATGCCGAGCCAGGCGGCGGGAGTGCTGGTCGCCGCGCGCAGCGTCTCGACCGGCCCGAGGCCCTGCTCGCTCATGTGCTCCATCTCGCGGACGATCGCGGTGGTGCCCTCGAAGTACCAGAAGGGCGGCATGTCGCTGCCGACCATGATCGGCACGCCGGCGTCGATCGCCATCCGGAACGACTCGAGGTGGCGCGGGCCCGCGGCGAGCGAGCGCGCCTGCATCCACTCGGGCACCCCGAGCTCGTCGAAGAACGCCTTGCAGCGCGTGACGACGAGGGTCGGCACCAGGTGCGTCCCCGCCGCGGCCATCGCGGCGGCGACCTCGGGCGTCAGCTCGTAGCCGTGCTCGACGCAGTCGAGGCCGAGCTCGACGGCCCGGGCGATCACGGCGGCGGGGCCGGCGTGCGCGGTGACCTTGCGGCCCCAGGCGTGCGCCGTGCCGAGGACCGCGGCCATCTCGGCGTCGCTGAGCTGCGGCGTGCTGATGCTCTCGTGCTCGCCGGCGATGCCGCCCGAGATCATCACCTTGATCAGGTCGGCGCCGGCCTTCACCTGCGAGCGCACGCCGCGGGCGAAGCCGTCGGCGCCGTCGCACTCGAGGGTGTCGTCGTTCTCGTGCCCGTGCCCGCCGGTGCAGACGAGCGCCTGCCCGGCGGTGAGGATGCGCGGCCCCTGTGCCTGGCCGCGCTCGATCGCCCGGCGCAGCGCGAAGTCGGCGTGCCCGCGCTCGGCGACGCAGCGCACGGTGGTGATGCCGGCCAGCAGCGCGCGCCGGGCGCCATCGGCCATGTGGAGCGCGGTGCCGGCCGCGTCGAGCGCGGCGATCTGCGCGCCCCGCTCGCCGGGGAGCGCGAGCGAGAAGTGCGTGTGCATGTTGATCAGGCCGGGGAGGACGCTCGCGCCGCCCAGCGAGCGCTCGGCGGCCCCGCCGGCCGCGGCGCGCACCTCGTCGAGCGGACCGGCCGCGGCGATCACGCCGTCGAGCACCCAGATCGCACCGGGCGCGGCGGTCCCCGCGACGACGTCGACGATGCGCGCGTCGGTGAGGACGAGGCTGGCGGGAGTGGCGGCCGCGCCCGCGACCGTGCTCAGCGCTGCCGGGTCGGTCACGCGTCGAGCCCGTCGTCCGCGCCGAGCCCGTAGATCTCGCGCGCCGCCTCCGCCGAGACGTAGCCCTCGGCGACGTCCTGCCGCACCGCCTCCGGGTCGCGCTCGCGCGGGTCCCCGTGGCCGCCGCCGCCGGCGCTCTCGATCCGGATGAGATCGCCCGGCTGCACCGGCACGCGCTTGGTGCTGACCGTCGCCTCGCGGTCGGTGCCGGGGAATGTGGTCACCGTGTTCGGCTCCGGCTCCTGCCCGCCGGCGAGCGCCCACGGCCGGGTCTTCGTCTTCTTGATCACGCTGAGCAGCTCTCCGGGCGTCACGAAGCGGATGTCGCGCACGATGCCGTTGCCGCCGCGGAACCGGCCGGCCCCGCCGGAGTCGGTGCGGATCTCCATCCGCTCGAAGAGCATGCCGCTGCGCGCCTCGAGCACCTCGAGCGGGGTGCTGCGCACGGTCGACTCGGAGAGGTGGATCGTCGCGTTCAATCCGTCGTGGCCGGGGCTCGCGCCCCAGCCGACCGGGTCGTTGTTGCTGATCGCGTAGAACTCGCCGGTGTCCGGGTGGTCGCCGACCATCATGAAGCCGGGGACGTCGCCGCCCGAGCTCGCGGCGAGCAGCTCCGGCATGCCCTGGGCGAGGGCCTTGTAGACGAGCTCCAGCGCGACGATGCCGGTCCAGAGCGTGAAGGTCGGCGCCGGGTAGACGGCGTGGAAGAGCGTGCCCGGCTCGGCGAGCACCGTCAGCGGGACGGTGGTGCCCTCGTTGCTCGGCTCGTCGCGCGAGGTGAGGTTCTTCAGCACGACCTTGCCGAGCGCGATGGTCGCGCCGTAGGGCATGTTGACCGGGCCCTTCGCCGCCGGAGCGGAGCCGGCGAAGTCGATCGTCAGCTCGCCGCCCTCGTTCGTCACGGTGACCCTCATCAGGAGGGTGTCGTCGCTGATGCCGTCGTCGTCGAGCAGGTCCTCGGCGCTCCAGCTGCCCTGCGGCAGGGCGAGGAGGGCCTCGCGGGTCTTCTCCTCCGCCTGGCCGCGCACGATCGCGACGGCGGCGTCGACCGTCTCCTTGCCGAACTTCTCGACGATCTCGATGAAACGGCGCTCGCCCGTCCGGATGCTGGACACCTGCGCGTGCAGATCGCCGAGGACGAGGTCGGGCAGCCGCGAGTTGAAGCGGATCAGCTCGTGCACGTCGTGCACGGGCTCGCCGCGGCTCCAGACCTTGGTGCCGGGGAAGAGCAGGCCCTCCTGGTGCACGTCCGTGGAGTCGAGCACGTAGCCCGCATCCTTCGCGCCCAGGTCCATCCAGTGCGCGCGGACGCAGACGTAGCCGATCAGCTGCTCGCCGCCCGGGAGGAAGACCGGGGCGAAGAGCGTGGCGTCGTAGGCGTGCGCGGCGTTCCAGTAGGGGTAGTTGAGCAGGACGATGTCGCCCTCGAACAGGTTGTCCCGGCCGACGTACTCGATCCCCTTGCGCAGCGAGTAGTCGTTCGCGCCGAGGAAGAAGGTGAGCCCCGGCGCCTCCGCGACGAGCTCCGCGTTCTCGTCGTAGAGCGAGATGCCGAAGTCGAACACCTCGTAGATGACGGGGTTGAAGGCGGTGCGGATGAGCGTGGTGCGCATCTCGTCGGCCGCCGCGAGCAGGTAGGAGCGCACGACCTCCACGGTCGCGCCGTTGAGCGTCTCGCTCGCTCCGTGCGTCTGGTCGGTCATCTCAGTCCTCCGTGGTGGTGTCGGTCGCCTCGGTCACGTTCGCGGGGGTCACGTTCGCCGGGGTCACGAGCAGGTAGCCGTGCTCCTCGACGGTGACCCGCTGCCCGCTGTGCACGACGGTGGTCGAGGTGCCCTCGTCGACCAGCGCGGGGCCGAGGAAGGAGTCGCCCGGCTCGAGGCGGCTGCGGTCGTAGACCGCGAAGCCGGTCATCGCCCGCGCGCCGAAGTCGTAGGCCGTGCGGTGCTTCACGAAGGCCTGCGCGGGATCGCCGTCGCCCGCGGGCAGCGTGCGCAGCTCGGGCCGGACGGTGCGGCCGATCCCGCGCACCCGGGTGGTGAGGATCTGGACCTTGTTGGCCATCGCGTGCCCGTAGTGGCTGCGGTGCTGGTCGTCGAACGCGCGGCGGAGCGACGCGACGTCGAGGGTGTCGCCGACCGCGACGGCGAGGGTGTGCTCCTGGCCGAGGTAGCGCAGCTCCAGCTGCCGCTCGAGGACGGCGACGTCGCGGGCGACGCCCTGCTCCTCCAGCGAGGCCAGGGCGATCTCGCCCACCTCGGCGAGATCGGCGGCGAGGCCGGCGAGGTCCGCGTCCTCCAGCACCTCCATCCGGGTGCGGGAGTGATCGGTGACGACGTCGGCACTGAGCATGCCCCAGGCGCTGAAGCCGCTGGGTGCGAACGGGACGATCACCTCGCCCACCCCCATCTCGCGGGCGAGCAGCGGCGCCACCAGCGGACCGGCGCCGCCGAAGGCGAGCAGCGAGAAGGTGCGCGGGTCGTGGCCGCGCTCGACGGTGATCTGCCGCACCGCTCCGACGGTCCTGGCGAGCATGACGTCGAAGATCCCCGCGGCGGCCGCCTCGACCGAGAGGCCGAGCGGCTCGGCGATCCGCTCGCGCACGGCCGCCGTCGCCTCGACCTCGTGCAGGCGCATGGTGCCGGAGAGGAAGCTCTCCGGGTCGACGTAGCCGAGCACCACGGAGGCGTCCGTCACCGTCGGCTCCGTGCCGCCGCGCCCGTAGGCGACCGGCCCGGGCACCGCGGAGGCGCTGCGCGGGCCGACCTGGAGCAGGCCCCGCTCGACGGCCGCGATCGAGCCGCCGCCCGCGCCGATCGTGCGGATGTCGTAGGTGGGGATCAGCAGCGGGAAGTGCTCGAGCTCGGCCTCGTGGGTGACGACCGCGGTGCCGCCCTCGATCACGCAGGCGTCGAGCGAGGTGCCGCCGATGTCGAAGGTCAGCAGGTTGCGGCGCCCGAGCACCTCGGCCAGGTAGCTCGCGCCGACGATCCCGCCGGCCGGGCCGGAGAGCACCGTCGGCGTCGGCGAGGCCTTCGCGCTCGCGGAGGTCATCGAGCCGCCGCCCGAGCGCATGATCAGGAAGCGGGAGTCGAAGCCCCGCTCGGCGAGCCCGCGCTCGAGCTCGTCCACGTAGCGCTCGAAGATCGGCCGGATGTAGGCCTCGAGCACCGTGGTCGAGGTGCGCTCGTACTCGCGGTACTCCTGCACGATGTCGGTCGAGACGCTGACCTTGAGCTCCGGGTGCCACTGGCGCAGCAGCTCGGCCGCGCGCCGCTCGCTCGCGGGGTTGAGGTAGGAGTGGACGAAGCAGACGGCGACGGAGATCACGCCCTCGTCCTCGACGAGGCGGCGGGCGGTCGCGCGCAGCTCCTCCTCGTCGAGCGGGGTGACGACGTCGCCGCGGTGGTCGAGCCGGCCGGTGACGCCCGCGGTGTGCCGGCGCTGCACCAGGCTCGGCGGGCGCTGGTACTGGAAGTCGTACATCCGGTCGTCGGGGACGTTGCCGCGCCCGATCAGGAAGATGTCGCGCAGGCCCGCGTTGGTGATGATGCCCGTCGCGCCGCCGCGCCGCTCCAGGACCGCGTTGAGTCCGAGCGTCGTGCCGTGGATGAACAGCTCGGCCTCCGCGAGGTCGGTGCCGAGGGCCTCGATCGCGGCGAGCACGCCCTTCCAGGGCTCCGCCGGGGTGGTCGGCGCCTTGCGGAAGCGGACCGCGCCGGTGCGCTGGTCGAGCTCCATCGCGTCGACGAAGGTGCCGCCGATGTCGACGGCGAGGCGGTAGGGGCGCTCGGTCACGAGTGTCCTCTCGGGGAGACGGGTTCGGGTCACTTCTGTTCTACCCGACTAAACACTTGTTCACTCGAGCGTTAACATGATCGACTCACGGGGTGCCGGCGAGCGCCGCCGCGACCGCCCGCCCCGCGCGCACGGCGGTGACCGCTCCGGCGAGCGTCGAGTTGGCCACGAGCGCGGTCGGCACGACCGCGTTGCCGGCGACGAGGAGCCCCTCGACGCCCCAGACCCGGCCGTCCGCGTCGCAGACGCTCGTGCCGTCGTCGACGGCGCCCATCCGCGCGGTGCCGGTGTAGTGCAGCGAGGCGCCGGCGTCGAGCAGCAGCGAGTCGCGCTCGGAGTCGAAGTCGCCGAGCCGGGCGCCCGCCTCCGCCTGCACCGCCCGACCGCGGTCGATCAGCGCGAGGTCGGCGGCGCTGTAGCCGAAGCGGACGCTCATCCGGGGCAGGCCGGTGGCATCCGTCTCCTCGGCGGAGAACTCGATCCGGTTCTCGGCGCGCACCTCGGTCGGCACGTAGAGGGCGAGCGTCACCGCGTAGCCCGCCGGGCCGCCGTCCTCGCCCGGCACCGGGGCCTGCATGATCTGGCCCTGGAACGGCTGCGCGTCGCCGCTGTGCGGCAGCCAGCTCGCCGAGGTCGCCCACTCGCCCTCCAGCGGCGCGGGCGGGCCGTCGGCGCCGAGCCGCTCGAGGTCGACCAGCACCCGGCCGGCCAGGAAGGCGTGCTCGTTCAGCCGGGAGCCGAGCGCCGGCCCGCCGACACCCGAGGCGAAGAGGAGCTGCGGGGTGCGGAAGGTGTCCGCGCAGACGACGACGATCGGGGCGCGCACGACCTCCTCGGTCCCGTCCGCGATCGAGCGCAGCACGGCGCCGGTCGCGCGGCCGTCCTCGATCAGGACGCGGGTGACGAGCGTCGAGTGCCGCAGCACGAACGCTGCGTCGCCGCCGCGCTCGATCGGCGGGAAGACCGCCGCCGGCCCGGTGCGGGCGAGCCGCCCCTCCGCGTCGGCGTTGATCGAGACGGGCATGGCCTGCGGATGCCTGCCCTCCGCGCTCACGGGGCCGACGTACTCGTCGAGCACCTCCAGCACGCGGTCGCCCACCCGGTCGGGCGGGTACGGGCCGGGGTTCACCCGGAGCAGGCGCTGCGCCTCGGCGAGGTCGCCGGGCCACTCGTCGGCGGGGATCGCCTCCGGGACCTCGTCGCCGTAGGGGGTCGGCGCGGCGGCGGCCCAGTGGACGCTCATCCCGCCGAGGTTCCAGGCGATCGAGGCGCCGGGCATCTCCGACGCCTCGTGGCCGAGGTCGCCGAGGGTGCGCAGTCCCGCCGGCAGCGCGGCGAGATCGGCCGCGCCGCCCGCCGTCCGCGACGCGCCGACGTACATGGCCTGGTTGCCCGAGAAGGCACGGGCGGCGAAGCCCTCGCGGGCGTCGCGGTCCGGGGTGTCGTGCAGGTGGTGGCCGAAGGCGCTGCCGAGCGGCGGACCCGCGTCGACCATCAGCAGCCGCGCGTCCGGGTGCGCCGCGCGCACCTGGGCGGCGACGACGGCGGCCATGATCCCGGCGCCGACGAGGAGGACGTCGGCGTCCTGCGCGGCGCTCATGCGGCCGCCTCGCGGGTATCGAGCGCCTCGCGGGCCCGGCGGCGCTCGGCCTGCCGGGCGGGGTGCGCGACCGGCGCCGACATCAGCAGCCGCTGCGTGTACGGATGCTGCGGCGCGCCGGTGACGACCGCCGCGCTCCCCGTCTCGATCACCTCGCCGTGCAGCAGCACCATGACCCGGTGGCTGATCCGGCGGACCACGCTGAGATCGTGCGAGACGAAGAGGAGCGCGGTGCCGGTGTCCTGCTGGATCTCGACGAGCAGGTCGAGCACGGCGGCCTGCGTGCGCAGGTCGAGGCCGGAGACGGGCTCGTCGCAGACGATGAGGCGCGGCGAGAGCGCGAGCGCGCGGGCGATCGCGACGCGCTGGCGCTGACCGCCGGAGAACTCGCGCGGCAGCCGGCTGAGCGAGTCGGAGGGCAGGTGGACCCGGTCGAGCAGCTCGCGCAGCCGGTGGCGCGCCTTCTCGAGCGGCACCCCCTGGGCGACCAGCGGCTCGGCGAGGATCTGCTCGATCGTGAGCGCGGGGTTGAGCGAGCTGAACGGGTCCTGGAACACCACCTGGATGTCCTCGCTCAGCGCCCGGCGCTGCCGCGCGTCGGCGGACTGGATCTCGCGGCCGTCGAAGCGGATCGTGCCCGACTCCACCGGCGCCAGGCCGAGGATCGCGCGGCCGATGGTCGTCTTGCCGGAGCCGGACTCGCCGACCAGCCCGAGGGTCTCGCCCGGGCGGATGCTGCAGCTCACGCCCTTCAGCGCGGGGAAGGAGCGGCGGCGCAGCGGCCCGCCGGAGCGGAACACGACGTGCAGGTCGTCGATCTCGAGCAGGGGTGCGGTCACGGTCGGTTCTCCTTCGCGGCGGGCGCGGTGGCCGGGCCGGCGGAGTCGTCCACCGTCACCAGGTCGGGCCGGGGCTCGACGTCGTCGAGCGTCGCGGCGAGCAGCTCCCGGGTGTAGGGGTGCTGCGGGGCGGCGAACAGGCGCTCGACGTCCGCCTCCTCGACGATGCGGCCCTTGCTCATCACCGCGACGCGGTCGCAGAGGTCGGCGACGACGCCGAAGTCGTGGGTCACGATCAGCAGGGCCATGTTGCGCTCGCGCTGCAGCCGGCGCAGCAGGTCGAGCACCTCCGCCTGCACGGTGACGTCGAGCGCGGTGGTCGGCTCGTCGGCGATCAGCACGTCCGGGTCGCCCGCGATCGCGCCGGCGATGAGCACGCGCTGCGCCATGCCGCCGGAGATCTGGTGCGCGTAGGACTGCAGGATCCGCTCGGGCTCGCGGATGCCGACGCTCGAGAGCAGCTCGAGCGCGCGGGTCCGCGCGGCGGCGCGCCCCAGGCCGAGGCTGCCGTGCAGCGACTCGATCAGCTGCGAGCCGACCGTCGTGTACGGCGCGAGGTTGGCGATCGGCTCCTGCGGCACGTAGGCGATCACAGGCCCGCGGAGGGCGGCGGTCTCGCGGGCGGGCGCGCCGACGAGCTCCTTCCCGTCGAGCCGGATGCTGCCCGCGAGCACGCGGCCGCCGGAGGGCAGCAGCCCGAGGACGGCGAAGGAGGTCTGCGACTTGCCGCTGCCGGACTCGCCGACGAGTCCGAGCACCTCGCCGCGGCGCACCTCGAGGTCGACGCCGTCGACCACGACCGTGTCGCCGCCCTGGCCGTCGGGGTAGCCGACGCGCAGGCCGCGCACCGAGAGCACCACGTCGTCGGCCAGCGGAGTGGCCGCGGGCACCTCGGGAGCGGCGATCGCACGACGGCGCCGGGGAGCGGCCAGGCCGCGGTCCTCGAGCGCGTCGCGCATGCCGTTCGCCAGGACGCCGAGGCAGACGCAGGTCAGGCCGATGGCGACGGCCGGCGGCACGATCAGGGCGGGCGAGGTGTAGATGGCGGCGAAGGCCTCGCTGATCTGCGAGCCCCAGGTGGGCACCTGCCGGTCGCCGATGCCGAGGAACTCGAGCCCGGACTGCGCCGCGATCGCCATCCCGGCGACCAGGCCGATCTGCACGATGATCGGCGCGCGCACGACGGCGAGCACGTGGCGCGAGAGGATGCGCCACGAGCGCAGCCCCGAGACCTTCGCGGCGTCGACGTACAGCTCGTTGCGCACCACCGAGACGGAGGAGCGCACCAGCCGGTAGAAGCTCGTCGAGACGCAGACGCCGAAGACGAGCATCGTGATCCAGACCGAGGGGCCGACGACCGCGCGCACCGAGAGCATCACGAGCACGGCGGGCAGGGAGAGCACCAGCGCGGTCATCCCGTTGCCGACGGCGGCGTACGGGCCGCCGAAGTAGCCGGCGAGCAGACCGGCCGGCACGCCGATCGCCACGGCGGCGGCGACCGCGATCGCCGCCGCGAGCAGCGTCACCCGGCCGCCGATCAGCAGCCGGGAGAGCACGTCGCGCCCGGAGCGGTCGGTGCCGAGCAGGTGCTCGGCGGACGGGCCCTGGTCGAGCGCCCGGACGTCCGCGAACGCTGGGTCGTAGGGGGTGAGCAGCGGCGCGAGCACGGCCGCGATCAGGATCAGGATCAGCAGCACGGCGGCGACCACCGCGAGCGGATTGCGGAGGAAGCGGCGCACGGCGCCCTCGGTGCGCTGCGCGCGCACGCTCATCGTCACGACGCTCATGCGGTCCTCGCCCTCGGGTTGAGCCAGGCGACCACGAGGTCGATGGCGGTGTTGACGACGACGACGATGCCGACGGTGACGACGACGAGCCCCATGATCACGGGGATGTCGCCGCGCGGGACGTACTGGACGGCCATCGCTCCGACGCCGGGGAGCGCGAAGACGCTCTCGACGACGACCGCGCCGCCGAGCAGGCCGACGAACTCGAGCGCGAGCACGGTCAGCCCGGGCCCGGCCGCGCCGCGCAGCACGTAGCGGAGCAGGATGCGGCGCTCGGAGACGCCGCGGCTGCGCAGCGTGCGCACGTACTCCTTGCGCAGCTCCGCGCCGACGGCACTGCGGACCTGCTGGGTGACGCTGGCGATCGTGGCGATGCTGAGCGCGATGATCGGCAGCGTGATGGTGCTGAGCCAGCCGCCGAGCGACTCCGCGGGCGGGACGTAGCCCAGCGCGGGGAACCAGCCGAGCTGGACGCCGAAGACGGTCACGAGCACGAGCGCGACGAGGAAGCCGGGCAGTCCGTAGCCGAGCACCGTGGCGACCTGGACGCCGCTGTCGACGCCGCCGCGGCGGACGGCGCCGAGGGTGCCGAGCGCGAAGGCGACGATCGCGCTCAGCACGATCACGCCCGTCACCACGCTCAGCGTGACCGGCAGCCGGGTGGAGAGCGAGCCGATCACCGACTCGTTGGTGAACCAGCTGCGGCCGAAGTCGCCCGAGAGCGCCGAGCCGAGCCAGTCGAGGTAGCGCAGCGGCAGCGGCCGGTCGAGCCCGAGGGCGACGACGCGCTGGGCGACCTGCTCCTGGGTCGCGGACTGGCCGAGGATGCTGCGGGCGATCGAGTCCGGCCGCGCGCCGAGGAGGAGGAAGGCGACGGCGGTGGCCGCGAGCAGCAGCGCGACGCCGGTGCCGATCCGCTTGAGGAGGAACCCGAGCATGGTGTGACTCCGAGGGGTGGGGTGCGGGTCGGAGGGGCGCCCCGAGCGGGACGCCCCTCCGGGTCGGTCAGGCGGCCGGAGCCCAGCTGTACAGCGTGGGGTTGGCCTCGCCGACCTGCGGCGTCGTGGTCACCGTGTCGTCGATGTAGAGCTGCTGGATCGCGCGGTAGAACGGCACGAACCAGGCGTCCTCGACGACGATCGTGTTGAGCTCCTGCGCGATCTCGGCCTGACGGTCGGTGGTCGCGGTCGGGTACTCGGCGACCAGCGCGTCGGACTCCGGCGTGGAGGCCCCGAAGGGGTTCCAGTTCGCGTCGGCCGCGATGTAGTCGTTGATCAGCACCCAGTCCTCACCGGCGGAGTACTGCATGAACGTCGACGGGTACTCGCCGGCCGTGTAGGCGTTGAAGAGGTCCGCGATCGGCACGTCGACGTAGGTGACGGTGATGCCGACATCGGCGAGCATCTGCTGGGTCAGCGTCAGCACCGTGTTGTCGAAGATCGACACCACCGGCATCGTCAGCTCGACGCCGTCGGCGTAGCCGGCCTCGGCGAGCAGCGAGCGGGCCTCGTCCGGGTCGAAGTCGTAGTAGTCCTCGTACTCCTCGTTGAAGCCGAGGGTGCCCTCCGCCCAGATCTGGTCGGTGGCGGTGGCCTCGCCGAACATTGCCTGCTCGACGAGGAGGTCGCGGTCGATCGCGTGGTTCATCGCCTGACGGACGCGCTCGTCGCCCAGAGCGGGGACGTCGGCGCCCTCGCGGTCGAAGATGAAGATGCCGTGGAAGTCGATCTCGCTCGGGATGTGCGTGAAGCCGGCGGCCTCCGCCTCCTGCCCGCTCGAGGCGTTCGAGAGCAGCGCTCCGTTGACCTCGCCCGAGAGCAGCGCGTTGATGCGCGCGGCCGTGTCCTGGATCGGCTGCAGCTCGATCGAGTCGTAGGGCAGGTCCTCGCCCCAGTAGTCCTCGGTGCGGTCGAAGGTGTAGACCGAGCCGACGGTGGTCGCGGCGGCGTCGAGCACGTAGGGTCCTGAGCCGACCGGGTCGGTGTCGATGGTGCCGGCCTCGATCGCGTCGAGACTGCCGATGAAGCCGGCGGAGTTGCTCAGGGAGTAGATCAGCGCCGGGTCGGGGCGGCTGAGGTTCAGCACGACCGTGGTGGCGTCGGGGGTGTCCACGCTCGCCAGGGCCGCGAGCATGGTCGAGTCGCTGCCGCCCTCGCCGGCGAAGCGCTGCAGGTTCGCGGCGACGACCGCGGAGTCGAGGGTGCTGCCGTCGGTGAAGGTCACGTCGTCGCGGAGCGTCATCGTCAGCGCCGTCTTCGCGTCGTCGTAGGTCCACTCGGTGGCGAGGTTCGGGATGTAGCTGCCGTCGGGCTGCACGCGGATGAGCGTGTCGTAGACGGCCTGGTAGTAGTACGCGGTGCCGGTGCCGGCCTGGGCCGGGTCCCACGAGGTGGGCTCCTCGGGCGAGGCGGCGAGGCTGAGCACGGAGGCGTCGCCGGCTCCCGAGTCGCTCTCGCCGGGGGCGGAGCATCCGGCCAGCGCCAGCACGGCGGCGACCGAGACCGCCACGACGGCCCTTCTGCGGAACGGCTTCATGGTGTCTTTCCCATCGTCTCGGGTACGGAGGTGGTGCACGGGGGGACGGCGCTCGAGCGTTCGCGCACCGGGGGAAGAAGAGGGTGATGTTCTCTGACTGCCTTCAGTTACTTTATGTAAGCGAAACACTGTGTTTGTTTCGACGTCGTTAATTTCATGCCATCAAACACTGCCGGAGGGCACGATGCGTCACCTGCACCGAATCGCACTGAATCCCATCCAGTGGGCGGCCACCCCGGACGGCTGGGTCGACGGCTCGCTCGCCCCGGACCTCGACACGGTCCTGGCGAGCGTCGCCGACGCCGGCTACCGGGCCGTCCACATCGAGTCCGGGCAGGCCGCGCAGGGCGCCGCCCTCCTCGCGCGCCTCGAGCGGCACGGGCTGGCGGCCGGCCCCGGCATCGCCGGCAACAACTGGACCGACGACCCCGCCGTCCGCCGCGAGCGCCTCGACGGCGTGCGCCGGGTCGGCGCCAACTACGCCGCGATCGGAGTGGAGGTGGTCTTCCTCACCGCGAACATGCCGCCGGACCACCCGCGCGTCGAGCACGCCGCGGTCGGGCACCTCGCCGACCCGCACCGGCTGGCGGACATGGTCGACATCCTCGGCGAGACCGCGGAGGCGCTGACGGCGGAGGGCGTCCGCCCGGCGCTGCACCCGCACGTCGGCTCCTGGGTCGAGACCGAGGAGGAGACCCGCGCCGTTCTCGACGGCGTGCCGGCCGGGCTCCTCGGCTTCGGGCCGGACATCGGGCACCTCGCCTGGGCGGGCGCCGACCCGGTGGCGCTCGTGGCGGAGTACCGCGACCGCGTCGCGGGCGTGCACCTCAAGGACTACCGCGCGGCCGTCGCCGCCGACTCGCGCCGGGAGCGGCGCTCCTACCGCGCGGCCGTCACGGCCGGCCTCTGGGTCGAGCCCGGCCGCGGCGACGCCGACCTCGCCGCGCTGGACGCGATGCTCGGCGAGGACGAGTCGATCTGGTGGGTGGTCGAGGTCGACCAGCCCGACGCTCCGACGCCGCAGGAGAGCATCCGCCGCTGCGGCGAGTGGCTGGCGGCCGGCCGCCCGCCGCTCAGAAGTGGCGCGGCGTGACGACCGAGACGACGACGGTCGTCTCGGTCCCGTCGTTGTAGAAGGTGTGCGGCGCGTTCGAGCGCAGGTAGAGGCTGTCGCCCGGGCCCAGCCGGTGCTCGCGCCCCGCGACCTCGTAGATCAGCTCGCCGCGCAGCACGTAGGCGAACTCCTCGCCGGCGTGCGGCGCGGCCGCCTCCTTCGTGCCGCCGGGCTCGATGTAGACGAGCATCGGCTCGAGCACGAGCCCCGGCGAGCGGGCCGAGAGCAGCTCGTAGTGCCGCCCGGTCGACTCGCGGCGGCTCGGGCGTTCACTCGCACGCGAAATGGTGAACACGACCTCGTCCGGCGCCACCGTCTCCGGAGCGGCGGCGGGGGCGGCCTCGCCGAAGAGCGCGGCCAGCGAGACGCCCAGCGCGTCGGCCACGGAGTGCAGGCTCGACAGCGCGATCGAGCTCAGCCCGCGCTCGACCTGCGAGAGAAAACCGACCGACAGTCGGCTCCGCGCCGCCAGCTCGCGCAGCGAGAGCGACTGCTCGAGGCGCAGCGCCCGGATGCGCGGGCCGAGCGCGTCGTCGCGGAGCGCCAGCGGTGAGCTCATCGAGTACGGCCCGTCACCGGTGAACGTCTGCGCATGGTCGCACTCCCCTCGTCCGTGATGTTCGCTCCAAGTAAACACCACGGGACTCGGCGGTCGGGCGGGGGGCACGTCACCGGACGCGCAGCACCCCCTCCTGCGCGACGCTCGCCACGAGCACCCCGCCGGCCGTGTAGAAGCGGCCCGTCGCCAGGCCGCGCTCCTCCTGCACCGAGACCGCCTCCTGCACGTAGAGAAGCCACTCGTTGAGGTCGGCCGCGCGGTGGAACCACATCGAGTGGTCCAGGCTCGCCGTGGCGAGGCCCGCGCTGCCCCAGCCCAGCCCCTGCACGCGCAGCAGCGACTCGAGGATCGTGTAGTCGCAGACGTAGGCGAGCGCCGTGCGCTGCGTCGCGGGGTCCTGCGGGATCGGCGACAGCGCCCGCACCCAGACGGCCTGGCCCGCCGCGCCCGCGCTCTCGGCCATCCCCCGGCCGTACAGCGGCGCCGGATCGTGGCGCAGATCGAAGCTCCGCCCGCCGGCCCAGTAGGCGCCGGCCGCGGAGTCGAGCAGACCCGCGCTCCGCAGCGCCTCCTCCGCGGTGGGCAGGTCCTCGGGCCGCGCGACGGGGCGGTCCTGCGGGGCGGCGTAGGACGCAGCGCCCGCCGCACCCGCCGCGAACGACAGCGTCGCGTGCAGCACCTCCCGCCCGTGCTGACTGCCGACCACCGAGCGGTGCGAGAAGCCGCGCCCGTCGCGGACGACCGCGACCTCGTAGAGCACCCGCTCGCCGATGTCGACGGGCCGGAGGAAGTACGAGTGCATCGAGTGCACCAGCCGGCCGGCCTCGACCGTGCGGGTCGCGGCGGCGAGCGCCTGGGCGACCGAGTCGCCCCCGTACGCCTTCGGCCACGGCACGGACTGGGGCTGCGCCGAGAAGCGCAGCGGACCCTCCTCCGTCAGCGCGATCGCGTCGAGGAACGGCTGCGCGGTGCCGGTCACGGGGTCTGCACCCGGCGCCGGGCGCGCAGACCGGAGAGGTACTGCGGCGGCGTGGTCGGGTCGACCCAGCCCTGATCGAGCGCCGCGTTGAGCGTCCAGTACGGGTCGACCAGGTGCGGGCGCGCGAGCAGGCAGAGGTCGGCCCGCCCGGCGACGAGGATCGTGTTGATGTCGTCGATGCTCGAGACGGCGCCGACGGTCATCGTCGGCACGGCGGCCTCGTGGCGGATCCGGTCGCTGAACGGCGTCTGGTAGAGCCGGCCGTAGTCCGGGCGCGCGGCGGTGCTGGTCTGCCCGGTCGAGACGTCGATGATGTCGGCGCCGGCCGCCTTCAGCCAGCGCGACACCTCGACCGCGTCGTCGCCGTCGAATCCGCCCTCGACCCAGTCGGTCGCGCTGAGGCGCACGCTGATCGGCCGGTCCTCCGGCCACACGGCGCGCACCGCCTCGAGGATCTCGAGGGCGAAGCGCGCGCGGTTGCGCAGCGAGCCGCCGTAGGAGTCCTCGCGCACGTTCGACAGCGGGCTGAGGAAGCTCGAGACCAGGTAGCCGTGCGCGAAGTGCAGCTCGAGCAGGTCGAAGCCCGCCTCGGCCGCCCGCCGCGCGGACTCGACGTGCTGCCCGGTGATCGCGGCGATCTCCGCCGCGCTCAGCTCGTGCGGCACCTGGCTCTCGGGCCCGTACGGCAGCGGCGAGGGCCCGCTGATCGGCCAGCCGCCCTCCTCCAGTGGCTCGTCGACGCCCTCCCACATCACCCGCGTCGCGCCCTTCCGGCCGGCGTGGCCGATCTGGGCCGCGATCTTCGCGGTGCTCTCGGAGTGGACGAAGTCGACGATCTCGGCCCACGCCTCCTGCTGCTCGTCGTTCCACAGCCCGGGGCAGCCGGGCGTGATCCGCCCCTCCGGCGATACGCAGGCCATCTCGGTGAAGATCAGGCCGGCGCCGCCGATCGCGCGCGAGCCGAGGTGCACCAGGTGCCACCGGCTGGGCACCCCGTCGACGGCCGAGTACTGCGCCATCGGCGAGACCGCGATGCGGTTCTTGAGCGTCAGTCCGCGAAGGGTCAGCGGGTGGAACATCGGCGGCGTGCCCGGCGCGGCGGTGCCGCCCTCCGCGAGTCGGCTGCCGTGGAACCACTCGTCGAGCCGCGCCACGTAGAGCGGATCGCGCACTCGCAGGTTGTCGTAGGTGATCCGCTGGCTGCGGGTGAGCAGCTGGAAGACGAACTGCTCCGGCGGCAGCGCGGTGTAGCGGTCGATGCTCTCGAACCAGCGCAGACTCGTCATCGCCGAGCGCCGCAGCGACGCGGCGACGGGCCGCCGCTCGGCCTCGTAGAGCGCGAGCGCCGAGGGCACGTCGGCGGAGGAGTCGACCGCCGCGACGAGCGCGATCGCGTCCTCGAGCGCCTGCTTCGTGCCCGAGCCGATCGAGAAGTGCGCGGTGTGCGCGGCGTCGCCGATCACCACGACGGAGCCGTCGAACCAGCGCTCGTTCGTCACGTCGCGGAAGTTCTGCCAGCCCGAGTTGTTGCCGACGAGCCGGTGCCCGCCGAGGTACTCCGCGAAGACCTCCTCGCAGTAGGCCATCGAGCGCTCGTCGGTCCGGCCCGGCTCGCGCGCGGCGTCGAGGGCGTCGAGTCCCGCGCGGGCCCAGGTGTCCGGATCGGTCTCGACCAGGAAGGTCGAGTGCTCGTCGTCGTAGGGGTAGACGTGCGCCCAGAACATCCCGTGCGGGGTGTCGACGAAGACGAAGGTGAAGCAGTCGACCGGCCGCGCGGTGCCGAACCAGGCGTACTTGAACGGCCGCGTCTCGACGGCGCTGCCGAGCTGCGCGGCCAGCGCCGTGCGGGTCGGGCTGCTCACTCCGTCGCCGGCGATGACGAGGTCGTAGTCGCGGCGCAGCGCGTCGAGGCCGGGCGCGGTGGTCTCGTGCCGCAGGTCGACGCCGAGCTCGCGGGCGCGGGCGGTGAGGGTGAGCAGCAGGTCCTTCCGCGCGAGCGCGGCGAAGGCGTGCCCGTCCGACCGCTCGCGGAAACCGCGGAAGTCGACGTCCATCGCCGACCACCGGCGCCAGAGCGCCTCGATCGAGGCGTACGAGACCGGGTCGGCGTCGCGGAGATTGTCGAGGGTCTCCTGCGAGAAGACGACGCCGAAGCCGAAGGTGCTGTCGGCGGCGCTGCGCTCGTAGAGCACGACCTCGCGCCCGGGGTCGGCGAGCTTGAGCAGGATGGCGGAGTAGAGGCCACCGGGGCCTCCGCCGATGCAGGCGATTCTCATGGGGTGGGGCTCTCCGGTGCTACGCGCCGAGGTCGAGGAGGTGCTCGAAGTCGAGCGCGAGGTCGGTGACGACGACCCCGGTGCTGGCCAGCGCGTCGCGCAGGTTCGCCGCGACCGCGGGCGCCAGGTCGCGCTCGAGGAGCGACTTCAGGCCCGCGTAGACCGCGAGGATGTCGGTCTCGTCCCGGGTGAGGGGCGTGCCGAGGAGGTCGGTGGTCATCTGCGGTCCTGTCGGATCGGTCGCCATCAGGCGGTGCGGAGGTCGGTGAGGCGCTTGGCCTTGAGCTCGAAGCGCGGCAGCGAGTCGGCGGGGGCGCGCTCGATGAGGAAACGCAGGCCCTCGTGGGCGTCGGCCAGGTCACGGCCCAGGCAGGTCGCGAGGTCGCCCCACTCGCCGTCGCCGAGGGTCGCGGCCGGCTCGATCACGAGGGTGATCTCGTCGCGGATCCCCTCGCGGGTGATCCGGAGCTGGAACTCCTCGATGCCGGAGAAGGTGCGGATGATGCCCTCGACGGCGCGGGGGTAGACGTTGGTGCCGCGCACCAGCTTCATGTCGTCCACCCGGCCGAGGATGCCGCCCTCGTAGAGGTCCCAGGTGCGGCCGTTCGCGGCGACGGTGTGCGGCACCTTCACCACGAGGTCG
The DNA here is from genome assembly GCF_009834185.1 of Rathayibacter sp. VKM Ac-2760. Lineage (GTDB taxonomy): Bacteria > Actinomycetota > Actinomycetes > Actinomycetales > Microbacteriaceae > Rathayibacter. The sequence continues at coordinate 3,853,260 of NZ_CP047173.1, forward strand.
GCGGTGCGGTAGCGGATCAGCGGGACGATGCCGCGGCCGAACGAGGTGCAGACCCGCTCCCCCGGCTCGCCGTAGGGCTGCTCGAGCCCGGTCTCCGGGTCGACGACCTGCTCGATGAAGTGGTCCTCGATGATCTGGCAGCCGCCCGGCTGGTTCGCCGGCTCGAACATGAAGATCGTCGACACCTCGGTCATGCCCGCCGTGTCGAAGGTCTTGGCGCCCCAGAGCGACTCGATCAGCGCCTTGGTCTCGGGGATGGAGCCGGCCGGCTCCCCGGACAGGATCACGGTGCGCACGGGCGAGCTCCGCAGGTCGTAGCCGAGGGCCTCCGCCTCCTGCGCCAGCCGGATCGCGTAGGTGGGGGTCGAGGCGACCACCGTCGCGCCGAAGTCGATGATCTGCTTGACCCGCGCCGCCGTGGTCTGCGCGCCGCCGGGGATGGTCAGCGCGCCGATCTTCTCGAGGCCGTTGTGCAGACCCCAGAAGCCGATGAACGAGCCGTAGCCGAAGGCCACGTAGCCGATGTCGGTGGCGCGGACGCCCATGCCCCAGAGCGCGTACGACCACATCTCGGCCGACCACTTCCAGTCCTTCCGGGAGTCGAGCGCGCGCAGCGGCGTCTTGCCCGAGGTGCCGGAGGTGGTGTGCAGCCGGATGGCGGCCTCCGCTCCCGCGACGGCCAGGCCGCCGTAGGGCGGGTGCGCCTCCTGGCTGGCCATCCAGTCCTCGCGGGTGAGGAAGGGCACGCGCTCGATGTCGCTCCAGCTCTTCAGCTGCTCGGGCGCGAAGCCGGCGCGGGCGAAGCTCTCGCGGTAGAACGGGCTGCGCGCTCCGGCCCACTCGACGAGCCGGGTGAGCTTGGCGAACTGCAGGGCGCGGAGGTCCTCGCGCTCGAGCTGCTCGGTCTTGGGATTCCAGAAATCTGCGTCAGGCATGGCGGTCTGCTCTCCGTCCGGGGATGCGTCAACATAACCAAACGAATGCGATCGTCACGAGTCGATGATGTTTCGTGGAGGTAAAGACTGGTGAGGAGCTCGGCTGCCGGCTCAGCGCGGGGCGAGGACGGCGACCCCCTGGATCTCGATCAGGGCCTCCGGCTGCCAGAGCGCCGTGACGCCGACTCCGGCCATCGCCGGGTAGTGCGTGCCGGCCAGCTCGCGCCAGATGCGGCCGATCTCGCGGCCGTTCCGCTGGTACTCGGGGATGTCGAGCAGGTAGATCGTCACCGAGACGAGGTCGGAGGGCTGCCCGCCCGCCGCGGCCAGCGTGGTCAGCACGTTGGAGAACGACTGGCGGAACTGCTCGACGATGCCGCCCGGCACGATCGCGCCCGTCGCGTCCATCGCGGTCTGCCCGCCGAGGTGCACGAGGTCGCCGGACTTCGTGCCGTGGGCGAAGCCGGACGGACGGGCCAGCTCGGGCGGGTTGATGGTCTCGTGCGTCATGGTCGTCGCCTTCGGATCGGAGGGTTCACCGGGACGCCGGGACATCAGCACTCGGTGACGGTCGTACCGAGACTGTAATGCACGGGACCGGCCGGCGAGCGGCGGTCAGCCCGCGAGCAGCCCGACCAGCGTCTCGAACGCGGGCTCCCGCGGATCGATGAGCTCGAAGTGCCCGACGCCCGCGAGCTCGTGCAGCGTCGCCCCCGGGGTCCGCGCGGCGTAGCGGCGGCTGTACTCGACCGGGACCTCGGCGTCGCGGTCGCCGTGCACGAGGGCGACGGGCACCGGCGGCGCGGGGAGCTGCGACGGATCCGCCTGCGCCAGCGCGTTCGGTGCGGCGGCCATCAGCTCGTCGGCCGCGCCGTCGCTGAGCCGCTCGGCGGCCGCGGCGGCGAGGTCGACGACTCCGGCGAGCGAGACGACGGCCGAGACCGACGGGGAGGGGTCGGCCGCCTGCGACCACACGGCCAGGTGCCCGCCCGCGGAGTGACCGGCCAGCACGACCCGCCGGTACGCGACGCCGGAGGACTCGGGCAGCGCCGCCAGCACGGAGCGGACGTCGTCGAAGGTGCCCGGCCAGCCGCCGCCGGGGTCGCCGATCCGCCGGTACTCGGGCAGGAGCACGTCGAAGCCCCGGTCGGCGAGCGCCGCCGCGAGCGGGCGGGCGTGGATCCGGTCGTAGCGGGTGCGCCAGAATCCGCCGTGCACGACGACCACGAGGACGTCGGCGGGCTGCTCCGCTCGGTAGAGGTCGGCGACGTGCTCCGGCGCCGGCCCGTAGCGGACGACCCCGTCGGGCTCGCGCGCGACCAGGTCGAGGACGCCGGTCACCCCCGGGCCCGCTCCTCCGACACCGGCCCGCCGTCGCCGGCGTGCTCGCCCGAGGCGGCGCCCTCGACGAGGAGGTCGCGGACCGCGAGCACCACCAGCTCGACCTCGGCGAACGAGGTCGACAGCGGCGAGAGGCCCAGGCGGATGCCGCTGGGGGTGCGGAAGTCGGGGATGACGCCGCGCTCCCAGAGCACCGGGACCATCGCGGCGAAGCTCGGGTGGTCGACCGTGATGTGACCGCCGCGGCGCTCCGGGTCGCGGGTGGTCGACAGCTCGACGCCCAGCGGCGCGAGGTGGGCGTCGAAGAGCTCGACCGCGTAGGCGGTGAGCTCGAGCGACTTCGCGTGGATCGCGGGGAGGCCCGCCTCCTCGATCAGGTCGAGCATCGCCTGCATCGCGATCATCCCCACGATCGGCGGCGTGCCGCTGACGAAGCGGCGGATCCCGTCGGCGGGGTCGTAGGACTCCCCCATCCGGAACGAGTCCTTGACGCCCATCCAGCCCCAGATCGGCTGCACCGCGTCGGCGATCAGCTCGCTCCGGACGTAGAGGAACGCGGGCGCACCCGGCCCGCCGTTGAGGTACTTGTAGGTGCAGCCCGTCGCCAGGTCCACGCCCCAGGCGTCGAGCTCGATCGGCAGCACGCCGGCGGAGTGGCAGAGGTCCCAGAGCGCGAGCGCTCCCGCCTCGTGCACGATGTCCGTGATCGCCGGGACGTCGGCCGCGTAGCCCGAGCGGTAGGCGACCTGGCTGAGCACGACCACGGCCGTGCCTGCGCCGACGACCGCGCGCACGTCGTCGGGCGTGACGCCGCCGCCGAGCTCTGTCTCGATCCAGCGGATGCTCGCGCCGGTCTCTGCGGCGATCCCCTCGACCACGAAGCGGTCGGTCGGGAAGTTGCCGCGGTCGATGACGATCTCGGAGCGACCGGGCCGCGCGTGCAGCGCCGTGCGGATCAGCTTGTAGAGCGACACGGTGGTCGAGTCGCCGACGACGACCTGGCCGGGGCCCGCGCCGAGCACCGCGGAGCCGAGGCGGTCGCCGAGCGTCAGCGGCAGCTGGAACCAGCTGTCGTCCCAGCCGCGGATGAGGCGGTGGCCCCAGCTGTCGCGGACGAAGTCGGCGTAGCGCTCGGGGAGATCGGCGAGCGGCCTGCCCAGCGAGTTGCCGTCGACGTAGGCGGCGACCCCCGGGTCGTCGGCGCCGAGGAAGCGCGAGCGGTACGCGGCGAGCGGGTCGCGGCGGTCGAGCTCCGCGGCGGTGGCTGCCTGCGCCGTGGTGGCCTGCGTGGTGGTGGCGGTCATCGTCGTCCGATCTCGGTGCGCACGGCGAAGAGCTCGGGGAAGAACGTGAGCTCGAGCGCCTTCTGCAGGAACCCTACTCCGCTGGATCCGCCCGTCCCCGGCTTGAAGCCGATGGTGCGCTGGACCGTGCGGAGGTGGCGGAAGCGCCAGGTCTGGAAGTTGTCCTCGACGTCCACGAGCTCCTCGCAGGCCTCGTAGGCGCCCCAGAACTCGCGCTCGTTCTCGTAGATCCGCTGGAAGACCGGGACGAGCGAGGGAGTGAAGACGTGGGCGAGCGTGACATCGCGCTCGAGCAGCTCGGCCGGCACCTCGTGACCGGCGCGGTCGAGGTAGCGCAGGAACTCGTCGTAGAGGCTCGGCGCCTCGAGCAGCTCCTGCAGCTCGGCGCGCGCGGCCTCGTCGCCGCGGAACACGTCGAGCATCTTCGCGTTCTTGTTGCCGAGGATGAACTCGACCGCGCGGTACTGGTGCGATTGGAAGCCGGAGGAGTTCGCGAGGAAGTCGCGGAACTGCGCGTACTCGGTCGGCGTCATCGTGGCGAGGACCGACCACTGCTCGGTCATCGTCTTCTGGATGTGCTTCACCCGCGCGATCTTCTTGAGCCCGCCGGAGAGGTCGTCGGCGGCGATCAGTCGGCAGGCCGCCCGCAGCTCGTGCAGCACGAGCTTGAGCCAGAGCTCGGAGGTCTGGTGCTGGATGATGAACAGCATCTCGTCGTGGTGCTCAGGACTGCTCACGGGGTTCTGCGCGGAGAGCAGCGTCTCGAGCGAGAGGTAGGAGCCGTAGCTCATCTTCTCGCGCAGATCGGTGACGATCCCGCTCTCGAGATCACGGGTGTTCCGGTCGAGGGCCATCGCGGCCCTCCCTTCGTGTCGACGTGTGCGGGGCGGGGAGTTGTACGGGGCGGTGATGTGTGCGGGGCGGTGGTGGCGTCGGTGACCGCTCCGGGGGGAGGCGGGGCCGTCCTCATCGTAACGATTCGTTGACGACCGTTGTATTGCGGTCATGTTTCGCGCTGGGGGCGAGGCGTCGGGGCTCGGGAGGGAGGATGGGCGGGTGACCGCCTCCGCCGCGCCCGACGTCCGCACCCGCCCGCGCCTGCTCCCGAGCCTCGGGGTCGGCGCGCTGGCCGGCGTGCTCGGCCTGCTGCCGTGGCTGCTCACCGGGCTGCGGCTGCCGCTGCAGAACCTCTGGGCGGCCGACGTGCTGCCCGAGGAGATGCCGCTCGCGCTGCTGCCGTTCAGCCAGTACTTCCTGACGCTGATCGTCTCGGTGATCGTGACCGGGTCGGCGCTGGCGGGGCTCGCGGCGCGCGTCCGCCGCGGGATCGGGCCGCTCGGTGCGGTGCTCGGGGTGGTCGGTGTGCAGGTGATCGCGCTGGTGCAGTCGGCGCTGACCGTGTCCGCGGGGCTGCGGGTGGATCCGGACTCCGACCTCTACCTCGCCGCGATCGTCGGCGGCACGGTGGGCGCGATCGCGGTCGGTGCGCTGCTGGTGCCGGCCATCGCGCGGGCGCCGCGGGCGGGGGCGGCCGTCGCGATCTCGCTCGCGGCGGTGGCCGCCGGCGGCTGGCTGACCGGAGTGGTCGCGCCGCTCAGCCGCGACGGCTCGGCCGCCGGACTCGCGCTGCTGAACGGCGTGCAGTGGCTGCCGGGGATCCTCGCCGGTCTCGCGCTCGCCTGGTGCGGGGTGCTCTCCGTCGGCCGGGTGATCGCCTGGATCGTGAGCCTCGCCGTGCTCTGGGTCGGACCGGTGCTCGTCACCGCCGTCTCGGCCGCCGCCGGCTCGCGGGTGCTGGCCCGCCACCCGCTCGAGATGCTCGACTACGCGCAGGCCGTCTTCACCAGCGCGCTGATGCTCCCCGCCGTCTCGCTCCGCACCCCAGCAACGGCCCTCGTCGTCGCCGCCCTCGGCGTAGCCACCCTCCGAGCCTGGCACGCCCGCAAGGCCTGATCCCCGCCGCGAGATGCCACTTGTGCGCGCGACACGCCGTGAAAAGCGTGCACAAGTGGCATCTCGCGGGAGGGGTCAGGACTCGAACCAGCCGCGCGGGTGGTGGTCCGCCATCAGGGGCGTGCGCTCGCGCTTGGGGCGCGCCCACTGCACGGCGTTCGCCAGCACCCGCTTGATGTCGGGGTGGTGGTAGACGGGGTAGTCCTGGTCGCCGGGCGAGAAGTAGAACACCTTGCCGAGGCCCCGCGTGTAGGTCACTCCGGAGCGGAAGACCTCGCCGCCCGAGAACGTCGAGAGGAAGACCGTCTCCTCCGGCACCGGGATGTCGAAGTACTCGCCGTACATCTCCTGCTCGGGGATGATGATCGGGCTCGGCACGCCCTCGGCGATCGGGTGCGTCGGGGCGATCGTCCAGACCAGCTCGCGGTCGTGGTCGTTCCGCCACTTCAGCGAGCAGGTCGTGCCCATCAGCGCCTGGAAGATCTTCGAGTAGTGGCCGGAGTGCAGGATCAGGATGCCCATCCCCTCCTGCACGTGCCGCAGCACCCGCTGCACGACCTCGTCCGACACCTCCGGGTGCGCGATGTGCGCCCACCAGAGCAGCACGTCCGTCTTCGCGAGCGCCTCCTCGGTCAGCCCGTGCTCGGGCTCGGGGAGTGTCGCCGTGCGCACCGAGACGGCGTCGCCGAGCGACTCGACGAGCCCGTCGGCGATCACGCGGTGGATGCCGTCGGGGTAGTGCCGCATCACGGTCTCGTCGCCGCGCGTCTCGTGGCGGAACTCGTTCCAGACCAGGACCTCGAGGGGAGCGCTCATGCGACCGCCACCTCCTTCTTCTCGGCGGCGGAGCGGTAGATCGCGTCGACCACCCGGCTGCGGTGCAGCGCGTAGTCGCCGTAGTGGCCGGCGTAGCGGGGACCACCGGCGGGCGCGTCGGCACCCGAGGCGATCGCGGCCAGGAACTCCGCGATCACCGAGCGGTGGTGCCCGGCGGGCACCGGCACGTCGGGGCGCGAGACGGTCGGGGCGCCGGCGACCTCGGAGTAGAACGTGAGCGTCCCCTCCGTCGCGTAGTCGGCGACGTGCAGCCGGGCGCCGCCGGCCGAGCCGAGCAGCTCGACCTCGATGTCCTCGTGCACCTTGGAGTAGCTGGCCCAGGAGGCGTCGAGCTGCAGGCTGCGGCCGTTGTCGAGGCGCAGCAGCGCGCTGGAGAAGTCCTCCACCTCGAAGGCGTGCGTGCCGGTGGCGGCGACGCCGTGCGGGCGGCCGCCGCGACCGGAGCGGCCGATCTCGCCGTAGGCGACGGCGGAGACGCTCGTGACCCGCGGCTCGCCGAGCAGGTGCAGCGCGATGTCGAGGACGTGCGAGCCGAGGTCGATCAGCGGTCCGCCGCCGGCCAGCTCCTTGCTGGTGAACCAGGAGCCGATGCCGGGGATCCCGGTGCGCCGCTGCCAGCTCGCGCGGGCGTGGTAGATCTCGCCGAGCGGGGCGTCGTCGAGGTAGGTGCGCAGGTAGGCGACGTCGGCGCGGCGGCGGTGGTTGTACGCGATCTCGAGGACGCGGTCGTTCGCGCGGGCCGCCTCGACCATCTCCGCGGCCAGCTCGGCGGTGGTGGCCAGCGGCTTCTCGCAGAAGACGTGCTTGCCGGAGGCGAGCGCGGCGACGGCGATCGGGTGGTGCAGGTGGTTCGGCACGCCGATCGAGACGACGTCGAGGTCGTCGCGGGCGACGAGGTCCTCCCAGTCGGCGGAGAGGTCGGGGACGCCGCGGGTGGCGCCGAGCTCGCGCAGCCGCTCCTCCTCCTGGCCGGCGAGCGCGACGACGCGCGCACCGGGGAGGGCCTGGAAGGCGTCGAGGTGGGTGGTGCCGGCGAAGCCGAGGCCGACGACGCCGACGCGCAGCTCCCCCGGGGTCTCGGTCGTGCCTGTGTTCTCGGTCATGCCGTCGAGCCTAGTCGAATTGATTCGAGTCCTCGATAAACAGCGGCAGCCTGTCCTCGACGTCGGGCGACGCGTACCGGTAGCCGCTCGGCGTCGTGCCGTACGTCCTGGTCCGGTAGGTCAGGTAGCCGCGGGCGAGGTCCTCCGCGGTGACGACCCGGGTGTCCGCCGGGATCTCCGTCGAGACGCCGACCGGGAGGGAGTCGGCGACCAGCGCGCCGGCCGACAGCGCGAGGTCGACGTCGCCGGTGTTGGTCACCCGGCTCACCGCCCGCACCCGGGTGCCGACCTGCACCGCCTCACCCGGTTCGACGAGGAACTCGCCGGAGGTCGTGACGGCCAGCCCCGGGTGCTCCCCGGCCGGAGCCCGCCGCGCCCTCGGGCAGGGCAGGGCGAGCCGGTAGTGGTAGCCGGGCGCCGTGAACACGGTGCCGGTGGGGGTGCGCCCGGTGACCGGGCCGGAGATGTCGACGACGCCGGCCGCGATCTCCTCGGCCGTCACGGTCCGGGTGTAGTCGCGGACGTCGATCGACTCGCCGACCGGGACGAGCAGGCCGAGGAGGTCGAGGTCGGCGGGCGCCACGGGGACGTCCCCCGTGTTCTCGAGGTGGAGGGAGACCCGGACCGGGGTGCCGACACCGATCCTCTCGCCGGGCTTGAGGACGACGTCCCCGGTGACCGTGACCCGCAGGCCGGGGTGCTCCGCGGTGGGCGCAGCACTCGGCTCGCCGCCGACCGGCGCGGGCTGGACCGGCGCGGACGGGGCCGGCTCGGCGGCCTGGGCCGCGGTCGCCGCGGACCCCAGGAGCCCGACGGTCAGGACGACCGAGGCGGCGACGCGGGCAGGGCGCGGTCGACCCGCGAGGGAGCGGAGACGGAGGTGGGAGGACGGCATGGAGGGCTCCTGAACGATCGTGGTGGGGGGAGCGCCGGCCGGTGGGCGTCGAGGTCCTCCGGCTCGGCGCCTACAGCTCGTGGCGCTCGTCGGCCGGAGCGGGCAGGGAGAAGTGGTAGTCGATGTCCGGGGTGGTGTAGCTCGCGCCCGAGGGCGTGGTCGCCGTGAACACCCCCGGGTCGCGGAGGAAGCGCGCGGCGAGCTCGGCCTCCGTCACCGACCGGAGCTCGCTGGTGAACTCGAACCCGCGGCCCGCGGGGAGGAGGAAGTCCCGCTGCTGGAAGGGCGCCAGCGACAGGTGGAGCGGCACGTCGCCGGTGTTCCAGAGGGTGTAGGTGGTGCTGATCCGAGTGCCGACCCGCACGGCCTCTCCGTCGCGGAGGAGGAGCGACACGTGGGGCGTCACCGTCAGCCGCGGGTGCTCGACCGGCGCCGGCAGGGCGAGCCGGTAGTCGACGTCGGGCGACGTGTAGCGCGCACCCTGCAGCGTGGTCGCCGTGAACACGCCGGAGTCGCGGACGAAGCCCGCCGCGAGGTCGGCCTCGCTGACCGTGCGGGCCTCGCTGACGAGCCGGTACTCGCCCTCGAGCTTGATCCGGGCGTCCTGCCGGCCGAACTCGCCGAGCGAGACCGTGAGCGGGACATCGCCGGTGTTCGCGAGGACGCGGGTGAGCCTGACCCTCGTGCCTACGCCCACCGACTCACCCGGCGCCGTCAGGAGCTCCCCGACGGTCGTGACCGTCAGTCGCGGGTGCTCGGAGGCGCCGGTCGAGGGCGCCGCGGCCTGGGCGGAGCTCGACGCGACGCCCACCAGCCCGGCGACCAGGGCGACGACGACGACAGCGGCGAAGTGACGACGGCGGGGACGGGACACGGGGACTCCTTGACGGCCGAGGGCGGCTCTTCGGGGCGGAACCCCGACAGAATCGCACCGGGGCCGCTCCGCCACCGCATCCCTGACGCGGACCGATCACGGCGACGCGGACCGGTCGGTTCGGCGCGCATCGTGCCGCCCCGCCGCCGCCCGGCCGCCCCGCCGTCAGTCCGCGCGCTGCAGGCGCACCGCGATGTACTCGCGGCCCGGCAGGTCGATGCGGAACCGCCCCGAGTAGGTCCCCGGCAGCCGCGACACCGTCATCGCCCACGTGTCGATCACGTCGACCGTGTACGACACGTCCGGCTCGAGCAGGAAGCGGCGGTAGGTCGGCCGGTCGAAGCCGAAGTAGTACAGGTAGTACTCCCCCTCGACGCCGGCGCGCGGCACGTCCCAGTCCAGCGGGATCGGCTCCAGCCCGCGAGCGGGCCCCTCGGCCAGCACCGACTCCAGGAAGGCGATCCGCGCGGGGCTCGTCCCCCGCAGCTCGCCGCCCTTCGACCACCAGAGCACGTCGTCCGGGTGCACGTAGGTCTCGCCGTGCCCGACGTAGCCGCCGCGCAGCGCGCCCTCCCAGAACCGCCGGACCAGCTCCTCGCCGGTGATGTTGCCCCAGCCCTGATCGATGTCGCCCTCGTAGGCGCACTCGTCGATCACCACCGGCTTGCCCCAGCGCCGCCACTCCGTCGTCATCTCGGCCGTCTTGTAGACGTCCTGGCGCTGGATGCTGGCGTGCGTGATCCACGGGCGGGAGTGGTCGTAGAACTCGCGGCAGTTGTGGATCGAGAGCAGGTGCCGTGACGGGTCGTCCTCGCCGACGATGCGGGCGAAGCGCTCCCAGTCCTCCTCGGTCTTCTCGAACAGCAGGTCGTACTCGTTCGCGAGCGACCACCAGACGTTCGCGAAGGACGCGAGCCGCGCCACCGCGTAGCGGACGTAGCGGTCGTCGGCGACGGCGTCCATCGTCGAGAAGCCCCAGCGGTCGTAGGCGTGGAAGAGGATCAGGTCCGCCTCGATGCCCAGCTCGCCCAGCTGCTCGATCCGCCGCTCGAGGTGCGCCCAGAACTCCGGATCGAAGCGCTGCCAGTCGAAGCCCGCCGTCGGCGAGCCCTCGAACGGGTACAGCTCCGGCTCGTTCTCGTTGAAGAGGTACGACTTGGGGAAGACGCACATCCGCATCTTGGTGAAGGGCGCCGCGGCGAGCGAGGCGAGGGTCCGCTCCTCCAGCTCGTCGCCCTGGTGCGTCCAGGCGTAGGAGGTGGTGCCCAGCGGGCGGTGCCGGGTGCCGTCCGCGTGCGCGAAGTGGAAGGTGTCGGCCACGCGCACCGGACCGTGCCGCCCCTCGCGGGCCGCGGTCACCGAGACGGAGCCGGTGACGCCGTCGAGCGAGCGGGCACTGCTCGAGGTGGTCCAGGCGTACTCGCCGGGAGCCTCGGGCATCCAGCGCAGGCGGTAGACGCCGTCGCCGTCGTAGAAGCCGGGCACGCGCACCGACCCGTCGGGCCCGTCGACGATCGCCGAGAGCGCGACGTCGACGAACGGGTTGCCGTGCGACGGGCCGCGCAGCTCGATCTCGAAGCGCCCGAAGACGGAGGCGGTGGCCGGCGCGGACACGGCGGCGGAGCCGAACTCCACCTCCGCGCCCTCGTAGTCCGCGGAGGGCTCGACGTACCGCTCCTCCTCGCGGGCCGGGGCGGGCTCCTCGGTCGGGATCGCGGCGACCTCGGCGAGCAGCGCCTCCCGCGCGGCCTCGTCGAGCGACTCCTCGGTGTCGACGACGAGCCCGATCGGGTAGCCGTGCAGCGTGTGCAGGATCGAGGAGTGCACCAGCCCGGGGAGGCGGCGCTCGACGATCGCGTGCCCGCGCGGGTCGCGGAGGACCTCGAACAGGCGCGTCTCGCGCGAGAAGCGCTCGGCGGTGTCGGTGGTGTGCGGCACGGTCAGCCCTTCACGGCGCCGGCGAAGGCGCCCTCGACGAAGTAGCGCTGGAACATCAGGTAGACGATCAGCACGGGGAAGACGGACATGATGGTGAAGGCGTTCAGCGGCCCGTACGAGCTGGTGAACTGCGACTGGAAGCCCTGCAGCGCGAGCGGGATCGTCCAGGAGTCCTGGCTCTGCAGCAGGGCGAGCGCGATGGAGTACTCGTTCCAGGTGGAGACGAAGTCGAGGATGAACAGCGCGGCGAGCGCCGGGCGGGCCAGCGGCAGGATGATCGTCAGGAACAGCCGCCAGTTGCCGGCGCCGTCGATCCGCGCGCTCTCGTCGATCTCCTCGGGGATCTGCCGGAAGAAGCCGTAGAGGATGAAGGTCTGGTACGGCAGGCCGAACGCGATGTACGGCAGGATGATGCCGAAGTTGCTGCTCAGCAGGCCGAGTCCGTTGATCACCTGGAACAGCGGGGCGATCGCGACCTGGATCGGCACCATCGCGCCGAGCGCGATCACGCCCATCAGCAGGCGCTGTCGCCGGAATCGCATCCGCGCGAGGGCGAAGGCGGCGGCCGCCGAGATGAACAGGCCGATCGGCACCTTGAACAGCGCGATGATCAGGCTGTTGCCGCCCGCGGTGAGCAGGTTGCCGCGGTCGAGCGCCTCGACGTAGTTGCCGAAGTCGGGCGACCACGGCGGCACGAAGGCCGGCGTGCTGAAGATGTCGGCCTCGCTCTTGAGCGAGGTGAAGACCATGAAGATCAGCGGGACCGCCCAGATCAGGACCGCGAAGACCAGCGCGATCCAGAGGCCGATCCGGATGTAGTCGCGACCGCCGACCGGGCGGCGGGTGCGCTTGGCCGGCGCGACCAGGCCGGGCGCGCCGGTCGGGATGCTCGTGACGCTCATGAGTTCTTCTCCTGACGAGCCGTCCACACCATGTACGGGACGACGATGACGAGGGTGATCACGAGCAGGACGGTGGCGATCGCGTTGCCCTGGCCGTACTCGTGGTTGTTGAAGGACTGCTGGAACGACCACAGCGCGAGCACCTGCGTCTGCTGCGCGGGGCCGCCGCCGGTCATGCCGACGATCAGGTCGAACACCTTGATCGAGTTGATGATCGTGAGCACCACGACGATGACCGTGGTCGGTCGCAGCGCCGGGATCGTCACGTTGCGGAAGACCTGCCAGGCGTTCGCGCCGTCGAGCCGCGCGGCCTCGACGTGGTCGGGCGAGACGCTCTGCAGCCCGGCCAGGAAGAGCACCATGTTCGTGCCCGCGATCTGCCAGACGAACGTGGCGAAGATCGAGTAGAGCGCGAGGTTCTTGTCGCCCAGCCACTGCACCTCGGCCAGCCAGGGCAGGTCGAACAGCTGCGCGAGGTTCACGCCGACGCCGTAGTTGGGGTTGTACATCCAGCGCCACATGTTCGCGATGGCGATCGGGGCGAGCACGCCCGGGATGTAGAAGAGCGAGCGGAAGGCGTTCCGCCCGAACAGCGGGCGGTTGAGCGCCAGCGCCATCACCAGGCCGAGGCCGACCGGGATGAACAGCGACAGCACCACCCAGATCAGGGTGTTCGAGAACGCGGTCCAGAACACCGGGTCCTGCGTGAAGATCCGGACGTAGTTCTGCAGGCCGACGAACACCTGCGGCGCGCCCTGGAAGCCGGACCACTCGAAGAAGCTCAGCCGCACCGATTCGAGCGAGGGGCCGACCACGAAGACGAGGTAGGCGGCGAGCGCCGGCGCGAGGAACGGCAGTGCGGCGAGGAAGCCGGTGCCGCCGAAGCGGGCGAGGGCCCGGCGCCGCGGATGCTTCTTCCGCGGCGGCTCCGGCGCGGACTGCCGCGGGCGGGCGGGGGTGGATGTCGTCATGGCGGACCTCTCGGACGTCGCGGACACGGGACGGCTCGGGCGCGGAGGGGTGGGGCCCCTCCGCGCCCGGGGCGTCACTGCTGGTCGATGAACTTCTGGAACTCGGCGCCGGCGTCGGCCGGGTCGAGGTCGCCGGTCGCGACGAGGTTCTGGATGCGCCAGTACTCGGTGGTCTGCGACTGCGAGAGGTTCTGGTCGTTGTTCATGTAGACGCCGGTCGCCGCCTCGGTGATCGGGTTCCAGAGGGCGTCGAAGGCGCTCTGGTCCTCGGGGGTGACGTCGACGTTGACCGAGCGGCTGCCGAAGGTCGCGATGAACTTCGACTGCGCCTCGGGCGAGGTCAGGTAGTCGAGGAACTTCGCGGCCTCGTCGGGGTGGTCGGAGTTCGCGGAGATGTAGTTGTTCTCGTTGAAGCCGTAGATGCGGTCGGTGCCCGTGGGGAAGGCGAAGATGCCGACCGAGTCCTCGGACATCCCGGCGTCGCGGATCTGCTGGTTGAACCAGTCGCCCTCGATCGCCATGGCGGCCTTGCCGCTGAAGAAGAGCGAGCTCGACTCGTCGTTGTTGATCGAGATGAAGCCGCTGTTCACGTAGTCGGCGGTCCAGGTGGCGAACTCGGTGAAGGTGTCGGTCACGCAGTACTCGTCGGCCCAGCTCGCCTCGCCGGTGACGAGGGCCTGGTAGCCGTCGGCGCCGCACTCGGTCTCGAGCAGGCTGTCGAGCAGGCGCATCACGTGCCAGTTGACGGTGCCGCCGAACTCGAACGGGGTGATGCCCGCGTCCTTGAGCTTCCCGGCGTCCTCGACGAGCTCGTCGTAGGAGGTGGGCGCCGCGTCGATGCCGGCCTCGGCGAAGAGGTCCTTGTTGTAGAAGACCGCCTCGGTGCGCTGGGTGTAGGGCACGCCGTCGTAGCCGCCGTACTGGGTGACGGTCGACAGCGTGGTGTCGGAGAAGCGGTCGGCCCAGCCGTACTCGTCGTAGTACTCCTTCAGGTCGAGGCTCGCGCCGGCGTCGATGAACTCGCCGCCGAGGCCGGGGCCGGCCCAGGAGAAGAAGAGGTCGGGGGCGCCGCTGGTGCCGAGCGTGGTGCGCAGCGCGTCCTTGTGCGCGTCCACCGCCCGCTGCTCGACCTTGACGGTGATGTCGGGGTTCGCCTCCTCGAAGTCGCTGACGATCTCGTTGATCGTCGCGTTCGCGGAGTCGGCCGACTCGGTGAGCTTGAACCAGGTGATCTCGGTCTTCCCGCCGGTGTCGCCGCCGCTCGCGGAGCAGCCGGCCAGGCCGGCGAGGAGGAGGGCGCCCGTGGCGAGGGCGACGGATCGGGTCAGAGCACGCATCTTCGCGTCCTTTCGCTGCTCGACATCGCAGCAGCGCGACATCGACGTCGGATCCGCCGATCGGGGCCAGGGACTGGAGCTCCAGCGGCGGTGGATGAGGGATACGTTATCGATAACACATTGGCGCGACAATGCGCGCAACCGGTTGATGGGTCACGATCGGGTAACGGGAAGCGGCCCGGAATCGGCTCAGTAGAGTGAGCGGGTCGCCGCCAGGGAGGGAGCCTCGATGTCGAGCACGTCCCCGCCCCGCGCACGGCCGAGCATGGCCGACGTCGGGCGGCACGCCGAGGTCTCGGCGCAGACCGTCTCCCGCTTCTTCACCGGCGGCTACGTCGCTCCGGCGACGCGCGTCCGGATCGAGGCGGCGATCGCCGAGCTCGGCTACCGGCACAACCGCGTCGCCCGGAATCTGCGGGTGCAGCGCACCGACACGGTCGGCTTCCTCGCGATGGGTCCGCTCAACTACGGGCACTCGGAGCTGCTGACCGGGGTGAGCCGGGCCGCGCGGGCCGAGGGGCTCTCGCTGATCACGGCACTGCTCGAGGTGGGGCCGGACGCCCCCGGTGCGCGCGAGGAGATGCGGCACGCGGTCGACAAGCTGCTCGCCTTCCAGGTCGACGGGATCATCGTCGGCACGCCCTACGGCGGGCTCGACGAGCTCGTCGAGTACATCGCCGCCTCGGTGCCGGTGGTGACGCGGTCGGAGCGCGGCGGGCCCGCCGGCGACTCCACCTACGCCGACTCGTACGGCGCCGGCTACCTCGGCACTCGGCACCTGCTCGAGCTCGGGCACCGGCGGATCCTGCACCTCGCCGGTCCCGGCGACCGCAACGAGGCCGTCGACCGCGAGCGCGGCTACCGGGCGGCGCTGACGGAGGCGGGCGTCACCCCGCTCGAGGTGCTGCGCTGTGCGGAGTGGGACGCGGAGTCGGGCGCCGCGAAGGGCCGGTCCGTCGATCCGGAGTCGTTCACCGCGGTCTCGGCCGCCAACGATCAGATCGCGCTCGGCTTCCTCCGCGCGATGGCCGAGCGCGGCCGGACGGCGCCCGGCGACTACTCGATCGTCGGCGTCGACGACATGCCGGACTCCGCGTACTACTCGCCGCCGCTGACGACGATGCACCTCGACCACCAATTGCTGGGCGAGAAGGCCCTGCAGATGCTGGCCGCGCGGATCCGCACCGGCGAGCGCCAGGAGCGCACGGCGGTCACCGCCCGGCTGGTGCTGCGCTCGTCGACGGCGCGGCTGCGCTGACGAGCAGCTCTTCCAGGTCGCGCCGCACCACCGGGGCCTCGAGCGCGTCGCGGTCGGCGGCGTCGTAGGCCGCCGCGAACGCCTCGAGCTGGCGGTGGAGCTCGGCGCGCTCGGCGCCGCGGGCGACCGGCTCGAGGCGCTGCGCCAGGCGGATCGCGGCGCGGACGACGAGCGGCTGGTCCATCGCGTAGGCGCGGAGCGCGAGGTAGACCTCGGCGAGCAGGTCGGCCCCCGTCGGCCAGGTGCCGTGCAGCCGGGCGACGCCGTCGCCGTCGCGGAAGCGGGTGCGCGGCCCGTCGCCGCCGCAGAGCTCGACGAGAGCGCCGGTCAGGGCGTCGAGGGCGCTGACCGCGGTGTGCGGATCGTTCGTGCCGGTGGCGAGGCCGCGCACGCCGATCTCGACGACCTGCTGCACGGCGTAGCGGAGGTCCTGGTGCGGCGACCGCGCGTCGGCGATCACGACCGCGGCGAGCGCCGCGTCCGCCAGGTCGGCCGAGCCGGCGACCTCGAGCACGGGATCGCCGGCCAGCACGTGGTCGCCGGGCTGGGCGAGGACGCGCAGCACCGCGTCGTTCCGGGCGCCGAGCGCGACGAGCCGCTCGATCTCGAGCTGCTCGACGTAGCCGGCGCGCGGGGCGACGAGCACGACGCCGCCGCCCGGGAAGGACTCCTCGCGCGGATCGGGCTCGCCCCCGGACAGCTCCGCGATGACCGACTCGAGCTCGCCGAGCACCCGCTTCTGCAGCGTCGTCACCTGGACCGACAGCGCGATGTGGTGGATGAAGTACACCAGCACGGCGACGTCGCCGACGGCGAGCACCACCGCGAAGCCGACCGCGACGACCGGCACGAACGCCAGGGTCGCGTCCTCCTCGGTGTGCACCGAGCGCAGCACGATCAGCGAGTAGAGGAACGTCGAGGTCAGCACCGCCAGGACGACCTGGTTGCCTCGGTCGGCCATGAAGTTGCGCACCAGCCGCGGCCCGTAGGCCGAGGACGTGGTCGCGAGGACGGAGATCGTGATGGAGAACGACGTCGCCGCGACCCCGAGCATGGTGCCGCCGATCGCCGAGAGGATCGCCCGGCCGCCCGTCGCGGAGAGGTCCTCGACGAGCGGCAGGTCCTGGATCCCTGCGCGGATCAGCAGCCGGTCGACCTCGATCAGCCCGAAGGCGAGCGCGATCGCGAGGACTCCGAAGAGCGTGGGCAGGAACCAGAACGATTCGCGGGCGTGCAGGAGCCGGGAGCGCATCCTCGAAGGCTAGACGGGTGGCCCTCCCCCGTGCTGATCGAGTAGCCCGCGCTCCGGGCGTATCGAGATCCACCGCTCCGCGAGCCCGCCCTACGGCACGATGACCGCGCGGCCGCGCACCGTGCCGGCGTGCAGGTCGGCGTAGGCGCGGGGCGCGTCGGCGAGCGCGTACTCCTGCACCTCGACGTCGATCCGGCCGGCCTTGGCGAGCTCGAAGACCTCGATCAGCTCGCTGCGCGACCCCCAGTAGGGCACGCGCACGGCCGCGTCGTAGGCGATCGCGCCGAAGCCGACCGTCGCGGAGCCGCCGCCGATGCCGACGATGGTGACGTCGGACTCGATCGCCGCGACCGCCGTGGCCGTCGCGATGGTCGGGCCCGCGCCGACGAAGTCGAAGACGGCGTCCGCGCCCAGCCCGCCGGTGATCTCGCGGATCCTCTCCGCCGCGGAGGCGTCGCTGATCAGGGTCACGTCGGCGCCGACGTGCTTCGCCAGCTCGAGCTTCTCCTCGCTGACGTCGAGCACGATCACCGTCGCACCCGAGAGCGCCTTGAGGATCTGGATGCCGACGTGCCCGAGCCCGCCGGAGCCGATCACGACCGCGTAGGTGCCCGCGCCGAGCTTCGGCAGGCTGCGCTTGATCGCGTGGTACGGCGTGAGCCCCGCATCGGTGAGCGACACGTTCTTCACCGGGTCGAGGGCGCCGATCGGCACGAGGTGGCGGACGGCGTCGACGATCATGTACTCCGCCATCGAGCCCTGGCTGCCGAGGCCGGGCGGGCGGATGCCCTCGGCGGCGGCGTTGGTGCAGTAGTTCTCGGCGCCGCGCGAGCAGTTCAGGCAGTGGCCGCAGCCCCAGGGTCCGTAGACGGCGACGGACTCGCCGATCCGCAGGCCGGTCTCGACGCCGGGACCGAACTCCTCGATCACGCCGGCGCCCTCGTGGCCGAGGGTCAGCGGCAGCGGGTACTGCTGCGCGAGGTAGTCCTCCTCGGGCAGGCTCATCACGTAGTCGTCGGAGTGGCAGACGCCGGCGGCGGTCACCTTCAGCAGGATCTCGCCCGGGCCGGGCACGGGCTTCTCGATCTCGACGACCTCGGGGGGCTGTCCGACGGTGGTGTAGCGCAGTGCCTTCACGGTTCCTCCTTCGCCGGCCGCGCTCCGCGCGCAGTCCGACATCTGTCTGCTATCGGGTGCGACTCCAGTATCCGCCTCGTTCTGCGAGCGCGCTCCGCACGCCGGGACCGCGGCGGCGCCGCTGCCGGACGGGGCGAGTCCCGGTACGCCGCAACAGCCCCGAAACGCGCACTCGCTAGGGTTCCCGGAGCAGCCGGCGGACCCCGGCCGGAACGCGGGAGAGCATGAAGAAGCGGATCGTCCTCGGACTCTTCGAAGCCGGCACGCCGCACGTCGGCGGCACGATCAGCTGGTCGCACCCGCGCAGCCGCGACGGCGACTTCCGCGACATCGACTACTGGCGGCACATGGCGCGCCTCCTCGACGACGCCGGCTTCGACTTCCTCTTCTTCGCGGGCGGCTCCTTCGGCTACTCCTCGCGCCGCGGCGAGCTCTCGGACGTGCTGATCGAGGCCGGGATGACCTTCGCGCTCGACGGCGCGTACCTCATCCCCGCACTGGCGGTCGGCACCGAGCGCCTGAACTTCGTGGTCACCAGCACCACCGGCGCCGACCACCCGCTGCACGCCGTGCGCAAGTTCTCCACCCTCGACCACGTCACCCGCGGGCGGATCGGCTGGAACATCGTCACCGGCGCCTCGCAGAACACGATGGCCGCGATGCTCGGCCAGTCCGCGATGGTCCCGCACGACGAGCGCTACCGCGCCGCGCAGGAGTACGTCGACGTCGCCTTCTCGTTCTGGGAGGGCGGCAACGACGACGACGTCATCGTGCTCGACCACGAGCGCAACGTCTTCGCGGACCCGGCGAAGGTGCATCCGGTCGCCTACGAGGGCGAGTTCTACCGCTCGCACGGCTACCACACGCTGCCGCCGTCACCGCAGCGCTCGCCCCTGCTCTTCCAGGCCGGGACCTCACCGGTCGGCCGCGCCTTCGCCGCGAAGAACGCCGAGTGCGTGTTCGTTCAGGGCTCGACGTACGGCAAGGTCAAGGCGGACATCGTGGACCTCCGCCGCCGGGCCGCGGAGAACGGCCGCGATCCGGCGTCGCTCAAGGTCATGGTGGGCGTGACGATCGTGGTGGCTCCGACCTCGGCGGAGGCGGCGCAGCTGCGCGCCGAGTTCGACGCCCTGCAGACCGACGAGCTGGCCGCGCACTACTACGCCGGCAACACGGGCGTCGATCTGCTCGAGTACGACCTCGACCGCACCCTGGCCGAGCAGCTGGTGCTCGACGACCAGGCGGGCCAGATGGGCACCAGCAACATCGACCGCTTCCTGACCCGGCCGGACGGCACGGCGCCGACCGTGCGCGAGATCCTCGACGAGCTGAAGGGCAAGGGCACCCGCGGCTTCGCGATCACCGGCGACCCCGTCGAGGTGGCCGACGAGCTCGAGCGGATGCTGGACGAGACCGACCTCGACGGCATCATGCTCGAGGCCGTCTTCGGTCTCGCCTCGATGCGCGACTTCGTCGAGCTCGTGCAGCCCGAGCTGCGCCGCCGCGGCCGCCTCGACCCCGAGCCCACCGGCGCCACCTTCCGCGAGCGCATGCTCGGCGCCGGCCCGCACCTGGCCCCGGAGCACCACGCGGCGAGCTTCCGCCGCTGACCCGGTGGGTCTCGATACGCCGCTGCGCGGCTACTCGACCAGCAGGTCTTCGCTGATCGAGTAGCCCGCGCAGCGGGCGTATCGAGATCCGGGCGGCGTCAGCTCACGCGGACGAGCGTGCGCTGCCAGCCGGACGAGCCGTTGGGGGCGACGCCGGCGCGCTCCTCGATCTGGACCATGCCGGTGGCGTCGGTGGCGCGGACGGCGACGTAGTGCGAGCCGGTCTCCGCGGTCCAGTCGACGTACCACTGCACCCAGGTGTCGAGGTTGACCGGGGTGGAGAGCGTCGCCTCCTGCCAGTCGCCGTCGTCGATGCTCACCTCGACCTTCGCGACGCCGGTGGTCTGCGCCCACGCCATGCCGGCGATCTTGGTCGGGCCGGCCGGGATCGCGGCGTCGATGCGCGGGGTGTCGATGCGCGAGGACATCTTGATCGGCGCCTCGGCGTCGTAGCCGCGCGGGGTCCAGTACGCTTCGTCGGCGGCGAAGGTGGTGACCTTCAGCTCGGTCAGCCACTTGGTGGCCGAGACGTAGCCGTAGAGGCCGGGCACGACCATCCGCACCGGGAAGCCGTGCTCGAAGGGCAGCGCCTCGCCGTTCATGCCGACCGCGAGGATCGCGTCGAGGTTCTCGTCGGTGACCGCGGAGAGCGGGGTGCTGGCGGTGTAGCCGTCGACGCTCGTCGAGAGCAGCATGTCGGCGCCGCTCTGCACGCCGGCCTTCTTCAGGACGTCGCGGAGCGGGACGCCGAGCCACTTCGCGTTGCCGACGAGGTCGCCGCCGACCTGGTACGAGACGCAGGTCATGGTGATGCCGTACTCGTCCAGGCCCATGTCGAAGATGTCCTGGAGCGACATCGTGACCTCCTGGTCGACCATGCCGCTGATCTTCAGCGACCAGGTGGAGGGGTCGATCGAGGGGACGGTCAGCGCGGTGTCGACGCGGTAGAAGTCGGCGTTGGGCGTGTAGAGCGGGGAGAGGCCGTCGATGCCGAGGTCGGCTCCGGCCGGGACGGTCACGGTGGTGCGCGGGCTGGGGAGGCGCAGCGCGTCGCGCACGCTGGCCAGCGAGGAGGTGGCGGCGTTGACGGCACGCGCTCCGGCGCCGATCACGGCGGCACCGACGGCGGCGATCAGCGTCACGCGGAAGAAGCCGCGGCGCTCGATGCCGACCGGACGGGCGGCGGGCGCGGCGCCGGTCTTCTCGGCGGCGGAGGCGGCGCGCCAGCGGCGCAGGCGCGAGACGGTGAGGTGCATCACGATCATCGCGACGACGAGGCCGACGAGGGTGGGCACCGCGGAGAGCGGGGTCGCTCCGGTGCGGGTGACGATCGCGGCGATCGAGAGGCCGCCGGCGATGACGAGCAGGATCTGGCCGAGCGGCGGGCGGACCAGCTGCAGCACGCCGGCCAGGGCGGCGGCGACCAGCACGGCGACGCCGATGCTCGCGAGCAGGAAGATCTTGTCGTTCGCGCCGAACGTCTCGATCGCGAACTCCTTGAGCGGCCGCGGCACGATGTCGACCACGAAGGCCCCGAGCGCGAGCACCGGGCTCGCGTTCTTCGCGACGACCAGCGCGACGAGCTCGGCGATCGCCAGCAGCACTCCCGCGACGACGATGCCGGCGACGGCCGCGAGCGCGATGAACCGCAGCCGCGGCACGCGCGAGTTCTTCCCTGTCTGTTCCATGGGAGTCATGCTCCGCCCTTGACCTGCCCATTCGCAGTGTGGTGCCGGTTTGGTCTCGCAAGGTAACGAATCGGTAACGCCCAGGGGGATCTGATCCCCGCCGCGAGATGCCACTTGTGCACGCGACACGCCGTGAAAAGCGTGCACAAGTGGCATCTCGCGGGAGGGAATCAGCGCGGGTCAGCCGCAGGTGCGGGCGGAGTAGGGGGCAGCCTTGGTCGTCGTCACCGCCTTGCCGTCGATCGTGGCCGTCGCGGTGACGGTCGCGGTGCCGGCCGGGATCGAGGCGGCGCGGGTGGTGTCGGCCTGCGTCGCGCTCTTGGTCGGCGCGATGCCCGGGTAGGACTTGGTGGCGTACGGCGTCGCGATCGAGATCGCGGCCGTGGCCTTCGAGTCGTTGCGGGCCGTCGTCGTCAGGACGACCTTGCCGGCGACGCAGCGCGTCGTGGCCGAGACCGTCAGGTCGATGACGGCGGCCGGAGCAGCGCGGACGATCGCGAGCCGGTAGGTCGCGAGCGTCGTGTGGTCCTGCGCGGAGGAGGTGATCACGACGTTCGTGGTCCCCGAGGCCGCGAGGGTGACGGTCCGGGCGACGGTGTCGTCGATCAGCACGCCGTCGACCTTCACCAGCCCGCTGGCCACGGCCGGGTCGAGGTCGAGCGCGACGCTCGTCGTCGACAGCGGCACGGTCAGCGTCAGGTCGCGCACTCCGGCGGCGAGCGCCGGCGAGAACGTCCCGACGGACGAGGTCAGCTTCGTCAGCTCGGCGTTCGTCGCAAACCCGGTCGACTCCGTCGTGTACACGCCGAAGACGCCGCCGACATTGCTCGCGGTGCCCGTGCCCTGGAAGCGCACCGTCACCTTCGGGACCTTGTTGCCCTGGGCGTCGAGCACGTAGGCGCCGGCCTGGTTGCGCTTGTAGCTGTCCTTCGCGGCGATGCCGTCGAGCACCGCGCGAGGGATCTCGTCGTACTGCACGTACCAGTTCAGTGCACCCGCGGCACCCGAGACCACCTCGGTCTTGAGCTTCACGTCGTTGAGGTACACGTCGAAGGTGCGCCCCGCGTCGCCGCCGTAGTAGCGGACGCCGAGGTAGTTCTTCGGCAGCGTCGGGTCGACGATCATGTCGTACTGGAAGTACGCGTCCGCCGACCGCTCACCGTCGCGGTAGCCCTCGCCGCGCCAGGTGCCGACCGCCGAGCGGTTGTACTTGTAGTTCTTGTCGGCCTCGCTGTTGTTGTTGTCGAACGAGGTGAGCGAGTCGATCGTCGTCTCGTCCACCCGCAGCTGCTGCTTCTGCTTGAGGATCAGCGCCTGCGCCTCCGCGGAGTCGGGGGCGATCAGCGTCATGTAGGTCGCGTAGCGCGCCCCGTAGAGGCTGTAGTACGGCTGGAAGATCCGGGCCTCGGAGGCGGCGTCGACGTTCGTCATGCCGAAGCGCATGGTCGTCGTCCCGTTGCCGTTCGCGCCGTTGGGCAGGCGGAGCAGGTTCTGCTTCACCGAGGCCGTCCACTGCGCCGCGTTCGCGACGACGACGTTCGAGTTCACCGTCTTGTCCGCGACGCTCATCTGCACGAGCACGCCCGCGGGGTAGGAGGCGTCGACGTTGTTGCGGTTGAGCTCGGTCGCGAGGAGC
Source organism: Rathayibacter sp. VKM Ac-2760 (assembly GCF_009834185.1). Taxonomy (GTDB): domain Bacteria; phylum Actinomycetota; class Actinomycetes; order Actinomycetales; family Microbacteriaceae; genus Rathayibacter. The sequence continues at coordinate 3,876,231 of NZ_CP047173.1, forward strand.
ACGGGCCCGTAGGTGAAGGCCGTCCAATTCGCGTTCTCGGTGTTCGCCACCGCGGCGACCGCGGCCGGCAGCTTCCAGGTGAGGGTGTCGCCCGCCGCGACCGGGACGACCGCGTAGCCGCCCTCGGTCAGCGTGGCGACGTCGCGGACGGCGCCGTTCACGGTGAGCGTCGGCGCACCGTCGACCCAGGCCGGGATGCGCAGCCGCAGCGTGGTGCCGTCGGCGACGGCTCCCGCTCCGAGCGCCGCGATCGAGAAGGTCGCGGTGTCGGTGTTCGGGATGTCCGCCGTCTGCGTGACCTTGAGGTTGCTGCCGCCCGAGCTGAGCACGGAGGAGCGGAACTGGTTCACGTAGACCGTCTTCGGCCCCTCGAAGTAGATCGAGTCCCCGAGCTTGGTGAAGCTCTCGACGCCGGTGCCGTGGTCGCACCAGAACTCGTCGTGCTCCGTGCCGAAGACCTTGGCGTAGCCGGCGGTCTGCGGCTGGAAGTAAGTGACCATGCCCGTCTCCGGGTTCTGCACCGAGAGCACGCCGTTGATGAACGCGTTCTCGTAGAAGTCGGCGTACTTCACGTCCTTCGTCACCTGGAACAGCGCCCGGGTGAGCTTGAGCATGTTGTAGATGTTGCAGCCCTCGGAGGTGGAGTTCTCCCCGTAGCCGGTGGTCTGGCCGTTGGTGGCGTACTGGTAGAGGGTGTCGGCGCCGTGGAAGTGCTCGGACTGGCTGTTGCCGCCGTTCGCGTAGCTGTGGCTCTCGTCGACGATCCGCCAGAAGTTCTCGGCGGCCCGGCGGTACATGTCGAGGTCCGCCTTCTCGGTGGCGGTCAGCGTGGCGTAGAGCGCGGGGTCGTCGGTGAAGACGGTGTAGCGCTTGAGTGCACCGATCAGCTTCGGGATCGTGGTGTTCGCGTGCAGTCCGTTGAGGACGTCCTCGCCATTGGCGAGCTTGCGGAACAGCGCGGTCTCGTCGAAGTACTCGGCGGCGCGCTTGTGGTCCGCTTTCTGCGTGGTCTCGTAGAGGCGGTAGAGCGCCTCGTTCATCCCGCCGTACTCCGTGTTGAGCAGCTGGCCCGGGTTCGCCTGGCGGCCGGCCCAGTTGGTGATCCAGCTGCCGAAGCCGTCGGCGACGACGAGCGCCTTCGAGGACACGGCGCTCGGCGCGTACTGGTGCGCGTCGAGCAGGCCCGCGAGCACCTTGTGCAGGTTGTAGAACGGCACGAGCAGGCCGTCCGCACCGGAGGGCAGGTAGCTCACCGGGAACGGCGAGACGTAGCCGGCGTTGGCCGGGTCCTTGAGGGCGTAGGCGTCCTGGACCTTCTTCAGGCCGTCGACGGACGCGGTGAGCTTCGCGAGCAGAGCGGCCTTCGTGGTCGCGTCCTGCTCGGTCGCGTAGGCCTGCGAGAGGCCGGAGAGGTAGTGGCCGAAGAAGTGGCCCTGGAACCGGGTGCCGCTCTCGCGCTCCCAGCCGCCGTAGCCGCCGGCCGTGGTCGGGGTGAGCCCGGCCTGCGTGTAGAAGGAGTGCAGGAACATCTCCGGGTCGAGGCTCAGCAGGTACTCGACCGTCTGCTGCTCGCCGTTGTCGAGGTACGGGTCCTGGACGGTGACGTCCGAGAGGCCGGCCTCCTGCAGGTAGCTCGAGCTCTTCACGCCGTTCGGCTGCACCTGGACGGTGAAGGTCCGGGTGACGGCGGTGCTGCCGCCGTAGGTCGAGGAGCCGGTGAGGGTGACGGCCTTCGCGGTGCCGGTGGGCGGGGTGACCGTGGCGGTGCCGCCGGAGATCGCGATCACGGACTCGTCGGAGGAGGTCCAGCTGAGGTCGGAGCCCTTCGCGCCGCGGGTGGGCATGGAGAAGCCGGTGCTCGTGCTCGCGGGCAGGGTGACGGCGTCGAGGTCGGCCTTCGCGACGGCGGCCGCGTCGAAGGACGGGTTGTGCGCCTTCGTCAGGGCGACGACGTCGGTGGTGCTGGCGACGGCCCCGTAGAGCACGTAGTCGTCCAGGAGTCCGCGCAGGTGCGCGCCGTTGTACTGCGGGCCGTTGAAGCCGATCGTCTTGGTGGAGGTGCCCTCGGAGCCGAGCACGCCGGTGGCCGCTCCGGTCGCCTCGTACTTGGTGACGGTGGGCTGCTTGACGCCGTTGCGGTAGAACGCGACCTGCTTGGTCGCCCTGTCGTAGGTCGCGACGACGTGGGTCCACTCGTTCGTCGGGAAGAACCCGGCGCGCGCGGTGTCGATCGCGACCTTGTAGGGCTGACCGCTCGAGGGGCCGATCGAGAGCGCGAGCGGGGTGGAGTCGTTCTCGGAGGTGAGGTACCAGCCGTCGGAGTTGTAGGCGGTCTTGTTCCAGGTGAAGACCTGCTCGCCGGTCATCGCGGCGGTCGGCTTGTACCAGAACGAGACGGTGAGGTCGGCGGGCTGGAGGCGGGCGCTCGTGCCGAGCGAGACGGCGTTGCCGCCGGTGAACTCGAAGGCCTGGCCGGCCAGGCCGGTTCCGTAGGCGGCGGTGCCCTTCTGCATCCCGACCGTGTTGCCGCGACCGCTGGTGTCGCTGATGCTGCCGTCGAACGGCAGCTCGAGCACCTTCGCGCTGTCGAGGGAGGTGGCCGGCGCGGCCTGCGCGGTCGGGCCGACCGCGAGCAGTCCCGCCGTCAGCGCCATCACCGCCACGGTCGCGATCGGGATCCGTCGTTTCGTCGTCATTCGTGGAGCCTCTCGTCGTTGAGAACGTGACTGCGACGGCCTCGGAGGGGAGTTCCGGGCCGTCGTCAGCGCGATGTTACCGTGAACAATTAGCTTTCGGGGAAGTTTCGGTGCGCGGGCTGAGGGGGTTCGAAGGGGCTGCTGGGCCGCGGACATCCGGTCGCGTATAGCAGCGGTCCGCGCATCCGGGGAGGGGGCTGCCGGTGCGGGATGCGCCTGGTGGGATGGGCCGCATGCCCACCGCTGCTCCGTCCCAGGACGACGATCTCCGCTCCATCGTCTACGCCAGCCACACCGCCGCCGGGCTCGAGGAGGCGGACCTGCCCGCGCTGCTCGAGCAGTGCCGCGCGAACAACGAGCGCCTCGGCCTGACCGGCATCCTGCTGTTCCGCGACGGGCGCTTCCTTCAGCTGCTCGAGGGACCGGCCGCGACCCTTCGCGAGCGGATGGCGATCATCGCCGACGACCCGCGGCACGCCGGGCTCCGCGTGCTGCTCGAGGAGGCACCGGCGCAGCGGCTGTTCCCCTCCTGGACGATGGCGTACGAGGCGATCACCGACTCGATGGCGACCGAGCTGCCCGGCTACCGCAGCACCTTCGAGGACATCGACACCGACGTCGACGCGAGTGCGACGCTGCCGGCGCTGCGGGAGCTGATCCGCTGGTTCCAGGTGCGGCACTGAGGCGGGTGCGTGCGGCGCGGTCGCTACAGTGACGGCGTGGATGCGGACGGCGAGCGGGACGGCGACGGCGAGCGCGAGGTCGCGGCGGAGCATCTGCGCGCCGAGCTGCGCCCGCGGACGCTGACCTGGCTCCGGATGACGATCGACGCCCTGCTCGGCGGAGCGGTGCTGACGACGCACGACCTCGTCATCACCCGACTCGACACGGGCGCCGAGATCATCCGCACGCCCGCCGACATCGGCGACCCCCACGTGCTGCTCGGGCAGATCGAGCTGGAGCTCGAGACGAAGACGACCGCGGAGTTCCTCCAGGAGTGGCGGCGGGAGTAGCACTCTCCTCCACAGATCCGATGTCGCAGAGTTGTCCGAGGGTTCCGGCCGATGGCCGCTCGCGTGTCGGTGGTGCCTGATTCAATACGCGTATGGATGAACGCAGCGACCCGGGAGCGGCAGGGCAGTCGGGCGCGCTCGCCGCCGTCGACGCGCTGACCGACATCGCCGCGGAGATCGGACGCACCTCCGCGCAGCTGCTCCTCACCCGAGCGCAGACCCTGCACCTCGCCTACCGCTCGGCGGTCACCGTCCCCGAGGCGTTCGCCCGCGGGAGCTCGCTCGCGAAGAGCGAGGCGGCCACCCTGGTCGAGCGGTCCATCCGGGCCGAGTTCGCGGCGAAGCTCCGCCTGTCCGAGCGGGCCACTGCGACGATGCTCGAGCACGCCCGGCTCCTCGTCGAGGACCTCCCCCGCATCCGCGATCTGCTGGCCGAGGGCCGGCTGCTCTGGGAGTCGAGCGAGATCGTCTGCGCGACCGCCGCCACCCTGCCCGCCACCTCCCGCGGCCGGTTCGACGAGCGCGCCGCCGAGGTCGCGCCGGACGTGACGCCGACGCAGCTGAGACGTATCGTCGCCCGGCTCCGCGACGAGCTGCACGAGGAGCCCCTCGCCCAGCGGCACGTCCGCGCCCGGCAGGATCGAGCGATGTGGATCTCGCCGGAGGTCGACGGGATGGCGACGCTCTGCGCGCTGCTCCCCGCGCCGGACGCGATGGGCATCGCTGATCGCGTCGACCGCATCGCCCGCAGTCTCCGTGACGGCGGCGACGAGCGCACGCTCGGGCAGCTGAAGGCGGACGTGCTCACGGATCTGCTGCGCGACGGCGACATCGCCGGCACCACGCCCGCGGACGACGGACCGCAGCCGTCCTCCTCGTTCGTGCCCGGGATCCGAGCGGAGGTACGGCTCACGCTCGCTGCGTCGACCGCTGTCGGTCTCGACGACGCGCCCGCGGACCTCGACGGCTACGGCCTCATCCCCGCCGACCTCGCCCGCGAGCTGGTCGCGACCGGTGCCTCCTTCACCCGAGTGCTCACCGATCCGGACACGCGCGCCGTGAGGTCCGTCGGCCGCACCCACCGCGTCCCGCCGCCCCGGATGCGCCTGCACCTCCAGCTGCGCGACCAGACCTGCCGCTTCCCCGGCTGCACCCGCACCGCATCCCGGGCAGAGGCCGACCACACGATCGAGTGGAGGAACGGCGGAGAGACGTCGCTCGAGAACCTCGTCTCCCTCTGCACGTCTCACCACCACGTCCGCCACGGCGACCGCTGGACCTACGTCCCCGCGCGGACGGCAGCATCGTCTGGACCACGCCCACCGGGCGCCTCGTCACGATCCACCCACCCGCACTCGCCGGCGCCCCGCCGGGCCCCCGCTTCAGGGACGCACCGCCCCCGTTCTGACGGAGGTGGGTCTCGATAGGCGCTCCGCGCTACTCGACCAGCATGAAATGCGCGCGCCCGCGCCTGTGCCTGCCCATGCGCCGCTTCATGCTGCGTCGGCCCACTCACGCATGCTCTGCGTACGGGCCGCCCCCTGCTGATCGAGTAGCCCTCGCAGAGGGCGTATCGAGATCCACCGTCAGCCGATGGGTGGGTCTCGATACGCGCTGCGCGCTACTCGACCAGCATGATCGATACGCGCTGCGCGCTACTCGACCAGCAGGGTGGGGCAGGTCAGCCGCAGGTGCGCGCCGCGTACGGGGACTGCAGCGTGGTTCCGCCGGCCGTCGCGGTGAGCGTGCCCGCCGGGACGGAGGCGGCGCGCGTCGTGAAGGCGTGCGTCGCGTTCGCGCCGGGGGCCGCGGTCAGCGTGGGCGAGGAGCCCCAGGCCGAGCGGATCACGACGGACAGCGGCGAGGTGCCGGTGTTCTTCACGACTCCGGTGACGACGACCTTGCCGGCCACGCACCGCGTGGACGACGTCAGGGTCGCCGTCGCCGCGGACACGACCACCGTCGCGGTCACGCGCACGGCCGTCGAGCTGGAGAGCACGCGGCCGGGCGCGTTGTACGCCGTCGATCCGCCCGCTCCGATCCACTGGTTGTCGTTCGCGCCGAGGGTGCGCACGACTCCGGTCACCGCGTAGCGGCCGGGAGCGGTGCCGACGGACGACGTGTCCCAGGTGACCGGCTGCGAGGCGGTGCCGCGGTTGTAGGCGAGGACGACGTCGGCCCGGGTGGGCAGCGCGGCGACGGAGCCGACCTCGCCGAGGTCCGAGCGCACGGCCGATGCCGCATCGGCCGCACGCACCTCGGCGTACTGACCGGCGGTCAGCGAGACGATGCCGCCGTGCTTGGTCGACGGCGCCAGGGAGAAGCCGGGGTCGTTCAGCTGGGTCCAGCCGGCGTCGAGGTCGGTGGTCACCATCGGCCGGTAGCCGGTCGAGGGGATCACGTCGACGTAGAGGTACCAGCGGTCGGCGTCGTGGTCCTTGAAGACCGCAGGACCTTCCACTCCCCCCGCGTTGCCGCCGGCCCAGACGGCGCCGATGCGGTCCTGCAGCTGCGTCCACGCGGTGGACGGGAGCCACCACTGCTTCGCCGTGGTCGACTCCATGTAGATGCCGCGGCCGGTGCCGTTGTCCTTCGAGATCCGGTAGGTCGTGCCGCCGTCCTGGATCATCGTCGTGTCGATGACGTCGGCGCCGGTGTCGATGAAGGTGCCGCCGTAGGAGTAGGTCGCCTGGGTGAAGTCGGTGGTCGCTCCCCAGAGCACCCGGGACGCGCCGGTGCCGGGCGTGTGCGCGGCACTCGGGTAGACGGTCGAGGACCAGTAGACGACGAACGCGCCCTTGCCGGCCCCGTTGTAGTCCGCCACCCAGGTCGCCTCGGGCGCCCACATCATCCCGGCTTCGAGCTGCTTCGCGCCGGCCGCGTCGAGCGCGACGTCGAACTGGCGCAGGTCGCTCCAGGAGACGAGGTCGGTGGACTCCCAGACGTTCATCTTGGTGCTGCCCTGCGTGGTCCAGTAGCACCAGGTGGTGCAGGAGCCGCTGCCCTGGTCGCCGCCGAAGACGCGCAGGTCGGTGGCGATGATGTAGTACTTCTTCGTCTCGGGGTTGTAGGTCAGGTACGGGTCGCGGACGCCGGTCGTGCCGAGGTCGGAGGCGAGGATCGGCTTGCCTCCGTTCAGCGGGTCCCACTTCTCCGGATCGTCGCCGCGGGAGACGTCGAGGTAGATCTTCTCGGCGTAGCCCTGCGCGTCCTCGACGAAGTGCACCATCAGGTAGCCGTAGGGGGTGTCGACGCCGACCTGCGGCTCGACGGTGACGGCGACGGTGCGGGACTGCGCGACGCCGCGGATCGACGCGGTCGCGGTGAGCGACGACGTGCGGGCGGCCTGGCCGGCGGCGGGGCGGTCGGCGGCGAGGGTGCGGCCGTCGGCGGAGATGCGGAGGGTCGGGTCGCTCGAGGCCCAGGTCACGGTGCCACCGTAGTCGGGCAGGTTCGTCGTCGAGTCGTCGATCGTGAGCGGAGCGACCCCGTCGAGCACGGCCGCGGTCAGCGGCGCGAAGGACGAGGCGTGCAGCTTCGCGTCGACGCTCGACACGGTCGCCACCTCCTCGCCGGTGAGGGCGCGGTCGTAGACGCGGAACGTCGACACCTCCCCCTTGTAGAAGGGGTCGGGGTACGGCGCGCGGCCGATGGTGTTGAGCGACTGGTCCGCCACCGAGGCCGGCCGCAGCGCCGTGGGCGCCGAGGCGACGCGGGTGCCGTCGACGTAGAACGAGATCGTGCCGGCGCCGCCGTCGATCACCGAGGTGAGGCTGTACCAGCGGTCGGCCGCGATGCCGGAGGCGCCGCGCGCGTTGTTCTCGCCGCCGCCGCCGGTCGTCGTGATGGCCGTGCGCACCTTGTCGCGCACCGACGCGAACCAGTACTGCGAGGTGCTGTCGCTGCCGAGGTTCCAGAGGAAGTGGAAGCTCGAGAGCATCGATGCGTCGGCGCGCGTCTCGACCGTGACCGTGCCGGACGTCTTGCCCTTCAGCAGGTCGTCGGGCAGCTCGACCCAGGGGGCCGCGCTGGTCTTCGCGCCGCCGGTGAGACGGAGTGACGTGCCGGTCCAGAGCGCGTCCGTCCCGTTCACGACGCGCGCGGCTCCCACGGCTCCGCCCGCGGAGTTGGGGACGGTCGTGCCGGTCGTCTGGCTGAAGCGGTAGTCGGCGAGGAGGCCGGCGGTGGGGACGGTCGCGTCGGCGGCGGTCGCGGTGGGGGCGACGAGGCCGGCGGCGAGCACCGCCCCGAGTCCGAGGGCGGCGAGGGCCGCGCGCAAGGGGGCGCGGCGGGTGGGGGTGGGCATGGTGCTCCTTTGCACGGGGGCGGGAGGTCTGGAGGTGGTGGTCGTCAGCAGGTGGTCGCGGGGTAGGCGGCCGACTGCGTGGCCGCGCGGCCCGTGTCGTCGACTCCGGCGCCCGTCACCGAGGCCGAGCCCGCGGCGAGCGTCGGCTGACGCACCGTGAAGCTCGCCGTGGCGTTCTTCCCGCCGGCGACCGCCGGGTAGGTCTTCGTGCCCGCGGCGGTGGTGACCGTGATGTCGGCCGGCAGGTCGTCGGTGTTCTTCACCGTCGTGGTGAGCACCGGCTTGCCCGCGAGGCAGCGCACGGTCGAGGTGGCGGCGAGCTGCAGCGCGACCGGCGCGGCGGGCGCGCCGAGCGAGACGCGGAAGCGCTGGCAGTCGTTGTTCAGCACGCTCCACTGGCCGATCCGCGTGCCGTCGACGGCCGAGCAGTTCGAGAGGTCGAGCGCCTTGCCGCTGTGCGCGGCGCGGAGCTCGACGGTGCCGTCGTTGCCGGGGCGCAGGCGCCAGCTGCTGCCGGTCACGCCGCAGGCCCCCTGCGTGACGGTCGCGCCGTCGGCGGTGGAGCCTCCGGTGACTGCGAGGCACTTCGCGGCGGCCGAGACGGGGTGCATCTCGACGGCGCCGTCGGCGGCCGCGGTGAAGGTGACGCGCTGGCACGGCGAGCCGAGCCACTCCTGCTGCTGCAGCACCGCACCGTCGGCGGTCGAGCAGTTCGGCAGGTCGAAGGACTTGCCGGTGACGAGCGAGGTCACGGCGACGGCGCCGGCCGGGCGCAGCGCCCACTCCTGCGCGGCGGCGGCGGTCGCGGTCGACTGGCGGATCGCTCCGGAGACCGCGTCGAGCACCTTGCCGCTCGTGCGGTTCGTCAGCGTCGAGTAGCCGCCGGTGCCCGGGGCGACCGTCCACTGCTGGCAGGAGGTCGTCAGCCAGGCCGACTGCTGCAGTGCGGAACCCGACGCGGTCGAGCAGCCGACCGGGCCCAGGGACTTGCCGCTGCTCGCGTTCACGACGCGCAGGTAGCCGTCGCCGGTGCTGTCGAGCGTCCAGTTCGCGCGGGGCGTGGCGCAGGAGCCCTGCACGACGCCCGCTCCGTCGCCGCTCTGCGCGGAGGAGACGGTGGCGCAGAGGCCGGTGCTGCGACTGACCAGCTGCCACGGCGCGCCCTCGACGCGGGCGGTGATCGGCGCGTTCTCGCCGCTGGGGACGGGGATCCGCGCGGCGGTGCCGAGCGGGACACCGAAGTCGGGCTCACCCTCGGCGGTCCAGTCGACGATGTGCGCGCGGGCCGAGCGCTGGCGGCCGCAGCCGTCGTTCGGGCCGGGGTTCGCGTGGTAGAGGTTCCAGGTCTCGGTGCCGTCGGGCGAGTCGAAGAAGTCGTTGTGGCCGGTGCCGTACTCGCCGTTCGCCTTCGAGAAGACGGGGCCGTCGCTCTTGGTCCAGGAGGAGGCGAGCACGGGGTCGCCGGTGCCGTCGTACTCGAGGGTGCCGAGCTGGTAGTCCTCGGTGCCGCAGAAGCTGGCCGAGTAGACGATCCAGGTGCGGCCGTCCTTCTGCAGCGGGACCGGGCCCTCGTTCACCGGTGCGCCGATGGTCTCCCACGGCTCGACCGGCTGGGACAGCACGTTCAGCGGACCGGTCGCGGTCCACGGGTCGGACATCCGGGCGATGTAGTTGTTCTGCAGGCGGTTCGGCCCGGCCGAGAACGCCGACCAGGTCATGAACAGCTCGCCGTTGAGCTCCAGGTAGGCGCCGTCGATGTTCCAGTCGTCGGTCGGGACCGGGCGGCCCTTGTAGCTGTACGGACCCATCGGGTCGTCGCCCGCGCTCTCGATCACCTGGAGGTGCTGGCGATCGAAGTTCCCGGCCGTGCCCATCGTGTACATCAGGTACCAGCGCCAGCCGTTCGGCCCCTCGAGCCGCTGCAGCTCGGGCGCCCACATGTTGGCGTTCCGGCCCGGGTTGGTGTCGGTGTAGACGGTCACCGGAGTCGCGGTGCCCAGCGCCGCGAGCGTCGGCGCCTTGCGCATCACCACGCGGTTGTCCCACGTCGTCGCGACGAGGTAGTAGTTGCCGTCGTGGAACTCGATCGTCGGGTCGGCCGTGTCCGGCTCGAGCGGATTCGTGAAGGTCGACTCGCCGATCGCGGCGGCGGGGCTCGCGGCGGCCAGCGGCAGCGCGACGACCGCCGCGAGCAGGATCAGGAGGCCGGCGGTCAACCGGCGTCGAAGGCCCGGAGCGGGCGCGGTCAGGTGCATGGATGACTCCGTCGTCGATCGTGATGCGGGTGCACCCGGACGGCCGCAGGAGGGCCGGAAGAAGAGCCGGGGCGAGAATTTGTTCACGGTAACAGCGGCGGTCGCGCACCGTCAAACCCCTCCTCCCGATCGTGTTCGACGTCGATTCCCGCCCGGAGCGCCGTGCCGCACAGGGGCGGCTGACTATGCTGAACGGACCCGCGATGCCGAGCCCTCGTCATCCCGCCCGCACCGCCGGTGCACGGCTCTCCCGCCCGGGGAGCGGAGGAGGTCCGCGCCATGGCCGATCGGCCTAACCTCCGTCATGTCGCCGCGGTCGCCGGCGTCTCGCACATGACAGTCTCGCGGGTGCTCAGCGGGCATCCGAACATCAAGGAGTCGACCCGGCAGCGGGTGCTCGAGGCCGTCTCCGAGCTCGACTACCGCCCCAACATCGCGGCGCGCTCGCTCGTCACCCAGCGCACCGACCGCATCGGCGTGATGGTCGAGAGCGGCGCCGAGTTCGGCCCGTCGAGCACCCTCCGCGCGATCGAGCGCGCCGCCCGCGAGAAGGGCTACTCGATCACCTCGGTCGCGCTGCGCGACGACGCGGAGCTCAGCCCGACCGACGCGATCAAGCACCTCACCGGCCTCGGGATCGACGCGCTGTGCGTGATCGCGCCGCGCTCCTCCTCCGTCGCGACGCTGCGCACCGTGGAGATCGGCGTGCCGACGCTCGTCGTGAAGAGCGACAAGGACGCGAACTTCCTCACCGTCTCCGTCGATCAGCAGGGCGGGATGAGCCAGGCCGTCGACCACCTCGCCTCGCTCGGTCACCGCGACGTGCTGCACATGTCCGGCCCGCTCGACTGGCTCGATGCGCGCGCCCGCGAGCGCGCCTTCCACAGTCGCGCCAAGGCCTGGGGCATGCGCGAGCGCCCGATCGTGGTCGGCGACTGGACCCCCGACTCCGGCTACGAGTTCGCGCGGAGCCTGCAGTCGGTGCCCGAGTTCACCGCGATGGTCGTCGCGAACGACGAGATGGCGCTCGGCGTCATCCACGGGCTCGTCGAGCGGGGCATCCGCGTGCCGCAGGACGTCAGCGTCATCGGCTTCGACGACCTGCCGACCGCCCGGCACTTCCTGCCCCCGCTGACCACCGTGCGGCAGGACTTCGACAAGCTCGGCACCACCGTCGCGGAGGTGATCCACGCCAGCATCCGCGGCCAGGAGATCCCGCAGCGCACGCGGATCGCCACCGAGCTCGTGATCCGCGAGTCGACGGCGCCGCCGCGGAGCTGACCGCTCGCGTATCATCGGCGGCACCCCAGGCGCGACGCTCCCCCGGCGCCGCATCGCACACGAACCGAGGACGGCACGTGGCAGTTCGGTCGACGACGACTCCGGCACGCCCCGGTCCCGCACGCCCGGACCCGGTGGTCGAGATGAGCGGGATCCACGTCTCCTTCTCCTCCGGGCCGGCGCTGGCGGGCGCGGGTCTGCGCCTCGTGCCCGGCGAGATCCACGGGCTGATGGGCGAGAACGGCGCCGGCAAGTCGACGCTGATCAAGACGCTGACCGGGATCCACCAGCCGGACGCCGGCGAGATCGTCGTCGACGGCGTCGCCCGCCGCTTCAGCGGACCGGCCGACGCGAAGGCCGCGGGCATCACCGCCGTCTTCCAGGACGAGCGGCTGACCGACAACCTCAGCATCGGCGAGAACGTGATGATCGGGCACGAGCTCCGCGGGCGCTTCGGCATCTCCTGGCCGCGCACCCACGCGCGCGCGGCCGAGATGCTGGCCGAGCTGGGCCTCGAGGACCTCGATCCGCGCCTCCCGCTGCGCTCGCTCTCCCCCGCGATCCGCCAGCTCGTCGCGATCGGCCGCGCGATGGTCGACCGGCCGCGCGTGCTGATCCTCGACGAGCCCACCTCGAGCCTCGACCTCGGCGACGTCGCCCGGCTGTTCACGGTGCTGCGGCGGCTGCGCAGCCAGGGCGTCGCGATCGTGTTCGTCTCGCACTTCCTCGAGCAGGTGCTCACGCTCAGCGACCGCATCACCGTGCTGCGCGACGGCCGCACCGAGGGCGAGTACCCGGCGGGGCGGATGGACCGGGCCGAGCTGATCGCGAAGATGATCGGCAAGGACATCGACGCGCTCCGCCAGATCGGCTCCGACCGCCGCGAGCACCGCAAGCAGCCCACCGGCCCGGCGATCTACCGCGCGGTCGGCATCGGCCGGAAGGGCGCCGTCTCGCCCACCGACCTCGAGCTGCACCGCGGCGAGATCGTCGGCTTCGCAGGCCTGCGCGGCTCCGGGCGCACCGAGCTGGCGTCGCTGCTCAGCGGCGTCGAGCGGCCGGACAGCGGCGAGGTGCTGATCGACGGCGAGCACGCGGAGATCGTCGATCCGGTCTCGGGGCTGCGGCACCGCATCGCGCACTCGAGCGAGAACCGGCGCGAGGACGGCATCATCGGCGACCTCTCCCTCCGCGACAACCTCGTGCTGGGGCTGCAGGCGCTGCGCGGCTGGGCGCACCCGCTCTCGGCGGCCGAGACGGATGCGCTGGTCGCCACCTACGTCGAGGCGCTGAACATCACGCCGGCCGACCCGGACATCCCGGTCAAGTACCTCTCCGGCGGCAACCAGCAGAAGGTCGTGCTGGCGCGCTGGCTCGCCACCCGGCCGCGCCTCCTGGTGCTCGACGAGCCGGCGCGCGGCGTCGACGTCGCCTCGAAGGTCGAGATCCAGGCGCACATCGCGCAGCTCGCGAAGGAGGGCGTCTCGATCGTCTACATCTCCTCCGAGCTGGAGGAGGTGGTGCGCCTCAGCGACCGCATCGTCGTCTTCAAGGACCGCGAGAAGATCGGCGAGGTCAGCAACGGCCCGTGGCTGACCGTCGACACCATCGTCGAGATGATCGCGGCGGACACCACGGACGACGACGCGACCGACGACGCCTGGTGACGCGGGGTCTCGATACGCCGCTCCGCGGCTACTCGACCAGCATGAGAGCGGACCCCGCCGAGCATGCGGCCCCGCCCCCATGCTGATCGAGTAGCCCTCGCAGAGGGCGTATCGAGATCCACCACAGCCCGCACTTCGGCGATCCATCCCCCGAAACGCGGTCGTCCCGCCCGAGGCGCACGGCGCCCGGCGACCCTCGTCCGCATGGCCTACCTCTACATCCTCCGCTGCGGCGACGGCAGCTACTACGTCGGCAGCACGCGGTCCCTGCACCGCCGTGTCGACGCGCACATGATGGGCAAGGGCGCCGCCTACACGCGGACGCGGCTGCCCGTGACGCTGCTCTGGCACCAGGAGTTCGACAGCATCGGCGACGCCTACTGGTGGGAGAAGCGCGTCCAGAACTGGAGCCGCGCCAAACGCGAGGCGCTGATGCGCGGCGACTACGGCGCGCTGCGGGCGGCGGCGAAGAAGCGGTTCGACAAGCCTGCGCCGGAGTAGCGCCGGGTCTCGATACGCCGCTGCGCGGCTACTCGACCAGCATGGGCCTTCATGTTGATCGAGTAGCCCTCGCAGAGGGCGTATCGAGATCCACCCACGAACGGACGCGGGCCCGTAGCCGCTCGAGGCCGGCGCATTCCGCGCCACCCGACGGCCGGCACCGGTGTGCCGGGCTAGCGTTCTCGCAATAGATCCCCCCAGGGCTCGTGCAGACGCATCCTCAATACCGGGGGGCCTTCTCTTCGACTCCGGATCCGCGCTCCGCGCGGGCCGGGTCTCGATACGCCGCTCCGCGGCTACTCGACCAACATGGGGCGCGCGGCCCCTGCCGACGGCGCGGGCCTGCCGAGCGGGCGGGCTCCGCCTGCCTGCTGATCGAGTAGCCCTCGCAGAGGGCGTATCGAGATCCGGTGGACACGGTTGACCCCTGTGAAACGTGTCACGTAGGGTGGCGCAGGCCGGGGAAAGCGCATTCCTGCAGCCCGGACCATCGATGCCGAGGGATTCAATGCCGAATTCACGTTCACGCCGTCCGTCCACCGCCGTTGCCGCCGCGCTCGCCGCGGGGCTCGCGCTGACCGGGGCCGCGCCTGCGGCGGCGGAGTCGAGCACCGCGTCCGCCAACCCCGTGCTCACCGCGCAGCTCGAGGACCTCGACCGCGGAGTCGTGGCGCTCGCGTCGCCCGACGGCGGCGTCTTCGTCAGCTGGCGACTGCTCGCGACGGAGGTGACCGGCTCCTCCGCGACCGGGATGGTCGGCGCCGACTTCGCCGTGTACCGCGGCGCCGAGCGCGTCGGCGTCGTCACCGACAGCACCAACCTGCACGACCCGGCGGGCGCGCCCGGCGACGAGTACCGCGTGGTGCCGCTCGTCGACGGCGTCCCCGGCGAGCCCAGCGCGCCGGTCACCGCCTCGGCCGACGCCTTCGAGACGCTGCCGCTGCAGAAGCCGGCCGACGGCGTCACTCCCGCTGGCGAGGCGTACACGTACAGCGCCAACGACATGAGCGTCGGCGACATGGACGGCGACGGCGACTACGAGTACGTCGTGAAGTGGTACCCCTCGAACGCGAAGGACGTCTCGCAGAAGGGCTACACCGGCAGCACCTACCTCGACACCTACGAGGCCGACGGCACGCTGCTGCACCGCATCGACCTGGGCGTGAACATCCGCTCCGGCGCGCACTACACGCAGTTCCTGGTCTCGGACTTCGACGGCGACGGCCGCTCCGAGATCATGACCAAGACGGCGCCGGGCACGACGATCCTGCCCGGCGGCGACCCGTCCCGCGTGGAGTCGATCACCCTGCTCCCCGAGGACGTCGCCGCCGGCGTCACCCCGCAGGACGACTACCGCCTCTCCGCCGCCGGCTACCGCGAGCACCTCATCGAGGTCTTCGAGGGCTGGGGCACCCGCGAGGAGGTCGTCTCCGGCCAGTGGCCCGCCACGCTCGAGGAGGCCTTCGGCATCGCGCCGACGCACGACTACCCGCTCGACCGCGCCGGGGCGACGGAGCTCGCCGACTACTTCATCGACGTCTACGCGCCGAGCCGGAGCGACCGCAACGACCTCACCACCTTCGAGGGCTTCGTCCTGACCGGCCCGGAGTACCTCACGGTCTTCGACGGCGAGTCCGGCGAGGAGCTGCAGACCGCCGCCTACGAGCCGGCCCGCGGCGACGACGGCCTGCTCTGGGGCGACTACGCCTACTCCCGGATCGAGCCGGGCAACCGCAACGACCGCTTCCTCGCGGGCGTCGCCTCCTTCGACGGCGAGACGCAGTCCGCCGTCTTCGCCCGCGGCTACTACACCCGCGCGGTCGTCGTCGCCTACGACTGGGACGGCAGCGAGCTCTCGCAGCGCTGGGTCGCCGACAGCGGCCACGTCCCGCTGACCAACCCGTTCAACGACACCCCGCACGGCCGCGAGGGCACCAGCCCGGAGTGGGCGACGCTCACCACCCAGGGCTTCCACTCGCTCAGCGCCGCGGACGTCGACGGCGACGGCCGGCAGGAGATCGTCTACGGCTCCGCCACCCTCGACGACGACGGCAGCCTGCTGTACAGCTCCTACGACACCCTGCCCGAGGGCAGCAGCGCGCCCGGCACCGAGGCCAAGCTCGGCCACGGCGACGCGATGCACGTCACCGACATCGACCCGGCGAACCCCGGGCTCGAGATCTTCACCGTGCACGAGGGCGGAGTCGGCGCGCCCTACGGCTACGCGCTGCGCGACGCCGCCACCGGCGAGGTGCTCTTCGGCGCCTACTCCGGCAAGGACACCGGGCGCGGGATGATCGGCGACATCGATCCGGCGATCCCCGGCCAGGAGGTCTGGGCGATCGGCGAGCTGTCGGCGAGCGGCGAGCCGCTCACGGGCGGGGATCCCGCTCAGCAGCCCGGCACCAATCAGAGCATCCGCTGGGCCGCGGACATGACGACGCAGATCGTGGCGAGCACGACGATGCAGGACGCGACGCCCGTCACTCCGACGATCGTCACCGGCGACGGGACGGTGCTGCTCTCGGCCGACGGGACGGTCACGAACAACGGCACCAAGGGCAACCCGTCGCTGGTCGCGGACGTGCTCGGCGACTGGCGCGAGGAGCTGCTGCTGCCGACGAGCGACTCGAGCGCGATCCGGATCTACTCGAGCACCGAGGTCACCGACCGCAAGCTGACCACGCTGATGCACGACCCGCAGTACCGGGTCGAGGTCGCACGCCAGCAGACGGCGTACAACCAGCCGTCGTACACCTCCTACGGGTTGGCGAGCGACATCGACTGGGCGACGGTGCCGGTACTGGCGCAGCAGGGGACGGCGCCGACGCCCGCGCCGACCGGGACCCCCGTGCCGATGCCGACCGAGACCGCGCCGCCCGTCGTGCCCGCGCCGCACGCCCCCGCGCCCGTCGCCGGGCCCGACGGCGAGCTCGCCGCCACCGGCACCGACCTGACGCTGCTGCCGCTCGGGGCGCTCGCGCTCCTGCTCGGCGGCGGGGCACTGCTGCTGCGCCGCCGCCTGCAGCACGGCGGGTAGCACCGATCGAGTAGCCGCGCAGCGGCCCTCCTTGCTGGTCGAGTAGCCGCGCAGCGGCGTATCGAGACCCCACCCCCCGGCAGACGGTGGATCTCGATACGCCCGCTCCGCGGGCTACTCGATCAGCAGGAGACGGACCCGTCGCCTCCCCCGAGGTGGCGGGCCCTTCGCGTTAATGCACGATCGTTACCGGAGACGCCGATGCGCTGTTGCGTCACAAGAATTGTTCACGGTAACATTTTGCCCAGGACGCACCCGGACGTGTCACTGCACGACGGGCGTCCACCGCACATCCTGCACTCACCGCACCTCGGGCGCCAGGCCCGCACTGCACACTCATCACATCCGGGCCCCTGGGCCCGCACCCACGGACGCTCCCGCGCGTCCGTGATCTCAAGGAGGAGATCCATGTACAACACGAGGCGTTTCGGCCAGTTCCTCGGATTCGCAGCAGTCGGCGCACTCGCGCTCGGCCTCGCCGGCTGCTCCGGCGGCTCGGACACGGCCGCAGGCGGCGGTGGCGACGACGTCACCACCATCGGCTTCGTGGCCGTCGGCCCCGAGGGCGCATGGCGTCAGGCGAACGAGACCAACATCGAGGACACGTTCACCGCTGACGCGGGCTACGACCTCAAGTACGCCCCCGCCACCAACGGCGACCAGAAGTCGCAGATCGACTCCTTCACGTCGTTCGTGGACGAGGGCGTCGACATCATCCTGCTGTCGGCCACGGAGGGCTCCGGCTGGGAGGACTCGCTCGAGCGCGCTCAGGAGGCCGAGATCCCGGTCATCCTGATCGACCGCGGCATCGAGCCGGACAACACCGACCTCTACGTCACCCGCATCGCGCCGGACAACATCGCGGTCAGCACCTCGGTCGCCGACTGGGCGAAGACCGCCTTCCCGGACGGCGCCAAGTACTTCACCCTCGAGGGCCCCGCCGGTGTCTCGGTCGTCAACGAGCGCAACGAGGGCTGGGACGAGGTCATCGGCGCCGACTCCGCCTTCACCAAGGTCGGCGCGCAGACCGCCAACTGGTCCACCGAGGAGGCCAAGAGCGTCTTCGAGACCGTCCTGAAGTCGAACAACAACGACGTCCAGATGGTCTTCGCGCAGAACGACGAGATGGGTCTCGGCGCGGTCCAGGCCGTCCAGGAGGCCGGCCTCACCCCGGGCGTCGACGTCAAGATCGCCACGATCGACGGCACCAAGAACGCCCTGCAGGCCCTCGCCGACGGTCAGCTCAGCTTCGTCGCCGAGTACAACCCGCTCTTCGGCGAGACCGCCCTCGACGCCGTCGAGAAGACCCTCGCCGGCGACAAGGTCGAGTCCTCGATCGTCGTCCCGAGCGAGACCTTCGACTCGCCCGAGGCCGCGAAGACCGCCCTGCCCGACCGCAAGTTCTAGAAAGCACCTCCAGGCAGTACCCCTCCCCCACCGGAGCGACCGGGGCCCCACGCGGGTCCCGGTCGCTCCCACCTCCGGCGCAGAGCAGCGCCACTCGAGAACGGAACGACGCGACATGGCGGATTCGCCTCCGATCGTCGAGATGAAGAACATCTCGATCAGCTTCCCCGGCGTCAAAGCCCTCGACGGTGTCGACTTCCGCCTGTTCCCGGGCGAGGTCCACACCCTCATGGGCGAGAACGGCGCCGGCAAGTCCACCCTCATCAAGGCGCTGACCGGCGTCTACAAGATCGACAGCGGCGAGATCGTCGTCGGAGGGACGCCCCGGCGCCTCGCCGGCACCGCCGACGCGCAGGCGGCCGGCATCTCGACCGTCTACCAGGAGGTCAACCTCTGCACCAACCTCAGCATCGGCGAGAACGTCATGCTGGGCTACGAGGTGCGCGGTCCCTTCGGCATCAACTGGCGGGCGACGCACGAGGCCGCCAAGCGCGCCCTCGAGCGCCTCGGCCTCGGCCACCTCGACCCGCGCCGCCCGCTCTCCTCGCTCTCGATCGCGATGCAGCAGCTGGTCGCGATCAGCCGCTCCACGGTGAGCGACTCGCGCGTGCTCATCCTCGACGAGCCGACCTCGAGCCTGGACGCGAACGAGGTCGAGAACCTCTTCGTCGTCATCCGCCGCCTCCGCGCGGAGGGCGTCGCGATCCTCTTCGTCTCGCACTTCCTCGACCAGGTCTACGCGATCAGCGACCGCCTCACGGTGCTGCGCAACGGCACCTACGTGGGCGAGTACCTCACCCACGAGCTGGACCGCACCTCGCTGATCTCCAAGATGATCGGCAAGGACATCGCCGCGCTGCGCTCCCTCGACTCCGAGCGCGCGGACAGCGACCACCTCTACCGCGAGGCCCCGCTCTACACCGCGAAGGGCCTGGCCAAGAAGGGCTCGATCGAGTCGACCGACCTCACCCTGCACCGCGGCGAGGTCGTCGGCTTCGCCGGTCTCCTCGGCTCCGGCCGCACCGAGCTCGCCCGCCTGATCTACGGCGTGGACAAGCCCGACACCGGCGAGATCACGCTGCACGGCAAGAAGATCGACGTCCCGACGCCGACCGCCGGCCTCGCGCACAAGATCGCGTTCTCGAGCGAGAACCGCCGCGACGAGGGCATCATCCGCGACCTCTCGGTCCGGGAGAACCTCATCCTCGCCGTCCAGGCCAAGCGCGGCTGGGCCCGTCCCCTCTCCAAGAAGGAGAAGGACGAGATCGTCGCGAAGTACCTCGTCGAGCTCAACGTGCGCCCCGCCGACCCGGACCGCCCGATCAGCAAGCTCTCCGGCGGCAACCAGCAGAAGGTGCTCCTCGGGCGCTGGCTGGCCACCGCCCCGGAGATCCTCATCCTCGACGAGCCGACCCGCGGCATCGACGTCGGAGCGAAGGCCGAGATCCAGGAGAAGGTCGTCGCCCTGGCCGGCGAGGGCGTCGCCGTGGTCTTCATCTCGTCCGAGCTCGACGAGGTCGTCCGCCTCAGCGACCGCATCATCGTCCTCAAGGATCACCGCGTGATCGCGGAGATCCTCAACGGACCCGCTGTCACTGCGGAGTCGATCGTCACTACCATCGCCGCAGAGGGAGTCGTCGACGAGGACGTCGTCGTTCTCGAAGGCGCCACGCAGGAGGCCGCATCATGAGCAGCGACACGCGACCGGACCGGGGCTCGCTCCTCGCGAGCCTGATCCGCCGTCAGTACTTCTGGGGAGCGGTGGCCATCGTGCTGCTGCTGCTCGTCAACGTCGTCAAGGACCCGAGCTATCTCGGCGTCACCGTCAGCCCGACCACGGGCTACCTCGTCGGCAACGTGATCGACATCGCCCGCGCCGCCGCCCCGATCCTGATGATCGCGGTCGGCATGTGCCTGGTGGTCGCGACCGGCGGCATCGACCTCTCGGTCGGCTCGATCATGGTCGTCGCCGGCGCCGTCTCGATGGAGTTCCTCAACGCCCAGGGCGCGCCGGACTCGCTCGGCGCCGCCGCGGCCGCCTTCGGCCTCGCGCTGCTGGTCGCCGCAGTGCTGGGAGCCGTGAACGGCATCCTCGTCTCGGTGGTGGGGCTCCAGCCCTTCATCAGCACGCTCGTCGTGATGCTCGCCGGCCGCGGCCTGGCGAAGGTCATCACAGGCGGCCAGAACACCGCCGCGACGAACGAGCCGTTCCGCTGGCTCGCCAACGGCTACGTCTTCGGGCTCCCCGTCGTCTTCCTGCTCGCCATCGCGATCGTCGTGGTCGTCGGAGTCCTGGTGCGCCGCAGCGCGCTCGGCCTGATGATCGAGGCCATCGGCATGGACCCGAAGGCGGCCCGCCTCGCCGGCATCAACCGCCGCGGCCTGCTGATGACCGCCTACATCGGCTCCGGCATCCTCGCCGGTGTCGCGGGCGTCTTCGCCACCGCGAGCGTGATGACGGTCGACGTCTCGCGCACCGGCTACCAGCTCGAGCTCGACGCGATCCTCGCGGTCGTGGTCGGCGGCACCTCCCTCGCGGGCGGCAAGTTCAACATCACCGGAGCGGCCGTCGGAGCGATCCTGATCGCCACCCTCGACAAGACGGTCGTCTTCCTCGGCGTCTCGTCCTCGGCGACGCCCGCCTTCAAGGCGATCGTCATCGTCGCCCTGTGCCTGCTGCAGTCGGAGCGGGTCCGCTCCGCCTTCAAGAACCGTCGCGAGGCGCGCCGCAGCGTCCCGCAGAAAGAGGCGATCCCCGCATGAGCGCCGTGCTGACCCGACCCGCCCCGCCGGCGAAGTCGAACCGCTCCTCCGCCACCTCGTGGCTGAGCCAGCACCTCGACAAGCTGCCGACCCTCGCCGCCCTGGTCATCTTCCTGGGCATGATCGTCTACGGCGAGGTCGCCTACGGGCGCATCCTGCAGGCGAGCACGATCTCGAACCTGCTGATCAACAACGCGCACCTGATCATCCTCGCCGTGGGCCTCACCTTCGTGATCCTCACCGGCGGCATCGACCTCTCGGTCGGCGCGGTGATCGCCTTCAGCAGCGTGAGCGGCGTGCTGCTCATCAACAGCGGCTGGAACCCCTGGCTCGTGATGCTCCTGATGGTGCTGATCGGCTCCGCGTTCGGCCTGATCTCGGGCGTGCTGATCCAGTACTTCAACGTCCAGCCGTTCATCGCGACCCTCGCGATGATGTTCCTGGCCCGCGGTCTCGCCTCGATGCTGAGCACGGTCCCGGAGCGCCTCCCCGAGGACTCGGCCGTGCTGTCGCTCGCGACGCCGATCAAGCTGATCGACGGACCGAAGGTCAACGACTTCGTGATCAGCCCCGGCGTGATCATCGCCGTGCTCGTCGTGGCCGCCGCGTTCTTCGTGCTGCACCGCACCCGCCTCGGCCGGACGGTCTACGCAATGGGCGGCTCGGAGCCGTCGGCCGCACTGATGGGCCTGCCCGTCGTCCGGACCAAGCTGCTCATCTACGTGATCAGCGGCACCCTCGCGGGCCTCGCCGGCGTGGTCTACACCGCCCGCCTCGGCAGCGCGCAGAACATCACCGGCACCGGCTGGGAGCTCGACGCCATCGCGGCGACCGTCATCGGCGGCACGCTGCTCACCGGCGGCGTCGGCTTCGTCCTCGGCTCCGTGATCGGCGCCCTGGTCCTCGGCCTGATGAACGTCCTGATCACCCGCGACGGCGGCATCCCGCCCGAGGCGACCACCATCATCACCGGCGGCATCCTGCTCGTCTTCGTGCTCCTGCAGCGCGCGGTGATGGCCCGCAACCGGACCTGACGCCCGGACTGCACGACGTCCCGCGACAGCGCTTGACCATACCCCCTTGTCTGCTTCGACAAGGGGGTATGGTCCGCTCGGGGCGAAACAGGAGGAGGGCGTCATGACCAGCACAGATCTGCTGCGCACCACGGAGCGCTCGTTCGACGCCGTGGTGACCCGGGAGGGCCGCTGGTGGATGATCCACGTCCCCGCCCTCGACGCGGTGACGCAGGCGCGGTCGCTCCGAGAGGTGCCCGTCATGGCGACCGGTGTCGTCTCGGCCCTCCTCGACGTCGAGGAGGAGGATCTGACGATCCGCCTCTCCTACGAGCTGCCCGCCGAGGTCGCGACCACGTGGCACGAGGCGGAGACTCTGCGCTCGCAGGCCGAGGAGGCCGAGGACCGCGCCGCCGCCCTGCGTCGGGAGGCCGTCCGCACCCTCCTCAGCACGACGCACATGAGCCAGGCCGACGCCGGCGTGATGCTCGGCCTCTCGAAGCAGCGCGTCCAGCAGCTCGCGTCCTGAGCGCCGCTCGGACCCCGCTGCGCCTCGCCCGGCCCGCGATCGAGGCGCGTGGAATCCGCGAGGAATGCCCGTCGCGTTGACGTCAACATCGTGTTACCGTGAACATCTCCGGTGCGTGCCGGACCCTTTCCCTTCAGCAATGGTGCCGAACAAGGAGTTAGTGCGATGAAGCCCTTCCTGCGACCGCTCGTCCTCGTGACGGCCGTCGCGTTGACCGTCCCGCTGCTGACGGCGCAGTCCGCCGCAGCCGCTCCGGCCGATGATCTCGTCCTCCGCTATGCGCTCGACGCGACCAGCGGCACGACCGCCGTCGACAGCTCCGGCAAGGGCCGCGACGGTGTCCTCTCCGGCGGCGCGGTCGCCTCGGGCGCCGCGGGCGTGACGCTCGACGGCGTCGACGACTTCGTGAAGCTGCCCGACAACGTGCTCGCCGGCCTCAGCTCGATCACCGTGAGCACCGAGGTGCTGGTGAAGCCGAGCCAGGGCACGCCGTACTTCATCTGGGGCCTCGGCAACACGACGAACAACGCGGGCAACGGCTACCTGTACACGACGGGCAACAGCTACAAGACCTCCATCGCCACCGGCAACTGGACCACCGAGCAGACCGTGAACTCGGGAGCCGACCTCGCCCGCGGGGTCTGGAAGACGCTCACCTACACGCTCGACGAAGCCTCCGACATCGCGCGGCTCTACCTCGACGGCGCCCAGGTCGCGCAGCAGACCGGCGTGACCATCACCCCCGGCGCGATCGGCGGCGGCAGCACCACCGCGAACGCGATCGGCCGCTCGGTCTACACCGGCGACAAGTTCCTCGCCGGCTCGGTGCGCGACTTCCGCATCTACAGCAGCGCGCTCAGCGCCGCCGACGTCGCGACCCTCCAGGCGAGCGACACCACGCGCACCACCCGCGACGCCGCCGCGCTGAGCCTCGGCGACCTCTCCGCCGTCACCGCGAACCTCACCCTGCCGACCACCGGGCCCAACGGCTCGGCGATCGCCTGGTCCTCCAGCAACTCCGCCGTCGTCTCCTCGAGCGGAGTCGTCACCCGGCCCGCCACGGGCACCGCCCAGGCCGTGCTCACCGCGACCGTCACCCGCGGCTCCGCGACGCAGACGCGCACCTTCACCGCCACCGTGAACGCGCAGGACGCGAACGCCGACGCGCAGAAGGCGCTCGACGCGCTGAGCATCGTCAACGCCGGCGACGTCCGCGGCAACGTCACGCTGCCCGCGAAGGCCGGCGCCTACGACGTCACCTGGGCCTCCTCGAACACCGCCGTCGTCAGCACCACCGGCGTCGTCAAGCGCCAGGCCGCGTCCACCGCGGTCACCCTCACCGCGACGATCGCCGGCACCACCGCCACCCGGCAGCTCCCGGTCACCGTGACCGCCGCGCCCGCGAACCTCGACACCGAGTACGACGCCGGCTACCTCTGGACCCACTTCGCCTCGACCGACTACGAGAAGATCTACTTCGGCTCCAGCACCGACGGCCTGCACTGGTCCAAGCTCAACAGCGACAAGGCGATCCTCGCCAACCTCGGCGGCACCCTCGGCGTCCGCGACCCGCACCTCGTGCGCTCCCCCACGGGTGACGAGTACTGGATCCTCGGCACCGACCTGCACGCCGAGGGCACCGCTCCCGGCGGCACCTGGGACCAGACCAACGCGAGCAAGGACCTCGTCGTCTGGCGCTCGACCGACCTCGTGAACTGGAGCAGCCAGAGCATCGTCTTCGCCGGCTTCCCCGACGCGGGCAACGTCTGGGCCCCCGAGGCGATCTGGGACGACGTGACCGGTCAGTACTACGTCTACTGGGCCGCCCGCGACAAGACGCTGACCGGCGGAGCCTCCGCGCAGCGCGTCTACGTCTCGACCACCCGCGACTTCATGAGCTTCTCGACCCCGAAGGTGTGGCTCGACGAGAACGCGGCGGCGAACGGCGGCCCGAGCATCATCGACACCACCATCGCCAAGGAGGGGAGCACCTACTACCGCTTCTCCACCTCCGACTGGCGCACCGTCGTCGACAAGGCCTCGAGCCTCGCCGGCCCGTGGACCCGCGTGATCGCCCGCGGCGAGGAGACCTCCCGCGGCCTCTCCGACCACCTCGAGGGCCTCACCGTCTACCAGCTGCCCGACGGCCGCTGGGTCGTGATGGGCGACTCGTTCGGCTACTCCGCCTACGTCACCGACACCCTCGCGGACATGCGCTTCACCGCCCTGCCGGTGGGCACGACCGGAGCGAACACCTACTCCTTCTCGAAGCCCTTCCGCCACGGCTCGGTGCTGCGGCTCTCCAGCGCCGAGGAGGCCCGCATCACTGCGGCCTACGGCGCCACGAGCACCGGGCCGACCCCGAAGCCGGTGAACGCGAAGGGCGAGATCCTCCGCTACACCTTCGACGGCGGCTCCGGCACGACCGTCACCGACAGCTCGGGCAACGGCCTGAACGGCACGATCGTCTCGGGCGGCGCCTGGCAGACCGGCTCCGTGAAGCTCGACGGCACCGACGACTACATCAAGCTGCCGGACAACCTGCTCGCCGGCGTCACCGACGTCACCGTGCAGACCGAGGTCTGGATCGACCCCGCGCAGAGCGGCGCCTACTTCCTCTACGGCCTCGGCAACACCACCAACGGAGCGGGTGACGGCTACCTCTTCACCTCCGGCAACAACTACCGGACCAGCCTCACCACCGGGAACTACACCACCGAGCAGACCGTCTCCTCCGGCTCGGCCGTCCCCCGCGGGCAGTGGGCGCAGCTGACCTACACGCTCTCCGGCACCACCGCGACGCTCTACCTCGACGGCGTCCGCGTCGGCGGCGGCACCGTCACGGCCGACCCGAAGGACATCGGCGGCGGCACGACGACGGCGAACTACCTCGGCCGCTCGAACTACGACGCCGACAACCGCTTCCGCGGTCAGGTCCGCGAGTTCGCGCTCTACAACCGGGCGCTGAGCTCGGCGGAGGTGCTCGCCTCCTCCGGCAACACCACGGTGCTGGCCGACGTCACGCTCACCGGCGACGTGCTCAAGACCGCACCGATCGTCGACCAGGCGACCCGCACCGTCACCCTCCCGGTGAAGCCCGGCACGGACCGCTCGAAGCTGACCCCCACCTACTCCACCGCCGCGGGCGTCACCGCGAGCCCCGCCTCCGGCACCGTCCGCGACCTGCGCACCCCGCAGACCGTCGTGCTGACCCCGGCCGGCGGCGGAGCGACCACCACCTGGACGCTCAAGGCCGTCGAGATGAAGAGCCCCGTCCTCCCGGGTCTCTACGCCGACCCGAACATCGCGGTCTTCGGCGACACCTACTACCTCTACGCGACCTCGGACGGCTTCCCCGGCTGGGGCGGCAAGACCTTCTACGCCTGGTCCTCGAAGAACCTCGTCGACTGGACCCGCTCCGCGCAGCCGATCCTGACCCTCGACGGCGCGAACGGGAACGTCCCGTGGGCGACCGGCAACGCCTGGGCGCCGACGATCATCGAGAAGGGCGGGAAGTACTACTTCTACTTCTCCGGCCAGAACGCGGCGCTCGACCGCAAGACGATCGGAGTCGCGGTCGCCTCGAACCCGATGGGCCCGTTCACCGCGCAGCCGTCCCCGATGATCACCAACGGCGAGTCCGTGAAGTCCGGCCAGGCCATCGACCCGGCCGCGTTCACCGACCCGGCCACCGGCAAGAGCTACCTCTTCTGGGGCAACGGCGCACCCGTGTACGCCGAGCTCTCGGACGACATGCTCTCGATCAAGGCGGGCACCATCAAGACGATCTCGGGCCTCACGGACTTCCGCGAGGGCGCGTTCATGAACTACCGCAACGGGCTCTACCACCTGACCTACTCGATCGACGACACCGGCTCGGAGAACTACAAGGTCGGCTACGCGACCTCGACGAGCATCGACGGACCGTGGACCTACCGCGGCGTGATCCTGGAGAAGGACCCCTCGCAGGGCATCCTCGCCACCGGCCACAGCTCGATCATCAACGTCCCCGGCACCGACGACTGGTACATCGCCTACCACCGCTTCGCCATCCCCGGCGGAGACGGCCAGCACCGCGAGACCACCATCGACAAGGTCACCTTCGACCCGGCGACCGGCCTGATGCAGAAGGTCGTCCCCACCCTCACCAGCGTCAGCCCGCAGACGGTGCCGAGCGCGACTCCGGCCATCGCGGTCACCGCCACGGCGAGCACCCGCTGCGTGCAGGGCAAGGTCGTCCTCTCGGTCCTCGCGACGAACCCGAACGCCTTCCCGGTGAAGGTCGTCATCACCTCGACCTCGGGCTCCAAGACGTTCGCGGAGGTGGGCGCCGGCAAGACCGTCACGCACTCCTTCACGACCCGCACCGCCGCGCTGCCCGCCGGCGAGGCGACCACGACGGCCACCGCGTTCGTCGCGGGCAAGCCCGCCACCGCGACGGCCACCGCGCCGTACGCGGCGGCGAGCTGCGGCTGACGCGCTCCCTTCCCTCCTTCCACCCGACACCACTGACCCCACACCACTGACCCGGACGGCGACGACGCCGTCTCGAGAACGGAGAACACCCGCATGCAGAACAACACCTTCACGGCTCGATCCCTCCTCACCCGCGGCGCCGCCGGCATCGCCGGAGGCCTGCTCCTGCTCGGCGTCGCCGGGACCGCGTTCGCCGACGAGCAGCAGGGCACCGACGACGTCGACGTCAACGTGCAGATCGCCCCGCTCACCACGCCCGGCTCGCTCTCGATGACCGTCGCGAGCGACACCACCGCGCTCACCGAGAACGGCTCCGACGGCGTCGCCCGCCAGTTCACCGGCACCCTCCCCACCGTCACGGTGACCGACACCCGCGATCCCGCCGACATCCCCGCCGACGCCGGCTGGTACGTCCTGGGCACCTCCACCGACTTCACCTCCACCACCGGAGACACGATCGGCGCCGAGAACCTCGGCTGGGCCCCGAACCTCCTCGACGGCGGCGACTCCGGCCTCGTCGCCGAGGGCGACGTCGTCGACCCCGCCATCGACGGCGGCGAGGACGCCGTCGGCCTCGTCGACCAGGAACTCCTCGCCCTCACCAACGACTCCGCCGGCATCGCCGAGGAAGGCTCCTGGACCGCCAACGCCGCCCTGACCCTCAAGACCCCGACCACCGTCGACGCGGGCGACTACAGCTCCACGCTCACCCTCTCCCTCTTCGAGTGAGCATCGCCACGATGCGGCCGGGCCTCACCGCCCGGCCGCATCGTGCTTCCCCCCGTGAGATCCTGAGGTTCCCATGACCACCGTTCTCCGCACCCTCCTCGCCGTCGTCGTCGCCGCGCTCGCGCTCTCCGCCGCTCCCCCGGCCCTCGCCGCGACCGCCACCGATCAGGTCACCTGGGCGGTCAGCCCCGCGACCGACGGCGCCGTCGACAAGCGCTCCTGGGTCGAGCTCGACCTCGACCCCGGCGCCACCGCCGACGAGCAGGCCGCGGTCCGCAACCTCAGCGACCAGACCGTCACCTTCCGCATCGACACGGCCGACGGCTACTTCACCGACAAGGGCCGCTTCAACATGCTCCCCTCGGATCAGGAGTCCGTCGACGCCGGCACCTGGATCACCGCCCCCGAGACCGTCACCGTCGAGCCCGGCGGCACCGGAATCGTCCCCTTCACCGTCACCGTCCCCGACAACGCCGAGCCCGGCGATCACGCCGCCGGCCTCGCCGCCTCCCTCGTCTCCGTCGGCACCGACGTCGGCGGCTCCTCCGTCGGCGTCGAGAGCCGCATCGGCTTCCGCGTGATGACCCGGGTCACCGGCGACGTCGCCCCCGCCGTCGCCGTCGAGAACCTCACCGGCGACTACCGCCTCTCCTGGAACCCCTTCCAGCCCGGCGCCCTCACCGTCACCGCCGACATCGTCAACACCGGCAACGTCCGCCTGCTGCTCGACGGCAGCGCGAGCACCCAGGGCGCCACCGCGCCGCTCGTCGCCGCCGACGCCGCGGCGCAGGAGCTCCTCCCCGGCGACCGCCGCGCCGTCACTCTCCAGCTCGACGACGTCTGGCCCCTCTTCGCCGTCGGCACCGACCTCACCGTCGCCCCCACCGTCGTCACCCCCGACGGCCTCGACCCCGTCGACATCGCCCCCGTCACCGAGTCGACCACCACCGCGGCTGTCCCGCTCCCCCAGCTCGCCGTGCTGCTCGGCATCGCCCTGATCCTCGCCGCGCTCCTCGCCGGCCGCACCCGCTCCCGCCGCCGCGTCGCCGCCCTCGTCGAGCAGGCCAAGGAGGAGGGCCGCCGCGAGGCCGCCCATGTCTCCTCCTGACCCCCGCGCCCTGCCCCCTCCGCGAGATGCCACTTGTGCACGCCTTCTGCGGCGTGTCGCGCTCATAAGTGGCATCTCGCGGAGAGCGCAGGTAGTGCGCGCACTCAGGGGAACGCTAGGGTCGGGGTGCTGCCGCACGACGACGTGCGTGCTTGACCGGATCCCCGCAGATGCAGCCTCTGACTCCGGGCGTGTTCTCCTCCGTTCTCCCCAGCGGTCCCTGCCCGCCGGGTTCCCCTTCTGAGCGCGCTCCGTCCCTCTGCGCGCACGATCTGGAGCGACCATGTCGGCTCTGCGGGCGGCACTCGCCCTCGTTCTCGTCCCCCTGCTGACCGCGGGCGCCGTGCAGGCGGCGGATCCGCCCGCAGCGCCGCTGTCCTCGGAGGCGCTGCCCTCCGCCTCGTCGATCCTCGCGTCGACGTCGCTGGCGGCCGACTACTACCGGCCGATCATCACGCTCGCGCCGACGCCGAGCCTCGCGGGCTGGTCCTGGGCGACCTTCGCGCAGGGTGAGAACGCGCTCTACGCGGCGTCCGGGAACCCCGCCTACCTCGCCGACGGGATGACCTGGGGCGGCCTCACCGCCTGGAAGGTCGCGACGACCGGGCTCGACCCGGACGACCTGAAGGCCGGCCAGGTCTACCACTCGCTGAACGCCTCCGACCCGCGCGCGTCGCTGACGTCGATGGACGCCCGGATGGCGCAGGGGCTCGCGACTCTCCCGCTCGATCAGTACGACTGGTCGGACGCCCTCTTCATGGGACTGCCGAACTGGGCGTCCTGGTCGAAGCGGAAGAACGATCCCGCCTACCTCGCCAAGATGGACGCCCTCTACGAGTGGTCCCGCGACCAGGGCGCGCTCAGCGACCGGTGCGCGGGGGCGGCCAAGCCGCAGTCCGGTCTCTTCGACGCCGCGGAGGGACTCTGGTACCGCGACTGCCGCTACGTCGGAGTGCCGGACGCCGCCGGGAACAAGGTCTTCTGGGGCCGCGGCAACGGCTGGGCGATGGCGGCGATGGCCGACGTCATCCAGGCGCTCCCCGCCGGCGACGCGCGCGCCGTCCCGTACCAGGCCATGCTGCGGACGATGGCCGCCCGCGTGATCGGACTGCAGGGCTCCGACGGGCTCTGGCGATCGAGCCTGCTGAACAGCAGCGCCTTCCCCGCGCCCGAGACGAGCGCGACCGCGCTGTTCGCCTACGCGCTCGCCGCGGGCATCTCCTCCGGGACCCTCGACCGGGCGACCTACCTGCCCGCCGTCACCCGGGCGTGGCAGGGATTGACGACCGTCTCGCTGAAGCCGAGCGGCTTCGTGACCGGCTGTCAGTCGGTCGGCTTCCAGCCCGCCGGGAGCTACTCCGCGGCCGCACCGCGCACGGCCGCGACGGCCACCTCGGCCGGCACCCTGATCAGCGACTCGCCGCCGTTCTGCGTCGGCGCCTTCCTGCTCGCGGGCAGCGCGATCGCGGCGCTGGGCGGCGGGACGACACCGACGCCGACTCCGACAGTGACGCCCACGCCCACGCCGACTCCGACAGTGACGCCCACGCCCACGCCGACCGCCACGCCCACCGCGGGAGTCGACACCGTCAAGCCGAAGGTCGTGCTCCTCACCCCGAAGGCGAACGCGGTCGTGTCCGGCACGATCACGCTGACCGCGACGGCGACCGACGCGTCCGGGATCTACAGCCTGAGCTTCTACCTCGGCGGCACCGTGCTGGGCCGCGGCGTCCCCGGCCCGAACGACACGTACACGCTGCCCTTCGACTCGACGAAGTACCCCGCCGGCTCGTACCAGATGACCGCGAAGGCGAAGGATCCCGCGCGCAACACCGGAACCAGCCCGACCTACCGCTTCACGATCGACGACACCGGGCCAGTCGTCACACCCACGCCCACGCCCACTCGCACCCCCACCCCGACGGCGAGCCCGACCGCGACGCCCACGCCGACTCCGACCACCGGCGCCCCCGGCCCCGGCCGCTACCAGGAGACCTCTTCCGCCCTCGCCCTCTCCGGCACCTGGACGGCGCTGAAGGCCGCGTCCGACGACGGCGGCGGCTCGACCTACAGCTCGAGCAGCACCGCGACCGCGACGATGACGTTCACCGGCACCGGCGTGCAGTGGATCAGCCGGCTCTCCCCCTCGGGCGGCATCAACGAGGTCTACGTCGACGGCGTCCGCGTCGCCCGGATCGACCGCTACAGCAGCACGACCCGCTACCGGCAGACCGTCTGGACCAGCGGAGTGCTGCCCGCCGGCGTGCACACCGTCTCCCTCCGCGCCACCCCCGACCGCAACCCCGCCGCCCAGGGCCGCACCCTCCTCCTCGACTCCCTCCTCGTGACGGGCTGACCCCCTCCGCGAGATGCCACTTGTGTGCACATTTCGCGGCGTGTCGCGTGCACAAGTGGCATCTCGCGGGAGGGAGGGGGCTACTGGTACGTGACCAGGTCGGGGAGGGGGGCGACCTCGGACATGGTCTCGGCGGGGGTCAGCATCGGGAGGTCCTCGTCGTAGAAGTTCTTCCAGCCCCAAGCGATGCCCTCGGGGGCGCCCTCGTGCAGGGCGTTCCAGGTGGCCTGCTTGTCGGGCTGGCCGCCCTGGCCGTCGACGTGGATCAGGAATTCGAGCTCGGGGCGGTCGCGGCGGATGCTCTCGCGGTCCTGCAGCATCGACAGCCGGAACTGGTGCAGCACGAACATCTTCGGCGGGAGTCCCGCGCTCTGCACCAGGTCGGCGAGCCAGGTCGAGACGCTGTCGACCTCGGCGGCCTCGACCCGGCCGATCTGCGCGAGCGGCACCTCGTCGGGCGCGAGCCGCCACTCCGGATCGAGCGCCAGGCCCACGTTCGGCAGGCGCAGCAGCTCCTCGTACGCCTGCGCCTGGCTGAGGAAGTCGGAGCGGCCGGGCTGCAGATCGAGCACCACGTACATGCCCGCCGCCGCGGCCGCGTCGATGTAGGGGCGGATGCCCGCGGCGTCGAGCTCGTTGGAGTAGTCGCCGTCGCCGCCGGCACTGCCTGCCGCGACGGTCGTGATGATCTCGAGGCTCGGCACCACCTGCAGGTCGGTGAGCGAGCGGTACGGCTCGGCGACCGCCTCCGCCCGCGCGATGGTCGCGTCGAGGCCCTGCTCGCCGAGCACGCCGAGCACCGGAGCGCCGGGGGTGCCGTAGATCGCGACGAAGAGGTGGCCGCCGAAGAGACGCTGCCCGCCGCCGGGCAGCTGCCAGCCGCTCGCGGCGGCGCGCACCGACCAGTCCGGCAGCGACTGCGCGGCGAGCACGGGGCCGAGCAGCAGTGTGCAGGCGGCACTCGCGTCGGCGATCGCGGTGACGGCCGGCCCCGAGGCGAGCAGGTCGGTCACGCCGTCGGCGACGAGGGTCACCGGGACGCCGGCCGCGCGCGCGTTCGCCATGGCCGAGGCGTCGGCGGCCTGGGCCAGGGCGGTCACTCCGGTCAGCGGCTCGGCGCGCGCGGGCAGAGCGCCGAACGGCGGGTCGGCGGGAGCGCCGGGAGCGAGGGCGATGAGGCCCGCGACGTCGAGCGCGCCGACGCTCACGCCGGTCGCCTCCTCGATCGCGGCGGCATCGACGGCGGCGGACACGGACTCGACGCCCGCGTGCTCGGCAACGGCGCCGACGGCGAGGATCCGGGAGGCGCCGAGGCGGGCGAGCTCCGCGTCGATCGGCGAAGCGGACGGCGAAGCGGACGGCGACGGCGAGGCCGTCGCGGGCGATGCCGCGCCCTCGACCAGCAGCGGCACGCCCCAGGCGATGCTCACCTGTGCGGCCAGCAGCACCGACGCGGGCACGTCCTCCACCACGACGACGAGCGGCGCCGCGGTGAACAGCAGCGCGCTCGCGCTCACGGCGTCGGCGGCGAGCGCCACCGGACCGGCGGGCGCAGCGGTCTGCGTGCGCGGCGCCTCCTGCGGCTCCGAGTCCGAGGGACCGGCGGAGTCGAAGGTGCAGGCGCTCAGGAGCGGCAGCACGGCGAGGCCGCCGAGGACGACGCCGCGGCGCGAGAGGCCGTGACGGGGCGGACGGGCAGGGAGTGCGGGGGTGACGGGGGGCATGCGCGGACCTCTCCTCTCGGAGCCGGCGGGCTCACTGGTGCGCGGTTGGTCGCAGTCCAGTGTCGCAGGCGATCAGCGCCGCCCCCTCGGCGGCCCGGTCAGACGGTGCGCGGCGCCTTCGCGAGGTTGGCTTCGAGCTCCTCGCGGTTCTGGCGCACGACGTAGGCGGGGCGGTCGCGCTCGACGCGCCACGACTCGCTCAGCGGGGTGATCACGACGGTGTCGAAGCCGAGGCGGTCGTAGAGGTCGGTGACGAAGTGCACGGCCTCCGGGTAGTCGCTCGACGTCGCGAGGGCGCGGCGGTCCTCGGTGCCGGCGGGCGTGCCCGTCGTCGTGATGTCGGCGGCCATGATGTGGTTGAACGCCTTGACGACCTTCGACTCCGGGAGGTGCTCCTGCAGCATCTCGCTGACCGTCGTCTCGCCCTTGTCGAGCGCCTCGATGCGGCCGTCCCGCTCGAAGTAGTAGTTGTTCGTGTCGAGGACGATCTTGCCGGCGAGCGGCGCGACCGGCACCTGCTCGAGGTTCTTCAGCGGCACGGTCACGACCGCGATCTCCGCGGCCTCGGCCGCCTCCTGCGCCGTGGCGGCCCGCGCCTTCGGGCCGAGCTCCGCGATGAGGTCGGCGAGGGTCTCGGGACCGCGCGAGTTGGCGATCACGACCTCGTCGCCCTGGGCGAGGACCGCGCGCGCGACCTGGCTGCCGATGTTGCCTGCTCCGATGATTCCGTAAGTGGTCATGGGGAAGGGAACGCCCGCGGAGGGGAGGAATTCCGTCCTGGGGCGCACTCCCACGCCGCGTCCAGGCACCGCGGACGCGCGTCGCCGCGATAGGTTCGAGCGTCCGCTGACGAACGACCCCGGAGACCGCGATGCCGCAGTTCGACCTCCCGCTCGAGCTCCTCGAGCAGTACCAGCCCGACCTGCCGGAGCCCGCGGGCTTCGCGGACTTCTGGCGCGAGACCATCACCGAGGCCCGCGGCCTCGCGGTCGAGCCCGTCTTCGAGCCCGTCGACGCCGGCTTCCCGCTCCTGGAGACGTTCGACGTCACCTTCTCCGGCTTCGGCGGCCACCCGATCCGCGGCTGGCTGATCCTCCCCCGCGGCGTCGAGGGGCCCCTCCCCGCGCTGGTCACCTACATCGGCTACGGCGGCGGCCGCGGCCTGGTCGACGAGTGGACCGCGATGAGCGCCGCCGGCTACGCGCACTTCGTGATGGACACCCGCGGCCAGGGCTCCGGCCACCGCGGCGGCGTCACCCCCGACCCCGTCGGCAGCGGCCCGCACGTCAGCGGCTTCATGACCCAGGGCATCGAGTCGCCCGCCGACCACTTCTACCGCCGCGTCTTCACCGACGCGGTTCTCGCGCTCGACGTGCTGCGGGCGCACCCCGCCGTCGATCCCTCGCGCGTCGCGATCTCGGGCGGCAGCCAGGGCGGCGGCATCTGCCTCGCCGTCGCGGGCATCCTGGGCCTGCTCGGCGAGTCGGAGTCGGCGCGCGCCGCGATCATCGACGTGCCGTTCCTCAGCCACATCGGGCACGCCGTGCGGATCGTCGAGTCGATGCCCTACGGCGAGGTCGTGCGCTACCTGCGCACGCACCGCGGCTCGGAGGCGTTCGTCTTCGACACGCTCTCCTACTTCGACGGCACCTCGTTCGCGCCGCACGCCGAGGTCCCGGCGATGTTCTCCGTCGCCCTGCTCGACGAGATCTGCCCGCCGTCCACGGTCTACGCCTCCTACAACCGCTACGCGGGCTCGCGCGAGATCCGCGTCTACCCCTTCAACGGCCACGAGGGCGGCGAGGTGTTCCAGCTCCGCGAGCACGTGCGCTTCCTGCACCGCGAGCTCGCGTAGGCGCAGCCCGGCCCTACCGACGCCGCTCAGGCCGTCCGCGCCTCGAGCATCGCCGAGCCGATGCGGTCCTCCAGGTCGGCCAGCTCGTCGAGGACGTCGACCGCGACCCAGGCCTGGTCCCGCTTGCGGTCGGTCAGCGCCGTCAGCACGCCGGCGGCGACGAGCTGCCCGATCGCCGCACCGACGCTCGAGGGCGCCCGTCCTGTCAGCTCGATCGCGCGGGCGGTCGTGACGATCGGGTGGTCGAGCAGCCCGTCGAGGAGGAGCGCCGCCGCGCTTCCCGCGCGCGGCCGGACAGCCGCCCGCCAGGTCGACGGCAGCGCCTCGAGGACGGCGGCCGTCCGGGCCGACTCGGGAGCCGCGATCGCGCAGGCCCGCGCGAGCTCGTCGACGAAGGGCGCGATCTCCCCGTCCCGGCAGCGATTCACCAGGTCGAAGTAGCGCGTGCGATCCGCCACGAGTGCGGACGCCACCGGGATCACCGTGGTCGTGGTGAGTCCCCGGCGGCGGAGGATCGCGTTGATCAGCGCGCGGCCGATGCGCCCGTTGCCGTCGGTGAAGGGGTGGATCGACTCGAACTGCGCATGCGCGATCGCGGCCTGCACGATCGGGTCGAGGTCGCTGCGGTTCGAGAACGCGATCAGGTCGGCCATGAGCTCCGGCACGATCTCCGGCGGCGGCGGGACGTGCACGGCATCGCGCGGGGAGTGATCGCTGCCGCCGATCCAGTTCTGCATCGGCCGGTAGGCGCCGGCGTACCGCGCGTCGACCGGGTCGTCGGCCATCAGGACCCGGTGGGCCGCGAGGATCGCGGCCTCGTCGATCAGGCCGGTCCGGCCGGCGGCGTCGACCATGCTCGTCATCGCCTCGGCCGCGGCCACCATCGACGTCGCGCTGGAGTTCGCCCGGATGCCGACGGTGGCGCGGGCGTAGTCCTCGAGGCTCGCGTCCTCGTCTTCGATCTTCGAGGAGGAGACCGCCTCCGTCCGGAGCAGGAGCCGGCCGAGGGAGCCGAGCCGGTTCCCGTACTCCGCGTCCAGGGCGATGACCGCGTGTCTCGCGTCGTCGAGCGCCGGGCGGGAGACCGGTGGAGGCTCCCACGACGACTCCGCGATCAGCGGCGGCAGTGCGACGACGACCTCGCTGAGCATCCGGTCCGCGCGCGTGCCGGCTCGGACGGTCTGTCGCCAAGGGCGCGTCTCGTACTCGTGCACCGGCCACTCGGACGTCATCCCGCTCCCCTCACAACCCGAATCGACGAACGCGCTAATTCGGGTTGATGCTACAACCCGAATCAGTGGACGCGCTGATTCGCGTTGTGCGCCCGCAGGCCGACGGGCGTCGGTTTGTGACGCCGTGCGTCGGGGGCGGAGGGCGCTCCCGGGTGCGCTCGGCACTATCGAGTCCATGACTCGCCAGATCCGCTTCAACGCCTTCGACATGAACTGCGTCGCCCACCAGTCCTCGGGCATGTGGCGCCACCCCCAGGACCAGTCCTGGCGGTACAAGGACCTCTCCTACTGGACCGACCTCGCGAAGCTGCTCGAGCGCGGCACCTTCGACGGCATCTTCATCGCGGACGTGCTCGGCACCTACGACGTGTACGGGGGCTCCAACGAGGCCGCCATCCGGCACGGCGCGCAGGTCCCGGTCAACGACCCGATCCTCCTCGTCTCGGCGATGGCCGCCGCGACCGAGAACCTCGGCTTCGGCATCACCGCCGGCACCGCCTACGAGCACCCGTACCCCTTCGCGCGCCGGATGTCGACGCTCGACCACCTGACCAAGGGCCGCGTCGGCTGGAACGTCGTCACCGGCTACCTGCCCAGCGCCGCGCGCAACATGGGCCACGAGGACCAGCTCGAGCACGACGACCGCTACGACGTCGCCGACGAGTACCTCGAGGTGCTCTACAAGCTGTGGGAGGGGTCGTGGGAGGACGACGCCGTGATCCGCGACCGCGAGTCCGGCGTCTTCACCGACCCGGCGAAGGTGCACGAGATCGGGCACAGCGGCAAGAACTTCACCGTCCCCGGCATCCACCTCTCCGAGCCGTCGGTGCAGCGCACGCCCGTCATCTACCAGGCCGGAGCGTCGCCGCGCGGCATCCGCTTCGCGGCGGGCAACGCGGAGGCGATCTTCGTCGCGTCCTCGACCAAGGCGGGTCTGAAGGCGACCGTCTCGCGGATCCGCGACGCCCTCGAGGCGGCCGGCCGCGACCGCCACTCCGCCAAGATCTACACGCTGCTGACGATCATCACCGACGAGACCAGCGAGAAGGCGCACGCGAAGCACCGCGACTACCTCTCCTACGCGAGCGAGGAGGGCGCGCTGGTCTTCATGTCCGGCTGGATGGGCATCGACCTGTCGCAGTACGACCTCGACGAGCCGATCGGCAACGTGAAGAGCAACGCGATCCAGTCGACCGTCGCCAACTTCCAGGAGGCGAACGAGGACGGCAGCGAGTGGAAGGTCCGCGAC
This sequence comes from Rathayibacter sp. VKM Ac-2760, assembly GCF_009834185.1. Taxonomy (GTDB): domain Bacteria; phylum Actinomycetota; class Actinomycetes; order Actinomycetales; family Microbacteriaceae; genus Rathayibacter. The sequence goes on from NZ_CP047173.1 coordinate 3,913,431, forward strand.
ATCGCGAAGCTCGGCGCGATCGGCGGCCTCGGCCCGTTCGTCGTCGGCTCGCCTTCCGAGGTGGCGGACCACCTGCAGGAGTGGGTCGAGGACACCGACGTCGACGGCTTCAATCTCGCCTACGCGATCACGCCCGGGACGTTCGAGGACGTCGTCGAGTTCATCGTGCCGGAGCTGCGCCGCCGCGGCGCCTACCCGGAGGAGTACGTCGAGGGGAGCCTGCGCCAGAAGCTGCACGGCCGCGGCGACCGGCTGCCCGAGGAGCACCTCGGCGCGGGGTTCCGCTACCGCACGGAGGGCTGACGCAGAAGCACCCCGCCGCAGTGCGCGACGGGGTGCTTCTCGGTGTGCTTCTCGGTGTGCTTCTCGGTGTGCGGGGAGCGTCAGCTCTCGAAGGTGGCGTCGAGGGTGATCTCGACTCCGGTGAGCGCCTTGCTGACGGGGCAGGTGTTCTTCGCGTCCTCGGCGGCCTTGAGGAACGCGGCCTCGTCGATGCCGGAGACCTCGCCGCTGACGACGAGGGCGATCTTGGTGAGCTTGAAGCCGCCGGCCGAGTCCGGGCCGAGCGAGACGTCGGCGCGGACGTCGAGCGCCTCCACGGTGCCGCCGGCCTGGCCGAGGACGGCCGAGAACTGCATGGCGTAGCAGGCGGAGTGCGCGGCGCCGAGGAGCTCCTCGGGGCTGGTCGAGCCGTTGGCGTCGTCAGCGGCGCGCTTGGGGAACGAGACGTCGTAGGTGCCGAGCTTCGAGCTGGAGAGCTCGACCTGGCCCTCGCCGGTCTCGAGCGAGCCGTTCCAGGCGGTGCGTGCAGAACGAGTGGGCATGGTTCCTCCTTCGGGGCGGGGAGCACCTGCCGTACCGGTGCTGTCCCTGGGGTTCCGAGCCTAGGGGAACGATCGTTCTCCTGCAATGCACCGGCGCGTCACGTCGCCTGCGAAGGCGCTCAGTGCAGCAGCTTCAGCCCGATCACGCAGCCGACGATCCCGAGGACCAGCAGCGTGCGCACCAGCGAGAAGCCCTCGCCGCCGAAGAACATGCCGTACAGGACGGTCAGCGAGGCGCCGATCCCGACCCAGACGGCGTAGGCGGTGCCCGTGGGCAGGTCGCGCATCGCCCAGGCGAGCCCGGACAGGCTGGCGACGACTCCGACCCCGAAGACGACCGTGGGCCACAGCCGGGTGAACCCCTCGGACTTGCCGAGGGCGGTAGCCCACACGGCCTCGAGGACACCGGAGACGATCAGGACGATCCAGGACACGACGACTCACTCCTTCGAGTCAGTCTTGTCGTGCTGCCGGGTACTGCTCCCTCGTCCGGATCGCCGTCATCGGCTCCCGCCAGCCTGTCACCGCGCCCTGGGCAGGCCCTGGGCAGCGCGCGTCGCTTCGCGTCGGCACGGACGCTCGCTCCTCCCGCCGGTCTACGATGATCGGACACCCCCGGATACCTCGGTTACCGGTTAGAAGGCCCCGCTCCGGCGGGGCCTTCGGCATGTGCGCCCCGTCCGTCCGTGCACCAGCCCGTACACGACCGCGGTGGTCATGTCCAGGCCGGCGGGCGATGGAAGACCCGCCCCTTGCCGTCGACGAGCTGATCCGGGAACCGCGATGCGGCCAGCACGGAATCCGTGACATGTCCGATGAACGCCGGCGCCGTCCTGACCAGCTCCTTCGAACTCCGCGCCGACGGCATGGGGAAGACGATGCCGAAGTCATGACCGGACTCGCGCAGGATCTCGAGCGGCGGCACCTGATCGGAGTCGTTGGAGAGCAGAACGTAGATGTCGGCCAGCGACCGGTGGGCATCCGCGATCATCCTCGCGGCGAGATGCACGTCCGAACCCTTCTCCTCCACCTTGCGCACCTTGACCTGTACGTATCGCCCGGTGGCGGGATCGACGACGAGCGGAACGGCGTCCATCCACCGGTTGTCGTTGCGAAAGCGCCCGTGATGGATCGACACCAGCGGATCCGTCGCGAGGGCGCGAAGATAGGTCTGCTGCCGGATGGGTGCCTGCACGTCCACCGACATGCCGGGGCGGACGTTCGCCGTGAAGTACCGGACGAAGGTCACCTCGTGGTCGGGCATGATCGCCTGAGCCAGAGTCCGCAGATCGAGCCACTTCAGGTGCGGCCTGCCGTCCAGAGCCCGCCGGTAGAGGTTGAACCCGTCGATGTAGATGCGCGCCGTCGGCCGTCCCGTCATGGAGACGCAGCCTAGAGCGGCCCCGTGCCGCGCAGACCGACCTGTCGCCGCGCGGCGGCGTCCGGGTCAGCCGGCGACGGTGGCGGCGGGGTCGAGGTGGTCGGCCAGGGCGTCGAGGGCCTGGTCCCAGCCGTCGTAGAAGGAGTCGTCGCCCTTCTCGCCGTCGACGCCGGCCAGCTCGAAGGTGAGGCGGGTCAGCTCGCCGGCCGAGCGGATCGACACGGTCACGACGGGCGCGTCCGCGTCGCCGGGCTCGCCCCAGGTGAAGACGAGCTTCTCGGGAGCCTTGATCTCGCGGTACTCACCGCCGGTCGGGTAGGTCTCCTCGCTCGCGGTCGAGACCATCGTGTAGGCGTACTTGCCGCCGACCTCGAGGTCGACGTCGACGGAGTCGCGCGGGGTGGTCAGACCGCGCGGGTGCCACCACTCGGCGATCTCGTCGGGGTCGGTCCACGCGCTCCAGATCTCCTCGGGTGTCGCGTCGAACAGGCGGGTGAGGGTGAAGCCCTGAGCGTCGTCGGTCATGGTCGTGCTCCTTGCTGATCGTCGGAAGGGGTGCGCGCGAGCGTACTCCGGGGGCCTCCGAGGCTCCTCCAACCGACTCCGCGCGCGCAAGCCGGACCATGCTGGTCGACGAGGCCTGCAGGGGCGTATCGAGACCCGCTGTCACCGGTGCGTTCGGCGGAGGTGGATCTCGATACGCCCGCTGCGCGGGCTACTCGATCAGCAAGATACGCCCGCTGCGCGGGCTACTCGATCAGCAAGATACGCCCGCTGCGCGGGCTACTCGATCAGCAGGATCCGCCCGCTGCGCGGGCCGCTCGATCAGCAGGCACGCGGGTCAGCTGCCGAGGCGGCCCGTCAGGCGGCGGTGGAAGCCGGTGCTGCGCTCGTCGAGGCCCTCGATGGTGACGGTGGCGCCGTGGTCGCGGTACTTGGTCTCGATGGAGTCGAGGGCGGCGACGGTGGAGGCGTCCCAGATCTGGGCGCGGCCGAGGTCGATGACGACGGCGGCCGGGTCGTCGGAGTAGGCGAAGCGGTCGACGAGGTCGTTGCTGCTGCCGAAGAAGAGCGGGCCGGTCACGGTGTAGCGGACGGACGCGCCGTCGTCGGCGAGGGCGCGCTCGACCGCGATGACGTGGGCGACGCGGCGGGCGAAGAGGATCATCGCCAGGATCACGCCGACGAGGACGCCGAGCGCGAGGTTGTCGGTCGCGACGACGACGACCACGGTGACGACCATCACGAGCGTCTCCGGCACGGGCATCCGCCGCAGGGTCGAGGGGCGGAGGCTGTGCCAGTCGACGGTCGTGATCGCGACGATCATCATCACCGCGGCGAGCGCCACCATCGGGATGCGGCCCATCACGGAGCTGAGGCCGGTGACCAGCGCGAGCAGGAAGACGCCGGCGACGATCGTGGAGATCCGGGTGCGCGCGCCGCCGGTCTTCACGTTGAGCACGGTCTGGCCGATCATCGCGCAGCCGGCGATGCCGCCGTAGAAGCCGGCGAGCAGGTTCGAGACGCCGAGCGCCCAGGACTCGCGACCCTTGTGCGAGGGCGTGCCGGTCATCTCGTCGACGAGCTTGGCGGTGAGCAGCGTCTCCATCAGGCCGACGAAGGCGACGCTGAGCGCGGTCGGCAGGATCAGCTGCAGGGTCGCGAGGTTCAGCGGTACGAGGAACGGCGTGATGCCGGGGAGCTGCCCGGTGAGCGGCCCCTCGTCGGCGACGTCCGGGACGGCGAGGTTCGCGAGGATGACGACGGCCGTCACCACGACGATCGCGACGAGCGGGGCCGGCACCGCGGTGGTGAAGCGGGGCAGCACGAAGATGATCAGCAGGGTCGCGGCGAAGAGGGCATACGCGATCCAGGGGACTCCGATGACGTGGGGCACCTGCGCCAGGAAGATCAGGATCCCGAGCGCGTTGACGAAGCCGATCATCACCGAGCGCGGGATGAAGCGCATCAGCCGGGCGAGACCGGCGAGACCGAAGACGATCTGGATGACCGCGGCGAGGATCACCGTCGGCAGCACGTACTCGACGCCGTGCTCCGAGACGAGCGGCGCGATCACGAGCGCGACGGAGCCGGCGGCCGCGGTGATCACGCCGGGGCGCCCGCCGAGGATCGACATGGTCAGGGCGAGGACGATCGAGGCGACGAGGCTCACCATCGGGTCCACTCCCGCGACGACCGAGAAGGAGATCACCTCGGGCACGAGCGCGAGGGTCGTCACCATGCCGGCGAGGACCTCGCGGGAGAGCTGGCGCGGCGAGCGGAGGGCGTCGAGCACGGTGATCACGCGGTGCCCGGGGGCGGGGCGGGGGCCGGGCAGGCTGGTGGGGCTGGTGGGGACGGACACGACGGACCAACCTACCGTAACGTGAGGGTTGACGGAACGGAGTCGAGATGACGGACGAGCGCAGCACCGAGCGGACGGACGCGCGCAGCACCGAGCTGACGGCCGAGGAGGTCGAGGCGACCATGCGCATCGGCGAGCTCGCCGACCGGTCGACGCTGTCGCTGCGGACCATCCGGCACTACGACGAGGTGGGACTGCTGAAGCCCAGCGGCCGCACCGAGGGCGGGTTCCGCCTCTACACCGAGCGCGACTTCGACCGCCTGCTGCTCATCCGCCGGATGAAGCCGCTCGGCTACACGCTCGACGCGATGACCGAGCTGCTGCGCGTCGTCGACAGCCTGGAGCAGGCGGAGTCCCCGGAGGAGATCGCGGCGATCCGCGCACAGCTGGCCGCCTTCGAGGAGGAGGCGTCGCTCCGCCGCGCGAAGCTGCAGGACCAGCTGGCGATGGCCGACGAGTTCCTCGCCCTGCTCCGCGCGCGCTGACCGACGCGGAGCAGGGCGGGCCCGGTCACAGAATGAAGAGCATCTCCTGATAGGTCGGCAGCGGCCAGAGGTCGTCGGCGATGAGCCCCTCGATCGTGTCGGCCGCCTCGCGGACCGCCGCCATCGCCGGGATCAGCGCCGCACGGGCGTGCTCCGCCTCGGCGAGGGCCGTGTGGCCCGACTCCGCGGCGAGGGCGTCCTTGAGGGTCGCGAGCGCCGTGCGCAGATCGGCGATCGGCGCGCTGACCTCGTGCAGTGGCGCGAGATCCGGCTCCACCCCCGCGGACTTCAGCGCGCCGGCGTTCAGCGCGACCTCGGTCTGGTGCCGCACGGCGGCGGGCAGGATCGAGGTCGTGCCCATCTCGAGCGTGAGCCGCGCCTCGACGCCGACCGACAGCGCGTACTGCTCGAGGCCGATCTCGTAGCGGCTGTGCATCTCGCGGTGGTTGAAGACCTTGTACTTCTCGAAGAGCTCGAGGGCGGAGTCGGTGATCAGCTCGGGCAGGGCGTCGAGCGTCGTGCGCAGGTTCGCCAGGCCGCGCTTCTCGGCCTCGATCGGCCAGGCGTCCGCGTAGCCGTCGCCGTTGAAGACGACCGCGCCGTGCTCGGTGATGATCGCGGTGAGGAGGTCCTGCACCGCGGTGTCGAAGTCGGTGCCGGCGGCGACCGCGGTCTCGAGCTCGGTCGCGGCGAAGTCGAGCGACTCCGCCATGATCGTGGCGATCGTCACCATCGGGCCGGCGACCGACTGCATCGAACCCGGCGCGCGGAACTCGAAGCGGTTGCCGGTGAAGGCGAACGGGCTGGTCCGGTTGCGGTCGCCCGGGTCGGTCGGGAGGATCGGCAGGGTGTCGACGCCGATCTGCATCGCGCCGCGCCCCTTCGACGAGGTCGCCGGGCCCTTCGCGAGCTGCTCGAAGACGTCGGCGAGCTGGTCGCCGAGGAAGATCGAGATGATCGCGGGCGGGGCCTCGTTGGCGCCGAGGCGGTGGTCGTTCGAGGCCGAGGCGACGGAGGCGCGCAACAGCCCGCCGTAGCGGTGCACCGCGCGGATGACCGCGGCGCAGAAGACCAGGAACTGGGCGTTCTCGTGCGGGGTGTCGCCGGGGACGAGGAGCGAGCCGAGCTCGCTGTTGCCGAGCGAGAAGTTGACGTGCTTGCCCGAGCCGTTGACCCCGAGGAAGGGCTTCTCGTGGAAGAGGCACTCCATCCCGTGCTTCTTCGCGACCGACTTGAACGTGGTCATCAGGAGCTGCTGGTGGTCGGCCGCGATGTTGCCGCGCTCGAACATCGGGGCGATCTCGAACTGGCCCGGCGCGACCTCGTTGTGCCGGGTCTTCGCGGGGATGCCGAGCTTGAACAGCTCGCGCTCGGTGTCCATCATGAAGCCGAGCACGCGCTCCGGGATGGCGCCGAAGTAGTGGTCGTCGAACTCCTGGCCCTTGGGCGGCTTGGTGCCGAAGAGGGTGCGGCCGGCGTTCAGCAGGTCGGGGCGGGCGAGGAAGAAGTGCCGGTCGATCAGGAAGTACTCCTGCTCCGGCCCGCAGAACGAGACGACGGGCTTCGGCGCGACGTGCCCGAACAGCTTCAGGATGCGGACGGCGTGCTCGCCCATCGCCTGCTGCGAGCGCAGCAGCGGCGTCTTGTGGTCGAGGGCCTCGCCGGTCATCGAGACGAAGACGGTCGGGATGCAGAGGGTGTTGCCGTTGGGGTTCTCGAGCACGTAGGCCGGGCTGGTGACGTCCCAGCCGGTGTAGCCGCGGGCCTCGAAGGTGTTGCGGAGCCCGCCGTTGGGGAAGCTCGACGCGTCCGGCTCACCCTGGACCAGGGTCTTGCCGGCGAACTCGGCCAGCGCGGAGCCGTCGCCGACCGGCTCGAAGAAGCTGTCGTGCTTCTCGGCGGTGAGCCCGGTGAGCGGGTAGAAAACGTGCGCGTAGTGGGTGGCGCCCTTCTCGAGCGCCCAGTCCTTCATCGCCGAGGCGACGGCGTCGGCGACCAGCGGGTCGAGCACGGCGCCGTGCTCGATGGTGGCCATGACCGACTTGAAGACCGACTTCGGCAGGCGCTGCCGCATCACGATCGTGCTGAAGACGTTCGAGCCGAAGATCTCGCCCGGCGCCTCGGTCTGATCGAAGACGACCGCGGGCGGGACGTAGGCTTCGACGTCCTTGATCGCGTCGCGGCGGACCGTGTTCCCACTCATGTGTGCCCCGTTCAGCGGCGTCGTGCTCCGCGCCGACCGCGGAGACCGTGGCCCACGCTAGGGAGCGCAGATGCCGAGGCTGTTTCGAGGGCGTGACGTTCTCCCCCCGCCGGGGAGCGCGCGCATCTGGTTGCATGGGGGGATGAGCGCCGACGACGACCTGGAGCGAGTCGACCTCGAGCGCGCCGCGGAGCTGTTCAAGGCGCTGTCCGCGACGTCGCGGCTGGCGCTGCTCCGGACGCTGGGGGCGGGGCCGATGACCGTGACCCGGCTGGCCGAGCTGTCGGGGCTGTCGCAGCCGCTCGTCTCGCAGCACCTGCGCATCCTGCGCTCGGCCGGGCTCGTCGCGGTGGAGCGGGTCGGGCGCGAGGCGAACTACTCCGTCGCCGACCGGCACGTGAGCCACATCGTCGACGACGCCGTCGCGCACGTCCACGAGGAGTGAGCGCGATGCCCGCGGACGCCCGGCCGCCCCTCGGCGCGCTCGTCACCGGCGTGCCCGTCACCGGCGTGCTCGTCGTCGGCGGCGGGCCGGTCGGCGCGCTGCTCGGCGCGCTGCTCGTCGCGCGCGGGGTCGACGTGCAGGTCTGGGAGCGGCGGACGGCGGTGCCGGCCGGCTCGCGGGCGATCGGCATCCATCCGCCCTCGCTCGACGCGCTCGCCGCGATCGGCGCGACCGAGCGGATCCTGGCGGAGGGGGTGCGGGTCGCGGAGGGCGTCGCCGTCAGTCGGCGGCGGACCCTCGGCTCACTGTCGTTCGCGCGGGCCTCGCACTCGCATCCGTACGTCGTCACCCTCGACCAGCACCGCACCGAGGCGATCCTGCGCGAGCGGCTGCGGGCGCTGGCGCCGGGCGCGCTGCGCTCCGGCGTGACGCTCACCGGGCTCGCGCGCTCGAGCGACCACGTGGACGCGACCGGGACGGACGAGCACGGCGGCTCGGTGTCGGTGCGCGCCGCCTTCGTGGTGGGGGCGGACGGCGCGCGGAGTGCCGTGCGCGAGCTGCTCGGGATCCGCAGCGCGGGGCGCGACTACCCCGAGGCATACGTGATGGGCGACTTCGCCGACCCCGAGCCGGCCGCGCGCGCGGCCTCGGCCCTGGTCGACGTGGGGCCGGAGGGCGTGGTCGAGTCGTTCCCGCTGCCGGGCGGACGCAGGCGCTACGTGGCGCTGGCCGGCCCCGACCTCGCGGCTCCCGCCTGGCGACCGGACGCGACGCCCGATCCGGCTGCGGCGGTGGCGCTCAGCGCCGTGGTCCGCGCGCGCACCGGCGCGGAGCCCGACCCGGCGACGTGCACGATGCTCAGCGGCTTCGGCGTGCGGCGGCGGGCGGCGGAGCGGATCGGTGTCGGCCGGGTGGTGCTGATCGGCGACGCCGCGCACGAGATCAGCCCGATCGGCGGGCAGGGGATGAATCTGGGCTGGCTGGACGCGGCCGAGCTCGCGCCGCTGCTCGCGGAGGCCGTGCGGACCGGCGAGGCGGGGCCGTGGCCGGCCTCGCGCGGCGGCGCACCAGGTCAGCGCGGCGCGCGGCTCGGCAGGCGGAGCTCAACATGGCGGTGGGGCGGCCGGCGCACGGCGCGGCGCTGCTCGGTCGCGAGGGGCTGCTGCGGGCGCTGCTGGCGCTGCCGACCTCGGACCTGCTGGCGCGGGTGTACTCGATGCGGTGGTCGTAGGGGGGGCTCTCGGGCGCGGTGCTCAGGCGATCAGGCGCGCGCCGGCCAGGCCGAGCTCGACGACGAGGACGAGCGACGAGGCGATCACCAGGCGGAACAGCGTGCGGGTCGGCGGCCCGGTGAGCACGAGGCGGATGCCGGCGGCCGCGAGCACGAGGACCGCGACGGTCCCGGCGACGGCGAGCGCGACTCCGGGGCCGCGGACCGGGTCGTCGCTCGCGACCTGGCCGAGCAGCACGAGCAGCGCGCCGAGCATCAGCGAGCCGAAGGCGACCACTCCGGACAGGCGCAGACCCAGGCGGTGCGGGAAGCCGCGGACGCCGGTGGCCGCGTCGTCGACGAGGTCGGGGAGGACGTTGGTGCAGTGGATCGCGACGCCGAAGACGGCGCCGGTGGCGACCGCCCACCAGGCCGGCAGCTGCCCGCCGCCCGCCGCGACGGAGACGACGGGGAGCAGCCCGAAGGCGACCAGGAACGGGACGACCGAGAACGCGGTGCGCTTCAGCCCGGCGTCGTAGGCCCAGCCCGCGGCGACGAGCACGAGGTGCGCGACGGCGGCGACCGGGCCGAGCAGCAGGGAGAGCACGACGGCGACGGCGGCGGTGCCGAGCGCGGCGGCGCGGACCTCGCCGACGCTGATCCGGCCGAGGGCGACGGGCTTGTCGGTGCGGCCGACGGCGCGGTCGCGGTCGGCGTCGATCCAGTCGTTCGCCAGCCCGATCGACAGCTGGCCCGCCAGCACCGCGAGCGCGACGAGCACGACGACCCCGAGCGGATGCCCGGACGCGGCCGCGAGGACGGTCGCGAGCACGGTGACCGTGACGGTCGGCCCGGGATGCGACGCGGCGAGCAGGAGGCGCACCCGTGACGTCATCCGGCCAGCCTACGGTCGCGCCCGGTGCGGTGCTCAGGGGAAGTACAGAAAGGTGCCAGCGGGGACATCGGGTCGGCGGCCTAGGCTCGGAGTGTTCTGAAACCGCTCCCACACCCCGGGGCGGGGACCACCACGACGCCAAGGACGACGCCGATGAACCGCACGCCGAAGAACCGCACGACCGTCATCACCGCTCTCGCCTGCGGGCTGCTCCTCACGACGGGAGTGGCCGCGCAGGGCGCCGCCGCCGACACGGCCGCCGCGTCGCTCGAGGACCACGCCGGCCCGGACGGCACCTCGGCGGACACGCTGCTCGTCAACGGGCGCGCCTACCGCCTCGAGTAGCCACCCACTCAGTGCACGTGCCGCCCGGCGGCGAGGTGCACCACTGCGGCGCCCGACCCGCGCAGTGACGCGTCGTGCGTCGCCTCCACCACGGTCGCGCCGCGCCGCAGCTCGCGGGCGACGGCCGCGCGGATGAGGACCGTCGCGCGGGCGTCGACGCCGGCGGTCGGCTCGTCGAGGAGCAGCAGATCGGCCCGGCGCGCGAGGCCCTGGGCGACGAGGGCGCGCTGGCGCTGACCGCCGGAGAGACCGGCGAACGGGCGGCGCGCGAGGTCCGCGACGGCGAGGGCCTCGAGCGCGTCGTCGACGATCGCGCGGTCGGCCCGCGAGAGGCGCAGCGACCGCGCTCCCCACCGACCCCCTGCTCCCCACCGGCCCCCTACTCCCCACCGGCCCATCGAGACGACGTCGCGCACCGTCACCGGCAGGCGGTCCGGCACGGCGCTGCGCTGCACGACGAGGCCGATGCTCAGCCCGGGGTCGCGCTCGACGCGACCGCCCGCGAGCGGATGCGTGCCGGCGAGGACCGAGAGCAGCGTCGACTTGCCCGAGCCGTTCGCTCCGACCAGGAGGGTGTGGCCGCCGCGGGCGAGGTCGAGATCGACGCCGTGCAGCACGCGGGCGCCGTCGTGCGCGGCGTCGACGGAGTGCAGCCGGAGCACGGTCGCGGTGGTCGGGGCGGCCGCGGCGGAGGTGGTCATGCACTGATCATAACGATAATCGTTTTCATGTAGGGTCGTGCCCCGTGCACCTCCTCCTCGATCCGTTCGCCTCCGGCTTCCTGCTGCGCGCCCTCGTCGGCGGCGTGCTCGTCGCCGTGCTCTGCGGCGTCGTCGGGACGTGGGTCGTGCTGCGCGGGATGGCGTTCCTCGGCGAGGCGATGGCGCACGGACTGCTGCCCGGCGTCGCGATCGCGGCGCTGCTCGGCCTGCCGCCGGTGCTCGGCGCGGCGGTCAGCGCGAGCGTGATGACCGCGGGCGTCGGGCTGGTCGGGCGCCGGCCGCGCGCCTCCGCCGACGTCACGATCGGCCTCTTCTACGTGGGGATGCTCGCGCTGGGCGTCATCATCGTGTCGCGCTCGCGCTCGTTCGCGACCGATCTCACCGCGATCCTCTTCGGCGACGTGCTGGCGATCGGCGAGGGCGACCTCGTGCTGCTCGCCGTCGCGCTGGTCGCCGTGCTCGCGCTCGTCGTCGTCTTCCACCGCTCGTTCGTGGCGCTCGCGTTCGACGAGCGCGTCGCCGCGACGCTCGGGCTGCGGCCGCGCCTCGCCCACGTGGTGCTGGTGGGGCTGGTGACATCAGCCGTCGTCGCGTCGTACCAGGCCGTGGGCAGCCTCCTCGTGGTCGGGCTGCTGCTGGCGCCCGCCGCGGCGGCCGGGCACTGGGCCCGGCGCATCCCCGCGACCATGGCGCTCGCCGCCGCACTCGGGGCGCTCGCCGTCGTCATCGGGCTGCTCGTGTCCTGGTACGCGGCCACCGCGGCCGGAGCGAGCATCGCGGCCGCCTCGGTGGCGCTCGTCGCGGTGTCGGCACTGGTCCGATCCGCCGTGACCGCCACCGTCACCGTCCACTCCGTGAAGAAGGAAGAACCGTCGCTCCCGTGAGAACACGCACCCTGACACTCCCCCTCCTCGCCTCCGGCGCGCTGCTGGCCCTCGCGGCCTGCTCGTCGCCCGGGGCGCCGGCCGCCTCGGACGCAGCCGCCTCGGACGCCGCCGCTCCTCCGGCCGGCGACGCGTACGGCTGGACCGAGGGCGCCGCCGAGATGCAGGAGGCGCAGCTGCGGCTGGTCGCGCTCGGCGCGGACGGCGCGCTCACGGCGCTCGATCCGGCGACGGAGGAGACGGTGCCGCTCGCGTCGCTCCCCGGCAGCACTGCGATCGGCACCACCGCGCTCAGCACCACCGCGCTCAGCACCGACGGGCGCTACGTCTTCGCGGCGCAGGACGGCGCGCTGACGATCGTCGACGGCGGCGCCTGGACGGTGCCTCACGGCGACCACTCGCACTACTACCTCGCGGAGCCGCGCACGATCGGGACGATCGACGGGGGCGGCGGGCTCGCCGTCGTGCACTCCTCCGCGTCGCTGACCGCCGCGTTCTTCCCGGGCTCCGGTACCGGTGTCGTGCTCGACGGCGAGGCTCTCGCGGACGGCGAGCTGCGCGAGCTCGCCCGCGTCGAGGGCTCACCGCACGACGGCGCGCTGGTGCCGCTGGGCGACCGGCTGATCGGCAGCACGGCGACGGGCTCCGTCGCGGTGCTCGCGAGCGACGGCGAGGCGACCGGGACGACCGCGGCGTGCGCCGGGACGAGCGGCGCCGCCGTCACGCGCGTCGGCGTCGTGTTCGGCTGCGCCGACGGGGCGGTGCTGGCCACCGAGACCGAGCCGGCCACCGAGAGCGACGCGGGCGTCGCCTTCGAGCACATCCCGTACCCCGAGGGCACCGCGGCGGAGGACGTCGCGACCGCCTTCTCCGGTCGGCCCGGCCGCCCCGCCGTGGCCGCCGTCGCCGGGGAGCAGGGCGCCTGGCTACTCGACACCCGGGCGCGCAGCTGGACGCTGCTGCCGAGCCCGGAGCCGCTGCTCGCGGCGAGCGCCGTCTCGGACTCCGACGGCACGGTCGTCGGGATCGACCGCGGCGGCCGCGTCGTCGTGCTGAAGCCGGACGGAGTCGCCACGACCGAGCCGCTTCTCGACGTCGCGGACGGCCGGCTGCCCGACGGCGTGACCCTCGAGGTCGACGTCGCGCGCGCCTACGTCAACGCGCCGTCGGCCGGGCTCGTGCACGAGATCGACTACGACGACGACGCGCGGGTCGCCCGCAGCCTCGCCCTCGACGCCCGCCTGCTCGTGGAGACCGGCCGATGAGCCGGCTCGGGAGGCTGCTCGCCGCCTCCGCCGCCCTCTCGCTCGCCGCCGTCACCGCCGGCTGCGCGAGCACCGCCGCCACCGACGGTCCGCTCGTCGTCGTGACCACGAACATCCTCGGCGACGTGGTCGGCGAGCTGGTCGGCGACGGCGCCGAGGTGCTGACGCTGATGGCGCCGGACGCCGACCCGCACTCGTTCGAGATCTCGGCGCGGGAGGCGGCGCGGCTCCTCGACGCCGATCTGATCGTCTCGAACGGGCTCGGGCTGGAGGAGGGACTGCAGCAGCACGTCGACGCGGCCGAGGAGGCCGGCGTGCCGGTCGTCGCGGCCGGCGCGCTGATCGAGCCACTCGCCTACTCGGAGGGCGACGCCGAGGGCGAGCCCGACCCGCACTTCTGGACCGACCCGCGGCGGATGATCGAGGTCGTCGACGCCCTGGCGCCGGCCCTCGCCGGTGCGGGCGTGCCGATCGAGCCCGAGGCGTACCGGGCCGAGCTCGTCGCGCTCGACGCGGAGCTGGCGACGGCGTTCGGTGCGCTGCCCGAGGAGCGCCGCGCCCTCGTCACCAACCACCACGTCTTCGGCTACCTCGCCGAGCGCTACGGGTTCCGCGTGATCGGCGCGGTGCTGCCGAGCGGCACCACGCTCGCCGCGCCGAGCGCCTCCGACCTGGAGGAGCTGACCGGTGCGATCGAGGAGGCGGGAGTCCCCGCGATCTTCGCCGACGCCTCCCAGCCCGACCGCCTCGCCCAGGTGCTCGCCGAGGAGGCCGACCTCGACGTCGACGTCGTCGCGCTGTACACGGAGTCCCTCACGGCGCCCGACGGCGGCGCCCCCACCTACCTCGACATGATGCGCGCCAACGCGCGCCTCATCGTCACCGGCCTGTCGCCCTGACCGGCCGTCACCACCCACGGAAGGAACCCATGAACTACCTGCACCGCCGCGCCCTCGCCGGCGCCGCCCTCACCGCCACCGCGGCCCTCGTCCTGAGCGGCTGCTCGGGCGCCGGAGACGCGGCGCCCGCCGCCTCCTCCGCCACCCCGTCCGCCGCCGCCGCCTCGACGCGCGTGGCCCTCACCTACGACGGCGGGCTGCTCGTCCTCGACGGCGAGACGCTCGAGACCGAGGCGGACATCGCCCTGGCCGGCTTCAACCGCGTCAACACCGCGGGCGACGACCGGCACGTGCTGGTCTCGACCGAGGGCGGCTTCCGCGTGCTCGACGTCGCGACCCCGGAGCTGACGGACCTGGTCTTCGACGCGCCGACTCCCGGCCACGTCGTGCGCCACCACGACCGCACCATCCTCTTCGCGGACGGCACCGGCGCGACCACCGTCTTCGACACCGACGCGCTGACCCCGGCCGTGGCGGAGGGCTCGCTGCCCGACACCGAGACCGTCGCTGCTCCCGCCGCGCACCACGGCGTCTCGATCGAGCTCGCCGACGGCACGCTGCTGACCACGATCGGCGACAGCGAGGGCCGCACCGGCGTCCGCGCGCTGGACTCCGAGCGCACCGAGACCGCTCGGAACGAGGACTGCCCCTCCGTGCACGGCGAGGGCGCCGCCGCCGACGAGATCGCGGTCTTCGGCTGCAGCAACGGCGTACTCGTCTACGACGACGGAGCGTTCACCAAGATCACCGCGCCGGACACCTACGGCCGCACCGGTAACCAGTACGTGAGCGAGACCTCGCCGATCACCGTCGGCGACTACAACTCCGACCCCGACGCCGAGGGCGTCGAGTTGTCGAAGATCGTGCTGACCGACACCGTCGCGAAGGAGTCGACCGTGCACCAGCTCGACTTCGGCTACACCTGGCGCGGCATCGCCCGCACGGCCGACGACGGCGGACTGATCCTCGGCACCGACGGCGCGCTGCACACCCTCGACGTCGCGACCGGCGAGATCACCGCGTCCTTCCCCGTGATCGACCCGTGGTCCGGCCCGATCGAGTGGCAGGAGGCGCACCCCGCGCTGAGCGTCGTCGGCGACGTCGCCTACGTGACCGACCCCGCCGCCTCGGCGGTGCACACCGTCGACGTCGCGACCGGCGAGGTGCTCGCGAGCGCCACGCTGCCGGGGAAGCCGATCGAGCTCGCGGTGGTCGCGGGCTAGGTACTTCCGCTCTGCGCGGCCGCGGGGCCGGTTCCTCTCGGGGACCGGCCCTTCGCGGCTCTCCGGGCGCCGCGCGGTGCCCCTGAAATGGGGACACGGGTCGGCCCCCGAAGGGGAGCTATCAGTCAGCTGTGAATCTCATCACACTGAGGGGCCTCCTCGGCGAGCGACAGCTGTCGTTCTGGGCCGCGCGGGCGCAGCACCGCTGTCCCACCACCGCCTGGAGTCGTCATGCCCGAGTTCCGCCCCGCCCGCTCGCGGGTCCTCGCCCTCGCCACCGCCCTCGCGGTCGGCGTCGGGCTCCTCGTCGCCCCGGCGGCGGCCGCGGCGGAGGCCGCGCCCGTCTCAGTGACCGCCGGCCAGTGGCACACGGACGAGCCGGCTGCCCGCCAGGCCGCCCCGCAGGCCGCGAAGCCGCGCGCGCTCGTCGCCGCGACGCCGCCCGCGAACGATCTGCGGGAGAACGCGACCGTCGTGACGAGCCTGCCGTACTCGAATTACGACGCCCCTTATGCGGGCGCGACTCTGACCGACGACGAACCGTCGATCTGCCGGACGACCGACCCCGACTACACCGAGTACTTCGAGGGCGGCAACGGATCGATCTGGTTCAAGTACGTCTCCACCAAGAGGCAGACGTTGACCTTCAGCGGGTCGTCACCGGGAGACCTGTCGATCGTCAGCGCGTTCGCAGAGGGTCCTATCACCGATGCCACCCGGATCAGTTGCGTGCAGGAGCAGTACCGCGAACAGAACTTCGTTCAGGCAGAAGCCGGGCGGACCTACTACTTCCAGGTCGGCTCCGACTACTCGTCGTCTGAAAGCACCGGATCCGCGCAGTTCTTCCTCTCGGCCAGTGCTGCCGTCCCTAATACCACCTATTCGACGGCATCCACGGTGTCGACACTGCCGGCGACGATCCAGGGGTCGACTCTGAAGGTCGACAACAACTGGTACGAGCCCTACTCCGGTTGTGACTACAACCCCTTCATGGGCTCGGTCTGGTACAAGTACCGCGCTACTTCGAGTGGCAGCGTCGGGGCCGACCTCGGTGAGAGCTTCGCTCGGATGAACATCGCCGTCTACGACTCCGACGCAGTGACGCCGGGACGCATGCTCGACTGCGGAGAGCAGTCCGCCGAAGCGGAAGGCTCCGACTACTCCTTCGAACGCGCCAACGTCGAATTTTCCACGACAGCCGGATCGACCTACTTCATCCAGGTCGGCAACTACGCCTTCGATGAGGGTGACTTCGTCCTGAAGGTCGCGAACGTCGGAACTCTCACCGCGCCGACGCCGACCGTGTCCGGTTCAGGAGCGGTGGGCGACACCCTCACCGCGGTGCCCGGCACCTGGGGCCCGGCGCCCGTGGCGCTGGCCTACCAGTGGCTGCAGGACGGCTATCGGATCGACGGCGCGACCAGTCCTCAGTACGTCGTCACCGACTCCGACTTCGGCTCCGGCGCGATCACCGTGCAGGTCACCGGCACGAAGGCCGGCTACGCGACCGCCGTGCGCACCAGCGCCGCCGTCCTGGTCACCGCGGGGTCGCTCACGAACTCCGTGCCGACCGTCACCGGGTCGTCCGCGATCGGCGGGACGCTCACCGCGAATCCGGGCAACTGGGGGCCGGCGCCCGTCGAGCTCGCGTACCAGTGGAAGCGCAACGGGACCGCGATCTCGGGCGCGACCGGCAGCAGCTACGTCGTCACCTCCGCCGACTCCGGGACCGCGCTCACCGTCAGCGTGACCGGCACGAAGTACGGCTACACCACCGCGACGCGCACCAGCACGGCGACGCAGGTCGGCCTGCCGCTGCAGACGCTCATGCCGACGCCGACCATCTCCGGCAGCACCACCGTCGGCTCGACGCTCACCGCGAATCCGGGCACCTGGGACTCCGGCGTGACCCTCAGCTACCAGTGGAAGAAGAACGGCGGCACCTACATCTCCGGCGCCACCGCGAAGACCTACGTGCTCAAGGCGGCCGACGCCGGCGCGACGCTGACCGTCTCCGTCACCGGCACCAAGACCGGCTACTCCCCCGCGACCAAGACCAGCGCGACGACCGCCGCCGTCACCAACGGCGCCGTCATCACGGGCGCGACGCCGACGATCACCGGCACCGCGACCGTCGGGCAGAAGCTCACCGCCGTGCCCGGAACGTGGACGCCCTCGCCCGTCACGCTCGCGTACCAGTGGCAGCGGAACGGCACGGCGATCAGCGGGGCCACCGCCGCGACCTACACGCTCGTCGCGGCCGATGCCGGCGCGGCGATCACCGTCGCCGTCACCGGCACCAAGTCCGGCTACACCGCGGTCACCAAGACCAGCGCCGCGGTCACCGCGAAGGCCGCGCTGCAGACGCTGATGCCGACGCCGACGATCACCGGGACGACGAAAGTCGGCTCGACCCTCACCGCGAACGCCGGCACCTGGGACGCCGGCACGACGCTGAGCTACCAGTGGAAGAAGAACGGCGGCACGTTCCTCTCCGGCGCCACCGCGAAGACGTACGTCCTCAAGGCGTCCGACGCCGGCGCGACGATCACCGTCTCCGTCACCTCCACCAAGCCCGGCTACTCGCCCGCCACCAAGACCAGCGCCACCACGGCGATCGTCACCGGCGGCGTCCTGACCGGCGCGACGCCGACGATCACCGGCACGGCGAAGGTCGGCCAGACCCTCACCGCGGTGCCGGGCACCTGGACGCCCGCGCCCGTCACGCTGAGCTACCAGTGGAAGCGCGGCGGCACGGCGATCTCGGGCGCGACGTCCGCGACCTACAAGACGGTCGCGGCCGACGCGGGCAAGGCGGTCACGGTGACGGTCACCGGCACGAAGAGCGGCTACACGACTCTCGCGAAGACGAGCGCAGCCAAGACCGTCGTGAAGTAGACACCCGCGGCGCCCCTGAGGGAGGCGCGGGCGTGCGAGGCTTGATGGTCGCCGCCCGCCTCTCCTCCCTCAGGACACCGTGAACACCCCTCCGCGCACCAGCACCACCGCCACTGCCACGACCGCCGTCTTCCCCTGGATCGGGCTGCTGACGCTCGCCGGCGCCGTCTTCGTGTCGGTGACCAGCGAGTTCCTGCCGACCGGCCTGATCCCGGACATGTCGCGGGACCTCGGCGTGAGCATCCCGCTGACCGGGCAGCTGGTGACGATCTTCGCGGCGACCGTCGTGATCGCGACGACCCCGCTGACGCTCGTGACGCAGCGGTTCTCGCGGAAGAGCCTCCTGCTCGTCGCGCTGTGCACGATCGCCGTCGCGAACGTGCTGGCCGCGCTCGCGCCGACGTTCGCGCTGCTGGTCGGCGCGCGCATCCTCGGCGGGCTCGCGCACGGGCTGTTCTGGGCGATCGTCGCCGCCTACTCCGCGCACCTCGTCGCTCCGGAGCACCTCGGCCGGGCGACGGCGATCACGGCCGGCGGCGGCTCGGCGGCGTTCGTGCTCGGCGTGCCCGTCGGCACGGCGCTCGGCCACGCGTTCGGCTGGCGGCCGACGTTCGCGATCCTCGGCGCGATCGTGCTGCTGCTGGCGCTGCTGGTCGTGAAGTTCCTGCCGGCGGTCGACCACAGCATCCCGCTGCGCACCGGGGAGATCCGGCTGCCCGCCCGCAAGGACCGCAGCCTGCCGCGCATCATCGGCGTCTGCGTCGTCATCCTGCTGGTGCTGATCGGGCAGAACACGCTCTCGACCTACATCACGCCGTGGCTCGAGAACGCGTCCTTCTCCTCCGACAGCGTGCCGCTGCTCCTCTTCGCCTTCGGCGGCGCGGGCGCGGTGGGGCTGGTCCTCGCCGGATTCGCGACCGACCGGTTCCCGCGCTCCGGCTTCGTGGTCGCGGCGATCGCCGTGGTGATCGCGCTGGTCGCGCTCGGGCTGGCGGCCGGGTCGCAGGCGGGCGTCGCGATCGTCGTCGCGGCGATCGTCTGGAACATCGCGTTCGGCGGCATCCCGGCGATGCTGCAGACCCGGATGCTGCGCACCTCGTCGTTCCAGCTGCGGAGCCTGGCGGCGGCGCTGCAGACGACGGCGTTCAACATCGGCATCGGCGGCGGCGCGATCGTCGGCGGGCTGACCATCGACCTGGCCGGCCTCGAGCTGCTGCCGTGGGTGGCGATCGTGATGATCGCGGTCGGACTCGTGGTGAGCCTGGTCGTGGAGGCGCGGGCGACGGCGGCCGTGCGGCGCGAGCAGTCCGCGGCGGTCCGCTAGAGCGAGGCGCCTCCTCCCGGCGGGCGATGACCTGGCCGACGAGTGCGGGATAGCGTGAAAGGCATGAGTCAGAGCACGATCCCCGTCCCCGGTCAGCCGTACTACGGCGCTCCCCCGGTCGCCGCGATCCGCCGCTACTTCTCGCAGTACGCGCGCTTCCGCGGCCGGGCGAGCCGCGCCGAGTACTGGTGGATCATCCTCACGGGCACCCTGGTGAATCTCGCGCTGCAGCTGATCGACGGCTCGGAGCTCGGGCTGCAGCTGTCGTTCACGCCGTTCCGCTCGGGTGAGCTGGACTTCGAGACGCCGTGGGTCGCCGTGCTGGCGGGAGTGATCGCGCTCGGCACGCTGGTGCCGTCGCTCGCGCTGATCTGGCGGCGGCTGCACGACGTGAACTACAGCGGGTTGTGGATCTTCGCGCTGTTCATCCCGATCGCGGGCGTGGTGTTCCTGCTGATCCTGTTCGTGCTGCCGCCGCGGCCGGAGGGGATGCGCTTCGACTGACGCGCGCGCGCCCTCCCGTACGGTGAGGGCGTGACTGCGCGCGGCAACGACTTCGACGCCCTGCGGCTGGCGGCGGCGCTGATGGTCGTCGTCGGGCACGGCGCGGTGCTGCTGGGCGAGCCGGCGCCGCGACTGCTCGGGCTGCCGGTGCACTCGCTCGGGGTCTCGGTGTTCTTCTGCGTCAGCGGCTTCCTGATCGCGGGGAGCATGGAGCGGGCGCCGAGCGCGGGGCGGTTCCTCTGGCACCGGGTGCTGCGGATCTTCCCGGCGCTGATCGTCGTGGTCGCGGTGAGCATGCTCGTGCTGGGGCCGCTGGTGACGACGCTGCCGGTCGGGGTGTACTTCTCGTCCGGGCAGACCTGGGCGTATGCGCTCAACGTGCCGCTGCTGGCGCAGTACGAGCTGCCGGGCGTCTTCGACTCGGCGGTGCACGCGCGGCCGGCGGTGAACGGGTCGCTGTGGACGCTCGGGGTGGAGTTCTGCTGCTACCTGGGGGTGCTGGCGCTGCGGTGGGTGCCGGGGCGGGGGCGGGCTCGCGGGGTGCTCGCGGTGGTGGCGCTCGTGGGGCTCGCGGTGGTGACCGGGATCGGCGGGGCGGTCGGGTCCTCCGCGGAGCTGTGCGCGTTCTTCGCGGCGGCCGCGGCGGTGCGGCTGCTGGTGCCGGCTCGATGGCTGCGCTGGCCGGCGGGTGTCGTGGCGCTCGCGGTGCTGCTCCTCGCGGCCGGGACTCCGCTGCAGCAGGTGGCGCTCTGGGTGGCGCTGCCGGTGCTCGTGATCGTGGTGGGCACCGGATCGCTGCCTTGGCTGCGGCAGGCGGCGCGATTCGGGGACTTCTCCTACGGGCTGTACCTGTGGAGCTACCCGGTGCAGCAGCTGGTGCTGGAGGTGCTGGGGCGGCTGCCGATGGCGGCGAACCTGGCGCTCGTCGTGGCGGTGACGCTCCTGCTCGCGGTGGCGTCGTGGTGGCTGGTGGAGCGGCCGGCGCTGCGGCTCAAGGACGCGCGACTGCCGGGGCGGGTCACCTCCGGCACGTGAAAACGCGTCGGGCACGCCGGAAACGGCGGATTCAGCGAGCCGAGGGCGATTCTGCGAGCCGGAGGTCCCCGGCGTCGAGCTCCGGCTCCCGAAACCGACTCCGGCACGCCGGAAACAGCAGATTCGACGAGCCGGAGGTGATTCTGCGAGCCGGAGGTCCCCGGCGTCGAGCTTCGGCTCGCGAAACCGACTCGGGCACGCCGGAAACAGCGGATTCAGCGAGCCGGAGGCGATTCTGCGAGCCGGAAGTCCCAGACGTCGAGCTTCGGCTCGCGAAACCGACTCGGGCACGCCGGAAACGGCGGATTCAGCGAGCCGGAGGCGATTCTGCGAGCCGGAAGTCCCAGACGTCGAGCTCCGGCTCGCGAAACCGACTCGGGCACGCCGGAAACAGCGGATTCGACGAGCCGGAGGTGATTCCGCGAGCCGGAGGTCCCCGGGCGTCTAGCTTCGGCTCGCGAAACCGACTCCGGCACGCCGGAAACAGCAGATTCGACGAGCCGGAGGTGATTCCGCGAGCCGGAGGTCCGGCGGCGCGAGGGCTGCAGACCCGACCTGCTGACGACGGCGGGTCTCGGTACGCCCCTGCGGGGCTACTCGACCAGCACGGGGAGGAACCGCCGCCGCGTTCTTTCGCCCACCATCCTCCGGGGCTACTCGACCAGCACGGGGAGGGCCTACGCGCACCAGTCGCGGGAGACGCCGTTGACGCTGCGGGAGGTGTCGCCGGTGCCGAGGTCGACCAGCACGGTCGAGGTGGCGCTGAAGCCGGGGACGTCGGGGTAGTCGTCGGGGACGCCCTCGACCGAGACGGCCTCGACGGCGGCGAACTGGCCGTTGGGCGAGAGGCAGATGCTGCGGATCCGGCCGGTCGGCGAGGTGCGGAAGATCTCGGTGGTGCCGCTCGCGTCGACGCGGACGACGGAGTACTGCACGGCGCCGGTGTCGGGCGAGTAGTCGGCCTCGAGCTCGAGGTAGCTCGTGGAGTCGAGGAGGAGGAGCTGCACGGGCGAGGTGGTCGGTCCGACGTCGGCGGGCGGCAGGGCGAGGGTCTCGACGGAGCCGTCGGCGAGGTCGATCACCGAGCCGGAGTCGGGGTCGGCGACGACGAGGCGGTTCGCGCCGGGGACGAAGCCGCGCAGCTCGGCGTGCTGGCCGAGGGGGCTGATCGAGCCGGGGGTCAGCAGGTCGACCAGCAGCACCGTGTCGTCGAGCGAGTGGGTGACGACGGAGGTGGTGCCGGGGACGAACATCCAGTCGGTCGCGCGCAGCGGCCCGCCGTCGATGCCGGTGATCGCGACCGCCTCCGCCTTCTGGTCGGTGAGGTCGTAGGCGTAGAGCGCGCGGTCGAGCGGGCCGCCGGGAGCTGCACCGGTGAAGGTCCAGCCGAGCACGCCCTTCTCGGGCGAGGCGTGCAGCTCGCGGACGACGCCGGGGCCGGGCAGCGGGATGACGCCCTCGGAGCCGGTGTCGAGGGTCAGCGTGCGGATGAGGGTGGTGTCGTCGGGCTCGAGCGTCACGACGACGAGCACGGGGCCGACGACGGCGTAGTCCTGGATCCGGTCGGCGGTGTAGAGGACGCGGGTCTCGCCGCCGGAGAGCGGGCGGACGCGGATCGCGTCGGGCTGGGCCGGGTCGTCGGCGGTGCGGTCGAGGGTGAAGAGGTCGGGGTTCTTGGTGGTGAAGGCGGCGGAGAGGTCGGACTCGGCGCCGGTCGCGGTGCCCTGCGCGTCGTCGATCGCGATCTCGTAGTCGGTGGCGTAGCGGAGGGTGTCGTCGAAGGTGACGGTGAGCACGCCGCCGTCGAGCTCGGCGCTGTGCGGGGTCTCGGGAGTGACGCGGACGCGGTCGAGGGCGTCCGGCTCGATCGCCTGGTCGAGGTGCACGCGGGCGCGGCCGCCGTCGCGCTCGACGACGCCGGCGGTGCTCACCTCGAGCGAGGCGACCCGCGGGCCCTTGCCGATCGTCGCGGCGGTCAGGCCGCCGACGGCGAGGACGAGGACGGCGGTGGCGCCCCAGAAGACCCTCGAGAAGCTGCGCTCCCCGCCCCTGCGCTCACGAGAAGGACGGCGCTCAGTAGACATACGGCATCGCCGGCTCGTCGATCGGGGTCACGACGTCGGGCTCGAGGACGACGGCCTCGGCGCTCGTGACGCTCGGGTTCGCGGCGAATCCGCCGGTCACCTCGAGCCACTTCCCCTCGGCGTAGGTGTCGGCCCAGCCCGGCTGGTGGATCGGCACGCCGACGGGCTGCGCGTCGACGGCGCAGCAGGTGACGATGAAGCGGGCGACGTAGAAGACGTTCTCGGGGTCGCTCGCGTCGGGGGTGACGAATCCGCTGACGGTCGCGGTGCGGCCGGCGAGGAACTGCTCGCTCGCGCCCTGGCGCAGGAGCGTCGCCCAGTCGCGGACGGTGAAGGACGCGGTGTCGCCGGTGGGCGCCTGGGCGGTGACGGAGGCGTCGACGGCGCTGGTGTTGACCTCGCGCTGGGTCGCGGTCGAGGCGGTGAGCGCGGCGGGCGGCACGACGAGCAGCGCGACGGCGGCGCAGGCGATCACCGCGAGGCTCCCGAGCGCGGCGAGCCCGGCGCGCCAGCGGCGGCGCGGGGCGTGCTCGTGGAGGTGGTCCTCCGCATGCCCGTCGTCCTCCTCCACCCCCGGCACGATCGCGAAAGCGCAGATCAGCAGCACCGCCGCGACGGCGGCGAGGATCACCGAGAACTCGAAGTAGCGCGGGTGGATGTAGAGGCCGAGGCGGCCGGTCGCCGCGAGCCAAAGCGTCGAGACGACGCCGATCAGGCTGAGGACGACGCCCTTCCAGCGGGCGAGCAGGCGCTCAGAGCGCATAGTTCACCGCCAGGCCGAGGACGGCGGCGCAGAGACCGACCAGCGCGGTGATCCGCACGAGGGTGCGCGCCGAGAACGTGGTGCGCAGCAGCGCGAGCATCTTGATGTCGATCATCGGGCCGAAGACGAGGAACGCGATGATGCCGCCGGGCAGGAACGTCGAGCCGAAGGAGAGCACGAAGAACGCGTCGACGTTGGAGCAGATCGAGATCACGAAGGCGAGCACCATCAGCGCGAGCACCGACCAGAGCGGGTCGCCGCCGAGGGTGGTCAGGACGTCGCGCGAGACGCCGACCTGGATGAGGCCGGCGATCGCGGCGCCGACGAAGAGGGCCGGCAGCATCGCTCCGGTCTCCTCTGCGAAGAGCAGCACGCTGCGGCGGGCCTTGGCGCGGACGGTGCGGGAGGGCCGCTCGCCCGCCTCGCAGGCGGCGCGGAACCGCGGGGTCAGCAGCGCCATCGGGTCGGTGTGCCGGCTGAAGATCCAGCCGACCAGGTTCGCGATGACGAAGCCGCCGACGATGCGCCAGACCAGGATCCCGTCGGCCCAGCCGAAGGCCTGGTAGGTGGTGATGATGGTGATCGGATTGACGATCGGCGCCGCGAGCAGGAACGTCATCGACTCCGAGACGGACAGGCCCTTCACGATCAGCCCGCGCGCGAGCGGCACGTTGCCGCACTCGCAGACCGGCAGCAGCACGCCGAGCAGCGAGATCACCAGGCGGCGCGGCAGGGCGCGCTTCGGCAGGATCCGCAGCAGCACCGCCTCCGGCACCCAGAGCTGCACGGCGATCGAGAGCACGATGCCGAGGAAGATGAACGGCAGCGACTCGATGACGACGCTGATCGCGAGGGTGAGGAAGTCGCGCACGGCGTCGGAGAGCACGTCGCCGGCGGCGTCGGGCGAGAGGACCCGGAGGAGCGCGGCGGCCGCGACGAGCGCGATGCCGAGGCCGATGCGGCGGGCGAGGACGGAGCGGTCGCCCGGGCGCGGAGCCGTGGCGCGCTCGGAGGTGGCGGTCGCCCTGTCGATCGTCATCCGGACCATCGTAGGCGGGCGGCCGTCAGCGCGCGCCGGGCACCGGCCGCCCGGGCAGCCAGCAGCGCACGGCGTCGCGGTAGCGCCGGAACTCGGCGCCGAACCGCGCCTCGAGGTCGGCCTCCTCGAGCGGGCGCACCGCGAAGTTCCAGACCAGCGAGCCCAGCAGCGCGTAGACCACGACCAGCCAGGAGGACAGCAGCAGCCCGACCGCGACGCCCTGGCCGATCCCCGCGACCGCCATCGGGTTGCGCACCCAGCGGTACGGGCCGGCGATCACGAGGCGGTTCGTCATCGCGACCGGCAGCGGGGTGCCGTCGCCGAGCAGCGACATCGTCGCCCCCGACCACAGCCCGAGCGCGCTCGCGAGCACGAGCAGCACGAGACCGGCGGCGCGCAGCGGCTCCGGGAACCCGACGGCGAGCCCCCACCGCGACTCCAGCGCGGCGATCACCAGCGGGATCACGACGAGCGCGCCGCCCCAGAACACCGCGATCTGCCCGAGCGTCGCCGCGAGGTGCGCGAGCGGTGTGCGACCGCGGGCGGCGAGCCGGAAGGCGAACGGCCCGGTCGCGAGCCAGCGCGTCGGGATGCGCCCGAGCGTCAGCAGGCAGAGCGCCGCGACCGAGCCGCCGGACGCCGCGAGCATCAGGAGGACGCCCCGGCCGGCCTCCCCTGTGACGGTGGCGATGGCAGCGAGCGCGACAGTGACGAGCAGGGTCCAGACGGTCGCGGTCCACGCCGCCCAGCGCACCCCGAGCGCCGCGAGGGCGGAGGCGCCGACGAACAGCGGCAGGTCGAGCACCGCGACCGGCACCGGATCGAGCGGGCCGAGCGTCGCCAGCCGCACCGCCGGGACGAGCGCGACCGCCGGCCACCAAACCGCCCCGCCAAGCGCCTGCACGGCGAAGTAGACGCGCCCCCACCGCCCGGCCGCCCCTCGATGCATGCCAGCAGGCTACGCCGCCCCCCAGGTCTGACCCCCGCCGCGAGATGCCACTTGTGCACGCGACACGCCGTGAAAACCGCGCACAAGTGGCATCTCGATGGCCGGAGAACGAAGTCGCCCCCGAATGTTCATCCGCCCCCTCTAGGGTGACGGCACTCAGGACCGGTCCGCCGGCGATGGACCGGATCCGCTTGCCGCGATCCCGCGAGGGGTGCCGGCCGGCAGTCGCCTCGCCCGTTCGCGGTCGCTCCCCCCAGGCCGCACGACCGCGGCTGGAGTCATCATGGCGCACCCCCTTCCCCCCACGCAGCACCTCTCCTTCGCGCACGGCAGCGGCGCTGTCGTCGGAATGCTCTCGACCTTCCCGCCGACCCGCTGCGGCCTCGCCACCTTCGCCCAGTCGCTCGGCGACGCCCTGACCGCGGAGCACGGCGCGACGATCCGCACCGTCCGCGTGATGGACGAGCTCGCCGTCCCCGGCTCGGCCGTCGGCCGGAGTGTCGTCGCCGAGCTCGTCGCGGGCGACCCGGCGAGCATCGCGCAGGCCGCGGCGGAGCTCAGCCGCAGCGACGTCGCGGTGATCCAGCACGAGTACGGCATCTACGGCGGCCCGGACGGCGACGAGGTCCTCGCGCTGATGGAGCAGCTCACGGTCCCGGCGATCGTCGTCCTGCACACCGTCCTCGAGACGCCCAGCGACAGCCAGCGCTCGGTGCTCGAGCGCGTCGCCGCCCTCGCCGACGCCGTCGTGGTGATGACGGCCGTCGCCGCGGACATCCTCGAGCGCCGCTACTCCGTCGACACCCGCAAGGTCGGCGTCATCGCCCACGGCGTCCCCGTCTGGACCGGCGCGGCCGACCGCGCGACGCCGAGCGCGAGCCCGCGGATCATCACCTGGGGCCTGATCGGCCCGGGCAAGGGCCTGGAGTGGGGCATCCGCGCCACGGCGCTGCTGCGCGACGCCGGCGTCGACGCGCACTACACGGTGTTCGGGCAGACGCACCCGAAGGTCGTCGCCTCGCACGGGGAGGCGTACCGGGAGTCGCTCGTCGCCGAGCTCGGGCTGGAGGACCACGTCGCGCTCGACGGCCGCTACCTCGACCCGGCGCAGCTCGCCGCCGCGGTGGCGGAGGCCGACGCCGTGCTGCTCCCCTACGACTCGCGCAACCAGGTCACCTCCGGAGTGCTGGTGGAGGCGCTGGCCGCCCGCCGCCCGATCGTCGCGACCGCGTTCCCGCACGCGCTCGAGCTGCTCACCGGCCACCGCGGCCGGACCGTCGCGCACGAGGACCCGGCCGCGATGGCCGACGCCCTGCGCGACGTGCTCGCCGGCACCACGGTCGCCACTCCCCATCTCGACGTGCTGTCCACCGCCCTCTCCTGGCCCGCCGCGGCCGGCCGCTACCTCGACCTGGTCGAGCGCCTGCGGGTGGAGCGGGCGGCGTGACGCTCCCCTACTCCCACCTCGACGCGCTCACGGACGCCGGCGGGCTCTTCGAGCACGCACTTCTCGACGTGCCGCGGCGCGAGCACGGCTACTGCGTCGACGACGTGGCGCGCGCGCTGATCGTCGTGGTGCAGGAGCCGGAGCAGTCGGAGGTGACGCGGCGGCTGACCGAGCAGTACCTGCGCTTCCTCGAGCGGGCGACCGCCGCCGACGGCTCGGTGCGCAACCGGGTCTCGGCCGAGGGCGAGTCGCCGGAGGAGCCGTCGCTCGGCGACTGGTGGGGCCGAGCCGTCTGGGCGGCCGGAGTCGTCGCAGCGCACGCGGAGCTGCCGCTCAGCCGGCACCGCGGGATGCGGCTGTTCCTGCGCCTCGCCGCGCGGCGCTCTCCGCACCTGCGCGCGATGACCTCCGCCGTACTCGGCGCCGTCGAGGTGCTCGAGGCGCATCCCGAGAGCGCCGCCGCGGCGCAGCTCGTCGCGGACGGCTCGGCGCTGCTGCACCACGCGCCGCTGCTGACGATCACCGAGGCCGACTGGCCCTGGCCCGAGCCGCGCCTGCGCTACGCGAACGGCTGCGTGCCGGAGGCGCTGCTCGCGGCCGGCGCGGCGCTCGGCGACCCCGTGCTGCTCAGCCGCGGCTTCCACCAGCTGGCGTTCCTGCTCGCGCTCGAGTCCGGTGAGAACGGCCTGTCGGTCTGCGGAGTCGCGGGCCGCGGCCCCGGCGAGACGGAAGCGCTCTTCGACCAGCAGCCGATCGAGGTCGCGGCGCTCGCGGCCGCCTGCGCCCGCGCGCTGACGATCGAGGAGGATCCGCTCTGGCGCGACGGCCTGGCCGCGTGCTGGGCCTGGTTCCGCGGGGTCAACGACTCCGGGACCGTGATGATCGACCCCGTCACCGGCGCCGGCTACGACGGCCTGACGCCGACCGGCCGCAACGAGAACCGGGGCGCGGAGTCGACCATCGCCGCCCTGCACACCTCGCTCGTCGTCCGCCGCGCGGAGCTCGCGCAGGCGGCGGCGTGACGCCTGTCCTGAGCGGCCTGCGGGTCGGCATGCTCGCGCCCGTCGCGTGGCGGACCCCACCGCGGCACTACGGGCCGTGGGAGCGGGTGGCGAGCCTCCTCACCGAGGGGCTCGTGCGCCGCGGTGTGGATGTGACGCTGTTCGCGACCGGCGACTCCGAGACCGCGGGCCGACTCTCGAGTGTCGTGCCGCAGGGCTACGCCGAGTCCGGCGCCGACGGCCGCGTGCAGGAGTCGCTGCACATCGCGCACGCGCTCGCCCGCTCCCGCGAGTTCGACCTCGTGCACAACCACCTCGACTGGCTGCCGCTCGCGCTCGCCGCGCAGTGGCCGGTGCCGCTCGTGACGACGGTGCACGGCTTCTCCGGCCCGGGCATCCTGCCCGCCTATCGCGAGGCGCTGCGGCACCCGCTGACCGCGAACCTGGTCTCGATCTCGGAGAGCGACCGCTCGCCCGAGCTCGACTACGTCGCGACCGTGCACCACGGCATCGACCTCGACGAGCTGCCGTTCTCCGCGTCCGGCGGCGACGACCTGGTGATCCTCGGTCGCATCCACCCCGACAAGGGCACGGCGGAGGCGGTGCGCATCGCCGCCGCGGCGGGCCTGCGCCTCGTGATCGCGGGCATCGTGCAGGACGAGCGCTACTGGCGCGAGGAGGTCGAGCTGCACGTCGACGGCGACCGGGTGGTCTACGCCGGCTCGGTCGGTCCGGCCGAGCGCGCGGCGCTGCTCGGCTCAGCAGCCGCGCTGCTGCACCCGATCGGCTTCGACGAGCCGTTCGGCCTCTCGGTGGTCGAGGCGATGGCCTGCGGCACCCCCGTGATCGCGTACCGGCGCGGGTCGATGCCCGAGATCGTCGACGAGGGCGTGACCGGCTTCGTCATCGGCTCCGTCGCGGAGGCGGCCGCCGCGGTCCCGCGCGCCCGCCGGCTCGACCGCGCGCTGGTCCGCGAGACGGCCGTCCGCCGCTTCGCCGTCGAGCGCATGGTCGACGACTACCTCCGGGTCTACGCGCGGGTGCTGGGGCGCTGACGCCCCTCGCGAGATGCCACTTGTGACGCGATTCCTCGGCGTGTCGAGCTCATACGTGGCATCTCGCGCGGAGTGTGTCGAGGTGCCTCCGATCGCGATCCGCCCGTACGCCGAGTCCGACGCCGTCGGAACCCTGGCCGTCTTCCTCGCCGCCGTCACCGAAACGGCCGCCGCCGACTACTCCCCCGAGCAGATCCGCGCCTGGGCCGGCGAGCGCGACGTCCCGACCTGGCACACCGCCATGCTGGCGCGGAACGCCTTCGTCGCGACCGTCGACGGCGAGCTGGCCGGCTTCTCGGACGTCAGCGCCGACGGCTGGATCGACATGATGTTCGTCGCCCCGCGCTTCCTCCGCCGCGGCGTCGCGACCCGCCTGCTCGCCGAGGCCGAGTCGCAGGCGCCGGACGCGCCGGAGCTGTCGGCGGACGTGAGCATCACTGCGCGCCCCTTCTTCGTGCGCCACGGCTTCGTCGCGATCGCCGAGCAGCACCCGGTGCGCGCCGGCGTGAAGCTGGTGAACTGGCGGATGGTGAAGCGGCGCGGGTGAAGCGCGGTGGCACCCCGTGCGGACGGGCCGGCTCGAGCGAACGGACAATCAGCGCCAGCCACGGTGCTCGTGCCGTGCAGAGCGCGCGGCCCCCGGCTACGCTTTCCGAATACCACCCGGCCCCTCTGGGGCCGGGTCTTCTTTTTTCTTTGTCCGGTGCGTCAGGGACGGCGTTTCACGCCGCAGCCGTCTCCGGCGCCCGCAGCTCCCGCGGCACCAGGCCCTCGGCCGCCAGCAGGCGGGCCGCGCCGAGGGTCGCGAGGTCGTCGCCGTGCGCGCCGATCAGCTGCGCGGCGAGCGGCAGGCCGGACGCCGCGCCGAGACCGATCGGGAGCACCGTCGACGGCCCCGTCGCGAGGTTCGCCAGGCAGCTCCAGCGGCCGATCGCCCGGCGGTCGGCCTCGGCGAGCGGGAACGCGGGCGCCGCGAACGGCACGACCGGCGCGAGCACGACGTCCACCCCGGCGATGTCCCGCTCCCACTCCGCGCGCAGCCGCAGCTGCTCGTCCCAGTCGGCCCAGACCTGCGCCACAGGGGCGCCCGGGCCGCCGGGGTAGCTGATCTCGTGCAGGATCAGCCGGTCGAACAGCGCCTCCGCCTCCGCGGTGCCGAGCACGGACGGCCCGAGATCGACGACCGTCGCGCCGGCAGCGCGGAGCCGGTCGGCGAGTGCGGCGAGCGCCGCCGCCGTCTCGTCGTCGACCGGCGCGCTCTCCTCCGCGAGCCACAGGCCCACCGTCAGCCCGCCGACGCGCGAGAACCGCGGCTCGGGCAAGGCCAGCCGCCACGGTCCGGCGGCGGTCGACCCCGCGAGCACGGCGAAGAGCGCCGCCGTGTCGTCGGCGCTCCGGGCGATCGGCCCCGCGGCGGACGCGGAGGGCTCGAGCCGCGTCCCGACCGGCCAGGGCAGGTGCCCGCGCTTGGAGATCACTCCGCTGCTCGGCCGGTGCCCGCAGACGCCGTTCCAGGCGGCCGGCACGCGGATCGAGCCGGAGAGGTCGCTGCCGAGGTCGCCCCAGGACAGCCCCGAGGCGACCGCCGCGGCCGACCCGCCGGAGGAGCCGCCCGCCGTGAGCCGCGCGCCCCACGGGTTCGCCGCCCGCCCGTGCACGGTGTTGACGGTGTCGAAGGAGTCGAGGTGCGGGGGCACGCTCGTCTTGCCGAGGATCACAGCGTCGGCGGCCCGCAGCGCGGCGACCGCGGGTGCGTCGGCGAGCGAGCGGTGCACGCTCTCGGCCGTGCCGACGCTGCCGTCCAGGCCGGTGACCTCGAAGGAGTCCTTCACGGTGAGCGGGACACCGGCGAGCGCGCCGAGCGGCTCCCCGCGGCGGCGGCGCTCGTCGACGGAGCGGGCGGCGCTCAGCACCGCCTCCTCGTCCCAGGCGACGACCGTGCCCGACTGCGCCGAGACGGCGGCGAGCCGGTCGGCGGCGACCTCGACGGCCGAGACGGAGCCCGCGGCGAGCGCGGCGAGCAGCTCGGCGATGCTCACGCGGCGACGGCGCTCGCGACGACGCCCGCCGCCGCGTCCGCCGCGAGCCGGGCGACGCAGGCCTCGAAGTCGCCGAGGACGACGGTGCTCGACGAGGACAGCATCAGGTTGAACGGCGCGCCGAAGTTCTCGACGGTGAAGCCGTCCGCGTCGGTGAAGCCGCCCGCGCCGTCGGGGGTGACCGGTCCGAAGAAGTCCCGGGTGCGCTCCACGGCGGTCGCGCCGTCCGAGGCGTAGACGTAGCTGGCCTTGCCGCGCGCCACGGCGTAGCCGACCTCGAAGCAGGTGCCCGCGTCGGGGTCCGGCCCGCGGAAGTGGTTGAGGTTGGCGAGGATCGCGTCGGCCCGCTCGATCATCGCGATGTTGTTCGCGTAGATCAGGTCGGCGAGCGCCTCGCCGTGCAGTGCCGGCCCCTGATCCGCGTCGGCGCCCTTGTCGAGCGGCGAGATCGGCTCGAGCCCGTAGCGGCGGCAGGTGGCGCGCATCCGCTCGGCGATCTCGGGGCCGTCGGGCGCGAAGACCTCGAAGCCGGCGAGGTAGACGCTGACAGTGGGCGTGGTGGTGGCAGTGATGGTCATGGTGGGGGTGGTCATGGGCAGAGCCTCTTCCGTGATCGCGACAGCAGGATCGGGAATGTCGCGATGACGGATCCCCGCCTGTCGTCTTTCCCGTGCCCGTCGACCCTATGCGGCGACGGATCACCGACTCGTTTCGTCAGGTTTCGGGCGCGTAAACCTTCATCTGTCGGTTCGTCGGGGCACGCCGGGGCCGCATAGGGTCCTTCGGAGACGGTCCCCCCCGATCCGTCGCCCGCCCCGCCCGAGGAGTCCCGCCGTGCCCGAGTCCACGCCCCTGCACCGCCTCAGCGGTGCCTGGCGTCTGGGCACCTGGCGGCTCTCGAACTCGCGCGCGCCCGCCGCGGCCTGATCGGCACACCCTCTCCTTCCCGCGCACCGACCTCGCTCGTGCGCGCTCCCGACCGCGCCCTGCCGCGGTCCGTCCCGGGCGCCTCCCGCGCGCCCGCACCTCCTCTCGAGCGCTCCGCGCTCCCCTCCCCGTGAAGGTCGTCATGCCCGCACCCCTGCTCCGCCGCGCCCCCCGCGCGGTCCTCGCCCTCCTCGCCGGCGCCTGCACCGTCGGCCTCCTGGCCGGCTGCGCCGGCTCCGA
This sequence comes from Rathayibacter sp. VKM Ac-2760, assembly GCF_009834185.1. GTDB lineage: Bacteria > Actinomycetota > Actinomycetes > Actinomycetales > Microbacteriaceae > Rathayibacter. Next base: position 3,945,882 of record NZ_CP047173.1, read on the forward strand.
CAGCTCCGCGTCCGAAGGCGACGGCACCACCGCCGCCACCCTCCAGCTCGGCTGGATCGCCAACGTCGAGAACATGGGCCCGTTCGTCGGCGAGCGCGACGGCGATTACGCCGACGCCGGCGTCGACATCACGATCACGCCCGGCGGCCCGAGCACGACCGTCGAGCCGCTGGTCGCCAGCGGCAAGGCGCTCGTCGGCCTCTCCTCCGCCGACGTCGTCGCCCGTGCCCGCAACGAGGGCGCGCCGCTTGTGATCGTCGGCGCGACCCTCCAGGTCAACCCGATGAGCATCATGTCGCTCGCCTCGTCGCCCGTGAACACGCTCGACGACCTCGTCGGCTCGCGCCTGTGCATCCAGACCTCGGGCGTCTCGATCATGGACGGCATCCTCACCGCCAACGACATCGAGCCCGCGGACGTCGAGTACGTGACCGCCGACTTCGACCCGTCGCCGCTCGTCGCCGGCGACTGCGACGCGTTCGTCTCCTTCCTCAACAACCAGCCGGTCACCCTGAAGCTGCAGGGCATCGACACGGTCGCCTTCCCGCTCAGCGACTACGGCTACGAGGCGTGGGGCAACGTGCTCTTCACCACGGAGGAGGCGCTCGCCGACGAGACGCAGCGCGCCGCCGTCAAGGCGGTCGTCGAGGGCACGATCGCCGGCTGGACCACCGCGCTCGCCGACCCCGACGCGGCCGCCGAGTACGTCGTCGACGGGCCCGGCGCGAGCCAGAACCTCGACCTCGAGCAGCAGAAGCTCGCCGCGGAGGCGTTCGTCCCGCTCGTGCAGACCGCCGAGACGGAGCAGAACGGCCTCCTCAGCATGAGCCCGGACGGCATCGCGGCGAACATCGCGACGCTCGAGGGCCAGGGCGTCGAGGGCGACCTCGACTCGCTCTTCGACACCTCGATCCTCGACGAGATCACCGCCGGCTGACGCCGCGCCCACCTTTCTCCACCGACACGCTCCTCCTGAAAGCGAGACCCCTCATGCCCGTGCACTTCTCCGAAGACCCCTGGACCCGCGTCACCTCCGTCCGCGGCTACCCCGCCGACGAGCTCATCTCGACCCTGCAGAAGTCGATCCGCCGCGGCGACACCCAGCTCGCGCTGCTCGTCGGCCGCGAGATGTTCGAGTCGAGCGCCGATCTCGAGGAGATGATGTGGGCCCGCCTCAACGTCGTCTCCTGCGAGGACGTCGGCGACGGCAGCTACTCCGAGCCCGTCGTCGTCAACAGCCTCTACCTGATGCACCAGCGCCTCGACCGCTCGTTCGGCGACCGCTGGCTGTTCGCGACGCACGCGATCCGCTTCCTCTCCGAGCGCACCAAGGACCGCACCTCGGACGAGCTGGCGAACCTGACCATGCACCTCATCAACGCGTCCGAGAAGCCGTTCGAGATCCCGGAGTACGCGCTCGACGTGCACACCCGCCGCGGGCAGCTCGCCGGCCGCTCGGTCGACGACTTCTGGGGCGACGGCGGCGGCTCGGAGCTCGTCAACGAGGTCGCGGGCCGCGACGGCGCGCTCAAGGACGAGATCCTCCGCCTCCGCGCCGCCGGGGAGTGGAAGGCGTGACGCTCGGCCTCTCCGCCGCGGGCGTGGTCAAGGAGTTCGACGTCGGGCGCGGCACGGTGCGCGCGCTCGACGGGGTCGACCTGGAGACCAGGGAGGGCGAGTTCACCGCCCTCCTGGGGCCCTCGGGCTGCGGCAAGTCGACGCTCCTGCGGATCTTCGCCGGCCTCGAGGGCGTGAGCGGTGGCATCGCGCAGCTGCACGGCGCCGATCCCGAGCGCGCCCGCATCGACCACCGCGTCGGAGTGGCGTTCCAGGACTCGGCGCTGCTGCCCTGGCGCAGCGCCGCATCGAACATCGCCCTCGCCTACGAGGTGTCGGGGCGGCGGACGGACCGCGCCGCGATCGCCGCGCTGATCGAGCTGGTCGGGCTGACCGGCTTCGAGAAGGCCAAGCCCGCGCAGCTCTCGGGAGGCATGCGCCAGCGCGTCTCCCTCGCCCGCGCGCTGGCCATGGAGCCGGACGCGCTGCTGCTCGACGAGCCGTTCGGCGCCCTCGACGAGGTCACCCGGCACCGGCTGAACCTCGAGCTGCAGCGGATCTGGACCGAGCGCGCCACCACGACGCTGCTCGTCACGCACAGCATCAGCGAGGCGGTGTTCCTCGCCGACCGCGTGGTGCTGATGGCGGCGCGGCCGGGCCGGATCGTCGAGATCGTCGACATCGACCTGCCGCGCCCGCGCACCGCCGAGCTGCAGCAGACGCCGGAGTTCCACGCCTACTGCGACCGGCTCTCCCGCGGCCTGTTCGGCGAGACGATCGCGGCGGGAGTGCCGCGGTGACGGCACTCGCCCCGCCGGAGCAGCCGAGCACCCGCACCAGCGCCGTGCTGATCCGCCGTCGGCCGCGCGGTGTCGTCGGCCGCGTGATCCCGATCCTCGGCCTGATCGCGCTCTGGTGGGCCGTCGCGCTCCTCGCCGCTCCCCTGCGCGTCATCCCCACGCCGTGGGCGGTGGTGGCCGCGTTCGTCGGCGACCTGTCGGTGCTGCCGATGAACGTCGGCGCGACCCTCGCGAACGCCGGCATCGGCTACGTCGTCGGCAACGCGGTCGCGGTGCTCGCCGCGATCCTGTTCGTCCAGGTCCCCTGGACCGAGCGGGTGCTGCTGCGGATCGCCGTGATGAGCTTCTGCGTGCCGCTCGTCGCGATCACACCGATCCTGGTCGTGGTCTTCCCGGGCGACATGCCCAAGCAGATCCTCGCCGGGCTGTCGGTGCTGTTCACCACGCTGGTGTCGTGCCTGCTCGGCCTGCGCTCGGTGAACGGCGCGACGGTCGACCTCGTCCGCTCGATGGGCGGGTCGGACCGCGTCGTCCTGCGGAAGGCCCGGCTGACCGCGATGCTGCCCGGCCTCTTCGCGGGCCTGCAGATCGCCGCGCCCGCCGCGATCCTCGGCACCATCCTCGGCGAGTACCTCGGCGCCGCCCGGGGCCTGGGCGTGATGCTCGTGCAGGCGCAGTCGTCCTTCCAGGTGCCGCGGACCTGGGCCGTCGCGCTGACCATGTCCGCGCTGGCCGGGCTCGTCTACTGGGCAGCGGGTCTGATCGGCCGCGCCGCCACTCCGTGGGTCTCGCGCGACGTCTCGACCGCGGTCGGCCAGAGCATCGCGAGCGCCTCGGGCCTGCGCGGAGGCCGGGGCGCCGTGTCCGCGCTGCTCGGCCTGCTCGGCTCGGTCGCCGTGGTCGTCGCGGTCTGGTGGGGCGCGATCCTCGCCTTCGACCTGTCGCCGTACTTCGCGAAGACGCCCCTGGACGTGCTGACCTATCTCTTCGCGGATCCCGACGCGGCTGCGAACCGGGCGCTCATCCTCGACGGCCTCGCGATCACCCTCCGCGACGCCGGCGTCGGCTACGTCATCGGCACGGCGCTCGCCTGCCTCGTCGCCGTCGGCATCGTGCTGTCCCGCTGGGTCGAGCGCACGGTGCTGCCCGCCGCCGTGGTGATGCGGTCGATCCCGCTGGTCGCGATGACCCCGCTGCTCGCGCTCGTCTTCGGCCGCGGGCTGCTCGGCGTGACGGTGATCGTCTCGCTGGTGACCTTCTTCCCGACCCTGGTGAGCGTCGCCGCCGCCCTGCGCGCCGCTCCGGTGCTCGCCTGCGACCTGGTCGTCTCGATGGGCGGCTCGACCGCGATGGTCACGCGCAAGGTCCGCCTGCTCTACGCCCTGCCCGCGATCTTCGCCTCGGCCCGCATCGCCGTGCCCGGCGCGTTCGCCGGCGCGACGCTCGCGGAATGGCTCGCCACCGGCGAGGGCCTCGGCAGCATGCTCGTCCGCGACTACGCCGCGTCGCGCTTCAGCGCGCTGTGGTCGGAGACGGTGGTCGTCGTCGCAGTGGCCGTGGCGCTGTACGCGCTGGTGAGCCTGGTGGAGCGGCCGGTGGTCCGCCGCTTCGCGGCCGGGCAGGGGTGAGGCGCGCACCGATCGGACACCCCCATTAGGGAGGCGCCGCGCCGCTGCCCATTGCCTCGGCGGCGGGCGGCTCGCTAGCTTTCGAGCACCGATCCCTTCCCTCGTCGACTCCCGACACCCCCGCCCGCGACGCCGCGGCCGCGGGGGAGCAGGGATCGCGCCGAGAGACCGGAGCGGCCCGATCCGCCCTCTCGAGAAAGGCGACCCGATGTCGTCAACGCTCCACCTCTCCTGCACGCTCACCGCCGCGGTGGTGGCACCGTGAGGGCCCCGCGCCGCTCACGGGTCGCCCTGATCGCCGCCGCGGTGATCGCCGGCACCGTCGGCCTCACGCCCGCCCTCAGCGCCGCCGCCGCCCCCTCCGCCTCGACGGACGTCACCTGCACCGACGGCGCCCCGGTCAGCGCCGTCGTCGCCGGCGACACCGGCGGCCCGGTCGGCGGCACGGGGACCACGACCCTCGGACTGGCCGTCAACGGCGTCACCGCCGACACGACCAGCGTCCCGGCGACCGGCGGCCCGTTCGCCTTCGACTCGGTGCCGGTCACGACCGGCGACCGGCTCGTGGTCTGGGCAGGCAGCTCGGCCAACGTGCAGTACAGCTACAACGTCACCGCCGCGTCCTGCGACGACGGATCGACGCCCACGCCGACCCCGACCGCCACCGGCACGCCGACGGCCACTCCTACCGCCACACCCACCGCCACACCCACCGCGACTCCGACGGCCACGCCCACCGCGACCCCGACCGCCACGCCCACCGCGACCCCCACGCCCGGCGGTCCCGTGGTCGTCACCCGCATCGCCGGCGTCGACCGCCAGGACACCGCCGCGAAGGTCTCGGCCGCGACGTTCAAGTCGAACGTGCCGGTCGTCTTCATCGCCACCGGCAGCAACTTCCCCGACGCCCTCGCCGCGGCACCCGCCGCCGCGAAGCAGAACGGCCCGCTGCTGCTGGTCGACCAGGACTCCATGACGCAGCCGGTCCGCGACGAGCTGCGCCGGCTCCGTCCGAGCAAGATCGTCGTCGTCGGCTCGAACCTGAGCGTCAGCGACCGCCTCGTCACCGAGCTCGCCGCCTACGCGAAGACCGGCGAGGTCCAGCGCATCGGCGGCGTCGACCGCTACGACACCGCGGCGAAGCTCGTCGAAGCGGCCTTCCCGAAGGGGTCCTCGCAGGCCTGGCTCGCCACCGGCGAGAAGTTCCCCGACGCCCTCGCCGCCGCCGCCGCAGCCGGCTCGGTCCGCGCGCCCGTCCTCCTGGTGAACGGCGGACTCAGCGCCGTCGACGACACCACCCGCTCCCTCGTGCAGGGCCTCGGCGTCAAGAAGCTGACCATCGCGGGCGACCCCCTCTCGGTCAGCACCGGCATCGAGAACTCGTTCCGCATCACGCCGATCCGCATCGGCGGCACCGACCGCTACGACACCTCGGTCCAGCTCAACCGCGCCGCCTTCACCGCCGCGTCGACGGTCTACCTCGCCACCGGCGAGAAGTTCCCCGACGCCCTCTCCGGAGCGGCCGCCGCCGGCTTCACCCGCAACCCGCTCTACACGGTGAAGCCCGACTGCGTCCCCCAGCCCGTCCTCGACGACATCAAGAGCCTCGGCGCGACCAGCGTCGTGCTGCTCGGCGGCACCGGGACCCTGTCGGAGGGAGTGGCGAGCCTGACGGCCTGCAGCTAGCCGCAGCTGCACCGCCGCGACTCGCCCGAGAAGGCTCGTTCCCCACCCGGAGAACGAGCCTTCTCGGGCGATTCGATCACACGTCGGCGCGGAGGCGGACCTCGTCCTGGTAGTCGAAGTGCGTCTTGACGGCGTCGGAGACGTCGATGTTCTGCATCTTGCTCGACACCGGGCTGAAGCCGACGAGCCCTGCGGCCGTCTCACCGCCCTGCGCGGTCCGGTAGACGTACTTCAGCACGGCGTCGTTCAGCGAGTGGTAACAGTAGACCGCCTCGTCGACCGCGGCGGTCAGCGAGTCCCAGTTGCTCTTCGCCCCGATGGCGGCGCCGAGCAGATGCGCGGCTTCGATCCGCGGTCCGCCGGGCTTGGTGCCGAGCGCCTCAGCGGCGACGACCATCAGCCGCGCTCCGAGACTGTGCCCGATGAGCACGTAGGACTCGGCGTCCGTCCGGGCCAGGAGATCCCCGACGATGACGCCGGTCTTGTCGGCCCGGCTCTTCGCGACGTGCCAGGGGTTCTTGAGGAGATCGGCGGCGACGAACGCCGGACCGACGACGTTCCCCAGGAACCTCGCGCCGGCTTTCGTGCCGATCGCTGCGGCAGCCTTGACCAGCCCGACGCCGCTGACTTTGCCGGCGAGTCCCGCCACGAGACCACCGAGGTCGTCGAGTTCCTTCGAGCCCCAGTGGACGCGGTAGACGGGCGAGTCCGGGTAGCGCGCATCGACGATCGCCTTCCAGCCACCCCACTTCTCGCTCTTGCCGTCGGTGAGGAACCCGTTCGCGACGATCACCGGCACACCGCCCTTGCCAGGCCTGAGCAGCTCGATCCGGAACGACTTGTCCTCGCGGAGGTAGGCGTTCGAGACGGACGCGCCCAGCGCGCCGCCGACCGCCGCACCGACCGCGGTGACGACCGCAGTGCCACCGGCCATCCCCAGCCCGCCGGCGGCGAGTGTGCCCCCGCCCAGCAGAGCCAGGCCGTGCGAGCTCGCCGCGGCGCCGGACAGGCCGCCGAACACTCCGAGTGAGCCCAGCGCTCCGCCGATGGCGGGCGCCGCGACGAGGGCCAGCGGAGCGGCGACTCCGAGAGCGACGACACTGCCCACAGCGATCTTCGAGATCGCATCGAGGTCCGGCTTCTCGTACTTGAGGAAGTCCTCGTAGTCGTGAAGCTCCCCGAAGGAGCCCTGGGCCTTCTCGAAGCCCGGGATCTCGCGCTTGTGCTCCGCGCAGAACTGCGGAACGCGGAGGGCACCGCGATCCCGGACCGCCAGGTTGTCGCAGCCCGGAGCCATGCACGGGAGGGTCGGAGAACCGCAGCCCTGGCAGACGTAGACCGGGAGCTGGCCAGCGGGTCGATTCGACTTCCGGTGCTCCGTGCGGAAGAAGCAGGACGAGCACCAGCCGCGCTCCACCGTGAGGAGCGAGACGTCGTCCGCGACATCGGCGATCCACTGGGCCGTTTTGGCGTACTCGTCCGCGCGCTTCTCCGCGGTCTTCCGCTCGATCTCGAGCATCTTCAGGGCGGCCTTCTGCTCCGCAGGATCGGCGATGCCGAGTGCATCCAGATTCGACGCCGTCCGGGCCGCGTGCCAGGTCTTCGCAAAGGCCCACATGTTGCTGCGGAGCGCGGTATTGCTCTCGAGAACACCGCCGCTCTCGACACTCGGCTCGAGATCGGTGTAGTTGCCGACCAAGGAGAGCGTCGCTCCCTGATCCGAGATCACATCCACTCGGAGTCGCGATCCTTCAACGATGTGGGAATGGAGTGAGCCGGCCATGACCCGATGTTCCCACAGGTGATGGGCGGCGTCGGCCTTCTCAGTTCACACGAACCGTCGGCCGGTTCTGCTCCGTTTACGCTCGGACTCATGACCGCGCCCGCCAATTGGTACCCCGACCCCACCGACTCTTCGATCCTCCGCTATTGGGATGGGACTGCGTGGACACACCACACGCATCCCGTCGCCCCTGCCGAGCCGATAGCGAACGAGGAACCACTTTCCCGGCGAGAGAGCCGGCGCGCGGAGAGGACGGTGGAGGCGGTGCACGACGTGCCCGCCGGTGCATCGACGGAGAGCAGTCCGGATATCCCGTTCTTCGGAGCGCGGAAGGTGGCGAAGGAGCTCGCGGCCAGGGTCGCCGAACTCGAGCGCGCTCAGGAGCGCTACGGAATGCTCGAGCTGACGGAGCTCGATTCGGAGAAGAGCCGCCGACGGGCCGAGATCGCCGAGGAGCGCGCTCGATGGCAGCACGACGTCACCACCAGAACTGAGGAGGAGTCCGCTCGGGCTGCATCATCGAGGGCTGTCGCCGCGGAGATCGACGATCACATCGCGCTCCGCCGCAGAGAGCTCGAGGACGTGCAGTCGCAGATCATCGGTGTCCGTCAGACGATCGACATCCAGGAGCTGGGTCTCTACGACTACGAGCACCCGGCGGAGGCCTCGGCCGATCTCGCGACTCGACTCGAGGTCACCCGCTCCCGCATCAAGGCAGCGATCCGCGACAAGAAAGCAGCGCGGGCGTCCAGCGGGTTCACGTTCAACGGCTCCGAGGCTCAGGGCCGGAAGTTCGTCAGCGATATGACGAAGATCCTGTTGCGCGCATACAACGCGGAGGCAGAGAACTGCGTGAAGACGGTTCGGGCCGGCAGTCTGGCCGTCGCGCAGGCGAGGCTGAGCAAGGCCGCCGAGATGATCGAGCGCCAGGGATCCATGATCACACTGACGATCGATCCCGAGTACCACCACCTGAGACTGACCGAGATCCAATTGGCCAACCAGCATCTCCAGGCGCTCGCTCGGGAGAAGGAATTGGAGCGAGCCCGACGGGAGGAGCTCCGCGAGCAGCGGAAGGCGGAGCAGGAGCTGGCTCGCGAGCACGAGCGCCTCGACAAGGAGAAAGCTCATTACACGGCTACTCTCACTGCTCTGGAGGCGAACGGCGACCTGGAGGGAGCCGAAAGGCTCCGCGCTCGGATCGCCGATGTCGAGAGGGCCCTCCACGATGTGGACTACCGCGCGGCGAACATCCGGGCGGGCTACGTCTACGTCATCTCGAACAGGGGAGCCTTCGGCGACCGAATGGTCAAGATCGGGATGACGAGACGCCTTGAGCCGATGGATCGGGTCAACGAGCTGGGCGACGCGTCGGTGCCGTTCCGCTTCGACGTCCACGCTCTGTTCTTCGCGGACGACGCCGTCGGAATCGAGACGATGCTTCACCAGACCTTCTCGGAGAAGCGCGTCAATCGGGTGAATCTCCGTCGCGAGTTCTTCTACGTGACGCCTGACGACGTGCTCGAGGTACTGCGGGCGCACTCGGTCGAGATCCTCGAGTTCCGGACCGAGGTCGCATCGGAGGAGTACCTGGCGAGCGTCACGCCGACGACCGGCGCCTGATGCGGACCCTGTCCGGAAGCGGACACGTCCGCTAGCGGCTCTTCCGGCGGCGGGCGGAAGTTGTCAGACTCGTTTGATCCCCGTCGGCCGCGGCAGCACCTCCCGCCACCCCACCACCAGGAGTTCGGCGATGCCCGACGTGACCAGCCGCGAGGCACCCGCGCCGATCGACGCCGACGCGTCCCGGCGCCCCCTCCGCGCCTGGCTCAACGAGGGCTCCTACGGCCCCACCGATCTCACCCGCCGCGGCGCCCTGCTGGTCGTGGGGTCGATCCTCGCGGTGCTGGTGCCGATCGTGACGCTGACGCTGCTCGACGTCGACTCGCACGTGTCGCTCAAGGTCTGGATACTGGCCGTCACCGTCATCGCGCTGCTCGGTGCGCTGCTGCGGGTCGTCGCGGACATGCGGCCGGGTCCGCGCAGCGACCTCGACCGGGCGGGCAAGGCGGTCGGGGCGGTCGCGGCGCTGTTCACCGCGCTCGCCGTCGTCATCGACTGGAGCATGCTTCGCCTCTAGGTGGGCGGACGGCGCTCAGGACGCGGGCAGGAACCGCACCGGAAGCTCCGCGACGGACAGCCCCGAGTCGCGCAGCACCTCCTCGATCGCGGCGTGCTCGCTCTCGGGCGCAGTGACCTGCACCTTGTCGACGCCGTCGATCTGGGTGCCGTCGCTGCTGTCGAAGTAGCCCGTCACTCCGTGCTCCTCGATCAGCTCGGCGAGCATCGCGGCGTAGCGCTCCTGCTCCCCCGCCCGGACGAGCACGCTGAGCATCGAGCCGCTGATCTCGACCGGGTGGTCGGCGCCGACTCCGGCGGCGTCGCGGAGGTCCTCGGCGTGCGCGACGAGCGGCAGGAGGGCGTCGACGGCCGCGGGGTCCTCGATCGACAGGAGCGAGAACCGGCCCGCCCCGCCGTCGACGCCGTCCCGGACGGCGGCCTGCAGGTCGAGGCCTCGGACGAGGCCGTCGACGGGGCCGAGGAGATCGGCGGGATCGACGCCGAACTCGGGGCAGGGGCCGGCGCCCGCGCGGCCCTCCCACGGGCCGTGCACGGAGACCGCGTTGCCGCCGTCCGTCCGCACGCGGAACGACCAGGCGACGTGCTCGCCGTACTCGGAGGTGCAGGCGGTGTCGAGCACGGCGGGGAGGCCGGCCTCGTCGACCTCGAGGGAGATCCGGGAGGACGGGTCGAGGAAGACGGGCGCCTCGACCCAGCGCGCGGACTCCTGCACGCTGACCCCGGGGATGCTCGCGACCTGCGCCGTCAACCGGTCGAAGGCGGGGTCGGGCCGCTCGAACTGCGTCTCGCTGACCGTCCAGGCGAACAGCGTCGCGCCGCCGACGACGACGCCGACTGCTCCCAGGGCCGCGAGGGCGGGCCACCACCACTTCGTCATGCCCCCAGGGTCCCTCCTCGCCGGGGAGTGCGCCACTGCGGCGGGCGGCGGTCTCTCGAACAGCGGGCGAACGGCGCTGGTTCAGAATGGAAGGGTGTCCCCCTCGCCAGCCGACCGCGCCGACGCCGACGCCGACCCCGACGCCCTCCCCGGCGACGGCCGCGACGAGACCGAGAACGAGCGACTCGACCGCAACTGGAGCGAGATCCTGCAGGAGTTGCGCGTCATCCAGACCGGAACGCAGATCCTGACCGGCTTCCTGCTCGCGATCGCCTTCCAGCAGCGCTTCGCCGACCTCGACCTGTTCCAGACCGACGTCTACCTCGTGCTGATCAGCGGCTCGGTGCTGGCGACCCTCCTCGGCCTCGCGCCCGTCAGCCTGCACCGCGAGCTGTTCCGCCGCCGCGCGAAGAGCACGCTCGTGCGCGCCGCTGACCTCCTGCTGCGGCTGACGCTGCTCGCCGTGGCACTCGTGCTGACGGGCACGGTGCTGCTGATCTTCGACGTGGTGACCACCCGGCCGCTCGCGATCACGATGGCGTCGATCACGGCCGTCCTCATCGCCGCCGTCTGGCTGGTGCTGCCGTGGCGCATCCGGAGGCGTACCTGAGGCGCACGCGCGTCAGAACGGCGGCGGAGCCTCGACGAAGCGCGGCCCCGGCGGCGGGAGCACGTCGGCGAGCCCCGGTGGGTGCGTGGTGATCCTGCGCCCGGTCGGGCTGGTCCACTCGGCGGTGCCGCCGTCGCGGAGCCGGTAGCGCCAGCGGTCCCCGTGGCGCAGGTGGTGGTGGCTCGTGCAGAGCGAGGCGAGGTTGTCGAGGGACGTCTCGCCGCCGTTGCGCCACTCGATCGTGTGGTCCGCCTCGGCCCTGGTGGCGGTGCGGGTGCAGCCGGCGAAGCGGCAGGTCTGGTCGCGCAGCTGCAGGTGCAGGCGCATCCGGGGCGGCGGGAGGCGGTGGGTGCGGCCGACGGAGACGACGGCGCCCGTGTCCGGCTCGGTGATCACCCGGGTGATCGCGGCGAATGCGACGCTGCGGGCGACCTCCGCGGGGATCGGGCCGTAGCCGTCGAGATCGGCCGGCGCGTCGTCGAGGCCGAGCGCCGCGCCCGCGGTCATCGTCACGCGCACCTCGGCCCGGACGCCGGGCACGAACGTCGGCTCGGGACGCTCGACGCCCTCGGGGAACGTGCCCGAGACGTCGCCGTCGCAGAGCAGCTCGGTCGCGACGTCCGCGCGCAGCTGTCCGAGGGTGCGCTCCTCGCCTTCGTCGCGCAGCATCCGCGCCATGCGGTCGGCCCTGTCGTACGCGCCCAGCACCGCCGTCGCCGGAGCGTGCACGCACAGCATCGCCATCCCGTCCACCTCCGGCGTCACCCACACCGCGCGGTCCTCCCGCGCCCGGCGATGCCGCTCCGCGAGAGGCTGCTCGTGCAGCCGCTCCCGCAGGCGCCCCAGCGCAAGGCTCAGCTGCGTCGGCGTCATCGACTCCGCCAGCTCCGCCGCCCGCTCATCGAACGCCGCCCGCGACGCGAGCGGCAGCGAGGCGGCGACCCGGTAGATCCGCTCCCCCGCCGACCAGCGGATCCGCGCCCCGGCCAGCGCCGCACGCGTGATCGGCAGCTCCTCCACGAGCAGCTAGGCGACCTCCAGCTCGTGCGCCGCGTCCCGCTCCGACACGGTCATCGCGACCGCGAACTCCGCCCGGACCGACCGCTCCACCAGCTCCCGCGCCTCCCCGCGCGACACCCCCGCCGCAAACGCCTCCGGACACCGCAGCGCCGCCCGGTGACCCGCGTACAGCTCCTCCGCGGACGCGAGCAGCGCCGGCGCGGCCGAGCGCGCCAGCACGTCCGCCCGATCGCCGCGCTCGCGCACCTCGGAGCGCACCGCCTCCGCGTCCGCGCCGGCATCAGCCGTCCCTGAATCCGTCATACGAGTATCGAAGCAGTGACCGCCGACACGCGCGCGGCCCGCAGCACGATCCGTGGAGAGCCCTCCGAAACTCCTCCTGTGGAGGAGGAGCACCACACCCGGGGAACTCCGGACGTCAGCGCCCGAGGAGCCGCAGGGCGCGCCGCTTCAGCGGGTGCAGGCGGTACGCCGCGTAGCGCACCGCGGGCCACGCGAGCGCGCGCAGGCGCCGCGGCTGCGACGCGCGCGCCGCCACCGACTCCGCGTAGATCGCCGCCTGGGTGCGCGCGGCCGCCGCGAGGCTGAAGCGCTCGACGACCACCTCGCGCCCGAGCGCGCCGAGCCGCCGCCGCAGCTCCGCGTCCTCCGCGAGCGGTCCGAGGATCCCCGCGAGCCGCCCCGCCCCGTCGACGCCGTCGCCCAGCGAGTACCAGCCGCCCTCGAGGAAGAACGGCAGCGACTCCGGAGTGAGCAGCCGCCAGAACGCCCGCTCCCCCTGCACCACGAGCGGCTTCGCGAACGCCATCCCCCGGAGCGCCGAGCCGCCCATCCCGAGCACGACGTCCGCCACGGCGTAGGCGTCGCGCGGATCGAGCATCTGCCCGGTCAGCGTCACGAGCGGGCGCGCCCGCCCCGCGTTCACCCGGTCGGCCGCGGCCTGCAGCTCCCCGCGCACCGGTCCGTCGCCGACGACGATCAACCGGAGGCGGTGCTCGTCCCCCACCGCGCCGACGGCCTCGATCGCCGCGAGGATCCCCTCGCGCTTGAGATCGACGACGAGCCGCGCCACGGTGACGACCGCGATCTCGCCCTCCGCCACGTCGAAGCGGGCGCGCAGCGCCGCCGTCTCGTCGACCGGCGCGTTCAGCTCCGTGTCCACCGGCGGCTCGATCAGGTGCAGCACCGGCCGCCGCCGCGACTCCGCCTCGAGCAGCTCGACCACGCCGACCACCATCGGGAACGCCGCGGGCACGAAGTCCGGCACCTCCGGCGAGAGCACCGTCGTCACCACCGGCACGCCGTCGAGCAGGTACGGACCGAACGCCGCGTCCATCGTCGGCGCCCACTCGTAGGCGTGGATCAGGTCGATCCGCCGCTCGCGGACGATCCGCCGCAGCCGCGCGGCGCTCCGCAGCGACAGGCGCGGCCCCTTCTCGGGCGCCTCCTCCCAGTCGAGTCCGAGCTCGGCGACCATCGGCCGCAGGTCCCCGTCCGGCCCGTAGACCACCGCCCGGTGGCCGAGCGCCGTCATCCGCCCGGCCAGCTCGATCGCGTTGAGCTGGCTCCCGCCGACCTCCAGCGTGTGCAGGCAGATGAGGATGCGCATGGCGGAGCCGGCCCTCAGCCGGGCAGGACCTCGAGGTCGAGCTCCTGGAAGTCGGCGACCTCGCCGACCCAGCGCGTGCGCACGAACTCGACGTGGACCGGATGCGCGTCGTAGGCCGCGAAGGCCGCCCGGTCGGCGAACACCATCGAGAACTGCCAGGTCAGCTCGCTCTTCGGGCTCACCTGCCTGTTCACGGTGAAGCCCGTCACGCCGGGGATCGCCGAGAGCGTGCGCCGCGCGGAGGCGAGGAACTCCTCCTCCGCCGCCGACCCCGGCTCGTGCACGAGCGAGAACGCGACCGTGTGCTGCACGGCCGGCCCGCTCGCCCGCGCCGCGACCTGCCGCCGCGCCTCGTCGATCGTCGCGAGCACCGAGACGACCTCGTGGTGCGGGTGCACGGGCGACTCGACGAGCCCCGCGGCGACGTAGGAGGCGAACGCGGTCGCCTGGAAGGACAGCGCGCCGTACGGCCACGGGCCGTCGTCGGTCCAGACCTCCGAGTCCTGCCCCGAGCTCATGCTGCCGAGCGTCAGCGTCACGCCGCTCGGGCCGAAGAACGGGCTGTGCACCGCGAGGCGCCCCTCGGAGCCGAGGACCATCGCCTCGACCGGCAGCGACGTCTCGAGCGAGGTGGACAGCAGCGCGCGGGCGCCGCTGCCGGTGGTGAGCAGCAGGTCGACGCTCGCGTCGACTCCGGTGCCCGGGTCGGTCGTGCCCGAGGCGGTCACCGAGACGGGGGCGCCGAGCACCGACGACGCGAACGAGATCGGGTACACCCCGGCGTCCAGCAGCGCGCCGCCGCCGAGCTCCTTCGCCCAGAGCCGCCCGGTCGGATCGACGGGGACGGAGAAGCCGAAATCGGCGGTGACCAGGCGGATCTCGCCGAGCACCCCGCTCTCGACGACCTGGCGGATCACGTCGGCCTGCGGCAGGTAGCGCGCCCACATCGCCTCCATCACCAGCACACCGGCGGCGCGGCCCGCGGAGGTGATCTCGCGCGCCTCCTCCGCCGACATCGCGATGGGCTTCTCGATCAGCACGTGCTTGCCGGCCGCGATCGCGGCGAGCGCCTGCGCGCGGTGCAGCGGGTGCGGAGTCGCGATGTAGACGGCGTCGATCCCGGAGTCGGCGACGAGCGCCTCGACGCTCGCGTGCACGGTCGCGATGCCGTGCTTCTCGGCGAACGCCCGCGTCTTCTCGGCGTCGCGGGCGGTGACGGCCACCGCGCGCTGCACCGAGCGCGAGTGGATCGCCGCGACGAACGCGTCGGCGATGCCGGTGCCGATCACTCCCCAGCGCAGGGCGGGGACGGAGGCGGGGTCGATCGTTCGCGGGGCGGGGAGGGTCACGGGCACCGCTGAATCCTACGGCCGCGGCTCCACGGGCCACGAGATCCGCTCGAAGAGACTCCGCAGCCGCGCCCCGCGCGCGGGCGTCACCGCGCTCACCCAGGCGATCCGGCCGAGCAGGTGCGCCCGGAAGTCGGGCACGCCCGCGCGGTTCTGCCCCGCCGGGCCGTGCACCGCGCAGTTGTGCAGGGTCGCGTGCAGCCGGTCGATGTCGGCCCGGCGCAGGCTCGGGTGGTCGTTGACGACGACGCCGGTGACGCTCTGCCGCGTCGACGCGGGACGCAGCCGGGTCTTCCGCGCGTTCACCGCGTAGCCCGCGTCCTCGACGATCCGCGCGGCACCGCGGGCGAACGCCTCCGCCCGCCGCGCGAAGGCCGCGCCGCCGCTGAAGGCGAGGTCGTCGGCGTAGCGGGTGTAGCGGGCACCGGCGGCCTCGGCGTAGCCGGTGAGCCGCGCGTCGAGGCGGCGCAGCGCCAGGTTCGCCAGCGCGGGCGAGGTCGGCGCGCCCTGCGGCAGGTGCGCGAGCGCGAGGGAGCGGCGGAGCGCGGCCCGCTCCTCCGGAGAGCCGCCGCCGGGCATCCCGCGCAGCACCGCCACCGGCACGGCGTGGGTGCAGAGCCCGGTCAGCGCGTACGCGACCGCCTCGGGCAGCCCCTCGCCGCGCAGCAGCCGGTGGACGCGCGCCGCGGTCACCTGCGCGAAGAAGCGCTGCAGATCGAGCGTGACCAGCATCGCGGAGCCCGTGTGCACCGCCGCCCCGGTGATCGCACTGCGGCCCGGCACGAAGCCGTGCGCGGCGGAATGCACGGGCGCGAGGCCGACGATCTCGTCCAGCACGCTCCGCTGCACCGCCCGCAGCCGCGAGCGCGGCACCTCGAGCAGCCGCGGCGCGCGACCGGGCCGCGGGCGCCAGACGTGGTCGTAGTTCTGCACGACCGCCGGTGAGGACCGCCGGTTCCACTGCCCGAGGTCGGCGTAGCCGTCGAGCTGCCCGGGCGCGAGACCGAGCAGCCGCGCGAGGTCGTCGCGTCCGTCGATCGCGGGCACGGGCGAGGAGGAGGGCAGCGCCCGCGCGGCGACCGGCGCGAGGTGCGCGACGACCGGCTGCGCGCGCCTCGGGAGCAGCCCCGCGACGACCGCGGCGAGCTCGCGCGGCGCGTCGAGCGGCGGATGCGGGAAGGCGACGAGCACGGCGGTGACCAGCGGACCGGCCCAGCGGCGGCGCGCGCCGAGCGCGTCGGCGGCGGCGGCGCGCAGCCCGGCCGGCGTCCACTCCGCGGCGAGGAAGGCGTGCGCCAGCGCCTCGACGACCGCGTCGCGTCCGTTCACGCCGATCCCCCGCCCGCCACGAGAGCCCCCGCCCCGATCTCTCCAGCCTAGGCTGGGCGGCGCCGCCCCTCCGGGCGAGGCGGACGGGGCACGCGCTGCACCGTCCTCTCCGGGGTCACCCCGGGGCACGTGGACCGACCAGGCATCACGCCGCAGGCACCCACCCGCGCTCCGCGCGGCACAGCGCCCGCACAGCTCGACAGGTCGCCCGGAGGGAGCGGCCCCCTGCCGATGCCGCCGCCCCGAGCGCCGCGTCCCGCTGTGCAGGAGGCGAAATCACCCCGGAGCGGGGGTTGGTCCCCGCGGAAGGACCGTCCTAGCCTTCTCGGAAGCGCATCAGGACGAGGCCCGGCGCGCGCACGGCCGGAGGAGACGCGGATGGACACCTGGCGGCACAGGCTCCCCACCGGGGACTGGGCACCCGTCTTCTCGGGCCCCGTCGACGCCGTGCCCCGGGAGGCGCTCGACGACGCCGCCCGCATCCTCCGCCTGCTGCCCGGGATCGAGCGGCTGTCGATCGGCACGCCCGACGGCCCGATCATCGCCGAGCGCGGCGCGTCCTCCGCGGCCTGGCAGGCCGCCGACCGGGTCGCGATGGCCCTGCTCGCCTCCTCGCCCGCCGTGACGGGCATCACCGCGCACGCCTTCGACGCCCGCGACGGCGTCCGCTACGCGACCCCCGCCGACCCGTTCCTCACCCGCGACGGCGGCCGCATCGCCGCCCTGCGCGCCTCCGAGCAGCTCGGCGAGATCTCGGCCGAGGAGGCGGAGCGCCGGCACGCCGAGCTGCTCGCCGGCGCCGACGCGGAGGACCCGCTCGAGGCCCTCTGGGACGCGGAGTCCCGCCGCGGGCGCTGACCCGGCGGCCGGCACCGTCGCCCCTCGCCCTCGCACCCGACATGTGCAAGAGTGTGCATACGACAATACGTCCGCGCCGCCCCTCCGGCGGCACGCGGACCGGCCGGAGGACGCATGGGGCACGACCACGGGAGCGCCGGGCACGGCTCCGCCGCCGCGCAGCACCGCCGGCCCCTCGTCATCGCCTTCGCGCTGACCGCCGCGTTCGCGGTCGTCGAGTTCGTCGTCGGCCTCTCCTCCGGCTCGCTCGCGCTGATCTCCGACGCCGCGCACATGGGCACCGACGTGATCGCGCTCGGGATGTCGATCGCCGCGATCTCGCTCGCCGCGCGCCCCGCCGCGAAGGCGCGCACCTACGGCTCCTACCGGCTCGAGGTGCTCGCCGCGCTCGCCAACGGCGTGCTGCTCTTCGGCGTCGCCGGCTTCGTGATCGTGGAGGCGGTGCGCCGCTTCGCCGAGCCGCCCGCCGTTCCCGGCGCGCCGCTCCTGATCACCGCGATCGTCGGCCTGGCCGTCAACCTGGTCAGCCTCCGCCTGCTCGCGGCCGGCGCGAAGGAGAGCATCACCCTCCGCGGAGCCTCGCTCGAGGTGCTCGGCGACGCCCTCGGCTCGATCGGCGTCATCGTCGCCGCGATCGTGCTGCTGACCACCGGCTGGGCCTGGGCCGACCCAATCGTCGGCGTGCTGATCGGCCTGCTGATCCTGCCGCGCACCTGGTCGCTCACCCGCCAGGCGCTCGGGATCCTGATGGAGTCGGCGCCGGCGCACGTCGACCTCGCCGCGGTCGAGCGCGACGTCTGCGCCGTTCCGGGCGTGCTCGCGCTGCACGACCTGCACGTCTGGACCATCACCTCCGGCATGGAGAGCGCGACCGGCCACATCGTCGTCGCCCCGGACGCCGACTACCGCGACGCCCTGGCCGGCGTGCTCGCCGTCCTGCACGACGACCACGGCATCGACCACGCCACCATCCAGTGTGAGCCGGAGCAGTTCCCGGAGCGCCCGCACGCGATCTGAGCCCCGGGCCGCCGAACCACTTCCGCCTGTTGACGTCAACATGTAGGGTCGGAGGCCACGGGCGTGTTCACGTGAACAGCTCCCCTTTCAGAGTTGAAAGAGAGACGCATCGATGTCGATGTCCACTGCCAGACGCACTCGCCGGAAGGCGGGCCGGATCGCCGCGCTCGCCACGAGCGCCGCCCTCGCCGCCGGAGCGCTGCTCGCGCTCCCCGCGGCCGCGGCCCCCGCGCAGGCCGCCGACGCCTTCCGCATCACCCCCAACCCCGCCGCCGCCGGCGAGTCGTTCGAGGGCTGGGGCACCAGCCTGGTCTGGTTCGCGAACGCGACCGGGAACTACCCCGAGGCCCTGCGCGAGGAGCTCTACCAGAAGGTCTTCGGCGACGACGGCCTCGACCTCAACATCGCCCGCTACAACATCGGCGGCGGCAACGCTTCCGACGTGAAGGACTACCTCCGCCCCGGCGGCGCCGTCGAGGGCTGGTGGAAGCAGAACCCCGCCGGCGATGCCGCGACCTACGGCGGCACCAGCACGAACTACGCCGACCGCGACGCGCTCCTGGCCAAGTGGAACGCCGGCGACGCCTCCTCCTACGACTGGTCGAGCGACGAGACGCAGCGCTGGTGGGTGGAGAAGCTCGCCGAGGAGAAGCAGATCTCGCACTGGGAGGCGTTCGCCAACTCCGCCCCCTACTTCATGACCGAGAGCGGCTACGTCTCCGGCGGCTTCAACGCCTCGAGCGAGCAGCTGAAGCCCGCGGCGGAGGCGAAGTTCGCGCAGTACCTCGCGACCGTCACCGCGCACATGGAGGACGAGTACGGCATCGAGTTCGACACCCTCGACCCGTTCAACGAGCCGAACACCAACTACTGGGGCACGCAGCTCACCAACGGCGTGCCGACCGGCGGACGGCAGGAGGGCATGCACATGGGCCCGACCCGCCAGGCCGACCTGATCCCCGACGTCGCCGCCGCCCTCGCCGCCTCGTCGAGCGACGCCGGCATCGCCGCGATGGACGAGACCAACCCCAGCATCTTCAAGACCAACTGGGCCGCCTACTCCGCCGCCGTGCGCGCCGAGGTCGACCGGATGAACGTGCACACCTACGGCACCTCCGACCGCCTCGCCGTCCGCGACCTCGCCAAGCAGGCCGACAAGGACCTCTGGATGAGCGAGATCGAGGGCAACTGGGTCTCCGGCTACGACCCGGTCAACATCGAGAACGGCCTCGGCATCGCCGGCCGCATCAACGACGACCTGCGCGAGCTCGAGCCGAAGGCCTGGGTGCTCTGGCAGCCGGTCGAGGACCTCTACAACATGAGCCCGAAGGGCGAGAACCTCAACTGGGGCTCGATCTTCATCGACCTCGACTGCAAGCCCTACCAGGAGGGCGGAGCCGAGGTCTGGAAGTCCGCGCGCCGCGTCAAGGACGCCGGCGGCGACTCCACCAAGGCCCCGGTCTGCGGCGTCGAGACGAACTCGAAGTTCAACACGATCCGCAACTTCACGAAGTTCATCCACGAGGGCGATCACCTGATGCCCACGAGCGACACCGCCTCCACCGCCGCCGTCCGCGGCGACGGCAGCGGCGCGACCGTGGTGCACACCAACAGCTCCGCGACCGCGAAGACCGTCGTGCTCGACCTCTCCCGCTTCGGCAGCATCGCCGCCGGTGCGACGGTCACCCCGTACGTCACGACCCAGGCCGCCTCGGCCGCCGCGCCCACCGGCAACGCACTCGTCGCGAAGCCCGCGGTCACCATCGACCGGGAGTCGCGCACCGCGACCGTCACCGTGCCCGCCAAGTCGGTCACCTCCTTCTCGATCGACGGCGTCTCCGGCGTCGCCGACTCCGCCCCCGCGCTGCGCGACGGCCACCGCTACCAGCTGGTCGGCACGCAGAGCGGCAAGGCGCTGACCGGGAACCCCACCGGCGCCGCGACCACGATCACCACCCTCGCCACCGACTCCGCCGCCGCCGCGAAGCAGGCCTGGACCGTCCGCGAGGTCGCCCCCGGCGAGCGCGAGGCCACCCGCCGCGTCGTGCTGCAGAGCACCGACGGCCGCGTGCTCGGCGCCACCGGCGCCGGCACCGATCTGCGCACCCTCTCGGTCGACGCCGCGAAGGCCGACGCCGCCACCCGCTGGATCGTCAGCACCACCGACGGCACCGCCTACACGCTGGTCAACGAGTCGATCGGCCTCTCGCTCGACGTCAACGGCCAGTCCAGCACCGAGAACACCACCGTCGGCGTCTACGGCTCGAACGGCGGAGCGAACCAGTCCTGGACCCTCCGCGACCTCGCCCCGTCCGCCGCGCAGACCGTCGCCGTCCGCACCACCGTCGGCGTCGCGCCGACCCTGCCCGCCTCGATCACCCCGCAGTACGCCTGGGGCACCGGCGCGCCGGTCGCCGTCAGCTGGCAGCGCCCGGCCGACTCGGCCTACGCCGCCGCCGGCCGCGTCGAGGTGACCGGCACCGCGACCGACCTGTTCGGCCAGTCGATCCCCGTCACCGCGCTCGTCGACGTCGGCGGCCTCACCGCCACCGACCCGGCCTCGGTCACCGTCGCCGTCGGCGCATCCGTCGCCGGAGTGAAGGCCGCGGCCCCCACCACCGCCGCCGCGCGCGTCGGCGCCTCGGCCAGCACCTTCGCGGTGCCGGTCACCTGGGACTGGACGCCGCTGACCACCGCCGCGCTCGCCGCACCCGGATCGGTGACGATCACGGGCACCGCGACCGCCGACGGCCAGACTCTCCCCGCCACTCTCACGGTGCTCGTCACCGCGGGCACGCTCCGCAACTTCAACCCGGATGCGGGCATCGTCGCGACCGCGACCTCGTCCGAGTCGGGCTACGGCCCGGAGCGCACCCGCAACGGCGTCGACGGCGACAAGGGCTGGTCCAACTGGACGAGCGGCACCAAGGCCGCGCAGAGCACCCTGACCTACACCTTCCCCGCCACGCGGCAGGTGCAGCAGGTCTCGGTGCAGTTCCAGCGCGACGGCGGCACCAGCTGGGCGCAGAGCTACCAGCTGCAGTACCAGGGCGCCGACGGAGCGTGGATCTCGGTCCCCGGCTACGAGTCGGCCGTCGCGCTGGCCGCGCCCGCCGACGGCACCGCGCCGACGCTGAACGCGACCTTCGCGCCGGTGACGGCCAAGGCCTTCCGCGTCGTGATGAACGCCTACGCCAACACGCACCTGATCGTGTCGGAGACGAAGCTGTACGAGTCGGTGGCCTCGCCCGCCGCGGTCGCCACCCTCGGCGCTCTGCGGGTCAACGGAGTCGGCGTCGCCGGCTTCGACCCGGCGCGCGGCTCCTACGCCGTGACCGTCGACGGCACGACGATGCCGGTGCTCACCGCGGTGGCCACCGACTCGGCGGCCCGGGTGCGCGTCACCCAGCCGACCACCGCGAACGGCGGAGTGGGCACCGTGGCGGTCACCTCGGCCGACGGCACCGTCTCGCAGACGACGACCGTGACCGTGACGCTGAAGGCGCCCGCCGCCCTCGCCGTCGCGGTGACGGCGACGACCCGCTGCATCGCCGGCAAGGTCACCCTGACGATCACGGCGCAGAACAACGCGACCGTCCCCGTCTCGATGACCGTCGCCTCCTCCTACGGCTCGAAGGAGTTCACCGGGGTCGCCCCCGGCAAGAACGCCACCGCCGCCTTCTCGACGCGCGCCGCCTCGGTGCCCGCCGGCCAGGCCACCGTCACCGCGACCGCCACCGTCGACGGCGCCCCCGTCACCACGGTCGTCCCGGCCGCGTACTCCGCGCGCAGCTGCTGACGAGCAGGCCGGCCGCCTGCATGCTGGTCGAGTAGCCGCGCAGCGGCGTATCGAGACCCACCCACCGGACACGTGGATCTCGATACGCCCGCTCCGCGGCCTACTCGATCAGCATCACGACGCGGCCGCATGCGAACGCGGACCTTCCATGCTGGTCGAGTAGCCGCGCAGCGGCGTATCGAGACCCACCGCCCTCAGCACGCCGGGTCTGCAGACCCCTGTTCTGACGCAGGTGGATCTCGATACGCGCGCTGCGCGCGCTACTCGATCAGCATGAAGACGCGGACTCACACGGAACGCGGCGCGCCCCTTCCATGCTGGTCGAGTATCGCGCGGAGCGGCGTATCGAGACCCGCCGCGGCCAGGACGCCGGCCCGTCAGTCCGTCACCGCGTCGTAGACCGCGAGCAGGCGGTCGAGGAAGGCCTGCACCGTCGCGCGCTCCGCCGCGTCGAGGTCGGCGACGACCGCCTCGACGCCCGCGATCAGCGGGGCGACCCGCTCCTGCGCGCGCCGCGCCGACTCCTCCGAGGCGGTCACGATCAGCTTGCGCCCGTCCGTCGGGTGCCGCTCGCGGCGGACGTGCCCGGCCGCCTCGAGGCGGTTCAGCACGAGGGTCGTCGCCGCGGTCGAGACGCCGAGGCGCCCCGCCAGCTCGGTCGGCGTCAGCGGCCCGCTCGACATCAGGTGCGTCATCGCGTCGAGCCCGACGGCGTCGACCGCGAGCGCGCGGGTCAGCGACTGCTCGAAGAGCCGCTGCCGCTCCGTCACCTGGCGCACGCGGGTCCGGATGCCGAGGTCGGGCGCGCTGTCACTCATGGCTCCACGATAACGGTGTAGATTGCCAATCTCATTGATAATCAACGAAAGCGGCAACCATGACCCGTGTCCTGATCTCCGGCGCCAGCATCGCCGGCCCCGCCCTCGCGTTCTGGCTGCACCGCTACGGCGTCGAGACGACGATCGTCGAGCGCGCCCCCGCACTCCGGCTCGGCGGGCAGAACGTCGACGTCCGCGGTGCCGGCCGCGAGGTCGCCCGCCGGATGGGCCTCGAGGACGCGATCCGCGCCGCGACCACCGGCGAGATCGGCACCCGCTTCGTCGGCCGCGGCGGGCGCACGCTCGCCGAGTTCCCGGCCGGCACCGACGACTCCGGCGGCGCGACCGCCGAGCTGGAGATCCTCCGCGGCGACCTCGCGCAGCTCCTGGTCGACGCCACGGCCGAGCACACCGAGTACCGCTACGGCGACCGCATCACGGGGCTCGACGACGACGGCACCGGCGTCACCGTCTCCTTCGAGCACGCCCCCGACGAGCGCTTCGACCTCGTCGTCGCGGCCGACGGCATCGGCTCGAGCACGCGCCGCCTCGTCTTCGGCGCCGAGCCGCAGATCCGCTCGCTCGGCCTCGAGACCTCCTACGCCACGATCCCGCGCACCGCCGCGGACGACGACTGGTGGCGCTGGTACGCCGCGGCGGGCGGCCGCAGCATCACCCTCCGCCCGGACCCGCACGGCACCCTCCGCGTCGCGCTCTCGCAGGTGATCGACCGCCGGCTCGACCGCGCGAGCACCGAGCGCCGCTCGCTCGACGAGCAGCGCGCCCACCTCCGCCGAGTCTTCGGCGATGCCGGCTGGGAGGCGCAGCGCGTCCTCCGCGGCATCGACGAGGCCGACGAGCTCTACTACGAGCAGATCGGGCAGGTGCACGCCCCGCGCTGGTCGAGCGGGCGGTTCGCGCTGGTCGGCGACGCCGCCTACTGCGCCTCCCCGGTCAGCGGGATGGGGACGAGCCTGTCGCTCACGGGCGCCTACGTGCTGGCCGGCGAGCTCGCGGCGCACGTCGATCCGCGCGACGGCTTCGCGGGGTACGAGCGAATCATGCGGCCGTACGTGAAGCAGGCGCAGGACCTGCCGCCGGGCGTGCCGCGGGTGGCGAACCCGGTGTCGCGGCTCGGAGTCGCGGCGTTCGGGCTCGCGGTGAAGGTCGCGGCGACGCCGGTGATCGGGCGGACGATGGGGCGGTTCTTCACGCCGCCGGCGGACGCGATCGCGCTGCCGGAGTACTCGCACCTCGAGCGCTGACGGGGCGGGATCTCGATACGCCCCTGCGGGGCTACTCGATCAGCAAGCAGTCCATGCTGGTCGAGTAGCCGCGGAGCGGCGTATCGAGACCCGACCCGTCAGTGGGCCTCGGCCGGCTCGCCGCGACGCAGCACGCGCCGCACGCCCATCACGGCGGCCACGACGATCAGGCCGAGCACCAGCCCGAGGATCATCGAGACGAAGGTGTCGGCCAGCCAGACCACGACCGGGCCGGCGCCCTCGACCGCGCCGGTGACGACGTGCACGAGGTCGTACGGCCCGTGCCAGAACGTCTCGGCCAGGTTCGCCGTGACGAGGTGCCCGCCGACCCAGAGCATCGCGAGCGTGCCGACGATGCTGATGGTGCGGAACACGGCCGGCATCGACGCGACGATGCGCACGCCGAAGCGCCGGACGCCTCGCGCCGCGTTCTTCATCATCCGCAGCCCCACGTCGTCGATCTTGACCAGCAGCGCGACGGCGCCGTAGACGAGCAGCGTCATCCCGAGGCCGATCACGAGCAGCGCCGCGAGGGTCCCGCCGAAGCCGAGGCCGGTGTCGAGACCGTCGAGCGCGATCAGCATGATCTCGGTGCTGAGGATGAGGTCGGTCCGCACGGCCCCGAAGACGAGCTTCTTCTCGTCCCGCGCCTCCGTCTCGCCCGCGGCGTGGTGCACGCCGAACCACTCGAGCACCTTCTCCGCCCCCTCGAAGCAGAGGAACGCGCCGCCGATGATCAGCAGGTACGGCAGCACCCACGGGGCGAAGGAGGAGAGCAGCAGCGCGATCGGGATGATGATCACGAACTTGTTGACGAGGCTGCCGAGCGCGATCTTCCCGACCACCGGCAGCTCCCGCGCCGGGGTCAGCCCCTGGACGTACTGCGGAGTGACGGCCGCGTCGTCGATGACGACACCGGCCGTCTTCGCGCTCGCCTTCAGGGCGGCGGTGAGGATGTCATCGACGACGGCGAGCAGGCCGACCGACATGGGTGCTCCTTGACTGGGAACGAATGAGGACGTTCACAGTATCCGGCAGTGCGGCACACCTCAGCGCGGCGCCGGCCCCGTGCTCTCCCGCACGACGAGCTCCGTCGGCGTCAGCGTGACGCCCGAGCGCTCGCCCGACTCGAGCTCGCGCAGCAGGATGTCGACCGAGCGCCGCCCGGTGTCACCGAAGGACTGGTGCACGGTGGTCAGCGGCGGCCAGAAGCTCGCCGACTCCTCCATGTCGTCGAAGCCGACGACGCTCACCTCGCCCGGCACCGCGCGGCCCGCGTCGTGCAGGGCCCGCAGCACGCCGAGCGCCATCTGGTCGTTCGCGGCGAAGATCGCCGTCACGGCCGGATCCGCGGCCAGCTCGCGGCCGATCCGGTGGCCGGACGCGCTCGACCAGTCGCCGACGAGCGCCGGCGGCACGGGCGCCCCGGCGGAGCGCAGCGTCGACTCCCAGGCCTCGCGGCGCCGCTCCGCGGAGTAGGAGCGCTCGGGCCCGGCGACGTGGTGCACGGTCCGGTGCCCGAGCCCGAGCAGGTGCTCGACGGCCTGGCGCGCGCCCGAGACCTGGTCGGTGTCGACGACCGGGTAGCGGTCGCCGCCCGCGGAGTCGACGACCACGACGGGCAGATCGGGCGGCAGCACGATGTCGGCCTCGTCGAGCAGGTGCGCCTCCATCACGATGATGACGCCGTCCACGGCCTCCTCGCTCAGGCGGTGGAAGGCGACGGACACCTCGCCCTGGGTCGGGTGCGGCACGGGGATGAGCGTGATCGAGTAGCCGGCATCGGCCGCCGCGATCGCGATCGCGTCGAGCGTGCGCATGTTGCCGAAGGAGGACAGCGTGAACATGATCACGCCGATGCTGTGGAAGCGGCCGGTGCGCAGCGCCCGCGCGGCGCTGTTGGGCCGGTAGCCGAGGTCGCGCATCGCCTCGAGGACGCGCTCGCGCGTCTCGGTGTCGACGTTCTGCTTGCCGTTGGACACCCGCGACACGGTCTGCCCGGACACGTTCGCGCGCCGCGCGACGTCGGCCATCGACACGCCCCGTCGGCGCGGGACGGCGGTCGCCGCGTTCGAGCCCGCCGCGTTCGTCTCGATCGCCATGTCGTCCCTCCGCGGGCCCCGCCCGCCGCGCCACACCCGTGACCTCATCGAAACCTAACGGATCGTGCACGTGTTGACGTCGCCATGCTACGGTGGCGTTCTGTCATGTTGACGTGAACATGACGGATCTGACCCGAACGGAATCCCGCCGATGACGACGACGTCTCCCCCTGTCCCCCTGCGCGAGGTCTCCCCGCCGGCCGCGCCGCTCGCCGTCCCGCGGAGCCGCGCGAAGAGCGAGTGGAAGGGCCTCGCCTTCGTGGCGCCCTTCCTGGTGATCTTCCTGCTCGTCTTCATCGCGCCGGTGGTCTACTCGATCTACCTCAGCCTCTTCCGCGAGCAGCTCATCGGCGGCAACGCCTTCGTCGGCTTCGAGAACTACCTCGCGATCTTCCGCGACCCGAACTTCTGGGAGGGCTTCGGCCGCGTCCTGCTGTTCCTGGTCGTGCAGGTCCCCGTGATGCTCGTGCTCGCCCTCGTCGCCGCCCTCGCGATCGACAGCGGACGGCTGCACGGCACCGGCTTCTTCCGCATCGTCGTCTTCCTCCCCTACGCGGTCCCCGCCGTCGTCGCGGTGCTGATGTGGGGCTTCATCTACGGCGACAACTTCGGCCTCACCGCCAACGTCAACGACCTGCTCGGCTCCGATCTGATCGCGCCGTTCTCGCGCGACTGGATCCTGGTCTCGATCGGCAACATCGTCACGTGGGAGTTCGTCGGCTACAACATGCTGATCTTCTACTCCGCGCTGAAGACGATCCCCGGCGAGCTCTACGAGGCCGCCGAGATCGACGGCGCCGGCCCGCTGCGCGTCATCCGCTCGATCAAGCTGCCCGCCCTGCGCGGTGCCATCGTGATCGCCTCGATCTTCTCGATCATCGGCAGCTTCCAGCTGTTCAACGAGCCGAACATCCTCCGGACGCTCGCGCCGAACATCATCACCACCTACTTCACCCCGAACATGTACGCCTACAACCTGTCCTTCGCGGGTCAGCAGTACAACGCGTCGGCCACGGTCGCCATCGTCATGGGCGTGATCACCGCGGTGATCGCCTACGTCGTGCAGCTCCGCGGCGCGCGCAAGGAGAACTGATGGCCCTCGCAACGGCCCCCCGGCCCACCTCGACCCGCCCCGCCCCGGCGAAGCGCCCCGCCCGCCGCGGCTCCTCGGTCGCCCCGAAGAAGTCGATCGCCTTCACCCTGCTGATGTCGGCGTTCATCCTCTACAGCCTCGTGCCGCTCGCCTGGCTCGTGATCAACGCGACCAAGACCCAGGCCGGCCTGTTCTCGAGCTTCGGCCTCTGGTTCGACGGCGACTTCGTCCTCTTCCAGAACATCGCCGAGACGCTCACCTACCGCGACGGCATCTTCCTCCGCTGGCTCGGCAACACGCTGCTCTACGTCGTCGTCGGCGCGGGCGGAGCGACGCTGCTGGCGACGCTCGCCGGCTACGGTCTCGCGAAGTTCCGCTTCGCCGGGCGCAAGGCGGTCTTCGCGGTCGTCCTCGGCGCGATCGCCGTCCCCGGCACCGCGCTCGCCGTCCCGACGTTCCTGATGTTCAGCCAGCTCGGCCTCACCAACACCCCGTGGGCGATCATCATCCCCTCGCTGATCAGCCCCTTCGGCCTCTACCTGGTCTGGGTCTACGCGGTCGAGTCGGTGCCGACGGAGCTGCTCGAGGCGGCGCGGATGGACGGCGCGGGCGAGTTCCGCACCTTCTTCACCATCTCGATCCGCCTGCTCGCCCCCGGCATCGTCACCGTCCTGCTGTTCTCGGTCGTCGCGACCTGGAACAACTACTTCCTGCCGCTGATCATGCTGAGCGACCCCCAGTGGTACCCGCTCACCGTCGGCCTCAACCAGTGGAACGCGCAGGCCACCGGTGTCAGCGCGCAGCCGATCTACAACCTGGTCATCACCGGCTCGCTGCTGACGATCATCCCGATCGTCGTCGCCTTCCTCGGCCTCCAGCGCTTCTGGCAGTCCGGCCTCAGCGCCGGCAGCGTCAAGGGCTGAGCCCCCACGAACCCCACCCTCCGGTCGGAGCGTCCTGCCCCGCACCACCCACCCCACAGCACGAAGAAGTGAAGGGAACTCCCATGAAGATCGCCCACTCCGCCCTCCGGCGGACCCTGACGGTCGTCGCGGCCGCAGCACTCGCCGCGGGCTCGCTCGCCGCCTGCTCGTCCGGCGGCACCACCGGCGGCGGCACGACCGCCTCCGGCACCGCGGCCGACCTCGACGCCGCCCTCGAGGCCGGCGGCAAGATCACCTACTGGAGCTGGACCCCCAGCGCCGAGGCCCAGGTCGCCGCGTTCGAGAAGGCGTACCCGAAGGTCGACGTCGAGCTGGTCAACGCCGGCACGAACAAGGACGAGTACACCAAGCTCGAGAACGCGATCAAGGCCGGCTCGGGCGCCCCCGACGTCGTCCAGATCGAGTACTACGCCATGCCGCAGTTCGCGCTGTCGGACTCGCTGCTCGACCTCTCGCAGTACGGCATGGGCGACCTCGAGGACAAGTTCTCGGCGTCCACCTGGGGCAGCGTCAACATCGACGGCAAGCTCGTCGGCCTCCCGCAGGACTCGGGCCCCATGGCCATGTTCTACAACAAGACGGTCTTCGACCAGTACGGCATCTCCGTCCCGACCACCTGGGACGAGTACATCGCCGCGGCGAAGGCGCTGCAGGCGGCCGACCCGTCGAAGTTCATCACCGCGGACACCGGCGACGCCGGCTTCGCGACCAGCATGATCTGGCAGGCGGGCGGCGAGCCCTTCACCACCGACGGCACGAACGTCACCGTGAACCTCGCCGACGAGGGCACCGAGAAGTGGACCGGCGTCTGGAACCAGCTCGTCGAGGGCGACCTCCTCTCCGACACCCCCGCCTGGGGCGACGAGTGGTACAAGGGCCTCGGCGACGGCTCGATCGCCTCGCTGATCACCGGCGCCTGGATGCCCGGCGTGCTCGAGTCCAGCGTCCCCGACGCCTCCGGCGACTGGGCCGTCGCGCCGATCCCGACCTACGACGGCACCGCCGTCAGCGCCGAGAACGGCGGTGGCGGCCAGTCCGTCACCAAGCAGAGCGAGAACCCGGCGCTGGCCGCCGCGTTCCTGCGCTGGCTGAACAGCGACGAGGCCTCGGTCGACGTCTTCCTCGAGAGCGGCGGATTCCCGTCGACCTCGGCCGACCTCAGCAGCCCCGACTTCACCGGCGCCGAGTCGGAGTACTTCGGCGGCCAGAAGATCAACGAGGTGCTGACCCAGGCTTCGCAGGACGTGCGTCCCGGCTGGTCGTACCTGCCGTTCCAGGTCTACGCGAACAGCGTCTTCGGCGACACGGTCGGCCAGTCCTACGCCAACAAGACGAGCCTGGACGACGGAATCGCCGCCTGGCAGAGCAAGCTCGTCGAGTACGGCAACGCTCAGGGCTTCACCGTCTCCGAGTAGCACCCACGATGCTCGAGGCCGGTCGGATCGCTCCGGCCGGCCTCGACCCGTCTCACGATCCTGAGGGGGATCCCGCATGACCACCGCTCCCGACAGCACCCCGCCCGAGAGCCGCTTCGCCATCGGCGCGACCGACTTCGAGCTCGACGGCAGGCCGCACCGCATCCTGTCGGGAGCGCTGCACTACTTCCGGATCCACCCGGACCTCTGGGCCGACCGGATCCGCAAGGCCCGCCTGATGGGCCTGAACACCATCGAGACCTACGTCGCCTGGAACGCGCACGAGCCGCAGCGCGGAGCCTGGCGCGAGGACGCCGGGCTCGACCTCGGCCGCTTCCTCGACCTGGTCGCCGCCGAGGGCATGCACGCGATCGTGCGCCCCGGCCCCTACATCTGCGCGGAGTGGGACAACGGCGGCCTGCCCGCCTGGCTGCTCCGCGACCCCGAGGTGGGCGTCCGCCGCTTCGAGCCGCACTACGTCGCGGCGGTCAGCGAGTACCTCCGCCGCGTCTCCGCGATCGTCGCGCCGCGGCAGATCGACGTCGGCGGGCCGGTCGTGCTCGTGCAGATCGAGAACGAGTACGGCGCCTACGGCTCCGACAAGGAGTACCTCGCCGAGCTGGTCCGCGTCACCCGCGACAGCGGCATCACGGTGCCGCTCACCACGATCGACCAGCCGACCCCGCAGATGCTCGCCGACGGCAGCCTCCCGGGCCTGCACCTGACCGGCTCGTTCGGCTCGCGCACGGCCGAGCGCCTCGCGACGCTGCGCGAGTTCCAGCCCACCGGCCCGCTGATGTGCATGGAGTTCTGGTGCGGCTGGTTCGACGACTGGGGCACCCAGCACCACACCACCGACGCGGCGGCCTCGGCCCGCGAGCTCGACGCGCTGCTCGCGGTCGGCGGCTCCGTCAACGTCTACATGTTCCACGGCGGCACGAACTTCGGCCTGACCAGCGGCGCGAACGACAAGGGCCGCTACGCCGCGATCACGACGAGCTACGACTACGACGCGCCGCTCGACGAGAGCGGCGACCCGACCGCGAAGTACTGGGCGTTCCGCGAGGTCATCGCGCGATACGCACCGGTGCCGGAGGAGGTGCCGGCCGTCTCGCCGCCCGCACCGGTGCTGACCGCGCCGCTCGTGCCCGGTCCCGCGCTGCTCGGACTCGACGCGGTGTTCGGGCCGGCCGTGCGCCTGGAGTCGATGGCGAGCTTCGACGAGCTCGGGCAGTCGGACGGGTTCGTGCTGTTCACGACGACGCTGGCGGCGGGCGGTGCTCCCGCGCGCCTCGTGGTCGGTGAGGAGGTGCGCGACCGCGCCTGGGTGCTGCTCGACGGCGACCCGGTCGGCGTGCTCGCGCGCGACGACCACGAGCGCGCGATCACGCTCCCGCGCGGCAGCGGCGAGCTGGCGATCCTGGTCGAGAACCAGGGCCGGGTGAACTACGGCGAGCGCATCGGCGAGCACAAGGGACTGATCGGCGGCGTGCGGCTCGACGGCGCCGAGCTCACGGGCTGGGTCGCGCGGCCGCTCGCGCTCGAGTGCCTGCCGGAGTGCGGGCGCGTCCCCGGGAGCGGCGCGTTCGCGGCCGGCCCGGGCCTCGCCACCGGCTCGTTCGAGCTCGACGCGCAGGCCGACCTGCACCTCGACACGCTGCACTGGGGCAAGGGCCTGGTCTGGGTGAACGGCTTCCTGCTCGGCCGCTACTGGCGGCGCGGACCGCAGCGCACGCTGATCGTGCCGTCGCCGGTCACCCGGGCCGGACGCAACGACGTGGTCGTGCTCGAGTTCGAGTCGATCGCGGAGCCGGAGATCCGGCTGCTCGCGCGCGCCGACCTGGGGCACACGGAGATCTAGAGCCTGCTAGCCTCGGGCCGCCTCCGCCCGGTCACCGGCGGAGCAGAGGGGGAACCACCATGACGCGCTCCACGATCACCGGACTCGCTCTCGCGGGCGCTCTGCTGCTCGCCCTGACCGGCTGCACCGCCGCGGCCGAGCCCGAGCCGACCGCCGAGGCGCTGCCGAAGCACACCGACGCCGAGCTCGCGACGATCTTCGACGGCATCCAGTTCGTCTCCGGCGAGTTCAGCACGACCGACGGGATGCTCGGCTCGGTCTACCCGGGCCTCACCGCGTCGGACGCCTCCTGCCTCGCACCGTTCGGCGTCGGCTGGGACTCGGACGAGACCCTCGCCGACGCCGGACTCGCCTACGGCACGAGCGCCGACCGCTCGATGACCGCGGTCGTGACCAGCACCGGAGACGCCGACACCGCCTCCGCACTGGTGGCCTCCGCCGAGGACGCGCTCGAGCGCTGCGCCGACGGCTCCGAGCTGTTCGCGCTGCAGGGCACGCCCGTGCAGACGACGGTCGAGCAGACCGAGCCCGTGCTCACCGGCACCGACGAGGCGGTCGGCTGGACGGTGACCGGCGACGTCGGCGGCGCCCCCTTCACCCTCGTCGGCATCACCACCCGCGTCGGCGGCGACGTCGTCGCCCTCGTCGGCTGGGACCCGTCGACCAACACGACCTACGTGCCCCAGGCCACCCAGCTCTTCGTCGACGCCCTGTAGCGGCGCGGCGCCTCGAGCGGCTCCGCCGGTCGCGCTCGTGCCGGTCGAGCAGCCCGAAGGGCGTATCGGTGGTCCCCAGGCCCGGGTCAGCTCAGCCAGGACAGCCGGCCGCCGTGCGGCGCGGCGGAGGCGAGCGGCACCCCGTCCGCCGCGAGCAGGAACGGCGTGCGCTCGGGCGCCGTCAGCGCGGCAGCCCGATCCCGCAGCGACGGCAGGAGCGCTTCCGCCTCGAGCGTCACCAGGCTCGCGCCCGCGGCGTCCACCGCCGCCAGCACCCGCTCGCGCGCGGCCCACGGCAGGTACACCAGCGTCCCGAGCGACACGACGACCGGGCGCACCCCGCGCGGCACCGCGGCGAGCACCTCCGGCAGCGCCTCGGCCGCATCGCCCGCGACGATCTCCGGCGGGTCCTCCCGCAGCGTCGCCACGGCGGCCCGGAGCCGCGCGGTGCGCTCCGGCCGGTCCGGCGGCAGCAGCGCCTCCAGCCAGGCGCGGTCCTCCGCCGAGCGGACGTCGAGCGGCCGCAGGTCCAGCCCGCGACGCCAGGCGACGACCGGGAGCCGGGTGGGCGCCGCTCCCCCGCTCACGACGCACTCGAGCACCGGACCGCCGCGCCCCAGCCGCGTCGCACCCTCCGCCGGCCTCTCCGCCGACCCCTCCGCCGCCACGAACGCGTACGAGTACCGCTCCGGCGCCAGGCACAGCCCCGCCGAGGCGCCGATCTCGACCAGCGCGACCGGCTCCCCCGGCTCCGTGATCCGCTCCAGGGCCGCGACCAGCGGAGCGCAGCGCAGCGCCTCGTTGGTCTGGGTGAGCCGCTCGGCCGCGACCGGCGCGACCCGCGGCCACTCCGCGCGCAGCCACTCCGCGACCTCGGCACCACCCGCCGCCGGCACCCCGAGCAACCGCGCCACCGAGAACAGCAGCGACGGCTGCCGGTGCGCGGGCGGCAGCTCGTCGATCAGGGCGAGCAGCGCGTCGTCGCCGGCGACGGCGAGCGCCCACTCGACCTGCAGCTCGGAGGTCTGCGCGAGCTCGACGGCGGCGCGGCGGTAGCGGTCGGCGGTGGGCTCCATGACTCCATCCTCCCGGGGCGACGTCCGACGACCGACGACCCCGCGCGGTCCCCGCGCGCCGCTACGGTGAGCGGATCACCCACCTTCCGAGAGGATCCACCGTGCTCGACGCCGTCATCGCCCTCGCCCAGGACAGCACCCCCACCGGCCTCAACGCGGCGAGCTCGGTCGGCAACGTCTTCGGCGGCCTGATCGGCTACGTCATCGCCGTCGTCGCCCTCTGGCCCGTCTTCACCAAGGCCGGCCGCCCGGGCTGGGGTGCGATCATCCCGATCTACAACACCTACCTGCTGACGAAGATCGCCGGCTACCACGGCGCGACGGTGCTGCTCTTCCTCCTCCCCGGCGTCAACGTGATCTGGGCGATCTTCATCGCCCTCGGCGTCGGCCGCGCGTTCGGCAAGGGCGGCCTGTTCAGCATCGTCCTGCTCTGGCTGCTCGCCCTCATCGGCTACCTCGTCGTCGGCTACGGCTCGTCCCGCTACGTCGGCGACGGCGGGAACCCGGCGCGCCAGGCGCGCTGA
Source organism: Rathayibacter sp. VKM Ac-2760 (assembly GCF_009834185.1). Taxonomy (GTDB): domain Bacteria; phylum Actinomycetota; class Actinomycetes; order Actinomycetales; family Microbacteriaceae; genus Rathayibacter. The sequence goes on from NZ_CP047173.1 coordinate 3,979,760, forward strand.
CCCGCATCCCGCCCGGCAACTCAGCGCTCCAGGCGCGGCGGGTGGTCGCCGTGCCGGTGCACGATCCGCCAGCCCTGGCCGTCGAGGCGGCGGTAGACGTGGGTGACGCGGATGACGAGCGGAGCCGCCTCCCGCCCGTCGACCCGGGTCGCGCCGATCTCGCGGCCGACCGTGTAGGCGAGATCACCGGACACCTGGATCAGGTCGTAGTGCGGCGTCAGCCCGCCGCCGGCGAAGCGGCCCGCGACCCAGCCGAGCGTCTCGTCGATCGCCGCCCGCCCCCGCTCGACGGTGCCGAACGCCCCGTAGAGCGTCGAGTCCGCGGTGTCGGCCCAGCAGCGTCGGTACGGCTCCGGATCGCCGGCCGCCATCGCGGCGAGCGCCTCCCCCACCGCCTCGAGGGCGAGCACGAAGTCGGGCGGCAGCTCGGAGACGGCGGCAGCGCCGATGGCGGAGGAGACGGCGGCGTCCATGCGCCGGACTCTACCCCCGGCGTCGCCAACCTGGGAGTCCGCCCGCCGGCATCGGCCGCCGCTTCGCAAAGCGGATAGTGCCCCCCGCTCAGGGGCCCGCGCCCGTAGTTTCGTGTCACGGCCGATCCCCACGGCCGCCTGCGCGACTCCCCCCTCCGTCCGGCAACCGGCCGAGGGAGTCCCCCACCTCGCACGACGTCCCCGGCACTCGGCCGGGTCCCTCACGTCCCGTCACGGCCGACACCGCGACGCTCTCACAGAACGGCGGCTCCGCACATGGGCGCTCTCCTCTACGGCACTCCGGCCACCTCGCACGACATCGACGACCGCGCGCTCGCGCACCTGCAGATCGTGATGATCAACAAGTTCCGCCGCAACGAGGCCTTCGCCTTCCAGCTCGACGCGTCGAGCGCGCACGGGACGGGCCGCCAGACGCTCTGGCTGCACCCGACCATCCCGCTGCAGTTCTCCTTCCACGGCAGCCGCATGCCCGCCATCAACGCCGCCTGGGTGCGCGCGCTGATGGAGGAGGCCAACAGCGGCCGCGGCCTGCGGATCGTCCCCGAGCCGGCCCAGCAGCCCGACTCCGCCGTCGCGACCGCCGCGGCCTGAGCCCCGACCGGGTTCCGAGGGCGGGGAGGGGGCAGCGCATGACGGCGACGACGCACCAGTGGGCGCCCGACTTCCTGGAGCTCGCGGGGCCCGAGCACGAGCACGACGGCGCGAGCTTCGACTGCTCGACCACGCTGCACGGCGTCACCGGCTCGCTCTGCCTCTCCTCCGGCGTGCTGGTGCTCGGCGGCAGCGAGCCGAGCGTGAGCCTGCGCGCGCGCGACATCAGCTCCTGGTGGGACACGCCGACGGGCGGCACGTTCTCGCTCGCGATCGAATCCGGCGCGCGGCACTCGATCGTGCTGCTCAGCCAGTTCCGCGGAGCGACGGTGCACGCGATGACGCAGGCCTTCGGGCCGCGGACCCGCCGAGAAGGCTTATCCGCTTAACGAAGCGCCGCTCCGCTCCTCTCGACGTCCCTGCGGCCGGATGCGACGCTGGAGGCGATGGACGACTCGAGCGGCGAGGTGGTCCGCTCCGACATCGGCGGGCGGGACTTCGAAGAGGCGCGCGCCCTGCTCGAGGGCGTGTACAACGGGCACCGCTTCAGCATCGAGCCGGGCGCCGACTTCTCCTACCGCTACACCTCCGTCGGCGACGCCGACGTCACCCTGCGCGGCAGCCAGTTCGCCGGCTCGATCGAGGGGCGCATCCAGACCGAGGGCGAGTACGTCGTCTCCTGGCTCACGGCCGGTGAGGGCGTCACCGACCTCGACGGGGAGCCGATGCGGCACGTCTACGGGCGGCCCGCGATCTTCCTGACCGGCCGGCCGAACGCCTTCGAGTTCCACGACTACCGGCAGAACCTCATCCACTTCGACGGCCGCTACCTCGAGCGCATCGCGCAGGAGGTGGAGGGCACGGCGGGCGGGCCGCTGCTGTTCGACACCACGGTGCGACCGGAGGGGGAGGCGCTGCGCCGCTGGTCGGCGACGGTCGCCGCGGTCGCGCGCGTGATCTACGACGTCGACAGCCCGGCCCTGCTGCGGCGCGAGGCCAATCGCGCCGTCGCGGTCGCACTGCTCGAGGCGTTCCCGCACGACTCGCTCGGCGCGCCGAGCGACCTCGCGGTCCCCCGCAGCGGCCGCCTCCGGACCGCGATCGAATTCATGTACGCGCACGCGCACGAGCCGATCAGCACCGAGACGATCGCGGAGGCGGCCGGCGTGGGTCTGCGCACCCTGCAGAGCGAGTTCCGGCGCGAGTTCGGCTTCACCGCCGTCGACTACCTGCGGCGGATCCGCCTCAACGCCGTGCACAAGGAGCTGCGGGCCGGCCAGCCGGGCGAGGTCGGCGTCGCCGAGGTGGCGCGGCGCTGGGGCTTCGCGCACCTGGGCCGCTTCTCGGCCTCGTACGCGCACCGCTTCGGCGAGCGGCCGAGCACGACGCTCGACTCCTGAGCCGCTCGACCGCCGCTAGAAGAACTCGCCGTTGTCGCGGTCGTCGTCGAGCGGCGACTCGGTCGTGGGCCGGGCGGGCAGCAGGCGCCGCGCCTTGTCGCGCATCGACGTGACGGCCGTGTCGTCGTCGAGGTCGACGCCGCGATCGAGCGCCGGGCTGGTGAAGAGCTGGCTGGCCGGGCCGAGCAGCAGCCGCGTCGCGCCGCGGATCCCCTCGTCGGACAGGCCGGGCACCACCACGAGGTCGGACTTCCCGACGTTCGCGAGCGCCTGCGCGTACTCGACCACCGCCGAGCACACCGAGTCCCCCAGCAGGACCCAGCCGCTCGCGTAGTACAACTTCTGCATCGTCTTCCTCCCCGTCGCAGACCAGCCCGCCGCTCTCGACGCTACGACGGGCTGCTCGGGAGGCCCAACCCCTTGACGGCCGCTACCCTCTAGGCCCCCCGCGCCACGGCCTCCAGCCGCGCGACGTACTCCGGCCACCACTCGGCGGGGACCGGCGGCAGGTTGTCGCCCGTCTCGCGCAGCCCCACCCGGCCGTCGACGAGCTCGCGGACGAGGTCGGCGTGGCCCGCGTGCCGGTGGGTCTCGGCGGTGAGGTGCACGAGGATCCGGTGCAGCGTCACCTCGCGGTTCGTCCACCAGGGCACGAAGCCCGGGGCGCCGAGGTCGAGCGCCGCCACCGTCGCGTCGGAGTGCGCCCAGACCCGCCGGTACTGCTCCACCACCTGCGCGCGGGACTCGTCCGCTGTCGCCCACATGTCCGCGTTGGGCTCGGACTCGTCCTCCATCCACGGCATCGGCTCGGGGAACGGGCGGCCGAACACCGCGCCGAGGTAGCCCGCCTCCGTCCCCGAGACGTGCTTGACCAGCCCGAGCAGGTTGGTGCCGGTGGGCACCAGCGGCCGGCGCACGTCGTACTCGGACAGGCCGTCGAGCTTCTGCAGGAGGGCGTCGCGGCCCTCCTGCAGATAGCGGAGGAGAGTGGCTTTCTGATCGGCGCTGCTCATCCCCCCAGCCTGGCCCGGTCCTCAGAGCACCGCCACCCGGGCGTCCTCGCGCGCGACCTCGGTCAGCACGGTGCGCCGGGTCTCGGCGCCGACGGGCGACACCTCGCCGGTCAGCACGACCTCGGCGGTCGCCTCCCTCGTGGCGCAGTCCGGCCCGACCCAGAGCTCGACGAGCCCGGGCTCGACCGAGCGGACGCCTCGGCGGTCGGTGAAGGCCAGCCGCGCGGAGGGGACGTCGAAGCGCACCAGCGCCTCCTCCCCCGCCGCGAGCTCGACCCGCGCGTAGCCGAGCAGCTGCGCGACCGGCCGCGTCACCGAGGCGACCACGTCCCGCGCGTAGAGCTGCACGACGTCGACGCCGTCGCGCGCGCCCGTGTTGCGCAGCCGCACCGTCGCGGTGAAGGCGCCGTCCGTCGCCGCCTCGCCCGACTCCAGCGTCAACTCCGACCGGGTGAACGACGTGTACGTGAGCCCGTGCCCGAACGGCAGCACCGGCGTGCTGTCGGCGCTGGTCACGTCGGAGGGCCCGCCGAGGATCGGGTGCAGGTAGGAGAACGGCTGCGCACCGGCCGAGCGGGGCAGCGAGACCGGCAGTCGGCCCGACGGCGCGACGCGGCCCGAGAGGACGCCCGCGATCGCGCCGGCCCCCTCCTCCCCCGGGAAGAACGCCTGCAGCACCGCCGCGGGGGCCGTGGCGCCGCGGATCGCCCAGTCGATCGCGTAGGGGCGGCCGGTGAGCAGCACCAGGGCGACCGGCGTGCCGGTGGCCACGACCGCCTCGACCAGCTCGCGCTGGCGGCCGGGCAGCTCGAGGCTCTCGACGTCGTTGCCCTCGCCGACGGTGCCGCGGCCGAAGAGCCCGGCCCGGTCGCCGACGACGACCACGGCGATCTCGGCGCCGCGGGCCGCCTCGACGGCCGCGGCGATCCCTGCGGTGTCGGCGGGGGCGTCGCTCCCCTCCACCGAGCAGCCCTCGGCCGCGAAGACCTCCGCGCCCGGGAACTCGGCGACCAGCGCCTCCCGGACCGTGCGGATCTCGAAGCCGAGCGGCACGCCCTCGTGGTGCGCGAGCACGTGGTTGGCGAAGGAGTAGCAGCCCATCAGGGCGGGCGCGCTGTCGGCGTTCGGGCCGATCAGGGCGATGCGCCGCGGCTGGGCGAGCGGCAGCACTCCGTCGTTCGTCAGCAGCACGAGCGACTCCTCGGCCAGGCGCCGGGCGATGTCGCGGTGCGCGGGCGAGTCGAGGTCGATCGACTCCGGTGCGTCGTCGAAGCGGGCGTCGAGCAGGCCGAGCCGCTCCTTCTGCGCGAGGACCCGGAGCAGCGCGCGGTCGACGATCGCCTCGTCGGCGCCGCCCGAGTGGATCCGCTCGGCGAGCGGCGCGAGGAACGCGTCGCCCGTCGGCAGCTCCACATCGATGCCGGCCTCGAGCGCGAGCTGCGCGGCCTCGCCGAGGTCGGCGGCGACGGCGTGCATCAGGTGCAGGAAGGCGACGGAGAAGTAGTCCGCCACCACCACGCCGTCGAAGCCCCAGCGCTCGCGCAGCACGCCGGTGAGGTAGGCCGGCGTCGCGCCGACCGGGTCGCCGTCGATCTCGGCGTAGGAGTTCATCACCGAGCGGGCGCCGCCGTCGCGGATCGCCATCTCGAACGGCGGCAGCAGCACGTCGGCGATCTCGCGCGGCCCGGCGTGCACCGGCGCGTGGTTGCGGCCGCCGCGCGAGGCGGAGTAGCCGATGAAGTGCTTGAGCGTCGCGTCGACGCCCGCCGACTGCAGGCCGCGCACGTAGGCGGTGCCGATCGTGCCGACGACGTACGGGTCCTCGGCGATGCACTCGTCGACCCGGCCCCAGCGGGGGTCGCGGATCACGTCGAGCACGGGAGCCAGGCCCTGGTGGATGCCCAGCTCGCGCATCGAGCCGCCGATGGCCGCGGCCATCTCCTCGACGAGCTCCGGGTCGAACGAGGCGCCCCAGGCCAGCGGAGTCGGGAAGGTCGCCGCCTTCCACGCGGCCAGGCCCGTCAGGCACTCCTCGTGCACGATCGCCGGGATGCCCAGCCGCGTCTCCTCCACCAGCCGGCGCTGCTCGGCCCACAGCCACTGCGCGCGCTCGACCGGGTCGACCGGGCGGGTGCCGTAGACGCGGGTGAGCTGGCCGATGCCCTCGCGGGTCGCGTCGGCGTAGCCGGTGGAGGTGGCCATCTCGCCGGCCAGCGGCGCGACGACCTCGCCGCCCTGGTCGACCCAGTAGCCGACCAGCTGGGTGAGCTTCTCCTCCAGCGTCATCCGGTCGATCAGGTCGGCGACGCGGGTGGACGGAGTGAGTGCGTCAGTCATGGGGGTCATCCCTTCACCGCTCCGGTGAGTCCGCCGACGATGCGGCGCTCGAAGACGCTGAAGAAGATCAGCGCCGGGATCATCGACAGCGACACGAAGGCGAGCACCTTCGCCGTGTCGACGGAGTACTGCGACGAGAAGGCCTGCACGCCCAGCGGCAGGGTGAAGCTCGACTCGTCGCTGAGGATGAACAGCGGCAGCAGGTAGCTGTTCCAGCTCGCGATGAAGGCGAGGATGCCCGTCGTGATGACGCCCGGCATCGCCAGCCGGACGACCATCCGCCAGAAGAAGCCGATCCGGCTGCAGCCGTCGATGAAGGCCGCCTCCTGGATCTCGTCGGGGATCGCCCGCAGGAACGGCACCAGGATGATGATCGTCGTCGGCAGGCCGAACGCGATCTGCGGGAGGACGACGCCGGCGAGCGAGTTCATCAGGCCGAGGCTCTTGATCACCAGGTAGAGCGGGGTGATCGCGACCGTCATCGGGAACATCAGTCCCGCCGCGAAGAGCGCGTAGAACACGCCCCGGCCGCTGAAGCTGTAGCGGGCGAGCACGTAGCTCGCCATCAGCCCCAGGACGACGACGCCGAGGGTGGTGGCTCCCGCCGCGAGGGCCGAGTTGCCGACCTCGCGCCAGAAGATGCCGCCGGTGATCACGTCGAGGTAGTTCTGCACGTTCCACGGCGCGGGGAACCCGGACGGGTCGGTGGTGATCTGCGCGTTCGTGCGGAACCCGCCGATGATGATGTACGCGACCGGCGCGAGCATCAGGGCGATCACGACGATCGCGACGACGTAGGCGATGATCGTGCCGCGGCCCAGCGGGCGGCGGCGCGGCTTCGGCGGGCGCGGCGAGAGCGGCGTGGTCGCGGTGGGCGGCTTGGTGCCCGGGGGCACTGCTGTCAGGGTCGTCATCTCTTGGCTCCGGCCTTCCTCGTGTCTCCCGTGAGGGCGCCTTCGGTGTCCCGCCGCAGCACGAAGCGCTGGTAGAGCAGCGCGACGATCAGCGAGACGAGGAACAGGACCACGGCGACCGCGTTGCCGTAGCCGTAGTTGCCGGCGTTGCGGCCGTTGGTGACGAGGTACGTCGCCATGGTCGAGGTGCCGGCGGTCGAGGACACGTACTGCCCCCAGATGATGTAGACGAGGTCGAACAGCTGCAGCGCGCCGATGATCGACAGGAACGCCCAGATCCGCAGCGTCGGCGCGAGCAGCGGCAGGGTGATCCGCCGCTGCACCTGCCAGTAGGACGCGCCGTCGATCGACGCGGCCTCGGACAGCTCCTCGGGGATGCCCTGGAGCCCGGCGAGGAAGAGGATCACGGCGAAGCCGATGTACTTCCACGTGATGATCAGCATCAGCGTCCAGATCGCGATCGCGGGATCCGAGAGCCAGTCCTGCTGCAGCGCGCCGAGCCCGGCCTTCTCGAGGAAGCCGTTGACGGCGCCGCTGGTCTGGAGCATCAGGCTCCAGCCGGTGCCGACGACGACCTCGGAGATCACGTAGGGCACGAAAATCAGCACACGGATGATCGACTGCCCGCGCAGCTTGCGGTTGAGCAGCAGCGCGATCAGGATCGCCGCCGGCCCCTGCAGCACGAGCGAGAGCACCACGATCGCGCCGTTGTGGCTGAGCGCCTCGTGGAACGTCGGGTCCTGGAGGATCGTCAGGTAGTTCTTGAAGCCGACGAAGTCGGTCGGGACGCCGTAGCCCTGCCAGCTGAAGAAGCCGTAGTAGGCCGCCATCACGACCGGGAAGATCACGAAGGCGAGGAAGACGATCAGCGCCGGGCCGACGAGGATGGCGACCTCGAGGCGGCCGGACCAGCCGAGGCCCCGGCGGCGTCGCTTCGCTGCCGGAGCCTCGGGGCGCGCGTCCTCGCGGAGCGCAGTGGTCGTCACGGTCAGGCCTTGGCCGCGGCGGCGTCGACGGCCTCGACGAGCTGCTCCGGGTCGCTCTTGCCGGCGAGCAGGTCGACGACGGCGACGTTCAGCGCGTTGCCGACGTTCTGGCCGTAGACGGTGTCGAGCCACTGCGAGACGTACGGCGCCGAGTTGTAGGCGGCGAGGATGTCCTTCAGGTACGGCTCGGTGACGGCCTCCTGCGCGACGGTGTTCACCGGCGGCGCGTTGAAGGCGGCGTAGTACTCCTTCTGCACGTCGGAGGTGGCGAGGTAGTTGAGGAAGTCGACGCACTCGTCGGGTGCTGCCGCGGAGCAGGAGTAGCCGTCGACGCCGCCCATGATCGAGCCGGGCGCGCCGGCGCCGCCGTCCACCTCCGGGAAGGGGAACCAGCCGAGGTCGGGCAGCGGCTTCTCGTCGGGGGTGAGCGAGGCGATGACGCCGGGGTTCCAGGCGCCCATCAGCTCCATGCCGGCCTGGTGGTTGGCCAGGAGTCCGGCCGAGGATCCGGCGCCCTGCTGGGCGGCGGTGGTGAGGAAGCCCTCGTTGAACGGCTCGGTGCCGGCGAAGGACTGCAGGTCCTCGCCCGCCTTCAGCCAGCAGTCGTCCGAGAAGTCCTTCGAGTCGGCCGCTTCGGCCAGGGTGTCGGCGCTGCACTCGCGCAGCGCGAAGAAGTAGAACCAGTGCGCGGCGGGCCAGGCGTCCTTCGCGCCGAGCGCGATCGCCTGGGTGCCGCTGCCCTTGAGCGCGGTCACCGCGGAGTCGAGCTGGTCGAGGGTCGTCGGCGTCTCGGTGATGCCGGCCGCGGTGAAGAGGTCCTGGCTGTAGAAGACGCCGCCGGGGAGGACGGCGACGGGCATCGCCCAGACCTTGTCGTCGAGGGTGTTCGCGAGGAAGGAGCCCTCGGGGATCTCGCTGCGCGCCTGGTCGGAGACGCCGTCGGTGATGTCCTTGACCAGTCCGCCGGCGACCATGGCCGCGAGCTTGCCGCCGCCGCGCTGCAGGAAGATGTCGGGCGCGTCGCCCGAGTTGAGCGCCGTCTGCAGCTTGCCGTCCAGGTCCTCGTTCTGGATGGCCTGCGACTCGATGGTGACGCCGGGGTTGGCGGCCTCGAAGTCGGTGATGGTCTTCTCCCAGAACTCCTGGCCGGGTCCGGTGGTCGAGTTCTGCCAGAGGGTCATCGCGACGGTGCCGTCGGAGGACCCCGCGTCCTGGGCGGAGCAGCCGCTGAGGGCCGCCGCCGCGCCGAGCAGGGCCACGGTGGCCACCGCCGTCTTCCTGAATGCTGTTCTCGTGAACTTCATCGTTCGAACCGTTCTCTTCGCTGAGAGGCGCCGCCAGGGAGAGCGGCGCCGGGGTGCACCCGTCCGGGGGAGGGCGGGCAGGCTCAGTCTCGGATCGCCCGAAAAGAACGGCAAACGTTTTCGAAACCATTTTCGACGCGAGGGTCTAGGGTCGAGCGCATGTCCCTCCGCCCGACCATCCACGACGTCGCCGCCGCCGCCGGCGTCTCGGTCGCGACGGTGTCGAAGGCGGTGAACGGCCGCTACGGCATCGCCCCCGCGACGGCGAACCGGGTGCTCGAGATCGTGCGCGAGCTCGGCTACGAGTCGAGCCTGGTCGCGAGCAGCATGCGCTCGCGGCGCACCGGGGTGATCGGCGTGCTGGTCGCCGGCTTCGAGCCGTTCAGCGCCGAGATCCTCAAGGGCGTCGGCTCGGTGCTGCGCGACTCGCGCTTCGATCTGCTCGCCTACAGCGGCTCGCACGAGGGCGAGCAGGAGGGCTGGGAGCGGCGCTCGCTCAGCCGGCTCAGCGGCACCCTGATCGACGGCGCCATCGTGGTCACGCCGTCGGTGGTGAGCACGCCCTCCGACATCCCGCTGGTCGCGGTCGACCCGCACACCGGCCGCGCCGACGTGCCGACCGTCGAGTCCGACAGCTTCGGCGGCGCCCTCCAGGCCGTGCGCCACCTCGTCGCCCTCGGCCACCGGCGCATCGGCTTCGTCGCCGGCCGGGTCGACCTCCGCTCCGCCCGGTTGCGCGAGGCCGGCTACCGCGCCGGACTCTCGGAGGCGGGGATCGCGTTCGACGAGCGGCTGCTCCGGGTGGGCAGCTACCACCACGACACCGCGCGGCTGCCGGCCTCGACGATGCTCTCGCTCGCCGACCGGCCGACCGCCGTCTTCGCGGCGAACGACGTCTCGGCGCTCGCCATCATCGAGACGGCCGCGCACCTCGGGCTCGCGGTGCCGCGCGACCTCTCGGTGGTCGGCTTCGACGACGTGCCGGAGGCGGCGCGCTTCGATCCGCCGCTGACGACCATCCGGCAGCCGATGCAGACGCTCGGCGCGACGGCCGCCGAGATGCTGATCGCGCTGATGGCGGGTGGCACTCCCGCTTCGCTGCACGTGCAGCTGCCGACCCAGCTGGTGCGCCGCGCGACGACGGCGCCGCCCTCGTGATGCCTTCCCCCCGCGACGCGCACGACGAGCTCTTCGACGCGCTGGTGTTCGTCGACCTCCCCGTGCTCGACGCGCTGCTCGACACCCGCTTCGTGATCGAGCACCCGACCGGGCTCGTGCAGTCGAAGCTCGACTGGATGGACGACATCGCCGAGGGCCTGAAGGAGTACCACGCGATCGACCACGTCGAGAGCGCCGTCTCGGGCAGCGCCGCGCACCCGGTGCTCGTCTCGCGCACCCTGACCGAGGCGACGATCGGCTCGCTGCACGCCACCTGGCGCCTGCAGCTCACCAGCCGGCTGGTGCCGGTCGGCGACGAGTGGGTGATCACCCGCACGACCGTCACCACCTGGTGAGCGCTCGATCCGACGGGCTTCAGGCCTGCAGGATCACCGCGCCGTAGTGCGTGCCCGCACCGGTGCCCACCAGCAGCACCGACTCGCCCTCCTGCACGCGGGCGCGGTGCAGCGCGAGCGGGATCGCCGAGCCGATCGTGTTGCCGACCTCGGGCAGGGTGATCACCATCCGCTCGCGCCCCCAGAGCCGCGCCATGCCGGCGAGCCCGGCCGCGCTGGTCTGGTGCGGGATGACCCGGTCGATGCCCGGCAATCCCGTGCTCAGGCCGGGGCGCACCCGCTCGAGGAAGCGCGGGAAGTGCCGCAGCGCATCCACGAGCAGCGCGCCGCCGTGCATGTCGAAGCGGAAGTCGGCGAGCCGGCCCGGGGCGTCCTCGATCCGGATGCGCGAGCCGAAGCCGCGGATCTCGGCATGCCGCACGCCGCTCGGGCGGGTCTCGAAGCGCGAGGTGACGACGCCCTGGTCCGGGCGCTCGGCCCGGCCGACGACCACGGCGGCCGCCGCGTCGCCGAACAGCAGCGCGCTCTCGGGCTGCGCGAGGTCGATGCCGCGACTGCCGCCCTCGGTCGAGACGACGAGCACCCGCTCGGCGCGGCCGGTCGCGAGCAGGAAGCCCGCCTCCTGCAGCGCGAAGAGGAACGACAGGCAGGTCGCGTGCAGGCTGTAGGCCGAGACGTCCTCGAGGCCGAGCCCTGCGGCGATCAGCGCCCCGCCGTCGGGGATCGCCTGGAGCTGGGTGCCGGAGGCGTTCAGCACGACGTCGATGTCGCGCGCGTCGATCCCGGCCGCGTCGAGCGCCCGGCGGGCGGCGAGCAGGCCGAGCTCGAGCGGGTCCTCGTCGTCGGCGAGCCAGTGCCGCGTGAGCACTCCGGAGCGGCGAGCCGCCTCCTCGGCGTCGATGCCGCAGAGCGCGGCGACCTCGGCGGTCGTCACGACGCGCGCCGGCAGGGCCTCGCCGGTGCCGAGGACACGGACGGGCAGCAGGAGCGGGAGCGCATCGGCCACGATCCTGTATAGCGCCGATGGGCCCGCGCCCGCTCGCGCTAGGCTCCGGCGGGACGGAGAGGGGGTCTGGCGTGGATCGTGGCGAGTTCTGGGTGGTCGTGCCCTTCTACGACGAGGAGAAGCTGCTCGGCGGCACCCTCGACGCCCTCGCCGACCAGACCGACCCCGGCTTCACCCTGCTGCTCGTCGACAACGGCAGCACCGACCGCTCGCGCGAGGTGATCGCCGCGTTCGAGGCCCGCCGCCCCGACCGCCCGGTCCTCGTGATCGACGAGCCGCAGAAGGGCACGGGAGCCGCCTCCGACACCGGCTTCCGCCACGCGATCGCGCAGGGCGCCCTGGCCGTCGCGCGCACCGACGCCGACTGCCTGCCCGATCCGGACTGGGTGGCGCGGCTGAAGGCCGACGTCGCCGACGGCGCCCGCTTCGTCGGCGGCCGGCTGGCGCCCCGCACCGACGAGCCCTTCTACCGCTGGTACGACGGCGTGATCGGCACCGCGATGATCCGGCTGATGGAGCACGCGCCCGGCGTCTTCTACCACCGGCCCGGCCAGCGCTACCGGATGTTCATGGCGGCCGGCTCGAACCTGGCGATCGACGCCGCGCTCTACCTCGAGGTCGGCGGCTTCCCGCGCTCGAGCATCGACGACACCGACGAGGACCTGGAGCTGCACCTGAAGGTCTGCCGGGTCATCCCGCGCGCGCAGGCGAAGCTCGATCGGAAGGCGGTCGTGCGGATGTCGATCCGCAAGGGGAAGGCGCTCGGCTACCTCGGCATCCTGCTCTGGTACTGGGGCCGCAAGCGCTGGGGTCGCGCGGGCGTCGCGGAGGTCGTCGATGTCCGCTGAGCAGGCCGGGCCCCGCCGCGTCCTGATCACCGGGGCGACCGGGTTCCTCGGCGGCCACGCGGTCGCCGAGTTCCTCGCCGCGGGCGACGAGGTGATCGCGACCGGCCGGAACGCCGACGCGCTAGCCCGCATGGCCACCCTCGGCGCCGAGACGATCGCGGCCGACCTCGCCGAGCTCGCGACGCGGGACGTCCGCGCCGACGTGCTCGTGCACGCCGCCGCGCTCTCCAGCCCCTGGGGCCGCTGGCGCGACTTCCACGCGGCCAACGTCGCGGGCACCGCGGCGATGATCGACCTCGCCGAGCGCCGCGGCATCCGCCGGCTCGTCTTCGTCTCCTCGCCGAGCCTCTACTCCGCCCGGCGCCACCGGCTCGGCATCCGCGAGGAGGACGTCGACACCGGCAGCCGGATGAGCCTCTACATCCGCAGCAAGATCGCCGCCGAGCGGCTGCTGCAGGAGGCGCACGCCGCCGGGCGGATCGCGGAGCTCGTGATCCTGCGGCCGCGCGGCCTGATCGGCGTCGGCGACCCGAGCCTCATCCCGCGCTTCGTCGCCGCGAGCCGGCGCCGCGGCATCCCGCTCTTCGACGGCGGCCGGAACCCGGTCGACATCACCTGCGTCGAGAACGCGGCCCTCGCGCTCCGCCTCGCCGCGGACGCGCCGGTCGCGGCCGGCGGCGTCTACAACATCACCAACGGCGAGCCGGCCCCGCTCGGCGAGCTGCTCGACCGCTTCTTCGCCGCGATGGGCGAGGAGCCGCGTTACCTCACGGTGAACCTCCGCGTGCTCAGCGCGCTCGCCGTCGTCCTCGAGCGCGTCTACTCCGCGCTCCCCGGAGACGCGGAGCCGCCGTTCACCCGCTACACGGTCGCGACGCTCGCCTACGCGCAGACCCTCGACATCTCGCGGGCGCGCACCGAGCTCGGCTACGCGCCGCGCGTGCCGCTCGCGGAGGGCCTGCGGAGGGTCGGCGAGCACTACCGGAGGCTGTCGTGACCGAGCCGCGCCTCCAGGTCTTCGCCTGCGGCGAGACGAGCTTCCCGCTCTCGCGCGTCTTCCGCGGGGGGAGCCCCGCGCGCCGCACCTTCCCCTCCGCCGTCTTCCTCTACACGCACCCGAGCGGCCGGCGGGTGCTCTTCGACACCGGCTACCCGCCGTCGCTGCGCGGGACGGGCGCGGTCGGCGCTCTCTACCGGCGGATCCTCCCGGCCCGCGTGGGCCCCGGCGACACGATCGACCGCCGCCTCGCGGACATCGGACTCGCGCCGTCCGACATCGACACGGTCGTGCTCTCGCACCTGCACCCCGACCACGTCGGCGGCCTGCGCTGGTTCCCGGACGCGCGGCTCGTCCTCTCCCGCGGTCAGCTCGAGACGATCGAGCGGAGCCGGATCACCGACGGTGTCTTCGCCGCGCTGCTCCCGCCGTGGACCGCGGGCGCGACGGTGGTCGACGACCAGCCGGTCGCGACGACGCCCAGCGGGATCCGCGGCTACGACCTCTTCGGCGACGGCCGCTTCGTGATCACCCCGCTGCCCGGGCACGCGAGCGGACACCTCGGCGCGCTCGTCGAGGGCCGCGTGCTGCTGGCCGGCGACGCGGCCTGGGGTCGCGAGTTCCTGACCTGGTCGGACCGGCTGCGCTTCCTCCCCCGGCTGATCAGCCACGATGCGGAGGCGCACCACCGCACCTCGCTCGAGCTGGAGCGCTTCGAGGCCGCGGGGATCACACTGTGCTTCAGCCACGACCCGTATCCGGAGCGCGTACTGCTGGCATGAGCCGGCTCGCTCAGCTCGCGAACTCCTCCGGCCGGTCGTGCTCGGCCAGCGAGAGCCGGACCCGCTCGATGTCGGCGTCCGACGGCAGCTCCGAGGTGACCTGGGCGATCGCGGTGCCGACGTCGACGCGGCTGGCGGGCAGCCCGCCCTCGGCGGCGAGCCGAGCGGCCACCTCCGCCACCTCGTCGTCGGAGAGCCGGCGGCGCAGCAGCGCGATCAGCGGCACGAAGTCCTGCTCGGGCAGCCCCGCGGGGTAGCCGGCGCGGAGCCAGCGGACGACCCGCGTGACGAGCCCTGCTCGCTGCTCCTCCGGCACCGCGAGCTCCTCCGGTCGGGCGAGCGGCCAGCCCGCGCTCGCGAGCCGCGCCGAGACCCGCACGAGGTCCTCGGGCAGCGCGGGGCCGAGGAGCGTCTCCTCGATCCGCGCGCGCATCCGGGCCGCCGAGAGCTCCTCGCCGACCGCGTCCGCGCGCACCGCATCGGAGAGCAGCTCGCGGACGACCTGCTCCAGCTCGTCGCGGGTGAGGCTGCGCTGGAGGATGCCCAGCAGCGGCAGGTAGTCGGTCTCGGGCACGCCGGTCGGGTAGCCCGCGCGGAGCCAGGCGACCACCCGCGCGACGACGCCGTCCGCCGGAGCGGGAGCCGCGTCGGGCGCAGCGGGATCGGTCGCGGACACGCTCAGCCCTTGGGGACGAACGTCGGGACGACGTGCTCGAAGCTGACGGCCTGGCCGAGGCCGGTCGCGATGATGATGCTCAGGCCCACCGCCACGGCGGCGACCACGATCACGAAGCAGAGCACGCCGAGCGCGCGCAGCAGCGGCGCGGGGAGGCCGGGAGCGGGCGCGGATCCGTCACCGCCGGCGAGGGCGAACGAGCGGACGCCGACGGCGAAGAGCACGGGCAGGCCCGCTCCGAGGAGCACGGCGATGAGCGCCACCTGGCCGGCGGCACCGAGGAAGAGGGAGAGCACGGGTCGGTCCTTTCGAGTCGGTACGGAGGGCTCCGGGCTAGACGCCGGCGGTCTGCTTGGCCGCGGAGCCCGCGTCCGACCACTCGTCGTTGACGTTGTGCGCGCCGACGCTGCTGCGGCGCGAGCGGACGTAGATGAACACGGCGACGGCGACGAGCACGGCGGTCATCAGGATCCCGCCGGCGGCCCCGCCGACCAGGTGGCCGATCCACCACATCACGGCGCCCATCAGCGCGGCGGCGGGGAGCGTGATCACCCAGGCGATCACCATCCGGAGCGCGACGCGCCAGCGCACCTGCGCGCCGGGCCGGCCGACGCCGGAGCCGAGGATCGAGCCGGTCGCGACGTGCGTGGTCGAGAGGGCGAAGCCGAGGTGGCTGGAGGCGAGGATGACCGCGGCCGAGGCGCTCTCGGCGGCCATGCCCTGCGGGGTGTCGATCTCGACGAGGCCCTTGCCGACGGTGCGGATGATCCGCCAGCCGCCGATGTAGGTGCCGAGGGAGATGGCGAGCGCGCAGCTGAGCTTGACCCAGAACGGCACCGACTCGGTGTCGCTCCAGCCGCCCGCGGCGATCAGCGCCAGGGTGATGACGCCCATGGTCTTCTGCGCGTCGTTGGTGCCGTGCGCGAGCGAGACGAGGGACGCGCTGCCGATCTGGCCGATCCGGAAGCCGCGGTGGATGCGGCGGTCGGCCAGGTTGCCGATCACGCGGAAGACGAGCCAGGTGCCGATCGCGGCGACCGCGCCGGCGAGCACCGGCGACATCAGCGCGGGCAGGATCACCTTGCCGACGACGCCGTCGAGCTTCGTTCCGTCGCCCGCCCAGTTGACGCCGTTGAGGCCGAGCCCGGCGAGCGCCGAGCCGATCAGGCCGCCGAAGAGCGCGTGGGACGAGCTGGAGGGGAGGCCGAGCAGCCAGGTCAGCAGGTTCCAGATGATGCCGCCGATCAGGCCGGCCAGCACGATCAGCAGGAGCGCGGATCCGCCGCCCTCGAGCAGCGCCGGGTCGGGCGCGCCGGTGGAGTCCTGGATCTTGACGACCGCGTTCGTGACGGTCAGCGCCACCTCGATGCTGAGGAACGCGCCGACCAGATTGAGGACGGCGGAGAGGGTGACGGCCACCTTCGGCTTCAACGCGCCGGTCGCGATGGACGTGGCCATCGCGTTCGCCGTGTCGTGGAAGCCGTTGGTGAAATCGAACGCCAGAGCGGTGACGATGACGAGCGCGAGAAGGATGAAGGGATCCACGGAGGAGATCCTCCCGCCCCGCGCTCGCCGCCCGGAAGCGATGGCCAGCACGTTCACCGGCTGTTCACCTCACTGGGCGGCGCGGCGGGCTACCCTGTGCAGATTTTCAGGCTAAGCGCTCAGTTCGAGGAGTGCGGCAGCGGCGGCGTGAAGTCCGGCACGTGCTCGGGGTCGGCGTCGGGCGCGGGCTCGGCGGCGGGCTCCTCGGGCTGCGCCTGCTCCTGGTCCTGCTCGTCGTGCGCCGCGCTCGGCAGCGGCGGCGTGAAGTCGGGCGTGACCGACGGGTCGGCCGCACCGACGGCCACGTGCTCGCGCTCGACCACGTGCTTCGGGGCGGAGGGGATGCTGCGCTTCTCGGCCTGGGCGGCCTTCTTCGCCGCCTTCTCCTGCTGGCGCTTCAGCTTGTCGGTCTGCTCCGCCAGCTTGCGGGCCTTCTTGCGCAGCTTCTTGCTGGAGTCGCGGACGGCGTCGTGCGCCGCGCGCACCGACTTCTCCGCCTTGGCCAGGGCCTTCTTCGCGCGCTTCTGCGCGGCCTTGTCGTCGGTCTTCTGCGACGACTTCTTCGAATCAGACTTCTTCTTCTGCGCCATGCCGGCTCCTCACACTCGTCGACCGCGATCGGTCGTGGCTCCCACCGTAGCGAGCGCGCACCGGACGGGGCCTGGGCAGGAGGGCCGGACGGGAGTACAACTGCCGCATGAGCGATGCGATCTCCCCCCGCGACTTCCGATCCGCGCCCGGCACCGCCGACTGGCGGGTCGTGGGCGACGGCGCCCGCGCGTACTTCCGCGCCGGCTCCTTCGCGGCGGGCGCCGCCCTCGTCGCCGCGATCGCCGCCCTCGCCGAGCAGGCCGGCCACCACCCCGACGTCGATCTGCGCTACGGCGGCGTCGGCGTGCGCCTGATCAGCCACGACGTCGGCGACATCAGCGAGCGCGACCTCGCCCTCGCCCGCGAGATCTCGGCCGCCGCCCGCGCGCTCGGCCTCGCCGCCGAGCCGGCCGGGGTGCAGAGCCTGCAGATCGCGATCGACGCCGTCGACGTCGCCGCGGTCCGCGCCTTCTGGCGGGCCGTGCTCGGCTACTCCCCCGTCGAGGACGCCGACCTCGCCGACCCGCGCGCCCTCGGCCCGAACCTCTGGATCCAGCGCATCGAGGCCCCGCGCCCCGAGCGCAACACGATCCACCTCGACCTCTATGTGCCGCGCGACGTCGTCGACGCCCGCCTCGCCGCGGCCCTCGCCGCCGGCGGCCGCGTCGTGAACGCGGAGAACGCGCCGGAGTGGTGGACCCTCGCCGACCCGGAGGGCAACGAGGTCGACCTCGCACCCTGGCGGGACGACAGCGAGTGGAGCGCCTGAGGCAGGCTGGACTCATGGTCTTCACTCCGAACCACGGCGGCTACTCCGGCAGGCACGGGCTGCGCCGCCCGATGCGCGGCCCCAAGCGCGACCGCTGGATGTGGTGGCGCCTCGGCTCCGGCGTCGCCGCGACGCTCGCGGGCTTGATCGCCCTGCTGGTCTTCACGAGCGGCCGGTACTGATCGTGTCCCGCGAGAGAGTCACGGGCATCGGCGGCTTCTTCTTCGCCGCGCGCGATCCGGAGGCGCTGGCACACTGGTACGCGGAGCACCTCGGCATCGACGAGGTGCCGACCGAGTACGGCGCCCCGTCCTGGCGGCAGGACGCCGGCAGCACCGTCCTCGCACCGATGCCGGCCGGCTCCGAGCACCTCGGCCCCGCCGGCTGGACCCTGAACCTCCGCGTCCGCTCGCTCGACGCGCTCGTCGCCCAGCTCCGCGCCGCGGGCATCGCCGTCGAGATCGACCCGGAGACCTACCCGAACGGCCGCTTCGCCGACCTGCACGACCCCGAGGGCAACCGCCTCCAGCTCTGGCAGCCGTCTGGCGCGGACGCCTAGCGTCTCGCAGTCGCAGCCGCGTCAGGCGCGGTCGTGGAGGGTGATCAGGTAGCCGTCCGGGTCGGCGAAGGTGAAGGTCAGGCCGAAGGGGCCCTCGGCGGGGGCCGACGTGATCGGGACGCCGGCGGCGGCGAGGTCGTCGTGCAGGGTGGCGACCTCGGTCGCGTGCAGCCAGAGGGCGACGCCGCGGCCGGGCTCGGTCGGGAGATCCGTGCCGGGGACGATGTCTCGGATCGCGAACGGGATGGGCGCGGTGTCGAAGACGACGGCGTGCGGCGGGCCGGGACGGCGGGAGAGGCCGAGGCGGGTCTCGTAGAACTCGGCGGACCGCTCGAGGTCGCGGACCTGGAGGGAGAGGAAGTCGGGACCGGTGATCGCCATGGGGAGCGCCTTTCGTCGATGATGTGTGTCAGTTTCCTTACATAGAGGGTATGTCAGACTACTGACATGGGTCAAGAGGGCGAGCAAACACAGGGCATCGAGCTGGACACCTCCGTCGGCTACGTGCTGAAGGAGGCGTCGAGCGCACTGCGGGCGGCGATGGAGGCGGCCCTGCGGCCGCTCGGCGTCACCGTCACCGCCTACTCCTGCCTCGAGCTGCTGGCGCACCGGCCGGGGCTCTCCAGCTCGGAGCTGGCCCGCGGCGCGTTCGTGACGCGACAGTCGATGCACGTGCTGCTGCAGTCGATGGAGCGCGACGGCCACCTGATCCGGGCGGAGACGGCGCCGAGCGGGCGCGCGCTGCCGACCCGGCTCACGGCGTCCGGCGAGGAGCTGCTGGGCGAGGCGAGCGCGGCCGTCCGGGGCGTCGAGGAGCGGATGCTGACGGGGCTGGACGGGGCGCGGATCCGCGACCTGCACGTCCTCCTGCGCTCGTGCGCGGACGCACTGTCCTGAGCCCCGCGCGAATACCGCGCGCCGTTCGGCATTCTCTCAGTCGCATTCCGGAGCACCGCGGGTACTCTGGAGGGTCGCCGCGCGGTCCCCTGAGCCCCGGCTGATACCCCCCTGTGTACTGAACCGTTCCCCCGCCCCGCCCTGCCGCGCCCCCCGTTCCCCCGCGGCGAACGACCCGGAAACACCGACTGCATGCACCACTCCGACCACGCCCCGGCCCCCGTCCCCGCAGGGACCGCGCACACTCCCCCGACCCGTCGGCAGCTGCGCGAGCAGCGCGAGGCCGAGCAGGCCACCGCCCGCCGCGCCACCCGCAGCAGCGCCCGCCGCCCCTCGACGCGCCGCGTGTCCGCCTTCGCCGCGATGACGTTCGTGGTCGGCCTGGCCGTCACCTCGACGATGCCCGCCTTCGCCGTCGGCGACACCCCGGAGTCCGCCGTCGCGACCGACACGGCGAGCGCCGTCGCCGCGGCCCGCCCGCAGAGCTTCGTCGCCGCCGGAGTCGTGCAGCAGAACGTCACGCGCGACGCCTTCGCCGCCGAGGCCAAGCCCGAGGTGCTCGTGCCGACCGCCTCGCTCGACGCGATCACCGCGGACGCCGGCGAGTCGACCGCCGCGGCCGCCGGCGTCTCCGGCGCCTGGGTGCTCCCGATCGCGGGGCACATCAGCAGCGGCTACGGCCCCCGCCCCGACCAGCCGGTCGCCGGCGTGAACCTCTTCCACAAGGGCACCGACCTCGCCGGCGCCTGCGGGACCCCGGTCCTCGCGGCCGCGAGCGGCACCGTCGAGGAGGCGGCCTACTCCGGCAGCTACGGCAACTGGATCCTGCTCGACAACGGCGGCGGCATCGAGACCGGCTACGCGCACAACACCGACCTGCTCGTCGACGTCGGCGACACCGTCACGGCGGGCGAGGTCATCGCGACCCGCGGCTCGACCGGCGCCTCCACCGGCTGCCACCTGCACTTCGAGACCCGCGTCGACGGCGAGGCGGTCGACGCCGTGCCGTTCATGGCCGCGCTGGGCGTGCCGCTGGGCTAGAGGTCCAGAGCTAGCCCATCGGCACCGTCCGCGGACCGGTCGAGACCGCGCCGGACCAGTGCGCGTCGGCCGGGTCGGTCGTCACGGTGATCGTCGCGTCCTGGTCGACGGCGACGTGCATCGTTCCGGTGTTGCCGCCGCCGTCGCCCGGCGTGCGGGTGATGTTCGGGTCGTAGACGCAGGACGAGCCGGTGGTCATCAGGCCCTCGACCTCGACGGTCACCTCGGCGTCGGCGGTGTCGCAGACGACCGAGACGGTGACGTACAGCGGCTCGCCGATGAGGCGCACGGTCTGCGGCTCCACGGCGCCGACCTCGTCGATCCACTCGACGGCGGCGGTGGCGCCGTCCGGCAGCCGCACGGGTCCGATCGGGCGGTCGGTCGGCGCCGCTGAGGCGGTCGGCGTGGCGGTCGGCGTCGCCTCCGCTCCGCTCTGCGCGGGTGCCGTGCAGGCGGCCAGCGCCAGCCCGGTGAGGGCCAGCGCGGCGCCGGTGGTCATCGCTCTTCTCATGCTCTTCACGGCTCCCCCGCTCGTGTCGGTCCTTCCGGTCTACCCGAGGCGGCCGGCGGGCGGGACGGTCTCTGCGGCGGTTGCCAGGGTCGACGCCCACCGAATCCCGAGCATCACTAGGTATATAGTGGACCTATGGATACCAGCAGCACCCGCTTCACCGACCGCGTCGTCCTCATCACCGGAGGCGGCTCCGGCCTCGGCCGCGCCACCGCCGTCCGCCTCGCCGCGGAGGGCGCGAAGCTCGCCCTCGTCGACGTCTCCGAGCCGGGCCTCGCCGCCACCGTCGAGGCGCTCCCCGAGGGCACCGAGTCGCTCACCGTGCTCGCGGACGTCTCGAAGGAGTCCGACGTCGACGCCTACGTCGCGCAGACCCTCGAGCGCTTCGGCCGCATCGACGGCTTCTTCAACAACGCCGGCATCGAGGGCCGCCAGAACCTCACCGAGGACTTCACCGCCGACGAGTTCGACAAGGTCGTGGCGATCAACCTCCGCGGCGTCTTCCTCGGCCTCGAGAAGGTGCTCAAGGTCATGCGCGAGCAGGGCTCCGGCATGGTCGTCAACACCGCGAGCGTCGGCGGCATCACCGGCATCGGCAACCAGTCCGGCTACGCGGCCGCGAAGCACGGCGTCGTCGGCCTCACCCGCAACTCCGGCATCGAGTACGGGCAGTACGGCATCCGGATCAACGCCATCGCCCCGGGCGCCATCTGGACGCCGATGGTCGAGAACTCGATGAAGCAGCTCGACGCGGAGAACCCGCGCAAGGCCGCCGAGGAGTTCATCCAGATCAACCCGACCAAGCGCTACGGCGAGGCCGCCGAGATCGCCTCGGTCGTCGCCTTCCTGCTCTCGGACGACGCCTCGTACATCAATGCGGTGGTGCTGCCGATCGACGGCGGTCAGTCGATCAAGTACTGAGCCCTCCCACCCCGGAGCCGCCGCGGCGCGAGAGAATGATCGGATGAACCCCACCGGCCGCTTCCGCGCCGCCCGCGACACCCTGCTCGAGCACCGCACCGACGCCATCGCCGCCGCCGAGGCCTTCCGCTGGCCGGACGTCGGCCCGCACTTCAACTGGGCCGTCGACTGGTTCGACGAGATCGCGATCGGCAACGAGCGCACCGCCCTCTGGATCGTCGAGGAGGACGGCTCCGAGACGAAGGTCTCGTTCGACGAGATGCGCTGGCGCTCCGACGAGGTCGCCGCCTGGCTGCACTCCGTCGGCGTCGAGCAGGGCGACCACGTGCTGCTCATGCTCGGCAACCGGCTCGAGCTGTGGGAGTCGATGCTCGCGATCATGAAGCTTGGCGCGGTCATCCTGCCGACCACGACCCTCCTCTCCCCCGCCGACCTGGCCGACCGCCTCGAGCGCGGCGAGGTGGCGCACGTGATCGCGGACGCGAGCGAGACCGGCAAGTTCGCCGGGATGGCGGAGGGCGTCGGCCGCATCGCCGTGGGCGGCGCCGCCGCGGGCGTTCCCGACGGCTGGCTCGACTACGCCGACTCGATCGAGGCCCCCGGCATCGCCCCGACCGTCGTCGTGGACAGCACCGACGCGTGCCTCGTCTACTTCACCTCGGGGACGACCTCGAAGCCCAAGATGGTCGTGCACAGCCACGAGTCGTACCCGGTCGGGCACCTCAGCACGCTGTACTGGCTCGGCGTGCAGCCGGGCGACGTGCACTCGGCGATCAGCTCGCCCGGCTGGGGCAAGCACGCCTGGAGCTGCTTCTTCGCGCCGTGGAACGCGGAGGCGACGGTGTTCGTCTACAATTACTCGCGCTTCTCGCCCGCGGCGCTGCGCGAGCAGCTCGACCGCGCCGGCGTCACCACCTTCTGCGCGCCGCCGACGGTCTGGCGGATGCTGATCCAGTCCGAGCTGGGCGCGAAGCCGCGCGCGCTCGCCGAGATCCTCTCGGCCGGCGAGCCGCTCAACCCCGAGGTCATCGCGACGGTCGAGCGCGAGTGGGGCCTCACCATCCGCGACGGCTACGGCCAGACCGAGACCACGGCGATCATCGCCAACCCGCCCGGCGCCGAGGTCGTCTCCGGGGCGATGGGCCGGCCACTGCCGGGCGTCGCGATCGCGCTGATCGACCCGGTCACCGGCGAATCCTCCTCCACAGGCGAGATCTGCCTCGACCTGTCCACGGAGCCGGTCAACCTGATGTCCGGCTATCTCGGCGACGAGGAGCGCACCTCGCGCGCGCGGGCCGACGGCTACTTCCACACCGGGGACGTCGCCGTCCGCGCCGTCGACGGCACCATCACCTTCCTCGGCCGCACCGACGACATCTTCAAGTCGTCGGACTTCAAGATCTCGCCCTTCGAGGTGGAGAGCGTGCTGCTGCAGCACCCGGCCGTCGCGGAGTCGGCGGTCGTGCCCGCGCCGGATCCGACGCGGCACAGCGTGGTCAAGGCGTACGTGGCGCTGGCGGAGGGCTGGGAGCCGACCGCCGAGACCGCCGCGGCGATCTTCCGGCACACCGACGAGCTGCTCTCCTCGTTCGAGCGGGTGCGGCGGATCGAGTTCCACGAGCTGCCCAAGACGATCTCGGGCAAGATCCGCCGCGTCGAGCTGCGCGAGCGCGAGGAGGAGGCCTTCGGCCGCGGCGAGGAGCTCGCGGCGGAGTGGCGGAGCGACCGGCTGTAGCGCAGGCTCTCACTCCGCGGGCGGCCGGCGGCGCTGCTGCTTGGTGGCGGAGCGCTGCTGCTTGCTCGCGAGGTGCCGGCGGGCCGAGCCGCGGGTCGGCCGGGTCGGGCGGCGCGGGGCGGCGGGCGGAGCGAGGGCCGCGGCGACGAGGTCGCGGAGCGTCGCGAGGGCGCTCTCGCGGTTGCGCAGCTGCGAGCGCTGCTGCGACACGGTCACGGTGACCGCACCGGCGACCATCCGCTGCGAGAGGCGCTCGAGGATCCGCGACCGCTGCTCCTCGCTCAGCACGGCCGACTCCGCCGCGCTCCAGGTGAGCTGCACGCGGCTGTCGGAGGTGTTGACGTGCTGGCCGCCGGGGCCGGAGGAGCGGGAGAACCGCCACTGCAGCTCCGTCGCGGGGATCGTGAGGGCGGCGCTCACCTCGAGATCGGCGCTCGCCTCCGGGACCATGCGGCAAGCCTGGCACGCTGCGACGCGATCAGGCCGAGGGCGGTCGTCCGCCGCCCGCTCCGCCGCCGCCGCCGCCCGAGGGCACCGAGCCGCCCGTGGGCTCCGTGGTGGTGTCGACGCCGACGCTGAGGGCGAAGTGGTAGCCCGCGGTCGCATCGCCGGTGGCCGTGGCGAGCTGCAGCTCCCCGCCGTCGTCGCTGAAGACGTTGTCGTTCGCGAGGCTCACCTGCGCGAGGTTCTCGGAGGAGCCCTCGTAGCCGCTGAGCGCGTAGACGGCGGTGCAGGCGTCCTCGGGGACGGCGAGCTGCGAGGTGGCGATCGCGTTGCCGGAGTCGCTGATCGAGTCGACGTCGGGGTAGACCTCGAAGTGGATGTGCGGCCAGCGTCCGGAGTAGCAGGCGGGGAAGACCGAGGTGTAGCTCACCTCGCCTTTCGCGTCGGCGACCTGCACGCCGCGGAGGTAGGTCTCCTCGGTGATGCCGTCGGAGTACATCGAGTAGCCGCCCGCCGCGTCGCAGTGCCAGACGTAGACGGCGGCGTTCTCGAACGGGACGCCGCCGTTCGCCAGGTCGAGGATCGTCAGCGTGAACGTGAGCGGGACGCCCGTCGCGGTGCCCCCGCCGTCGATGCTCGAGCGGATGTCGCTGCGGACGATGCCGGAGTTCGAGAGCACGTCGGGACCGTTCGAGCCGTCGCCGGGGTAGGGGCCGGCGGTCTCGTCCGGGATCTCGCCGGTCGCGGCGGTGGCAGTGGCGGTGGCGGCGGCGGCGGCGGCGGCGGCGGCGGCGGTCGAGGTGCTCGCACCCGTGCTGCCGGCGGCGGCCGAGCAGGCGGCGAGGACCGTGGTGGCGGCGCCGACCCCGATCAGGCCGAGAACGCGACGGCGGCCCAGAACGGTGCGGCCCAGGACGGTGCGGCCCAGAACGCGGCGCTCCAGCAGCGTCCGCACGTCGAAGGCGAGCCCCTGGTCGACGACCTCCTCGTCGGGGCGGTCGAGCGCGCGGCCCTCGTAGCGGGGGCCGTCGGGGGTGCGGTCCGGTTCGGGGATGCGTGCCATGAGGTGGCTCCTTGTCGCTCGGGGGCTCGGGGAACCCCAGAGTGACCGGCTCCTCAGGCCGGAGTCTCTGCACCGGCTATGAGTCTCCGATGTCCCGACGCCATCGGCGCCACAGGGCCTTCAGCCGCTCGACCTGCCGATCCGTCCAGTCGTTCGACAGGGCGAAGGCCGCGGCGGCGGGGTCTCCGCCGTTGCTGATCCGCTGGATCGCCTCGAGCGCCTGCTGGGCGGGATCGCGGTCGTCCTCGGGATCGTGCGGCGCCTCGGTCACGATCCGGCTCCGTCCCGCGCGGCCCCGGGGTACGGCACGGTCGCCGCGGGCCAAGCCGACGCGAGCAGCTCGCCGCGCAGCCGGTGGTACTGCTGCACCGCGCTGAGCGAGTCGGAGCGGAAGGCGAGGGCGACGGCGGCGTCACGCCAGTAGGCGTCCCAGCCGTCGTACTGCGCGAAGACGCGCGCGCCGATGCTCTCCAGCAGCTGCCAGGCGCGCTCGGCGGTCAGGTAGCCGGCGACGTAGGCGTAGCGGACCGCTCCGATCGTCCGCTCGGCGTCGCCCGCGAGCAGCAGCGCCGGCGGGCGGCCGCCGATCGGCTGGGTGCGCTCGAGGAGGTCGAACTCGCTCGCGCCGCTCAGCGCGGAGATCCGCGACCGCATCCGCTCCGCGTCCTCCGACGCCGACACCTCGGCGAAGCGGGTCGACAGCGGTCCGCGGGCGAGGGCGTCGGCGACGAGGAGCTCGACGTCCTCGGCCGAGGCGATGCGGAAGCCGCGGTCGAGCCCGCCGCGCTGCTCCGAGAGCTCCGGGATCGGCAGGTCGGGCCAGGGCGAGCCCTTGGCGCCGTCGCCGTAGCGGGCGCGCAGGCCCGCGGGCAGCTCGGCCCAGGTGGGCTGGAAGGCGAGCGAGGAGTTCCAGCCGCCGAAGGAGAAGTCGCTGACCGCGTCGAGGGCGAGCAGCTGCTGCTGCCGGAGGGTCGGCGCGGGGGTCCGCGCCTCGGCGCGGTAGGCGAGCTGCTGCCGCCGGGGTGCACCCGCATCGCGGAACTGGAAGACGATCGAGGCGATCGCGAGCCCGAAGACGAGGCCGATCCCGAAGGTGAAGATCGGCAGACCGGTGCTGCCGTCGGCGCTCGCAAGGCCGAGCACGAAGCCGACGACGCCCAGCGGAGCGGCGCACGCCGTCACCAGCAGGGCGCGGCGGGCGATCCCGCCGCCGGGCGAGCGACGGTGCGCGTCGGCGATCCGCGCGTACCGCAGCCGGGAGCGCACGGGGAACTCCACGTCTCCGGGGTGATTCTGCAGCGGCACGCTCGGCAGCCTAGACGGACTGCGCGGATGCCGCGGGTGTGGTTGCCTGGGGGCATGAAGCTTGCCGAAGCACTCCTCGAGCGGGGCGATCTGCAGAAGCGGATCGAGGCCCTCCAGTCGCGGATCGTCGCGAACGCCTCCTACCAGGAGGGCGAGGAGCCGACGGAGGACCCGGCGGAGCTGCTCGCGGAGTGCACGCGCGCGCTGGCCGCGCTGCAACGGCTGGTCACGGCGGTGAATCTCACCAACACGGCGGCGACCACGCCCGACGGCACGCGGCTGACCGCGGCGCTCGCCCGGCGCGAGTCGCTGCGCGCGCAACACAGCATCGTGGTGCGGGCGGCCGACGCGGCCGCGGGCGATCGCGGCTACCGCCAGCTGCGCAGCGAGCTCCGGCGGCTGCCGGCCCTGCCCGTGCGCGAGCTGCGCGCGCAGGCCGACGAGCTGGCGCGCGAGCTGCGCGACCTGGACGCGGCGATCCAGCGCACGAACTGGGAGGTCGATCTGCTGCAGGAGTGAAGCGGTGAGTCGGTAGGCGCACCGGAGCGAGCACACACCGTCGGGCCGGCGGTCAATCCGGCCCACTGTCACGCGGTGGGCAGCGTACGGCTCCGGCCATCACTCACAGCCCAGCACCGACGACCGGTGATCGCGCAGGCAGGACATCTCATCACCACGTGCTGGCCGGTGCGCCGAGGGCGGGTTCGGGGACCTCACCGCCTGAGTGTCCGCGTCATGCCATCGAGCGCAGCTGCGCCGCGAAGAACGCGAGCGAGCGGTCGACCTCGGGCAGCGCGGGCGTGCGGTTCAGGTGGCCGTGCGGCATGCCCTGCGCGAGGTAGCCGGTCGCGGCGACGCCGGCCTCCGCCAGCTGGCGCAGCAGCAGCTCGGCCGAGCCGCGGAGCTCGTCGTACTCGTTCACGAGCACGGAGGTCGGCGGCAGACCGTGCAGCGGGGCGGCGCCGGGGAGCGCGTGCGGCGGCAGATCGGAGAGGCGGCCGACGTAGGTGCGGACCATGCCCTCGATGCCGGCGGTCGGGAAGCGCAGCAGCGGCGGCAGCGGGAGCAGCTCGCGGATCACGGCGTCGTCGAGCGGCGGGTTCGGGAAGTGCGCGAACGGGTAGGCGAGCAGCACGTGGTCCGGGAGGCGCGTGCCGGCGTCGCGCTCGCGGAGCGTCGCGGCGAGGGCCAGGGCGGCGCCGGCGCTGGCCCCGCCGATCGCGACGGGCAGCGCGCCCGGCGTCTCGGCGCGGAGGTGGCGCCAGGCGGCCTGCACGTCGTCGAGCGGGACGGGGAAGCGGACCTCGGCCGTCGCCAGCCGGTAGCCGACCGAGACGACGCGGGTGCTCGCGCGGGCGGCGAGCTCGGCGGCGACGACGTGCGACTCGCGCATCTCGAGGTCGCCGGCCTGGAAGCCGCCGCCGTGCACCCAGAGCAGGGCGGCGGCCGCGGGCGCTGCGGGCTCGTAGATCCGGAGCGGGATCGGGCCGTGCGGGCCGTCGATCGCGGCATCGGAGACCGTGACGCCCTCGGGGAGCGACCACGGGCCGGGGTCCTGCTCGAACTCGGCGACCTTCGCCGCCTGCTCGGCGTCGAGCGGATAGCCGACGCCGTCGAGCAGCGGCAGGCGGGCGGCGAGGTAGGGATCGAGCGGCAACAGTGCCTCCTGGGTGGGTGCGGATACGAAGAACACGGTAGTCAGGACGGCGGCGGTGCGTCCTCGAAGCGGGGGCCCGGCGGCGCCCCGGCCAGGGCGGGCGGGCGGATCGTGACGGTGCGGCCGGTCGGGGTGGTCCAGACGATGCCGCCGTCCTTCCGGGGGACGTAGGTCCAGCGGTCGCCGTGGCGGACGTGGTGGTGGCTCGCGCAGAGGGAGACGAGGTTGTCGAGGGCGGTCTCGCCGCCGTTGCGCCACTCGATCGTGTGGTCCGCCTCCGACCTCGACGCGGAGCGGGTGCAGCCGGGGAAGCGGCAGGTCTGGTCTCGGAGCTGCAGATGCAGGCGCATCTGCGGGGGTGGGACCCGGTGGGTGCGGCCGACGGAGACGACCGCGCGGGTATCGGGGTCGGTGAGGACCCGGGTGAAGGAGGCGGCGCTCGCGACCAGCGCGCGGGCGAGGTCGGCCGGGAGGAGGCCGTAGCCGTCGAGGTCCGCGGGAGCGTCGTCGAGCCCGACAGCAGTCGACGCGGCGAGGGTCAGCCGCACCTCCGCGCGGATCCCCGGCACGAACGACGACGACACCTGAGGACCGTCGCTCGCGGGAGTCGTCCCGGCGATGTCGCCGTCGCGCAGCAGATCGGTGAGGGCGTCGGCCTTGAGCTGAGCCAGGGTGCGCTCGTCGCCGCCCTCCCGGAGGGCGCGGGCGATGCGGTCGAGACGATCCCCGATCCCCAGCGCGTCCGGCGCGGGCAGCAGCGCGCAGAGCGTGGCCATCCCGTCGACCTCCGGCGAGATCCAGAGGGCGCGATCCTGGCGGGCGCGGGCATGGCGCTGAGCGAGCGGCTCCTCGTGCAGCTCATCGCGCAAGCGGGCGACGATCCTCCTCAGCTGCGTCGGCGTCACCTCCGGCGCGACCTCGGCCGCGCGCGCGTCGAACGCGGCACGAGAGGTGACGGGCAGGGTCGCGGCGGTCGCGCCGATGATCTCGCCCGCCTCCCACAGCAGCCGACCCTCCGCCAGGAGAGCGCGCGTGCAGGGCAGCTCCTCGACCAGCAGGATCGCGTGATCGATCACCTTCCACGCCGCCCGCTCCGACAGGCGGAGCGCGACCGCGAACTCCGCCCGGATCGACCGCTCGACCAGACCGGTCACCTCGCTCCGGGACAGGCCGCGGGCGAACTCCTGCGGAGCGGCGAGTGCCGTCCGGTAGGCGAGATGCAGCGCCTCCGCGCGCGTGAGGAGGAATCGCGCCGAGGTGAGGCCGAGATCGGCGGCCACGCCGAGCACCGCGCCGACGGCGGCGGCCGGCCCGAGCCGTCCCTCCGCCGCATCCGCGTCGCTGATCTCATCCATACGCGTATTGAAGCAGGAACCACCGACACCCGAGAGGCCGATCCGACTCATCCGAAGAGAACTCGTCGAAGGCCGTCCTGTGGAGGAGCGACGACAGGATTCAGTGCGACGGCGCCGCGCGCCGCTCGAGGAGGAGGACTCCGTCCAGGAGCACGGCGTCCTCGCCGTCCGGGCCGGTCGCGGTCCGCTCGCGGGTCTCGACGACCCGTGGCGTCCACTCCGCCGGATCGAGAGCGAGGGCGGCGAGCTCCTCCTCCGGCGAGGCGAGGACGGGCCCGTCCTCGTGCCGGTGCGAGTGCGCGGACCAGGGCGGCGCGGCGGCGTGCGAGACGATCGCGAGGACGCCGCCCGGCGCGACGAGGTCGGCGGCCCGGCGCAGGATCGGGATCCGCGGCAGCTCCACCATCGAGTGCAGGAAGCTCGAGGCGACCAGGTCGAAGACGCCCTCGACCGGCCAGTCGCCGCCGAGATCCGCCTGGCGGACGTCGATCACGAGGCCCCGGGCGAGCGCCTCGGTGCGGGCGCGCGCGAGTGCCGTCTCGGAGAGATCGAGGCCCGTGACGGTCCAGCCCTGCGCCGCCAGCCAGAGGACGTCGCCGCCCTCGCCGCAGCCCAGGTCGAGGGCGCGGCCGGGAGTCAGGCCGCCGACGAGGTCGACGAGGGTCGCGTTCGGCCGGCCCGACCAGACGCGGTCGGAGTCGGTGTAGCGCGCCTCCCAGTGGTCGCGGGGAGTGGCGTGCTCGCGGGGAGTGCCGTGCTCTCGGGGAGTGGCGTGCTCGGTGCCGTGCTCGTGCTCGCTCATGTCGTTCCCTTCCACGAGCGCGGTGCGTCCGTCCGGCTCCGCTCGAGGATGCCGGACCGCGCGCTCCGGAGCCAGCCGTCGTGCCGCTTCGGCACGAGCTCCTCCCCAGGTGCCGCGGCGGCCGCGCTCTCCACCGATCCTCCGCGACCCCTTCCGCGACACGGCGAGCGCCGATTAGCGTCGGCGGCATGAGCCTGAGCTTCGAAGAGATCATCGTCGACTGCACCGACTTCCGCGCCCTCGGGCACTGGTGGCAGGAGGCGCTCGGCTGGGACGTCGTGGACGAGGACGACGAGGGGATCGAGCTGCTGCCCGCGTCGGGCCGCGGGCCGAGCCTCCTCTTCCTGGACGTGCCGGAGCGGAAGACCGTGAAGAACCGCCTGCATCTCGACTTCGTGCCCGACGATCAGGCGGCGGAGGTCGACCGGCTCGTCGCGATGGGTGCCTCCCGGCTCGACGTCGGCCAGGGCGAGCAGTCGTGGGTGGTGCTCGCGGATCCGGAGGGGAACGAGTTCTGCATCCTCTCGGCGCGGGACTGACGAGGGGCTAGATGCGTATGTATCGATAACTGTCTGAGCATGTCAAGGGTAGAACGATCGTTCTCTGCCCTCTAGCATCGGCTTCGACGTCAGGCCGCCCCGGCCGAGCCGACCCGAGGAGAGAACCGTGGACGCGAAAACGAAGGCCCGCTCGGCCGGCCTCTACGCCTACGCCTACCGGCTCACGCTCTCGGAGTCGATGGCCGCCGCCGCTCTGCACCAGGCCGCGGTCACCCTCCGCTCGGGTTCGCCGCGGTTCGTCGACGAGCAGTCGGCCCTCGAGATCGCGCGGACGGAGATCGGCCGCCACAGCGTCGGACGGCAGGCCGCACTCCTCCCGGCGACGGCGACGGTCGGACTCCGCGAGGACGACCTCGTCCGCACCGCCTTCCACCGGCGCCTGCACGGACTGGCCGCGCTCGAACGCCAGTGCTGGCTTCTGCGCCACACCGGCGGCCACGACGTCGAGGCGATCGCCGGCCTCCTCGACGTCACCGCCGAGCAGGTGCGCTCGGCCCTCAGCACTGCCGCCGCGGTCCTCGTCGCGGGCGAGCTCGCCGATGCCGGGGCGGAGGAGGCCGAGAGCACGGCCTTCTGACCCGCGCTCCGCAGCGGCGGGCGCGGAAGGGGAGGAGCCCGAGGGACGCCGGGTCCAGCCGGCGGCGCCCCTCAGGCGTCTGGGACCGCGCGGACGGCGCTCCCTCGGGAGGCGTCCGGGCGGAGGTTCGCGTCAGTCCAGGTAGTCGATGTCGTCCCAGGGCTCCTGCAGGTCGCCGGTGTCGCGCGCGTCGTCCGGGACCTGGACCTCCTCGAAGATCACCGGCACACCGGTCGAGATCAGCACGCTGACCTGGCGATTGCCGACCACGACGAAGTCGACGAGGCCGCCGCCGGCCTGGGTCGCGCGGGTCGCGGACTCCTTGAGATCGGCGACGTCCGTCCCCTGGGAGAGTCCGTAGGTCTTGCCCTCGATGGTGACGGTGGTTCGGATCATCTCGCGCGTCTGCTCCTCGACTCGGTGCCCCCACAGTACGAATCGCGCGGAAGCGGTGACAGGCCTTGCGGTGGCGGCGGCGGACTGGCTAGCCGCCGCCCGCACGCGCCCCCCGCTCCCGTCAACGGGGGTCCCGCGGAGCGGCCCGGACCGTAGCGTGGCCGACGCACCATCCGCAGAACGCACACCCGCAGAACGCAACGAGGAGGATCAGATGACCGACACGAGCACTCCCGACAACCCCGGCACCACCGACCCCGGCACCATCGACCCGGGCACCATCGACCCGGGCACCATCGACCCGGGCACCGTCGACCCCGACCAGGTCGACCCCGACACCGCGACCGACCCCGAGGGCGACCCCGTCGAGAACCCCTCCGGCTGACTCCGGCCGCCTCCTCCGCGAGATGCCACTTGTGACCGCCATCATCGGCGTGTCGCGTGCACAAGTGGCATCTCGCGGAAGGGGTCAGCGGCAGCGGGTCGCGGGGGACTCCACGGGGAGGGTCGCCGTGACCACGGCGCCGTCGATCGTCGCGCTCGCGGTGACCGAGAGGGACACCGCGGGGACGGCGCGGAGCGGGGTCGGGACCTTCAGCGCGGCCGTCGTGCCCGCGGCGAGCGCCGGCAGCGCAGCGCTGCCATAGGGCGTGCGGACCGAGAGGGCGACCCGCTCGGAGCCGCCGTTCTCGGCCTTCAGAGCGATCACGGCCCGGCCAGCGGCGCAGGTCACCTCCGCGCTGAGACGCACCCGCAGGACGTTCTCGAGCGCGTCGATCGACGCGCTCAGTCCGCGCTCCGCGGCGTCGACGTCCTCCTGCGTCGCGGCCGATCCGGCGAGGACGACGGACGCGACGGCCCGGCTCTCGTCGAGGCGGGCGAGCGACTCCGGAGTCCAGGCGGCGCGGTCGACCGCATCGGCCTCGGCGAGCGCCGCCTCGAGCGCGGCGGTGTCCGCGGCGGAGACGGCGGTGTCGGCGACGAGGCGGACGTCGTCGAAGACGCCCCACGCCCCTCCGGAGAGCGCGAAGTCGGCCGAGATGTCGACGACGCCGTCCGCGCCGACCACGACCGGCACGGTCGTCGTCGCGAAGGAGCTCCACGTCGTGAACGGCAGCGGCGCGCTCGCCGTGCCCGCCGAGGTGGTGGCGCTCAGCGTGCGGACGTCGGTCGCGGGGCTGTTCGTGCCCTGCGTCGTTGCCTGCAGCGTGTACGAGCCGGCCGGCACTCCGGTGACGCTCTGGCGGACCGAGGCCGAGTAGGCGTCGGCGCTCCAGAAGGTGATCGCGTGCTCGCCCTCGGCGGCGTCGCCGGTCTGCGTGCGCGCGGCCGGGCCGGTGAGGGTCCAGGCCGAGCCGTCCGCGCTCTCGAAGCCGGGGTCGACCACGAGGTCAGGAGCCACGACGGTCACCGTCGCCACCACGTCGAGGCCGGTGGCGGTGCGGCCGGGGATCGAGTACTCGCCGGGGCCGCGGATCCACGACACCGCGCCGCTCCAGGTCACCGCGGTGTCCTCGACGGAGCCGTCGTTCCAGCGCACGGCGACGGTCGCGGGCAGCTCGACCGGCTGGCCGTCGACGACGGTGAGCGCGACGGCGTCGATCCCGGTGACGGCGCGGGGAGCGGTCGCACCGGTGTCGACGTAGCGGAAGGTGCGGAGCGATTCGAGCGGGGTGCCGTCGGTCGCGAAGAGCGCCTGGTTGTCCCAGGCGGAGCCGCCGTACGCCTCGCCCACGTGCACCGGGTCGTAGGGGCCGGCGAAGCTGCTGGCCCAGCCGGAGCCGTCGCGCTCCCAGAGCATGCGGTTGTGCTCGACGCTGCTCGGCGGGCCGACCGGGAGCCAGGCCGGCTCCCAGGAGAAGACGCCGATCCCCGCCTCGCCGACGGCCGCGACCGCCGCGATGACGTCGCGGAGCGCGGTGGCCTGGCCCTGGACGCTGATCGGGTAGTCGTCGGTGACGGTCGCCGCGTCGATCACGTTCGGGTAGCCGTCGCCGTCCTCGAGGGTGTGCGCCCACGAGGTCTCGGCGACCATGACCTTCTTGCCGTAGGTGTCGGCGATGCCGCCCAGCACCGCGGTGAGGTTCTCGGGCGAGCCGTGCCAGAACGGGTAGTAGGAGCTGGCGAAGACGTCGTAGTCGACGCCGAACGCGTCGAGGCCGGCGGCGATCGCGGCGTAGCGGCCCGGCGTCTCCGGGTTGGTGAAGTGCACGGCGACCTGCGCGTCCGGCAGCACCTCGCGGACGGCGCTGCTGCCCGCGGAGAAGAGCCCGGCGAGCGTCGCGTCCATGTCGGTCGCGGCGCGGGTGTAGCCGGCCATGCCGTTGTTGGTCTCGTTGCCGATCTGGACCATGTCGACGTCGACGCCGGCGTCCTCGAACGCCTGGAGCGACTCGGCGGTGTAGTCGTGCAGCGCCGTCGTGCGGGCCGCGTCGTCCAGACCGGCCCAGGCCTTGGGCGAGAGCTGGCGGCCGGGGTCGGCCCAGAAGTCGGAGTAGTGGAAGTCGACGAGCAGGCCGAGGCCCGCGGCGGTCGCCCGCTCGCCGATCTCGACGGCGCGCGCGACGTCGACGTCGCCGCCGCCGTAGCCGTTGCCCTCGGCGTCGAACGGGTCGTTCCAGACCCGGACGCGGACCGCGGTGACGCCCTCCTCGGCGAGGACGTCGAAGATGTCGGCGACGGCGCCGGTGGTGTCGCGGAAGACGACTCCGCTCTCCTCGAGCGACAGGACGCTCGAGACGTCGACGCCCTTGACGAAGTCGGGCGAGAGGTCGTCGACGCGATCGACGACGATGCCGGCGGCGACGGGGCCGGCGGGCTCCGCGGCGGAGGCGGTGGCCGCTCCCCCGACGGTGCCGAGGACGGTGGCGACGGCGGCGATCGCGGCGAGGCCCGCGGTTCTGCGTCGGCGTGAGGGCATGGGGTTCTCCTTCGAACTGTGTGCGCTCCCAGTCTGCGGAGGGCCTTCGGAACCGTCAAGTCGGTCCAGCAGATCGACCTGCGTCAATTCACTGTGCTGGATACTGGGAGCGAGCACAGTCGACACCTTCGTGGGGCGGCATGGATCCCCTTGCCCCGCCGCGCTCCGGGTGGGAGCGTCGGTGCCGAGCCGCCGACGCAGAGGAGCGCACCGTGGGAACCCTCGAGATCGATCTGTTCAGCACCGTCGACGGGGTGGCGCAGGCGCCCGGCGGCCCGGACGAGGACCCGTCCGACGGCTTCGCGTTCGGCGGTTGGCAGGCGCCGCTCGTCGACGAGACCGTCGGCGAGCAGGTCCTCGACGGGATGGCCGGCATGGACGCGCTGCTGCTCGGCCGCCGCACCTACGACCTCTTCGCGGGCTACTGGCCGCAGCAGCAGGGGCCGATCGCGGAGCTGTTCAACCGGATCCCGAAGTACGTCGCCTCCCGCGGCGCGCCCGCCCTCGACTGGGTGGGCTCGGTGCAGCTCGGCCCGGACCTGCCCGCCGCCGTCCGCGAGGTGCGCGAGCGCCACTCCGCGGTGCACGTCATCGGCAGCCTCGACCTCGTGCAGACGCTGCTCGCCGAGCAGCTCTTCGACCGGCTGACGCTGTGGCTGCACCCGATCCTGCTCGGCGCGGGCAAGCCGGTGTTCGCGGGAGGGGCGGTGCCGACGAACCTGCGGCTGGAGGAGCCCGCGGTCACCTCCCCGAGCGGAGTGGTGCGGCTGCGCTACGCCCGCGTCGACGGCGTGCCGGGCACCGGGCTGATGACGGCGGAGTGATCGGCGGGTCCGCCATACTGACGGCGTGCAGGACGAGGACGACGAGCGCCGCGATCTCGAGCGCGCGCTCTACGCCCGCCCGAGCGGCGACGACGCCGACGAGTCCCGGCGGCGAGAGGCCGCGCGACGGCTCCGGGCCGAGGCGCCGGACACCGCGACACCGGTCGCCACGCCCGCCCCCGCCGCCTCGGAGGCCGCAGCCCGCGGCCGCCGCTCCGCGCCCGCCCGCTCCCCCGCCACCGCGGCGTCCTCCTCGGTGCGGCGCTCCTGACCGGCGGCCTCCTCCTCGGCGCCGCCGTCGCCTCGGCCGTCTCCGCGGCGACGCCCGAGCCCGTCGCGACTCCGGCGTCCGCGACCCCCACCGCCCGCGCGATCGACCGCTTCGCCGCGATCGTCGAGGGCTGGGAGGTCACCACCGACATCCCCACCGGACTCGCCCTGCTCTCCGGCCCCGCCGAGGTCTACAGCCCCGCCTTCGAGACCACGCAGAACGACCGGCTGCTGCTCGCCGCCCCGAACGGCACCCGGATCTGCCTCGCCCTCGAGCGCCCCGACGGCTCGTTCGCCGCGGGCTGCACGGGCCTCGAGTCGTTCTTCGCCGGCGACGCGATCGACGTGGTCGGCACCGCCACCGGCGAGGACACCCCGGTCTACACCCGCGTCACCCTGCGCCCCGACGGCTCCATCGAGGGCGGCTTCCAGCTCGTGCAGACGGCGGACCCCGAGGCGTGAGCGGCGGGCACCCTGTCGCGAGCGCTCGCCGACGGAGTGATTGCGCGCCACGCTGAGTGTTTTCATAGCAGTCGTACTATTGTTGGTGATCACTTACTTTTCTGCGCGAGGAGGTGCGAATGAGGCTGCAGCGGCCGCTCGGTGTCGTCACGCCGGGAGTCGACGGCGACGTCCTGACGGTCCTCGCGCGCGCCGACGACTGGTTCTCCGTCGGCGAGCTGCGCACCCGCATTGGAGCCCGATCGCTCGAGGGCATCCGGCGGACGCTCGCTCGCCTCGTCGACGAGGGGATCGTCACCGGCCAGACCGTCGGTCGGTCGACGATCTACCGACTCAACCGCTCCCACCTGGCCGCGGGCCCGATCATCGAGCTCGCGCGGCTCGGCGAGACGCTGCACGAACGCCTCGTCTCGACTCTCGAGAGCTGGGAGCAGCGGCCGAGCTACGCGGCTCTGTTCGGCTCGATGGCCCGCGGGGAGATGCGGGTGGACAGCGATCTCGACCTCTTCCTGCAGCAGCCCGACGCGCCGGACGACGCGTGGCACGAGCAGGTGTCGTCGCTCGTGCGCGACGCGCGGGCCTGGACCGGCAACGATCCGCGAGTCCTCGAGATGTCCGAGGGTGAGCTGCGCGACGCCGCCGCCGCCGAACCGGTGCTCCGCTCGATCGCCGACGAGGGGATCCCCCTGATCGGCTCCCCCGTCGCCTTCCGCCGGCTCGTGGGCGCGCGATGACCGCGGACCGCGACGCCGACCCGACCGTCGCCGTCGCCCGGCTCTCGAAGGCGGAGGAGTTCGCCGACACCGCGGCGCTCTTCGTCGGCCCCGACGGCGAGATCGACAGCACCGACGCCTTCACCACGATGGCGGTGCACGCAGGGATCGCCGCGAGCGACGTGATCTGCATCCGGCGCCTGGGACGCTACTCCCCCACCGGCTCGCACTCCGAGGCCGTGGCCCTGCTCCGCCGCGCCGATCCGGACGCGGCGAAGCACCTGGAGCGGCTCCTCTCGCTGAAGACGAAAGGGGGCTACTCGGCGCGGGCGATCACGGCTGCCGAGGCTCAGAGCGCTCAGCGCGCGCATCGCGAGCTCCTCGCCCGCGCTCGACGCGCCTGACAGCCGGCCGATCCGACCTGTCAAGCCTGCGGGGGCGCTCAGAGAAACCGAGGGCGCGGGCGCCAGGATGCGGGGACACCGACCCGATCCGAGAGGCCCCGCCGTGCCCGCCAGCACCAGCACTCCGTCCGACAGCCCCGACGAGTACGACGTCGCCGTGATCGGCGCGGGGCCCGCAGGCACCGCCGCGGCCCTCCGCGCCGCCGAGCTGGGTGCGAGCGTGGTCGTGCTCGAGGCCGGCCGCGTCGGCGGCACCTGCGTCAACACCGGCTGCGTGCCCACGCGCGTGCTCGCGAAGACCGCGCGCATCGTCCGCGAGGCACGCACCGCGGGCGACTACGGCGTCGACGTCGGCACGCCCGTCGTCGACTGGGCCGCGACCGTCCGCCACGTGCACGCCCGGGTCGACAAGGTCCGCTCGATCAAGCGCGAGGCGCAGCGCTTCGAGGAGGCGGGCGTCGTGCTGCTCCACGAGGGCCGCGCGCGCTTCGCCGACGAGAGCACGCTCGTCCTCGACAGCGGCCGCCGGATCCGCGCCCGCTCGATCATGATCTGCGTCGGCGGCCACTCCCGCCGCCTGCCGATCCCCGGCGCCGAGCTCGCGACCGTGCCCGAGGACGTGCTGGCGCTGCCCGCGCTCCCCCGCCGGGTCGCGGTGATCGGCGGCGGCAACACCGGCGCGCAGCTGGTCACGGTGTTCAACGCGTTCGGGTCGGAGGTGACGCTGCTCGACGTGGCGCCGCGCATCCTCACCACCTCGGACGCGAGCATCTCGGAGCACGTGGCCGGCGCCTTCGAGCGCCAGGGCGTGAGCGTGCACCTGGGCATCGAGACCATCGAGCGGCTGGAGCGCGCGGAGGACGGCTCGATCGACCTCACCTGGCGCGAGGGCGGCGACTCCCGCACCGAGGGCATGGACGCCGTGATCATGGCGACCGGCTGGCCCGCCGACGTCGAGGACCTGGGGCTCGAGAACGCGGGCATCGAGGTCGTCCGCTCGGCGATCCCGGCGGATCAGTACTTCCGCACCGTCGTGCCGCACGTCTTCGCGGTCGGCGACGCGAACGGACGCGACATGCTCGTGCAGGCGGCGCAGTTCGAGGCGGAGGCGGCGGCCGAGAACGCGGTGCTGGGCGCGAACCGGCGCACTCCGCAGTTCCTGCTGCCGGCCGGTGGCTTCACCGACCCGGACTACGCGGGCGTCGGCTTCACCCAGGAGCAGGCGCGCGAGCGCGATCCGCAGTGCATCGTCGCGTCGGTGCCGTTCTCGAGCGTCGACCGCGCCGTGATCGACGACCGCGAGGGCGGATTCCTGACGCTGATCGCCGACCGCCGCCGCGAGCTGCTGCTCGGCGCGCACGCCGTGGGCGAGAACGCGATCGAGGTGGTGCAGTCGGTGACGACGGCGATGGCGGCGGGAGTCGACGTCGCGACGCTCGCGAACGTGCGGTTCGCCTACCCCACCTACAGCGCGGTGATCGGGATGGCGGCGCGGGCGCTGCTGGCCGAGCCGGCGCGGCCGGCCGAGCTGGACTGAGCGCGGCTACCCGATCGCGGGCCGGGGCGCCAGCCCTCCCCGCGGATCGCGAGGGCTCCGAATGATGGAGAGCGGGCACTTCCGCCCGCCGCCCCCGAGAGGAACCACCGTGCCGATCCCCGCTGTCGACTACGCCCACATCCGCCTGACGGTCCGCGACATCGCCGTCTCGCGCGCCTTCTACGACTCCGTCTTCGGCTTCGACGTCGCCTACGAGGCGCCGCCCGCGGATGCGCCCGAGGAGCAGAAGGAGCAGCTCGCGTTCCTGTTCGGCGGGCTGATCTACAAGTTCCCCGGCGGGCTGCTGGGCCTGCGCCCCGTCGCCGACGCGGGCGACCGCTTCGACGAGGACCGCGTCGGCCTCGACCACCTCAGCTTCGCCGTCGCCGACATCGACGCCTTGAAGTCGGCCGCCGCCGCGCTCGACGAGCTCGGCATCGCACACGAGCCGATCAAGGACACCGGCGGTGAGAGCATCCTCGAGTTCCGCGACCCCGACAACATCGCGCTCGAGATCACCTCGCCGAGCTGATCCTCCCCGCTGGTCGAGCAGCCCTCGGAGAGGGGCGTCTCGAGTTCTTGCTGGTCGGTAGCCCGGCAGGGGCGTCTCGAGTTCTTGCTGGTCGAGTAGCCCCGGAGGGGCGTATCGAGACCCACGCCTCTGCAGGACGGTGGATCTCGATACGCCCGCTGCGCGGGCTACTCGATCAGCATGCGGCGGGCGCGCCTCTCACGGGCGGCGCCACAGGTACGGGGTCGTCGTCGAGACGCGCAGCAGACCCGAGCGCTCGAGGATCGGGCGCGAGTACTCGGTCGAGTCGCTGTGCACGAGCGTGCGGCCGGCCTCGAGCGCGGAGACGGCGCGGGCGGCCGTGAGCGCGCGGTAGATCCCGCGCCCGCGGTACTCCTCGAGCACGGCGCCGCCCCAGATGCCGACGACCTCGGAGCCGAGGACCGGCTCGAGCCGCCCGCCGCCGACCATGCGCCCGTCGGCCTCCGCGACCCACAGCTCCATGCCGTCGCCGCGGGCGAGCCGCGCGACGAGCGCGTCGGCGATGTCCGTGTCGACGTCCTCTCCGAACGCGGCGTCGATCATCGCGCTGAAGGCCCGCACGTCCGGCTCGTCGACGACGCGGCGCAGGGTCGCGCCGTCGGGGACCGGAGCGTCTCGGGTCAGCGCCTCGAGCGGGCCGATCATGATCGACTCGGTCTCCTCGGCGGCGAAGCCGTGCCGCAGCAGCGCCTCGTGCAGTCCGGGCGCCCGGTCGTGGCCGCGGGTCTTCCACTCGACCTTGCGGATCTCCGCGTCGGCGTCGAAGTGCGCGCGGGCCGCGGCGACGAGGTCGTCGATCGCCGCCTCGTCCGCCTCGCCGAGGTCGCGGTAGGTGACGAAGCCGCGCCCGCCTGCGAAGGTGACCAGCCGGAGCGGGCCGACCAGCGTCACCGCGACGGCGCTCGGCGTCTCGGCGTCGGTGCGGAGCTGCTCGTCGTAGACGCGCAGGTAGTGCGCGCGGAGGTCGTCGAGGTCGGTGCTGGTGGTCATCCCGCCACGCTACGGGTGGCGGCGCTGCAGAACATCAGCTGAGACGGACTCTCATCCACGATGGGCGATGACAGGGGGTCTCAGCTGATGCCGTGTCGCCGACCTCGGGTGGAGTGAAGGCGGGCGCTCGTCGACGGGCGCCGGATCTCGATACGCCCTCTTCGAGGGCTACTCGATCAGCAAGAGGGCGGTCAGCCGGTGACGCGGCCGATCAGGTCCTGGATGAAGGGGATGACGTCTCCGGCCTGGTCGACGCTCGCGAAGGCGGTGGCGAGCAGCGGCCAGAGCGAGCCGACGAGGGTGGCGATCACGGCCGCGACCGCGGCGACCCAGGCGAGGGCGGCGTTGCGGGAGACGAACGCCAGCGCGAGGAAGGCCAGGGCGACCAGGTAGCTGAGCACGATCGAGAGGGTGATCGCGCCGACCGGGACGTCGAGGACGCCCGCGGTCGTCGCGTCGGCCGCCCCGATCAGGCCGAGCACCGGGAGCAGCACGCCGACGACGATCAGGAAGCTGACGACGACGCCGGTCGCGAGGGCGGCCCACGCGGCGCGGGGCTTCCGGCGCGAGCCGTAGGAGCGGGTGGGCACGGCCTACTCCGACCCGCGGCGCTCGGCGACGGCGACGTCGGCATCGGCGTCGGAGGAGGCGTCGGCGTCCACCGGCTCGACCTCGACGCGGACGACGAACTCGGCGGCGGGCGCATCGGCGGTCACGACGACGGTCTCGACGGAGTCGGCGTCGGAGTCGGAGTCGGAGTCGCGGGTCTCGGCGGCCGGCCGCGTGGCGACCTCGTCGGACAGCGAGTCCGCGGTGGCGTCCGACTCGGCGGCGCGGTCGGCGGCCTCGTCGAGGCGGTCCGACGCGTCGTCGAGCGCGTCGGCGGTCCGCTCGCGGGCGGTGTCGAGCGCGGCAGCGCCCTTCTCGCGGGCGGAGTCGAGGGCGGCGCCGCCCTTCTCGCGGGCGGAGTCCATCGCATCGCCGGCCTTCTCGACCAGGGACGGGCCGTCCTCGCGCTCGGAGCCGGGCACCTCGATCGGGTCGAAGGGGCCGTGCACGTCGGTGACGTTGACGTTGACGACGACGTGCTCGCGGGTCAGCTGCGCGGCGGCCTTGCCGACCTGCTCGCGGACGGCGTCGATGACCTCCTGGACGGGGCGCGGGTACTCCGACACCAGGTCGAGGTCGAGGACGAGGGCGCCGTCGACGCGGGCGATGCTCACGCCGGGGCTCGTGCTCGTGCCGAGCACGGCGCGGGTCGCGCGGTCGAGGGTGCGGGCGGCGGTGCCGCCGAGGTGGTGGACGCCGGTGACACCGGCGGTGGTCTCCGCGGCGGCGGTCGCGAGCAGTCGCTCGATCGACTCGTCCTCCGGGTGCGCGCCGTCGATGGCGCGGAGGTCGTTCGTTCCGACGGTGTCGGTCATGGGGTACTCCTCAGTGGTCTTCCGGCCCTCCCGAACGGGAGGGCCGGATCGTACGGTGCGGCGGGTGCGCGGCACGGGGCGGCGCGGACGCCGCTACTGCACGCGAGCGCTGCTGCTCATCCTGGTGCGGATCCCGCTGACGATCTGGATCACCACGGGGGTCTCCTCACCGAGGACGGCGTCCCAGCGCTTCACCGCGTCGTCGATCGCGCGGCGGGTCCGCATCGGCGAGACGCCGCGGCGGGTGTGCGCGGTGACGCGGAGGACGGTGCGGTGCTTGACCTCGAAGGCGGTGACGTCGAGCGCGACGATCGAGGGATCGTGCGACAGCGCCTCCTCGAGGACGTGCTCGGCGACCTTCGCGTCGATGGTGACGGAGCCGCCGGTCGGCGTGCCCGAGCCGGAGCCCGAGCCCACGCGCAGCAGCGTCGAGGTGCGTCCCCGGCCCTGGCGCACGATGAAGCGCACCAGCAGCAGGATCAGCACGAGGGCGACGACGGCCGTGACCCAGAGGATCCACGGCTGCCCGCCGGAGAGGGCGTCGCTGGTGGGCTGCGTCGCGTCCTCCGCGCCGGTGGAGACCGTCTGCTGGATGTCGGGGAACAGCGCTCCGGCCGCGACGGCACCGCCGGCGAGCAGGAGCACGAGGCCCACGACGAACAGGAGGAGGCGGTTGAGGAACCGGTTGGTGGTGGTCATCGGACCGTCCCCTTCTCGGACAGGCGCACGCGCGCCGTGAGCTTCGGGCTGACGTCGTAGCCGGCGAGCTCGGCGTCGACCGCCTCGCGGATGCTGCCGACGTCGAGGCTGCGCCCGGAGGTGCGGCCGACGGTGACACCGGCCGTGCGACCGCCGATCGACACCGACACCTGGTCGGGGTCGACGTCGCCGGCGAAGGCGGCGGTGCGGGCGAGGCTCTGCGCGATCACGCGGTCGTCGATGACGGCCGCAGTGCGATCGGCGACGGCGCGGCGACGGCCGCGACGACCCGGGGAGAACGACACGACGATCAGGACGAGCCCGATCACCGCGGCGACCGCTCCGCCGGCCACGATCAGCGCGACGGGAGCGCTCGCGGCGCCGAGCACCGCGGCCGCTCCGTCCTGCGGGGCGACGAGCAGCGCGGGCTGCCCGAGGGCGGCGAGCACCGCCTCCGTGCCCAGCCACGCGAAGACGAGGATGAGCAGGACTGCGAGGACGATCGCCGAGGTGGAGCGGGACGAGGTGATCTCGCGCCGGACGAGGCGGTTGTACAGCGCCGTCGGATTCTGGGCCGTCGGGTTCTGCACTGCGGAGTCGCTCACGAGACTCTCCTTCGCTCGCGCAGGTCGGCTCCGGTGATCCGGAGGTCGACGCGCCCGATGGTGGACCCGGTCAGCTCGAGGCAGCGGGTGCGGATGGTGGACTGGGCCGTGCTGAGACGGCTCAGGAGGGTGCCGGAGCGGCGGTCCCCCTCGCCGAGCGGACGGATGCGCAGGGGGGCCTGCGCGGTGACGTGCAGCTTCCCCCCGTCGTCGTCCAGCTCGACCGAGACGTCCGACGCGTCGACGTCGAGCGCCTCCGCGGTGACGGCCGACACGACCCTGCGCACGGCGCGCGAGGTGATCGTCGTGCGGCCGTGGCGGGCCTGGTCGGCCATCACCGCCGCGGTCACGAGGACCGCCGCCCGCGGAGGGTGTCGGCGAGCGAGCTCAGGTCGAGCTTGCCCTCGACGACGCGGCCGACGCCAAAGCCGATGGCCATGGCGAGGGCGACCCAGAGGAGCGCCCAGAAGCCGAAGATCAGGCCGGTGATCGCCAGGACGGCGCCCAGGACCAGGCCGAGACGGGAGGGAGTCACTTGACGCGGCTC
Source organism: Rathayibacter sp. VKM Ac-2760 (assembly GCF_009834185.1). Taxonomy (GTDB): domain Bacteria; phylum Actinomycetota; class Actinomycetes; order Actinomycetales; family Microbacteriaceae; genus Rathayibacter. The sequence goes on from NZ_CP047173.1 coordinate 4,023,298, forward strand.
TCGGTGTCCTCGTCCTTGTCGTCCGAGGGGATGTAGACGTCGGCGACGGTCACGTTGACCTCGGTGACCTCCATGCCGACGACCGAGGAGATGGCCTCGGAGACGGCGGAGCGGATGCTGTCGGCGAGCTTCTGCAGCGCGACGGGGTACTCGGCGACGACGGTGATGTCGGCGGCGACCTGCTTCTCGCCGACCTCGACGGAGATGCCCTGGCCGCGGTCCTGCGCGTTGATCGCGTTGCGGATGGCGCCGATGGCGCGGGCGGCTCCGCCACCGAGGTCGTGCACGCCGGCGACCTGGCGGGCGGCGATGCCGGCGACCTTCTCGACGACGCCGTCGGCGATGGTGTTCTTGCCGGTCGAGGTCTCGGTGCCGTGCTTCGCCGTGGTGGTGGCGACGGTGCTGGGGGTGACGTTGGTCATGATGCTCTCCCTGGTAGAAGGTGATGCGCGACTCGGTCGCGGTGACGACGATCCGTCGCACATGAATCAGACGTGCGGGCCGCCGGAATCGTCCCGGCGGATCAGCGAGTGCGCAGGAAACGCCGAGCGCCGACGCGCTCCGCGGCCAGCGCCGTCCACAGCCCGCCCGGTTGCGCGGCAGATGTCGGCGAACCTGCACTCGGTGGCGCCGGCGGAGCCGGGTGGCACCGCGACAGCGCCGATCGAGCTGTTTTGTATACCGGACAGAGCGGCTCGAGGAGCTCTGCTGACCTTCTCTCCGGATTCCACGGCCCTGTGCGCAGGTTGTAGCATGGGCGAAACCTGCCGGAAACGGTGTTCGGGATACAAAAGAGGAGTCCTCGCGGTGACCATCACTCTGGAGCCGCTTCCCCCCTCGCCCTGCTGGGAGCTACACATGACTGCTGTATCCCGCACCACCGCTCCGCCCGCTTCAGGCCACACGGTCGCCTCCGTCCTCGATTCGATCGGCTTCACCCGCGCGCAGTTCTGGATCTTCCTGCTGATCCTGGCCGGGGAGTTCTTCAACACCCTCGAGCAGAACTCGGTGGGTGCCATGGGCAGCCACATCAAGGAGACGCTGCAGATCGGCGACATCCAGCTCACGACGATCAACACCGCCACGGTCATCGGCGGACTGATCGGCCGCCTGCTGGCCGGCTACCTCGCCGACCGCTACGGCCGCCGCTTCTCGCTCAGCCTCAATCTGCTGATCTACACGCTCGGCGGACTGCTCAGCGCCGTCGCGATGAACTACGAGATGCTGCTCGTCAGCCGCCTCATCGTCGGCATCGGCATCGGCGGCGAGTTCATGATCGGACTCGTCATGCTCTCCGAGATGGTCTCCACCCGCTTCCGCGGCACCGCGATCGGCGCCGTCAACGTCGGCGCCGGGGGCCTCGGCAACTTCCTCTCCTACGGCCTGTTCCTGCTGCTCCTCGGCCCGCTGGAGACCCCGCTCGGCGGCCCCGACTCCGTCTGGCGCTGGTCGTTCGTGATCCTCGCGGTCCCCGCGCTGCTGGTCGTCTTCTACCGCCGCAAGCTGCCGGAGACGCCGCGCTGGCTGCTCTCCCAGGGCCGCACGGAGGAGGCGAACCGCTCGCTCGCGATCCTCGCCTCGAACTCGCTCACCCCCACCACCGACCGACCGCCCGTCGAGCTGTCCCAGGACGACCTGCCGCCCGTGCGGATGTCCGCCTCGCCCGCCGCCGTCTTCAGCCGCCCGGTGATCCGCCGGACCGCCGCCCTCGGCGTCGCGTCCTGGATGGCCTTCGGCTCGCAGGTCACGCTGAACTTCCTGATGCCGACCCTGCTGGTCGAGCGCGGCTACTCCGTCTCGGAGAGCCTGCTCTACACGATGATCATGAACATCGGCTCGCTCCTCGGAGCGACGACCGCGGCCCTGATCGCCGGTCGCGTCGGCCGCCGCACGGCCGTCGGCGCCGCCGGAGTCCTCGGCTGCCTCACCGCGCTCGCCTTCGCCGCCTTCGGCAACGGCACCGGCGCGATCCTGGTGCTCGGCGCGCTCTTCCAGTTCTTCACGATGGTGACCAACACCACGCTGGCCACCTGGACCGCCGAGATCTTCCCGACCGCGATCCGCGCCTCCGGCGCCTCGATCGTGAACGGCATCGGCAACATCGCCGGAGCGGTCATGCCGTTCCTCGCCGTCGCGCTCTACGGCTCGTTCGCCTTCGCCGGAGTCTTCGGACTCGCCGCGGTGATGTACGCGGTGCTCGTCATCGCCTCCCGCTTCGCCCCGGAGACCCGCGGGCGCTCGCTCGAGGACGTCAACGAGAACGCGATCGCCGCCGCCGCCCACTGACCCACCCCGCGCCCCCGGTGCTCCGGCACCGGGGGCGCGACCATCCACCCGGACAGCACCTCAAGGAGCACCATGGACACCCTGAACGTCTCGGCCACCGCCAACGGACTGAACTACCTCCCCGAGTACGTCGCCGACGTCGGCGGACTCTTCGCCGAGCGCGGCCTGGCCGTCACCGCCACCGCCTGCGACCCCTGGACCGGAGTGCTCGACGACCTCGACTCCGGCGCCGCGGACCTCGCCCTGGGCGGCCTCTGGGTGCCCGGGATGTACGCCGGCACCAGCCGGAAGCTCACCGTCGTCGGCCAGCTCAACCACCGCTTCCCGATGACGATCGTCGCTCGCGAGGGCTCCGGACCGGTCGGGCTCGACTGGCTCGCCGGCAAGGTCGTGCTCGCACCGGGCGCCGGCGGCAGCGCGCCGTTCGAGTTCACCGCCGGGCTGATCCGCGAGGCCGGACTCGACGTCTCGGCCACCCGCTGGGGGCGCGACCTGTCCACCGCGATGATGCTCGAGCTCTACCGCGACGGCCTCGGCGACGCGATCGTGCTCGACCTGCTCTCGGCGAAGGAGCTCGTCGCGGCCGGCGGCGGGCAGATCGTCTTCCGCCACCTCGACGCGGGCGTGATGCCCAACAGCGTCTACTACACCCGCACCGACCGGGTCGACGAGCTCGCCGACCGCACCGAGCGCTTCGTCGACGCGATCGAGACGGCGATGCAGCGGATCACCGCGGGCGAGGCCGGCGCCGAGATCGACGCCGTGCTCGCCGCGCGCTGGCCGGACCGCGACCCGGCACTGCTGCGCGAGGCCGCCGACGAGATGGCCGCGGGCGGGGTCTGGGACACGACCGTGATCGACGAGGCCGCGTCCGACCGCTGGATGCGGATCCTCGCCGAGGCCGGGCTCGTCACGAGCGCCCCGTCGCTCGCCGAGCTGACCGGCCGCGCGACGGTCGGCGCGCGCTGATGACGCTCGTCCTCGCCTCCGACCAGATCGCCGGGCTGCTGCCGGACGTCGACGTGCTCGGCGCGGTCGAGCAGGTGTTCGCCGATCTCGGCTCCGGGGCGCTGCACCAGCCGGCACCGGCGGCCCTCGCCGGCGGGTACGACGGGCTGATCCTGCCGATGGCGGTCAGGTCCGACGCGCTCGGGCTCGCCGCCGTGAAGCTGATGGCGGATCTGCCGGGGAACGCGACGCGGGGGCTGCCGACGCAGCGCTCGACGATCCTCGTCACGTCGCTGCTGACCGGGGAGTGCGTCGCCGTGCTCGACGGCGCGCTGATCACCCGGGCGCGCACGGCCGCCGCCTCCGCGGTCGCCACGCGGCACCTCGCGCGGGCGGACAGCCGGGTCCTCGGGCTGATCGGCGCCGGGAACCTCGCCGTCGCGCACGTCCGCGCGCTGCAGGCGGTGCGCGATCTCGACGAGATCGTGGTCTGGTCGCGCTCGGAGTCGACGCTCGACCGGTTCGAGGAGGCGGTCGAGCGCCCCGTGACCCGCGCCGCCGATCCGCGCGCGGTCGCCGAGCGCTCCGACGTGCTCTGCACGCTCACGCCGTCGGTCGACCCGATCGTGCGCGGGGCCTGGCTGCACGCCGGTCAGCACGTCAACGCTGTCGGCGCCCGGCCCCGGCCGGAGCACCGCGAGCTCGACGCCGCCGCGATGGCGCTCGGGACGCTCGTGGTCGACAGCGCGGCGACGGCCCGCGCGAAATCCGGCGACCTCGTCCGCGCGATCGCGGAGGGCGCGCTCGACGCGGCCGCCGACCTGCGCGAGCTGGGCGACGTCGTGGCCGGCAGCGCGCTCGGCCGCGTCTCGGCGGAGGAGCTCACGGTGTTCGACTCCGTGGGGCTCGCCGCGCAGGACCTCGCGGTCGCCGCCGCGCTGATCGACCTCGCGCGGCGGCGCGACGCGGGCAGCGAGATCCGGCTGTCCGGGGTCCCCGCGGGGGCGAGCCGCTGATGCGCATCGCCGTCGTCAACTGCAACACGACCGCGTCGATGACCGAGACGGCCGCCGCCCGCGCCCGGCTCGCCGTCGGGCCGGGCACCGAGATCGTCGCGGTCACGCCCGGCTGGGGCGTCGCGTCGGCCGAGGGCTGGTACGACAGCTTCCTCAGCGCCGCGGCCGTGCTGCACACCCTCGAGCGGCTCCCGGCGGACATCGACGGCGTCGTGATGGCCGGCTTCGGCGAGCACGGCCGCGAGGGCGCGCGCGAGCTGCTCGAGGTGCCGGTCGTCGACATCACGGAGGCGTCGGCGCATCTCGCGATGCTGCTCGGCCGCCGCTACGGCGTCGTCACCACGGTGCGCCGCGCCGTCGGCCAGATCGAGGACAGCCTCACCACCGCCGGCCTGATCGCGCACTGCGCCGCGATCGAGGACACCGGGCTCGGCGTCCTCGAGCTGGACGAGGATCCCGAGGCCACCCTCGACGCCTTCGTCGCGGCCGGCGAGCGGGCGATCGCCCGCGGCGCCGAGGTGATCTGCCTCGGCTGCGCGGGGATGGCGGGGCTCGAGGAGCACGTCGGCGCGCGGCTGCCGGTGCCGGTCGTCGACGGGGTCGCGGCCGCGGCGGCGCTCGTCGAGACCCTCGTCCGCCAGGGGCTCGCGACCAGCCGGATCGACAGCTACGCCCGGCCGCTGCCGAAGGCGCGGAGCTGGCCCGGCGGGTGAGCGTGTTGAATGGTCGCGCCGGGCCGGAGCCGCGCACCGGCGTCGCGAGGAGGACCGCCATGACACTCGCCTCGACCGAGGAGTCGGAGTCGCTCGCGAGCCAGACCTACCGCACGCTGCGCCGGGAGATCATCCTCGGCCACTACCCGCAGGGCTCGCGGCTCGTCGAGGCGTCGCTCGCCACCGAGCTGCACGTGTCGCGGCTGCCGGTGCGCGAGGCCGTGCCGCAGCTCGCGAACGAGGGCTTCGTGCGGATGCTGCCGCGTCGCTCCACCCGGGTCGCCCAGTGGAGCGTCGCGGACGTCGTCGAGCTCTTCGACGTACGGCTCAGCCTGGAGACCCTCGCCGCGCGACTGGCCGCGCAGGCCGTCGCCGCCGGGGCGCCGCTCCAGCCGCTGCTCGACGCGATCGACGCCGAGCACCGCGCCCTCGACAGCGAGGACTGGCTCGAGGTCGCCGAGACGTCCACGGTGGTGCACGAGGCGATCGTCGAGGTCGCCGGCAGCGCCCTGCTCACCTCGCTGATGCGCGCCGTCACCGGCCGGATGACCTGGCTGTTCTACCTCACCAGCGCCCGCGACCAGCGCCAGCAGTCGGACGAGCACCACGGCCTGCTCGACGCGATCCGCTCGGGCAACGACCGGCTCGCCGAGTCGATCGCCTTCACCCACATCGAGAAGGGCCGCGCGCCCTCCCTCGCGATGATCGGCGGTCGACCCTAGCGACGCAGGGTGTGGCTCGGCAGCTCCTCGAAACGGGCCTGGTACGCGCTGGCGAATCGGCCGAGGTTGCCGAAGCCCCACTCGCGGGCGACGGCGGCGACGGTGGTCGAGCAGGGGTCGCCGGCGGTGAGGTCGTGGCGGGCGCGGTCGAGGCGGACGTCGCGCAGATAGACCGAGGGCGAGACGCCGAGGTGGCGCTGGGTCGCCTGCTGCAGGGTGCGGGTGTGGAGGCCGGCGGCGCGCGCGGCGTCGGCGGGCGTGATCGGCTCGTGCGCGTGGTGCTGCAGGAAGTCGAGGGCGACGCGGGTGCGGGAGGCGGAGGGGCGGCGCAGCACGGCGGGCACGTCCCAGGCGCGCCAGCGGAAGAGCAGCAGCAGCGCTCGGGCGAGGTTGAGCTCGGCGGTGAAGCGGACCAGCGGGGCGATCGCGGCGCTCGCGAGGGCGGCCGTCGCGTCCGACACCGCGGTGCGCCAGCGGGCGAGCACGCCGGGGTCGGCGTCGGCCTCGTGATCGAAGGAGACGGGCTGGCGGGGGCCGGAGTGCGACTCGGTCGCGACGTCCTCGAGGAAGCCGGGCGCGAAGTGGACGAGGCTCTGCCGGTGCGGCTGGAAGGCCAGCCCGAACTGGCGCTCGGAGGGCAGCAGGAACGGTGCGGAGGCGGCCCCGGTGCGGGTGAACGGGCGCAGGTTGAGCTGCCCGCCACCGGCGCGGAACCAGCCGACGACGTACTCGCGCAGGTGCGGGACCTCGCCGGTGAGCGCGCCCGCGCAGTCCGAGGTGCGCAGCGTCACGCGCTCGCTGCCGCGGTAGGCGTAGCGGAAGGAGAAGCCGCGGGCGGCCGGCTCGACGCGGAAGGAGCCGCTGTACGCGTCGGCGTAGACCGCGGACGCCTCGGCGGGATCGGAGCCGGCGGCCTCGAAGCGCCGCTCGGCGCTCGGCGAGGAGTCGCCGCCCGCGCCGAACGGGCTGCCCATGGTGAAGGTCGATCCGTTCGGTGCCGGAGGCGGGGTGGTCTGCATGCGCGGGGTTCTCTCGGGGTCGGGGAGGTCGGAGTCGGTCGGGGAGGGTGTGCTCGTGGCGGTGCCGGTCCTCGGGCTCCACAGATGTAGACGGGTCCAGGGCCGGAAACGTCACGGATCCGCAGTTCGCTCGCATTGCGGCCACCCGATTGGGCGCCGGAGGAGGAGGCTGGTAGGCATTCGGAGCGGCGCCTGCAGAGAACGAGCGCAGGCGCGGAACGACGGTGGAACGGCGGGAGGTGGCGATCGTGGAGGCTGCGCTGCCCGAGGACCCCGCGCTGCCCGACGATCCGCTGCTGCACGCCTCCGATGCGACGCTCGCCGCGCGCGCGGTCGACGGCGACATCGCCGCGTTCGAGCAGCTGGCCCGGCGCCACGGCGCGCTGATGCGGGTCTACGCGGCGAAGCTGCTCGGCTCCGAGGCGGAGTCGGACGACGTGGTGCAGGAGGCGTTCCTCACCGGCTGGCGCCGCCTCGGCGACCTCGACAGCCCCGCGCACGTCCGCAACTGGCTGATGCGGATCGTGTCGCACAAGGCGATCGACCGGATCCGGGTGCGCCGCCGCCACGACGACATCGACGACTGGGACCCGCCCGCTCCCGCCGAGAACTCCCCCGAGCGCATCGTGGAGGCGCGGCTCCAGCTGGACGCCGTCTGGGAGGCACTGGACCGATTGCCCCCCGATCAGCGACGCTGTTGGCTGCTCCGGGAGACCGCCGGCTACAGCTACCAGGAGATCTCCGACGCCCTCGAGCTCCCCGTCTCGACGGTCCGCGGCCTGCTCGCCCGAGCCCGCCGTTTCCTGCTCCACGAACTGGAGGCATGGCGATGATCGACGCAGACGACGCCGTGCCCGAGGGCGACGACGTGCCCGAGGACGACCTCGACGGCCACACGATGGAGGAGCTGGGCGACTACCTCGACCGCGGACGCACCCCGGTCGATCCGTCGATCGAGGGCTCGGCCGCCTGCCGGCTCGCGCTCGCGAACCTCACCCGGCTGAACGAGCTGTCGGCGCGGGCGCTGCGCCGCCGCGCCGATGCGGAGCCGGACCGCGACGAGGTCTGGATCGCGGGGCTGCTCGACGCGATCCGCGCCGAGGTGCGCTCCGGGCGGGACGTGCCGATCCGCCACCCCGACCCGACGCTGCGGCTCGCGCTGACCGAGGCGGCGGTGCGCGGGATGATCCGCCGCGCCGGCGACACGATGGGCGGCGTGATCATGGGCCGCTGCACGCTCGACGGCGACGTGGCGACGCCGGGCGCCGTGATCCGCGTCGACGTGACCTGCGCGCTGGAGTTCGGCGTGCCGGTCGCGGGTGCCGCGGACCGGCTGCGCGAGCGGATCCGCTTCGCCCTCGAGCGCCACACCGAGCTCGTCGTCGGCGCGATCGACGTCACCGTCGACGACGTGTACCCGGGGAACGAGGACGACGCATGACCGACGACACCGCTCTCTCCCAGCGCTTGACCGCGGCGATCCGCGAGCTGGAGGGCGTCACCGGCGTCTACCCGGCGCAGCCCGTGCTCGAGGCGGCCGCCGACGCGATCGCGGTGAAGCTGGCGCTGCGGCAGCCGGACGTGCTCGTCGACATCGACCGCTCGGAGGGCTTCACCACGGTGAGCGCCCACATCGCGGCGACCGCGGCGCTGCCCGCGCCGGAGACGCTCCGCACGGTCGGCGAGGAGCTCCGGCGCCTGCTCGACGCGGAGCCGTCGGTGTCCGGGCCGCTCGCGGTGAACGTGAAGGTGCGGCTGATCGAGGACTCGGGGCGCGCCGCGGAGTAGCGGCCGCCTGGTCTTGCGCGGGTACGCGCGCTTCAGCGCCGCCAGGCGGGCCAGTCGGGGTCGTGGCCGGGCCAGATCTCGACGCCGGGCTCCGCCGCGAGGTCGGCGAGGCGCTCGACGGAGCGCTGGGCCGCGTCCGCGTCGCCGGGGCGCGCGGTCCAGCCGCAGGCGGTGCGCTCGTCGAGGTTGCGGCGCAGGTCCGCGGCGTCGCAGGCGAGCACGATCGAGCGGTCGGCGAGGTCGATCCGGAACGACTGGTGCCCGGGGGTGTGGCCGCGGGTGTCGAGCGCGGTGACGCCGGGGGCGAGCGCGGTGTCGCCGTCGAGGAGCAGCACGCGGACGTCGGCGTCGAGGAGGTCGGCGGGGACGACGGTCTCGCGGCGGCCGAGGCCCTCGCCGAGCCACTCCCACTCCCGCCGCTGCAGCGCGACCGGGGTGCCGGCCGGGGCGAGGCGGAGACCGCCGGTGTGGTCGAGGTGCAGGTGCGAGAGGGCGACGAGGGCGAGGTCGCTCCAGTGCAGGCCGGCCGCGGCGATCCCCTCGGCGAGCGCGTCGCCCGGCGGGACGACGGCGGTGTAGCTCTCGTAGTCGTAGTGCGCGGCGCGCTGGGCGGCGTCGCGGACGCGGTCGAGGTGGAAGCCGCCGTCCACGAGGATCCACGCGCCGCCGAGGTCGATCGCGGCGCCGGTGACGGGCTCGAGGAGGAAGCGGGCGGGGTCGCCGCCGCGGACCGAGATCGACTCGGCGATCGGCTCGTAGCCGAGCACGAGCGGGACGAGGCGGAGCGGGTGGGAGAGCGGGAGGGCGCCCGTCCAGTCCTCGACGTTCATGCGGTCCTCCTGGGCTGCTCCGATTGGATCCAATATAGTCGTTTGTGAATCCATCTACTTCGCACGAGACGAGGGCTCACATGACCGGCGCCATCCCGATCAACATCCCGATCACGACCGAGATGCTCCACTGGGGCCGGCGGCCGACCTACGAGATGGTCGAGCAGATCGTCGACGGCTACCCGTCCGACGTCTCGCGCTGGCTGATCGGCGCGCACACCGGCACGCACGTGGACGCGCCGTCGCACTTCGTGCCGGGCGCCGCGACCGTCGACGAGATCGCGCTGGAGAACGTGGTCGGGCCGGTGCGGGTGCTCGACCTGCGGCACGTGGCGGAGGAGATCACGGACGAGGACCTCGTCGCGGCCGGGGCGGAGGGGGCGGTGCGGGTGCTCTTCCGGACCCGCAACTCCACCGATGCGCTCACCCGCGCCGAGAAGTCCGAGACCTGGGTCGGCCTCGCACCGAGCGGCGCGCGCTGGCTGGTCGAGCACGGCGTGCTCTTCGCGGGCCTCGACTACATGACGATGGAGGCGCCCGCGCACACCGAGGAGTGGCCGACCCACGTGATCCTCTGCGGCGCCGGCGTGGTGATCCTGGAGAACGCGGACCTTTCGCGGGTCGAGCCCGGCGACTACCTGATGGTCTGCCAGCCGGTCGCGTTCGAGGGCCGCGAGGCCGCGCCCGCCCCGACGGTCCTGCTCCCCCTCCCGTGAGCCGCCCGCCGCGAGATGCCACTTGTGCGCGCTTTTCACGGCGTGTCGCGTGCACAAGTGGCATCTCGCGGCGGGGATCAGACCGGCTCCAGGACTTCCTGCTGCTCGCGGTCGAGCTCGGTGCGGACGGCGCGCTCGCCGGCCAGCTCTCGGGGGGAGCGCGGGACGAGGAGGCCGACGAGCACGAAGGTGCCGAAGCCGATCACCGCGGCGACCAGGGTGGCGTAGCCGTCGAAACCGGCGCCGATCAGGTCGTTCGGGATGTAGAGGATGTCGTTCGGCACGCCGTAGAGCGTGGGGGTGAGCGCCAGGAAGACCAGGCGGACGACCAGGCCGACGCCCGCGGCGGTGAGCGCGGCCGCGACTCCGGGGCGCTTCCAGAAGACGCCGAGCAGGAACGGCGCGGCGAGGCAGGCGAGCATCAGGTCGAAGGCGAGCGTGAGCAGGATGCCGGTCTGGCTGACCCGGATCGCGAGGAACGAGCCGAGGATCACGATCGGCACCATCGCGACGCGGGTCCAGCGCAGCAACGGATCCGGGCCGGCGCCGGTGTGACGGCGGACCGAGAGCACGTTGCGCACGACGATCGCCGAGGTGGCGAGGATGGCGCCGGACGCCGTCGAGAACGAGGCGGCGACGACTCCGGAGAGCACGAGGATCGCGATGACCGGCGGCGCGTAGTCGTCGAGCAGCGTGAACAGCACCGGTCCGTCGGCGGCCGAGAGGCCCAGGACGGCGGTGGTGCTGAGGGCGACGATCGCGAAGATCGAGCCGATCGCCGCGGTGCCGACGGCGGCGGCGTAGCAGGCGCGGCGGGCGACCTCGGGCGACTTGGCGCCGAAGATCCGCTGCATGAAGTCGATCGCGACGAGGTCGCCGATGCCGAGGGCGACGAGGGTGGCCCAGTTGACGGGGGCGCCCATCGCCGGGTCGGTGAGCTGCTCGAAGTCGAACGGGCCCATGCCCTCGGGGATCACGATGCCGTAGGCGAGCGCGACCCAGACCAGCAGCGAGATCGCGGCGACGACGGTGATGACGGTCTGGATGGCGGCGGTGTACGCGTCCGAGAAGAGGCCGCCGGCGATCGTGTAGCTGAGAACGAGCGCGACCGAGAGGATCACGCCCCAGGCGTACGGGATGCCGGCGAAGCGCTCGAGCAGGAAGCCGCAGGCCACCAGGTTGCCGGCCAGCAGGATCGTGAAGGCGAAGACCATGATCACGGAGGCGACGACCTCGGTGGTGCGGTCGTAGCGCATCCGGAAGAAGTCGGCGAGGGTGAAGAGCTTCATCGCGTTCATCGGCTTGGCGAGGAAGAGTCCCGTGATCAGGAGGCAGATCGCCAGGCCGATCGCGAGCGAGGCGCCGGACCAGAAGCCGAACTGCGAGGTGAGGTCGGTGTTGCCGACGGTGGCGTTCGAGTCGACCGCCGCGGCGGTGAGGCTGACCGCGACGAGCGGGATGCCGAGGCGGCGGCCGGCGACGAGGTAGTTGGCGCTGTCGCCGTCGATCTTGCGGGCGACCGCGATGCCGACGGCGAGGATCACCACGACGGTGATCCCCACTCCGAGGATGATCATGCGTGCTCCGAGCTGCTGAGTGGTGCGGCGGGGTGTTTCTATCGGTTGATAGACACGGATCCTGCCGCGCGCTCGGGCGCGAAGTTTTTCGAACGTGCGTCGATCCTGTTAACTCCCGCGCGCATCCCTCTCGGCGAGAACGCGAAAGTTGCGGTAGTCGACGCCGACTACCGCAACTTTTGGAGGATGGGCGGGTCAGACCCGGGCGAGCAGGGCCGGGCCCGCGGCGAGCGCCTCGGTGACGGCGGGGCGCGGGAGGTCCAGGACGCGGAGGGCGGCCAGGGCGACGGCCTCGGGCGACGTGCGCGGCTCGGCGGGCTGCCGGCGGCGCTGGAGGATGACGTTCTCGACGAGGGCGAGCACGAGGGAGGCGCCGGTCGCGGGGTCGGCGGCACCGCAGGCCGCGACGAGGGTGCGGTAGGCGGTCTCGAGCTCGGAGCGGCGGTCGCGGAACTCGGCGAAGCGCTCGTCGCCGAGCTCGGGGAGCAGGTAGAGCGCGCCGATGTTGTGCTCGCCGGCCGCGAGCAGGCGGGCGTCGGAGACGCAGAGCGCCCAGAGGCGCGCGGCCGGCGGCTCGTCGCGGGTGAGGAGCACCGCGGCGGCGTCGAGCGAGGGCTGCACGGTGCCGAGCAGCAGCTCGAGCAGCACCGCGTGCTTGCCGCCGAAGTGGTGGTAGAGCGAGGCCTGGCGGATGCCGGCCGCCGCCGCGATGGCGTGCGTGCTGGTGCCGCCGAAGCCCTCCGTGCAGAACAGCGCCGCACTCGCCGCGAGGATGTCGGCCCGCGTGCCCAGCCCGGTGAGCGACGCCCCGGAGGCGCGCGGCCGTCCGGGGGGTGCGCTGGCCATGCGCTCGACCGTAGCAGCGCCTGGAGCCCTCTCCGCTCCTCGGAAGTTGTCGTACTCGGCGGTCGAGTACGACAACTTCTGGAGAGTGGGGAGGGGTGGGGCGCGCGCGAAACACGATCGCAACGTCGGGGTCACAGCGGCGACACGGGGGCGCGGTTGACTTCCTGTCGAGTGATAGAAACCTCGGAGGCTGGGCCATGACCACATCGACGACCTCGACCACGGCGGGTGCGCGCGAGCACGCCCGCGCCCAGGAGGCGGCGGCGGCGAGCACGCGTCCCGACGCGCCGGACGGCATCGCGGCGGCGGACCTGCGCTGGTCCGAGCGGATCGAGGGCGGCGGGTACGGCCACCGGGTCCTGGCCCGCGGCACGCACCTCCGCCTGACCGACGTCACGGGTGACGCCTGCGTGTCGCTGCTGGTCTACAACGCGCTGGAGCCGCACGAGCGGCTGAACGTCGCGGACACCGTCAAGGTGCAGTGGCAGGTCTACGCGGGAGCGGGGCAGCTGCTGCTGAGCGACCAGGGGCGGGTGCTCGCGAGTGTCGTCGCGGACGACTCCGGGCGGCACGACACGATCTACGGGACGACGGCGCTGGCGCGGAACGTCGAGCGCTACGGCGACGGCGCGCCGCAGGGGCCCTCGCCCGCCGGGCGCGAGCTGCTGCTGCTCGGCGCGGCCAAGCACGGGCTGGGCCGGCGCGATCTGCCGCCGAGCGTCTCGTACTTCCAGGGGGTGCGGATCCGCGAGGACGGGAGTCCGGAGTGGCTCGGCGGCGCGGGCCCCGGCCGCTCGGTGACGCTGCGGCTCGAGATGCCGGCGATCGTCCTGCTGGCGAACACCGCGCATCCGCTCGACCCGCGACCGGAGTTCACGGTCGGCCCGGTCGACGTGCACGCCTGGGCCGGCGAGCCGGCGAGCGCCGAGGAGCGCGACGCCACTCCGGAGGGCCGCCGCGCCTTCCTGCAGACCGACGAGTACCTGAGCGCGAGGGGCATCGCATGAGCACGAGCAGCAGCACCACCACCACTGCCTACGGCACCGAGACCTTCCGCGAGACGGTCGCCGCCCGCGCCCCCTGGTCGCGGCTCCTGAGGCGCGGCGAGTTCCTCACCATCGTCGACGTCGACGGCAACCAGGCCGTCGACTTCCTCGCCTACGACGCGGAGGACCGCACCGCCTACTCCGCGGCGGCGACGCTGCAGGCGCAGGAGACGGTGTACCTCGTCACCGGCTCGGTGCTGCGCGACGCCGAGCACCGCCCGCTGCTGACCGTCGTCGCGACCGACGTCGAGCGCCACGACACCCTCGGCGGCGCCTGCTCGAAGGAGAGCAACGCGCTCCGCTACGGCTTCCACACCACGGCGCAGCACGCCTGCGCGGAGAACTTCGTCGCCGAGCTCTCGCGGCACGGCATGGGCAAGCGCGACCAGGTCTCGAACGTGAACTGGTTCATGAACGTGCCGGTCGATCCGGACGGCGCGCTCGGGATCGTCGACGGGATCTCCTCCCCCGGCCTCAGCGTCACCCTGCGAGCCGAGCGGGACACCCTCGTCGTCGTCTCGAACTGCCCGCAGATCAACAACCCGTGCAACGGGTTCGACCCCTCGCGGGCCGAGATGATCGTGCACAGCGGAGTGGGCGCGGCATGAGCTTCGACACCCTCCTCGTCGCCAACCGCGGCGAGATCGCGGTCCGCATCCTCCGCACCGCGAAGGCGATGGGCCTGCGCACGGTCGCGGTCTACTCCGACGCGGATCTCGGCGCCGCGCACGTCGCGCTCGCCGACGAGGCCGTGCGCCTGGGCCCGGCGCCCGCGGCCGACAGCTATCTGCGGATCGACCGGATCCTCGCGGCGGCCGCGCAGACCGGCGCCGGCGCGATCCACCCGGGCTACGGCTTCCTCAGCGAGAACGCCGAGTTCGCGCGCGCCTGCGCGGCGGCCGGCATCGTCTTCGTCGGCCCCACACCCGAGCAGCTGGAGGTGTTCGGCGCCAAGCACACCGCGCGCGACGCCGCCGAGCGCGCGGGCGTGCCGCTGCTGGCCGGCACCGGGCTGCTCGACGACGCCGACCACGCGGCCCGCGAGGCCGAGCGGATCGGCTACCCGGTGATGCTCAAGGCGACGGCGGGCGGCGGCGGCATCGGCATGCGCGCCTGCCGCGACGAGGCCGAGCTGCGCGCCGCCTGGCGCGAGGTACGGCGCCTGGCGGAGGCGGGCTTCTCCTCCGCGGGCGTGTTCCTGGAGCGGCTGGTCGAGCGCGCCCGGCACGTCGAGGTGCAGGTCTTCGGCGACGGCGCCGGCCGCGTCGTCTCGCTCGGCGACCGCGACTGCTCGCTGCAGCGCCGCAACCAGAAGGTCGTCGAGGAGAGCCCCGCGCCCGATCTGCCGGACGCCGTGCGCGAGCGCATCGCGGAGGCGTCGCGCCGGCTCTGCGCCGACGCCGGCTACCGCAGCGCGGGCACGGTCGAGTACATCTACGACCCGGTGCGGCAGGAGGCGGCGTTCCTCGAGGTGAACACCCGGCTGCAGGTCGAGCACCCGGTGACGGAGTCGCGCTACGGCATCGACCTGGTCGAGTGGATGCTGCGGCTCGCGCAGGGCGAGACCGGCTTCCTCGACGCGATCCCGGAGCCGAGCGGCGCGGCCGTCGAGGCCCGGGTCTACGCGGAGAACCCGGACCTCGGCAACGCGCCGAGCTCCGGCACGATCACGGGGCTGTCATTCCCCGACGACGTCCGCGTCGACGGCTGGATCCGCCCCGGCAGCGAGGTCTCCACCTCCTACGACCCCCTGCTCGCGAAGGTCATCGTGAGCGGCGAGACCCGCGAGGAGGCCTGGGCCGCGCTCGCGCGGGCGCTCGCCGCCACCCGCGTCGACGGGATCGCGACCAATGTCGGACTGCTGCGGGCCATCGCGGCCGAGCCCTCGGTACTCGCGGCCGAGCACTCCACCGCAACTCTCGACGGGCTGCGCGACGCGAGCCCGCGGGTCGAGGTGCTGAAGGGCGGGATGCTGACGACCGTGCAGGACGCGACGGGGCGCCTCGGCTACTGGCCGGTCGGCGTGCCGCCGTCGGGGCCGATGGATCCGCTGTCGTTCCGCCTCGGCAACACCGCGCTCGGCAACCCCGAGGACGCGCCGGGGCTCGAGATCACGATGAGCGGGCCGACCCTCCGCTTCCACACCGCCACCCGCGTGGTGCTGACCGGGGCGCCCGCGCCGGCGACGCTCGACGGCGCGCCGATCGCGCAGTGGGAGCCGGTCGCGGTGCCGGCCGGCGGCGTGCTCGCGATCGGCACGGCCGAGAGCGGCATGCGGCTGTACCTGCTGGTCGAGGGCGGGCTCGACATCCCGCTGGTGCTCGGCTCGGCCAGCACCTTCGACCTCGGCGCGATCGGCGGGCACGCCGGGCGCGCGCTCGCCCCGGGTGACGTGCTCGGGCTGCGGACGCCGAGCGTCCCGAACACCGTGGCGATCGTGTCGGCGGAGGAGCGCCCCGCGTTCCCGCACGCCTGGACGCTCGCCGCCCTCGAGGGCCCGCACGCCGCTCCGGAGTTCTTCACCGAGGACGACATGGCCGTCTTCTACTCCACCGACTGGGAGGTGCACTTCAACTCGGCGCGCACCGGCGTCCGGCTGGTCGGCCCGAAGCCGCACTGGGCCCGCGAGGACGGCGGCGAGGCCGGGCTGCACCCCTCCAACATCCACGACACCCCGTACGCGGTCGGCGCGGTCGACTACACCGGCGACCTGCCGATCCTGCTCGGGCCGGACGGGCCGAGCCTCGGCGGCTTCACCTGCCCGGCGAGCGTCGCGACGGGCCAGCTCTGGCGGCTCGGGCAGCTCCGCCCCGGCGACACGGTGCGCTTCGTGCCGGTCACCGCGGCGCAGGCGGCCGGGTTGCTCGACGCTCCGCTCGACGAGCCCGCGGCCGGCCGCGCGGCGGTCGACGACCAGGGCGTGCTGCACCGCCGGCCCGCGCACGGCGGCGATCCGTCGCTCGTGCTGCGCCGGAGCGGCGACGCGAACCTGCTGGTCGAGATCGGCGAGACGATCCTCGATCTCGCCTCGCGGATGCGCGTCCACGCGATCGCCGAGACGCTGGAGCAGGCCGCGCTGCCGGGCGTGATCGAGCTGACCCCGGGCATCCGCTCGCTGCAGGTGCACTTCGACCCGCGGACGACCTCGACCGACGCCGTCGCCGAGGCGGTGCTCGCAGCCGAGGCTCTGCTGCCCGCGACGGCCGACCTGCGCGTGCCGAGCCGGACGGTGCACCTGCCGCTGGCCTGGGACGACCCGTCGACGCGCGAGGCGATCCGCCGCTACATGGCGGGCGTCCGCGACGACGCGCCCTGGTGCCCGTGGAACATCGAGTTCATCCGCCGGATCAACGGCCTGGACAGCGTCGACGAGGTCTACCGCACGGTGTTCGAGGCCGAGTACCTGGTGCTCGGGCTCGGCGACGTCTACCTCGGCGCGCCGGTCGCGACTCCGCTCGACCCGCGGCACCGGCTGGTCACGACGAAGTACAACCCGGCGCGCACCTGGACGCCGCAGAACGCCGTCGGCATCGGCGGCGCCTACCTCTGCATCTACGGGATGGAGGGGCCGGGCGGCTACCAGTTCGTCGGCCGCACGGTGCCGATCTGGTCGACGCACCACCAGGCCGGCGCGTTCGAGGCCGGTGTGCCGTGGCTGCTGCGGTTCTTCGACCGCATCCGCTGGTACCCGGTGGAGCCGGACGAGCTGCTCGAGCTGCGCTCGGAGATGGCCGCGGGGCGGCTGCCGCTGCGGATCGAGGAGGGCGAGTTCGGGCTCGCGGAGTACCAGGAGTTCCTGGCGGCGAACGCGGAGTCGATCGCGGACTTCCGCGCGGTGCAGGCCGGGGCCTTCGGCGCCGAGCGCGCCGCGTGGGAGGCCTCGGGCGAGTTCGACCGCGTGGAGGCGGTGCCCGAGCCGCCCGCGACCTCCGCGGTGGAGATCCCGGCCGGCTGCGAGGGCGTCGAGGCGCCGTTCGTGGCGACGGTGTTCCGGATCGACGTCGCCGTCGGCGAGAGCGTCGCGGCCGGGCAGACGCTGGTCGCCCTCGAGGCGATGAAGATGGAGGCGCCCGTGACGGCACCGGCGGCGGGCCGCGTGGTCGCCGTGGTCGCCGAGGTGGGGGCGCACGTCGCCGCGGGCACGGTGCTCGTGGTGCTGGAGACGACGGTCGACTCGGCCGAGGAGGAAGAAGCAGCATGATCGAGGACCCCGCGCACCAGGACCCCGCGGCGCACGTCGCCGAGCGCTACCGGCGGCTCACCGCCCGGCCGGAGGCGTTCATCGCCCTGCGGCCCGAGGCCGAGGTGGCGGTGGAGCTGGCCGCCGTACTGGCTTCGGAGGCGGCGCTCCCGCTCGCCGGGTTGCTGTTCGCGGTGAAGGGCAACATCGACGTCGCGGGGCTCGACACGACCGCGGCCTGCCCGGCGTTCGCCTACGCGCCGGCCGTGGACGCGACCGTCGTGGCGCGGCTGCGAGCGGCCGGAGCCGTGGTGCTCGGCTCGGCCAACCTCGACCAGTTCGCGACCGGCCTCGTCGGCACCCGCTCCCCCTACGGCGCGGTGCGGCACGCGGTCGATCCGGCGCGGATCTCGGGCGGATCGTCGTCCGGCTCCGCGGTCGCGGTGGCGCTCGGCGGCGCGGACTTCGCGCTCGGCACGGACACCGCGGGCTCGGGCCGGGTGCCGGCCGCGTTCCACGGGCTGGTCGGGCTGAAGCCGACCAAGGGCTGGGTCAGCGCGGCCGGCGTGGTGCCGGCCTGCCGGAGCCTGGACGTGGTGACGGTGATGGCGGCGGATCCCGCGATCGCCCGGCGCGCGCTCGACGTGATGGCGGGGCCGGATGCCCGCGATCCGCTCAGCCGCAGCGGTGCGGCGGCGCCGTTCGCCGCGACCGCGCGGATCGGCGTCCCGCGGCCCGGGCAGCTCGGCGAGCTGGCTGAGGGCTGGGCCGAGGCGTTCGACGCCGAGGTCGCCCGCTGGGCCGACGCGGGGGCGACGCTGGTCGAGCTCGACATCGAGGTGTTCCTCGAGACCGCGCGGATGCTCTACGACGGCGCGTTCGTGGCCGAGCGCTACGCGGCGGTCGGCGCGTTCGTCGACGCGCATCCGGACGAGGTGGATCCGGTGGTCGGCGGCATCGTCTCGCGGTCGCGGGAGCTGCCGGCCTGGAAGCTCTTCCAGGACCAGGAGCGGCTCGACCGCGCACGGGTGGTGTCGGACGCCGTGTTCGAGCGGATCGACGCGCTGCTGCTGCCGACGACGACCGAGCACCCGACGCTCGCGGCCGTCGCGGCCGACCCGATCGGCGTCAACTCGCGGCTCGGTCGCTTCACCAACTTCGCGAACCTGCTCGACCTGGCGGCCGTCGCCTACCCCGCGGGAACCGTCGACGGGCTGCCGTTCGGCGTGCAGCTGATCGGGCCCGCCTTCTCCGACCACCAGCTCGCCGACCTCGTCTGGAGCCGCTCATGAGCACCGCCGCGAACACCGTCCTCCTCGCCGTCGCCGGCGCGCACCTGCGCGACCAGCCGCTGCACCACCAGCTCGCGGATCGGGACGCGGAGTTCGTCGAGGCGACGACGACCAGCCCCGACTACCGGCTGTACGCGCTGTCGACCGTGCCGCCGAAGCCCGGCGTCGTGCGGGTCGCGGAGGGCGGCGCGGCGCTCGAGGTGGAGGTGTACCGGCTGACGGAGGCCTCGTTCGGCTCCTTCGTCGCGGCGCTCCCGCAGCCGATGGCCATCGGCTCGGTGTCGCTCGCCGACGGCTCGCTCGTCAGCGGCTTCCTCGTCGAGCCGATCGCCCTCGCCGGCGCGGACGACATCACCGCGTTCGGCGGCTGGCGCGCGGCCCTCGCTCGCTGAGCCCTGACGACGGCGGATCTCGAGACGCCCGCTGCGCGCGCTGCTCGATCAGCAGGAAGTCCCCTGCCGGGCGCGGGCGCCGCCGTCACTCCGGCGCCGGGCGCTCGAGCTCGTGCGCGAGGGCGGCCAGCTCGGCGCCGCCCGCCATCAGGCCGGTCAGCTCGACGAGGCCGATCTCGCTCTTCTCGAAGGTGCCGAGGCTGGTGCCGCGGTTGAGGAGCAGGAAGCGGTCGCCGATCGGGTAGGCGTGGTGCGGGTTGTGGGTGATGAAGACCACGCCCAGCCCGGCGTCGCGGGCCCGGGCGATGTAGGTCAGCACCACGCCCGACTGCTTGACGCCGAGGGCCGCGGTCGGCTCGTCGAGGATCAGCACGCGGGCGCCGAAGTGCACCGCGCGGGCGATCGCGACGCTCTGGCGCTCGCCGCCGGAGAGCGTGCCGATCGGCTGGTCGACATCGCGCAGGTCGATGCCCATCCGCGCCAGCTCGCTCCGGGTGACCTCCTTCATCCGCTGCACGTCGAGGCGGCGCAGCGGCCCGCGCCCACGGGTGAGCTCGGAGCCGAGGAAGAAGTTGCGCCAGACGGGCATCAGCGGCACGACGGCGAGGTCCTGGTAGACGGTCGCGATCCCCGCCTGCAGCGCGGCGCGCGGCGACGAGAAGGCGACCGGCACCCCGTCGAGCAGCAGCTCGCCCGAGGAGGGGGCCTCGGCGCCGGCGAGCATCGAGATGAGCGTCGACTTGCCGGCGCCGTTGTCGCCGAGGACGCAGGTGACCCGGCCCGCGTCGACCGTGGTGGAGACTCCGGCGAGCGCGTCGACGGCGCCGTAGCTCTTGCCCAGGTCGCGGACCTCGAGGATCGTCGTGCCCGCCGGGGTGCGCGCGGTCCCGCTCATCGCCGGCCTCCCGCTCGGGTCCGGACGGCGTTGTTGAGGAGCACCGCGGCGAGCAGCATGCCGCCGAGGACGGTGCGCAGCCAATCGGTGTCCCACTGGGCGAAGGTGATGCCCTGGAAGACCATGCCGTAGATGAGGGCGCCGAGAGCCGCGCCGATCGCCGAGCCGTAGCCGCCGGTCAGCAGGCAGCCGCCGACGACCGCGCAGATGATGTAGATGAACTCCTGGCCGACCCCGGTGTTCGCCTGCACGGTCGAGGTGCGGAAGAGCGAGATCATGCCGACGAGCCAGGCGGCGCCGGCGGTCCCCATGAAGAGGCCGATCTTCGTCTTCAGCACGGGCACGCCGACCTGGCGCGCGGAGGCCTGCGCCCCGCCGACCGCGAAGATCCAGTTGCCGGCGCGGGTGCGCAGCAGGATCCAGGTGGCGGCCGCGGTCACCGCGAACCACCACAGCACCGAGACGTAGAAGGTGCCGCCGCCGAGGACGAGCGACGAACCGAACAGCGGCTGGATGCCGTCGTAGCCGGGGACCTTCGCCATCCCCTGGATCGCGACCTGGCCGGTGATCATCTTCGTCACCGCCAGGTCGATGCCGGCGAGGGCGAAGAAGGTGCCGAGCGTCACGATGAAGCTGGGCAGTCCGGTCTTCATCACCAGGACGCCGTTGAGGGCGCCGACGCCGAGGCAGACGACGAGCGAGACGACGACCGCCGCCCAGACGCTGAGCCCGTAGTGGGTGGTCAGGATCCCGACGATCAGCGCGGAGAAGCCGGTCATCACGCCGGCGGAGAGGTCGAACTCGCCGCCGATCATCAGCAGCGCGACGGCGACCGCCATGATCCCGAAGGTCGACGCCGACTCCAGCCAGACCCCGGCGCCGGCCAGGCTCAGGAACTGCCGGGCGAAGAGGGAGAAGAACACCAGCACGGCGAGGGCGGCGACGAGCGCGCCGGTCTCGGGGCGCGCCAGGAGCGTGCGGAGCGGACGCCGCTCGAGGCGCGGCCTCGACGCGGTCGTCGCGGTGTCGGTGGTCGTCACGGGTGGCTCCTGTCGGGGGCGGGCTGCACGCTAGCGCGTGCCGTTCGCGGCGAACTCGGCGACCGCGGCCGCGTTCTCCTTCGTGACGAAGGCGGGTCCGGAGTAGACCGGCTGGCCGCCGCCGATGATGTTGCCGTTCGTGGAGTACAGCGAGAGCGCCGTGATGCCGAGGAAGCCCTGGACGTAGGGCTGCTGGTCGACGGCGAAGACGATCGAGCCGTCCTCCACCGCCGTCACGACGTCCTCCGAGAGGTCGAAGGTGCCGACCTGGGCCGAGCTGCCCGACTCCGACACGGCGCCGACGGCGTCGATCGCGTACTGGCCGCCGAGGGTGAGCACGCCGTCGATGGACGGGTCGGCCTGGAGCTTGGACTTGATGGTCGCCTTGACGTCCGCGTCGTTGGTGCCGTCCACCTGGAGGTTGCTCATGCTGCCGCCGAAGGTCGACGCGGCCGCCTTGCAGCGCTCCTCGAGGCCGACGTTGCCCGCCTCCTGGATCACGCAGAGCGCGTTGGTGGCGCCGGCCTCGGCGAGCTTCGTGCCGACCGCCTCGCCGGCGACCGTCTCGCTCTGGCCGATGTGGGTGAGGGCGCCGAACTCGGCGGAGCGCTCGATGCCGGAGTTGATGGTGACGACGGGGATTCCGGCGGCGACCGCCTTCTCGACGCTGTCCTTCACGCCGTCGGGATTGGCCATCGAGACGACGATGCCGTCGACGCCCTGGGCGACCGCGTTGTCGATGAGCTGCGACTGCTTCGCCGGATCGGGGTCGGCGGTGTAGGTGATCGTCGCGCCGTAGTCGGCGCCGGCCGCCTCGGCGCCGGACTTCACGCGGTCCCAGAAGGCGTCGCCGGGGCCGGAGTGGGTGACGACCGCGTAGGTGTCGTCGCCGGACGCTCCGCCGCCCGCGGCCGCGGTCGGCTCCTGGCCGGTGCCCGTGCACGCGCTCAGCAGCAGGGCGGCCGAGGCGGCGAGGCCGAGGCCGGCGAGGAATCGCTTCTTCATGGGGAGCTCCTTCTCTGCGGACGGCGTCGTCTCTGCCGGTCCGGAACGTCGTTGTCGGGCCGAGGAGGGCGAAGAGGCGCCCGCGCGGGGTCCTCGGTGCCGCCGTGGACGTCGGCACGGCCGACATCGATCCTGGCACGCGTTCGAGCCCCGAGGTCGACGTCGGCTCAGCCCGCCTCGGCGGCGGCGCGCGGGGTCTGCCCCGAGTCCAGTACGAAAGGGGCGCCGTTGCATGCTGGTCGAGTAGCGCGCAGCGCGTATCGGGACCCACGGGGTCGGACGCGTCAGTGCCCGTCGCGGCGCAGCCGGGCCTCGCGGCCCGCGATGTGCACGCCGAGACCGGTGATGCCGGCGACGAACGCGACGATCACGCCGAGCATCCCGTAGTCGCTCCCCGCACCGGCGGCGAACGCGCCGATCAGGAGCGCGATCGAGGCCAGCACGATCAGGACCGCGCCGGCGATCTCCCCGCCGCTGGATCGCCTCAGCACGTCTCGCATGTCCTCAGACTGCGGCGCGCGGCGGGCCCGCCGCAAGCCCGGCGAGGTGAACGGAGAGCCACGCCCTGCCGCCCGCTAGACGCCTCCCCCGCCCCGCCGCAAGCCCGAGAGATGCCGAGCCGCCGCGACCAGACTGGAGGAATGCAGCAGCTGACCTACGCCTCCAAGAGCATCGTCACCACCGATGCGGTCACCGAGGCACTCCTCGACCTCGTGACCGCGATCGACCGGCAGGAGCACTCGGAGGCGGTCCGCGTCCCCGCCTTCACGGACGAGGGCGTGCTGATCGAGGCGAAGATGACGCTCGACGCGGGCAGCGAGCTCGTCGCCGTGCCGGTCGAGCAGGCCGTCAGCGACGAGGAGGCGACGAACGAGGCCGTCGCCAAGGCCGTCGAGGACATCCGCTCGCGCATCAAGAACAACAAGCGCACGATCGCCCGCCCGGTCGTCGAGCCGGAGCCGGAGCCGTACAACTACGAGGAGTTCTGAGCCGCCGCCTCAGCCGAGGCGACCGTCGAGGTCCTTCAGCACGCGACCGGACTGCAGCACCGCCCGCACCGCGGACGGGTCGCCGAGCGCGGCGATGTCGGCCAGCGGATCGACGGCGGTCACGACGAGGTCCGCGAGCCTGCCCGCTTCGACCGAGCCCAGCTGCGAGTCGAGCCCGAGCAGGCGCGCTCCGCCGAGCGTCCCGGCGCTCAGCGCCTCGAGCGGGGTGAGGCCGACGGCGACCAGCTGCGCCAGCTCGGCGAGGTTGCGGCCGTGCGGATGCACGCCGGCGTCGGTCCCGAGCGCGAGCGGGACGCCCGCCGCCACGGCCCGGCGCACCGAGTCGAGCCCGCGCTCGCGCAGCAGCTCGCGCTGGCGGAGCCGCTCGGGCGTGGTCGTCGCCGGGTCGAAGGCGCGGACCAGGATGCTCAGCGTGGGCACGAGCGTCGTGCCGCGCTCGATCATCAGCGCGATCGTCTCGTCGGAGAGGTCGTAGCCGTGCTCGATGCTCGTCGCCCCGCCCAGGACGGCGGCGCGCGCGGCGTCGTCCGAGAGGGCGTGCGCGGTGATCGGCCGGCCGCCGCGCTCGGCGAGCAGCTCCGCGATCAGGGCGACCTGCTTCTCCGTGATGCCGACGTCGCGCGCGTCGTCGTTCGGTGAGCCGAGCCCGCCCGAGGTGGCGACCTTGATCACGTCGGCGCCGGTGCGCACGAGCGTGCGGACCATCCGCACGACGTCCTCCTCTGTGTCGACGACGCCGGGCGCGGGCAGGCCCGGACGCACGGCCCAGGCCGGCAGGGTGCCGTTGCGGTGGTGCGGATCGGCGTGGCCGCCGGTCGGCGAGAGCATCGCGATCGCGAGGTGCAGGCGCGGGCCGGCGACGGCGCCGCGGGCGACCGCCTCGCGGTAGCCGGGCGAGAGGCCGTCGAGGTCGCGGGCGGTGGTGACCCCCGCGTCGAGCGTGCGACGGAGCAGCCCGGCGATCTCGAGCACGTCCTCCTCCGGGAAGCGCTCGCGCGCCGCCTCCGGGGCGACCGGCACCATCGCGAGGTGCACGTGCACGTCGACGAAGCCCGGCAGGAGGAACGCGCCGGTCAGATCGACCGTGCGGTCGGCGCCCGACGAGCGCCGCGGCCCCGCGTAGGCGATCACGCCGTCGCGGATCTCGACCTCGGAGTCCTCGAGCGCAGCGGCGCCCGTGCCGTCGATGAGCGTCGCGCCGACCAGGCGGAGCACCCCGTCGGCGACCGGGACGACCGGCAGCCGCGCGCTCACGACGCCACCTCGGCGGCGGCGCGGGCGAGGCTGAAGCCCGGCGAGCCGGGGTCGGCGTCGAGCAGGCGGCGGGTGTACCAGTGCTGCGGGTCGGCGTAGATCTGCCCGACCGGGCCGGCCTCGACGACCTCGCCGCGGTAGAGCACCACGACCTCGTCGCTGACGCGCTGGACGACCGCGAGGTTGTGCGAGATGAACATCATCGTGAGCCCGAGCGACTCCTTGATGCCCGCGAGCAGATCGAGGATCTGCCCCTGCACCGAGACGTCGAGGGCGGAGGTGATCTCGTCGGCGATCACGAAGGTCGGGTCGATGATCAGCCCGCGGGCGATCGCGACGCGCTGGCGCTGGCCGCCGGAGAACTCGTGCGGGAAGCGGTGCCGCATGTCGGCGCTGAGGCCGACGCGCTCCAGCCAGGCGACGATCAGCTCCTCGTGCCGGGCGACGCGCGGCCGGACCGGGTCGATCGCCTCGGCGAGGGTCTGCGCGATGGTGCGCCGCGGCGAGAGCGAGGAGTAGGGGTCCTGCGGGATCATCTGCGTGCGGCGGCGGTAGGCGCGCATCGCCGAGCGGTCCGCGGCGACGACGTCCACGCCGTCCACGGTCGCCGTGCCGGCCGCCGCGCGGACCGAGCCGACCAGCACCTTCGCGAGCGTCGACTTGCCCGAGCCGGACTCGCCGACCACGCCGACGGTGCGCCCGCGCTCGACCCGCAGGTCGACGCCGTGCAGGACCTTCGCGTGCCCGAAGGCGACGTCGAGCCCGCGGACGTCGACCATCGCGGCCGGCGCGGTCACCGGAGCGACCGCGGTCACGAGCGCACCTCCGGCGGCATCGGCACCGTCACGACGGGCGTCGCGGCGAGCAGCTGCTTCGTGTAGGGATGCGTCACGGTCTCCTCCGAGAGGTGGGCGATGTCGTCGATCCGCTCGACGATGCGGCCGTCCTTCATCACGAGGACGCGGTCGCAGAGCGCTCGGACGACGCCGAGGTCGTGCGAGATGAAGAGCACGGCGGTGCCGGAGTCCTCGTTCATGCGCTTGAGGACGCTCAGCACCTCGCGCTGCACCGTCACGTCGAGCGCGGTGGTCGGCTCGTCGGCGATCAGCAGGTCGGGCTTCGCGCTCATCGCCGAGGCGATCATCGCGCGCTGCTTCATACCGCCGGACAGCTGGTGCGGGTACTGCCGCAGCCGCCCCTCCGGGTCGGAGAGCATCACCGCTCGGAAGCCGCGCAGCAGCAGGTCGAGCGCGTCGCGGCGGGAGTGGCGCAGGCGGATCCGCAGCACGTCCGAGAGCTGGGTGCCGAGGACCATCGCGGGGTTCAGCGCGGTGCCCGGATCCTGGTAGATCAGGCCGATCTTCGCGGCGAGCACCCGGTCCGGGACGGGGCCGAGCAGGTCCGTGCCGCCGAGCTCGAGCCGGCGCGCGGAGGCCTCGAGGCCCTCGCCGAGCAGCTTCGCGACCACGGAGGCGGTCAGCGACTTGCCCGAGCCGGACTCGCCGACGATGCCGAGCACTTCGCCGCGCCGGATGGTGAAGGAGAGGTCGGAGACGAGCTCGCGGCCGGTCGCGCCGTGGCGGACCGTGATGCCGTCGGCGACGAGGACCGCGTCGGCGGGAGCGGGCGCGGCGGTCGAGGAGTCGGTGGCCCTCGTCATCCGGGCCCGCGTGGTGTTCGAGCGCGGGTTCGCCGCCGCCGCCAGCCCGTCGCCGACCAGCAGCGCCGCGAAGGAGGCGACCGTCAGCGCGACGGCCGGACCGAGGATCACGACCGGGTTCACCGAGATCCGGCTCAGCCCGTCGTTGAGCAGCGTGCCCCAGTCGAACGCGGGCGTCTGCGCGCCGAGGCCGATGAAGGAGAGTCCGGAGATCTCGACGAGCGCACCGGAGAAGGCGCCGGCGACGAGGATCAGCGTCGGCTCCGCCATGTTCGGCAGCACGTGGCGCAGCGCGACGAGGTGCGTCGGCACGCCCATCAGCCGGGCGGTCGTCACGTACTCGCTCGCCGCGATCTTGGAGGCGAGATTGGCGGTGAGCCGCGCGAATCCGGCGATGTTGGCGACGGCGATCGCGACCACCACCTGCACCACGCCCTGGCCGAGGATCGCGGCGACGATGATCGCGACGAGCATCGTCGGGTAGCTGACGGCGAGCTCGATGGCCCGCAGCCCGAGCTCGCGGACCCGGCGCGGTGCCAGCCAGACGCCGATGCCGACCGCGATGCCGACGACCGCCGAGAGCGCGGTCGCGGCGAGCGCCATCAGCACGGTCGAGCGGGTGGCGACGAGGGTGCGCGCGAGCATGTCGCGGCCGAGGGTGTCGGTGCCGAGCGGGTGCTCGGCGGTCGAGCCGAGGCTGGGGCTGCCGCCGAGTCCGGTGGCCTGGCCCTCGAGCGCGATCGGGGCGATCAGCGCGGTCAGCGCGATGACGCCGAGCAGGGCCAGCCCGATCACGAGACCGGGGTTCCAGGCGAAGCTGCGCGCGCCGGCGGGCTTCAGGTCGCGGACGGCGGGGAGGGACTCAGCCACGCTGCTCTCCGAGGGTGCGCGGGTCGATCAGACCCAGGATGACGTCGATCACGAGGGTGATCACGAGGGAGATGAGCCCGATCACGAAGACGGCCGCCCGGATCACCGGGTAGTCCTTGTCGATCGCGATCGCCTGCACGATCACGCCGCCGAGTCCCGGCCAGGCGAAGACCGCCTCGGTGATCAGGGCCGAGCCGAGCAGCGCGGTGAGGATGATGCCCGAGAGCGTCAGCGCCGTGGTCAGCAAGTTGGGCAGCATGTGCTTGGCGTAGAGGGTGAGCGCGGGCAGCCGCCAGCCGCGGGCGGTGCGCATGTAGTCCTGCTCGAGGATCACCGCGGTCTCGCGGCGGACGATCCTGGCGACGGAGCAGGTGCCGCCGACGGTGAGCGAGGCGATCGGCAGGATCGCGGCGGTGCCGAAGTCGTAGGCCGGCGAGTACGCGGGCGGCAGCACCTTCAGCAGCACCGCGAAGACGACGACGAAGCCGGTCGCGAGCACGTAGGTCGGCACCGAGGAGATCAGCCCGGTGACGGTGCTGAACACCGCGTCGAGCCAGCGGCGGCGGTCGCCGCGGGTCGCGACGCCGACCGCCGTGCCCAGCGCGATGCCGAGCACGAGCAGGAGCAGCACCGCGGAGATCGTGATGGTCAGCGTGTACGGGACGGCCGTCATCACGAGGTCCATCGCGGGGATGGAGTAGCGGTAGGAGGCGCCGAAGTCGCCCTGCAGCACGCCGACGAGGTAGGTCCAGAGCTGCGCGGGCAGCGGCTGGTCGAGGCCGAGCTGGCTGCGGACCAGCTCGACCTGGTCGAGCGAGGCCGCCTCCCCCGCGATGGCGATCGCCGGGTCGCCGGGGATGAGCTGCACGATCAGGAAGGTGACCAGCACGAGCAGCGCGAGGTTGACGAGCAGGCCGAGGGCCCGGCGGAGGAGGAACCTCCGCCAGGCCCCGCCGAGGGTGCCGGCGCGGACGGTGCCGGGGCCCGGGCCGGCCGCGCCGGACGACGCAAGGGTGGTGGCGGTCGTGGTGCTCATCGCGTCGTCTCCTCGTGTCGTCCGGCTCGGGTGGGCTGTTCAGCGGATCAGGGCGTCAGCGGATCAGGACAGGATCCGCATGGCCGAGATGTCCCAGTAGCCCGAGAACACCGAGGTGGCGAAGCCGGAGCGGGCCACGTAGCGGTGCGTGTCGGTGATCAGCGGCGTCATGTCGACGCGCTCGAGGATCGTCTTCTGGGCGGCGAGCAGGTTCTCGCACTGCGTCTCGGTGTCGGAGGCGGCCATCGCGGCCTCGTAGTAGGCCACGCCCTCGGGGTTGTCGCTGGAGGCGACGTTGGTGCCGCCGTCGGCGTAGGTCGGGCCGAGGTAGCGGGCGATCGTGGTGTGGATGAGGCCGGGGCCGGCGTTCTCCGCGGCGATCGCGACGTCCCAGGTGGCGGGCTCGGTGCGCATGGCCTTCGACCAGTCGGCCGGGTCGAGCGCCGAGACGGTGACGGTGGCGCCCGCGGCGCGGAGCGACTCGGCCAGGTAGTCGGCGGCCGGGTCCCAGTTCGACATCATCAGCAGGCGGATCGACTGACCCGTCAGCACGGGCGTCGCGGCGGCGGGGTCGTACTGCTGCACGAGCGACTCGTCGTCGAGCGCGCAGCGGTAGCTGGCCGCGTTGACGGTGTACTGCGCGACTCCGAGGCCGTCGAGACCGGCGGAGTTGAAGCCCTGCGGGTCGATCGCCTGGGCGACCGCGGCTCGCCGCTCCTCGTTCCCCTCGAAGATCGAGCCGGAGCCGGGGGCCTCGTTGAAGACCAGGTTGTAGGCGGAGCTGGCGAAGGTGACGGTCGTGTAGGCCGGGTCGTCCTCGAAGCGCAGCGCGTTGGAGTCGTAGAAGCGGGCCAGGTCGACGCCGCCGGACTCGAGCAGGTTGGCGCTCGTGTTCGAGTCGGACTGCACGGTCAGGTTGATCGTCTTGGCGGGCTCGCCCTCGACGTCCTGCCAGTCGGGCCAGGCGTCGTAGTCGTCGCGGAGCGTGTAGGCGGCACTGACGCCGGCCGAGAGGTCCGAGAGCATGTACGGGCCGGACCAGGCGCCGTCGACGGTGCCCGCGGCGAGGCCCTCGGGGTCGGCGATCCCGGCCGGGCAGATGATGCCGGTGCCCGGGCGGGTGACGCCGCCGAGCAGCTGCGAGTAGGGCTGGCTGAGCGAGATCGTCAGCGTGCCGGCCGCGTCGTCGGGGGTGAAGGTCGCGTCGCCGGAGCCGAAGGCCTGGTTCTTCCAGGTCTGCGCGCCCGAGTCCTCGAGGCCGGTGAGGTAGCTGAAGGAGTCGGCGACGACGGTCGGGGTGATCGCGGTGCCGTCGGCGCAGGTGGCGCCGTCGCGGAGGGTGAAGGTGTACTCGGAGGCCGAGACGGCGTTCCACTCGGTGGCGAGGCCGCCGATGTAGCCCTCGGTCTCGCCCTGGCGGAGCAGGGTGTCGAAGCCGAGGCGCGCGACGGTGACGTCGGCGTCGGCGGAGGCCTTCGCGGGGTCGAAGGTGGACGGCGCGTACCAGAGCTCCGCGTTGATGGTGTCGGTGGTGCCGGCGGTGCCGGTGGCGCTCTGCGGGGCGCTGGTGGTCCCGCAGGCGGTGAGCGCGAGGCTCGCGACGGCCGCCAGTGCGACGCCGGCGAGCAAGCTCTTCCTGACCATGGTGCTGTCCTCCAAGGGATACGGGTGGTGCATCGGGGGCGGGGCGGAGTTGCTCGGGGGGCCGCTCAACTTGGATCCAATCTAAGGTAATGCGTATCCCATTGTGTTTCGTCGGGATTACATCTGCCGAGCGTCCCGGTCGAACACCGTCCGCCCGCCGACCACCGTGCGCAGCACGTCCGCCCCGGCGAACTCCTCCGCCGAGCACTCCCCCGGGTCGACCGAGAGCAGCACCAGGTCGGCGAGGCACCCGGCGCGGAGCACCCCGCGCCGGTCCTCCGCGAAGGCCGCGTGCGCCGCGCCCCGCGTGTAGCCCTCGACGGCCTCGAGCACCGTGAGCGCCTGCGCCGCGCCGAGCGGGTCGGGCAGGCGCCGCATCCGGCGGCCCACCGCGGTCGCGACGACCTGCCGCGGGTCGAAGGGGAAGTAGGGCGCGTCGGAGCCGAGCGCGATCACGGCGCCGGACTCGCGCCAGTCGCGCATCGGGTTGACGGCGTCGGCCCGCGCGCCGAGCCGGGCCGTCAATCCTGCCGCGTTGCTCCAGGCGATCGAGGGCTGCAGCGAGGCGACGACGCCCAGCCGGGCCGCGCGCTCGCGGCTCTCGGCGCTGGGCTCGAGGTAGGCGTGGATCAGCTGGCAGCGGAGGGCGGCGATCCGCTCGGCGGAGCCCGAGGCCTCGAGCGCGTCGAGCACCTCGGCGACGGCGCGGCTGCCGACCGCGTGCACGCCCAGGCCCCAGCCGCGCCGGACGCACTCCTCGGCAAGGCGCGCGAACTCGGCCGTCTCGATCCGCTGCACGCCGTGACCACCGTCGGGCCAGGACTGCTCGAGCAGCGCCTGGCCCTTCATCCCCTCGCCGTCGTAGTAGACCTTGATCGGGCCGAGGCGGAGCAGCTCGTCGCCGTCGCCGGTCGTGCCGCCGACGGTGTCGAGGAGGGCGAGCGCCTCGTCGACACCCGGGACCGCCTCGGTGCCGAGCTCGGGGTAGGGCATCGCGACGACCCGCAGCGACAGCTCGCCGCGCTCGTGGGCGGCGCGGTAGGCGGCGAGCTCGTCGAGCGTGACGGCCGGGTCGATCACGCCGGTGAAGCCCAGCTCGTGCAGGAGCGGCTGGATGCGGCGCAACGCCGCGCGGCGGTCCTCTGCGGTGGGCGGGGTGTCGCCGAGCCAGTCCGGGGCGTCCGGATCGGCGTCCGCGTCGGCGAGCATCGCGGCGGAGAACTCGGCGGCGTCCGCGCCCGCGTCCAGCAGCTGCAGGGCCTTCAGGCCCGCGCGCTGGGCGTGCGAGTGGGCGTCGATGAAGCCGGGGAGGAGGGTCCCGTCGAGGTGCTCCTCGGTGGTGCCGGCCGAGGCGGCGGCGCGGACGGCGGCAAGGCTGCCGACGGCGGCGATCCGGTCGCCCTCGATCAGGAGCGCCTCGGCGAGCGGGTTCTCGGGGTCCATCGTGCGGACGCGGGCGACGAGGAGGCGGGGCTCAGGCATCGGTCGCCCCGCGGCGGTCGAGCCAGTCGTGCACCTCGGCGGCGGTGACGAGGGCGTCGCGCTGGAGGTACTCGATCGCCTCCAGGGTGGCGGCGTGCGCGCGCTCGCTCGAGCCGGCGACGCAGTCGGTGAGCACCCGGACCGCGTAGTCGTGCTGGTGCGCATCCGCCGCTGTGTAGTGGATGCAGACGTCGGTGAGTCCGCCGACCAGCAGGAGCGTGCCCGCGCGGTACGCCTTCAGCACGATCTCGAGCTCGGTGCCGAAGAAGGCGGAGTAGCGGCGCTTGCGGATCACGAACTCCTCGGGCCGCGGCTCGAGCCACGACGCCAGCTCCGTGCCCGGGTCGCCCTCGAGGCAGTGCGGGCCCTCTGCCCCGTCGAGCTCGCGGCCGATGTCGATCAGGTCGCGCTTGTGCACCTCCTGCACGAAGACGACCGGCACGCCGGCACTGCGGCAGTGCGCGATCAGGTCGCGCACCCGGGGCGCGCGCTCCGCCCGGCCGCTCATCACGGGGATGCCCGGTGTCGGCAGGTCCGAGGCGGCCCCGCCCTGGATGTCGACGACGAGGAGGACGGGAGTGCCGGAGACGGCGAGCATGCGGGGGGATCCTTCCGGGTGGTGCGCGGACGTCGGGTGAGGTGCCCCCACGCCCCCCGTCGTCCGCCCGGCAAGTCTGGTCAGCCGATCGTTCGGGCGGGGGTCGGCCGTGTTTCCCCGGGGTAAAACCTCGGAATGCTCGGCTTGTGGAGGAGAGTCGGGCGCGCCCCGGCCGCCGCACCCCACCCCTCACTCCTCAGAAGTTGCGGTAGTCGCACTCGACTACCGCAACTTTTGGAGAGTGGGCAGGCGGGCAGGCGCGTGGGCGCGTCAGACCGGGCGGGCCGCGCGGCGGCGGCGGTGCGGGAGGAGGTCGGGGACGGGGACCGGCCCGAAGGCGTCGGCGACGGCGACCCACACGGTCGCGGCGGCGGCGTGGTCGCCGAGCAGCTCGGCGCAGACGCCGCAGGGCTCGATCAGGTGCCGCGAGCCGCCGGGGCGCTGCAGCACTCCGACGATCGAGACGACCGGCGAGCCCGCGACGACCGCGGCGCTCAGGGCCGCCGACTCGGCGCAGACGGAGGCGCGGCCCGCGCTCGCCTCGACGTGCAGGCCGGTCACGACCCGCCCGTCCGCGAGCCGGAGCGCGGCCGCGACCTCGTGCACGCCGGTGCGGTAGCGCGCGTCGAGGATCGCCGAGGCGGCCTCGAGCAGCTCGCGGTCGGGCGCGGACATCCCGGCCGGCGGACCGGTCAGCACCGGCCGGTCGAGAGCCGCCCCCTCGGTCACGACCAGCCCAGGATCCGCGCCATGTTGCCGCCCTCGACCAGCGCGCGGTCGGCCTCGTCCGGGATCGCCTTCGCGATCTTCATCCGCTCGAGGTCGAAGTCGCTGCCCGGCCACTCGGAGCCGAGCAGGATCTTCTCGGCGCCGAGCCGGGCGTAGGCGCGCTTCACGTCGGACATCAGCGTCGCCGAGGTCTCGAGGTAGATGTGCGGGTTGCGCTCGGCGACGATGATCGCCTCGGGCACGTTCCAGACCGCTCCCATGTGGGCGATGATCGTCGGCACTCCGGGGAAGCCCTTGGCGATCTCCTCGATCGCGAACGGCGCGCAGAACGCGTCGTCGAGGGCGTTGATCAGCACGGGCAGGCCGAGCTCGTCGCAGACCGCGAACAGCGGATCGAGCAGCCCGTGGTCGGCGACGTGGTAGCCGTGCAGGCTGGGGTGCAGCTTGAGCCCGACCAGGCCGGCGTCGGCGAAGCGGCGGATCTCGTCGGTCGCGTTCTCCCACTGCGGCATGACCTGGCCGAAGCCGAACAGCCGGTCCGGGTGCGCCTTCACGAGGTCGATCAGGAAGTCGTTCTCGATGCCCTGCGCGAGGGAGCAGACCATCGCGCGGTCGACGCCGGCGGCGTCCATCCGGTCGAGGATCCGCTTCGGGTCGAAGGGCGTGTAGGCGGGCGGCTGCTCGCCGGGGCGGACCCCGCTCAGGTAGTCGCTGCGGCCGCGGCGGTCCTGCGTGGTGTTGTACGCGTCGATGATCATGCGGCGTCTCTCTCTTCCAGTGCGGTTCGGGGGATGGGGGGAACGACTCAGCCGACCGCGGCCATCGCGCCCATGGCGACGAGCGCGGCGAGGGAGGCGAGTCTCCGGGTGGTGTCGAGGCGGCCGGGACGACCGGCGAGGGCGACGCGGAGGGTGCACGCCGCGTAGACGGCGACCGCCGCGCCGAGCGGCAGGGCGAGCCCGCCGCCGTGCGCGTGCCCGGCGCTCGCGGTCGGCGCGGCCCCGGCGACGAGCACGAGGACCGAGGCGAGCAGCATGCCGACGGCGTGCAGCGCGTCGGCGCCGTGCCGCCGCACGCCCCTGCCGCGGCGCACCCGGTCGACGAGGGCGGCGACGAGCGCGCAGCCCGCGAGCAGGGCGGACCAGAGCGGCGCCGGCAGGAGGTGGAGGGCGGGCAGGTGCACGTCGAGCATCGCCGCGAGCATGGCGGCCTCGGCGACGAGCCAGCCGCGCCCGACGCGGCGCCAGCCGGTCAGCCCGAGGAGGAGGGACGCGGCGGCGCCCGCGAGCATCACGACCAGCAGCACGTCCACGCCGGCCTCCTGACCACGATCGGTCGCCAACGCGGGCAACATTGGATCCAATCTAAGGCTGAGAGGATCCATGGGTCAAGCCGAAGCAGGAGCGGGCTCGCCGCTCGACGACACCGACCCTCGCGTGGGATCCAATGGCTGCCATGATTGGATCCCGGCCGACCCGTGGCCGCTGATCGGAGGGGATCACCGCGTGAGCACCCAGGGCGACAACGCACTCGTGGACGATCTGGCCGCCCGCATCCGGGCGAAGATCATGTCCGGCGAGATCCCGATCGGCGCCCCGCTGCGCCAGGCCGAGCTCGCGACGCAGTTCGGCATCAGCCGCACCCCGGTCCGGGAGGCGCTGCGCCAGCTGCAGACCGGCGGGCTGATCGAGGTGGTGCCCAACCGCGGCGCCGTCGTCCGCGTGCCCGTGCCGTGGGAGGTGCGCGAGGCCTACGAGGTGCGCGCCGAGCTGGAGTCGCTGGCCGCCCGCCGCGCGGTCGACCGCCTCGACGACGCGACGATCGCCGAGCTCCGCGCCGTCAACACCGCGATGTACGAGCGCTCGCTCGCCGTCGCCGCCGGCACCGCGAGCGAGCGCGACGGCAGCGCCAACGACCAGTTCCACGGCCTGATTTACCAGGCCTCGGGCAACACCCGCCTCAGCCGGATGCTGATCGAGATCAACGACGCCTTCCCCCGCAACGTCTCCGGCCTGGTGCTCCGCGAGAACTCGCGGCACCGCGAGGAGAACTTCCGCGAGCACGAGCAGATCGTCGAGGCCTTCGTCGCCGGCGACCGCGAGCGCGCCGCCGACATCATGCGCGACCACGTCCTCCGCGCCGGTGAGCACCTCGCGCACTGGTACGAGCGGCGGTCCTCGACGGTCTTCACGGGCTGAGGCGCGGGCATCCCGCGGCGGATCAGCTCCGCGGCACCGTCGATCCGCGGATCAGCAGCTCCGTCGGCAGCAGCGTCGCCCGGTCGACGTCCTCCCCGGCCAGCAGCCGCACCAGCACCTCCGCCATCGCCTCGCCGAGCCCGGCGGCCGGCTGCCGGACCGTCGTGATCGGCGGGTCGCTCGACTCCGAGGAGTAGTCGCCGTCGAACCCGGCGAGCGCCACGTCGCCCGGCACGCTCCGCCCGCGCTCGCGGAGCACCGCCAGGGCCCCGGAGGCCATCTGGTCGTTCGAGGCGAAGACGGCGTCGATCGGGCGCCCGGAATCGAGGAGGCGGCGCATCGCCTCGGCGCCGTCCTGCGGCGAGTAGTCGCCGATCTCGACGAGCGAGGCGTCGAGCCCGGCCGCCTCGACCGCGCCGCGCCAGCCGGCGAGGCGGTCGATGGCCGCCGGCATGTCCTGCCGGCTCGCGATCATCGCCGGCGCGCGCCGCCCGAGACCGATGAGGTGCTCGGCGACCTGCCGCGCCGCTCCGAGGTTGTCGACGTCGACGTAGTGGCTGCCGTGATCGTCCGGGCTGAGCGGGCGGCCGCCGAAGACGAGGGGGACGCTCGCGCCGGTGCGCGCGTAGGAGTGGTCGCCGCTGTGGTGCGAGACCACGAGGGCGCCGTCGACGTTGCCGCCGAGCAGGTAGCGGCGGGTCTTCTCGGGGGTCGCCTCGGAGGCGATGACGATGTTGAGCATGTACTCGGTCTCGGCGAGCCGGGTGGCCGCGCCCTGCACCACGGCGGCGAGGAACGGATCGCCGAACACCTTGCCGATCGACTCCGGCACCAGGAGGGCGACCACCTGCGTCCGCCGGCTCGCCAGCGACCGGGCCGCCCGGTTGGGCACGTAGCCGAGCTGCTCGATCGCGCGGCGGACGGCGGCCTGCGCCTCGGCCTTCACCTTCGGCGAGTCGTTGACCACCCGGCTCACCGTCGCGCGCGACACGCCGGCGAGAGCGGCGACGGCCTCGAGCGTGGGTGCGGCCGGTGCGGCCGGTGCGGTGTCGTGACTCATGCGTGCCTCTCGAGCGGTGGACCCCCGGGCCCGAGAGTAGCCGAGCGGCCCGCCGCGGGATCGCCGCTCGGCCGCTCACCGCACGCACGACCACCTTCGGCACGCAGAAGCACCCTCGGCTCGTGGAATCGCGTCGAATCCGCGAGCCGGAGGTGATTCCGCGAGCCGGAGGTGGCCGCCGAGCACCTTCGGCTCGCGGAAGCACCCTCGGCTCGCCGGACGTGAACGAATCCGCGAGCCGGAGGTGATTCCGCGAGCCGGAGGTGGTCGTGCGCGATGTCCGACTCGCGGAAGCACCCTCGGCTCGCCGGAGTGCGGGATCGCGACGGGTGCGGTCACGGTACTGAGCGGCGGGAGAGCGCCTTGCTGATCGAGCAGTCCTCGCGGCGGGCGTCTCGAGATCCGCCGTGCCGAGAACGGCGGGTCTCGATACGCCCCTTCGGGGCTACTCGACCAGCATGCTGGGGGGCGCCTCCGGCTGCACGACCAGCGGGAGGCTGGCCGCTGAGCGAGGGGCGGGTGGCCGCGCAGGGGCCCTCCGGGCGCGCGCGGCCGGGAGCCGACTGGGCACGCGGCTCCCCCGGCGCCGGCAAGTGCTGAAGTGGCGGTTGCCCTCGCGCGCCGCGGGGCCGTCCACGACCCGCGGAGGAACCCCCATGCCGTCATCGAAGTCCGCCAACCGCACCACGAGTGAGCAGCGGAAGGAGCACGCCGAGCAGTACTCCGCCGCTGCGCGCTACGCCTCCGAGGCGTTCGGCACGTTCCTCCTCGTCGCAGGCGGCGTCGGCACGGCGATCTTCGCCTCCGCCTTTCCCGACAGCGGCAACGCGCTCGGCGTCGGCTTCCTCGGCGTCGCGCTCGCCTTCGGGCTCACGCTGGTCGCGGGGATCTACGCGGTCGGCCACATCTCGGGCGGGCACTTCAACCCGGCCGTCTCGATCGGCCTCGCCGTCGCGGGGCGGACGGAGTGGCGCCACATCCCCGGCTACATCGTCGCCCAGCTGGTCGGCGGCGTCGCCGGCGCGGGAGTCGTCGCGCTGATCGCGGCCGACGGACCGGCCGGCTACTTCGACGCCGCGCGCGACTCGGGCTTCGCCTCGAACGGCTTCGGCGCCGCCTCCCCCGGCGGCTTCGGGCTCGGCGCGGTGCTGCTCGCCGAGACGGTGCTGACGGCGGTGTTCGTCGGCGTGATCCTCTCCGTCACCGCGAAGAGCGAGTACAAGGCGGTCGCCCCGCTCGCGATCGGCCTCACGCTGACCCTCGTGCACCTGATCAGCATCCCGATCAGCAACACCTCCGTGAACCCGGCCCGCTCGCTCGCGGCCGCCGTCTTCGCCGGCCCCGACGCGCTCGGCCAGCTCTGGGTGTTCCTCGTGGCGCCGGTGCTCGGCGCAGCGATCGCCGGCCTCGCCTCGAAGACCCTGCACCGCACCCGCTGACGCGCGGGCCTCGCCGGCCGCCGCGTCGACGACGCAGAAGTTGCGGTAGTCGAGCGCGACTACCGCAACTTCTGAGGAGTGGGGGCGCGTTGCGGGCGGCTCAGCCGAGGAGCATCGCGAAGCCCTGGGCGGGGAGGGTGACGGGGGTCGGGCCCGTGGCGGGCGACTCGCTGACCAGGGTGCCGTCCTGGGCGTAGACGCGGAGGGTGCCGGTGCCGTCGACGGTGGTCGGCTGCGGGGTCGCCGTCGAGTTGCGGACCAGCTCGGTGCGGCCGGTGTCGCCGACCAGCACCAGGCGCGAGACGACGGGGCGCACGAGCAGGGCGTCGAGCTTCGTCTCGCCGGTCAGGGCGCGGACCTCGACGGTGGTCGCGCTCGCGGGGAGCGTGCGCCGCAGCTTCTGCGGGAGCAGGATGCCGGACGCCTCGGTGACGCCCTGCGCGCCGACGGTGCTGGTGAGCACGTCGAGCGGGCGGCGGCCCGAGTTCCAGAGGCTGATCGGGGTCTTCTCGGTGCCGCGCTCGGCGGCGAAGATCACGGCCTCGACCAGGCGGTCCTGGGTCGCGGAGCCGACCGGGATGGTGGCCGCGCGGCGCCAGTTCGAGAGCGACAGGTACGAGCCGCTCCAGCCGGACTCGCCGGTCCACGCCGACTCCGGAGTGACGACCGTGCCGCCGCGGGCCGACTCGGCCTCGACCAGGCGGAGGCCGTCGCGGCTCGCCTGGGTGGTCACCGCGGTCGCGCGGGCGGCGACGGACGGGTGCGCGTCGAGCGCGAGCATCGACAGCAGTCCGTGGATGGTGCTCTCGGCGCCGCTGTTGCGGTTGACGCTGCCGTCGGCCTGGACGCCGTCGTAGGTGACTCCGGTCGCCGGGTCGTAGACGGGGGAACCACTGAGATTCAGCCCGAAGAACCAGGCGCCCTGCACGCCGGCCAGATCGAGGTAGGCGCTCGAGCCGGTGGCGTCGGCGAGGGCGAGGGAGTTCTGCAGCCGGGAGTCGGCTCCGTAGGCGATCTGCACGCGGTCGGTCGGCGTGGGGTTCCAGCCGTTGTCCGGGCCGCCGGCGGTCAGCAGCTCGGGGGCGAAGCGGGCGGCGTCGACGACGGCGGGCTCGAGGAGCGACGCGTCGCCGAGCGCGACGGACGCGGCGGCCAGGCCGCCCGCCATCTGCGATGACCAGGAGTGCCAGAGCGAGCGCGACTTCGTCCAGGGCAGGATCGCGCCGTACGGCCAGGCGGTGGTGTCGGCCTCCGTCGTGGTGCGGGCGTAGGCGGCGACGCCCTCGGCGAGCTTCGCGGTGCTGGCGCGCACGGCGGCGTCGTCCGGCGCTGCCTCGACGTAGGCGGAGAGGCCGAGCAGGGCCTCCGCGGTGGCGTCGGCGCCGTCGACGATCAGCCAGGCGGGCACGTCGACGCCGTCGGCGACCGCGTACTCGCCGTAGCGGGTGAGGACCTCGCGGTCGACGGCGGCGACGCCGAGCTGGAGGCGCTCCTGGAGGAACGCGGCGAACGCGGGGTCGTCGTCCTGGAACGCGGCGTAGCCCTCGCCGAGCGCCCAGAGGGTGCGGGCCAGCCAGTAGCTGTCCTCGGAGTCGCTCGGGTCGGGCAGCTCGACCGGCTCGGCGCTGGGGTTCAGGTCACCGTCGGGCTGCATCCAGAGGACGACGTTGCCGGCGTCGTCGCCGGTCGTGGTCTGGAAGTAGGCCAGGGCGCGGAGGGTCTCGTAGGCGCTGTCGCGGCTGGCCGTCGATCCGGTCTGCTGCCAGTGCCGCAGGTAGACGACGGCGGCGCGGGAGATGTCGTCGGTGTTGTAGGCGCCCTGCGCCCAGTCGCCGGTCGCGGGGTCGAGGGGGCCGCCGCCGACGCGCTCGAAGGTGCCGCCGTCGCGGGCGTCGGCGTAGGTCCAGGGCATGACCAGGTCGGGCTCCTCGGCCAGGCGGTAGGTGCTGTGGCCGGGCTGGGGCTCGGGAGTGGCGGTGTCGAGGAGGAAGTCGAGGTGCGCCGTGTTGGTCAGCGGCTCGGCGGCCTGGGCGGGGGTCGCGGCGAGGGTGAGGCCGCCGGCGGCGAGGGCGGTCGCGGCCAGGACGGCGGCGGCGCGGGGTCTGAAGTTCGTCATTGAACCTGCTCCTTGAAGGGGGTGGTGGCTGGGATGGTGGATCTTGATACGCCCGCTGCGCGGGCTACTCGATCAGCAAAGGGCCTGCTGGTCGAGTAGCCCCGGAGGGGCGTATCGAGACCCGGCGTTCTGCAGAACGGGGGATCTCGATACGCCCGCTGCGCGGGCTACTCGATCAGCAAGTGCGGCGTCAGCCGTCCGTGCGGACCAGGCGGGCCGCGCCGATCTTGGAGTCGGCCATGCCGTAGAAGACGTAGTGCTGGCCGTCGATCTCCT
Source organism: Rathayibacter sp. VKM Ac-2760 (assembly GCF_009834185.1). Lineage (GTDB taxonomy): Bacteria > Actinomycetota > Actinomycetes > Actinomycetales > Microbacteriaceae > Rathayibacter. Next base: position 4,062,981 of record NZ_CP047173.1, read on the forward strand.
CGATGGCGGTGGGGAAGACGACGTTGGGGACGATGCCGCTGCGCTCCTCCTCCGTCTCGGCCTGGAGCAGCGGCTCGGCGGTGCGGGCGACGACGCGCGAGGGGTCGTCGGCGTCGAGGAGGATCGCGCCGGCCGCGTAGTTGACGTGCTGCTGCTGCGCGAAGACGCTGTCGATCCTGCCGGTGACGCCGTGGTGCAGCAGCAGCCAGCCCTCGGGCACCCGCAGCGGCACGGGGCCGCCGCCGATCTTGAGCTCCTCGTAGGCGAACTCGGGGCCCGCGACGAAGCGGTGCCGCGTCCAGCGGGTCAGGTTCGCCAGGTCACGGTCGACGTCGTCGACAGGCACGTAGCTGATCCAGATGCTCTGCCGCGGGTCGTCGACGCCGGCGGGCAGCCGGATCCCCTCCCCCGGCCGGGTCTCGCCGAGGTCCCACATCGGCCGGTGCAGCACCGCGAACGAGCGGGTGCCGTCGGGCGCGTCGACGATCTCGGGGAAGAACACCGTGTCCTTGTTGTGGAAGAGCCCGAGGTCGATGTCGAGCGCGTCGTCGTAGGCGAAGGTGACCGGGCCCAGGCGCCGCCACTCGCGCAGGTCCTCCGAGACGGCGAGCGCCGTCCGCGGCCCGAGCGGACCGTAGGCGACGTAGGTCATCACGTGAAGCCCGAGCGCCTCGATGAAGGTGACCCGCGGATCCTCGACGCCCGCGGTGAGGGCCCCGCGCTCGAAGCCGCGGTCGGGCGCGAGCACGACGCCCTGGCGCTCGACGCCGACGGGCACGCCGTCCTCGACGAGCACGCGGGCGAGGCCGATCCGCGAGACGTTGCCGGCGGCGACCATCCGGGGCAGGAGGTAGACCTCGCCGTCGGGTCCGCGGCCGCTGCCGGGGTTGAGCACCCCCTCGGCCTCGAGCGGCTCGCCGGCGAGCGGCTCCATCACGACGCCGACGCGCTCGAGGCGGTAGGGGACGCTGGTGCGGGTGGTGGGGGCGGGGGTGGGAGTCATGGTCATCCTTTCACTCCGGATCCGAGATCCGTCGAGACGAAGTAGCGCTGGAACACGATGAAGAGCACGACGACGGGGGCCGCCAGCACGACGGCGCCCGCGAGGATCGCGCCGAACGGGTTGTCGGTCGACGAGGCGACGTTGGAGATGTAGTTGGCGAGGGACACGGCGAGCGGCTGCAGCGACGCATCCTTCGTGATGAGGAACGGCCAGAGGAACTCGTTCCAGGGGCCGATGAAGGTGAGCAGCACGGCCGTGACGAGCGCGGGGCGCACGAGCGGCAGCGCGATGTTCCAGAGCAGCTTGATCTCGCCGGCGCCGTCGATCCGCGCGGCCTCGAACAGCTCCTTGGGCAGCTGCAGGAAGTACTGCCGGAAGATGATCACCGCCGTCGAGTTGATCGCGAACGGCAGGATCATGCCCAGGTGGCTGTCCGCGAGTCCGTAGTCGCGGGCGATCAGCACGTAGAGCGGGATCTGCAGCAGCTGGAACGGGATGACCTGCACCAGCAGCGCGAGCGCGAACACGGCGTTCCGGCCGCGCCACTCGAGCATGGCGAGCGCGTAGCCGGCCAGGACCCCGAAGACGACCGTGCAGAGCAGGACGCCGCCGGTGAAGATCCCCGAGTTGATCAGGCCGGTGAGCAGGCTGATCCGCTCGTTGACGTTGACGTAGTTGTCGAGGGTGAGGTTGCCCGCCTCCGGGATCGCCCCGGCGAGGGTGGGGTCGGGGTCGGTCTGCAGCGAGCCGATCACCATGTAGTAGAAGGGGAACAGGAAGACGATCGCGCCGAGCGCGAGCACGACGCCGCGCAGGATCACGGCTGATCGGCTCGAGGCGGGGCGCTTCCGCCGGGTCGGCGGGGCGGCGGCGGCGGGGACCGCGGAGGTCGCGCCTCCGGCACTGGCGAGCGTGCTCATGAGTTCCTCTCCCCGGCGAAGCGGTTCTGCAGGTAGGCGATGACGAGCACGAGCAGCACCAGCACGACGCCGATGGCGGAGGCCACGTCGGGCTGCCCCTGCTGGATGCCCAGCTGGTACATCAGCAGCACGGGCGAGGCGGAGGCGCCGTTGGGCCCGCCGCCGCCGGTGAGCAGGTAGGGCTCGGTGAAGAGGTTCGCGCCGGTCACCGTGGAGACGAGCAGCACCAGCAGCGTCGCCGGCCGCACGCTCGGCACCGTCACCGACCAGAACTGCCGGATGCGGCCCGCGCCGTCGGTCGACGCCGACTCGTAGAGCTCCTTCGGCACGTTCTGCAGCGCCGCGAGGTACAGCAGGATGTAGAAGCCGAGCTGCTTCCAGGTGACGTAGAGCGCGATGATCGGCATCGCGAGCCTGTCGTTGATCAGCCAGGACGGGTCAGGGGCGAGCGGCCCGAGCAGGCTGTTCACGAGTCCGTTCCCGTTGAAGAGGAACAGCCAGACGCCGACGACCGCGACGCTCGCGGTGACGTAGGGCACGTAGAAGCTGACCCGGAGGAACGTGCGCAGGTGCACGACCTTGTCCAGCGCCGAGGCGAGCAGCAGCGAGAGCACCACCGTCAGCGGCACGTTGATCACCAGGAAGATCCCGATGTTGCCGAAGGAGCGGATGACCTGCGGGCTGGAGAACGCGGTGACGAAGTTGTCGAAGCCGACGAACGGGCGCTCGACCTGCACGCCGGGGGCCGCGAAGAAGAAGTCGTGGAAGGCGATGTAGACGGAGTAGCCGACCGGGAACGCGAAGACCGCGAGCACGAACAGCAGGTAGGGGCTGCCGAGCAGCAGCCCGAACGGCTGCGGGCCGAGGACGCGGCGGAGCAGGCTCCGCTTGTCCTGCGGCCGCGCGGCTCCGGCGCCCTTCGACGCCGGAGCTTTCGAGGCGACGGTCGTCATGTCACTGCTGGCCGGCGAGCCCGGTGACGGTCTCGGCCGCCCCGTCGAGCGCCGACTGCACGTCGCCGTCGCCGAAGATCACGGTCTTGCCCCAGGCGTCGCGGATCGCCTGCAGCATCTGCACCGTGTTCGGGCCCGAGGGCACCTCGATGGTGCGGCTCGCCTGGTCGCCGAAGCGCTGGTAGGCGGGGTTGGCCTCGAAGTAGTCGGCGTAGGTGGTCTGCAGATCGGTGCGCAGCGGCATCTGGCCGGTGGTCTCGAGCAGCGAGCGGTCCTGCTCCTCGCTGGTGGCGAACTTCAGGACGTCCCAGGCGGTGCCCTTGTTGGCGCAGGCGGAGTAGAGGCCGACGTTCTTCGCGTCGCTGAAGGTCCAGGTGTCCTCGGCGGGCGTGCCGTCGGGGGTGGGCACGGAGACGGAGCCCCAGTTCAGGTCGTCGTAGACCGAGACCGCCCACGGGCCGACGATCGACATCGCGGCCTGGCCGTCGGCGAACGCGTCGCCCTGGTACTGCTCGCGGCCGGCGAGACCCTGGTCGTAGAGGCTCTTCCAGAAGTCGGCGACCTCGTAGCCGGCGTCGTCGGCGAAGGTGGCCTTCCCGTCCTCGACCAGCCCCGTCCCTCCGGTCGCCGCGGCGTAGAGCGGCATGAAGTCGAACTGGGTCTGGAAGAACTCGCTGGTCGGCGCGGGCTGGATCGCGGCGGGCGCGGCTCCGGACTCGACGAGGGTCTTCGCGGTGGCGGTGAACTCGTCGTAGGTGGCGAGCGAGGGGTTCTCCGGGTCGAGGCCGGCGGCGGTGAAGATGTCCTTGTTGTAGAAGATGACGACCGGGTTGCTCTTCCACGGCATCTGGAAGTAGTCGCCGTCGGCGTTCTGGTACTGCTCGGCGAGGTCGCCGCTGCGGGTCTCGATGTAGTCGACGCCGTCCTCGAAGGTCGACAGGTCGACGAGGCCGCCCTGGCGCTCGAACTGGCCGACGGCGCTCGGAGCGGTGTTGAAGACGAGGCACGGTGCGTTGCCGGCGGTGATCGCGGCGCCGATGACCTCCTCGCTGCTCTTGCCGGCCGGGATCTCCTGGCCGGTGATCTGCTCGTCCGGGTGGTCGGCGTTCCAGGCGTCGACCATGGACTTGCCCCACTGCACCTCCTGCTCGTTGTTCGAGTACCAGATGGTGATCGGGCCGGTCGCGGTCAGGTCGGTGGAGCCGCCTCCCCCGCCGCCGCTGCAGGCGGTGAGGCCGAGGGTGGCGAGCAGGGCGATGCCCGCTCCGGTCAGCCGGCGTCTCTTCATCGAGGCCATGGTGCTTCTCCTTGGGTGTCTCCGCGTGCGCGACGGTGCGCACGGCGGTCGGGTGTTCAGCGGGTCAGGACCGCGGTGGGGCGGTCGAGTGGCGGACCACGAGCCCGGCGGGCTCGAGGTCGACATCGGGGGCGGTGCCGTTCTCGATCAGGTCGAGGAGGGTCCGCGCGGCCGCCTCGCCCCAGCGCGCGGGGCGCGTGCGGGCCGAGGTCAGCGAGGGGTAGACGTGGGCGGCGATCTCGGAGTCGTCGAAGCCGGTGATCGAGAGGTCGTCCGGCAGGCGCAGACCGCGGGTGTGCGCGACGCCGAGGCCGGCGATGGCCATCGGGTCGTTGGCGTAGACGATCGCGGTGGGCGGGGCGGCCGAGTCGAGCAGGGTCTCGGTGGCGCTCGCGCCGTCTCCGGCGCTGAAATCGGTGGCGACGACGGGGCCGGGTTCGAGGCCCGCGGCGGCGCAGGCGCGCTCGAACGCCTCGCGGCGGCGGAGGGAGTGCAGCAGGTGGCCGGGCCCGGCGACGTGCGCGAGGCGGCGGTGGCCGAGGGCGGCGAGGTGCTGCACCGCGTCGGTGATGCCGGCGGTGTCGTCCATCACGACCGCGGGCGAGTCCGAGCCGCCGAGGCGGCCGAGCGTGACCGCGGGCAGGCCGAGCTCGGCGAGCAGCGCGGGCCGGGCGTCGTCCGCCCGCAGGTCGCTGAGGAAGACGCCGTCGACCCGGCGATCGGCGGTGAGCGTGCGGTACACCGCCTCCTCCGAGGCGCCCGGGTCGACGACGCTGAGCACCAGCACCCGGCCGTGCTCGGCGAGCACCCGCTCGACGCCGGAGATGAAGGCGGGGAAGAACGGATCCGCGGCGATGACCTCGGGATCGCGGGCGACGACGAGGCCGACGGCGAAGGAGACGCTCGTGGAGAGCGAGCGAGCGGTGAGGCTCGGCCGGTAGCCGAGCTCGCCGGCGACGCGGAGGATGCGCTCGCGCGACTCGGGCGAGACGCCCGGCCGGTCGTTCAGCGCGAAGGAGACGAGCGTCTTGCTGACCCCGGCCGCGCGGGCGACGTCGAGAATGGTCGGCCGTGCCGCCATGCGCGCCTCCTGCTCGTCGTCGAGTGGTCTGAACCGGTTTACTTAACCGGTTCAGGCACCGTAGCAGGCCTTCGGTGGGCCGCGGAAGAGGCCCGGGCGCGCTGACAGCCGGATCGAGACCTGCACGACGTCAGCCGAGAGTGCAGCTCATCGCCGATGGTGGATGAGGACGCTTCCTGGCTGACGTTGTGCAAGCAGGCGGGCGGACCCCGGGGATCCGCCCGCCTGCCGCCGCTACTTGATCGTGCGCGCGACCGTGTTGTTCGCCGGAGTCGAGCGTCCAGACGTCGGCGCGCGCCGTCGGTCCGGAGTCACTCGCCCGCGGGAACGGCCGCAGACCCCCCGCCCTGGGCGTCCCTCCAGCCCGCGAGGTAGGGCAGCCGACGGTCGATCGCGAAGGTGCGCTCGATCTCGGCGGCGTCGGCGCGGCGGCGGGCCGACTCCTCCTCGGTGCCCGACCAGGCGTAGGGGTAGGGGAACGGGTCGGTGAGGTGCGCCATCAGGTGCAGCACCATCTCGTCGTCGTCCTCGGCGGTGACGTCCGGGCCGGCGACGCCCCGCTCGATGAACTCGGCGTTCCAGCGGCCCGAGGCGTCCCGGCGGGCCGACCAGCGCGGGTCGCCGTCGTAGGCGAGGCGCTTCTCCGTCACGACCGTCCAGTGCCGGTCCCGTGAGGGCAGCAGCTCGTTCGCGGCGGACACGAGGGAGGCGGGCGTCCACGCCGCGGGGAAGAAGGTCCGCAGCGCGGTCGCGAGCACGAGAGGGGTCGGGAGCGTCGCCGCGGCGGGGCGGCCGGCGCTCACCAGCGCGCACACCGCGAGGGTCTCGAGGTGCGGCCCTCCGGAGGCGCGGCCGAGCTCGGCCACGTGGATCGCGAGGGACCGGTGGAACGCGGCCGAGGCCTCCGCGTCGGCGAACGGCGGGGCGGGGATGCGGCGGTCCAGCCGGATCCGGGGGATGTGGCGCACGGCGGCTCCTCTGGTCGGTTCCGGTCGGGTCGGGTCTCAGGTCACGACTGCTGAATCGCGCGCGGCCGCAGGCCGTCGAGCAGGACGTCGAGCAGCACCGCCCGGTCGGCGGGCGAGCCGAGGCGGACCGCGTGCTCGATGCCGCAGACGAGGTGCTCGAGGTGGTCGATGGTGAGGTCCGGGCGGACGGCGCCGGCGGTGCGCGCCGCCGCCAGCACGGCCTCGAACGACTCGAAGATCTCGCGCTTGGCCGCGCGGACGGACTCGGCCTCGTCCTCGGGCGAGAGCAGCACCGCCTGGAGTCCGCCGTCCGACAGCTGGAGATCGAGCGCCTCGCGGAGGTAGACGGCGAGGGCGGCGCCGGGGTCGGGCAGCGCGGCGGCGCGGCGCGAGACGGCGAGCATCGCGTCGAGGGTGTCGGCGGAGAGGGCCTCGACGAGGGCGTGGACGGTCGGGAAATGCCGGTAGACGGTGGCGACGCCGACCCCGGCCTCGCGGGCGACCTCGTTCAGACGGAGCGTGCCGCGATCGTGGGTGCGCGCGACCTCGAGGATGCGCGCGCGGCTCCGCGCCGCGTCGGATCGGAGGACTGCCATGCGCCCCATCCTACGCAAGCGGATGACTCATCCGTTTCGTGCTAGCGTCCGATGCGGATAGATCATCCGCTTCGAGAGACGAGGACCGCATGACGAGCGAGCAGCCGACCTGGGACACCGCACGACTCCCCGACCAGACCGGGCGCACCGTCGTCGTGACCGGCGCGACCGCGGGCATCGGCTACTTCGCCGCCGAGCAGCTCGCCGGCGCCGGCGCGGACGTCGTCCTCGCGTCTCGCTCGGAGGGCAAGCTCCGGCGAGCGGCGGACACCCTCCGCGGCGCGGTCCCCGCCGCCCGGGTCCGGACCGTCGTGCTCGAGCTCGGCTCGTCCGCCTCCGTGGACCGGGCTGCCGCGGAGCTCGCCGCGCTGCCCCGCCTCGACGGGATCCTTCTCAACGGCGGCGCGATGAGCATGGACCCGCGCGCCGTCACCGAGGACGGACTGCCACTCCTGCTCGGCACGCACGTCGCCGCCAACGCGCGACTGGTCGCGCGGCTGCTTCCCGCGCTCGCGGCCACCGCGGCCGAGCACGGCGGAAGGAGCCGGATCGTGCACACGTCGACGGGGTTCGTGCAGCAGTTCCCGATGCGCGTCGACGACCTGCGCCGCGTGCCCCGACTGGGCATCAGCGCCTACACCAAGGCCAAGACGGCGACCGAGATCTGGGCCTTCGAGCTCGACCGGCGGCTGCGCGCGGCGGGGGTCCCGGTCGCGTCGATCGTCACTCGGCCGGGAGTGGGCGTCGACGCGAAGACCCCGGAGCGCGCGGGGATCCAGGACGCGACGACGCCCTACCGGCGCAATCCGTACACGCTGTGGGCGCAGGGCAAGGACACCGCCGCCTGGTCGGCCGTCCGGGCGCTCACCGATCCGCAGCTGCAGGGCGGCGAGTACGTCTCCCCGCAGGGCCGCCTGCGGGGCGCGCCCGTGCTCGTCGCGCCGCCGGCCCGGACCGCCGCTCCCCCGGCGGACGCGGCCGACCGCCTCTGGCGCCAGGTCGAGCAGCTCGCGGGGGTCGGCGTCGACCTCACTCCTCAGAAGTTGCGGTAGTCGAGCGCGACTACCGCAACTTTTGGAGAATCGGCCGCGCGCTCGCCTATCGTTACCGCTAACACACGGGACAGGCGGCCGGGGGACGAGCATGGCGGACAGGCATCAGCGGGCGGCGACGATCTACGACGTCGCGCGGGCGGCGGGGGTGTCGCATCAGACGGTGTCGCGGTTCCTCACCGGCACCGGCGGCATCCGGCCCGCGAACCGGGTCCGGGTCGAGGAGGCGCTGCGGACGCTGAACTACCGGACCAACGCCACAGCCCGCTCGCTCGCCACGCGGCGGACGCACCGCCTCGGGGCGCTGGTGCACGAGCTGTCCGGGACCGGTCCGGGCAAGACGATGCAGGGGGCGAGCGATGCCGCCCGCCGGGCCGGCTACTCGCTCGACATCATCAGCCTCGACACCTCCGACGACGTCGAGCTCGCCGATGCGCTGGACGCACTCGGCAGCCGCGACCTGGAGGGCATCCTCGCCACGGCGCCCACCGACGAGGTCGATGCGGCGCTGCGCACGCTCGATCTGCCGATCCCGATCCACATCGACCGCGGCGGCGAGCGGACGGGCGGCTCCTCCGCGGTCGGCACCCGGCTCGTGGTCTCGCACCTGCTCGAGCTCGGCCACCGCCGCATCGCCCACCTCGCCGGCCCCGAGCCCTGGATCTCCGCGCAGGACCGCGCGCGCACCTACCGGGAGTGCATGGCCGACGCGGGACTGCCCGCCCTCCCCCTGGCGCACGGCGACTGGTCGTCCCGCTCCGGCTACGCGGCCGCTCCGCAGCTCTTCGCCGACCCCGGAGTCACGGCGGTCGTCGCGGCGAACGACCGGATGGCGCTCGGGCTCCTGCTCTGGCTGCACGACAACGGCCGGCGGATCCCCGAGGACGTCAGTGTCGTCGGCTTCGACGACATCGCCGAGGCCGAGTTCTTCCATCCGCCGCTGACGACCGTCCGGCAGGACTTCACGGCGATGGGCCGCGCCTCCGCGCTGGCGCTGATCGCCCTCGTCGAGGAGTCGAGCCGGGCGGGAGTCGTGGACTACCCGGCGCCGGAGCTCGTCGTGCGCGCGTCGACGGCCCCGCCGACCCACGTTTCGTGACCGGTAACGATTCACCCTTGCGGTAGCGCGGACGGCGCTCTACGGTGATCCTGTCGCAGCAATCGTTACCGGTAACGAAACCCGGATCCACGACGCGACAAGCCTTCTGCAGAGCCGCAGAGGATTCACGCAGGGATGAAGACACCGATGAGAACGACGAAGTTCCGCAGGCCCCTCGCGGCCGCGACCGCCCTCGCCGCCGCCGCCCTCCTGGCCGGCTGCACCGGCGCGACCAGCCCGGCCGCGACCGGCGAGGCCGACGGCCCCGTCACCCTCGAGTACTGGTCGTGGGCCCCCAACATCGAGAAGATCGTCGACGTCTGGAACCAGGCGAACCCCGACATCCAGGTCGAGGTCAACACCTCGACCGGCGGCGCGGAGATCGTCGCGAAGCTCAGCGCGGCGAAGCAGGCCGGCACCCTGCCGGACCTCTCGAACACCACCTACGAGAACCTGCCGAACCTGATCACGAGCGAGATCGCCTCCGACGTCACCTCGATCATGGGCGACCGGGAGGCCGAGACGGCCGCTCCCGCCTGGGAGCTGACGACGTTCGACGACGTGAACTACGCCGTCCCGCAGGGCACCGCGCCGATGTTCCTCTACTACCGCACCGACATCTTCGAGGCGAACGGCCTCACCGCCCCGACCACCTGGGACGAGTACGCCGAGGCCGCCCGGGCCCTGCACGCCGCCGATCCGACGAAGTACCTCGCGACCTTCCCCGCGAACGACGCGCAGCTGTTCGCCGGGCTCAGCCAGCAGGCCGGCGCCGAGTGGTGGAGCCAGGAGGACGGCACCTGGACGGTCGCCATCGACGACCCGGCCTCGCAGAAGGTCGCCGACTACTGGCAGGGCCTCGTGGACGACGGCAGCCTCGCGACCTTCAAGACCTTCACCCCCGAGTGGCAGGCCGCGCTCGCCGACGGCACGCTGGCCAGCTGGCTCGGCGCGGTCTGGACTCCCCCGCTGCTGCAGAACAACGCGCCCGACACCATCGGCAAGTGGGCCGCCGTGCCGATCCCGCAGTGGACCCCGGCCGACCCGAGCTCGGGAGTCCTCGGCGGCAGCGGCACGATCGTGACCACCGGCTCCGACCACCCGGAGCAGGCGCGCGAGTTCGCGCTCTGGCTGAACACCTCGACCGAGGCCCTCGAGGCCTACATCGAGTACGCCAGCATCTGGCCGGCGGCGCTCTCCGGCCGCGAGCTGCCCGAGCTGCAGCAGGCTCCGGCGCTGCTGCCCGAGCAGACCGACTTCTACGACACGGCCGACGAGATCGACCAGATGACCGCCTCGGTGACCTGGGGCCCGAACGTCTCGGTCGCCTACGACGCCTTCAACAACGCCTTCAGCGCCGCCGTCAACGAGAAGGGCAGCTTCGCGGAGGCCCTCGCGAGTGTGCAGGAGGCGACCGTCGCGGACCTCGAGAAGTCCGGCTACGACGTCGCCGGGCAGTGAGGCTCCCGTGACGACCACCGCCGTGCCCCGGACCGGGCGCTCCTCGACCCTCGCCCCGCGGGCGGCGCCCTGGTTCTTCGTCGCCCCCGCGGTCCTGCTCGCGGTCGCGCTCCTCGCCCTCCCGCTGCTCTACACGGTCTGGCTCAGCTTCCGCGGCAACACCGTCAGCGGCAGCGGGCTGGGCGTGAAGAAGGAGACGTTCGTCGGCCTCGACAACTACGCGCGGACCCTCGCGGACCCCGCGCTCTGGGCCGGCTTCGGCCGGATGCTGACCTACGCGCTGCTCTCGGTGCCGGTCACGATGATCCTCGCGCTGGTGTTCGCGCTCCTGCTCGACAACCTGTCGACCCGCTTCGGCCGGTTCTCGCGGATCGCGATCTTCGTGCCCTACGCGGTGCCCGGCGTGATCGCCGCGCTGATGTGGGGGTTCCTCTACCTGCCGGGCGTGAGCCCCTTCGTCGACGCGGCGACCGCGCTGGGGCTGCCCGCCCCGGTCTTCCTCGGCCCGGACTCGGTCTTCCTCTCTGTCGCGAACATCGCGATCTGGGGCTCGGTCGGCTTCAACATGGTGATCCTCTACACCTCGCTGCGGGGGCTCCCGTCCGAGATCTACGACGCCGCCCGCATCGACGGCTGCTCGGAGCGCCAGCTCGCGCTGCGGATCAAGCTGCCGCTGATCGTCCCCGGAGTGATCATGACCGGGCTCTTCTCCGTCATCGGCGCGCTGCAGGTCTTCTCGGAGCCGAACACGCTCGTGACGCTCACCACGGTGATCGGCTCGGACTGGGTGCCGATGATGCTGATCTACCGCGACGCCTTCGTGACCAACGACCTCTACTCGGCGTCGGCGACCTCGGTCGTGGTCACCCTCCTCACCCTCATCGCCTCGCTCGGTCTGCTGCGCTTCCTGCAGTCGCGCGCCTTCGGAGAAGACTGATCATGACCGACACCCTCACGAAGCTCCCGCCCGTCCTCGAGGATCCCCGCCGCGCCGCGCAGTCGGTCCGCTCCCGCCGCCGGGGCCCCACGGTCACCCGGCCGCGGGCCGCGTTCTGGCCGACCGCCGTCCTGCTGGTCGGAGCCGTCTACTGCCTCCTGCCGGTGTTCTGGCTCTTCACGGCCGCGACCAAGCGCTCGGGCGAGCTGTTCACCACGTTCTCGCTCTGGCCCAGCTTCACCGGCGGGTTCCAGGAGAACTTCGCCCTGCTGCTCGGAGTGGGCAACGGCGCGTTCTGGTCCTGGTGCCTGAACAGCCTGATCTTCGCCGGCGGCGGCGGGCTGCTCGGCACCGCCGTCTCCGCCCTCGCCGGCTACGGCCTCGCGAAGTACTCGTTCCGCGGGAAGAAGCTCGTCTTCAACTTCCTGCTGATCGGGGTGCTCATCCCCGGGGTGATCCTCGCGATCCCGCAGTACCTGCTGCTCTCCTCCGTCGGGATCGCCGGCACCTACTGGTCGGTGCTGCTGCCGTGCATGATCAGCCCGTTCAGCATCTACCTCTGCCGCATCTACGCGACGGCGGTCGTGCCCACCGAGATGCTCGAGGCCGGCCGGATCGACGGGGCGAGCGAGTGGCGGATCTTCTCCCGGATCGCCGTCTACCCGATGGTGCCGGGGCTGATCACCGTGTTCCTGCTGCACTTCGTCGGCATCTGGAACAACTTCCTGCTGCCCTTCATCATGCTCTCGCGCACCGACATGTTCCCGCTGACGGTCGGCTTCTACTCGCTGATGAACCAGGGGAACGACCAGCCCAACACCTACAACGTCGTGATCATGGGCTGCCTCGTCTCGACCATCCCGCTGATCGCGCTCTTCCTCTTCCTGCAGCGCTACTGGCGCCTCGACCTCGTCAGCGGATCGCTCAAGGGCTGACCGCCTGGTCCGCCTACTGCTCCGACCGCCGACCTCCTCCCATGCAAAGGATCGACATGACCACCACCGAGCCCACCACCGCTCCGACGGCGACCGGCAGCACCCTCCCCGACGGCGGCTGGCCCGTCATGCTCACCCCGTTCCGCGAGGACCGCTCGCTCGACTTCGAGCAGGTCGACGCCCTGACGGACTGGCTGATCGACAACGGCGCCGCCGGCATCTTCACCGTCGCGCTCTCCAGCGAGATGTACGACCTCACCGAGGAGGAGCGGCTCGCCCTCGCGACGCGGGTCGTCGCCCGCTCCGCCGGCCGCGTCCCGGTGGTCGCCTCCTCCGTCTCCTCGGGCAGCGCGGAGGAGCAGGCCGCGTCCGCCGCCGCGATGGCCGCGACCGGGGTCGACGCGGTCGTGCTGATCTCGTCGCTGGTCGGCGGGCTCAGCACCACCGAGGAGGAGTGGCGCGCGACGGTGCAGCACATCCTCGACAGCGTGCCGGGGGTCGACTTCGGGATCTACGAGTGCCCGGTGCCGTTCAAGCGCCTGCCCTCGACCGAGAACGTCGCCTGGATGGCCGGGACCGGCCGCTTCGTGTTCTACAAGGACACCTCGCACTCGCTCGAGACCATGCAGGAGCGGCTCGCGGCGATCGCGGGCACCCGGCTGAAGCTCTACAACGCGCAGATCTCCTCCCTCACCGACTCGCTCCGCGCGGGCGCCGCCGGCCTCAGCGGCTACGCCGCGAACATCTACCCGGAGCACGTGGCCTGGCTCTGCGAGCACTACGACGACGAGCCCGCCGAGACGGCCGTCGCCGTGCAGCGCCTGCTGACGGTGGCCGAGCATACGATCAACTCGCGCTACCCGACCTCGGCGAAGTACTACCTCCGGCACAGCTCGCGCCTCGCGATCGAGCCGATCAGCCGGTGGAAGCCGGAGGGGATCGGGCCGCACGAGGGCGCGCCGCTGCTGGAGCTCGCCGCCTACATCCGCGACCTGCGGCTGCCCGGGTCGGCGCGGGTGGACGGCGCCCGCTAGATGATCGTCGGGGCGTATCCGTCGCTGCCGGAGCACGCGCGGCGCGACGCGGCGGCCTTCGACGCCTTCCACGAGCGGATCGCGCTCGCGACCGGGTGCTCGGGGTTCGAGATCCCGTTCGGCAGCGCCTTCGTCCCGGACGAGGCGGCGATGCTGCGGCTGCTGCGCCGCCGGGGGACGCACGTGCTCACCCTGCTGCCGGCGATGCTCGAGCGCGGGGTCGGGCCGGCGGATCCGGTCGCGGAGCGGCGGGCGGCGGCGGTCGCGCTGGTGCGGCGGGCCGTGCGGGTGGCCGCGGCGGCGAACGAGCGCGAGCAGCGGCCGGTCGTCGACACGGTGCTGCTCCACTCGGCGCCGCGGGTGACGCGGGGCACCGCGCTCGCCGCTCGCGCGGCGTTCTCGCGGAGTCTCGCCGAGATCGCCGGCTGGGACGCGCACGGCGTGCAGTTCGTGATCGAGCACTGCGACTCCTTCGAGGGACCGGACCCCGCCAAGGGCTTCCTCGACCTGCCGACCGAGCTCGAGCTCGCCGCTCGCCACGGCCTCGGCACCGCGATCAACTGGGGCCGCTCCTACCTCGAGACCCGCCGCCTCGACGGCCCGCTCGAGCACGCGCGGGCCGCGCGCGACGCCGGCACCCTGGCGATGCTCGGCGTCTCGGGAGTCAGCGACACGGCCACGGCGCTCGGTCCCGCCTTCAGCGACAGCCACGCCCCCGTCCGCACCGACGACACCGTCGCGAGCCTGCTCGATCCCGACACCCTGCAGCGGTTCATCGGGATGGATCCCGGAGCGCGTGTCGTCCCCAAAGTCGCGGGCGGACCGCACGCACTCGCCGCCTCCGCCCACGCCGCCCGCCAGCCCTTCCTGCTGGTCGAGTAGCCCCGCAGGGGCGTATCGAGACCCACCGTCCCCAGCAGTTCAGGCCTGAAGACACGACGCCGACCACCTCACCGCTCTCTGGAGACACGCCATGACCCATCACCCCGCCGACACCCGCTACGACCGCATGGCCTACCACCGCGCCGGCCGCAGCGGCCTGAAGCTGCCCGCCCTCTCACTGGGCCTGTGGCACAACTTCGGCGCGACGAAGCCGATCGAGACCCAGCGCGCGATCGTCCGCCGCGCCTTCGACCTCGGGATCACCCACTTCGACCTCGCCAACAACTACGGCCCGCCCTACGGCTCCGCCGAGACGGCGTTCGGCCGGATCCTCGCGGAGGATCTGCGCCCCTACCGCGACGAGCTGGTCCTCTCCACGAAGGCCGGCTACGACATGTGGCCCGGCCCCTACGGCGATCACGGCTCGCGCAAGTACCTGCTCTCCTCGCTCGATCAGAGCCTCGGCCGGCTCGGCGTCGAGTACGTCGACGTCTTCTACTCGCACCGCCCCGACCCGGAGACCCCGATCGAGGAGACGATGGGCGCGCTGGCGAGCGCGATCCAGCAGGGCAAGGCCCTCTACGCGGGCGTCTCGAACTACTCGCCGGAGCAGACGATCGCCGCCCGCGACGCGCTCGCCGCCCACGGGGTGCCGCTGCTGCTCCACCAGCCGCGCTACTCGATGCTCGACCGCCGGCCCGAGGAGTCGGGGCTGCTCGACCTCGTCGAGCGGGAGGGCATCGGCGCCATCGTCTTCTCGCCGCTCGAGCAGGGGCTGCTCACCGACCGCTACCTCTCCGGCGAGATCCCGCCCGACTCGCGTGCCGCGGTCGGGCACTTCCTCACGCCCGGAGCTCTCGAGGGCGACTACCACCGGCTGATCCTGAGCCTGAAGGAGATCGCCAACGGCCGCGGCCAGAGCATCGCGCAGCTCGCGCTGAGCTGGGTGCTGCGCTCCTCCGCCGTCACCTCGGCGATCATCGGCGCCTCGAGCGTGCAGCAGCTGGAGCAGAACGTCGGCGCGCTCGAGGCGCCGGCGCTCAGCGACGCGGAGCTGCAGTCGATCGAGGACGCCCTCGGAGGCCGCTGACCGGCGACCGGCCCGCGCTGATCGCGTGCCCGCGACTCTCCGAAAGTCGCGGTAGTGGCGCGCGACTACCGCAACTTTCAGAGAGTGGAGGGGGCGGGCAGGATTGGGGTCAGAGCGGCGGGACCCGGGCGATCCAGCCCGTCGCCTCCTCCAGGGCGCGGGTCACCGCGAGCAGCTGGGCCTCGCGGCCGTGGCGGCCGACGACCTGGACGCCGACCGGGAGGCCCTCGGGGGTGAAGCCGGCCGAGGTGACGACGACGGGGTGGGCGGTCAGCGTCAGGCGGTTGGCGAGCATCTGCCAGGTGAAGTAGCGGTCGAAGTCGTGGCCGTCCACGGACGGCACCCACTCGAGCTCCGCGGGTGGCGCGACGACGGGGGTCGCGGGCAGGATCAGCACGTCGTGCGTCTCGAGGACGCGCGCGGTGTCGCGGAAGAGGCGGGTGCGGCGCTCGTAGGCGTCGGCCAGCTGCGTCGCGGTCGTCGCGCGGCCCTGCTCGACGTTGCGGACGTAGTCGGGGCGGAAGCCGGTGGCGCCCGCGTCGACCGCGTGCCGGCCGCCGAGGAAGAACTCGAAGGTCTCGATGGTCTCCCAGGCCTCGTCGGCGCCGGCGAAGTCGGGCTCGTCGGCCTCGAGCACGGCGCCCAGGCCGGACAGCTGCGCGGCGAACGCGGCGTGCACGGCGCGCACCGCGGGGTCGATCGGCAGTCCGCCGGCGTCGTCGCTCCAGGCGATGCGCAGGCCGTCGACCGCGACCGGGCGCGCCGCGTGGACGGGCAGCGACGACAGCGGCCAGACGCTCTTCTCGACCGAGAGCGCGTCGAGGAAGAGGGCGGCGTCGGCGGAGTCGCGGGCCATCGGGCCGGTGACGCCGTGCGGGGTCCAGGCGTTGCCGGTCCGCCCGCTCGCCACGCGGCCGGGGCTCGGCCGCACGCCGACGACGTTGCAGAACGCGGCGGGGTAGCGCAGACTGCCGCCGCTGTCGGAGCCGTCGGCGATCGGCAGCATCCGCGCGGCGAGGGCGGCGGCGGCGCCTCCGCTCGACCCGCCGGCGTGGCGCGAGAGGTCCCACGGGTTCACGGTGGTGCCGAAGACCGGGTTGAAGGTCAGCACGCCCTGGCCCATCTCGGGGGTGTTGGTCTTGCCGATGATCAGGGCGCCGGAGTCGCGGAGCAGCGTCGCGAGCACGCTGTCGTGCACGGCGGGCGCGGCGTCGGCGAAGGCGGCGGAGCCGTTGGTCGTCGGGAAGCCGGCGACGTCCATCAGGTCCTTCACCGCGGTCGGCAGGCCGTGCAGCGGCGGGAGCGGTTCGCCGGCGGCGAGCGCCTCGGCGGTGCGGCGGTCGGCGGCCTCGGCGGCGGCGAGCGAGACCGAGTCGGGCTGCTGCGAGACGACGGCGCGGATCGCGGGGTTCCGCTCCTCGATCCGCTCCAGGTGCGCGCGCATCACCTCGACGGCCGAGACCTCGCGGGAGGCGATGGCCGCGGCGAGCGCGACGGCGCTGCTGTCGGCGAGGTGCGGGGCGAGCCCTGCGGTCATCGGTTCCGTCATCAGCAGCAGCCCTCGTGTCCGTCGTGGCTCGCCGGTGCGCAGTGCGCCGACTCCGACGCGGGCACGTCGAGCGACGGGTTGCGGTCGAAGAAGCCGTCCGGCTCCAGGCGCAGGCTGATCCGGTCGACGGGCATGATCGGCCACTGCTCCGGGCGCGGGAAGTGGTGCACGCCGAGGACCGGCCAGAGCACGAGGCGCTCGTTCTCGAGCGAGCGGTCGGCCTGCTGCCAGACGTGCACGCCGTCGTCGCCGAGCTCGCCCTGGTTGGGGTACTCGCCGGCGATGAAGCGCTGCTCCGGATCGAAGGCGCTCGCCCAGAGGTGCTGCCCGACGAAGGGCGCCTTCCGCTCGACGACGCTGCCCGGGCGGGCGTAGAGCTGCGCGGTGTTCTGCAGCGCGAGGCGGTAGGCGGTCGCCTCGCCGTAGCGGTTCTGCGCGGACTCGCTCTCGATCCGCCAGTGCAGGGCGCGCGACGGGTCGGCGCGGCGGGCGGCCACCGACTCCGAGGCCAGCGGCGTCTCGACGGCGAGGCAGGCGTTGCCGTAGGGGTTGGTCGTCTCGTCGGGGTCGGCCTCGGCGTGCACCTCGACCAGGCGGTTGAGCGGGCCGTCGATCGCGGTGTCGAGGCGGACCGCGAAGTAGTGCTGGTGGATCGGCGCCTGCACGTTCGGCGCCACCATCCGCCCCGAGCGCGGCGACTCGCCGTCGGCGATGCCGCTCACCGACATCAGCCCGGTCAGCTTCACCTCGAGCTCGACCGAGCCGTCCTGGTGCAGCGACCAGTAGAAGCCGTAGTCGTAGTTCGCGACGGTCGCGAAGCTCGAGATCACCAGGCGGCGGCTGCGGCGCACCTCGGCGCTGCCGGTGCGGGTGTTGACGTGCTTCCAGAGGATCGAGTCGTCCTCCTCGTGCAGGCAGATGCCGTTGACGATGGTCTGCGGCTCGCCGTGGCCGTCGAGGTAGTCGACGTCGAAGTAGCGGATCTCGCCGAGGCAGTCGCAGCCGAGCTCGAGGCTCGCGGTGAGCGGGCCGGCGCCGTACTCGCCCCAGTCGAAGAAGTTCTTGCGGTAGGCGGTCGGGTCGCTGTCGAGGTACGGCACGTACATCTCGTTGACGGCCGCGCGCGCCAGCACCGGGCGCTCGACGTCGCCGTCGCGGTAGGTCAGCTCGTGCAGCACGAGGCCCTCGCGGTGGCTGAAGCCGACGCGGAACGACCAGTTCTGCCACTCGACGCGGTGCCCTTCGATCGCGAAGCCGGGACCGTCGGCCTGGACGATGTCGAGCTTGGACACCTCGCGATCGGGTCCCCAGGTGCCGGCCGTGTAGACGCCGGTCTCGCTCGCCATCGGGATCACGCCGTGGTCCTCGATCCGGATCACCTCGAGCGTGTCGAGGTCGAGGATCGGCACGAGGCCGGCGACCGGGCGGGCGTAGCCGTTGTCCTCGGGGAACTCGCGGTACCAGACGGTGCCCCAGCTGAGCCGGCGGTCGGCGAGGTCGTCGGGGACGAAGCCGGTGATCGACTCCGGGTCGACCCAGACCAGCGAGGTGTCGGTGATGCCGCGGAGGGCGAGCGCCTCCTTCAGCAGCGGGGAGTTGCGGGCGGCCTGGGCGATCAGGCGCGCCTCGTCGCTGGAGACGCCGGGGCGGCGGTGGTCGACGTCGGTCCAGACCTCGACGATCGCGGGGCTGTCCGGGCCGGCGGTCCAGCCGCGCACCTCCCAGGCCGCGCGGGCGTCCGGGTCGAGCACGACCAAGCGCACCGGGCGGGCGCCGCCGGGCGCGATGCCGCGGGCCTTCTCCTCGTCGAGGCTGATGCCCCAGAAGCGCGGGTGGACGCCGATCCGGTCGCTCGCGCGCACGGCGGCGACGAAGGAGGCGATCTCGGCGGCGGCGAGCGGGTCGAGCACGTGGGCGTGCGTGGCGGCGGTGGTGATGGCGGTGTCGGCGGTGCTGGTGGAGCTCATGGCGGCGGCGGTCCTTCGGTTCGGGGCGTCAGGGGTGCGGAGAAGAGGGGAGGGAGCAGGAGCGGAGTCAGCCCGCCCCCGAGACGAGCGCGCGGCCGTCGGCCCTCGGATCGCTCGCCGCGTCGAGGCGCCCGTCCCTGTGCAGCCGCACGAGCTGGACGTGCCCGGCCTCGTCGATCGGGCCTGTGGCTTCGGCGACCGGCAGCCCCAGCGCCTCCGCGGCCGCGACGGCAGCGGGGACCCCCGGCTCCGCGACGAGCGTCAGCTCCTCGTGGCCGAGGTCGCGCGCGCCGATCACGAAGCGCGGGCGCTCGAGCACGGCGTCCGGATCCGCGGCCGGATCGAGCAGGTCGCGCACGAGCTGCGCGAGGATCCACGGCTGGGCGCTGCCGCCCTGGCAGCCGAGCCCGAGCACGAGGTCGGCGCTCTCGGCGATCACCGGCAGCAGCGTGTGCGGCGGGCGCAGGCCCGGGCCGACCCGGCCGGGGTGCGCGGGGTCGGTGCTGAACGCGGAGCCGCGGTTGTGCAGGACGATGCCGGTGCCCGGGTCGAGGATCCCGGAGCCGAAGAGCTGGTAGACGCTCTGGATCAGCGTGACGACGGTGCCGTCGGTGTCGGCCGCGGTCACCGCGACCGTGTCGCCGAGCGCCCGGCCGGCGCGGGGCAGCGAGCCGCGGGAGAGCGAGCGCGGGTCGAGCAGGGCGGCGACGTCGATCACGCCGCCGCGCGGATCGCCGAGCACGGACTGCCGCACCAGCGCCGCGTCGCGGACCGCCGCGACCAGCTCCGCGGTGTCGCCGGCGAGCGCCTCGGGCAGCACGCCGAGCAGCACGACGCCCTGGCTCGGCGGCGGCGCGACCCACCAGCGCACCCCGCCCTCGCGCGAGGCGGCGGGCTCGACGAGCTCGGCCTCGTGCGCCGCGAAGTCCGCGGCGGTGTGCGCGCCGCCGAGCGAGCGCAGCCGCGCGGCGAGGGAGTCGGCGATGCGGCCGCGGTAGAAGGCGCCGGGATCCTCGGCCAGCTCGGCGAGCGAGACGGCGAGCGCCGGCTGCACCAGGAGGTCGCCCTCGGTGAGCAGCCCGCCCGCCGGACAGCCGAACACCCCGCGCATGCCCTCGTCGGCGAGCAGCTCCTCGCGGCGCAGGTCGATGGCGCGCCCGAGCCCCGCGGAGATCGGGACGCCGTCGGCGGCGAGCGTCGCGGCGCGGCGCAGCGGCGTGTCGAGGCCGAGGCGCCCGCCGAGCCCGGCGATCGCCCGCCAGCCGGCGACCACACCGGGGATCGTGACGGTCTGCGCGCCCTGGCGCGGCATCCGCTCCTCGCGGGAGAGCGCCGCGACGTCGATGCCGGCGGGCGCCGCTCCGGCCGAGAGCACCGCGACGACGTCCTCGCCGGGGCGGCGGACCAGCGCGATGAGGTCGCCGCCGAGTCCGCACTGGTGCGGGTAGACGACGGTGAGCGCGGTGGCGGCGGCGAGGGCGGCGTCGACGGCGTCGCCGCCGTCGGCGATGGCGCGGGCGGCCGCGTCGAGAGCGGCGGGGTGCGGCGCCGCGACGGCGACGCGGGCGGGAGGAGGGGAGGAGGTCATGCGGTCACCGTCCGGTCCGGGCTGAGGAAGTCGAGGTCGGGGCGGGGCACGCCGTCGACGAGGTCGGCGAGCGCCTCGCCGATCGCGGGCCCGAACTTGAAGCCGTGCCCGGAGCAGGCGGCGGCGATCAGCACCTCGGGCCGGCCGGGCAGCGTGCCGACGACGAATCGCTTGTCGCGGGTCATCGTGTAGAGGCAGGCGACGGCCTCACCGCCGGCCGTCTCGATCCCGGGAACGAAGCGACGGAGCAGGCTCTCGAGGTGCGCGATCTCGGCCTCGGTCGGCGGGGCGACGGGCACGGCGGGGTCCCAGACCGGGCCCGCGTCGACGCCGATCTTGGCGCCGGAGCCGGCCGCCTCGGGCAGGCCGAAGACGAGCCCGTCCGGCAGATCGACCGAGAAGCAGCCGAGCGCCGGCGGCTGCGCGACGCCCTGGCCGGCCGGGACGGTGAGGGTCAGGATCCGCTGCACCTCGAAGAAGCCCGCGGTCTCGGGCAGCAGCCGCGCGACCCAGGCGCCGCCGGAGACGACGAGCCGGCGCGCGCGCAGCTCGCCGGCGGAGGTGCGGACGGTGACGACGCCGGCGCTGTCGCCGGCGCCGACAGTCCAGTCGAGCACCTCCTCCTCGAAGCGGAGCTCCGCGCCGGCGGCGGTCGCGGCGGACTGCGCGAAGGCGAGCGCGCGGGCGGCCTCGACGACGCCGGCGTCCGGGTCGTGCACCACGCCGTAGTCGGCGGGCGGCGCGAAGGACGTGTCGGGCACGGGCACCGGCCGGCTGCGGCCGCCCTGCAGCGCCGCCTCGCCGCGGTGCGCGTAGAGGCCGCCGGTGGGGTGCACGAACGGCGCCCCGGCGGCGGCGGACCAGCGGTCCCAGCCGCGGAAGGCGCGGTCGACGAGGTCGTTCCAGACGGGGCTCGGGTAGGCGCGGCGGATCATCCGGGTCGCGCCGTGCGACGAGCCGCGCACGTGGCCGGGGCCGAACTGCTCGATCCCGACGACGTCGCGGCCGCGCAGGGCGAGCTCGTACGCGGTGGCGGAGCCGTGGATGCCGAGGCCGACGACGATCGCGTCGTGCACGGTGTCGGCGGACTGCGTCACGAGGCGGCCCCCTCGACCGCCGCGAGCAGCGCCTCCACGTCCGACTCGTCCGTGTAGACGTGCGGCGACACGCGGACCACGCTCGCGATCCCGCGCGCGCCCAGGTCCCACTGCGCGTGCGAGGCGGGCACCGCGAGCGAGTCGACGCCCGCCTCGCGCAGCCGCGCCGAGACGGTCTTGCCGGGCACGCCGTCGACGGTGAAGGTGACGATGCCGGACGGCGACGCGGGCGGATCCACCACGGTCACGCCGCCGATCGCGGAGAGCGCCGTGCGCAGCCGCGCGCCGAGCGCCACCAGGTGCGCCTCGGTCGCCGCCATCCCGCGCTCGCCGGCCTCGCGCAGCGCGACGCCGAGCCCGAGCCGGAGGGCCACCGACGACTCCCAGGTCTCGAGCGCCCGCGCCGTGCCGTCCATCGTCCACTCCTGCTCGCTCGTCCACAGCGAGCCTCGCACGTCGGGCGCCCAGGCCCCGATGCCGTCGAGCAGCCCGCGGCGGAGGAAGACCAGCCCCGTCCCGCGCGGCCCGCGCAGGAACTTGCGCCCGGTGGTGACCAGCGCGTCGCAGCCGATCGCGCGCACGTCGATGTCGAGCTGGCCGACCGACTGGGTCGCGTCCAGCACCGTGATCGCGCCGTAGCGCGCGGCCAGCGCGCCGATCGCGGCGACCGGCTCGACCAGGCCGGAGGAGGTGGGCACGTGCACCGCGCTGATCACCGTGCGGCCGCTCGCCGTGGCGAGCGCGCTCTCGAGCGCCTCGAGGTCGAGGCCGCCGCTGGAGTCGTTCGGCAGCAGCGCGAACCGCACGCCGTCGTAGCGCTCGAGCGCGAGCAGCCGGAGCGCCTGGCTCACGTAGCTGGAGCGCGGCGCGAGCACGGTGTCGCCGGGGCCGAGGCGCAGCGCGTCGAAGATCGCGCGGAGTCCGCTGGTCGCGCTGTCGAAGAAGGCGATCTCGTCCGGGTCCGCGCCGAGCAGGGCCGCGGCGGAGCAGTAGGCCGCGTCGATCCCCTCGGCCACGGCGTTCGCGGCCTCGTAGCCGCCGATCCGCTGCTCGAGGCGGAGGTGCGCGATCACGGTCTCGAGGACGGCGTCGGTCAACAGTCCCGCGCCGGCCGCGTTGAAGTAGTGGCGGCCGGTCGTCCCCGCCGTGCGAGCGCGCTCGGCGGCCACATCGATGGCGCCACCGGTGAGGCTGATCGTCATCCGCAGGTCCCTTCCGTGCCGGATCCCGTCCGTGAGGGATCCCGACCACAATGGATCCCATCGTACGCAGGTTGTATCCATTATGGCTACCGCCGGATACGCTGGCGACATGAGCCTCCCCGCCGAACAGCACTCCGCCGAGCAGCGCGCCCGCGAGCTCGGGCTCGCGATCCCCGACTACCTCGACCCGCCCTACGGCGGGCGCTACGGCGGCAGCACCCTCCGCGCGTTCCACCGCACCGGCGACCTGCTCGAGCTCAGCGGCATCACGCCGGAGTCGCGCGACGGCGCCCTGCTGCACCCCGGCGCGGTCGGCGTCGACATCACCCTCGAGCAGGCGCGGGAGGCGGCGCGCTACACCGCCGTCAACGCGCTCGGCATGATCCGCGCGGCCCTCGGCTCGCTCGACGAGGTCGTCGCACTCTCGCGCGGCCTCTGCTTCGTGCTCTGCCCGCCCGGCTTCGAGCGCCTCAACGAGGTGTCGAACGCCGCGAGCGACCTGCTCCTCGACGTCTTCGGCCCCGACGCCGGCCGCATGGGCCGCGCCTCGATCGGCGCCACCGCC
Organism: Rathayibacter sp. VKM Ac-2760; assembly: GCF_009834185.1. Classification (GTDB taxonomy): domain Bacteria; phylum Actinomycetota; class Actinomycetes; order Actinomycetales; family Microbacteriaceae; genus Rathayibacter. The sequence goes on from NZ_CP047173.1 coordinate 4,086,257, forward strand.
CTCTCGCGCAGCGCCTGCTTCGAGCTCTGGCTGAGCCTGGAGTGCCGGCCGCGCTGACGCGGCCCCGCTCGAGAACCCCGCGTCCACCGACGTCGGTCTCGATACGCCGCCCAGGGCGGCTACTCGACCAGCAAGGCCCTCCACCATCGTCAGAACGGCGCCGGTGTGTCGACGAAGCGCGGTCGGGGCGGCGGGCCCGGCGGTCGCCCGGGCAGCGGCGGCAGCCGGGTGCTGACCCGCCGTCCGGTCGGGGTCGTCCAGGTGATGGACCCGTCCTCGTCGTCCCTGTCGTAGCTCCATTGATCGCCATGTCGGACGTGATGGTGCGAGGTGCACAGTGAGACGAGGTTCTCGAGCGAGGTCTCGCCGCCGTGGCGCCACTCGCGGGTGTGGTCCGCCTCGCTGCTCGACGCGCTGCGGGTGCACCCGGGGAACCGGCACGTCTGATCCCGCAGCTGGAGGTGCAGGCGCATCTGCGGCGGCGGAACGCGCCAGGTGCGGCCGACGGAGACGACGGCGCCGGTGTCCGGGTCGGTGAGGACCCGGGTGAAGGAGGCGGCGGTACGGATCAGCTCCCGGGCGATCTCCGCAGGGACCGGGCCGTAGCCGTCCAGGTCCGCGGGAGCGTCGTCCAGCCCTACAGCAGTGGACGCCGCGAGCGTCAGTCGCACCTCGGCGCGGACACCGGTGACATACGTCGGATCCGGACGGTGCGCGGCGTCCGGAGTCGTGCCGGCGATGTCGCCGTCACAGAGCAGATCCACGGCGGCGTCAGCGCTGAGCTGCTGGAGCGTGCGCGGGTCGCCCTCGTCGCGGAGGGTCCGGGCGATGCGCCGCAGCCGGTCGTACGCACCCGTCACCGCCGGTGCCGGAGCGTGCAGGCACAGCGTCGCCATTCCGTCGACCTCCGGAGTGACCCACACGGCCCGGTCTTCCTTCGCGCGTGCATGGCGCTCGGCGAGGGGCTGCTCGTGCAGCTCCTCCCGCCAGCGGCCGAGGGCGCGGCGCAACTGCGCGGTGGTCATAGTGAGGGCGGCGTCGGACGCGCGCTCGTCGAGTGCCGCGCGAGAGGCTTCAGTGAGGCTGCTCGCGGTTCGGCAGATCGCCTCGCCCACCTCCCAGAGGATCTTCGCGTCGCGAAGCAGCACGCGAGTGAGCGGGAGGTGCTCCATGAGCATCTGCGCGGTCTCGAGGCGGCGGGACACCTCCCGCTCGGACTGGCGGTACGCCATCGCGAGCTCGGCTCGGATCGAGCGCTCGACCAGGTCGCGGGTCTCGCTCCGCGACGCGCCGCGGGCGAACGCCTCCGGGATGGTCAGCGCGAGTCGGTAGCCGCGGTGCAAGCGCTCGGCCGCCCGGAGGCGCGTCGGCGAGGTGGAGCGCTCGTCGGCGGCGGAGCCGTCGAAGCAGTCGCGCACCTCCGCGAGTGCTGCCGCATCCTCATCTTTTGACATACGAGTATCCAAGCAGGGGCGACCGACATGCGAACGGCGTCGTGGGCAGATCGGGGACGACGCGGGCGATCGGGGGCTGGGGAGGAGGCTCGCTCCCGACGGCCGGACAAGGTGGGTCTCGATACGCCGCCTGAGGCGGCTACTCGACCAGCAAGAAGGAGCGCCGCCCCGCGGCTCCGCAGCGGGAACGGCGGTAGGCTCTGCGGCAGCACGTGTCCACTCCGCGGAGATGCGTCATCGACCGATGATCGAGGGACACCGTGACGCTCCAGCCCGTGACGCTCCCGGCCCGCTCCGGTCCACTGCCGTGATCACCGAGGCGGGATCGGCGGGCGGCCCGCTGGGACCGCAGGGCGAGCTGCTCTCGCTGCTCTCCTCCTTCGTGACGCTGCTGCCGGTGGAGGACACCGCCGTCTCCGCCCTCGGCGCCCCCTTCGAGATCGAGACGCTCGCCGCGACCAGCTCGCGCTCGGCCCGTCTGGACGAGGCGCAGATCGACCTCGGCGAGGGACCCGCCTGGGACGCGTACCGCAACCGCCGGCCGGTCGCGATGCTCATCGACCGCGACCGGGCGAGCTGGCCCTTCTTCTGCGCCTCCCCCGCCGCGATCGGCGTGCACAGCGTCGTCGCCGTGCCGCTCGCCTTCGGGCCGCTGCCGATCGGCGCGGTCTCGCTCTACAGCGGCGCCCTGCTCGCGCTGGACGCCGATCAGCTCGCGCTCGCCGAGAGCCTCGCCGCGCTGCTCGGTCGCGCCGTCGTCGCCCGCGTGGTCGCCGAGGCCGAGAGCGGCGCCCCGGTCCGCGACCCGGCCCTCTCCCGCCGCGAGGTGCACCAGGCCACGGGCATGGTCATCAGCCAGACCGGCTCGAGCCCCGAGGACGCGCTCCTCGCGATCCGCGCGCACGCCTTCCGCACCGGGACGACGGTGCGCGCGGTCGCCGCCGAGATCGTCGCCCGGCGTCTCGATTTCTCGCCCGATTCCGACGATCCGAAGGCAGGATGACTGCATGACCGCTCCCACCCGTGAGCAGATGCTCCTGAAGACGCTGACCGTCGTCGCCGACACCCTCGTGGACGACTTCGACGTCGTCGACTTCCTGCACGACCTCGTCGACCGCTGCGCCGCGATCTTCGACGCCGTCGACGTGGGCATCGTCCTCGCCGACGAGCACGGCGAGCTGGTCGTGATGGCCTCGACCAGCGAGCGCCTGCACCTGATCGAGCTGCTCCAGCTCTCCGCCGGGTCCGGGCCGTGCATCGACTCGTTCCGCACCGGCGCCGTGGTCTCGGCGGGCTCGGCAGAGGAGATCAGGCGCCGCTGGCCCGACTTCGCCGCGCTCATCCCCGACTCGCGCTACCACTCGGTGCACGCCGTGCCGCTGCGGCTGCGCCGCGAGACGATCGGCTCCCTCAACTTCTTCCGCGAGGCGCCCGGCGCGCTCGACCCGGCCGACGTCCCCGCCGCGCAGACCATCGCCGACGTCGCGACCATCGGCCTGATGCAGGAGCGCGCCGTCCGCGAGGTCTCGCGCACCCGCGACCAGCTGCAGACCGCGCTCGACGCCCGCGTGCTGATCGAGCAGGCGAAGGGCGTCATCGCGCACAGCCGCGGCGTCGACATGGAGGAGGCGTGGAGCATCCTCCGCCAGCGCGCCCGCTCGCACCAGGCCCGCGTCAGCGACGTGGCCCGCGCGGTCGTCGAAGGGCTGATCACGCTCTGACGCCGGGTCCTAAGCTCGGGGGCGTCGGTGGTCGGTGCAGCCCCCAGGAGAGCGACGTGTCAGGAGGACGAAGCGTGGACGTGGTTCTCGGGGTCGACATCGGCACGTCCAGCACCAAGGCGATCCTCGTCGACCGGGAGGGCCGCGTCGTGGCCGAGGCCGCGCGCGCGCACGTCGTCGACCGGCCGCGGCAGGGCTGGGTCGAGATGGACTCCGGTGTCTGGTGGGACGAGTTCCGGAGCCTCGTCGCCGAGCTCACGGCGGCCGCCCCGCACGGCGACGTGGTCGCGGTCGGCGTCAGCGGCATGGGCCCGTGCGTGCTCCTCACCGATGCGGCGGGGCACGAGCTGCGCCCGGCGATCCTCTACGGCGTCGACACCCGCAGCGTCGGGATGCTCGACGAGCTGACCGCCCTGCTCGGCGGCGAGGAGGCGATGCGCGCCCGCACCGGCTCCGGCCTCTCGGCGCAGGCCGCCGGCGCGAAGCTCGCCTGGGTCGCCCGCCACGAGCCGGACCTCTGGAGCCGCGCCGTCCGCTTCACGATGCCGTCCTCCCGCCTCGTCGAGCTGCTCACCGGCGAGTACGTGCTCGATCACCACTCCGCGAGCCAGTGCACCCCGCTCTACGACGTGGTCCGCGAGGAGTGGATCGAGGAGTGGGCCGCGCTGCTCGCCCCCGGCCTCGCGCTCCCCCGCCTCGGCTGGCCGGGCGACACCGCCGGGCGCATCACCGCCGAGGCCGCCGCCGCGACCGGGCTGCCGAGCGGCGTCCCGGTCGTCTTCGGCACCATCGACGCCTGGGCCGAGAGCCTCAGCGCCGGTCGCCGCCGGCCGGGCCGGGTGTTCCTCCAGTACGGCACGACGATGTTCCTGGTCGCGCCGATGGCCGCGCCCGCTCCACTCGGCGGACTGTGGACGACGGTCGGCGCGGCGCCGGGCGAGCCGACCGCGGCCGGCGGCATGGCCACCTCCGGGGCGATCACCGACTGGCTCCGCCGGCTGACCGGCGCCTCCTGGACCGAGCTGCTCGACGAGGCGGCGCGGTCCGGGCCGGGTGCCGCCGGGCTGCTCGTGCTGCCCTACTTCGCCGGCGAGCGCTCGCCGATCGCCGACCCGGACGCGCGCGGCGTCATCGCCGGCCTCTCCGTCGGCTCCACCCGCGGCGACCTCTACCGCGCGGTGCTCGAGGCGACGGCCTTCGCCGTCCGGCACCACCTCGAGGTGCTCGTCGCGCACGGCGTTCCCGTGGACGCGCTGGTCGGCGCGGGCGGCGGGGTCGCCTCGGCGCTCTGGCCGCAGATCGTCAGCGACGTCTGCGGCCTCGAGCAGGTGATCCCGACCGTCTCGGTCGGCGCCGCCTACGGCTCGGCCGTGCTGGCCGCGGGCCTCGTCACCGACGTCGACATCGAGGAGTGGAACCCGCCGGCGACGACGCTGGTGCCGGATCCGGACGTCCGCGCGCTCTACGACGAGCTCTACGACGACTACCGCCGGCTCTACCCCGAGACCCGCGAGACCGTGCACCGCCTGGCCCGGCGGGACCTCGGGACCTGACGCCCCGGGCCCCGGCGGCTCAGGCGTCCACGCCCTTCGGCGCGCTGCCGTCGTACCCGCAGATCGCCGCGACCTTGCCCGCCGACGCGCTCGACGGATCGAACTCGTAGCCGAGCCACTCCCGCGCCATCCGCCGCGCCACCTCGAGCCCCACCACGCGCTGCCCCATGCAGAGCACCTGCGCGTTGTTCGAGAGCACCGACCGCTCGACCGAGAAGGAGTCGTGCGCCGTGACCGCGCGCACCCCCGGCACCTTGTTCGCCGCGATCGCGACGCCGAGGCCCGTGCCGCAGATCAGGATCGCGCGGTCCGCGGACCCGTCGGCGATCATCCGCGCGGCGGTGACCGCGATGTCCGGGTAGTCGGTGTGGCTCTCGGAGTCGACGCCGACGTCGGTCACCAGCGAGACGCGGTCGTCCTTCATCAGGTCGGCCTTCAGCGCCTCCTTGTAGTCGAAGCCCGCGTCGTCCGATCCGACGACGACCCGATAGGTGATGGCGGTCATGCTGTCGCTCCTTCTGTAGCGGCGCGCTCGGCGAGGACGTCGCCGACCGTGGTCAGGATCATCCCCATCGAGGTCGCGCCCGCGTCCGGTGTGCCCAGGCTCTTCTCGGCCAGGGGTCGTGCGCGGCCGACCTTCGGCCGCAGGTCCGCGGTCGCCGCGGCGCGCTCGACGGCGACGCCCGCCGCCTCCCGCCACGCCTCGACGAGCGGAGAACCGCCGTCCACGCGCTCGCGCAGCACCCGCGCGAACGGCAGCAGCGCGTCGAGCATCGTCTTGTCGCCCTCGCTCGCGCGCCCGAGATCGACGATCGACTCCGCGAAGGCGTCCACGCCGGTCACGACGTCGGCCGCCGCGTAGGCGTCCCGCGCGTCGGTCAGCGAGGCGCCGAGCGCCTCGAGCGCCGCACCCCAGAGCACCCCGGAGGTGCCGCCGGCCTGCTCCGCCCAGGACTGGCCCGCGCGGGAGAGCAGCCAGGCGCCGCCCGTGCGCTCCTCGATCCGGTCGATCCGCCGCGTCGCCGCGCCGATGCCCTTGAGCATCCCGCGGCCGTGATCGCCGTCGCCGGCGACCGCGTCGATGCGGCCGAGCGCCTCCTCCTCGCGCTCGAGCAGCCCGTGCACGGCGGCGAGCGCCGCCCGCACCGTGTCGCCGAGCGCGACGGCGGCGTCGGTGGCGGAGGGAGCGGACTCCTCCTCCCCCGCCTCGGCGTCGTCGCCCGACGGCGCGAGCAGCGCCGCGACCGGAGCCGCGACCCGGCGGTAGGCCGGCGTGTAGGCGTCGGCGCGCCAGTAGCGCTCGAGCTCGTCGTCGAGCCACTGCAGGGTCAGCGAGACGCCGCCCATGTCGAGGCTGGTGACCAGCTCGCCGACCTCGGGCTCGACCGTGTGCAGCCCGGCCTCCTCGAGCCGGCGCGCGATGTGGCGCCAGAGCAGGAAGAGCTCCTCGTACTTCGTGGTGCCGAGCCCGTTCAGGATCGGAGCGACGCGGGTCGTGCCGCCCTCCGCCCCCGCACCCTCGGGAAGGTCCGCGAGCAGCCGGTCGACGAAGAGGTCGGCCAGCTCGGCCGCGCGCAGCAGCTCGATGTCGCGGATCCCGGGCTCGCCGTGGATCCCGAGCCCCAGGCCCAGGTGCCCCTCGGGCACGCTGAACAGCGGCTCGGTCGCGCCCGGCATGGTGCAGCCCGAGAACGCGACGCCGAGCGTTCGGGTCGCCGCGTTGCTCGCGTTCCCCACCCGCTCGACCTCGTCGAGGGACGCGCCCTCCGCGGCCGCCGCGCCCATCGCCTTGAACACCGGGAAGTCGCCCGCGATGCCGCGGCGCTTCCCGATCTCGTCCGCCGAGGCGATGTCGTCGGTGACGACGACGATCCGGGTGTCGATCCCCTCCTTGCGCAGTCGCTCGGCCGCGATGCCGAAGTTCATCGTGTCGCCGGCGTAGTTGCCGAAGCTGAACACCACTCCCCGGCCCTGGTCGGCGGCCTTCGCCACCGAGTAGGCCTGCGCCGCCGACGGCGAGGTGAAGATGTTGCCCACCACCGCGCCGGTCGCGAGCCCCGGGCCGACGGTGCCGCTGAACGCCGGGTAGTGCCCGGAGCCGCCGCCGATGACGACGGCGACCTGCGGCTCGGCGCCCGCGGTGCGGAGCGAGACCACTCCCCCCGGCACGCCGCGCAGGCGGTCGGCGTAGAGGGAGAGGAAGCCGGCCAGCTGGTCCTCGGCGAACTCGTCGGGGTCGTCGTAGATCGTCGTCATGCGGGTCAGCTCCGGGCGTCGGCCGCGACGACCGCCTCGGTCAGCGAGGGGACGATCGAGACCTTGACCGAGCCGCCCTGACTGTCGGCGACGAGGTCGAGCGCCTCCTGGAACTGCTCGAGCGGGAACTGGTGGGTGCAGATCTCGTCCATCGGCAGGACGTTGCTCTCGAGCAGCTTGATCGCGGCGGGCCAGCAGTTCGGGCCGAGGTGGGCGCCGAGGACGTTGAGCTCCTTGTCGTCGCTGATGATCGACCAGTCGACCGAGGCGTTGGAGCCGAAGACGGAGTACTCGACGTAGGTGCCGAGCTTGCGCAGGATGTTGAGGCCCTGCGAGACGGCGGAGGGGTGCCCGGTGGCCTCGATGTAGACGTCGGCGCCGTAGCCGCCGGTGAGCTCCTTGACGACGGCGACCGCGTCCTGCTTCGTGATGTTGATCACGAGGTCGGCGCCGGCCTTGGTGGCGAGGGCGAGCTTCTCGTCGCTCATGTCGAGCGCGATGACCATCTTGGGGTTCTTCTGGCGGGTGCCCGCGATCGCGCCGAGGCCGATCGGGCCGGCGCCGGCGATGACGACGACGTCGTCGAACTGGATGCTGCCGCGCTCGACCGCGTGCATGGCGCAGGAGAGCGGCTCGCTGAACGCGGCGACCTGCGGGGCGAGGTCGCGGCTGACCGGGTGGGTGAGCGCGCGGGTCGGGACGAGCACGTACTCGGCCATCGCCCCGTCGAAGCCCTTGAAGCCGAACATGTCGTGCGGTCCGCACATCCAGTAGGCGCCCATCAGGCAGTAGCGGCACTCCCAGCACGGCACGATCTGCTCGCAGGCGATGCGGTCGCCGAGTGCGACGCCGCGCTTGGCGAGCGCCGCGTCGTCGCCGGCGACGACGGTGCCGACGAACTCGTGGCCCGCGATGCGGTCGCGCTCGGCCCAGGCGGGGCGGTTCTCGTCACCCCAGAACTTCGCGGCGCCGTGGTAGCACTTCAGGTCGCTCGCGCAGACGCCGACCGCGTCGACGCGCAGCAGCAGCTCGCCCGCGGCGGGCACCGGCACGGGCACGGTCTCGAGGCGGTAGTCCTCCGGGCCGTGGACGACGACGGCGCGCATGGACTCGGGCACGTCGGCGCCATCGGAGTGTCGCGTCTGCGGGGCCGACTGCGGGGAAGGGGTGGTGATGGTCATGGGGAGCCTCCGAGGGGTTCGCGGGGCCGCTTCATCGCGGCCTTCCCGAACCTACCCCGTCCAGAACACTTGTCAAGAACAGAATTTCTGTTCACCGTTGCGCCGGGCCGATCCGGGACCAATTCGCTCGCGGCCCTTGCGGAAATTGTGTGTGGAACATAATTTCTTTCCCGGAGGCCGGTTCGCCCGCCTCCCGCAGCGACGGAGCCGCCCCACGGGGGACGCCGTCGACCTGATGACCAGCAGTCCCGACCAGCAGTTCCCCACCAGCACGACCCGATCAGTGAACGGACACCGCGATGACGCGTGAACTCCCTCCCGCCCCGAGCAGGCTCCCGGCCGGCGTCCCCCGGAAGCGCCTGATCCTCGCCGCGGTCGTCGTCGTCGTGATCGCCGCGATGGCCTTCAGCACCAAGGTCGTCGGCGCCGACTCCGACCTCGGGGCCGGCCCCGCCGAGTTCTCGGCCGAGTCCTGGGCCGCGGAGAACTTCCCCGTCATCCAGGAGGGCATCGCCGACCGCGCCGTCGACGCGGCCACCCTCGCCACCGCCATCGCGGCCGACAGCGCCGGCGCCGCGACCCAGTACGGCATCCCCGGCGGCACCGGCCCCGAGTTCTCGACCACCTTCACCGGCACGGTCGGCGCCGGCCAGAACGGCATCTACCCCGTCACCGTCGAGGGCGTCCCCGGCGACGTGCTCATCCGCGTGCAGACCGGCCCCGCGATCAACGGCACCGACCTCCGCGACGCCACCGGCACCGTCGAGTTCGGCCAGTTCACCAACCAGATCGACTACCAGGACGCGGCGAGCGCCCTCAACGAGCAGCTGAAGACCACCGTGCTCGGCGCGGTCGACACCACCGCCCTCGAGGGGAAGACGGTCCAGGTCACCGGCGCGTTCCAGCTGATCAACCCCGCCGGCTGGCTCGTCACCCCGTCCGAGCTGGTGGTCCAGTGAGCACCGCGGAGGCCCCGGTCGCCGGCATCGGCGAGGTCGTCCTCGAGGCCGTCGACGTGGTCAAGACCTACGGCGCCACCCGCGCCCTCAAGGGCGTCGGCTTCTCGGTGCACCGCGGCCAGGTCACCACGCTCTTCGGCGAGAACGGCGCCGGCAAGTCGACGCTGATGAAGATCCTGTCCGGAGTGGAGCAGCCCACCTCGGGCGAGATCGTGCTGAACGGCACCCCGGTCGCCTTCGAGGACACGGTCGACGCCCGCGAGCACGGCATCTCGATCATCCACCAGGAGCTGAGCCTCGCCCCGAACCTCTCGGTGCGCGACAACATCTTCCTCGGCCGCGAGATCACCGGCCCCTCGGGCGTCGACTACGCGGAGGAGGCGCGGCAGACCCGCGCGGTGCTCGAGGAGCTCGGCGAGGACATCGATCCGCTGACCCTCGTCGCCGACCTGCGGCTCGGCCAGCAGCAGCTGATCGAGATCGCCCGCGCCCTCTCGGTCGATGCGCGGATCCTGATCATGGACGAGCCGACCAGCGCGCTCAGCGCCAGCGAGGTCGAGGTGCTCTTCACCGTCATCCACGACCTCACCGCCCGCGGCGTGTCGATCGTCTACATCTCGCACCACCTCGAGGAGGCGCTCGAGATCACCGACCACGCCGTCGTCCTCCGCGACGGCTCGGTCACCGCGACCGCCGTCGCCGCCGAGATCGACCTCGCCTGGGTCGTCCGCGCGATGGTCGGCGAGGGCTTCGACCTCGGCTCGCCGCCCCGCGGCTACGCCTTCGGCGACGTCGCGCTCTCGGTGCGCGGAGTGAGCGTCGCGGATCCGTCGATCCCCGGCCGCGACGTGGTCGACCGGATCGACCTCGACGTCCGCGAGGGCGAGATCGTCTGCCTCTACGGGCTGATGGGCGCCGGCCGCACCGAGCTGCTCGAGGCGATCGCCGGTCGCACGGCCGTCACCGCCGGCACCATCGCGAAGAACGGCCGCGACCTCGCCGGGATGTCGATCGCCGAGCGGATCGGCGCCGGCCTCGGCCTCGTGCCGGAGGACCGGCAGCGCGACGGCCTGGTGCAGACCATGACCGTCGGCCGGAACCTCTCGCTCGCGAGCATCGGCTCCTTCGTGAAGGGACTGTTCCTCTCCCCTCGCCGCGAGGTCGACCTCGTCACCGACTCCATCCAGACGGTGCACGTGAAGACCGCCGGCGGCGACGCGATGATCGGCTCCCTCTCCGGCGGCAACCAGCAGAAGGTCGTCATCGGCAAGATGCTCGCCACTCAGCCGGACGTGATCCTCCTCGACGAGCCCAGCCGCGGCATCGACATCGGCGCCAAGGCCGAGGTCTTCCGGCTGCTCGCCGAGCGCGCCCGCGAGGGTCTCGCCGTCGTCTACACCACCTCCGAGGTCGGCGAGTGCCTCAGCATCGCCCACCGCATCATCGTGATGAGCCGGGGCCGGATCGCGGCCGAATTCGACTCGGACGTCTCCAAAGAAGACATCATGGCCGCCTCCGGTGAGGCCGTGATCTCGTGACCACTACGGAACGGAAGCCCCCCATGACCTCCACCGCGACCGGGCAGCGACGCCCCGCGCTCTTCCAGGACGGGTTCGATCTCGGCCGCCTGCTGCTGCAGGGGCGGGCGTTCTTCGCCCTGATCGCGATCATCGTCGTGTTCTCGATCCTCTCGCCCAACTACTTCACCGTCGGCAACATCCTCACGATGTCCTCGCACGTGGCGGTCTACGCGATCCTCGCGATCGGCATGCTGCTGGTCATCCTCAACGGCGGCATCGACCTCTCGGTCGGCTCGACGCTGGGCTTCTCCGGTGTCATCGCCGGCTTCCTGATGCAGGGCGTGCAGATCGGCGGGGTCACCCTCTACCCGGCGCTCTGGGTGGTGGTCGTGCTCTCCTGCGGCGCCGGCGCGCTGATCGGGCTGATCAACGGGATCCTGGTCGCCCGGTTCCGGGTCGCGCCCTTCGTCGCGACGCTCGGCATGCTCTACGTCGTCCGCGGCGTGGGCCTGCTGATGACCAACGGCCTCACCTACAACGACCTGGCCGGTCAGCCCGAGCTCGGCAACACCGGCTTCGACTGGCTCGGCTTCAACCGCTTCCTCGGCCTGCCGATCGGCGTCGTGATCATGATCGTCGTCGCCATCGTGGTCAGCCTGCTGCTGAACCGCACGGTGTTCGGCCGCTGGCTCTACGCCTCGGGCGGCAACGAGCGCGCCTCGGAGCTGTCCGGCGTTCCGGTGAAGCGGGTGAAGGTGCGCGTCTACGTGCTCTCCGGGCTGTTCGCGGCCATCGCCGGCCTGATCCTCTCCTCCGAGCTGACCAGCGCGAGCCCCACCGCCGGCAACTCCTACGAGCTCACCGCGATCGCGGCCGTCGTCATCGGCGGCGCCGCGCTCACCGGCGGAGTCGGCACCGTCCGCGGCACGCTGCTCGGCGCGTTCGTCATCGGCTTCCTCTCCGACGGCCTCGTCATCATCGGCGTCTCGTCCTACTGGCAGACCGTCTTCACCGGCGCGGTGATCGTCTTCGCCGTCCTGCTGAACGCGGTGCAGTACCGCGGCAAGCCGCGCAAGGGCGGCTCCGGCGCGCGGCCCGCCTCCGACTCGGGTGCTCCGGCGCCCGTCCCCCAGACATCGGGCACCCCGGCCGCCTAGGCCGGTCCGCCCGAGAGAAGACCTCGGTCGGCCACCGCCGACCGGACCACAGTGAAAGGAACACGCAATGAACCGCAAGCTGGCAACGGTGCTCGCCGCGGGCGCGGGGCTCACCCTCGTCCTCTCCGGATGCTCCTCCGACGCGGGGACCGCGGGCGGGACCTCGGGCACCCCGGGCGCCGCCGAGGGCGGCCTCATCTCGATCATCGTCAACGACCCGGCCAACCCCTACTGGCAGACCGAGGGCGACGTCGCGTCGGCCGAGGCCGAGGCGCTCGGCTACACGGCCAACGTGGGCGCCTCGAAGGGCGACACGAACACCGAGAGCAACCTGATCGACACCGCCATCACCAACAAGTCGGTCGCGATCATCCTCGACCCGGCCAACGCCTCCGGCTCGGTCGGCGCGGTGAAGAAGGCCGACGCGGCGGGCATCCCCGTCATCCTGGTCAACGCCGAGATCAACGAGACCGGCCTCGCGAAGGCGCAGCTCGTCTCCAACAACGCGCAGGGCGCGGCGCTCGGCGCGCAGCAGTGGGTCGCCGACGTCGGCGACACCGGCAACTACGCGGAGCTGTTCGGATCCCCCTCCGACAACAACGCGCAGACCCGGTCCAACGGCTACGCCACCGTGATCTCGCAGTACCCCGGCCTCGTCGAGGTCGCGAACCAGGTCGGCAACTGGAACCGCACCGAGGGCCACGACAAGATGCAGTCGATCCTGCAGGCCAACCCGGACGTCACCGGCGTCATCTCCGGCAACGACGAGATGGCGCTCGGCGCGATCGCGGCGCTGAAGGAGGCCGGCAAGCTCGACCAGGTGAAGGTCGGCGGCTTCGACGGCTCGCCCGACGCGGTCGACGCGATCAAGGCCGGCGAGCTGCAGTACACCGTGCTCCAGCCCGTCGCGACCTTCGCGAAGGAGGCCGTCCAGCAGGCCGACTCCTTCATCCGCACCGGCGAGACCGGAGCGGCGCAGGAGAAGCAGGCGTTCGACTGCATCCTCATCACGAAGGACAACGTCGACAAGGTCACGTCCCCCTTCACTCTCTCCGAGTGACCCGCCCGTCTCTCCCCCTCTCCGCGAGATGCCACTTGTGACCGCCTTTCACGGCGTGTCGCGCTCATAAGTGGCATCTCGCGGAGGGGGGCGGGACCAGCACGACGCCGAGGAAGAGGGCACAATGACGCACGTGACTCCGCCCAGCGCCCCCCGGCGCCCCGACACCGTCAGGTTCCCCCTCGACGTCGTCTACCAGGCGGCCCGGATGTACTACCTCGAGGACGCGACGCAGGTCGAGATCGCCGCACGACTCGACGTCTCCCGCCCCACCGTCAGCCGCCTCATCGCCGAGGCGCGGCGCCTGGGCCTCGTGCAGATCAGCGTGATCGACCCCTTCGTCGACGAGAACACCGGCCTGGCCGACGCCCTCCGCGAGGCGCTCGGACTGAAGGCCGTCCACCTCGCCCCGGTGACCCACGCCTCCACCCTCGGCCGCGACCTCGCCGTCCCCGTCGCCGCCGCCCTCGCCGACATGCAGCTCGGCGTCGGCGACGCCCTGCTGATGTCGCTCGGCCGCACCGTGCACGACCTCGCCCGCTCGGGGATGCTGCCCCCGCTGCCCGGAGTGACGATCGTCCCCGCCGTCGGCGGCCAGGCCGAGCCGCAGTCGTGGTTCCAGACCAACGAGATCACCCGGATGGCCGCTGCGGCCACCGGCGCCCGCTCCAGCTTCCTCTTCGCGCAGTCCCTGCCGAGCCCCGCGATGCGCTCCGGCCTCGACTCCGACCCCGCGTTCCTCCAGGTGATGGACCTCTGGAGCAGCGCCAAGGGCGCCCTGCTCGGCATCGGCGCCCCCACCGCCACCCGCCACGAGCTCTCCTCCGGCCTGCCCAGCGACAAGCACCTCTTCGACGAGGCCGCCGGCGACGTCTGCCTCAACTTCTTCCGCGCCGACGGCTCGGCCGTCGAGTTCCCCGGCAGCGAGCGGATGGTCCGCGTCTCCCGCGCGACCCTCGCCGCCGTCCCGCACGCGGTCGGCGTCGCCGTCGGCGTCGACAAGGCCCCCAGCATCATCGGCGCGGTCCGCGGCTCCCTGATCAACGCCCTCGTGACCGACGCGGTGACGGCCCGAGCGGTGCTCGCGGCGGTCTGACGCGCCCTCGCCGACCGAGCAGCGGGCGCTTGTCTTGCTGCCCTCGCCGACTGAGCAGCGCGCGCTTTCCTTGCTGATCGAGTAGCCCGCGCAGCGGGCGTATCGAGATCCCGCACCCACGGACGCGTGGGTCTCGATACGCCCCTCCGGGGCTACTCGACCAGCAGGCAGGGGGCGGCGCCTCAGCCGCCGAGGGTCACGCGGAGGATCTTCTCGCCGCTGTTGTTCGGGACGCTGTCCTTGTCGCCCGTGTTCGAGGTGGTCATCCAGAGGCCGCCGCGCCCGTCGGGCTCGACCGTGCGGAGGCGACCGTAGGTGCCGACGAAGTTCGAGGTCGGCGTCGCGAGCGAGTCGCCGACGATGGGCGCGCGGTAGAGGCGCGTCCCGCGGAGGCAGGCGATGTACACGACGTCGCGGACGACGGCCAGGCCGGAGCACGAGCCCGCCGACGTCGGGTAGGTCTGCTTCGGCGCGATGAAGCCGGCGGTGCCGCAGCTGCCGGTGGTCCCCTCGCAGGCCGGCCAGCCGTAGTTGCCGCCGCGGACGATCAGGTTCGTCTCGTCCATGACGCTGTTGCCGAACTCCTGCTCCCAGAGCCGCCCCTGCGAATCGAAGGCGAGCCCCTGCGGATTGCGGTGCCCGTAGCTCCAGACCGCGTTCCCGAACGGGTTGTCCGCGGGGATGCTGCCGTCGGCGTTGATCCGCAGGATCTTGCCGCTGAGCGAGTTCAGATTCTGCGCGGTCGCGGTGTTCTGGCCGTCGCCTGTGCTGATGTAGAGCTTGCCGTCGGGGCCGAAGCGCAGCCGCCCGCCGTTGTGGTACTTGTTCCGCAGGATCCCGGAGGCGAGGACCTGGACGGTGCTCGTGTCGAGGCGGTCGCCGATCAGCTTGAGGCGGATCACCCGGTTGTCGGTGGGCGAGGTGTGCATGACGTACAGCCACTGGTCCGTCGCGAAGGTCGGCGACACCGCGATCCCGAGGAGGCCGCCCTCGCCGTCGGTGCTCTGCACGTTCGGCACCGTCCCGAGGCTGGTCTTCACGCCCGTCGTCGGGTTCAGGCGCACGACGTCCTGCGCGTCGCGGCGCGAGTACAGCACGGTCCCGTCGGGCGCGGTGGTCAGTCCCCAGGGGATGTCGGTGTCGGTCGCGGTCTGCGTCACGGTGCAGAACGCGGTGCTGCAGGCCGCGCCCGTCGTCACCGCGGCGGCGTCGCTGCGGCTGGAGGTGTTGCCCTGCGCGTCGACCGCCGCGACGGTGTAGGAGTAGGCGGTGTTCGCCGCCAGGCCGCTCTCGGTGAAGGTCGTGGGCGGCGCCGTCGTGCCCGTGCCGGCGACGGTCCCGACCTGGGCGGAGCCGCGGAAGACCGTGTAGCTGCGCACGCCGACGTCGTCGGTGCTCGCGGTCCAGGTGAGGGTGACGGCGGTGCCGGAGGCTCGCGCGGTCAGGCCGGTCGGGCGGCTGGGCGCCGTGGTGTCGGCCGAGCACTGCGGCACGGTCACCGCGACGGTGGCGCTGGCCTGCGAGACGTTGCCGGCGGCGTCGCGGGCGTTCACGTACAGCCCCCACTGCGCGCCCGGCACCACGTCGATGCCCGTCGAGGTGACGGTCCCCGCCACCGACTTCATGAACTGGCCGTCGTGGTACACGTCGTACCCCGTCACTCCGACCGCGTCCGTGGACGCGCCCCAGGAGAACGTCGCCGTCCGGCAGGCGAGCGCCGAGACCCGCGGGCTCGTCGGCGCGGACGGGGCCGTCGTGTCCGCCGAGGAGGCGGTGGTCCGCCACTTCTGCCAGTCCCCGCCGGCGCAGGCCGCGATCTGCACCGAGGAGCGGTTCGCCGTCTTCCGGTCCTTGACGCTCAGGCACAGGCCCGAGCCGACCCCGCGGACCGTGCCGTCGCTCTCGAACCGCCACTTCTGCCAGTCCCCGCCCACGCAGTCGGAGATCTGCACGTCCGCGCCGGCCGTCGTCGTGCGACCCCGCACCTCCAGGCACTTCGCGCCACCGTAGACGGAGATCTCGCCGGTCGGCGCGACCGTCCAGCTCTGATTCGCGCCCCGGTTGCAGTCGAAGAGGACCACGATCGTGCGGTTCGTGGTCGACGAGTTGGGCACATCGAGGCACCGGCCGGAGGCGACGCCGACGATCGGGGCGGGAGCCGGGGCCGCCACCGCCCGGGCCGCCGCCACCGGCGCCGCCTGAGCGGGAGCACCGGACACGACGAGCGCGGCCGCGAGCACGGCGACGGCGAGACTGCGGGCGATAGTGAAACGCATCAGCGGGTTCCTCTACGGGCGGAGCGGGACGGGCGCCGGTACGACTCGCCCTCGTGCCGACCCTGGCACTGCGGCCACCACCCGACAACCGGTCGGACGTGTCATATCGCGCCAGTTCTGGGGGCGCGGGAGGGGGTGCGGTGGGGGGAGTAGCCGCTGGTCCGCGCGGTCTCGCGGCGGTCAGGCTCGGCCCTGAATCGCCTCGCCGCGGAGGAAGGCGAGCTCTCGGACGGTGAGGATCGCCGTCATCTCGGAGTCGTCGATGCCGCGCTCACGCCATTCCGGCCGAGGCCAAGCGCGAAACGGCTCCCGAAGGGGGTGAATGCGCTCGACAGACGGACATCGGCTGAAATGAAGTGGTGCACTATCGGTCCGCGTGGAGTACCGCTTTAGCTGGGCGACCGTCAACCTCGTGTCAGCAGACAGCAGCGAAAGCTGCGTCCGCCGACCACCGAGGCGCCCTGCATCCTTGGAATCGAGGCACTGGCCGCACCAGCGGTCGGTCAACATCGAGGTCGCCAACGTTTCATCGGCGCCTAGGTCTAGCCAAAGTGACTCCGCTGAGATACGACGGCTGCGCGCGCAGACGATCGCGACCTCCACCACTCTGGTCCAACGAGCTGCTCCCACGGACGCGCGAAATGAGGGAGTGGCCGTTCAGACGACGTCAGACGGGTCAGAATGGTCCACATGGAGACCGCTGATGAGTCGAGCACGACGGCTGCGCCCAAGAAAAACACCGTCGGTGGGGTCGCCGACAAGTTGGGCAACAAGTACGAGCTCTCTTGGGCGATTCTTTACGCCTTGCGATGCATTCAAGATGAGCGACGAAGCATCACTTTCGAGGATCTCGACCCAGACCTGGCCGAAGGGTCAGAGTTCACCTTTGTAGATGAGCACGGGACTATTACCGTCACACAGGTCAAGCGTCAACACAGCATTACTGATCACTGGACGGTAGCGGCTCTGCGCAGTCGCGGAATCTTTGCAGCAGCGACACACCACGTCGCGGCCGGCCGCGAGTACCACTTCAGCTCGATGACACCAAGTGCCTCCCTCCGTGAGTTGAGCGAACGGGTTCGCCAGTCTGTTGACCTCCACCAGTTCACTGCGCATCAACTGACCCAAGAGCTGCGGCAAGTCTTTGATCAACTCTCAGCCCCGGACGTGCTCGGCAGTCCTGAAACCGCTTGGAGTGTGCTCCGCGGCATGTGGTTCGAGGTTGAGGACGAGCAGCAGCAGGTCAAAACGAATGCCATGCTCGCCGCCACGATGCTAGAGGGCGTAGCCGAGACGCTGCTGCCTATCGTGGTAGGAGCTGTTTTACTCGATAATCTTCGCCGTCGTCTCACACGGCGCGAATTGTTAGAGGGGCTATCCCGCCATAATGTTTTCGCCCGCCACGACATGGCGAGGCAGAATGCGCACGATGAAGTCCTCTCTACGACCGCGAGCTGGCGGGGCAGTGTGGAACGCGAGTTGCTCAGTCCTCCTATTCCCCGAGCCGAATCCACTGATCTGGTCGAGCTTATGAACACGACACGGTTGGCGTTGGTCGTCGGCACGGGCGGTGGCGGCAAGAGTTCTATCGTCTATCAAGCAGCGAACTATTTGGAATCGCATGGCGCTGAAGTACTAGCGTTCCGGCTTGACCGTCGTGGTTCATTTAGTTCGACAACCGAGCTAGGTGGGCAGCTAGGCTTGTCTGCCTCGCCCGTCGCCTCGCTCCGCATGGCAGCCGATGGTCGCGACGCGTTCTTAATTGTCGACCAGCTCGACGCCGTGTCGCTGGCATCGGGTCGACTGTCCGAACGCTTCGACGTAGTTGCCGACTTGATCAACGAGGCTATGGCGGTCGAGGGCGTATCAGTCATCATCGCATGTCGACTATTCGACGTCGAGAATGATCACAGGATTCGCAAGCTCGACGCCGCAGAGGACGTCAGGCGTCTCACAGTCCTGCCTCTACCCGAGGAAGCCGTCACCGACGCCGTAGAGGCAATGGGCCTGGACAGCACTAATCTCACCGTGAAACAACGTGAGCTCCTCAGAACGCCTCTAAACCTCGTGCTCCTCCAAACCATCGCGGGTCAAGCGAGCGCACTCAACTTCACGTCGCGCGGATCACTTTTTGAGGCCTTTTGGCAGCGGAAGCGCCAGACCATCAAAGACCGTCGCCCAGATATCCGCTTTAACGACGTTTTGGCCCGCGTCGCAAACGCAGTTAGCGATCAGCAAACCCTTTCGGTCCCCACCGACATACTCGACGCTGAGGACTACATCGATGACGCTTATGTATTAGCGTCTGAACAGGTTCTCGCCATCGACGGCGACCGCGTCTCCTTTTTTCATGAAACATTCTTTGACTACACTTTCGCGAGGCAATGGCTATCGCGACAGCAGTCAATGGTCGAGTTCCTACAGCTTCAGGAGCAAGAGCTATTCCGTCGAGCTCAAGTGCGTCAGATTCTTGAACTACTGCGGGAGCGCGATCCAATCCGGTTTCGCACGGAGATCGATGCCGTGCTGACAGCGCCAGAGATTCGGTCCCACATCAAAGAAACGGTTCTGACGGTCTTCGCCAACGTGGCCGCTCCGACAAACGACGACCTCGCCCTATTCATCCGCGTCAGCGAGACCGACCCGGCCCGGAACAAACCCCTCTGGCAACAGATCACCCGGCAAACCTGGTTCGATGTGGTCCACAAAAGTGGACTTATAGAAATATGGCTCGACAGCGATGATCAGCAACAGCGGGAGCAAGGCACCAGTTGGCTCGCCGTCGCCGGAGACGACCGTGGAGGGGTGGCGGTGGGACTGCTTGCCTCTCGTCGCGACGCACCCGACTACCTCAACCGATTACGCTGGCTCGTCCAGCGTGCCGAACTGAATCGAAATCGGCCGCTGTTCGACCTGATGCTTGAAGCTGTGCGATCCGGTGACTTCGATCTGGCTGACGACGACCTTTCGCGGTCGACCCGTGGCCTCGCCGCGCATGAGCCGCTCTTGGCAATTGAGCTACTCCGGGCAGTCTTTGCGGAAAGCCCCTTAGCGTTGGTCACGGACAACGTCGGCAAGATCAGAATCCTTGAGAGGCGAAGTTACGGGCTCACCAAACTTATAAGGGAGGTAAGCAAGTCCGAACCTCAAGCGTTTGCTGAGACTCTCGTACCTTACCTTCTCGCCGTGATGCAAAAAACGGCATATGGGCGACATGGAGACTCTTTAGTTCAAGACCGCCATTTCGGCTTGCGAATGCCACCAGGGTCACATTCGGGCAATGTCGGCGATGTACTCTACATCTGCGCTGCAAGAGCTCTTGCAGATTACGCTACGGCGATGCCAGATTCGGCTAGCCGGCTTCTACAGATGTTGGCCGCAGATGAGCACGATGCCGCTCAGGCACTCTTGTTCCAAACTCTGATCGCCGGCGGAGCGCACTTTACTGACTGGGCTGCGCACCTGATATTGGAAGGTGGTAACCGACTTCGCTGCGGCTACGCCTCAGATGGATGCTGGCTATCGCGGGAAGTTGTAGAGTTCATCGCCCCGCTCGTCACTGACGAAGACCATGCGCGCCTTGAAGCTCAACTGCGCGATCTTCACGATCCATACGAACGACGCCAATCATTCGGATATGCTGCGTTCAAATTTCTGAGCGCTCTCGATCAAGCCAGGCTGAGTCCGATCGGCAAACGACGGCTTGCTGAGTACCAACGAAAATTTGAGATGGACGTGCCACCTCCTCCATCCGGCATTATGAGCTACACAGTCGGTTCTCCAATCGAGGCGGCTGCAAGCGTCAAGATGTCTAATAGACAGTGGCTACGAGCGCTAGACAAGCATGCTAGGGACGATCGAAATCGCGAAGATCCATCGGTCGGCGGCGCTCGCGAACTCTCACAACTACTTAAGGCGCGCACAGCCGAGGACCCTGTCCGATTCGCGTCGCTGGCCATGCATATCACGGCGACGACAAACGCGGCCTATCCCAGTGCCATCCTTTGGGGCTTCGGTGAAGCGAAAATCCCGCTCGAGGAACAATCTGCTGTCTTCGATGCCATCCGTCACATCGCGAGCCTCGGCTTAGAGGAATGCGATCGCTGGCTTGGGTGGTCCTTGCGCCGCGTTCTTGACGAAACCCCGCTCGATCTGGTCGAGATGATCAGAGACCGTGCTCTGCATGCGTCAAGCCCAAAAGACGACTCGCCGATATTCACCCGTCAAGGTGACGAGACGCCCGGTCGCGACCTCTGGCAACAGGGTAGGAATACCGCAAGAGGCAGCCTCGCTGAAGAACTAGGCGACCTACTCATTCATGACGCTGATGGCCGGCGGACTGAAGTGGTCAGTCCCTATCTGGACGCCCTCGCCAGCGACTCGGTCCTCAGCGTGCGATCATGCGTCGCCCACACGATTGCCGCTTCCCTGCGATACGCACGGCCAAAGGCATACGAGGCCTTCGAACACCTGATTGACACCGACGATATCCTCCTCGCTTCAGACCACGTAAGGAACCTGATGCGCTACATTGGCAACTCCGACGCGGACCGAATAGACCCAGTCATTGACCGCATGCTGAAATCAAAGAGTTCTGAGGTACGACATGCGGGCGGTAGCATTGCTGCGTTCGCGGCACTCCAATGGGAACGCCCTCACATGATGAATCGAGCACTCGCATGCGGCATCGATGTCCGGACTGGCGTCGCTGTCGTGTGTAGCTCGTGGGTGGGTCAAGCCGCCAATTCCGATTTAGTCTTTTCTACGCTGCGCAACTTGATGCACGACGATGAAGAAAAGGTCCGCGAAGCCGTGGGCCACCTGGCCGAAAACTTAAGGGGGTACGCATTGCGCCCGTTTGCCGCCCTTCTAGCGGACCTCATTGCGTCGCCAAGTTATGTGAGCGCCACGCCACAACTGCTAATAACACTGCAAGAGGCACCCGATGAGGTGGACGACCTGGTTGAGTTCGCGTCGCATCGCTTCCTCGATATTCATGGACAGGACGTAGCAGACATCCGGACCGGTGCGGCTAGCGATGCACACTACATCTCGGAATTGGTGATTCGAGGTCTTGCGCAGACACACGATAGGAGACGAGTATCTGCGCTACTCGATGTCCTCGATCGCTTGCTCGAGCTGAGGGTGCACGGTGTTGATGACTCGATTGAGCAGGCTGAGCGCGCATAAGCGTTGAACAAGACCGAGACAGCAACGCCGTTGCAGCATCATCCACTCTCGGGAAAGCGAGCCGGCGGGTTGGAAAGCGATCCGGAGGAGGGGGCTAGAACTGGACGGAATATCTCGGACCTGACCGAATGTGTGCAAATAATCAGACGGCTTCTTAAGTCGCTACTGGATCGGGCGTGTAGGCGCATCGCTGAGTGCTTTCAAGTAGCGATCGTTGGGGTATTAGCAGCGATTCGAAGAAGCTATGGCTCAAGCGATTGTCGGACAACTGAGGATGAGCTCGACGCCGATGCGTTGGCTTGATGCCGCATCTCGTCAGAGAGCTCCCAAAGCGCACTTGAGCTGATCGACGCGCTAGCTGTAGTTCCTCGGGACGTTGTGAACGGGTGACGTAGAAGAAGACCTCCGGGACGATGTGGGCTACCACACACGCATCGTCACCGGAGGTCTTCGTGACTCACGCTAATGCCCCCGTCACGCCGACCGGCAGGGAACGTCTGGCTCGGCTGATCGTTATCGACGGCTGGCCTGTGCGCCGGGCGGCGGAGAGGTTCCAGTGCTCACCAGCGACTGCCGCGAAGTGGGCCGAGAGATACCGATCCGGTCTGCCGATGACTGTCAGGTCGTCCCGGCCGCTGACCAGCCCGAACCGGCTTGCGACTCGCCTTGAGCGGCGCATCATCGGTCTGCGTTTCACGCGTGGTTGGGGTCCGCACAGGATCTCCTTCCACCTTGGAGTTCCTCGATCAACGGTCGGCAGGGTGCTCACCCGCTTCCGAATGCCGCTGCTCGTGCACCTGGACCGCGCCACCGGACTGCCAGTGCGACGACCCGTTCCCGTGCGTTACGAGAAGGCTCGGGCCGGCGAGCTGGTGCACATGGACATCAAGAAACTCGGTCGAATCCCCGACGGCGGCGGATGGCGAGCACACGGCCGAGGATCAGCGCAGGACCGCAGCTCCCACGTCAGCAGAACCCGCGCCAAACGAGCCGGAGCGGCCGGCTCCCGCGGCTTCCGCTATCTGCACCACGTGGTCGATGACCACTCAAGACTCGCGTTCTCCGAGATCCTCGCCGACGAACGAACCGACACCGTCATCGAGTTCTGGCGCCGCGCGACCACGTTCTTCGCCCATGCCGGCATCACCATCGAGCAGGTCATGACCGACAACGGCCCCGCCTACCGATCTCACGCCTTCAACGCCGAGCTCGGCACGATCCGCCACCGCTTCACCCGCCCCTACCGGCCCCAGACCAACGGCAAGGTCGAGCGCTTCAACCGCACCCTCGCCGCCGAATGGGCCTACGCCACCACCTACGACTCAGACGACGCCCGATCCGCCACCTACGCCGCTTGGCTCCATCACTACAATCACCACCGACCCCACACCGGCATCGGCGGATCAACCCCCGCAGAACGCGTCCACAACCTCACGGGGAACTACAGCTAGCCGCTCGATCCGGAGCAGTGCCATGTCCGCGACTCACTGCGTCTGTAGCTCGCCACAGTCCTCGCGGGCGACCTCGTCACGAACCCCTTCGTCGCCACCGGAGCTGGCCCTGCTTGGAATCTACTCGCGGGTCCCGAGTCGGGTTCAAGCGACATCGGAGTGATGGGATTCATCGAAACCAGGGTCATAGAGAAAGGTCCACGCGATCCCCCACCGCAGATCACTCAGCTCCCGCCTCCACCACGAGCCACTGACCGCGAGATGAGTACCGACCTGCACCGAGAAGCAGCCCGCTGGCTCACCGTCGAACGACGCCTCGGCGACCGCCTCGCGAAACCGCTCGAGCTCAGGACGCAACTGCGGCGAATCACGCTTGCCCGAGTGGAAGGACATTCGCCGACGATACTGCGCCGAACTTGCCACAGCCACCGACCTGCTCAGCGGATGACCCGACAGTCATCCCCCGACGGCACCGATGCTCACGCTCCTCGAAGCAGCGATCGAACGGCCTCGATCGTGAACCCCGTTGCGACGGCGAGCTCGTGCTCGGTCGCACCGAGACGGACGGCCGAGCGCGCAGCGACGACGGCCCTCTCCCCTGCACCCGAATCCGAAGACGGACTGCGGAGAAGTGCGGCCTGCTCCGACGCGCGGGAGAGAGCCGCCGCCGTCTCGCTGGGCAGAAGCCTCGACGGCTCGTTCAGATCGATCTCCCACCCGCGAGCGGGCAGCTCCGTCGCCCCATCCATGTCTCGACGCTACTCACAGTCGAGCTGGAGCACCCGTCACGTGCTCCGTCGCCCGATCCCGAGACGGGGCGCCGATCGATCGACACTCCGACCGGCGCGCACGAGCGCGGATCGCCCCTCGGCGGCCGCGAGGATCAACGATCCGATGACGTTCCCGGCACTCCCGATGCGGGCGGCCGCAAGCAGTGCTTCACTGACCCGCATGAAGCAGGGGCGATTAGGACGAGTGACATCCCTCGTCGTCGCTGCCGCCATCGCGCTCAGCGCCGGCGGTTGCACCGGCATCACGTCGAGCTCGGCCGGATCCTGTGCCGCCACGGTGATCGAACTCCAGGAGTCGTCCCTGCACCCCGGCGGAGTCGTCCGCATCAGCGCCGACTTCATCTGGGAGACCTGCGAGGACACCGGAGGCACGAGCCGCGCCGCCTCCGACGTCACGGTCACCATCACCCCCTCCGCGAGCGGCGAGGAGATACTGCTCGGCCGACCGATTCCGAAGGGCGAACGGTCGACGGTCGACGCGTGCTTCGACCTTCCTGCCGATCTGCCCACCGGTCCCGCCGTGCTCGCCCTGCGCACGCGGAGCGGCGACCCGATCGATGTCGAACTGCCCGTCGAGATCACGATCCCCCACGGGACGCTCGGCTCCGCAGACAGCAGCTGAGGACGATCGGGCCGGGCAGCGCACGGGAGGCGGAGTCGTCATCGACGTCATCCACGCGAGAACCGATGCCTCGCCCGCTCAGCACGCTCCCGCCGCCCGCTGCGCCGCATCGGTGCGTGCTCCGACGAGGCCGGAGCGGGCGCCGGCGACCGTGCCCAGGAGTGGCCGGTCAGGTGCGAGCTGCGGCCACTGCCGAGAAGGCCACACGGATGAGGGCGGACTCGACGGTCGTGAGCTCGGCATCGACGCGATCGATCAGCGGATCCCTCTCGAGCGAATCGATCCATGTCGCGTAACCGTCGTAGTACGCGCGGACCCCGGCATCCGCGAGCACACCCGCCTGACGCGCATCGCCGAGTCGTGCGGTCAGGGCGGCATCGAGGGCGTCCGTGATCGCGGATCGCTTGAACGCCGCACGCTCTCGCAGCTCGAGGCTCGCGGGGATGATGGCGGCGAGCCGCTGGCGGATCTGCCGCCTGTCGTCGGCGTGGACCGCGCAGAGAGGCAGGATCCCTGCCCGGAGGATCTCGAACGGCGTGCTGCCCGGCCTCGCACCCTCCACACCCTGAACGGCGAGGGCGACCAGCTCTTCCTGCCCCTGGAACAGGATCTCCCGCTTGTCGGCGAAGTGCCGGAACAGCGTCGTGCGGGTCACGTGGGCCCGGTCGGCGATCTGCGCCGCCGTCGTGTCGTCGTACCCGCGCTCGGCGAAGAGCTCCACCGCGGCGTGCAGCAGCCTTCCCCGCGTATCCGGTTCCCATCGAGCCATCCCACGAGTCTAGTGATGACATCGAGTCACATCGAAGCGGGGGAAGTGTGCCGCGTCATCACTCGTCGAGAACGCTGACGAGGATCGGGTGATGCAACAGAGGCACATCGCATGTATCGTCATGTGCCTGAGTCACATCATCGAGCGGACTCGGTCGGATCACCGCAGAGCGCGGTGACCGTCACGGACAGGAGTGGTCACATGCGCGTCTTCGTCACCGGAGCATCCGGGTGGATCGGAACAGCCCTCACGAGCGAACTCGCCGCGGCGGGACACGAGGTCCGCGGACTCGTCCGCTCCGAGGCGTCGGCCGCGAAGGTGCGCCGCGCGGGCGTCACCCCGGTGAGGGGCGACATGGGCGATCACGACCTGCTGGTCGCGGAGGCCCTGGGCGCGGACGCCACCGCGCATCTCGCGTTCACCCTCGACTTCGCCGCGTTCGACGCGGCCGTCGACAACGAGGTGCGCCTCCTCGAGCGGATCGGGTCGGCGCTGGACGGCACGGGGAAGGCCTTCTTCGCCGCGTCCGGCACTCCGATGAGCCTCGGGCAGCTCGCCACCGAGGCGGACGAGCTCGATCCCGCAGGACCGGCCGGCGCGCGGTCCCGCACGGCGAGGGCCGTGCTGGCGCTGTCCGAGCTCGGCATCCGCTCCGGTCTCGTGCGGATGCCCCGCACCGTCCACGGAGAAGGGGACCACAACGGCCTCATCGCCCTGCTCGTCGGCCTCGACCGTCAGCTCGGAACCGCCGCCTACGTCGGGGACGGATCGAACAGATGGCCCGCTGTGCACCTCAGCGACGCCGGCCGGCTGTTCCGCATCGCGCTGGAGACGGCACCCGCCGGAGCCGTGCTGCACGCCGTCGGCGAGGAGGGCGTGGTGATGCGCGACGTCGCCGAGGCCATCGCCGGGAAGACCGGCCTGACGGCCTCGGCCGTCGATCCGGAGCGGCTCGGCGTGTTCGGCGCCCTGCTCGGCGGCGACCAGCCCGCCTCCAACGCCATCACCCGGCACCTCGTCGCGTGGGAGCCGACCGGCCCGACGCTGCTCGACGACCTCGAGGCCGGCTACTACACGGCCTGAGTCGCGGGGGGGGGGGGGGGCGGCGTTCCGGCAACGGGAGAGACCGAGCCGAGGCCCCGAGCTGGAGGAAGGAGTGGCCCCCCAGGTGATCGTCGTGTCCGTCGGGGCCCCGTCGACGGCCGGCGCCGAGACGAGGCGGAGAACAGCAGGCCGAGGACGACCACGACGGCCCCCGCTCCTCCCGCGGATCGATTCGAGGCGAGAGCCGTGGGGGCGCGGGTCACCACGCCCCCACGGCGGGGGTCACTCGAAGAGCGAGAGGGTGAGTTCGCCGGTGTAGTCGCCGGCTTCGACGGTCGCGTCGGTGCGCAGGAACAGGTCCGCGGACGCGGTCCACTGCCCTTCCTCCGCGACGGCGCCGGAGTCCAGGGCGAGGGCGAGCAGCTCCTGGTCGACGAGGCCGACCGCGTCGTCACCGTCGTCGAGGACCGTGTCGACCCGGTCGCCCTCGGTCACGAGCCCGGACTCGCCGCCGTCGATCAGACGGGGCGTCCAGCCGAAGTGGTCGGCGCCGATCGGCTCCTGAGCGGCGTCGCCGGTGAACTCGCCCGCCGATCCCAGGACGTACCAGCCTGCGCCCTCCGGGATCTCCTCCGGGCTGCGGGTGTCGGTCACGGTCACCGTCGGCAGGGCGCCCGTGAACTGACGCACGAGCGTCGTCGATCCGTCCTCGGCCAGATCGGTCGAGGAGCCCGCGACGGTCATCGCGAGCACCCCCGGCTCGTTCAGCTCGGGGATGGAGACGTTCACGTCCACGCCCTCGTCGCCGTAGTTCTCATCGGCGACCGCCGCACCGGCGACCGCGCCCAGCAGCACGACCCCCGCCACGACCGCAGCGCAACGAGCCGCGAATCCCGATCTCACAGTGCCATGTCTGTTCATGATGTCTTCTCCTTCAGATCAGCAGGTCAGTTGCAGGACGTCGCGGCGTAGGGAGCCTCGACGGTGGTGACAGCGGGAGTGCCGTCGACGGTCGCGGTCGCAGCGACCGTGACGACGCCGGCGGGGATCGTGGCGGCGCGGGTCGTGAAGGCGTGCGAGGCGCTCTTCCCGGCGGCGACGGCGGCGAAGGACTTGCTGCCGAACGTCGACGTGGCGGTCATCGCGACCGGGAACCCGTTCCCGTTCACCGCCTGCACCGTCACCAGCGCCTTCCCGGCGACACAACGCGTGGCGGCGGTCGCCGTGACAGTCAGCGCCGGGGTGTCGTCGGCGCGGATCTCGGGGGCGTCGACGGCCCAGTAGCCGTTGTTGCCCGCTTCGGTGAGCTTCCAGCCGATGCGGACCGAGGTGGCGCCGGCCGGGGCGACGGTGGAGAGGCTCAGGGGCTGGTCGATGTCGAAGAGAACGCCCTGGGAGGCGTCGCGGCTCCACAGCACCTGCTCGACGCCGTTGTCGTAGCTCGCGACCACTTCGGCGTGCTGGGGCGCCTCGGCGTCCATCTGCCGGTAGTGGTGCACGAACGAGACGTCGACCGCTCCGCCGGGGGAGACCCGCTGCGAGGGCGACTGCAGGGTCGAATCGAAGCGGCCACCTGCTCCGGCGGGGTCGCCGACGTCGTTCCACTCGTCCGGGTCGGCCACGGCGACCACGTCGCGTCCGCGCACGAAGGAGCCGCGGCCCTGACCCTCCTCGCTGGTGGCCCAGAACTCGCCACTCATGAACGACCAGCCGCGGTACTCGCTGACACCGCCGGTGGTGCGCTCGTCGATCCGCCAGCCCTCGGGGGCCTGCTTGGTCCAGCCTCCGCTGTCGCTCGGCTTCGCCGGCTCGTCGACGACTCCGCGCAGCGCCGGCGCGACGGTGTCGAAGGGGTCGGTCGAGGCGGTTCCGATCGGGACGCCCTCGAGGCCCCAGGCGGGGTCGATGTCGACGCCGAGGTGATCGAGCACGGTGGGGGCGATGTCGACCTGGCGCCATTCGCGGGTGGCTGTCCCCGTCGCGGGGACGTCACCGCCGGAGGCGAGAGTCCAGATCATCCGCGTGAGGTGCTGATCGCCGCCGTGGCTGTAACCGGTGAAGCCGTGGTCGGTGGAGGCGACGACGAGCCAGTCCTCCTCGGCGTAGCTGGCGCGGTCCTTGATCGCGGTGACCAGCTGCCCGACCCGCTGGTCGAGGGTCTCGATGGTGGTCTTGTACTGGGGTGATTCGGCGGTGTAGGCGTGACCGGTGGCGTCCCCGTCGTGGAGGTAGACCACCATCGCATCCGGGTTGCGGGTGGAGAGGACCTCGACGGCGTCGTCGACGCTCTGAGCGTCGGTGACCTTCTTGTCGGAGCCGTTCTGCTGCATCTTCACGTCGGGACGGAGGATGAGGTTGTCGTTCAGCGGCGCCCAGTCGGCGGTGGAGAAGGTCGAGAAGCCGGGATCCACCTGCTCGAGCCGGGTGAGGACGTCGGGGTAGGCCTCGATGTTCGGGTTCACGAAGTCGTTGTCGGGAGAGCGGTGCTTGTCGACCCACACTCCGCTGAGGAGGTTCGCGTGGCCGTGCCCGGAGACGGTGGGGCCGAGGGCGTTGTCCTGCATGTAGCCGACGCCGATCTGGCCGTCTGCGGCGAGAGCGTCGATGTTCGGGGTGTCGTACTCGCGCAGCTTGTCGTAGCGGACGCCGTCGAAGTCGATGAACAGCACCTTGCGGTCGCTGATGCCGTCGGGGACGTCCGAGGGCTGGGGGCCGGGCGCGGGAAGGGGGGCCTCGGCGCCCTCGGGGGCCTCGCTGGTGACGGCGATGTTGTCGACCGCCCAGTACCAGTCGTTGGTGGCCTTCTCGATCACCCAGCTGAGCTGCATGCTGGTGGCGCCGGCCGGAACGGCGACGGGCTGGGTGAGCGAGCGGTTCTGGAGGTAGGTCTGATCGCCGAGGACGGCAGTGGAGTACTCGAAGAGGCGCTTCGTCGCGCCGCCGTCGAAGGACACCTCGAGTGCGGCGACCTGCGGACCGGTCTGGCGGTAGTTGGAGTCGAAGTTCACGTGGACGGTGCGTCCACCGGGAACGGCGATCGGGGCCGAGGTGAGCGTGCTGGCGAACAGCTGCTCCCCCGGGTTGTTCCCGTCGTCCCACTCGTCGTTGTCGGCGACGGCGACGACGCCGGAGCCCTTGGTGAAGTCCTCCCGGCCCTGGCCGGTCTGCGCGGCCGCCCAGAACGCCGGGGTCGCGAAGGTCCAGCCTCGCCACTCGCTCTTGCCCTTCGTGCCGATCGAGGGTCCGTTGGTCACGGTCCAGCCGGTCGGCGCCGTCGGTGTCCATCCCAGGGTCGAGGCCGGTATGCCCGTCTCGTCCACGCGCGGCCGCAGCGCCGACGTGAGGGAGTCGAAGTCCTCGGAGCTGAAGGGCGCGGCGGCGTCGGCCGCCGCTTCCGCTCCGGTGGCGGCGAGGGCGGGCTGCGTGGGCAGCAGGAGCGCCGCCCCGACGCAGAGGGCGAGGCCGGTGGCGGCGGCTCGATGTCGTGATCGCATGACGGGTCCTTCCAGTGGTCCGATGCGAGTCAGCCTGTCGATACCGGATGACATCGACGAGGCCGTGAGACGACACATAGGTAAACTAGTTGGACCGCTTGAAGGCATTAATGCACACAGGTCGTCGACAACGCGTCCGGCGAGGAGGACGTGGGGCGCACCGGCGCTCCGGCACGGCCGAGCAGCGGGTCGTGGGAGGGCGGCGGTCGGACGTGCGGGTCAGGAGCCGATGGAGCGGATGAAGTGCTCGCCCTCGCGAGCGCGCCCTGACGCGGCGAGCGTGAAGCGGATGATGTCGCTGCGGTACCTGTCGTCCGACGCTTCGAAGACCCGACCGTCCGGGCCCCTCGTCACTCGGTGCAGGCGGAGGATCGGCGCGCCCGGCTCGACGTCGAGCAGCCGGCTGTCGAGATCGTCGGCGGCCACGGCGTCGATCTCGTGGTCCACCTCCGTGTAGCCCAGGCCGCGACTGTCGAGGTACTCCGTGATCGACACGGTGTCGAGGTCGACGGCGAAGAGCAGCCGTCCGACCTCCTCGATGAAGGTGAGGCGCTCCAGCATGGTGGGACGCCCGTCGAGCAGGCGGAGCCGGACGACGTCGACGATGCCGTCACCCGGTTCGATGTTCAGCGCGCGGGCCTTCTCCTCGTCGGCGCGGCGCAGGCTCACCTCCTGGGTGCGAGCGCCGGGGGTGGTGCCCATGCTCTGCGCCCACCGGGTGAAGGGGATCGACACGTCGGCCGCCTGCTGGACCTTGCGCCGGATGACACGGGCGGGCCGGCCTCGGCGGGTCTCGATGTAGCCCTCGCTCCGCAAGGCCGCGAGCGCGTTGCGGATCGGTCCGCGCGAGGTGCGCCACAGCTCCGCGAGCTCTCCCTCGGAGGGGACCTCGTCGCCGGGCGAGAGCTCGCCGGAGGTGATCCGGGTGCGGAGCTCGTCCGCGATCTGCATGTAGAGCATGGCTGCCACGGAGGAATAGTACGGGCAGCACGATGATCCGGACCGACGCGACCGCCTCGCGGGTCACGTCGGTCCGGGGGTCACGCCCGCTGCCGGTGTCAGCGCGGCGAGACGGCGATGCGGACGGGCCCGCCGGCACCTGCGCGGCCGATGCCGTCGTCGAGGTGGTCGAGGGTGACGGTCTCGCCGACGAGGTCGGCGAAGGGCCAGGCGCGCCAGCGGTCGACGATGTAGTCGGTCGCGCGAGCGAGATCGAGGGGTGCGTAGTTGTGCACTCCGCGCACGGTCAGCAGCGCGCGGACGACCCGCTCCGGGTCGAGCGGGACGGACTCCGTCGGGAACACGCTGCCCACGAGGACGATGACGCCGCCGATTCCGGCGGAGGCGAGCGCGGCGCCGACCGCGGCGCGGGAGCCCGACGCTTCGAGGACGACATCGAAGTCCTCCGTCGCGACACCGGGTTCGAGCGTCGCGGCGGCGCCGAAGCGCCGGGCGAGGGCGCGGCGGGAGGGCTCAGGATCGACGACCGTCACCGTGGCACCGCGATCGACCGCCATCGCGGTCGCGGTGAGTCCGATCAGCCCGGCCCCGATGATCAGCACCTGCGCGCCGTCGAGCGGCTGCGTCTGCTCGGCGGCGGCGAGGGCGGCGTACGCGGTGGCCGTGCCGCACGAGACCGGGGCGAGGACCTTCGCGGGGACGTCCTCGGGCACGCGGACGACGGCGGTGCCGGCGAGCAGGTGGGTGTGGGTCGCGAATCCGCCTGAGAGCGCCCATCGGTCCTGGATCCGCTCGTGGCCGTACTTGCGGAGGGTACGGCACTTCTGGCTCCGCCCTGCCCGGCAGCGGTCGCAGTCGCCGCAGCTCGCGGCGAGGGACCAGAGCACCCGGTCCCCCACCTCCAGCGGTGAGCCTTCGACATCGCGCGGACCTCCGCTTCCGAGCGCGACGATGCGCCCGAGCTGCTCGTGGCCCAGGATCAGCGGGGTCGGAGCGGATCGGGCGCCGCGCGTCGTGTGCACATCGGAGCCGCAGATCGTCGCCAGTTCCACCTCGACGAGGACCTCGCCGGGCTCGAGGCGGACACTGACGAAGGCGACCGCCTCGTGCGGCCGGTCCGCCGCCATCCACACCATCGCGGTGGCGGAGGGCTCGAGCTCGACCCGGAGGGCGGCGCCGGCCGGGCGGGTCAGGACGGTCATCGCGCGGCGAGGGTGAGGGCGTGCAGCGCGGTGACGTCGTCGATGACGGCGTCCGCTCCGGCGTCGAGGAGTCGAGCGCGGTCGTGGGCGCCGGAGAGCACGCCGATCACGAGGCCCGCTCCGGCGGCACGCCCGGAGAGGACGTCGCTCGCGGTGTCGCCGATGACGGCGACGGCGCTCATCGCGCTGACTCCGGCGCGCAGGGCGGCGGTCAGCACCAGGTCGGGAGCGGGACGGCCGCGTCCGGCGTCGACCGGGGAGAGGGCGATGTCGACGAGGTCCTCCCAGCCGAGCGCCGCCAGGATCGCGTCGCGCGTGACCGGCGCGAAGCCGGTGGTGAGCGCGACGGCGACGCCGGCGTCGCGCAGGGCGCGGATGACGTCCTCCGCGCCGGACAGCGGGGCAGCGGCCCCCTCGGTGATCAGCTCGGCGTACGCGTCCTCGAAGGCCGCCGTCGCGCGCTCCGCCGCCACCGTGTCGCCGCCGGCGAGGTGGGTGAAGACGTCGATCTTGGACTGCCCCATCGTGTGCCGGACGTACTCGAGCGCCTCGGCCCAGGGCAGGCGGTCGGCGACTCCCGTGCGCTCGGCGGCGCGCTGGAACGCCTGCTCCACGACGCCGTCATCGGTGACGGTGGTGCCCGCCATGTCGAGGACGACGAGTTCGATTCCCGTCAGCGCCGAGCCGAGGGCGGGAGCGGCGGAGGTGGTGGTGGTCATCGAGTGCCTTTCGTGGTGAGGAGGACGGGGGCTGCGGCGCTGTCGAAGCGCGCGGCGAGGGCGGTCTCGGCGAGGCCGAGGCCCGTGGTCATGCCGATCCCGGTGGTGACGGTGAGGACGAGCACTCCCTCGGCCGGCTCGGCGATCAGGAACTCGTGCCGTCCGCTGGCGTAGACGCCCTGCCAGCGCTCGAGCACTCGAGCCGGTGCGCCGAACAGGCGCTCGGTCTCGGCGAGCAGCAGCTCCGCGACGGCCTCGGACTGGAACGGCCCGGGAGTCGCCGAGCGGAAGTGCGAGTCGCCCACGACGAGCGAGCCGTCGGGGAGCTGGGTGTACATCTGGTTCAGATCGATGGCGGCGAGGTCGGGCCGCGTGCTGTGCAGCCGCTGCCGGACGGCGGCGGCCTCGGGCAGGGTCGCGAATCCGCTGTACCGGATGAGCGACCAGCCCGTCAGCAGCGGGGCACCGAGCGGCGCGGTGAGCGGCAGCTGAACGCGCAGCATGTCCAGCGAGCAGCGGAGCACGTCGTTCGCCTCGGCGAGCTCGGGGAAGAGCTGGTCGAGGTCGTGGTTGACCGCGACGACGATCGTGTCGGCGAGAACGTCTCCGCGGCTGGTCCGGACACGGCCGTCGGCGGCGCGGCCGACGGCGGTGCGCATCCGGAACTCGACACCGAGGGACGTCAGGTACCGCACGATGGCGGAGGCCGCGCTGCGCGGATCCGTCTGCAGGTCGTAGGGCAGCAGCGCGCCTCCGACGATCCCCGTCGGAGCGACCGGGACGGCCGCGGTCGCCTCGCGCGCGTCGAGCACGCGGATCTCGGGTTCCTCGCCGAATCCGGAAGGGACGCGTCGGGCGGCAGCGGTCAGCAGAGCCAGCTCGTCGGCGTGCCGGGCGATGATGTGCGTGCCGCTCCGGCGCAGCCAGAAGCCGGCGTCGCGGGCGAGCCTCAGCCAGGCGTCCCGGGCGGCGAGGCTGTAGGTCAGGGCGTCGCCCGCCTGCGGGGTGAAGCACAGGTGTCCGAAGTTGCGGACCGTCGCTCCGACCGGCTCGACCGTGCGGTCGAGGACGACGACGCGCAGCCCCCGGCGGGCTGCGGCGTAGGCCGCGCCGAGGCCGACGATGCCCGAGCCGACGACGGCGACGTCGTAGCGCTCGCTCATCGGAGGACCCGCCGCAGCCACATCGCTAGACCCTCGACCAGGAGCACGGTCACCAGGATCATCAGGACGATCGCGGTCACGGTCGCGTAGTTCGAGCCCTGCGCCGCATTGAGGAGGTAGTAGCCGATCCCGCCGCCGCCGACGATGCCCAGGAGGGTCGCCGCGCGGATGTTGGTGTCGAGCAGGTAGAAGGTGTGGCCGAGCATGGCGCGGGCTCCCTGGGGGACGGTGGCTCCGGCGTAGACCTGGAGGCGGGTGGCGCCGGTCGCGACGAGGGCGCGCTCCGGTCCGGAGTCGACCTCCTCGAGCGAGTCGGCGATGAGCTTGCCGAGCAGCCCGACGCCGCCGACGGCCAGGGCGATCGTGCCGGCCTGGGTGCCGAGGCCCGAGATGACGATCAGCACGATCGCGAGGATCAGCTCGGGGACGCCGCGCACCGCGACCAGGAGCAGCCGGGATCCGCTGCGCGCGGCGCGGGTCGGCGCGACGTTGCGGGCGGCGAGCGAGCCGATCACGATCGATGCGACGACGGTCAGCAGCGCGGCGGCGAGCGCGATCGCGACGGTCTCGCGCATCGCCTCGATCATCTGCGACGCGTCGTAGTTGCCGAACGACGGAGGCCAGAACTGCACGGCCACCGCGGGGATCCGCGCCCAGAACGTCACGAAGTCGCTCCAGGTGATGTCGCTGACGACGACGCCCGCGATGATCACCAGCACCGTGACGGCGCCCGCGAGCGCGTTGCGGACGCGGGTCGCCGTCCAGGGCCGGCGCAGCGCCGTCCGGGGCGTGGCCGGCGCGAGGGGGGCGGCGGCGGGCGCGCCGCGGCGGCGCAGGCGCCGCATCATCCCGTCCACGGGGCCGGAGGAGGCGGCCCCCGTGCCCAGCATCGCGGTGCGGACGGAGCTGGAGACGATCTCCATCGCCACGCAGAGGGCGAAGACGACGATCGCGATGCCGATCCCGCGCCCGTACTCCAGCGACTTGAACGCGTAGGACATCTCCAGGCCCAGGCCCGCGACTCCGACGTAGCCGAGGATCACGGAGCCGCGCAGGTTGATGTCGTTGCGGTGCAGCACGGTGGCCACCCACGAGGGCAGCACCTGCGGGAGCACGCCCGAGGCGAACTCCTGGAGCTTCGAGCCTCCCGCCGCGCGGATCGCCAGGCGCGGGCCCTCGTCGATCTGCTCGATCGCGTCCGCGAACAGCTTCGAGATCATCCCGACCGAGTGGAGGCCGATCGCGAGGATGCCGGGGAGTGAGCCGAGGGAGAAGAGCAGGACGAACACCATGGCCAGTACGACGTCCGGGATCGCGCGGGCGAGGACCCCGAGGAAGCGGGCGGTGGCCCGCCAGCCGTGGCCGGGGGTGGTGTTGGCGGCGGCCAGGTAGGCGAGAGGGACCGAGAGGACCGCCGCGAGCAGGGTGCCGGTGAGCACGAGACCGAGCGTCAGCGCGGTGAGGGCGAGGAGCTCGGCCGGCTCGGGGAAGCTGATCGCGCCGACCCGGACGAAGAAGCGCTCGGCGTTCGACCACGACTGGATCATCCGCGGGATCGAGATGTCGATCTCGACGAGGGCGCCGATCGAGACGACGACCAGGGCGACGAGCGTGAGGATCGCGGCGATCCGCTCCGGGGAGCGGCGGGGGCGGGGGGCGCGCTCGGCGACCTCGGCCTCGTGGGCGCCGGTGCGCAGACGAGGCGGGAGCGTGGCGGTCACTGCGCCGCCTCCGGCGCGAGGAGCTCGTTCTGCACGGCCTCGAGCTCGGAGGTCGTGGTGGCGACGCGGCCGTAGATCTCCATGACCTCGGCCTTCGACAGGCCGGAGGCCGGAGTGTCGAGCACGACGGCGCCGTGACGCAGGCCGACGATGCGGTCGGCCCAGGCGATCGCGAGGTCGACCTGGTGGAGGCTGCAGATCACGGTGAGCCCCTCCTCCGCGGCGATCTCGCGGATGAGCCCCATCACCTGGTCGCTCGACTCGGGGTCGAGCGAGGCGACCGGCTCGTCGGCGAGGAGGATGCTCGGGTTCTGCATCAGCGCGCGGGCGATCGCCACGCGCTGCTGCTGCCCGCCGGAGAGGGTGTCGGCGCGCTGGTAGGCGCGCTCGAGCAGGCCGACCCGGTCGAGGTGCTGCAGGGCGCGCAGCTTCTTCGCCTTCGGGTAGCTCCACAGACCCAGGCGCGGACCGCGGAGCTCGGCGAGCGCGCCGGTCAGCACGTTCTCGAGGACGGTGAGCGAGGGAACGAGTTCGAACTGCTGGAAGATGAAGCCGACCCGGCCGCGGAGCTCCCGCAGTCGTCGTCCGCGGAGGGTCGGCACCTCCTCGCCGAGCACGGCGACGGATCCGCTGCTCGGGATCTCGAGGGCGTCGAGGTGGCGCAGGAGGGTAGACTTGCCCGACCCGGAGAGGCCGAGGAGGACGACGATCTCGCCGCGGCGGACCGTGAGCGACACACCGTCCAGGGCGGTCGTGGTGCCGAATCTCTTGGTGACATCGGTGATCGTGACCACGGTGTCGGTCGTCGAATCGGGAGTCGTCGTCATGGCATTCTCCAGGTCGGGTTCGTCAGTGTCGCCGGTCAGCGTCGCCGGTCGGCTACTTCTGGCACTGCGTCGCGTCGGTGACCTCGCAGATGTCGCGGATCTGGTCGTAGTACGCGTCGTCGACGGGCGTGGTCGCGTAGAAGACGCTGCGGAAGCCGTCGGTGTCGGCCGACTCGACGCCGGAGGCGATGATCTCGTCGATCGTGACCTCGCCGAGGATGTCGCGGAGCTGCTGCTTCAGGTCGTCGGGGAGGGTGTCCGACTCGACGATCGGGGCGCCGGGGACCATGGTCTCGGCGATGACCTCGACCTCGTCGGACTTCTCGACCTCGCTGTCCTCGGCGAAGCCGGCCTCGCACTCGACGCCCTCGCCGACCTTCTGCACGCTCACGTCGTGCTTGCCTGCGAACACGGGGGTGACGTCGGTCTCGGGGTCGATGCCGGCCTCGAGCAGGTTGTAGCTCGGGAACAGGTAGCCGGAGGTCGAGGACGGGTCGACGAAGCAGACCTTCTTGCCCTTCATCCCGGCGAGGTCCGTGATGGCGCTGCCCTTCGGGACGATCGCCTGCGAGTAGTAGCCCGGCTCCTGGCCCTCGGCCGTGGTGATCGAGGAGATCGGAGTGAGCTCGGCGCCGTTGTTGACGGCGGTGACGTAGGTGAAGCCGGAGAAGGAGGCGACATCGACCTGGCCCGCGATGGACGCCTCGATGAGGGCCGCGTAGTCGGTCGACTCGTTGTACTCGACCGTCTTGCCGGTCTCCTGCGCGATGTAGTCCATCAGCGGCTGGTAGTTGGTCTCGGTGTCGACGGAGTCGGGGACGACGCCGAACACCAGCGTGTCCGAGTCGACCGCGTAGCCGGCGCCCGCGTCGGCGGAGTCCGTTCCGGCAGCGGTGGAGGCGCCGGAGCAGCCTGCGAGGAGCGTGAGGGCACTGGCGACGGCGAGCGTCGCGAAGGAGATACGGGCGCGGGTCTTCATGATCGCCTTTCGGGCAGGGAGCGGAGGGGTGGTGGTGGGAACGACTGAGACTCTGCCGCAGGTCGGGGCATGATGTATGCCTAACTGGGGCTAAGTTCACGGGTTGTTAACCCACGTGGTGCTCGTCGGACCGCGAACGCCTCCCGAGGACCTGCGCCGATGGTTCGCATCCGCCGGCACGACGGCCGCCGAACGGTAAGGTTCCTATGTGGCAGATGTGATGTACAAGACGATCGCCGACGATCTGCGTCAGTCGATCGCCAGCGGCCGCCTCGCGCCCGGGGACGACGTGCCGACCGAGGGTGAG
This sequence comes from Rathayibacter sp. VKM Ac-2760, assembly GCF_009834185.1. Lineage (GTDB taxonomy): Bacteria > Actinomycetota > Actinomycetes > Actinomycetales > Microbacteriaceae > Rathayibacter. The sequence continues at coordinate 4,123,729 of NZ_CP047173.1, forward strand.
CTCGCTGCGCGGTGGGACACGTCACGCGGTCCCGTCCGCAACGCGCTCGCCGCGCTGCGCCACGAGGGCCTCATCGAGACGACCCGCGGCCGGCCGAGCCGTGTCATCGAGCGCAAGACGCAGCAGGCCGTCGACGTCTCCATCCCCTTCACCCGCTGGGCCCGCTCCATCGGCGCCGACCCGGGCGCGCTCACTCAGCAGGTGTCGCTGCGCCGCTCCGACGCCGCTCAGGCGGAGCTGCTCGGGATCCCCGAGGGAGAACTGGTCGTCGACGTCCTGCGTCTGCGCTCCCTCGACGGCAGGCCGACGATGCTCGAGCGGCTCACCTTCATCGAGAGCGCCGGCCGCAACCTCTTCGACGTCGATCTCGACACCGTCTCGATCACCGAGTTCCTCGAATCGTGCGGGTGGAAGTCGGCCGAGGTCGACCACGAGATCGATGCCGTCGCCGCGGACGACACGGACGCCCGCCTCCTGCAGCTCGCGCCGGGGGCGCCGGTGCTGCGACTGCACCGCACCACCCGCGACGCCGACGGCAGGACCTTCGAAGCGTCCGACGACCGCTACCGCAGCGACATCGTCCGATTCACCGTCTCGGCCACAGGGCGCCGACGCGACGGCGAGCACTTCATCCGCCCGGTCGGACTGTGACCACCTGCTCGGCGGCCCCTTGTCTCAGCTCTCGACGCGGAGCAGGATCGGGGCGTGACTGATGAGCACGAGGCGCTGGCCGCCTTCCTCGGAGACTGGAGCGCCACCGGGACCGCCTACGGCGCAGACCTCAGCGGCTCGGAGTGGCGCAGCGTGCACTCGGCCCGCTGGCATTCGGGCGAGCAGTTCGTCGTGCAGGACGAGCGGGCCAACGGGCCCTTCGACACCCTGAGCTTCCTCGGCTGGGACGCGGAGCGCGCCACCTACTTCTCGTGGAGCATCGAGAACCACGGATTCGCCCGCGAATACCTGCTGACCCGCGACGGAGCGACCTGGACCTTCACCGGAGCCACCGAGCGCGCCACGATCACCTTCAGCGACGACGGCCGCACCCAGACCCACCACTGGGAGTTCACGCCGGACGGAGAATGGATCACCCTCTGCGATCGAGTCGCCACCCGCGTCGACTGACCGCTCAGCGGAACGCTGCTCCGGCGGACTCTCTCACCCCGACCGGCCGGCCCCGGAGTCCAGAGGGGCCCCGGCAGTGACCCTCTCGACAGGGACTCCCACCTCCCGCGGAAGGCGCGGAGAGTGGACAGTGCCCACCACCGAGAGAGAGACACTGATGAAGAACGCCCACCTCGGAGACCTGACCGTCTCCCGCATCGGCCTCGGCGCGATGACCATGGCCGGCACGTACACCGCCGAGGGCACCCTCGACGAGAACGAGTCGATCACGACGATCCACCGCGCCCTCGACCTCGGCGTCACCCACATCGACACCGCGGAGGTGTACGGCCCGTTCCTCAGCGAGGAGATCGTCGGGCGCGCGATCCGCGGCCGCCGCGACCAGGTGCGGATCGCCACGAAGTACGGCCTGGTCGAGCACGACGGCGATCGGACCAGCGCAGGCGTCATGGACAGCAGCCCAGCGAACGTGCGCGCGGCCGTCGAGGGCTCCCTCCGCCGCCTGGGCACCGACCACATCGACCTCTACTACCAGCACCGCGTCGACCCGAGCACGCCGATCGAGGACACCATCGGCCTCGTCGCCGAGCTGGTCGCCGAGGGCAAGGTCCGCCACCTCGGACTCTCCGAAGCGTCCGCCGCGACGATCCGCCGTGCGCACGCCGTGCACCCGATCGCCGCGCTGCAGACCGAGTACTCGCTCTGGACCCGCGACGTCGAGGACGAGATCCTCCCCCTCCTCCGTGAGCTCGGCATCGGCTTCGTGCCCTACTCGCCGCTCGGCCACGGACTGCTCACCGGGCAGATCCGCAGCGTCGACGACTTCCCGGACGACGACTGGCGCAAGACCAACCCGCGCTTCGTCGGCGAGAACTTCGCCCGCAACCTCGCGATCGTCGACGAGGTCCGCACGATCGGAGCCGAGATCGGCGCGACCCCCGCGCAGACCGCCCTCGCCTGGATCCTGACCCGCGGCGACGACATCGCCCCGATCCCTGGAACCCGGCGTGTGTCCCGCGTCGAGGAGAACACCGCGGCCGACGCGATCGAGCTGACCGCCGATCAGATCGAGCGCCTCGACACCCTCACCCCCGCCGCCGGTGCGCGCCACGACGACGCGAACATGCAGTCCATCGACCGCTGAACCTCCGGCCCCGAGCTGCGCGGCGCTCGTCGAGCGGCCCGCTCCCGATCCGACCTATCTGCCCGTCAGTCCACCGCGGCGTCGTCGAGCGCGGCCTGCAGGGTGCGGATCGTGGCTCCGAGCGCTCCGGAGGCCAGGAGCCCCGAGCCGAGAGGGCCCGACGGATCCTCGCCGAGGAGCGGCAGGGTCCGCAGCGCGGCCCGCACCGGCCGGCTCATCCGCTCCAGCTGCCAGCGGACCTCGGCCTCGCCGCCTCGCTGCGGCGACGCCAGCTCGGCCGCCTTCGCCGCGTAGGCGGCTGCGCCGAGCGCGTGCGCTCCCATGTGAGCCACGCCGGTCGCCTGCCCCGCGGACCACGCCGCAGCCTTCCCCGCCGGGGACGTCGCCGACTGCGCGGCCCGCCCCGCGACGAAGCGGAGCCGGATCTCCTCGGCGGCATCCGACTCGCACCGCGAGAAGGCCCGCGCTCGAGCGATCCCCGATCGCGGTCGGTCGTCCTCCGGAGCCTCGGCCTCGAAGAGCGGCAGGACTCTCTCCGCGCAGTCGGCAGCCCACGCTGCGACGAGGCGACGATCGTTCTCGGAGAGCGACTGCGGAGAGAGCATGCCAGCACTCTCGCAGACGCTCGATCGATCAGCGCGCCGTCAGAAGCCCGACCGACCCGATGACGACCGGCACCACCGCGACCGCCAGGAGGAGGTAGGACAGCACGAGCCCCACGGTCGACTCCCGGCGAGGGCCTTCGCGTCGGCGCGCCACGTGACCGACGACGACGCCGGCCAGCGGGAGGACGTACTGCAGAGTCGTCGCGATCCCGATCACCAGGGGGTCGCCCGGCCACACGCGGGAGACCGCCAGGTATCCCACCGCGTACGACACGACGGCGAGAACGCCCAGCACGAGCGAGGCCCGTGTCCACCCGCGTCCGGTCTGCCGCGTGGTACTCGTCTCCTTCATCGCACTCATACCTGCACTGTACAAACCCCCCCCCTCGCACTCACCCCGCTCGGATCTGCGTGAGAGCGAGGTCGGGGAGCGGTCCGACGATCCACCCGGCGCCGGGGAGGAGGGTCAGTTCGAGCCGCCGACCGGGCGTGCCCCGGTGAGCTCGGCGAGCGAGGGGGCGTGGACGACGAGGCCGGCCTCGGCGAGCGCACCCACCGGGTCGCGACGACATCCAGGGCCGGCGGGAGGATCGCGGCGGAGCACCGCGATCCCCCGCTCGGGCTCAGGCCGGCAGGTACGTGGTCTCGAGCGGGGTGTGGCTGCTGAGGTTCTCGTAGCCGTCCTCGGTGACGAGGAACATGTCGCCGATGTTGGCGCCGTCGCTCAGCGGGTCGAGCCACTGGGCGTGCAGGACGAACGCCATGCCGGGCTCGAGGACGTCGGTGTTGTGCGAGGTCACGTTGAACTTCGGGCCGCCCATCGGTCCGACGCTGTGGCCGAGGTTGGGGTTGTGCGGTCCGCGCGTCGCGGGATACACGTGATTCAGGGTGCGGCCGGCCGCCTCCAGGTCGGCGTCGGCGACGTACTGGCGGGGCACGCGACGGGCGGATCCGTCCGGCATGGCGTCCCAGTTGTAGGGCATCCTCGAGGTCGCCGTCTCCTCCTCCGTGAGGTAGCCGCGGTCGACGTAGGCCGAGAACGCCGCGTCGTGCAGCTCGCTGAAGCGCGCGCCCGGCCGGATGAGCGCCTCGGCGCGCTTGACCGCGTCGGCGCACATCTCGAGGGTGGTGCTCTGCCGCTCGGTGACGTCGCCGATGGCGACCATCCGCGCGATCTGGGCGGTGTAGCCGTGGTACTTCACGTTGGAGACGTAGAGGTTCATGATGTCGCCGGACTGCACGACGTGGCCGTAAGGCTTGCCGCAGGCCGTGCCGTAGCGGTTGACGCCGATCTGGTAGCCGTCGCCGGTCTCGCCGCCGCGCGCCATCTGGGCGTAGGTGAACGCCGCGTAGATCTCGAAGTCGGTGACGCCCGGTCGCGTGACGTGGCAGGCGGCCTGGAAGGCGACGTCCGCGAGCTGCGCGGCGGTGCGGACCTGGGCGCGCTCGTTGAGCGAGAGGATCCGGGTCAGGTTGTCGAGGACCTCGGTGCGATCGGAGAAGGCGGCGCGCGGCAGCTCCTCCTGCAGGTACTGCCAGAACCGCGACGACGACGCGTCGCCGACCAGGCCGATGCTGCTGCGGGTCAGGCCGAGGTCGGTCAGCCGCTGCACGACGGCGTCGACGGTCTTGTGGGTGGGGTTCCCGGCGCGACCGCCGTACTCGATGCTGAACGGGCTGATCTGCCAGATCTCGGCGACCCCGACCGCCTCGCCGCGCGGGGGGAGGATGACGGACTCGGTGTAGAAGGTGAAGAGGTGGATGTCCTCGGCCGGGTCGGTCGGGACGACGAGGATCCCCTCGCGCGGCCAGTCGCACAGCCACTGCACGTAGGTGTTGGTGATGCCGAAGTTCGTGACCCCGTCGGCGTGGATCAGCGTGACCTCGTTCTCGGCGACCGCCGCGGCCCGGCGGAGCCGGGTGATGCGCTCGAGGAACTCGGCCTCGGGGATCAGCGGTGCGTACTCGACCTCGAAGTCGGGGGTGAAGTCAGCGAGGAGCTGCTCGAAACGGGGCATGGCTGGTGCTCTCTTCCTGATGGAACGGGTGGAACGGTGGAACGGGTGGGGCGGACGAGGGAAGGCGCCGCGCCGGGCGACGCCTCCCCTCGCTCCTGGTCAGCTGGTGGGCTGGAGGAGGTAGAACCGGGTGCCGGCGAACTGCTGGAAGGTGGCTCCGGTGATGCCGGGCGCCATGGCGATCTGGCGGTCCGCGTAGGTGATCGGGATCAGCGGGGCGCTCTCCGCGACGACGTCCTGCGCCTCCTGGTAGGCGGCGTCGCGCTCGTCGGAGCTGGCGCGCGCCTCCCACTCGGTGTTGACGGCGTCGACGGTCGGGTCGCTCCACAGCGCGTAGTTGTTCACGCCGCCGGTCGTGGTCGCGAAGCCGACGGGGATCTTCGGGTCGTCGGTCCACGCGCCCCAGTTGAAGAGGACCATGTCGGCGGAGCCGGGGTTCTCCGGGGAGCGCGAGCGGCCGTTGATGACGTCCCACTGCTCGGCCGCGGTGTGCGGGGTGAGCGTGACGTCGATGCCGATCTGGGCGAGGTTCTCCTGGATCAGGATCGCCATGTCCTCCTGCGCGGGGTTCGCGGTGGAGTAGTGCAGCGGCACGGAGATCGTCGGGTCGCCCGCCTCGGCCATCAGCTCCTTCGCGGCGTCGAGGTCGAAGTCGTAGCGGCCCCACGCCTCGGTGTAGCTGGAGGAGGTCGGGTTGACGTAGCTGAGGGCCCGGGTCGCGTGACCGGAGTAGACGGCGTCGACGATCTGGTCGTAGGGGATGGCGGTGGCGACGGCCTGGCGGACCTTCTCGTCCGCGAACGGGCCGGTGTCGGAGGCCATCGTCAGGTAGGTCATCATCGGCGCCGGCTCCGAGGCGACGGTGACTCCGGCGCTCTCGAGGGTGGTGACGTCGGTCTGCGAGAGGTTGAACTCGGCGAAGTTGATCTCGCCGCCCTGCAGCAGCGACGCGACGTTGGAGTCGTTCACGATCCGCGCGGTCACCTTCGAGAAGGCGGGGGCGGTCGGGTAGTCGGGGACCGCGGAGAGCTCGAGCTGCTCGCCGGGCGAGTAGTTCGAGATGAAGTACGGGCCGGTGCCCGCGGTGTTCTCGCGCAGCCAGTCGCCGGCCCACGGGTCGTCGGTGGTCGCGTGCGTCGCGGCCTCGACCGAGTCGACGATCGACATGTTGGCGTTGATGAACATCGCCACGGTCGTCGTGGTCGGCTCGACCGGGTTGCCCGCCTGGTCCTTGAAGTGGACGATCACCGTCTTGTCGTCGACGATCTCGACGTCGTCGGCGCTCTGCAGGCCGTTGGTAAAGATGTCCTGCGCGTCGAGGCTGGCCAGGGCGGCGCCGAGGCTCCACTTGACGTCGGCGGCGGTCACCGGGTTGCCGGAGGGGTAGAAGGTGCGGTCGTCCGCGAGGTGGAAGGTGATCGACTCGGAGCCGAGCTCCCAGCTCGAGGCCAGCGCGGGCGAGGGCTCGGAGCCCTGGTAGACGAACGAGCCGTCGTCGCCCTGCTCGAAGGTGTAGCCGATGAGGCCCTCGTAGGTGTTGTAGATCACCTCGTGGTCCTGGTCGTTCGAGGTGCTCGTCGGGTTCACCGACGTGATGTCGGCCGGCCAGGCGGTGACGATCGAGGTGACGTCCGCGGCGGCGGCGGAACCGCCGTCGTTCTGGTCGCCGGGCGAGCAGGCGGAGGCGAGGAGCGCGACCGCCGCGATCGCCAGGACGGCGACTCCGCGTCGCCGGTGCAGTGCTGTGGACAAGATGGGTCCTTTCGGTGGACGAGCCTCGGTGCAGCTCAGGAGGGAGGAGCGGAGCGGGGAAGGAGAGGACGGGCAGGGAAGAGGAACGGGACGGAGAAGAGGAACGGGACGGAGAAGAGGAACGGGACGGAGAAAGAGGAACGGGACAGGAAGAGAGGAACGGGACAGGGAGGAAGGAGGGGTCAGGCGACGGCGGGGACGCTGCCGACCGTGACCGGGCAGGCCGCCCGGTGGTCGCCGCCGAGCTCGAGCAGCGGCGGCCGCGCCGTGGTGCAGCTGTCGACGGCGAGGGGGCACCGGCCGACCAGGCGGCAGCCCGCCGGGACGTTCAGCGGACTCGGCATCTCGCCGACGAGAGGGAGCCGCCGCCGCTCGCGCCCGTACTCGACGACCGGCGCCGCCGACAGCAGGGAGCGGGTGTACGGGTGCGCGGGGCGGGCGAAGACCTCGGCGGTCGGGCCCTCCTCGACGATCCCGCCGAGGTACATCACGAGTACCCGGTCCGAGATCTTGCGCACGACGCCCAGGTCGTGGCTGATGAAGAGGTAGGCCAGGCCGAGCTCGTCCTGCAGCCGCTCGAGCAGCGCGATGATCTGACCGCGGATCGAGACGTCGAGCGAGGCGGTCGGCTCGTCCAGCAGGATCACCTTCGGGTCGACCGCGAGCGCCCGTGCGATGCCGAGCCGCTGGCGCTGCCCGCCGCTGAGCTGACGGGGCAGCCGGTCGGCGAGCTGCTCGGACAGCTCGACGTCGCGCAGCAGCTCCCGGACGCGGTCCGCCCGCTCCTTCGCGGTCATCGTCGTGTGCAGCCGGAGCGGCTCGTCGAGCGTCGCCGCGACGCTGCGCCGCGGGTTGAGCGACGAGGTCGGATCCTGGAAGACCATCTGCAGCGTCGAGTAGACCCCGGACAGCCGGCGCTTCGGCAGGGAGCTGACGGCGGTGCCGTCGACGACGACCGTGCCGCTGGTGGGGTCGGTGAGCCGGGTGATGCAGCGCGCGATCGTCGACTTGCCCGAGCCGGACTCGCCGACCAGGGCCACCGTCTCACCCGCGCTCACGGTGAAGCTGACGCCGTCGACGGCGGTGAGGGTCCGGTGCTCGCCGACGCCGCGCATCCGGTACTCCTTGCGGAGGCCGTCGACCTGGAGGACGGGCCGGGCCGCGAGGGCGGGCTGTGCCTGGAGGGCCATCAGGCGTCCACCAGCCGGCTGTCGGCGATGAGCTGCTGCGTGTAGGGCTCGGCCGGTCGCGTGATGATCTGCTCGCAGCTGCCGACCTCGCGGACCCGGCCGCTCTGCATCACGACGACCTGGTCGCAGGTCTCGGCGACGACACCCAGGTCGTGGGTGATCAGGCAGGTCGTCATGCCGAGCTCGGTGGTGAGCTCGGTGATCAGGTCGAGGATGTCGGCCTGGATCGTGACGTCGAGCCCCGTGGTCGGCTCGTCCAGGATGAGCAGCTTGGGCTGGCAGGCGAGGGCCATCGCGAGCATCGCCCGCTGCGCCATGCCGCCGGAGAACTCGTGCGGGTACTGCGCGGCCCGGTGCCGCGGCTCGGGGACTCGGACCCGCTCGAGCATCTCCTCGGCGCGTGCCCGGGCCGCGCGGCGGGAGAGACCCTGGTGGGTCCGGCAGACGTCGGCGATCTGCGCGCCGACGGTGAAGACCGGGTTGAGCGCCCCGCGGGCGTCCTGGAAGACGATGCTGATCTCGCCGCCGCGGACGGCGCGCAGCTCCTTCTCGTCGAGGGCGAGCAGGTCGCGCCCCTCGAAGAGGATCTCGCCCGCGGTGCGGCGGAAGCCGGGCGGGGTCAGGCGCAGCACGGACAGTGCCGTGAGCGACTTGCCCGACCCCGACTCGCCGACGATCGCGGTCGCCATCCCGGTCGGGAGCGAGAAGCTCACGTCGTCGAGGACGGGGACGAGCTCGCCCGTGGCGTTCCGGAATCCGCCGCTGTAGCCGCGGACCTCGAGCAGTGCCTCGGGAGTGGGCCGGGCCTCGGGAGCGGGCGGCGTCTCGGGAGCGTGGGTCACCACGCACCTCCTTGGTCTCGGGAGTCGGCGATCGCGTCGGAGAGGAGATGGAAGGCGGCCGCGAGGAGGAAGATCGCGAGCCCCGGGAATCCGGCCACCCACCACTGCCCGGAGAGGATCGCGTCCTGCCCGCGGGCGATCATCGAGCCCCACTCGGCGGCGCCGGGCTGGATGCCCAGCCCCAGGAATCCCAGGGCGCCGACCGTCGCGGCGACGTAGGAGGCGTTGACCGAGGCGAAGGTGAGCAGCGGCCGCAGGCTGTTCGGGACGAGGTGGGAGAAGAGGACCCCGCTCGGGCGGCGACCGACCAGCTGCGCGGCCTCCGCGAACTGCCAGGTCTTCTTCGAGCGGAGCTCGGCCCGGGCCAGGCGGACGTAGTCCGGCAGCGGCAGCAGGGCCACGACCAGGATCACGTTGAGGATGCCCGGACCGGCGACCGCGATGACCAGCATCGCGAGCAGCAGCGAGGGGAACGAGTTCAGCAGCTCGAGGGCCCGCATCGTCAGGTAGTCGAACCAGCCGCCGTAGAAGCCGGCGAGACTCCCCCACAGCGTGCCGATGGTGAGCGAGAGCAGGACGACCGCGACGGTGATGCTCACGTCGACGGTGGCCGCGGCCATGGTCCGCGAGAGGACGTCGGCGCCGAGCCGGTCGGTGCCGAACGGGTGCGCGAGGCTCGGCGGCGCGTAGACCCCGCCGACCCCGGTCGACATCGGCGGGTACGGCGTCCAGAAGAGGGCGACGACGCCGACTCCGAGCAGCAGGGCGAGGATCGAGAGCCCGGCGATCAGGGCGAGCGGACGGGTCGTGCGCTCGCGCTTGCTCGTCGTCTTCGCCGCGGTCGCGGCGGGGAGCACGCCGGCGCTCATGCGTGGACCCTCGGGTCGACGCGGGCGTAGACGCCTTCGAGGAGCGCCCAGATCACGACGTAGAGGATCGCGACGTAGAGCACGAAGCCCTGGATCACCGGGTAGTCCGAGGACTGGATGGAGGTGAGCGCGAGCTGCCCGATCCCGGGCCAGGCGAAGATCCCCTCGACGAGGACCGAGCCGGCCAGCGTCCAGCCGATCAGGCCGGCCCCGATGGTCAGGACGGAGAGGAGGCCCGGCTTCAGCGCGTAGGAGAACCAGACGCGCGGCCGGCTGATCCCCATCGCCCGGGCGGTGCGGATGTAGTCGGAGTCGAGCGAGTCGACCATCGCCGAGCGCACCTGGCGGGCGATGGGAGCGAAGCTGCCGACGGCGAGGCAGATCACCGGGAGCACGAGCTGCCGGGACGCGATCGTCGCCGTCGCCCAGTCGCCCTGGAGGATCGCGTCGACGACGTAGAGGCCGGTGATGTGGCCGGGGGCCTCGACGCCGATCGGCAGCCGGCCGGAGGGCCCGGGTGCGACCCGGAGGGTGACGAAGAACAGCCAGAGCAGCATCAGGCCGACCCAGAACTGGGGAAGCGAGAGCCCGGCGGTGGTGACCAGCCGGAGGAACCCGTCCAGCACCGTGCCGCGGGCGACGGCCGCGATCACCCCGACGACGATGCCGGAGACGAGCCCCAGCAGCACCGCGTACAGCCCGAGCTCGATCGTCGCGGGCATCCGGCCGAGGAGGTCGGCGGTCACCGCGCGGCCCGTCAGGTAGGACTGCCCGAGGTCGCCGGAGAAGAGCCCGCCGAGGAAACGCAGGTACTGGACGATCAGCGGGTCGCCGAGACCGAGGTCCTGGCGGGCCTGCTCGCGCATCGCATCGGTGGCCGAGTTGCCGACGAAGAGGTTGACCGGGTCGGCCGTGAACACCCGCGAGATCAGGAACGTGATCGACACGATGCCGACGATCACGAGCACGGCGCCGAGGACGCGCAGCACCGGCTTCCCGACCCGGCGGGCGAGCCGGGCGACGCCGTCCGGCGTGCGTGGTGCGAGCGCTGCACTCGCTCCTGGCAGGACTGCCACGGTGACCTCCTCGAGTCGTCAGGTGGTCCGCCGAAGTGGTTGGACCAGTGAACCTGTGGTCAGAGTAGGTCGCCGTTTCCGACCGTCGGTAGCGATCGCTGGCAGTCGTAACGCGACCTTCACACGGTCGAAACACGCGGTTCTGCGGGGAAACACGGCCGACGTGTTGTCGATCGGCCCGACTGCGAGCATGCTGGGACGTGGTCCAGCCTGTGGACCAGTCCGGAGGCACCATGACGAACAGCCCCACCACCGAGTTCCGTCATCGCCCCCGATCCCTCGGGTCCGAGCTCGCGGCTCACCTCGAGAGCCTGATCAGCTCGGGCCACTACCCGCCCGGGTCCTCGCTCCCCGCCGAGCGCCGCCTCGCCGCCGACCTCGGGGTCTCGCGCACGTCTCTGCGCGATGCGATGGCCGAACTCGAGGCGAAGCGGCTGATCCACCGCAGTCAGGGCCGCCCGTCCGTCGTGGCGATGCCGACTCCGGACGAACTCGCCTTCGCCGAGCGGCTGAACTCGCTCAAGGAGCGCGTCGAGCACGTCATCGAGCTCGAGAACGTCTTCGAGCCCGGTCTCGCCGCCCTCGCCGCGAGCCGCTCGACGACCGCCGACGTCCTGCAGCTCGACTCGATCATCGCGAACAGCAACGAGCACCTCCCGCCGGCGGAGTCCCTGGCGCTCGATGTGCAGTTCCACTACGCGCTGGCGCGACTGACCCGCAACAACTTCGTGATCGCGCTGAGCGGGCTGAACGCCGAGCGCACCCAGGAGATCCGCGTCCGCGCCCACGAGACGATCGACTCGCGGCGGGCCATCATCGTCGGCCACCGCGAGATCGCCGCGGCGATCGAGGCCGGCGACCCGGCGGCGGCGGAGCAGGCGATGCGCCGGCACCTCGCGGTCGTCCACGAGTACATGCACGCGGCGGAGTCGACCGAGGACTGAGCGAGCGGCCCGCGGCGCTGGACGGGCTGCTCAGTGCGAGAGGCGGCTCAGTCGAGCGGGTAGTCGACGAAGGCGAAGGCCGAGCCGTCGGGGGCCCAGCTGGGGACGTTGACGGTGCCCTGGCCGCCGAAGAGCTCGACGATCGTGCTGGGCTCGGTCCAGGCGCCGACCCGCACGAGCCGCAGCTCCACCGGCAAGTTCCCGGGGTGGCCGGTCGTGCCGGGCGGGAAGCTCAGGTAGACGACGACCTCCCCGGTCGGGTCGATGTGCGGGAACCAGTTGACCCGCTCGTCGAAGGTGAGCTGCTCGAGGCCGCTGCCGTCCTCGCGGATGCGGGCGAGCTGGGCGTGCCCGGGCTCGGTGCTGAACTGCTCCGTGTTGAAGAGGATCCACTCCCCGTCCGGCGTCCACTCGCTGCCGTCGGCGGGCCCGGGGTGGTCGGTGACGGCCCGGTCGTCGCCGCCGGTGCTGGCCATCGTGTGGATCCTCGCGGACGCCCACCAGTTCTCGCCCTCGGGCTCGAGGCGCACGTAGGCGAGCCGCTCTCCGTCGGGGCGGACCCCGTGCAGGAAGTGCAGCGCGCCGTCCTCCTCGGTCAGCCGCGTCGGCCGGCCGCCCGCGAGCGGCACCGACCAGATGTGCCAGTCGTTCGCGGACGCGTAGACGACGTCGCCGGCCGGGGCGAGCACGTGGTCGTTGTTGACGGGCGGGAGGCCCGGGGCGTCGATCGCGGTCGGCGGCGCGGAGCCGTCGGCCGGCAGGAGCCAGAGCCGACCCTGCGCGTTGACGAGGAGGCGGTCATCGCGGGTCCAGTTCGGCGCCTCGAAGAGCAGCTCGGTCGATTCGGCGACGGTGCGCGTGCCGCCGGTGGCGCGGTCCCAGATCCGGATGCGCGCGCGCTGGCCGGGGAGCAGCTGCGGGAGCGGCGGGCTCTCGATCACGACCGCTCCTCGGCGATCTGCTCCTCGGCGATCTGCGCGCGGAGGCCCTCGACGATCAGGTCGTGGTTTTCCTCCGAGGAGAGGCCGGAGGCGGTGGCCACGGCGACGACGCCGACGCCGCGCACCCGGATGGGGACCGCGCCGGCCGTGAGGGCGTAGCGGTGGTCGAGCCAGCCGATGCTCGCCGGGTCGAAGCCGGCGAGGCGCGCCTCGACGAGCGCGCCCGAGGCCTCCATCCGCAGGACGAGCGCGGCCTTGCGCTGGATCCAGAACTCCTGGTCCGGGGTGGTGCCGGGCAGCATCGCGCGGAAGAGCGTCAGTCCGGGGCGCTGGATGTCGATGCCGACCCGCAGTCCGCGCTCGAGCGCGAGGGCGGCGAGTCGCGTGCCCAGCCGGTAGGCGGTCGCGCTGTCGAAGCGGTCGAAGACCAGCTCCCGCTCCTGCTCCTCCAGCTCGGCGAGGCGCGCGGCGGCGGACTCCGCCGCAGTCATGCGGCGACCTCGGCGCGGGCGGTGGCGCGGGACTCCGCGTCGTGCGCGGGCGGCTCGACCCGGCAGTCGCCGGCGACGCGCGACGCCGCGCCGGTGCGGCTCGATCCAGTCATCGTCCGAGTGTGGCACGAGCGGGAGCGGAGCGACGGGGCGGGCGGGCCGGGTCTCGAGACGCCCCTTCGGGGCTGCTCGACCAGCAAAGACCGGTCGGGTCGACCTCGGGCACCGTCACGGCCGCTCCTCCGCTCGCCGCGCCGTCTCCGCATGCGCCCAGACGACGAACTCCTCGGCGATCCCCGCCCAGCGCGCGTCGGCTCCGCCCAGGGCGGGGTCGACGACGTGGAGTCGTTGGACGATCGCGGCGCGGAGGAGGTCGTGGAACCGCTCCGGTGCCGGTCCGCGCAGTGCCCACTCGGCGGCCTCGCTCTTGCCTGCGACGGTGCCGGTGGTCGCCGACCAGAGGAGGCGGCAGAGGGTGAGGACGACGTAGGGCCGGGCCCAGCCGTCCGAGAGCGCTGCCGGGTCCTCTCGGATCCAGGCGGCCTTCGCGGCGGCCTGGACGACCGCCTCGGCCCGGATCAGGCCGCGAGCCACCGGCGGAACGAGCGCAGCAGCACTCGGTCCCGCGAGGGCCACGCCCGTCTCGCGCAGCGTCCAGCGACCGTTCCAGGTGTCGTCGTGACGGGAGTGCTCCATCTCCCGGCTGCCGTTGTCGACGTACAGCCACGGCTCGTGGGCTCCGACGGGATCGCGCAGCGCCTCGACGTCGACCCAGCTGCCCTCGAGACGCGACGCCCACCGCTCGGCACGATCCGGGAACGCGGCGTGGAACCGCCTGATCCGGCCCTCCTCCCCGGGCGTCGGCGATCGATCGGCGACGACGAGGAAGTCGACATCGCTCGCCTCGTCTCCGTGGCCGGCGGCGAACGAGCCGGTGAGGTGGACGCCCGTCAGCGATTCGCGCAGGATCCCCTCCGCACCACCCCGCAGCGCCGCCAGGACGCGGAGGAGCTCGGCCGCCGAATCGGCACCCAGCCGGCCGGTCAGTCGAGCGAGAAGATCCGCCGATCGCTCCATGCGCCCGACCCTAGCCCGGTGCGCGCGCCGAGCGGCCGGGAGGGCACCTCGGCCGTTCCGCTCCCGGAGTGGGTCGTCGGTGCACCTGCGCGCGCTGCGGGTGCTCGCGCAGGCGACTACCGGGGCGGCGCCTCGGTCCGTAGGGTCGGAACCATGGACTCGCGACGGCTCCCCGCCATCGGCGCCCCGGCCGCCCGAGCGCTCGAGGGGGCGGGCGTGCGTGATGTGGACGACCTGCGGCGGGTGGGCCTCGACCACCTCGCGACCCTCCACGGAGTGGGGCCCAAGGCCGTGCGGCTCCTCCGGCAGGCCCTCGACGCCGCCGATGACGACCTCCGGTGAGGGGCGCTCCCCAGGGCCGCCCACTCCCGCAGTCAGCCGCCGGTGAGCTGCGATACCCGGCCGCGGGAGACGCCGAGGATCGCCGCGGAGTCCGTCACGGAGAATCCCGCTTCCCGCAGCCGACGTGCCGCGACACGCGCACGAGCGGCTGCGGTGATCGACGCCTGCGCCGCCTGTTCGGTCGCTCGTCGCGCCTCGATGATCTCGGCGCCGAGCGGACCGATCTCCGGCACGACCGTCACGCCCCACTCGCCGTGGTCGACGTTCGGATCGACGGTGTCGAGGTAGTCGCGCACCTGCTGCACGGCCTTGTCGAGGGTGCTTACCTGGGTCGCGGCCTCGCCGTCGATCCACAGCTCCCAGCCGTGCTCCCAGTGATGCGCGGTGACCGTGATGCTCATCGCTCGTCCTCCTTCGCCGCCTCGATGGCGTTCAACGCCTTGCGCACAAGCCCCGGCGAGACGTCCCGGGTCTGCGTGAGGACCACGTGATGCTTTCCGTTGCACGACCAGACCTCGTGATCCCCCTTCCCTTCGCGGGAAGTGAAACCTGCCGCCCGCAGCAGTGCCACCAGCTCTCTGTACCGCATCGGCTTCACCACGACACTAATTTACCCCGGCTAAATCGGCAATGTCTAGCCTGGGTAGACATGCTCGAGGAAGCGGATCACTCGCGGTCGCGCCACTCGGTGATCGCGCCGACGACGCGGTCGAGGTCGGACTCGAGCAGGAAGTGCCCGCCGTCGACGAGCTCGACGCGCGCGTGCGGGGCGTCGCGCATGAAGGCCTCAGCGCCGGCCGCGGCGAAGATCTCGTCGTTGCGCCCCCAGACGGCGAGGACGGGGACCCGCGACGCGCGGAGCCAGGCCTGCACGGCGGGGTACAGCTCACGGTTCGTGGCGTAGTCGCGGAAGAGGGCCAGCTGCACGTCGTCCTGCCCGGGGCGGGCGAGGAGCGCGAGGTCGTGCTCCCAGGCGTCCGGGTCGACGGTGCCGGGGTCGGGGACCCCGTGGGTGTACTGCCACTCGACGGCCTCGCGGCCGAGAGCCGGCCGGAGGGCGTCGCGGGTCGCGTCGCTCCGCTCGGCGGCGTCGGCCCAGATCGGGTCCCAGAAGCCGGGGACGAATCCCTCCTCGTAGGCGTTGCCGTTCTGCGAGATCACGCCGACGACCGCGGCGGGGTCGGCGAGGGCGAGGCGCCAGCCGACGGGGGCGCCGTAGTCCTGGACGTAGATCGTGTACCGAGACACCCCGAGGGTCTCGAGGAAGCGGCCGGTCACCTCGGCCAGGGACGCGAAGGTGTAGTCGAAGTCGTCGACGGCGGGTGCGGACGAGCGCCCGAAGCCGATGAGGTCGGGGGCGATGACGCGGTAGTGCCCCGCGAGGGCGGGGATCAGATGCCGGAACATGTGCGAGCTGCTCGGGTATCCGTGCAGCAGCAGGAGGACGGGGGCGTCGACGGGCCCGGCCTCCCGCCAGAAGACGTCGAGCCCCTCCACGGAGACGGTGCGGTGATGGACGGCGACCATGACTAACCCTTTCAACTAGATTTACTGGTTAGCCGGACGCTAGCATGGATCGAGCGAGCCGCACGGCACGGGAGAGCGGGGATCGATGGAACGGGACGAGGAGCTGCTCCTGGCGGTGCTGAACAGCGCGCCCGTGGTGAACGGCCGGCCGACGGACGACCTCCGGGACGCATCCGGGCGGGAGCTCGCGCGACGCTGGGGCGGCGTCGGCACCGTGCACGAGCTCGAGCGGCTGCGCGGCGCCCGCGACGCGCTCCAGGCCGTCGTGCGCTCGGCCGCACCCGCGGCGCTGGCGGAGCTCTCGGGCCTGGTCGCGGAGGCCGTCCGCACCCCGCGCGTCACCGGCGAGGGCGTCGTGTGGGAGCTGCGCGCTCCTGAGGCGGACCGCCTCGCGGTGGAGGCCGTCCTCGCGTGGTCGGAGGTGAGCGCCCGGTTCCCGGGGCGGCTCCGCGCCTGCGCGAACGACGAGTGCAACCTCTTCCTCCTCGACCGCAGCCGGCCCGGCACCGCGAAGTGGTGCTCGATGGCGACCTGCGGCAACCGGATGAAGGCCCGCGCGCACGCCAACCGATCGCGGGACTGACGGCGGCCCTCCGGGCTCGGGCGCCCGCTTCCGGACATGACCGCTAGCGGGCGTTGCACCGCGACTCGGCACCTGCCACGGTCGCAGAGCGACCGACGACGGTCCACCGCCTCGAACGACCGGAGTGCACTGATGAGCGATCCCCTCTCGACCGACGACAGCACGAGCGAGATGACGCCCGAGGTGCTCGCGGCGTTCAGCGACGCCTGGAGCCGACACGACCTCGAGGAGCTGATGAGCCACGTCACCGACGACTGCGTCTACGGCGCGTCCGTCGGCCCCGAGCCCGGCCGCACCTGGTCCGGCAAGGAGCAGGTCCGCGAGGGCTTCGCGCTCATGCTCGCCTTCGACACCGGGCAGGAGCGGCACGAGGAGGGGGAGCCGATCATCGCCGGGACCCGCGGTGCCGCCACCTGGTCCTTCACCGGGACCGGCCCGGACGGCGCGCCCCAGGTCACGCGGGGCTGCGACATCTACGAGTTCCGCGGCGGGAAGATCGCCCGCAAGGACGCGTTCCGGAAGGTCTTCAAGGCCGACGACGAGGAGTAGCCGCCCGGCACGGCCGCGCGAGGGGCGTCCCGCGCGGCCGCCTGCGTGGTACCACCAGGGAACCCCTCGCGACGAGGCTCCGACCTAGCCTCGGAGGGTGACGCACACGACCCGCGAGACGGCGCCCGCCTCCGACCGCGCCGACACCACAGGCGCAGGCTCGCCCCGGCGCACCCTGTTCCTCGCGTCGCTCGGCTTCTTCCTGATCACGCTCGACATCCTGATCGTCAACGTCGCCCTCACCCGGATCAGCGCGGACCTGGGCGGCGGGACGACCGGTCAGCAGTGGATCATCGACGGCTACACGCTCCTCTTCGCGTCGCTGCTGCTGTTCGCCGGCAACCTCGCCGACCGCATCGGCGCCAAGCGCGCCCTCGGCTCCGGGATCGCCCTGTTCCTGCTCTCCTCGGTCGCCTGCGCGCTCGCGCCGACCGTCGGGGCGCTGATCGCCGCCCGCTTCGTGCAGGGCGCCGCGGCCGCCGCGATGCTGCCCTCCTCGATGGCGCTGATCCGGGAGGCGTTCCCCGATGCCCGCGAGCGCGCCCGCGCCCTCGGGATCTGGGCGGTCGGCGGGGCCGTCGCCGGCGCCGTCGGGCCGCTGCTGGGCGGGCTGCTGACCACCGTCGACTGGCGACTCGTCTTCCTGATCAACATCCCGGTCTGCGCGGTCATGCTCGTGATGCTGCGCCGGGTGGCGCCCTCGCCCACCACCTCGCCGCCGTTCGACTGGGCCGGCCAGATCCTCTCCCTCGCCGGCCTCGGGGCGCTGATGTACGGGCTGATCGAGGGCGGGGCGATCGGCTTCACCGACCCCGTCGTCCTCGGCTGCCTCGCCCTGGCCGTCGCCGCCCTCAGCGGATTCCTGGTCGTGCAGTCCCGCGGCCGGCACCCGATGATGCCGCCCGACCTCTTCCGCAGCCGGAACATGCGCCTCGCGCTGCTCGTCGGCTTCGCGTTCATGGTCGGCAACTTCGGCTCCGTGTTCGTCGTCAGCCTCTACCTCCAGCAGCACCTCGGCCTCACCCCGCTGCTCGCCGGCCTCGCCTTCCTGCCCTCCGCCGTCTTCGCCGTCGTCGGCAACATCGTCAGCGGCCACCTCGCCAACCGCTTCGGCCCCCGGCTGCCGATCGTCGGCGGCCTCGGCACGATGGCCGCCGGACTCCTGGGGCTGCTCGCCGCCGCACCGCTCGGCTCACCCCTCCTCGTCGGCGGGCTGCTCGTGCTCACCGGGATCGGCGGCTCCGTCGCCATGCCGCCCGCGACCGCCGTCGTCCTCGCGAGCGTCCCCCCGCACCGCGCGAGCACCGCCAGCGCCGTCTTCAACACCTTCCGCCAGGTCGGCGGCGCGGTCGCGATCGCCGTCTTCGGCGCGCTCCTGGCCGGCCCCGGCACCTTCGTCGACGGGATGCGGACCAGCATGCTGATCGCCGCCGCCGTCCTCCTCGCCGCCGCCGCCGCGGCCGCCTTCGTCACAGATCGGCTGCCGGCCGCGCAGACCGCGGAGGCGTGACCGCCCGGCGCCGAGCACTGCGCCGCGTCCGTCCGAGCATCCGGCCGACCGTCCTTTCGTCCGTCCGAGAAGAATCTCGACGGCGGATGAACGCCGGCGCCGTCCGGGCAGTACCCCTCTGCGAGTCGCCGATCTCCGGCGACCGGCAGTTTCAAGGAGTACACGATGAGCAGGACCCTGAAAGTCGGCATCACCGCTGTCGCCGTGGCCGGTGTGATGGCCGTGGCCCCCGTCTTCGCCGGAGCGAGCAGTGTTGCTCCCGCCGCGGCGACCAGCGCTTCCAGCAGTACCTCGGTCGACGCGACCGCCGCGAGCCTGGTCAGCGCGGCCCGCGCGGTGGCGGGCAAGCTGCGCGTCGTCGGTCTCGCCGACGGCGGCACGAAGCTCGTGCAGTTCAATCCCCTCAAGCCCGGCACGGTGACGGGCAGCGTCGCCGTCAGCGGCCTGACCGGCGGCGACACCGCGCTGGTCGGCATCGACTACCGGGTCCAGGACGGCAAGCTCTACGGCGTCGGGAACACCGCGGCGAGCGCCGGCGTCTACTCCATCGACGCGGCCACCGGAGTGGCGACCCCGGTCACCCGCCTCACCGTGGCGCTGAGCGGCACCGCCTTCGGAGTCGACTTCAACCCCGCCGCGAACGCTCTCCGCGTGATCAGCGACACCGGGCAGAACCTCCGCCAGCCGTTCGCCACTCCCGGCGCGGCGACGGTGGCCGACGGCGCGCTGAGCTACGCGGCGCCCGCGGTGGCCACGGGCGTCAACGGGGCGGCGTACACCAACAACGACCTCGACCCGAACACGGCGACCACCCTGTTCGTCCTGGACACGGCGCTCGACCAGATCGCCATCCAGTCCCCGGCGAACGCGGGCACGCTGGCGCCGACCGGGAAGCTCGGCGTCGACGCGGCGGGCGTCACCGGCTTCGACATCTACTCCGTGCTCCGCAACGGCAGCTCCGTCGGCTCGATCGGCCTCGCCGCCGTCAACGGGTCGCTCTACCAGGTCGGCGTGCTCGAGGGCACGGCCACCCGGCTCGGCACCCTCGGCGGGGGCGTCACCGACATCGCGATCCCGCTCGTCCAGCGCTGATCCGGAGGCGCTGACCCTGAGGCGCTGACCCTGAGACGCTGAACTGGGCGCGCGCCCTCGCCCGCCGATGCTCCCCCGGGAGCATCCGCGCGGGCGGGAGGCGCGCGCCCTTTCGTCATCCCTGCCGCTCGGCCGCTTCCCCCGGCTCCGGACTCGCGGACGTCGACGGCTCGGCGTGAGCGTCGAGTCGACGGGCGAGCCCGGTCATCGCCGCGCTCAGCTCCGCCTGCCCGGACACCTGGAACGGCACTCCCAGGCCGGCGAACCGAGCCGCCAGCGCGGTCCACGACCAGGACCCCGCGGTGAGGCGACAGCGCCCCGAGCCGAGCACCTCGAGGACGTCGTCCGCCCCGAGGTAGGGCCGGACCGCGTCGGCAGCGACCTCGAGGTCCGCCGTGCCGACGCAGGGCGGGCCGCTGGTCCCGTCTCCGCCGCGGAACCGGGAGTCGACGAAGACCGCCGGGTCGCCTCCCGGCACCTCGCGCCGCGCGAAGGGCGCGCCGGTGGGGCTGTCGGGCCGGATCCGGTCGACGCGGTAGGTGCGCCAGTCGTCGCGGTCCGGCACCCACGCGAGCAGGTACCAGCGGCCGTTCCGCGCGACGACGGCGTGCGGCTGGACGCGGATCGACGGCCGGTCGCCGGTCCCCGTCTCCGGCGAGGCGTAGGCGAAGCGGAGGATCTGCCGATCGCGCACCGCGGTGCTCACCGCGATGAGGACGTCGGGGTCGACGGTGTCGCGACCGGGGGCGACGACCACCTGCACCGCGTCGACCCGGGCGCGGAGTCGGGTGGGCATCACCTGGCGCACGGTCGCGAGCGCCCGGGTCGCCGCTTCCGCGATGTCCGCCCCGGAGGCGGGGGCGACCGCGAGCGCGAGCGCGACGGCGACCGCCTGCTCCTCGTCGAAGAGCAGCGGCGGCAGCTCGGACCCCGCGGCGAGCCGGTAGCCGCCGGCCGGTCCCCGTGCGGCATCGATGCGGTAGCCGAGGCCGCGCAGGCGGTCGACGTCGCGGCGCACCGTCCGCGGGCTGACGTCCAGTCGCTGCGCGAGGACCTCACCGGCCCACTCCCGGCGCACCTGCAGCAGCGAGAGCAGTTCGAGCATGCGCGAGGAGGGTCCGGTCACGGATTCCAGTGTCCAGGAAGAAGAGGACAGGATCCGACCGCATCTCCCGGCAGGCTGGCGGCACGGCGGCCGTTCGGGCCGCCAGGACACCGATCAGGAGAGCCATCATGACCTTCACCGTCACGCCGCACCTCAACTTCGACGGCGACGCCCGCGCGGCGCTCGAGTTCTACGGCGCCGCCCTCGGCGTCGAGCCCACCGTCGTGACCTACGGCCAGATCGGCGCGTCCGAGGACCCGGCGTGGGCCGACCGCGTCGTGTACGGGGACGTCGTCACACCCGACGGCTTCGCGATCAAGGCGTTCGACGTCTGGCCGCACCAGACCTGGGACCAGGGCTCGAACGCGTTCTACGCCTACGTCGAGGGCACCGACGAGGCGGCGATCACCCGGCTCTGGCACGGACTGCTCGAGGGCGCCGAGATCCGACAGCCCCTCGGCCCCTCCGCCTGGTCACCGCTCGCCGGGCAGCTCCGCGACCGCTTCGGCGTGATCTGGGCCCTGGACGTCCCCGCCGCGCGCTGATCGCGGGGCGCCTCCGGCCTGCCCTAGTGTCGGCAGAGCCGGGGGCGTCGCGCTCCCGCTGAGGGGATCCCATGTCACTGCTTCCGCGCGCCGCCGCCCGGCGCACGCTCGCTCTCGCCGCCGCCGTCCTGGTCGCCGGCTCCGCACTCGCCACTCCCGCGTTCGCCGAGGAGACGGACGGGCCCGCCGTGATCACCGGTCGAGTCCTGTTCGAAGGATCACCGGACGCCCCTCCCGCCGCCGGAACCGGGGTGCTGCTCCTCCCCGTGTCCACCGGCGAGGTGCAGGCCGGCGTCTCGACGACCACGGCCGCGGACGGCTCCTTCACCGCGACCGTCGAACCCGGGGTGGGCTACTTCGTCGCCGCCACGGTCGAGGACGGCCTGCACGTGCCCCGCGACCTCGGCGCGACCGGCCGCTTCACGCCCGGCACCGTCGTCTCCGCCGACGCCGGCGAGACCCTCGTGCTGCCGAGCTACGTCGTCCCGCTCGGAGCGACGATCAGCGGCCACGTGGTGACCGATGACGGCGCCCCGGTCCCGGTCTCCGCCTACCAGGGCCCCCTCGTCGGCTACACCGACTCCGTCACGGACGGGAACGGGGACTACACCGTCCGCGGACTCGACCCCGACCTGGGCACCTCCTTCACCGTCGCGTTCGGCTCCGACGGAGACGGCGGCGCGCAGGAGTGGTGGCGCGACAGCCCGACCCAGGACGGCGCGGAGCCCATCGTCATCACGAGCCTCGACCAGGCCGTCACCGGCATCGACGCGGACCTGCGCACCCCGCGCGCGAACCCGCTCGACGCCGCCCCCTGCCTCGATCGCTCGACGCTCACCCTCGCGAAGGCGACCGCCGCCGCCCGCGCGTATCTCCGCAGCCACCCGGACCTCGACGCCCTGTCGACCCTCACCCGCGCCGACGTGAAGCAGTACCTCGCGCGCTGCGCGTGACGGTCGGCTCGGATCGGCGCCAGCCCTCGGCCGCGCGGTGATCGAGGGGCTTGGATGAGGACATGCAGACACTCCTCCCCGCCGACGATGCGCAGCCGTGGGCGGTCACCGGCGGGGTCGGCCCCGACGAGGACGTGACGATCGCCATCGATCGCGGGCCGGACATCGCCCGCTGCTCGGTCCGCACCCTGACGCGCCCCAGGATCCGCCTGGGCCCTCGCGGCAGCGTGCACGGAGTGGCGACGGATGCGGTGGCGATCGCCGCCCTCGCCGCCGGCTGCCTCCTCCTCGACGTCGTCCCCGCCGGACTCCCGCACGACGAGCTGGTCGCCGCGATGAAGGACGCCGACGCCCGGTCGCTCGCCCTCGCCCGGGACCGAGCGGCGTGGTCCGTCACCGCGCTGCCCCTCGACGGGATCGACTACGCCCTCTTCACCCGGAGCATCCCCGAGGGGACACTCGCCCACGCCGACCTCGGCCGGACCACGATCGCGATGTGGAGCCGGGGTCCGCTCTTCGACGGCCCCTTCCGCCTCGCGGACATCGACCCGAGCGAGCACCTGCCCGGTCGCTGACCGGGCCCTCGGGAGGGGCGGCGCCACCGACAGGATCGGCCGGGCAGCGGGTCGGCGAGCGGGCGTCAGGTCGTCGCCGGCCAGCGGGGGTCGAGGCGGTAGTCCTCGATCCGCCTGTCCAGGGCGGCGCGGACCTGGCCGGGGGCGTCGTCGCCGACCAGCAGGCGGAGCCGGTGGTCGGCGGGATCGGCGACGTGCGCGAGGACGGCGGCCGCGATCGTGGCGGGGGAGGCACCGCCGCCGGTCCCGTCGGACGGCCACGGCACCTCGGCGGTTCCGAAGAGACCGGCCCGGAGCTCGTCGTACTCGGGAACGGGCGTCGCGAAGCGCATGCTGCCGGCCGCCCACTCGGTGTCGATCGCGCCGGGTTCGACGATCGTGGTGCGCACGCCGAACGCGGCGACCTCCGCCGCCATCGCCTCCGTCCACCCCTCGAGACCCCACTTCGCCGCGTTGTAGAGACCGAGCATCGGCACGGTGCCGACGGCCCCGACCGTCGAGATCTGGACGATGTGCCCTCCTCCCTGACTCCGCATCACGGGCACCGCCGCCTGCGAGAGCCAGAGCGGGCCGAGAAGATCGGTGTCGAGAAGATCCCGCACCTCGCCCTCCGCCACTTCTTCGGCGGCGCCGACGAGGCCGTAGCCGGCGTTGTTGACCAGCACGTCCAGCCGCCCGAGCCGAGCGACCACCGCGGCGACGGCGGCCCTCGCCGCCGCCCGGTCGCGGACGTCGAGACGCAGGACGTGCAGCCGCTCGTGCACCGGGAGAGCGTGCTCCCCGCGCACGGTCGCGACGACGGCGTGCCCCTCCGCCAGTGCGGCGAGGGTGAGGGCGCGGCCGAGACCGCGACCGGCTCCGGTGATCATCCAGACCTGTCGAGCGTTCATGCGGCTCACCCTACACAGAATGAGACGGAGCGTCTCGTTTCATGAGAGGATCGGGGCATGGCCAGCACGCGGACGCGGACACGGGTGCACGACGCGGTGCTCGCGCTCGTCGCCGACGTCGGATTCACCGGACTGACGATGGAGGGCATCGCCGGCCGCGCGGGCGTGGGCAAGCAGACGCTCTACCGGACCTGGCCGTCGACGGCGGCGATCGTGTTCGACGCCCTGCTCGCGCGGAGCGAGACGCCGGAGGGCGTGGTCGCCGTGCCGGACAGCGGCGACCTGAGGTCCGACCTCCTCCTCCTGGTGCAGGAGACGGTCGCGGAGCTGACCGCTCCCGGCACCGAACCGCTGCTGCGGGCGGTCACCGCGGCGATCCAGACCGACGTCGGCCTCGCCCGCCAATACCGCGAGCGACTGCTCGAGCCCCAGACGGCCGCCGTCGCTCAGCGCTTCGAGCGCGGCGGCGCCCCCGATCCGGTCGCGGCGGCCGAGCTGCTTCTCGGTCCAGTCCTGCATCGCTGGCTGCTCCGCAGCGGCGCCTTCACACCGGAGTGGGCGGAGGGCCACGTCGACCGGGTGCTGCTCGGCGTCCGGCCCGGCGGTACTGTTCCCGCATGATCTCCCCCGAGCACTTCCTGGCGTTCGCTCTCGCCTCGGTGGCCCTGATCGTCATCCCCGGGCCGAGCGTCCTCTTCACGATCAGCCGGTCGATCGCCTACGGCCGCCGGGCGGGCGTGCTGAGCCTGGTCGGCAACGCGCTCGGGATCATGCCCGCGATCCTCGCCGTCGCCTTCGGGATCGGCGCCGTCGTCGCGGCCTCGGTCGTCGCGTTCACCGTGCTCAAGCTCGCGGGAGCCGCTTACCTCGTCTGGCTCGGAGTGCAGGCGATCCGCCACCGGCACGCGCGCGCCGGCACGTCCGCCACCGCCCCGGCGTCCTCCTGGACGCTCCTGCGCCAGGGCTTCGTCGTCGGGCTCACCAACCCGAAGACCATCGCCTTCTTCGTCGCCGTCCTCCCCCAGTTCGTCGACCCGGCCGCCGGCCCCGTCTGGGCGCAGCTGCTGCTGCTCGGCTTCACCTTCCAGGGCCTGGCCCTGCTCTGCGACAGCGTGTGGGCCCTCGCTGCGGGCACCGCGCGCTCGTGGTTCGCGTCGTCACCGAAGCGGCTGTCCACCCTCACCGGCACCGGCGGCGTCCTGATGATCGGCCTCGGCGGCACCCTCGCCCTCACCGGCTCGAAGAGCTGATCGCCGGAGCCGAGCCAGGATTGCGGCGTGCGGGCGGGGCGTCGGAGCGGCCCCGGTGCGGGTGTGGGTCTCGAGCACCTCGAACCCCGCCGCCTCGAGCTCGCGCGCGAGCAGATCGGGCGGCCAGCGGTAGGCGGTGACGACCGCGTGGTCGAACGGCTCGAGGTCGCGGCCGAGGAAGAAGCCGACGAGGAGCCGGCCGTCCGGCCGGAGCACCCGCGCGAACTCGTCGAGGGCACGGCGGAGCGTCCCCGGCTCGTGGTGGACGAGGGAGTACCAGGCCAGGACTCCCCCGTACGTGCCGTCGGGGTCGGTCAGAGCATCGAGGTCGCCGACCGCGAACGGCACGCCGGGGTGCACGGCGCGAGCGTGATCGACGAAGGCGCCGACCCGATCGACGCCGCGGGCGTCGTGGCCGCGCTCGGCGAGGTGGGCGGTCCAGTGCCCGGGCCCGCAGCCGGCGTCGAGCAGCGGGCCGTCGACCGTCGCGGCCCACGCCGTCACCAGGCGCTCGTCGGACGGATGCACCGCCGCCATCGACCCCAGCTGCGCCGCGTACTCCGCAGCCCGGCGACCGTACGCTCCCGCCACGTCCGATGCCACGCGGCAAGCCTAGGCTCACGGCGAGCCGGGCCGACCCGCGAAATGTGCCACAGCCTGTGGCACATCTGCCGTCAGCTCCGGTGCGTCGTGATCGAGCTGAAGGAGGGCGCGTTCGAGCCGTCCTTCACCGGGGGGCTCGGCCCTCCCTCGCCGATGGAGCAGCCCGCGGCCCCTTGCAGATCAGCTGGCCCGCGGCCTCTTGCTGATCGAGTAGCCCGCGGAGCGGGCGTATCGAGATCCCGCACGCCTGGACACGTGGGTCTCGATACGCCCCTCCGGGGCAACTCGACCAGCAGGCAGGCGCGCGGCGCGACCCCCTCGACGCGCCCGCCCCGATGTGAGGTGATGGACCCGGTGCACGACGACGTCCCTCCGGCTCCGGAGCGGAGCGCGCACCCCACTCGGAAAGGTCGGGTCCGCCGTGTCCCTCAGCGTGCTGTTCCTCGGAGGAACGGGCATCATCAGCTCGGAGGGCGTGCGCCGCGCCCTCGCCGTCGGGCACGACGTGACCGTGCTCAATCGCGGGCGCACCTCGATCCGCCCTCTGCCCGAGGGCGTCCGGACGCTGACCGCCGACGTCCGCGACGCCGACGCCGTGCGAGTGGCCCTCGGCGACGAGCGGTTCGACGCGGTCGTCGAGTTCGCCGCGTTCACCCCGGAGCACGTGCAGCAGGACATCGACCTGTTCGCCGGCCGCACCGGCCAGTACGTCTTCATCAGCTCGGCCTCGGCCTACCAGAAGCCGCCGTCGCACCTGCCGGTGACGGAGTCGACCCCGCTGCGGAACCCGTACTGGACCTACTCGCAGGACAAGATCGCCTGCGAGGACCTGCTGGTCGCCGAGTACCGGCGCACCGGCTTCCCGGTGACGATCGTCCGGCCCTCGCACACCTACGACCGCACGGCGCTGCCGGTCGACGGCGGCTGGACGGTGATCGACCGGATGCGGCGCGGGCTCGAGGTGGTCGTGCCCGGTGACGGCACCTCGCTCTGGGCGCTCACGCACAGCAGCGACGTCGCGGTCGGACTCGTCGGGCTGCTCGGCGCGACCGCGGCGATCGGCGAGGCCTTCCACATCACGGGCGACGAGACGCCCACCTGGGACCGCATCCACCACGACCTCGCCGCCGCCGCCGGCGCGGACGCGCGCATCGTGCACATCGCTTCCGACGCGATCGCGGCCGCCGACCCGGAGCTCGGCGCGGGCATCATCGGCGACAAGGCCCACTCGATGGTGTTCGACAACACCAAGATCCGGAGTCTCGTGCCCGCCTTCTCGCCGGTCGTGCGCTTCAGCGACGGCGCCCGCGAGATCGTCGCCTGGTACGACGCCGACGCGTCGCGCCGCGTCGTCGACGAGCGGATGAACACCCTCTTCGACGCCCTGATCGAGCGCTACCGCCCCCGCCCGCTCTGACCCCTTCGCCGGTCGAGCAGCCCCGCACTGCCTGTCGGTCGAGTAGCCCCGAAGGGGCGTATCGAGACCCACCGTCACCAGCACGGTGGGCGGAACCGGATCTCGATACGCCCGCTCCGCGGGCTGCTCGATCAGCAAGGGCATTCCCCCAAATCCTCAGCACGGCGGCCCTTGCAGAGTCCCCTCCGACGTTCTCATCGACTGACGCGGACGCAGAACATCAGCCAGGAGTCCGTCTCATCGCCCATCAGCGATGACAAGCGCTTCCAGCCGATGCTCTGCCCGCGGCCGCGCAGAACATCTGCTGAGAAGGGGGTCCCTCGGCTGCCCCTGCTGCTCGAGCACCCGCCCAGCGGCCCTTGCATGCTGGTCGGGCGGCCGCGCAGCGACCCCTGCATGCTGGTCGAGTAGCCCCGCAGGGGCGTATCGAGACCCGCCGTCATCAGCACGTCGGGCGGAGCCGGATCTCGATACGCCCGCTCCGCCCGCTGCTCGATCAGCAGCGCCGCCCGGATCCCGAGCTCGTCGATCCACTGGCCCGCGGACCCTCCGCGCACCTAGGTTGGGGGCACCTGCTCCACTCCGCATCGAGTTCCAACGGAGGAACGACATGGCCACGACTTCAGGTCTTCGACGGATCGCGCTCGCGGTCGCCGCGATCGTCTCGCTCGGAGTGGCGGGGGCCGCGCCGGCCGCCGCCCTCGACGCCGCCGACCTCCCGAAGGTCGGGTCCCTGTCGCCCGGGGCCCTCCGCGACCTGCTCGGCGGCCCCCTCGGCGGCCCGGTCGTCTCGCCGTCCACCTCGGTCGGCTCCGGCGGCGCGGTCTCGTCGGTGGACGCCTACGCCAGCCGGGTGGGACTCGAGGTGCTCAAGCGCGGCGGGAACGCCGCCGACGCCGCCGTCGCGACGGCCTCCGCGCTCGGCGTCACCGAGCCCTACAGCGCCGGGATCGGCGGTGGCGGCTACTTCGTCTACTTCGACGCGGCCTCCGGGAAGGTGAGCACCATCGACGGCCGCGAGACCGCCCCGGCCGGCATCCAGCCGGACGCCTTCCTCGACCCCGCGACCGGCGCGCCCTACCCCTTCACCCCCGACCTCGTGTCCTCCGGTGTCGCCGTCGGAGTCCCCGGCACCGTCGCGACCTGGGACACCGCCGTCGACCGCTTCGGCACCCTGCCGCTCCCGGTCGTGCTGGCGCCGTCGATCGCGCTCGCCGCGAAGGGCTTCCCGGTCGACGAGACCTTCCGCAGCCAGACCCTCGACAACCTCGAGCGGTTCCAGGCGTTCCCGGACACGGCGGAGCTGTTCCTCCCCGGCGGCGACGCCCCGGCGGTCGGCAGCACCTTCCGCAACCCCGATCTCGCGAGGACGCTGCTCGGGATCGCCCTGCGCGGGCCGAGCGCGTTCTACGAGGGCCCGCTGGCCGCCGAGATCGCCGACACGGTGCAGAACCCGCGCCTCGCCCCCGACTCCGACCTCCCCGCCCCGGCCGGCTCGCTCACCGCGGCCGACCTCGCCGCCTACTCGGTGAGCGAGCAGGAGCCCACCCGCGTCTCCTACCGCGGCCTGGACGTCTACGGCATGGCCCCCTCCTCCTCCGGCGGCATCGCCGTCGGCGAGGCGCTCAACATCCTCGAGAACCACGACTTGAGCGCCGAGGACACCGGCAGCGCGCTGCACCTCTACCTCGAGGCGTCCGCCCGCGCGTTCGCCGACCGCGGCGCCTACGTCGGCGACCCGGCCTTCGTCGACGTGCCCACCGAGACCCTGCTCAGCCAGGAGTTCGCGGACTCGCGCGACTGCACGATCGACCCGGCGACCGCGTCGGTGCGCCCGGTCGCCCCCGGTGCGCTCGACGGCTCCGGCTGCGCGACCGCCCTCACCGCGGAGCAGCCCGACACCGAGAACGTCTCGACGACGCACCTCTCCGTCGTGGACAAGTGGGGCAACGCCGC
Source organism: Rathayibacter sp. VKM Ac-2760 (assembly GCF_009834185.1). Classification (GTDB taxonomy): domain Bacteria; phylum Actinomycetota; class Actinomycetes; order Actinomycetales; family Microbacteriaceae; genus Rathayibacter. Next base: position 4,152,697 of record NZ_CP047173.1, read on the forward strand.
CGCGTACACGCTGACGATCGAGCAGACCGGCGGCTCGGCGATGACCGTCCCCGGCCGCGGCTTCCTCCTCAACAACGAGCTCACCGACTTCTCCGCGACCCCCGTCGACGGCGACCCGAACCGCATCGAGCCGAACAAGCGTCCGCGATCGTCGATGTCGCCGACGATCGTGCTCGAGGACGGCGCGGTGAAGTTCGTCGTCGGCTCGCCCGGCGGAGCGACCATCATCACGACGGTGCTGCAGACCCTGGTCAACCGCATCGACCTCGGCATGACGCTGCCGGAGGCGGTCGCGGCCCCCCGCGCCTCGCAGCGCAACACCGCCACGACCTCGGCCGAGCCCGAGTTCATCGACGCCTACGCCGACGACCTCGCGCCCTTCGGCCAGCAGCTGACCCCCTCGGGCGACACCTTCACGTCCGCCGCGCAGATCGGCGCGGTGGCCGCCATCGAGGTCGGCCCCTCGGGCCTGCTCACCGCGGTCGCCGAGCCCGTGCGCCGCGGCGGCGGAGTCGCCCTCGTCGTCGACCCGGAGGACTGACGCGGAGCCGGCTCTGCGAGAGCCTCGGCCGGTGGGTGAGCGTCCCGAACCTCACCCTCCGCAGTCGGAGCACGAGGAAGGGTGTTGCGACCGGCGGCGACGAACACGATCCCTCTCCTTCTGCTTCTCGGTCCTTCCACGCCGGCACCGGCCCGACGCGAGACGGATCGCCGCCGAGGCGTCACGACGCGGGAGCCGGGCGCCGCGGCCGTCGAGGGGTGCCCTGTCCGGGCCTCCCTCGCCCGCCGCGCCCGGCCTAGCGTCGACGACGGCGCGGCCGCGAACCCCCTCCCCCGGCGGCCGCGCCCACCACGACCGCGAGAGGAACCCCATGAAGGCCACCCTGCTGTACAAGTCCGGCGACATCCGCGTCGAGGAGGTCCCCGATCCCGTCCTCGAGGAGCCGGGCGACGTCGTCCTCCGCGTCACCTACGCCTGCGTCTGCGGCTCCGACCTGCACCCGTACCACGACCTCGAGGAGACCCCCGAGGGCCGCCGGATGGGGCACGAGGCGATCGGCGTCGTCGAGCAGGTCGGCGCCGACGTGCGCACGCTGTCCGTCGGCGACACCGTCATCGTCCCGTTCGCCTGGTCGGACGGCACCTGCGCGTTCTGCCGAGACGGCATCACCACCTCCTGCGTGCACGGCGGCTTCTTCGACGGCGCCCCCTCCGCCGCGCAGGCCGAGAAGCTGCGCGTCCCCCACGCCGACGGCACCGCCGTCGTCATCCCCGCGGGCACCGACGAGGCGCTCATGCCCGGCCTGCTCACCCTCTCGGACGTCTACCTCACCGGCTACCACGCCGCCGTGCAGGGCGGAGTCGAGCCCGGCAAGACCGTCACCGTGATCGGCGACGGGGCGGTCGGCCTCTCCGCCGTCCTCGCCGCGAAGCAGCTCGGCGCCGAGACGATCGTCCTGATGGGCCGGCACACCGCCCGCACCGACCTCGGCCGCGAGTTCGGCGCGACGCACGTCGTCGCCGAGCGCGGGGACGAGGGAGTGGCGAAGGTGATGGACATCACCGGCGGCGAGGGCTCCCACGTGGTCCTCGAGGCCGTCGGCCACATGCCCGCCTACGAGCAGGCGTACCGCATCGTCCGCCCCGGCGGCACGATCAGCCGCGTCGGCGTCCCGCAGTACGAGGACGCGGCGGTCGGCTTCGCCTCGCTGTTCGGCAAGAACGCCACCCTCACCGGCGGCCCCGCGACCGTCCGGGCGTACCTCGAGCAGGTCCTCCCCCAGGTCCTCGACGGCACTATCGACCCCGGCCGCGTCTTCGACCGCGAGCTGCCGCTCGCCGACATCGCCGAGGGCTACCGCCTGATGGACACGCGCGAGGCGCTGAAGGTGCTCATCCGGCCGTGAGCCCCCGTCGCCCGCGCTCCGTCGGCTCGACCGGGGCCCGCGCGCCGTCGACCCGTCACGGACGGTCGCGTCGTCCGCCGTGCGGCAGCCGTTCGTGACGGATCGACGGGCCGCAGGCGCGCGGAACCCCGATGAGGTTGCCCGGCGCGCCTGGGAACCGAGAGCATCTCGGTAGCCCGGGTCGCTGAGACCCGGGAAGTGAACCCGAGACCCGTCCGGAACGGACGCGGCGCTCGGGTTTCGCGCTTTCACGGCGCGACGTCGACCACCGGTCGGACCGACGCGGGCGGCGAGCTCTCCGCGGCCGGGCCGACGGCCGGCAGCGCGGCCCCACGGCGAGCGCGTGACCGCCGGCCGCTCCCTGGCGGGGGGCGTCGCCCGCGAGCGCGCCCGGTCTACGGTGTCCGCATGAGAGCTGTCATCGCCGGAACGACCATGCCCGTCCTCGAGATCACGCTCGAGCCGGGCGAATCGATCATGGCCGAGGGCGGTGACGTCGCCTGGCTGACGCCGGGGATGGACATGGACACCTCGACCGCGCACGGCTCGGGCGGGCAGGGCGGCTTCCTCAGCGGGCTCAAGCGCGTGCTCGGCGGCGCTCAGCTCTTCCTCACCCGCTACACGGCGCCGGCCGGCGGGCGGATCGCCTTCGCCGCGCAGCTGCCCGGCACCATCCGCGAGCTCACGATCGACCCCTCCGACCAGTTCCTCATCCAGGCCGGCTCGTACACCGCCAGCACGAGCGCGGTGGAGGTGTCGGTGGCTCTGCAGAAGAAGCTCGGCGCGGGGATCTTCGGCGGCGCGGGCGTGGTCTTCCAGAAGCTGTCCGGCAGCGGGACCGCGTGGGTGCAGCTCGCCGGCGACATCACCGAGTACGAGCTGGCCGCCGGGGAGTCGCTGCTCATCCACCCGGGGCACCTGGCGATGTTCCGGGCCGAGATGCGCCTGGACTTCGCGACGGTGAGGGGAGTCCGGAACAAGTTCTTCGGCGACTCGCTCTTCCTCGCCGAGCTGCACGGCCCCGGCCACGTCTGGCTGCAGTCGATGACCCCGGCCAAGCTCGCCGCGGCGATCGAGCCGTACCTCCCGGACCGCTCGCCCGACCGGAGCTGACCGCACGAGCCGCCGAGACGTCCCGGCGCCGCCGAGGCGTCCTGCTGCCGCCGAGGCGTCCCGGAGCCGTCGAGACGTCCCGGTGGAGCTGGACGCCTCGACCGGAACGGGACGCCTCGACGGCCTCGTCGACGCGTCACCGACGGCGACGCACTCGCGGCCGATCTTCCGGCTTTTCCGGAGATGACGGTTCTTCCGACGACGACCCGGAAACCGGCTCGTGCCTGTCACCGTCACCTCGACGGCAGATCGCCGGCTCATCGAGGAGGTAATCCCATGAAAGTTTCCCGACGTCTGATCTCACTGGGCGCGGCCCTCGCGCTCGCGGGTGGTCTCTCGGTCGCCACCGCGACTCCCGCACTCGCGGCCGACTACAACGTCAGCATCGCCCAGTACTGCGCCACGAACGTGCCGAGCGGAACAGGCTCACCGAGCATCGCCACCAACATCAACAACCGGTGGGACGGCTGGCGATGCGCCACCCGCGTCGGCCTGACCGGCGTCAACGTGGCCCTCGCCTGCCAGCAGCAGTACGGCCCCCGCGCCACCGCCGTGACCGTCAACATCAGCGCGAGCGGCTGGCGCTGCCGACTCTGACGTCCTCCCTCGGTGTGCGCCCCCTCACGACCCGCGGATCGAGGGGGCGCGCCCCCCCTTCGCGGGCTGCTCGGCGTCCCGCGCCCCACGGACGGGTTCTGCTCGGCCTGCGCCGGCAGCACCGCACCCCGCCGAGGCGTCCCGGCGTCGTCAAGGCGTCCCGGCAGAGCTGGACGCCTCGACCGGAACGGGACGCCTCGCGGCCCCGGCCTCAGGCCGGCGTCGACTTCAGCAGCCGGGTCACCGCGATCATCGCGCCGCCCACCACGGCGGGGATCCCGCCGCCGGGGTGCACCGACGCGCCGACCCGCCACAGCCAGGGCCGCCAGCGGTCATTGTAGGAGGGCCGGTGGAAGGGCCCGCTCTGCCAGGAGGGACGCGCCGCCCCGTAGAGCGCGCCATGCGGTTCGCCGCCCTCGCCGTAGTACTGCGGGTCGAGCACCGTCTGCTCGGCGAGGAAGTCGGTGAGGGGCCTCTCGAGCCCCATCGCCCGCGAGACGCGGTCGACCTCGCGCCGCACGAACGGGTGCTCGACCGTGTAGCGGCCGCCGTCGGCGGGCGCGGTGAGCAGGATTCCGAGGGTGCCGTGCGGATTCGGGTAGACCTCGCCCGCGCGGTACCGGTTGACGAACACCATGGTGTCCGCCGGCTCGTCGCCCGCCTCGAGGCTGCGGTGCAGCGCCGCAGGCCTGGTGGGCAGCACCACGCTGTGTGTCGCGAGGTCCGCTGGCAGCTCCTCCCGCAGCACCCCGTAGAGCGCGATCGCCGAGCAGGAGAGCGTGCGGGGGCGCAGTCGGGGCAGCGCCGGGATGCGCGACGGACCCGTCAGCGCGGCGAGCCGGTCGGCGTCCACGGCACTGACGACGAGGTCGGCGGGGTACCGCCCGAGCTCCGTGGTGACCGCCCCGCGTTCGATCCGGACGACCCTCTCCCCGGTGCGCACCTCGCACCCCGCCGCCTCGGCCAGCCGCCCCAGCGCGAGCACGATCTCGTAGACGCCGCCGCGCGGCACCCAGGCACCGGTCTCCGCCATGATCGCCGGCATGCTCGCGTAGAGGGCCGGGGTGCGGGCGGGCGAGACGCCCGCGTTGAGGGTGTGGATCGCGATGATCTCGCGCAGCCCGTCCGGCAGCCACGGGAGGCTGTCGAGGTAGGCGCGGGTGGTGAGGCGCGAGCCGTAGACGGCCAGCAGTCTGCGGAGGGCCGGGAGGGCGGCGCGGTCGAGCGGGTCGGCGAGCAGCAGCTCGGTCACGTCGTCGGCGAGCGGCGCGTGCAGCTCGGAGAAGCGGCGCCAGGCGGGGTACCAGGGGTGCTCCGGCGCCACCGGCAGCGACGTCTCCTCCCCGTCGAAGTAGTAACGGCCCACCTCGGGCATCCGCACCAGGTCGAGCCGGCCGGCGTCCCGGACCTGCTCGGGGGCGCGCGCGCCGTCGCCGAGGCGTCGCAGCAGCTCGTCCCACACCGCGGGGAACGTCACGAGGGACGGCCCGGTGTCGATGCGGTCCTCGCCCAGCTGCAGGCGGCGGCTCTTGCCGCCGAGCTCGGCGGAGGCCTCGAGCAGGGTGACCCGGTGGCCCGCGTGCGCGAGCAGCGCGGCGGCGGTGAGCCCGCCCATCCCGCCGCCGACCACGACGACGCGGCTCACGGCCGGCCCCCGAGCACGATCGACACCAGGAGCAGCACCCCGGCGAACGACCCCGCGATGTACGGGAAGGCGACCGACAGTCGGTAGAGGCGGTGCCCGGTCTCCGGCGTCGGGTCGCGCAGGAGGCTCAGCACGAGGACACCGGCGAGGAGGAGGTTGACCGCGGCCACGGGCACGCTCACCACGGCGAACAGCGCCGTGGAGACGATCCACCAGGCTCCGCTCCACAGGGCGGTCCCCCGCGGACCGAGCCGCACCGCGGTGGTGGTGATCCCCGCGTCGCGGTCCTCCACGATGTCCTGCACCGCGTCGAAGGCGTGCTTGGCGACGCTCCACGCCATCAGCCCGAGGGCGGCCGGCCAGACCGGCGACACCTCGAAGGCGGCGGGCACGATGACCAGGGGCAGCGCGTAGGCCGCATTGCTCAGCGAGTCGAGGAAGGGCCGCGCCTTGAAGCGCAGCGGCGGCGCGGAGTAGAAGACGAAGACGCCCGCGTAGAGCAGGATCGCCGCGTTCGCGAGCGGCGGCAGCGCGAGGAGGAAGTAGACGAAGAACGGCAGGTTGGTCGCAGCGACCGCCCAGGCGATCAGCCGCACCTCGGACTGCCGGATCCTGGCGCCCTCGAGGGAGCCCTTGCGGGGATTGCCCGCGTCCGTGTCCTGGTCGTAGATGTCGTTGACGCCGTAGATCAGCAGGTTGAACGGCAGCGTGAGCCACAGGATGATCGGCAGCGCCCGCAGGTCGAACAGCGCGCCGGTGAGCCACACGGCGACGAGGCCGGACCCGATGGTGTTGATCCAGAGCACCGGGCGCGAGATGTGCACGAGTCGGCGAACGGCGGTACCCGGTCCGGACGGAGCGGCCCGCGACGTCTGCTCGCTGCCCTCGATCACCCGGTCGACAGTACGCGGCTCACCTCGACGCAGGTCAGGGCTTGCGGGCACGGCTTGCGGGCACACTCTTGCGGGCACACTGGAGGGATGCGTCTGATGCTGCTCACGGCCGGCACCCGCGGCGACGTGGAGCCCTTCGTCGCCCTCGCGCGGCACGCCGCATCGCGCGGTCACGACGTGCGGCTGGCTCTGCCCGACGACGCGGACGCGCCCGAGGGGATCGACACCGTGGCTCTCGGTCTGGACGCGCGCCGCGTGCTCTCCCCCGCCGGTCGCACCCCGTGGGCTCTCGCGCACCACCTGCGCGCGGAGGTGCGGCCCGCGATGCGGCGGATGCTCGCCACCGCGGTGCGCGAGACGCTCGCCTTCGAGCCCGATGTGGTCGTCCACCACTCGCTGATCCTCAGCGCGCCGATGGCGGCGGACGCGCTCGGCGTGCCCCGCGTGCTGGTGGAGTTCGCGCCGGTGGCCACCCCGAGCGAGCGCTTCCCCGCCGCCGGTGGCCCCACGGCCACCCGCGATCTCGGCGCACACAACCGGCTCACCTACGCCGTGCCGCGCGCGGCCGCACGGCTCTTCGACGCCGACGTGGCCCGCGCCGCCGCCGAGCTGCCGGGCGGTCGCCGTCCGGCCCGGCGGTCGCCGTCGCGCGCGACGCTCATGGCCGTGAGCCCCGCACTGCTGCCCCGGCCCGACGACTGGCCGGAGCGGGTGCACCAGACGGGGGCCTGGCACTCGGAGTCGTCGGCGGCCTTCCTCGACCCCGCCGTCGCCGACTTCCTGGCCGCCGGCCCCTTCCTCGTCGCCTCGTTCGGCTCGATGGCGTTGGGGGACGCGGCGGCCCGCGGGAGGGCGATCGTCACGGCGGCCCGCTCCCACGGCCTGCGGGTGCTGCTCGTCACCGGGTGGGGCGGACTCGCGCTGCCGGCGGAGTGCCGCGGCCCCGACGTGCTCTTGGTGCGGTCGGCGCCGTTCGACGCCGTCCTGCCGGGAGCCGCCCTCGCCGTGCACCACGGCGGTGCCGGCACCTCGCACGCCGTCGCCCGGGCCGGCGTGCCCGCCGTCGTCGTCCCCGTCACCGCCGACCAGCCGTTCTGGGCGGCCCAGCTGCACCGGCGGGGCGTCGCCGCCGCCCCGGTCCGGCTGCGGCGCCTCTCGGCGGGCAGCCTCGCGGCGGCGATGAGCGACGCGCTGGCCCGGCGGGAGCGTGCGGCTGACGTGGGGCGGGTGATGCGGCGGGAGCAGGGGGTGCAGCGGGCGGTGGACGTGCTGGAAGGGCTCTGAGCGTCGGGCGCTTCTACCGGCTGTCCAACGCGGCCGGTGCAGGCGGGCAGGCGGTGCGGTCGGCTCGCTGATGGCCAGGGTGGGAGAAGCTGCACCCCACGTCCTCCGACGTCCTCGCCGAGCCGCGAGACCCTCACCGAGGAACGCGGTCCCGGCCATGTGAAGACCGTTCGGCAGAGGGGTCGGGTCGCCTCCGACGCCGGGGGTCGCCGACGACCCACGAGAAGCAAGTAACTCCCTCACGTCCGTCTCCAGCGCATCGGAGTTGGGGAGCGGCAGCGCCCAGACGAATCGATCCCGTCGGTTGCGCAAGCGGCGCTGCCGGCGGTCGAGCAAATCGTTGAACCCACCGATGGTCGTCCCGATACGGGGCGAGCATCGGGTCCAGGCTGAGCGCTTGCCACAGCTGCGAGATGGAGCTGTGGGCGAGTTCGAACTCGTTTTTCTTCTCGGTCGAGTTGACCTTCGTCTGCGCGGGCATCGGGCCCTCGTACCCGCCGACGGTGCGATCTAGGCCGGGGAAGAAGCCGAGCGCCGTCCGGGTCGCGGGTGCCAGTCGGCTCTTCAGTTCTGATTCGCTCGGGTCCGTCACCGTCACCATGTACGGAATTAGCTCACCTCGTGAAGTAGATCGTGTAGCCGGCCAGTCCGTCGATGCGCAGTTCATACCTCACGTCGTCCGCGTTCGCGATGCTCCACCCGTCCTTCATGGTGAGCGACTCACCAGGGGCGATCGTGCGGCCGTCAATCCAGGACAGGTCGTCGCCAAGGCCGCGGAGTTCGGATCCCGCGCTACCACCAGAGATCGCCTCAGGGAAAACGAAATCGGGGTCGTACGTCTCGGTGGGCGACAGGTTAGTGATAGTCACCGTGAAGTAAACATTAGTGACCAATGTCGCACCCGTAGGGTCAGTCGGCGTGAAGACAGTAGGCGCCGAGACCGTGAACTCGAGCGGAGTCTCCGGGGGGTTTCCAGCGGTCGATACGAACTGGGCGGACTCGCCCCACCGGTACTCGATCTGGTTTCCGCCCCAGGTGGTCTCGCGCGGCGGCGATGCAGGGGTGCTCGCGCTTGCGGTTGGACTGGACCCGGATGAGCCCGCCTGGTCGGCCACGTCATCCTCAGCATCAGACGGGAACGAGTGATAGGAGACCACGATCGAGGCGGCAGTGTCGTACTCGTCGCCCTCCTGGAAGGAAGAATCTCCTTTCACGGTGACCTCATCGACAGTGTCAGGTTTTTTCAACCATCCGGTCACCAGATCGTCTAGCGGGCGCTGAGAAACGTTCGTGAATCCCGCTGTCTCTAGGTACTCAACGACCATCTTGTAGTCGTCACCGGAAAGATCCTTCGCATCGGCGGGCATCGCGGCGCGGTCGGTGTCCTCGGTGGCTTCGCTGCCGCACGCCGCCAACGCAGACCGCGACTACCAATGCGAGGCCGATTGCGCCGAGTCTTCGGATCATTTTGTTGCCTTTCGGAGCGGTCTCGTGGGAGCGGGACGAACGCGACAATGTCGCGCATCCGGACGGTATCAGCGATCTGCCCTTCGCCTGCGTAGTCCCGGACGGCTTCGGACGCATGGAAGCGACCAGGCAGCGATCTTCATCCAGGGCGCTCTGCGTGCACCTGAGACCCTTGGTCGCCAAATCAGCCGGCCGGTCCGCGTCGACGACTCGATGCCGTTGGAGATCGAACGGACCTGCGCCCGGCGCTCGCCAATAGGCTTCTCGCGGGCGATTCGCCAGAGAACGGTGTCCCCATTCCCGGCGTACTCGACTTCGGTCTCCTTGGTTCCGGCGCTGCAGGAGCATCGCGCTTATCGGAACACCGGCGACGCCGGGCTGGAGAGTGATCGCTCGCCTGTAGCGGGAGCCGCCTCACCCCGGCGCGTCTTGACGCCGAGTCGCTGGGTCTGCTCCAGACGACGACGTCAGAGCAGCTCGAGCAGCTGGGCCTTCTTGCGGTCGTACTCCTCCTGAGTGATCGCGCCGGAGGTGAGGAGGCCGTGCAAGGCGCCGATCCGCTGAGCCACTTCAGGGACCGACCCGCCGGCGGGAGTGGCGATGTCCGCACCGGCCTGGCTCTGCTGGGTCGACGTCTCGTCCGTCGGCACCTCAGGTGAGGCCTCGGTCGTGAGGGCGCGTTGTTCCTCGACCAAGGAACCGATTGTCGACGCGCCGGTCCTCGCCCTGTGAAGCTCGAGCGCGAACACGTACTCGCGACCGTACGCCGTGATTCTCAGCGCCCCGCCTGAAGGCACGTCGACGACATCCGCGGATTCGATGGCACTGAGGGGGATCGCCGCTTCGGCACCCCGGTGCGTCCACTCCACAGCGTCGTCGAAGACGGTCACGACCGCTTTGTCACGCTTGTCACCGAACGGAGATGACCACAGCTTCTGGTGCGATGCCGCACTTCGAGCGCCGGCGCTCGGGACCGACGCGGATGACTCCTTGCCCGCGGCAGTCGACGGGCTTCCGGTTCCCGCGAGCGACACCGCTCGCCGGATGGCCGAATCGAGCCGTCCCCGCGCAAAGCCGAGCTCTCCTTGCGACGTTCGGTCTGTCACTCCCAGGAGGGAGCCGGTCGTCGTGGCCCCGGAGATGGTCGCGACGGCACCGGACCTCTCGCTTGTGACGGATACCGAGAGGTTGCCGTCCCAGTGCCGATAGGAGCTCTTCGCCCGAAGCAGCACGAACCCGGACGACGGATCCGCGTTCTGCACTGCCATGCGGCACTGCGCTGCCGCCATCAGCACTGCTCGGAAGACCACCTCCTCCGACGCGCCTGGAAAAGAAAGACGCCCGTTGCTCAGCGCAGAGGAGAAGAAGCCCATTCCTCGATAGTGCCGCACTTACCACCGGCCGGGGCCCCTTGGACGGTACCCAATCCACGAAGCCGTCAGGTGGTCGTCGGCGTTCGGGTTGTCAGGAGGGGGTGACGGTACTGACCGCGCGACGAGCCGTCACCTGCGCGATCTCCGTCGGGCAAGTGGACGAAACATCCCACAGCCGTGAGGGTTCCAACACAGCAGCTCGGGCGTCTAGAGGTCATCTCGCTGGCCCTGATCGAGAAGGATCGTTGCACGCTGGGCAATACTGTGACCCGGGCGCGACTTCTGATGTGCTCGAAACCCGGAGCACGTCGACGAGGTCACCATGCCGCCCTCGCGAGACGACGGTCCTGAAGGAGACACGCTGTGAAAGCTGTGGACGCCAACCTGTTGGAGCTGCTGAAGAAAGCCGACCGCTTCGTCGTGCCGATCTACCAGCGGGTGTACTCGTGGGGTGAAGCGGAGTGCAGACAGCTCTGGAACGACATCATTCGCGCCGGCACACGCGATGAGCTGAGCAGCCACTTCACCGGGTCGATCGTGTACATCGAGCGAGGTCAGGGCACGCGGACGTCGAGCGAGCCTGACCTCCTCATCGACGGTCAGCAACGAGTCACGACAGTGACGTTGCTCCTCGCAGCTGTGGCCGCTCGTCTGGACGAGCTTCCCGAGGAGGAGCGGGAGCCGGTGGCTGGGTTCGCCCCGCAGAAGATTCGCGGACTGTATTTGACGAACCAGTACGAGTCCGGGGACGGGTTCTTCAAGCTGATCCTCTCGCAGCGGGACAAGGAGGCGCTGAAGGCCGTTATTCAGAACGCTCCCCTGCCGACCACGACCTCACGGGTCGTCACCAACTACCTCTACTTCGTCGACCTCCTGCGCGCTGCATCTAGCGACACCATCATCGACGTCTGCCGCGGCCTGGCCAAGCTGGTCGTGGTCGACGTGAAGCTGACCCGGGGCACCGATGATCCGCAGCTCGTTTTCGAGTCGATGAACGCGACCGGCAAGAAACTCTCCCAAGCCGACCTGATCAGGAACTTCGTACTGATGGACCTGCCGCCGTCCAGGCAGGAGCGTCTATACGAGGCCTACTGGTTCCCCATGGAGCGACAGTTCCAGGGGGCTGACGAGAGCCGGTTCGACGAGTTCGTGCGCCACTTCCTCACTGTGAAAACACTCGCGATCCCACGCATCGATGAGATCTACGACGCCTTCAAGAGCTACGCCTCGGATCAGGAGCAGAACGGGACCGACCGCGACCAGCTGGTGACCGACCTGAACCGCCACGCCGGCTGGTTCGCGGCCATGGCGCTCGGCGCGGAGACGGATCCTGCACTGGCTAAGCGCTTCCGTGAGCTCGACCAGCTGGCTACAGTCGCTTACCCCTTCCAGCTGCGCCTCTACTCGGATTACATCGCGGGTGTCCTCGACAGCCGCGCGTTCGTTGAGATCCTCGACGCGATCATCGCGTACCTGTTCCGTCGCGCCGTCTGCAGGATCCCCACCAACAGCTTGAACAAGACTTTCGCGACCCTCTCCTCTTCCATCGACACCGCCCACTACGTCGAGAGCGTCTGCAGTCGGCTCTTGACGCTTCCGGACTACAGGCGTTTCCCCACGAACGAGGAGTTCGAGGAGGCCTTGAAGACCGCCGACATTTACCACCTCAAGCGACGCGGCTACTTCTTCCGCGAGATGGAAAACCACGGCCGGAAGGAAGAAGTCTCCACAGCGGAGTACACCATCGAGCACATCATGCCCCAGCACATCACCCGCGACTGGCAGCAGGAACTCGGAACCGACTGGGAGGCCGTCCACGACCGCTACCTGCACACGCTCGGCAACTTGACCCTCACCGGTTACAACCCGGAGTACTCAGACCGGCCGTTCCGCGAGAAGCGGGACATGCCGGGTGGATTCCGCGACAGCCCCCTCCGCCTCAACAAAGGACTCGGGCAACTCGAAAGGTGGGAAGCGTCGAGTATCGAGCGACGCGCGGCCTCGCTCGCGGCGCAAGCCGGAAGGATCTGGGCCATGCCGGCCCTCGACGAGCCGGTACTCGCCCAGTATCGCGAACGGTTCAGCGACTCCAGGCGATTCGACTGGTCTCAAGCGCACTCCATCCTCGACGCGCTACCCGCCGGGAGCTGGACGAGCTACAACAACCTTGCCGAAGCAGTCGGCACCGGCGCACAGGCAATGGCTCGGCACCTGAGCGGATGTAGTCGGTGCGTGAACGCCTACCGTGTGCTGACCTGGGACGGCGCTGTAGCTGACGAATTCCGCTGGCCGGACCCGGGAGACAAGCGGGACCCCGGCGACTTGTTGAGGGCGGAGGGCGTCGCTCTCGCCGGAGGACGGGCTGACCCGGAACAGCAGATGGTCGCAGAGGAGCTCCTGGCGCTCATCGGGGAGGACGAGCGATAGCGACTTCGCCGGTCCAGTCCGGCGGTCCGACCAGTCGGCCGAGGCCGTGCTGACCGGCACCGACGGCGAGACCCTCCAGCAGTGCACGCTGCCGGGCATCCCCCAGCCGCGGCCGCATTGGTGACGGGATGCTGCGCACCACCGCGCTCGTCAACTGGCGCTCGCATGCGCCGCCCAACTTCTCCACGCAGGCCGTCATCCGCTCGCTCGGCCCGGCCGTACCGGACCCGGGCGACCTGGAGTCCTTCGCGTTTAGCGTCGCGGGCGCGCCGCTGACGGCTGCCGACCGGAACATGTGGGGCGTCACCTTCGCCGACGACGGGGACACCTATTACGCGACCGCGGCCTCGGGGCCGCGGTCCTCGTTGGTTCGGTGGAGCATGTCGGCGCGGACGATGACGGCGATCCACGACGCGCCGGAGTGCCCGTCGCTCTCGCCGGACGAGACGCGGGTCGCGTACAAGAAGGACGTCGGGGACGGCGTGCCGGACTGGCGGATCGCGGTGCTGAATCTCGCGTCGGGGGTCGAGACGATGCTGCCGGAGGAGCTGAGCGTGGACGATCAGGTCGCCTGACTCGACGACGAGACGCTGCTGTACGGGCTACCGCGGGAGGGGGCGAGAGGGGGCGGCAGGCGATACCGACGTCTGGTCAACCTCGGCCGATGGGGCCCGGGACCCCAAGCTGTACCTCGAGCAGGCGTGGTCACCGTCGGTTGTTTGGCCCTAACGCATGCTCTCGCTGCACTGATGCCAAGTTGAAACCGCTCAGCCTCTCAACCGCAGACCAAAACGATCCCGAGCCCCGACCTCGAATCGGTGACCATCAGAGGTGACGCCGCTCCTTCTTTCCGGCGGATCGCTACCACGTTCCCCTTCCAAAGCTGATCTGTGATGCCACGCCCCGACGTTAGGATGATCGCGGAGTTGCGCGCGGATCCGCTCAAGGTGAGAATCGCGCGGATCTGCCGTCCACTCCAGACGGCACGTGTGAGAGTAGGACATCCGTGGCGAGACTCAGCCTCAAGGCAGTCGAGGAGCGCGTCGCTCCACTGGCGGGGCGGGAGACGTATGACCGCGAGTTCATCTTCGAGCTGCTGCTCACCTACGGAAAGCCGCAGGGCAACGTCACAAGGCTGCGCAACGGCTCACTGAACGTCGCTATCGACCCCTCCACAGAGGTTGCGCAGAAGAACGTCGTCTACTTCAAGGAGACGAGCGGCGACCCGCTGGAGGTCATCGAAGAACTCAGGACGTCGCCGACCGTCGTCCGGTTCAGCACGCGCTTCGTCATCGTCACGGACTACGTGGACGTGGTCGCCCACGACAGCAAGACGAACGAGACGATTGGCTTCCCGATCCGGGAGATCGACCGGCACTTCACTTTCTTCCTGCCATGGGCCGGCATGGAAAAGACGCAGTATGTCTCCGAGTCCCATGCCGACGTCAAGGCTGCCGAGCGCATGGGTAAGCTCTTCGACGAGCTACTGCAGGCCAACCCGGGCATCTTTGACGACGAGCGCGGCCGCCACTCGCTAAACGTCTTCTTCACGCGCCTTCTGTTTTGTTTTTTCGCCGAGGACACCGGAATCTTCACGGACAACCAGTTCACGACCGCCGTCGGCTCGCAGACGCATTCGGACGGTCTGGACCTGGCGGAGTTCCTGACCGACTTGTTCATGGCCCTCGACACCGAAGACCCGGCCGACAAGCCGAAGCATCTCGCGGAATTCCCCTACGTGAACGGGCGGCTGTTCACGCTCACAGATAACCAGCCAGTGCCCCGTTTCACAAAGCAGGCGCGCGACGAGCTGATCGCCTCGGGCGCGCTCATCTGGCGCGACATCAATCCCGACATTTTCGGCTCAATGTTCCAGGCGATCGTGACGCCGGGCAAGCGCAGCGACCTGGGCCAGCACTACACCTCGGTGCCGAACATCCTCAAAACGATCGAGCCGCTGTTCCTGGAGGATCTAAAAGCGGAGATCAACGAGGCCCAGGACAGCGAGCGGCGGCTCAGCCGTCTGCTGGACCGCATCGCGACGATCAAGGTCTTTGACCCCGCCTGCGGATCGGGCAACTTCCTCGTCATTGCGTACAAGGAGCTGCGGAAGCTCGAGCACGCCATCCTCGAGCGCCTCGCAGAGCTGAGCTCCTCGCATCAAGTGTTGTGGGCTGACTCAAGGATTAGAATCGAGAATTTCTACGGCACCGAGATCGACGACTTCGCCGTCGAAGTTGCAATCCTGTCGCTGTGGATTGCGAAGCACCAGATGAACCGGGAGTTCCGCGAGAAATTTCGTGTGGAGATTCCCCTAATTCCGCTCAAGGAGGCCGGGCAGATCAAGGCGGGCAACGCGACGCGATTGGACTGGAACGAGGTCTGCGCCAACGATGGTGAGACGGAGATCTATCTGATCGGTAATCCTCCCTACGTCGGATCTAGCATGCAGACCGCCGAGCAAAAAAGCGAGTTCTCCGCAGTGTTTGGGCGACGGTCATTTTCAAAGAATCTAGACTACATAGCACTCTGGTTCATAAAGGGTGCCGACTATATTAAAGATTCAAGAGCGAAGCTCGCATTCGTCACTACGAACTCAGTGGCGCAAGGCGAGCATGTTAGCTTGATGTTCCCAACAATCTTCAGCATGGGCATCGAAATTGGATTTGCCTATACCTCATTTAAGTGGGAGAATAACGCCAGGTACAACGCAGGAGTTACAGTTGCAGTAATTGGGCTTCGCAATACGTCTGATAAGCCAAAGTTCATCTTCACAGAGGGCCTTGAAATCGCGGCTAAGAACATCAACGGATACTTGGCCGATGCGCCAAGCATCATCGCCGGTCGTCAGATGAAGCCCATTTCCGCCGAACTCCCTCCGATGGCATTCGGATCCAAGCCGACTGACGGCGGCTACCTCGTGCTCGATCCTGCTGAAAAGAGTCAGCTAATTGCTGCATACCCGGATGCTATGGGGTTTGTGAAGCGCTTTGTCGGGGCAGCTGACTACATCAACGACATCGAACGCTACTGTCTGTGGATCACTGACCGTGAGGTAGACATTGCCCGGGAGATCCCGCCCATTGCGGAAAGGCTAGAACAACTCGCTTCCTGGCGGCTTCAAAGCAAAGCCCCGAGCACAGTAGACTTTGCAAAACGTCCGCACCGCTTCAAGCAACTGGCTTACAAGCCAACCGACTCAATCATCGTTCCAAGCGTCTCCTCGGAGCGACGGGAGTACATCCCGGTTGGCTATCTGGGCCCTGAAGCGGTAATCTCTAATGCTGCTTATTCTGTTTACGACGCCGAGCCATGGCTTTTCGCTCTCCTGACGTCACGTACGCACATGGCGTGGACTCGTGCAGTCGGTGGGAAGATGAAGTCCGACTTCCGTTACTCGAACACGATTGTCTACAACAACTTTCCCGTGCCGCCCCTACCTGAGGCGTTGAAGGAGAAACTGACCGTTGTAGCGCTACGCGTGCTCGACGTGCGCGAGTACCACTGCGAGCAGACGCTGGCCGAGCTCTACGATCCAGACAAGATGCCGCAGGATCTGCGCGAAGCTCACGCGGCGATCGACGTGCTGGTCGACTCAATTTATTCGAAGAGGCCGTACGAGACGGACGAGCAGCGCCTGTCTGACCTGTTCTCGATGTACGAGCGTATGACTGCCGGAGAGGCCGCGAAGGCCCCGGCGAAGAGGACCCGGAGTACTGAATAGTGAACCCGAGCAACAAGCTTGTGAATGTCGTTGACGTCACCTACGCGCAGACCAAGGCGTCGGTCAAAACGGACGCGCTAGGTATGCGCGAAATGCAGCAGCGCGTGTTCGAGCAACGTGACGCTCAGCACCTGTTGGTGAAGGCTCCGCCGGCGTCGGGCAAGTCTCGAGCGCTGATGTTCGTGGCGCTCGACAAGCTTTACAACCAGGGCCGCAAGAAGGCCATCGTCGCAGTACCGGAGCGATCTATTGGCGCGTCGTTCGCTTCGACCAGCCTTTCGAAGTTCGGCTTCTGGGCTGACTGGGAGATCAAGGACGGGTACAACCTGTGCGATGCGGGGTCGTCGGCCGGCAAGGTCGATGCGTTCATCAACTTCCTCGGGGGGCCTGAGCCGGTGCTGGTGTGCACGCACGCGACGCTGCGCTTCGCGTTTGAGAAGCTGGCACCGGAGTCGTTCAACGGCACGGTGCTGGCGATCGATGAGTTTCACCACGTCTCGGCAGATACGGAATCGTCGCGGTTGGGTGCTTTGCTGCGCGACGTGATGAACGGCTCGGATGTGCACATCGTGGCCATGACGGGATCGTATTTCCGCGGGGACTCGGTGCCTGTGCTGTCGCCCGAGGACGAGGCGAAGTTCACGCCGGTGACATTCAACTACTATGACCAGCTCAACGGCTACGAGCACCTGCGCTCGCTGGGTGTTGGACACCACTTTTATCAGGGGCGTTACACCGACGCGATCGACCAGGTGCTCGACCTCGACAAAAAGACAATCGTGCACATCCCGAATGTGAACTCGGGCGAGTCCACGAAAGACAAAATCGAAGAGGTCGGTCACATCATTGATGCGATCGGTCATGTGGAGTCGACGGATCCGGATACGGGGATCATCAGCGTGCGCCGCGAGGACACGGGCGAGATTGTGCGGGTTGCGGACCTCGTCGACGACACCGATCAGAAGAAGCGCGGCGACACGCTGCACTACCTGTCGCACATCGCGTCGAAGGAGCGCAACGGAGTCGACATCATCATCGCGCTGGGCATGGCCAAGGAGGGCTTTGACTGGCCGTTCGCCGAGCACGCGCTGACGGTCGGCTACCGTGCATCGCTAACCGAGGTGATCCAAATCATCGGGCGTGTGACCCGTGACAGCCCTGGCAAGTCGCACGCGCAGTTCACGAACCTCATTGCCGAGCCGGACGCGTCGCAGGGCGAGGTCAAGGTCTCGGTGAACAACATGCTGAAGGCGATCACAGCCTCGCTTCTCATGGAGCAGGTACTCGCGCCGAATTTCAACTTCAAAACGAAGAAGTTCGATGACGACGAGCCAGCGAAGAAGGGCGAGCTAAAGATCAAGGGCTTCAAGGAGCCTTCCAGCGACCGCGTGAAGCAAATTGTCGCATCGGATCTGAACGACCTGAAGGCGACGATCCTGCAGGATGACACGTTCGCTCGAGCCGCTGCCGGGTCGATCGATGCCGAGACCACCAATAAAGTGCTGATCGCGAAGATCATCCGGGAGAAGTACCCCGACCTCGCCGAGGAGCAGGTGGAGGAGGTGCGCCAGCAGGTCGTCGTGGACTCGGTCATCAAGAATGGCGAGGTGCGCCAGGTCGGCGACAAGCGTTTCATTAAGATGGCCGAGAAATTCGTGAACATCGACGAGCTAAACATCAACCTCATCGACTCGGTGAACCCTTTCCAGCGGGCGTTTGAGGTGCTGTCCAAGTCGGTCACGCCGTCGGTGCTGCGCTTGATCCAGGACACGATTATGTCGACGAAGATCGAATTCTCCGAAGAAGAGGCGCTGGCACTGTTCCCGAAGATCAAGACGTGGAAACAGGTCCACGGCACGAACCCGGACATCCGGTCCGAGGACCCCGCCGAGAAGAGGCTCGCTGCGGCGCTGCTGTTCCTGCAGAAGCTCGCAGCGGAACGCAAGGCGGAGAAGGCCGCGACGGAGACGGTGGTGGGATGAGCGAGAACGAGACCATCGAGCCAGAGACCCCGCTGAGCCTCGACGACATCCTCGAGGACGAGCTGCTGGTCGCGCCGGAGAAGTTGAAGAGGCTCACCTCGTCGGACCGACTGGAGCGCGCCTTCCTCGAGATCGTCGAGTTCAGGCGGGCCGAGGGCCGGCTCCCCAGCTCGCAGACGCGCCACATCGCCGAGCGAAAGCTTGGAGCGCGCCTGGACGGGTTCCTGGCCAACGAGGAGAAGGCCAAAGCGGTAATGCACCTCGACGAGTTCGGGTTACTCGAGGCTCCAAAAGCGCCGGCGTCCATCGACGAGCTGCTGGAGGGCGACGACCTCGACGAGCTGCTGGGCGACGAGTCTGGGATCCTCGACGTGTCGGATCTGCCTGTAGTGAGGCGCCCCGAGTCGGCCGAGTCCGTGGCTCAGCGCGTGAAGGCGAAGGACTTCGCGCAGTTCGAGCCGCTGTTCAAGGTGAAACACTCCGAGCTGAAGGACGGCACCTTCACCCTGAAGCCGTTCACGGGCATGGACATGGTCCGGGAGGGCGTGTTCTTTGTGCTCAACGGCGTGATGTGTTTCGTCGCTGAGGTCGGTGAGGACATCGACCTCGTCGTGGGCGGCAAGCGCACACAGAAGCAGCGGCTGCGCGTCGTGTTCGAGAACGGCACCGAGTCGGCCATGTACAAGCAGAGCCTGATGACACGCATGTACGAGGCGCAGGGGCAGGTCCTAGCACGCACCGGACACGATGCGAGCGAGATCCTCGACGCGGACATCGAGAGCGGCCACATCTACGTTCTGCAGTCGATGAGCACCGACCCTCTGATCGCGAACATCAAGAACCTTCATAAGATCGGCTTCTCGACCACGAGCGTCGAGCAGCGGGTGAAGGGGGCGTCGACGTCTCCGACGTACCTGATGGCCCCGGTCAAGATCGTCGCCGATTACCGGGTGTACAACCTCAAAGCGTCAGCATTGGAAAACCTGCTGCACCGGGTCTTCGCCGACGTTCGCCTCAACCTGACACAGGTCGACCGAAAGGGCAGCGACTACGACCCGTCGGAGTGGTTCGTCGTGCCTCGAGACGCCATCAACCAGGCCATAGCCATGATCATGTCCGGCGAGATCACTGACTACGTCTACGACCGGCCCTCGGAGCGCCTTGTGAGGGCGCAGCCGTGAGCGGCTCGTCGCTCGACGCCGAGGACGGCATGTCAACCTCAGCCAACGGCCCGGTGAGTTTCGAGGATGACGGAGAGTTCCGGCATCTCGACGCGTGGAACTCCTATCAGTTCGATCCGCCACTGACGCACACAGACGCCCTCGAAGTGGATGCACGCGCACGAGAGCTCGGGTATCGGATGCTGTTCCGACGAGCCGACTACTCCATCGAGGAGATTCAAAAGCAGCTGGTCGATCGAGGGCCAAGTTCGTTCTTAGACATCGTTTGGCTTCAGGAGGACGTCTCACCCAAGGAGCCACCCATGTCCGCCGAGCAGCGTATGGCCGCGCGTCTACAGAAGCTGGCTCCAGCTAGGGAGCTGATCATCACGGATCCGTACTTGTTCACGGGGTCCAGGAAGCGCGACAGCGAGGTATACGCGGCGTCCGTGGTGCGGATGATCGCGCCCGCTTTGACGGAGGGCCTGCGCATCACGGCCGTCGTCAGTCCGTCTCAGAACAATGCGACGGTGAGGACCGCCGTCCTCGAGCAGCTACATGCTCGCAATCAAGATCTAGACATCAACATCGTCGAGGCCGACGACTTCCACGACCGATTTTGGATCGCAGACCGCGACCGCGGTCTGATCATCGGAACGTCGCTGAACAAGATCGGTAGCCGGATCTTCTTCGTCGACGAGCTCAGCCGGTCCGACGTTGCGGCTGTCCTCACCGAATTGCATGTCATCGTCGGCCCCGGCGCGTAGTTAACATCGATGCCGCAGCCTGTCTCATGATGAACAATGCAGAACACCTGATCGAGCGCACGGCGTTTCCGCGCAATGCGGAGACGGCGAGACCGCTCGAAAGTGACTTCGGCGGGCAGTTTGAATGGTTCTGGGGCGCGCCGGATGTAATGCGCGCAGCAGCCTCAAGTGGCGCTCTGCGTCGTCTTCCTGCGTCCCCGAGATACGGTGACCCCCACGCGCAGTCGCTCGGCTATTGGTCAGCGCTACAGACGCTGCTGTTGCATCGCCTCGGCTGGACTCGTCCGGATCTTGGTTTAACCTGGTGGTACGAGGCCGGCAAGCCATCTGACGATGCAACTCTTCGGACAATCCGCGAGGTGTGGGACGCGGATGGGAATCTCGACATTATTTTGGCCTGGCTCCTTCGTCGCCGCGCGGTCTTCCCCGTGGGACGTCCAGGACAAGCATGCACCCCCTCAGCAGATTCGGAAAGGCCACTCCCCGACCGTTGGGATCGCTGGTTGCGTGATTATCAGGCATCGCCCCGGGCCTCGAGTTACGAGTGGATCAATCTGCTGGAGGGCGATTCTCTGCACCTATCGGGCCACATAGGGGATGACGGCACTGTTGATTCTTCCGCGTACCTCGTTCCAATAGATCCCGCGAGAAGGAAAGCTGTCTTCGTCACCTCTGCGGCTGACGCTTGGTATGCGGATCTGAAAAGGCGCGGCGACCGACTAACTGTTACCGGGAATCGGTCATGGAACGTTGACGTGTTTATTAAGCCGATTGGATTCGTCGGAACCTACCGTCGGTCAATGCAAACCGGACTTTGGTTCACAGGCCGCCATCGCTACCATATCGTCGGAAACTGACGACGCAACTCATGCACCTTGGACACGGTTGACGTCACAGGTCTGCACTTGTGTGACGAGGCTGTCCGGAACGGGTCAGCGGGGTACACGCGTGCGCATCAGCGGGCCTGCCATGCTGACCGCATGAGTATGCCCAGCGATCTGCTCGCTGTTCTCGTTGACGCAGACAACGTGCCGCCCTCGAGGATCGGGGCGGTGCTGACGGAGGTCGCTCGCTTCGGTACGGCATCCGTGAAGCGGGTCTACGGCGACTGGACGACGCCGCAGCTGACCAGTTGGAAGGCGGCCGCGAGCGAGCACGTGATCCAGCCCATGGAGCAGTTCGCCCACACGAGGGGTAAGAACTCCACCGACAGCACACTGATCATCGACGCCATGGACTTGCTCTACACGCGCCGGTTCCGAGGATTCTGCATCGTGTCCTCCGACAGCGACTTCACCCGGCTCGCATCACGCATCCGCGAGGAGGGTCTCACCGTCTACGGGTTCGGAGAACGCAAGACGCCCGAGGCCTTCCGCAACGCCTGCGATCAATTCACCTACCTCGGCGTCCTCGGAGCCACGGTGACGGAGGCCGCTCCCCCAGCTCCCACGCGCACTCCGCCAGCCAAATTACGGAGCGACACCAAGCTCGTTGCAGGCTTGCGGACCAGCGTCGTGACCGCTTCCGCAGAGGACGGCTGGGCGAACCTCGCGACAGTCGGCCAGCTGATGCGCAAACGCCAGCCGGACTTCGACTCACGCAACTGGGGCTACGCGGCGCTCTCAGACCCTGGGTCTCGTCATTCCCGAGGGTGCGCTTCTGCATCCACCGCGAAGACCTGACGCGTCAACTGCGTCATGCACACCAAGCGGAGACAACGCGACGTCAGCCGTCACGGCTGTTCGAGCTGATGCAGCCCGAAACGCGTACCGGTACTACCGCGGTCTCGTTCCTGCTGCGGCGACTGACCGCTTGGCTGGTCGCCGCAACAGTGGCTGACGCAGTACTCCAAGAGGAAGTCGGTGAGGGGAACGAACCTCAAACCGCAGTTCTAGCAGCAGCGAATCTCTCCCGGGTAGATCGAATATTATCCCCGGGTTGGTGGCAGTGGATTCTGACCAGCGGTATGCGGACTACGCGCGTGGGATACGCGTTGAGCGCACACTCGCGTACCTCGAGTCCATCCCGGACCCGCTTCAGGGGATCCACGAGTGCGAGCGTGCAGAAGATGCCAATCGCGTTCTTCCCCCGCACCCTCACGGGCGCCCTCGTCAGCCGGCTCAAAAGCCGCAATCGGCGCGCAGCAGGCCCTCAGCGGCGAGCACGGTAGACGGTTCGAGTCGTGCGGCGGAGCACGACCGCCGGCCTCCGGCTGCGCCTCAGCGGGCTCTCCGTCCTAGGCGCGTTGCTTTGCATCGCGACGCCGATGCTCGCCGGAAAAACAGTCGACACCATCGTCTCCCGGGTCAAGACCCTCACGCACGGGCCGTACGCCCTGTCGCGCTCAAGCGGACGGCGCCTCCTATGCTCAAGCGGGTGCACGAGCGATGACCTCATCGGCGGCACCTGAGGAGTAGGCAATGCCTGTCGGGGAGATCCGATACGAGACCAAGACGGTTACCACCATTCGAGGCCGCGAAAGCCGTTCGATCACCAAGTGGGAGAAGGAGGGCTGGGAGTTCCTCTCCCAGCAGGAGCAGCCGATGCTCCGGACGAGCCTCACCTTCCGACGCGTGAAGCCGAAGCCGCCGTGGCTCCTCGTCGGAGGAGTCGGAGGCGTACTCGTGATCCTCGCGGCCGTCATCACCGTCATGAGCCTGATCACGGGGGATGACGAAGAGCCCGCGACTCCTTCAGCCGCGCCCACATCGGCCGCGCCCGCACAGACTCCGACGTCAGCTCCGACGCAGGCGCCAGCGGCAGTACCGACCGAGGTGCCCGCTGACGTCTCCACCTACAACGGCGTGCCCTACGAGATCTTGTCGACGGAGCGCGGACAGAGCAGCGCCGATCTCACCCAGTACTGGGTGTTCGCGGAGGGACTCGAAGCGTCCACCACGGCCGGCCGCGATCAGATCAAGGCGATCATCAACGACGTCGCGCGCGCCGAGGGATCCAGCGCGCTCTTCGTCGAAGTCGTCAGCGACAGGGACATCGCACTCGCGGAGTCGCCTTCGACGTACGAGGCCTTCATCGCGGAGCGCGGCCTCGACTACGCACAGAAGACGATCCCTGAGATCGAGAAGACCGGATGGCTCGCCGCCTACGCCGGAGGCTTCGACTACGACACAGGAGAGGCGAGCGACTCGGCATTCGAGATCACCTGGCTGGTGGCGTCGGACGACCCCGACTTCGAGGCATGGCAGGCGATAGTGACGGGCTGAGCTCGACGCGGCGGAACGCCTGCTGTCCCAAGCCAGCGAATTGAAGGCGGGGACCGGACGTCCCTCGGTCTTCGGCGCCACCGGCCGACCTCACTCCGCCGTGGCCACCGAACTGCTCTAGCCCTTCCCCCAAGCAGAACTCAGTCGTCGCCCTCGAGCGACGCCAACCCCGGATGCCGACCCAGCGCATCCTCGCCATGAGTCATCCTGACCGTGAGCACCGCCGCAGCCGGCACATCGACGCCGCGGAGCATCAGCGGCTCGGCCGAATCGAACTGGGTGACGAGGGTCCAGGAGTCGACCTCTGGATAGACCGCCGTCATGGCGCTGTAGTGGAAGCTGAGCCAGCGGCCGCCGCTCACCTGGCAGACGAGCCGCTGATTCGACACGAGCAGGCGGGCCTGCTGACGATCCCGCCACTGGGCCTGCGCCTGAGCGTGCGCGACCGAGGCGTTGACCGTATTGCTGACGGCGTTGGCGAACAGGCCCGCCGCGACGAAAGCCGGTCGCCCCACGTAGAAGCCTGACGTGCGGGTGTAGGAGACGTCCCGGCCGTAGTACCGGAAGTAGTCGGCTCGGGTGTCCAGGAAGAAGACCTCGCCCAGTCCGGGGACGACGTCCCACACTCTGATCTCGGCGGGCAGCTGCCGCGCCAGCAACAGCGCGCGCAGGTCAACGGCCGCGCGCCTCCCGCGGTCCGACGCTTCCCGCGCGTCGATCGTCGCCCGTTCCGTCGCAGTGAAGCGCCCCTTCGCCCGCCGCGCGTGCCCGTGGACGACAACGGCCTGGACGATCGCCACGATCACGGCGGCAACCGGCACGAGGAACGCGGCAGCCAGCAGGGCGAGCTGCAGAAGCAAGGACTGCAGGTCCCCCTCGGCGGCCGAGAGCGATACGAGATACTGAGACCAGCCGAAGCCGACGAACGTCACGGGTGCTGACACCAGCGGAACGATCCACCGCAGGTGCGACCGCTTACGGTACGGCCGCCCACCGAACTGCTCGGCGACCACTCCCCCGCTGCCCAGCTGATCCGTACTCATCTGCCCAGTTTGCCGCGAATCCGCGATCCCGAGACGGGGCGGCGCTCGATCGAGGCGCACACTGCATCAGTCGCGCGACCCCCACGGAATCCGCCCCCTCGCCCCACTTCCACAGAAGGACCCCCACACATGAGCATGGAAGGCGTCGCCTGGAGCTCCCTCTACCGGATCTCCTCCGCCCAGAGCGGCAAGCACGGCATCTCCCGCGAGTCCGTGCGCCGGATCATGACCTTCGCGGTCCCCTACCGCGCGAAGCTCATCCTCTTCATCGGGCTCTCCGTCATCGGCGCGTTCCTCGCCGTCGCGACGCCGGTGCTCGCCGGCCGGGTGGTCGACACCATCGTCGCCCGGGGTGCGGTCGGGACGATCGTGCAGCTCGCCGTGGTCATCGCCGTCGTGGCCGTGGCCGACGCCGGAGTCTCGCTCGTCACGCGCTGGTACTCGGCGCGGATCGGCGAGGGCGTCATCCTCGACCTGCGCACCGCCGTCTTCAACCACGTGCAGAAGATGCCGATCGCGTTCTTCACGCGCACCCGCACGGGCGCCCTCGTCAGCCGGCTCAACAACGACGTGATCGGCGCGCAGCAGGCCTTCAGCGGCACGCTCTCCGGGGTGGTCACGAACGTCGTGGCGCTGATCCTCACCCTGATCGTCATGCTCAGCACGTCCTGGCTCGTCACCGTGCTCGCGGTGATCATGCTGCCGATCTTCCTGGTGCCCGCGCGCCGGATGGGCAGCCGGCTCGCCGCGCTGCGCCGGGAGGCCGCGGACCACAACGCGGCGATGAGCACGCAGATGACCGAGCGGTTCTCGGCGCCCGGCGCGACCCTGGTCAAGCTGTTCGGGCGGCCCGACGAGGAGGCGGAGGAGTTCCGCGTCCGGGCCGCCCGCGTCCGCGACATCGGGGTCCGGAGCGCGCTGCTGCAGTTCGTCTTCGTCACCGCTCTGACGCTCGTCTCCGCGCTCGCCCTCGCGCTCGTCTACGGGCTCGGCGGCGTCCTCGCGCTCGGCGGGCAGCTGGACACCGGCGCGGTCGTCACCCTCGCGCTCCTGCTCACGCGCCTCTACGCGCCGCTGACCAGCCTCGCGAACGCCCGCGTCGAGATCATGAGCGCGGTCGTCAGCTTCGAGCGGGTCTTCGAGGTGCTCGACCTCCAGCCGCTCATCAAGGAGAAGTCCGACGCGGGCACCGTCCCCGAGGGACCGGTGTCGGTCGAGTTCGACGATGTGCGCTTCGCCTACCCGTCCGCGGACAAGGTGTCGCTGGCCTCCCTCGAGGAGGTCGCCACGCTCGACACCCGCGGCGGCGAGGAGGTGCTGCACGGCCTCTCCTTCCGGATCGAGCCGGGGCAGACCGTCGCGCTCGTCGGCACGTCGGGGGCGGGCAAGTCGACGATCGCGCAGCTGCTCTCGCGCCTCTACGACGTCGACAGCGGCGCGGTGCGCCTGGCCGGCACCGACGTCCGCGACGTCACTTTCGCCTCGATGCGGCACACCCTGGGCATGGTGACGCAGGACGGCCACCTCTTCCACGAGACGATCCTGTCCAACCTGCGCCTCGCCCGGCCGGAGTCGACCGACGACGAGGTGTGGGACGCCCTCCGCCGCGCGCGGCTCGAGCCGCTGATCCGCTCGCTGCCCGACCAGCTGGACACCCTGGTCGGCGAGCGCGGCTACCGGCTGTCCGGCGGCGAGCGCCAGCGGCTGACCATCGCGCGGCTCCTGCTCGCCCAGCCGCGCGTCGTCATCCTCGACGAGGCGACGGCGGCGCTCGACTCCACCTCGGAGGCCGCGGTGCAGGCGGCGCTGAGCGAGGCGCTCGAGGGCCGGACGGCGATGGTGATCGCGCACCGCCTGTCCACGATCCGCAGCGCGGACCTGATCCTCGTGGTCGAGGACGGCACGATCGTCGAGCGCGGCACGCACGAGGAGCTGCTCGCCGCCGCCGGGCGCTACGAGGAGCTGCACCGGACGCAGTTCGCGGTGCAGAAGGATGTGGCGGCGGAGGAGGAGGCGGCGCTCAGCGGGAGCTGAGCACTGAGTCCGAAGTGATGCGGCGTTCCACGCCAGCACTGGGACGTCACCCGGCGAGCGCTGTATTTGTTTCACTTTTGGTGAAACAATTGTCCCATGACGACCGCAGCAGCTCTGAGCGCCCTTGCTGCCGTGTCCGCCGGGCAGTGGAGCCTGCTGACCACCGCTCAGGCGGCAGCAGCCGGGGTGAGCCGCGTGCAGCTCACCCGCCTCACGCAGCAGAGCCATCTCGAGCGGCTCGTCCACGGTGTGTACCGGAACGCAGGAAGTGCGCCCGGAGAGTTCGACGACCTCCGCGCCGCGTGGCTCAGCACCGACCCGACGCGCACCGCGGCCGAGCGGATCGCCTCTCGTCATCCCGGAGCCGTGGTCGCAGGGAGCACCGCGGCGTTCCTCCACGGGTTCGGGGATCTGCAACCCGACCCGTTCGAGTTCGCGACGCCCTCCCGCCGGCAGTCCCAGCGCCTCGACATCCGTTATCGGCACCGCCGGCTGACCCCTGACGAGGTGACCGTGCGCGCAGGGCTGCCGGTGACGACCATCGAACGCACTGTCGCCGATCTCCTCAGCGACCGCGAGGACGTCAGCCTGGTCGCGGGCGTTCTGGCCGATGCCGTCCGGCGCTCCGCGGTCGACCTCGCGCTCCTCACGACGCTCCTCGGCCCCCTCGCCGCCCGCCACGGCCACCCGAAGAACGACGGTCCGAGCCTGCTCGAGCGTCTCCTCGAGCTGGGAGGCGTCGACGCCGCCAGCCAGATCCGTCGCCTGAGCCGGAGTCCGGCGTGGCGAGAGAGCACTTTCGTGGTGGAGCTCCAGCAGACGGTCTCGACCCTGCGACAGGTCGAGGCGATCGACGCGCGGGACAGGCTGCAAAAGGACGTGGCGGCGGAGGAGGAGGCGCTCAGCGGGTCCTGAGCGCTCCGTCCTACTCCGCCGCGGCTCAGAACAGGCGGACCGCGTCCTCCGGCTCGTCCAGACCGCGGACCAGCGCCGGGATCCGCTTCTTGAAGGCGAAGAACCCGCGCGACGCCGAGGGCCAGGCGGTGCCGTCCCAGCGGCGGCGCACGGTGACGAGCGCGATGCCCTCCTGAGCGAGGGCGGAGCGGAGCGCGTCCAGCCGCTCCTGCACGGGGCCGACCGGCGCGTACGGGACCACGACGGTGTCGAGCCGCTCGGACGCCGCCCAGTCGACGACCGTCGCGGGGAGCGCGTCGGCCAGCACTCGCGCCAGCCGGCCGCCCTTGTCCGGCGTGTGCTCGGCGGCATCGGCGATCGCCGCGGCGGTGAAGGCGTGCACCACCTCGGAGACCGCGAACGGCGAGCGCTCCGCCGGGTCGGCGAAGACCGCGGTGGCGATCAGCCGCTCCGCCAGTCCGGGCTGCTCGGCGAGCAGGCTCGCCGCGTCGAGGTCCTCCTCGTGCAGCAGGAGGCCGGGGCGGGTGCCGATCGTGCCGTCGACGTCGTCCGACTCGATGGCCGTCCGGGGCGGGAAGTGCTCCTCCATCAGCGCGGGCGCCGAGGTGGCGAGGCCCTGCGGCGAGAAGCGGCCCTCGGTGTACTTGGCGATGTTGGAGGCGGTCGCGAGGTAGGTCTTGCCCGGCGTCTGCAGGCCGGCGACCCAGCGCCAGGACAGGGTGTTGGAGGCGGCGTCGCCGTCGAGCAGGTGCCGGTAGAAGAAGTCGGCGCCGAGTTGCCAGGGCAGGCCGAGGGTGAAGATCCAGATGCTCGCGAACCACATGCGCACGTGATTGTGCAGGTAGCCGGTCTCGACGAGCTCGCTCACCCAGGCGTCCATCGCGTCGATGCCGCTGCGGCCGCCGATCGCGTCGTCGTAGCCCGTCGGGAGGTGGCCCTCGACGTCGCTCACCTCGCGGCGGTAGCGGCGCCACACCTCGGGGTTCTGCTCGAGCCAGCCCTTCCAGTAGGTGCGCCAGAACACCTCCTGGACGAACTTCTCCGCGGCCGTGAGCTTGTGGCGCGCGAGGACCGCGGCGACGACCTCCCGCTCGGTGACGAGCCCGTGGCGGAGGTACGGGGAGAGCCCGGAGACGTTGTTCCGGGACGGCCCTTCGTCGTGATTGCGGGTGCGCGCGTAGGCGGAGCCGGCCCGCTCGACGAAGTCGTCGAGCGCCTCGAGACCGGCGGCTCTGGTCGGGATGAACATCCCGCCATCATGCGTCGCGCTCCGGGGCGGGGGCTGACAGCGGCGGGCCGGCTCTCGACCGTCGGCCATGCTGAGGACATGGCGAGTGTCGCGGAGTGGCCGACCGGCGAGTGGGTCGTCGATCCGGTGACGCAGGTCGAGTGGCCGGTGCCGGAGGGGATCGAGCCCGAGCGGGTCGTCGAGCACGCGCGCCGCGCCGACGCGGGCGAGCTCGTCGACCTCCGCTTCTTCCTCGCGGCCGGGCACGACCGAGCACTCTGGGACGACGAGGGTCCCCAGGAGCCGAGCCGCTTCGGGTTGTCCGCTCCGCTCACCGCCGACCTCCGGGCGTGGACCGAGGTCTGGCTCACGCACTGCGACGTCTTCGACGGCTGGGACGGGCGCGTGGACTCCGAGGAGTGGCTTCGCGAGGGCGCGCGGCTGGCCCGCCGACTCCAGCGCGAGGTCTACGACGTGGCACGCGTGCTGTCCTCGTACGGGCCCTGACGCGCGCCGCTCTGCCGCCCGCGGTGAGCCGGGTGCGCGGAATCCGACACCGGATCGTTATCGAGAGAGCGCTCTCTCGGCACGTACGCTGGGCAGGCAGCTGGGGGGGCTACTCCCCTCGTCGCACCGTCACTCAACGAGGAGAAACCCATGCGGACATCCCTGCACCGTCGTCTCACCCTTCCGGTCGCCGTTCTCGCGGCCGCCGGACTCGCGCTCGCGGGCTGCTCCAGCAGCAGCGACCCGAACGACCCGAACGCCGGCGGCGGCGCGAGCTCCGGCGGCGCCGCGGGCGACGGCTCCGTCACCGTCTACGGCACGATCAACGGCGACGAGGCGACCCTGCTCGAGCAGTCCTGGGCGGACTGGGAGAAGGAGTCGGGCATCGACATCAAGTACACGGGCGACAAGGGCTTCGAGCAGCAGATCGGCATCAAGGTGCAGGGCGGCGACGTTCCGGACCTCGCGATCTTCCCGCAGCCGGGACTGCTCGCCGACACGGTCGCCTCCGGGAAGGTGAAGGAGCTGCCCGAGGGCGCCCTCGCGAATGTGAAGCAGAACTGGTCGGAGGACTGGCAGAAGTACGGCCAGGTGGACGGCACGCAGTACGGCGCTCCGCTGATGGCGAGCGTCAAGGGCTACGTCTGGTACTCGCCGGCGAAGTTCGCGGAGTGGGGCGTCTCGGTCCCGACGACGTGGGACGAGATGAAGGCGCTCGGGAAGACCATCGCCGAGAAGTCGGGCGGGCCGTCCTGGTGCGCCGGCTTCGCCTCCGACGCCGCGTCGGGCTGGCCGGGCACGGACTGGATCGAGGACGCCGTGCTCCGCGAGGCGGGGCCGGACGTCTATGACTCGTGGGTCGCGGGGGACACCCCGTTCACCGACCCGCAGATCAAGGCCGCCTTCGACTCGGTGGGCACGATCCTGCTCGACCCGACGCTCGTGAACGCGGGCTACGGCGACGTGTCGTCGATCAACTCGACGGCCTTCGGTGACGTCGCGCAGAACATCGCGAACGGCTCCTGCGCGCTGACCCACCAGGCGTCCTTCTTCGAGGGCTTCCTCACCGGGGCCGACGCGACCGTGGCGGAGGACGGCGACGTCTGGGCGTTCCTCACCCCGCCGATCGACGCGGACGACGACCAGGCCGTCACCGGCGGTGGCGAGTTCGTCGCCGCGTTCGCGGACGACGCGGACACCGCGAAGGTGCAGGAGTACCTGGCGAGCGCCGACTGGGCGAACAGCCGCGTGAAACTCGGCGGCGTCATCTCGGCGAACACCGGCCTCGACCCCGCGAACGCGAGCAGCGACCTGCTGCGCAGCTCCATCTCGATCCTGCAGGACCCGGGCACCACGTTCCGCTTCGACGCGTCCGACCTGATGCCCAAGGCCGTCGGCTCCGACAGCTTCTTCAAGGGCATCGTCGACTGGATCGACGGCTCGAGCACCGACCAGGTCCTCGACACCATCCAGGCGGGTTACACCTCGTAGGGCGCGGCGGGCTCCTGCCTGCTGATCGAGTAGCCCGCGGAGCGGGCGTATCGAGATCCACCGTCCCCGGACACGTGGGTCTCGATACGCCGCCTCCGGCGGCTACTCGACCAGCAAGCTCCGCAGAGGTCCCCGAGACCTGCTGATCGACCAGCAAACGGCTTGCTCCTGCCGCAGCGTCATGTGGTCTGCTCGAAGCACTCCCCGTTCCGCTTCGAGAGGTCCGCCGTGCACCCGTTCCCGACCCCGCCCCGAGAGGTCCTGATCGGCGACGCCGCGGCGTTCGTCGGCACCACTCCCCGGGCGATCCGGCACTACCACCAGATCGGACTGCTCCCCGAGCGCGAGCGGGGCGGGGACGGCCGCCGCCGATACGGCTCCGACGAGATCATCCGGCTGCTCTGGATCCGCCGGATGGCCGACGCGGGGATCGCCCTGGACGATGTGCGCGACGCCTTCGACGGCGCCGCACCGGGCGCCGCGGAGGGCGAGGACGAGGTCGCGGACGTCCTCGCTCGGCTGGAGGAGACCCTCGCCGCGCAGGAGGCCGAGCTGCAGCGGCAGCGAGCCTCGGTGCAGCGCATGCGCACCCTCGGCAGCCGGCTGGGCCTGCTCGACGACCTCGTCTCCGGCCGCCTCGAGGGGGCGCCCGACGGGTCGCTGCGCCAGGACGACCTGGACGTCCTCCTGGTCACCGAGCGGATCTTCGGCCCCCTCGGCGCCGCGGTGCAGGCCGGCCGCTTCGTCGCCCTGGCCGCCGATCCGGCACTCCGGGCGGAGTCGGACCGCGTCGACGCCGCCGAGGAGGCGCTGGACGACTCGGTCGCCGTCGACGATCCCCGGGTGGCGCAGGTCGCGGCCGAGCGGCACGCCTTCGAGACCGCGCTGATGCGCGCCATCGAGGAGTCCGGTCAGCAGGCGGAGGACGACGCCCTCTTCGACGCCTGGGACGAGCGGCACCCTGTCGAGAGCGCCGGGGCTCCCGTCGCCTCCGTCGATCCGCGCGCCAGGAGCGCGGCGGACGTCATCCGGATGATGCCCTACGACTTCTCGCCGGCCCGCCTGCGCTGCATGGAGCTCGCGGTGCGGCTCGGCGCGGAGGAGTCGCCGGGGTCCTGATCCGCGGGCCGATCGAGGAGACCGCGCGGCGGGCTCCTGCCTGCTGATCGAGTAGCCCGCGCAGCGGGCGTATCGAGATCCACCGCCCCCGGCACGGCGGGTCTCGATACGCCGCCGGAGGCGGCTACTCGACCAGCATGCGGGTGCGGTTCTCGGCCGCTGGGGTCACTCGAAGAGGGAGAGGGTGAGCGTGGAGCTGTAGTCGCCCGCGTCGACGGTGGTGGGGGTCTTGAGGGTCAGGGCCGCGTTGGCGGTCCAGGAGCCTTCCTCGGCGATGCCGGCGGAGTCGTTGGTGAGGGCGAGGAGCTCCTGGTCGACGAGGCCGACGGCGTCCTCGCCGCCGTCGATGGCGGGGTCGACGACGTCGCCCTCGGCGACGAGGCCGGAGTCGCCGCCGTCGAGGAGGTTCGGGGCCCAGCCGAGGTTCTCGGCGCCGATCGTGTCTCCGGTGGTGGAGGTGAAGTCGGTGGAGGTGCCCAGGACGTACCAGCCGGCGTCGGCGGGGATGTCGGCGGGGTCGCGGGTGTCGGTGACGGTCACGGTGGGGAGGGTGCCGGTGAACCGGCGGGCGACGCCGTCGGAGCCGTTCTCGGTGAGCGCGGTGGAGTCGCTCGCGACGGTCATCGAGAGCGAGCCGGGCGTGGTGAGCGGGGCGATCTGGACGTTGACGTCGACGTCGTCGGTGCCCTGCTGCTCGTCGGCGAACGCGGTCCCGGCGACGCCGAGCAGGAGCAGGCCCCCGGCGATGCCGGCGGCGCCGCGGGTGAGGAGGGGGTGGATCCGGGTGGAGCGGGTGGTCATGGCGGGGGTTCTCCGTTCTCCGGTCGGCTTCGTCGCCGACTCGTCGTCGCGCGTCCCGCTCCTCCCATTCGATCATTATCGATCATCAAGGAAGAGCGTTCCGCGCTGCCGAGCAGACTATCCCGTGGTCGCGCCGCAAGGAAAGACCCTGCTCGCGCGCCGCTTCGAGCCGTTGCGCCCGCGAAACCGCTCGGATACGGTGACCACAGCGATCGCTCTCCTCATGTTCTAAAATGATCGGAGTTGGCGGATCGCTCATCCCATTCGACTCGACGACGAGGCGCACTCATGCTCAACCGCTCTCCCCGGCACGCTCGAGGCTCGCAGCCCGAGCCCCCCTCGCACAGCAGGCCGCACCGCAGGAAGGAGGGGAGGGGACGGGCCCTCGTCGCGGCGACCGCCCTCGGAGCCCTGCTCGCCACGGGGCTCGCTCAGGTGCCGGCCGCCCAGGCGGCGCCCTCCGACGTGCAGGCCGTGACGATCACGGCGGCCGACGTGGCTGCCGCGGCGGAGAGCGTCAACGCGCTGACCTTCAAGGGCTTCGGCATCCTCTCCGCGAACTCGACGAGCGCGCTGCTGCTCGACTACAAGTCGCAGCACCCCGAGCAGTACTGGGAGCTGATCGAGACGCTCTTCGGCGGCGAGCACCCGATCATGACCACCATCAAGATCGAGATGGGCAACGACCGCAACACCTCGACCGGGCCGAACGTCGCGACGATGCGCTCGCGCGACGAGTACCCGAACGTGCAGCGCGAGCCGGGCTTCCAGCTGGCGGCGGACGCGCAGAAGGTCGCCGAGGGCGACGTGCACGTCAGCATCCTGCGCTGGAGCCGCCCCACCTGGGTGACCAGCGACGAGGACCAGTACGTCTGGTTCAAGAACACCGTCCTGGCGGCGGAGCGCGAGTACGGGATCATGGTCGACTCGATCAACCCGGACACCAACGAGACCACGAGCCCGAACGCCGCGCTCTACAAGAAGTTCTCGACCTGGCTGCGGACGGACACCAAGGGCTACGAGGGCGCGAGCGCTCAGGACCCGAACAACGGCTTCGCCTCGGCGGACGAGGGCGAGCGCTACCGCGCGATCCGCACGGTCGCGGCGGACACGGTCGGCACTCCCCCGACCTCCTTCGGCGACCAGCTGAACTCGACCACCGACCCGTCGCTCCGCGACGCCGTCGACGTCGTCGGCTTCCACTACGCTACGGCGGACGACGCGAACGGCAACCTGAAGAAGTTCGCGCAGACCTACGACAAGGAGATCTGGAACTCCGAGGGCCAGGCGACCTTCTCCAACTCCGCGGACCGCCCGAACAACACCAACCCCGACGGCCAGGGCGGCACCGGGACGGAGTTCGGCGGCACCAACAGCGCGCTCGAGATGAGCAACTGGGTCACCTCCGGCTTCGCGAAGTCGCTGCGGACCCTCAACATCTTCCAGCCGGCGATCGGCTCGTTCTACGACGGCTTCCAGTACTCCTCGAAGGAGCTGGTCAGCGCCCGCGACCCGTGGTCGGGCTGGCTGTACTACGACGGCGGCCTGGCCGCGGTCGAGCAGTACACGCAGTTCGCGACCCTCGGCTGGGAGAACGAGGACAACACGGCCGGCATCTGGCGCGGCATCCCGCAGGCCTCCGGCAGCGCGCTCGGCGGCGGCAACCCGCCCAGCGGCGCCTCGACCGGCGCGGTGTCGTACACGACGCTCGCCGCTCCCGACGGCTCCGACTTCTCGACCGTGATCGTCAACGACAGCCCGTTCGAGAAGACCTACGCGCTCTCGGCGAAGGACCTCGACCTGGGCGCCGACCGCACGATGGAGGTCTGGGAGACCCGCGCGGCCGACGCCGGCGAGGCCTACGACGCGAACTACGTCGTGCCCGTGTCGGAGCTGTCCGCCGTGGACGGCGTGTACACGGTGACGGTGAAGCCCTGGTCGACGGCGACCGCGACCACGCTCGACCACGCGGCGAGCGCGGGCGGTGTCCTCACCCCGCGCGAGGGCTACGGCTCGACCCTGCCGACCTCGCCCGAGTACACCGACGCCGACGGCGGCCGCGACGTGCTCGACACCGACGCGAGCGGCGACGTCAACGGCGTCACCACCGACTCCGTCCTCTATGCGGACGACTTCGACTACGCCGAGGCGGCGGACATCCGCTCCTACGACCCGGCGACCGGCGCGCTGAGCGACTCCGGCGAGTCCTTCCTCGACAGCCGCGGCGCGAAGGCGAAGCCCGCCGGCACCCCCGCGGTGCAGCCGGAGGACGACGGCGCGATCCCGCGCTACACGAACGACACCAACGGCGCCTTCGAGTCCGTGGCCACCGCCGACGCGGCGCGCGACCGCGTGCTG
This sequence comes from Rathayibacter sp. VKM Ac-2760, assembly GCF_009834185.1. GTDB lineage: Bacteria > Actinomycetota > Actinomycetes > Actinomycetales > Microbacteriaceae > Rathayibacter. The sequence goes on from NZ_CP047173.1 coordinate 4,187,756, forward strand.
CGCCAGCAGGTCGGCCCGGGCATGAACGGCTCGGCCTGGAACAGCGGCGACCCGAAGACGACCATCGGCGACTACCGCTGGGCGAACTACCGCGCCTCGGTCGACGTGCTCTTCGAGAACGGCGGCGCCCCGTACGCGACCCTCGGCGCCCGGGAGCAGGGCGGGACGGCCAACGGCCAGAACGTCTCCGCGGCCGAGCTGCGGGTCGACGCGACGGGCGCCTGGAGTCTGCTGCGCTACGGCACCTCCGTCGCCTCCGGCACCGCCTCCGCGACCCCCGGCACGGCGTTCCGCACCGGCACGGGAGTGTGGAACCGGGTCGCCGTGCAGGTGGCGGGCGACCGCTACACCGCGTACCTCAACGGCGTGCAGGTCGCCGCGTACACCGACCCGGCGCCGCAGGCCGCGGGGCGCGTGCAGCTCGGCTCGGCCTTCACCTTCACGCAGTTCGACGACCTCGTCGTCGAGCAGGTGCCCGGCTTCACTCCCTACTACTCCACTGTCGTCGACGGCATGCACCAGACCAGCTGGAGCGACGGCAGCACGCCGATCCTCGAGTTCGACGAGCAGTGGACGCACGTCAACGGCCAGGGCATGTTCGAGTGGCAGCGCACGGCGTCGAAGAGCACCGGGAAGGGCGCGGCGCTGACCTACTCCTTCACCGGGACCGGACTCGACGTCCTCGGCAGCAACACGGGGGCGGCGACGCTGAACGTCACCGTGGACGGCGTCCGGGTGGCGACGAACGCGCCGACCTGGGCCGCGGGCAGCGAGCGCACGGCGTTCCAGCTCCGCGGTCTCGCGGACGGCGAGCACACCGTGGTGCTGGAGACGGCGAACGACGGCGTCCTGAACGTCGACGCGGTCGGCGTGGTCGTCGCGAACGCGGACTCGTCCGCGGTCGACACCGCTGCCCTCGCGGCGGCGCTGGCGACGGCCGAGCGCTTCGTCGAGGCGGAGTGGAGCGCCTCCTCCTGGGCGCCGTTCGCGAGCGTCGTGGGTTCTGCGCGGTCGGCGCTCGCCGATCCGGCCTCCTACGGTCTCGATGCGGAGGGGGCCGCCGCTCTCGTGGCGCGCCTCAGCCGCACCGCCGCGGAGCTCGTGCCCGAGGGTGTCAGCACGGACGTCCGCGACCTCGGCCTGATCGCCGGGACCGCCTCCGCCGGGCTGCCGAAGACCCTGGCCCTCGAGGGCGCCGAGCGCGCCGTCACCTGGGACGCGGGGGCCACGCAGGCCCTCGCCGGGACGGCCGAGCTCGGCACCGTGCGGCTGACCGGCCGGACGACCGAGAAGGTCGCCGCGACGGGCGTCTTCCAGCGCTTCTCGGTGCCGCTGCTGGTGACTCCGGCCGACCTGCGCTACTTCATCGACTCCGGATCGAGCGGCTCGGCGGCCGGATCCGCCTACGCGGCCGTGAAGGCGAGCCAGCCGGGGATCCTCAACGACGCCGCCGACCGGAAGTGGGACGGCGTCTCCGCCGGCAGCACCTGGGGCTACTCGACCACGTCGACCGGAGCGGTCGTCCCCGGCAGCCCCGCGGACTGGAGCTCCTCCTACGTGCCGGCCGACTTCGGCAAGCCCGTCGTGACGCACCTGACCCTGCCCGCCGGGACGTACGACGTCGTCGCCGTGCAGGCGCCGCGGGCCGGCCTGACCACCAACGTCGTCTCGACCGTGACCGCGGCCGGCACGACCAAGCGGGCCACCGCGGTCTCGACCGGGTCGGCGACGCCGGTCCGCCAGCAGGTGACCCTCGCGGCGCCGGGCGTCGTGGACGTGTCCTTCGGGACCGACGGGACGAGCGGCTACAACGCGCGGCTCGCGCTGGTCTACGTGCAGAGCGTGACTCGCGACCTCGGCTACCAGGGTGCGCTCACCGCGAGCGCCGTCCTGCCGGCCGCCGTGACGGTCGACGGCGCCTCGGTCGGCGTCAGCTGGGACGCGGACTCCGCGGCGCAGACCCGCACCGACTATGCGCCGGTGACCCTGCGCGGGACGCTCGCGAACGGCGCGAAGGTGACCGCGCGCTACGAGGTCGTGCCCGAGGGGCTCGTTTACTACATCGACTCCGGCACCGCGGCGACGTCCTCGCCGCAGTACGGCGCGGTGCAGGCGGCCGTCCCGTCGCTGCTCAACGCCGTGTCGGACCGGGCCTCGACCGCCGCCGACCAGTGGGGCTTCGCGCCCGAGGGCATGAAGGTGAAGACCGGGACGGACGTCGACGACAAGTTCTCGACCGGTCTCTACCAGGACACGACGCAGCTGATCTACCGACTGCCGCTGGCCGCCGGGACGTACACGCTGACGGGCGGGTTCACCGAGTGGTGGAATCTCAGCCGGACGATGAACCACACGGTCTCGGCCGGGGGCGTGGAGCTGGCCAAGGGCAACATCCCGCTCTCGGGCACGAACACACCGCTGACCGGGGCGCTGACCTTCACGCTCGCGGCGGCGACCACGGTGGAGTACCGGGTGACGAACGAGGGCGCGGGCGGCGAGAAGCCGGTGATCTCGTGGCTCGGAGTCGCGGCGGTCGCTCCCGCCGCCCCGGAGCTGCCGGAGCTGGACGTGACGGTGCAGAGCCGGTGCGTCGCGGGCAAGGTGCAGCTGGGCGTCACCGCGGTCAACACGGCCGACGTGCCGGTCGGGATCACGATGACGACGGCCTACGGCGAGAAGGCGTTCCTCGCCGTCGCGCCCGGGAAGAGCGCGTTCCACTCCTTCACCACCCGGGCCAAGGCGGTGCCGGCCGACGCGGTCGACCTGACCATGACGGGGACCGTGGACGGCGAGGACGTGACGCGCGAGCAGAGCGAGGAGTACCCGGCCGCGAGCTGCTGAGCTTCAGGGCCGGAGCCGGCGTCGCCTTCGTGAGGAGGGCGGCGCCGGCTCCGGCGTGCGGGGCGGCGTGCCCCCCCTCTTGCTGGTCGAGTAGCCGCCTCCGGCGGCGTATCGAGACCCACCACCGCCGAACATCCGGAAGCGAGCCTCCTCCCCAACGCCGCAGCTGATGGCGTTGTCCCCGAACCATGCAGCACGCCGCTCGGATGTCGGTGGTCCCTGCTTGAATACGCGTATGAAAGAAGATGAGGATGCAGCAGCACTCGCGGAGGTGCGCGACTGCTTCGACGACTCCGCTGCCGATGAGCGCTCCACCTCACCGACGCGCCTCCGAGCAGCCGAGCGCCTGCACCGCGGCTACCGACTCGCGCTGACCATCCCGGAGGCCTTCGCCCGCGGCGCTTCGCGGAGTGAGACCCGGGATCTCGTCGAACGCTCCATCCGCGCCGAGCTCGCGGTGGCGTACAGCCAGTCCGAGCGAGAGGTGTCCCGCCGCCTCGAGACCGCGCAGATGCTCATGGAGCACCTCCCCCTCACCCGCGCCCTGCTGCGCGACGGCCGGATCCTGTGGGACGTCGGCGAGGCGATCTGCCGCACCGCGAGCAGCCTCCCCGAGGAGTCCCGCACGGCACTCGACGAGCGCGCGGCCGAGGCCGCCGTCACGATGACCACCGCGCAGTTGCGCCGTGCCCTGAGCCGCTGGCGGGAGGAGCTGCACGAGCAGCCCCTCGCCGAGCGCCACGCACGCGCGAAGGAAGACCGGGCCGTGTGGGTCACGCCGGACGTGGACGGGATGGCGACGCTCTGTCTGCACGCTCCCGCCCCGGCAGTGACCGGTGCTTACGACCGGCTGCGCCGCATCGCCCGGATCCTTCGCGACGAGGGCGATCCGCGCACCCTGCAACAGCTGAGCGCGGATGCCGCGGTCGACCTGCTCTGCGACGGCGACATCGCCGGCACCACCCCCGACGCCGAGCACCGGCCGGACCCGACGTTCGTCCCCGGTGTCCGCGCCGAGGTGCGACTGACGCTCGCCGCTTCCACCGCCGTCGGTCTCGACGACGCCCCCGCGGACCTCGACGGCTACGGCCCTGTGCCCGCGGAGATCGCCCGGGAGCTGATCCGCACCGCCGCTTCCTTCACCCGGGTTCTCACCGACCCGGACACCGGGGCGGTCGTCTCCGTCGGAAGGACCTGGCGCGTGCCCCCGCCGCAGATGCGCCTCCATCTCCAGCTGCGGGACCAGACCTGCCGGTTCCCCGGCTGCACCCGCAGCGCGTCGACAAGTGAGGCCGATCACACGCGCGAATGGCGCCGCGGCGGCGAGACCTCCCTCGAGAACCTGGTGTCGCTCTGCACGTCCCATCACCACGTGCGGCACGGGGATCAGTGGAGCTACGACAGGGACGACGAGGACGGGGCCATCATCTGGACGACCCCGACGGGACGGCGCATCAGCACCCGGCCGCCGCCGCTGCCCGGGCGACCGCCGGACCCGCCGCCGGGACCGCGGTTCGTCGACGTGCCGGCGCCGTTCTGACGGGCGTGGATCTCGATACGCCCGCGGAGCGGGCTACTCGATCAGCAAGGAGCGCGGACCCCCGCGCGATCAGCAGGCAGGGCCCGCACCTACCTGTGAGATCCGCCCCTCCTTGCTGGTCGAGTAGCCCGCAGGGCGTATCGAGACCCGCAGTGGTCAGGCGCGGGCGGCGGTGAGGAGGGCGCCCAGGCGCTCGAGCTGGGCCGGGTCCTCGAGGGCGGAGCCGACGGCGGCGACGCGGACGCCCGCGTCGAGGAAGTCGGAGACGTTGGCGGCGTCGAGACCGCCGGTCGCGACGAAGCGGATGCCGGGGAAGGGTCCGCGGATGTGCTTGAACCAGCCCGCGCCGAGCCAGGTCGCGGGGAAGGCCTTCAGCCAGGTCAGGCCGAGCGAGGCGGCGAGCTGCACCTCCGAGGGCGTCGCGACTCCGGGCAGCAGCGGGAGGTCGACGGCGCCGGCCGCGGCGAGGATGCGCTGGTCGAGGCCCGGCGAGACGAGGTAGCCGGCGCCGGCCTCGCGGGCGAGGGCGACCTGCTCTGGTCGGACGATCGTGCCCGCTCCGACGGTCTTGCCGCGCTCGGCACCGAGGCGGGCGACCTCGCGGAGGGCCACCTCGTCCTCCGCGGTCTGCAGTGGCACCTCGACGGAGTCGATGCCGAGGTCCCAGGCGGTGGTCGCGAGCGCGATCGAGCGCTCCACGCCCATCCCGCGCAGGATCGCCATCAGCGGGGGGCCCGAGAAGATGTCGTCGAAGGGGCTGGTCATGGTCGTGCCGTTCTCTCGTCGAGGGAGTCGCCCGCCACGGCGAGGGTGAGGGCGGCGCGGTCGTGGCCGCGGCGCAGGCGCGCTCCGGGGTCGGCGCCCTGGAGCAGGGCGGCCAGGTAGCCGCCGGCGAAGGCGTCGCCCGCTCCGACCGCGTCGAGCACCTCCACCTCGTGCGAGGGCTCGAAGACCACGCCGTCGTCGAGCTCCGCGCAGAACGCCGTCGCGCCGATGTGGCCGTCCTTGACGACGAGCTCGGCGACGTCCGGGAAGAGCGCGCGGACGTCCGCGGCGGTGCGGGTGCCCCAGAGGGTCTCCGCCTCGTCGCGGCCGACGAAGACCACGTCGGCCAGTCGCACCAGCTCGGCGAGCACCGGCGCGGCGTCGGCGGCGCTCCAGAGCGCGGCGCGGTGGTTGACGTCGAGGCTCACCGGGACGCCGAGCTCGCGGGCGCGGACGGCCGCGCGCCGGAGGAAGCGGTCGGCACTCGGGGACAGCGCCGCGGTGATCCCGGAGAGGTGCAGCAGCGCCACGTCGTCGAACGGCGCGGCATCGGCATCGGCGGAGTCGAGGAACGCCGCGGCCGAACCCGCCCGGTAGTAGCTGACTCCGCGGCCGGGGTCCTTCACGTAGACGCCGGTGGGATGACCGGGGTCGCGGACGACGCGCGAGACGTCGATCCGCCGCTCCGCCAGCTGCCGCAGCACCCGCTCGCCGAGCGCGTCGGCGCCGAGCCGGCTGTGCCAGCGCACCGGGACGCCCAGCGCCGCCGCGTGCGCGAGCACGTTCGACTCCGCACCGCCCGCGTCGACCAGGAAGTCGTCCGCGTCGGCGACCGAGCCGCCGCAGGGCACCAGCACGGCCATGGTCTCCCCCATGGCCAGCAGCACCCCGCCGACAGCGGATCCGGACGTCACGCCAGGTCCTTCACCGGCGCCGCATCCATGTCGTCGAACGCCTGGTTCTCGCCCGCCATCGCCCAGACGAAGGAGTACGCGGCGGTGCCGACGCCGGAGTGCAGCGACCAGCTCGGCGAGAGGATCGCCTGGCGGTCGGCGACGACGAGGTGCCGGGTCTCCTGGCGCTCTCCGAGCAGGTGGATGACGCGGGCGTCCTCGGGCAGGTCGAAGTAGAGGTAGCACTCGGTGCGGCGGTCGTGGGTGTGCGCGGGCATGGTGTTCCACATCGAGCCCTCGTGCAGGGTCGTCACGCCCATCACGATCTGGCAGCTGCGCACGCCGTTCTCGTGGATGTACTGGTTGAGCGTGCGGCGGTTGCTCGTCGCCTGCTCGCCGAGCTCGCGGACGGTGCCCTCGCCGGGCGCGACGAGCACCGAGGGGTAGCTCGTGTGCGCGGGGGCCGAGAAGAGGTAGAACTGCGCGCCGGAGTCAGTCGAGCCGGCGTCGGCGTCCTCGAACGCCACCGCCTCGATCCCGCGGCCCAGGTACAGGCACGCGCCCGACACCAGCGTGTACGTCTCGCCGTCCGCGGTCACCGTGCCGGTGCCGCCGACGTTGACGATCCCCAGCTCGCGGTGCTCGAGGAACGTCTCGCTGCGGATCTCCTCGTAGCCGGTCAGCTCGAGCCGCTGCCCCGCGGGGACGGCGCCGCCGAGCACGATGCGGTCGTGGTGCGTGTAGACCAGCCGGATCTCGCCGGCGACGAACACGTCCGGGACGAGGTACTCCCGGCGCAGGTCCTCGGTGGTCATGCCGGGGATCTGCGAGGGGTTGGTGGCGTAGCGCTGCTCCATGGGGAGACTCCTGTCGGGTCGGTTCTGGTCGGGTGGGTTCGGGGAGCCGGTCGCGGTCAGCGCACGAGCCAGCCGCCGTCGACGGGGAGGATCGTCCCCGTGACGTAGGCGGCGGCGTCCGAGGCGAGGAACACGAAGGCGCCCTGCAGATCAGCGGGGGTGCCCCAGCGACCGGCCGGGATGCGCGCGACGATCGACGCCTCGCGGGCCTCGTCGGCGCGGATCGCCGCGGTGTTGTCGGTGGCGAGGTAGCCGGGGGCGATCGCGTTGACCGTCACTCCGGAGGCGGCCCACTCGTTGGCGAACGCCTTGGTCAGCCCCGCGACCGCGTGCTTCGACGCGGTGTAGCCGGGCACGGTGATCCCGCCCTGGAAGGACAGCATCGAGGCGACGGTGATGATCCGCCCCGAGCCCTGCGCGATCATCCGCCGGCCGGCCGCCTGGGTGAGGTGGAAGACCGAGTCGAGGTTCACCTTGAGCACCTCGTCCCAGTCGGCGGCGCTGTGCTCGGCCGCGGGGGTGCGCTTGATCGTGCCGGCGTTGTTGACCAGCACGTCGATCCGGCCGAGCTCGCCGACGACCTCGTCGATCGCGGAGTGCAGCTCCTCGGGGGTCGCGGTCGCGAAGTCGCGGCGGATCAGGTGCGCCCGGCGGCCCAGTCCGCGGATCAGCTCGGCGGTCTCGCTCGCGTCGCCCCGGTCGATCAGCGCGATGTCGGCGCCGGCCCCGGCGAGCGCCAGCGCGGCGCCGCGGCCGATGCCCCGGCTGGTGCCGGTGACGGCGGCGACGCGGCAGTCGAGGCGGAAGGCGTCGAGTGTGAAGGCGTCCACAGTGAAGGCGGCGGGGGTGGGCACGGCGGCGGTCATGGTCGTCCCTTTCGGAAGGTCGTGGTGAGGGAGCCGATCCCGTCGACGCGGATCGTCACCGCGTCGCCGTCGGCCAGCGGGCGGTGCGCCGCGAGCGCCTCCGGCAGCTTCTGCGGGCTGCCGGTGGCGATGACGTCGCCGGGCTCGAGGGTCATCCCCTCGCTGAGGTGGTGCACGAGCGCCGCCATGCTGAAGACCAGGTCGGCGGTGCTCTGCGAGACGGTGACGACGCCGTCGCGGACGACCTCGACGCGGAGGTCGCCGGTGTCCGCGATCTCGTCCGGCGTCACGAGCCACGGGCCGAGCGGAGCGAAGCCGTCGGAGCACTTGCCGAGCGTCCACTGGCTGGAGCGGCCCTGCCAGGTGCGCTCGGAGACGTCGTTGATCACGGTGTAGCCCGCGATGTGGCCGGCCGCCTCCGCGAGCGGGATGTCCCGCCCGCCGCGGCCGATCACGAGCGCGATCTCGCCCTCGTAGTCGACGTCGGTCGCGGTCAGCGGCAGCGTCACCGGATCGCCGGGGGCGCCGAGGGTGTTCGGCGTCTTGACGAACACGTCGGGCGTCGTCGGCACCGGCCGGTCCTCACCGCCGGCGGGCACGTGCCCGCGGTAGTTGTAGCCGATGCAGAGGATCTTCCCCGGCACGACCGGCGGCAGGAGGCGGAGGGAGCCGAGCGGCACGGTCGCATCCCCCTGCGCCACCGCCAGCAGCGCGGGGTCGGCCAGCAGCTCCACAATCGACGCGGGACCGAGGTCGACGACGCGGTCGCCGTCGAGCACGGCCCCGGTCCGAGCGCCCTCGGCGCTCTCGAATCGGACGAGTCTCACCAGTAGGGCCGCCATTCCGGTCGCGAGACGCGCATCAGCGCCTCCAGGTAGAAGTAGTCGCCCCAGAGCGTGCCCTCGTCGACGCCGACGTTCTTCGGCAGGTCGTAGACGCTGTGCAGCAGGACGGTGTCCGCGGCCTCGGGGCTCTCGGGAGCGCACTCCCGGATCAGCGCCGCGAGGATCCGGTGCGCGGCGTCGCGCCAGCGCTCGGCGCACTCGGCGTCGGTCTCGACGAGGGCCAGCTCGAGCAGTCCGCAGACCGCGATCGCCGCCGCCGAGCTGTCCCGGGGCGCGTCGCTGCCCTCGGCGTAGACGAGGTCCCAGTAGGGCACGAGGTCCTGCGGCAGGTGCGCGAGGAAGTACTCGGCGCAGGCCCGCGAGGCCTCCAGCAGCGCGTCGTCGCCGAGCACGCGGAAGCCCATCGCGAAGCCGTAGACGCCCCAGGCCTGGCCGCGCGCCCAGCAGGAGTCGTCGAACGCGCCCTGCTCGGTGCCGCCGCGCAGCGGCTCGCCGGTCTCGGCGTCCCAGTAGAAGGTGTGGAAGGTGGAGGAGTCGGGGCGGAGGATGTTCACCCGCAGCGCCTCGATGTGGCGCGCGACGGCCTCGGCGTAGCGCGGGTCGCCGGTCTGCTCGCCGGCCCAGGTCAGCAGCGGCATGTTCATCAGCGAGTCGATGATCGTTCGGCCGCGCTGCTTCGGGTCACGGAGGTCGCCCCAGGCCTGGACGATGCCGGCCGTCGGGAGGAACCGCGTCATCAGGTGCTCGGCGGCCTCGAGCGCCGCGATGCGGCCGAGCTCGTCGCCGAGGAGCCGGAAGGGCGCGACGCAGGAGAGCGTGTAGAGGAAGCCGAGGTCGTGGGTCTCCAGGTCCTCGCCCTCCCGCACGCGGCGGGCGAAGTCCTGCAGGTGGCCGCGGGCGGCGTCGAGGAAGACGTCCTCGCCGGTGGCCTCCCAGGCGATCCACTGCATTCCCGGCCAGAAGCTCGTCGTCCAGCCGCGGTTGGCGCCGGCGGCGAAGCCCTGCGCCGCGGGGCGGATCGGGTAGCGGCCGTCCGTGGTCGTGTCGTCGGGATAGGCGGAGCCGAAGGCCCCGATCATCCGGCGGACGACCTCGAGGGCGTCCGCCACGGCCTGCTCGGTGGTCGTCCTCCCCGTGGTGGGTGGAGTGGTCGTCATGGGGAGAGTCCTTCGTGGGAGGTCAGGCCGCGACCGGCTGGTCGGCGGCGAGCGCGGGGCGGAGGGTGAACCGGGCGTTCGCCCAGACCAGGTAGAGGGCGGGGGCGGCCGAGACGCCGAGGGCGAGCGCGGGCGAGGCGGTGAAGAGGTACGCCTGGAACGCGAGGACCAGCAGCGAGACGAGCGACAGGTGCCAGCGGCGGGCGGCGAGGTACACCGCCGCCTTGACGACCTGCCGCAGCGTCGCTCCCTCCGCCTCCGCGAGACCCACCAGAGCCGCGGGGAGGCAGCCGACGACGAGCAGCGCGATGATCGCGAGGAACGGGATGACGACCACGCCGACCTGGGTCGGCGCGAGGAACCGCACGTCGACGAGCACCAGGACGACGACCGCGGTGACGGCGGCCAGCAGCCACACCGGGCGGCGCCAGCTCGCGCGCCACGCCCGCCAGAAGGTCCGCACGACCGCGGTCTCGCCGCGCGAGTGCGCCGAGAAGACCGCGGCGGCGCCCATCAGGGCCGGCGCGCAGAGCGGCAGGGCCGCGGCGAGCAGCGGCCAGGAGAGCACCGGATCCGTCGTCACCAGCAGCAGCACGAGCGGCAGGCAGGCGACCAGGAGCAGCACGTTCGTCACCAGGATCAGGTAGGCGACGCCGAAGAGCGAGGCGTAGAGGCCGTTCGGGATGCGGCGCACGATCAGCCCTTCAGTCCGCTGGTCGCGATGCCCTCGACGAAGTACTTCTGACCGAGGAGGAAGATCACGGCGATCGGGACCACCGAGATGACGAGTCCCGCGAAGAGCAGCGCGTAGTTGGCGTCGTAGAGCGTGCTGACGAAGCTCTGCAGTCCCAGCTGGATCGTCCACAGGTCCGGGTTCCGCAGGTAGATCAGCGGCCCGAGGTAGTCGTTCCAGGTGGCGACGAAGGTCAGCAGGGTGAGGCTCGCGATCGCGGGGATCGACAGCGGCACCATGATCCGCGCCCAGATGCCGTACTCGCTCAGGCCGTCGATCCGCGCGGCCTCGGAGAGCTCCTCGGGGATCGTCTCGTAGAACTGCTTCATCAGGAAGACGCCGAAGGCGCCGAAGGCCTGGATCAGGATGATCGCCCAGAGGGTGTTCGAGACCTTGAGGTTCGACAGCAGGATGAACTGCGGGATCATGTACGACTGCCACGGCACCGCGATCGTCCCGATGTAGACCAGGAAGAGCACGTCGCGGCCGGGGAAGCGCATCCGCGAGAAGCCGTAGGCCGCGAACGAGCCGGTGACCACCTGCAGGATCGTGACGACGACCGCGAGCAGCAGCGTGTTCCGGATCCAGGTGAGCATGCCCGACTGGGTCCAGATCTGGACGTAGTTGCTCCAGACCCAGGTCTCCGGGAACCACTTCACCGGGACGGAGAAGACCTCGTTCGGCGTCTTCACCGAGCTCGTGATCATCCAGAAGAACGGCAGCAGCAGCGCGGCCGCGGCGATGATCATCACCGCGTAGCCGAGGACGCGTCCGGCCCGGCGGGCCGGGGTGCGGCCGGCCTCCTTGCGGCGCGGCGGCAGCGGCTCGTTCACGCCGACGACGGTGGGCGCGCCGTCGGGGATGAGAAGTCCGGTCATCGGGACTCGCTCCTTCGGTTGAGGAAGAACTGGGCCAGCGTCACGAGGATGCAGAGCAGGAAGAGCACCACCGAGACCGCCGACGCGTAGCCGAACTGGTTCTCCTGGAAGCCCTTCTGGTAGATGAACTGCGAGAGCACGAGGGTCGCCTGACCCGGGCCGCCCTGCGTCATCACGAGGATCAGGTCGAAGATCTTGAACGAGTTGATGGTGAGCATCACCGTCACGAAGAACGTGGTCGGCCGCAGGCACGGGATCGTCACGTTCACGAAGCGCTGCCAGACCGAGGCGCCGTCGACGCGGGCCGCCTCGTGCAGCTCGCGCGGCACGGTCTGCAGCCCGGCGAGGAACAGGATCATGTAGTAACCCATGTCCCGCCAGGTGCTGATGATCACGACGGCGGGCATCGCCCACTCGGACGAGGTCAGCCAGCCGGGCGGGTCGGAGATGCCGATCAGGCCCAGCAGTTGGTTGATCGGGCCGTACTCCGGGCTGAAGAGCAGGTTCCAGACCACGGCGATCGCGACGATCGAGGTGATGTAGGGGAAGAACGCGGCCGTGCGGAAGAACGCGACGCCGCGGAGCTTGTTGTTGAGCAGCAGCGCGAGCCCGAGCGAGACGACGAGCGTCAGCGGGATGTGCAGCGCCGCGTAGTAGAGCGTGTTCAGCAGCGCGATGCGGAAGCTCGCGTCGCCGATCAGGCGCTGGAAGTTCGCGATGCCGACCCAGTTCGCCTGACCGAAGACGTTCCAGTCGGTCATCGACATGTAGAAGAGGGTGATCACCGGCACGAGCGTGAGCGCGGCGAAGCCCAGGAAGTTCGGGAGGATGAAGGTCCAGCCGATCAGCATGTTCCGGACGGCGTACGCGGAGCGGCGTCGTCGGGGCGGCAGGGGCGACGGCGTCGGCGGAGTCGACGGGCCGGCGTCCGCGGCGGCGAGGGTCGTCATGAGACCTCCAGGGTCCGAGGGGGGAAGAAGAGGGGGCGGTGGCCGGCCCGCGCGGGGCCGGCCACCGCGGGGAGTCAGTTCGTGCCGACTTCGTTCTTCACGCGGTCCTCGGCGGTCTTCACCGCGTCGTCGAGGCTCGTCGAGCCCGACAGGACAGCGGTGTGCAGATCGAGGAGCACGTTCTGGACGGCGGCCGTCTTGGCCGAGGTCGGGTTCTCCGGCTTGGTGTCGTGCGTGGACCAGGCGAACTTGGAGACCTCGTCGGTCGGCGCGCTGTCGACCGCGAAGTAGGTCTCGGCGACCGCGTCGCTGGTCAGGGCGGGGGTGATGCCGAGGGAGGCGACGACCTCCGCGCCCTCCTCGCTCGACGCGAACTCGAGGAACTCCTTGGCCGCGGCCTGCTTGCCCGAGTCGATGCCGGCGTTGATGCCGAAGCCGGTCGGGTCGCCGAAGGTCACCGGGGTCTGGTCCATGCCGGTGGTCGACTCGTCGAACTGCGGGATCGGTGCGAAGCCCCAGTCGAAGGTGTCGGAGTCGCCGGACGCCTGCTGGGCGATCAGCGACGCGACGAACCAGGTGCCCATCGGCATCATCGCGGCGTTCTGCTTGCCGAACTCGGCCTGGTAGGTGAGCTTGTTCGCGACGATGGTGTTGTACTCCGCCTGCGCGCCCGCGTCCTGGAGCGCGAGGACGCGCTCGTAGTAGGGCTCGAGGTAGCCGTAGTCGGCGTCGAGGATGTCGATGTCCGGGGTCTGCGCGTTCGCGAAGCCCTGCACCGTCGACTGCCAGCTGTGCTCGTAGGTGCCCTTGGCCGGGCTGCCGGCCGCGGCGAGCGCCGTGGTCAGCTGCTCGGCGGTGGCCTCGTAGTCGTCCCAGGTCCAGGAGCCGTCGGGGTAGTCGACGCCCGCCTGGTCGAAGAGGGCCTTGTTGTAGAAGAGGACCCAGGAGTCCTGGCGGTAGGGCGCCGCCCACTGCTTCCCGTCGACCTCGTAGGCCTCCGCTCCGCCGAGGTCGTCGGGCAGCTCGATGTCGGAGACGTCGAGGAGCTGGCCGCCGGCCTGGTAGGTGACGACGTTCTTGACGTTCTTCTGCGTGACGATGTCCGGGCCGCTGCCGGCCGCGAGGTCCGCGGTCATCAGGGTGTCGTAGTTGGTCGCGTCGTACTCCTTGACCTCGATCGTGACGTCGGGGTCCTTCTCGTGGAACGCGTCGGCGAGCGCCTGGAACTCCGGCGTCGTGCTCAGGCTCCAGCCGGAGAGGCTGAGCGTGATCGGGCCGTCGGCCGCGGGCGCGTCACCGCCACCGCCGCCCGAGCAGGCGGTGAGGGACAGGGCGGCGACCAGGGCCACTCCGGCTGCGGTCAGTCTTCTCTTCATGCGTGCTGCTCCTTTGCATCTGCGTCCGGGACTCCACCTCGGGTCCTCGGGTACCGGAGCTGCCGAGCGGCGCGTCCGGAATCTGGGAGTCGGTGCTCGGTGACGAGGCCGTCGGGCCAGGTCGCCGTCACGGACAGGGCGTCGCCGTCGAGGGCGACATCGACCGAGGCGAGGCCAGCGGAGGTGGCCTCCGCTCCGGTGGACTCTTCGGCGGTCAGGCCGACCAGCGCGACGACGAGGGCGTCGACCTCCGCCGGCAGGGTGAGCGTCGGCACGCCGACCGCGGGGCCGAGCGGGCTCGCTCCGTCGCGGGCGACGACCTCGGGGACGGCGCCGGGGGTGAGGGCGGTCAGGGAGCTGGTGAGGCGGCCGTTCGAGACGGTGGCGTTCGCGGCGTCCGTCTCCGCGGCGATCTCGACGCCGGCCACCGCCCAGCCGCCGATGCGGAGACTGATCTCCTCCGGCCGCACGCCCTCGGCGAGCTCGTCGATGCGGACGAGGCGCAGCTCCCACGGGCCGCGGACCAGCGAGTGCACGCTGATCCGGCCGGCGACGCGGACCGCACCTCGCAGGCCCTCGCCGTGCCGGTGGCTGCTGCGCTCCGGAGTGATCCAGTGCGCGTCCCAGGTCGAGCCGGCGACGCCGACCCGGCCGTCCGCGTCGAGGCGGACCTCGGTCAGCGTCATGCCGGTGCGGTGGGTCGCGTCGCCGTCGGCGTCGATCAGCGCGACGCTCTGCTCGAGCGCCTCCGCCCAGCCCCGCTCGTCGAGCAGCGGCGCGGTGGCGGTGGAGTAGCCCAGCCGCGCGTAGAGCGGGGAGTCGCCGGTCGTCGCGCCGGGCAGCGCCTTGTCGGTGCCGTGGTTGACGACGCGGACGATGCCGTCGGCCCGCGTGCCCGAGACGATCCAGCCCGGCGAGACGATCGCGCGGAGGTCGTCGCCCTGCTCGATCGGCAGCAGTACCGTCGGCAGCGGCTCGGAGGCCGCGGACCAGACCGGGTGCTCGGCCGGGAGCAGGATGCCGAGCATGCCCTTGACCGCCCAGTACGGCGAGCCGGGGCCGGAGTAGGACTGCGCGAGCTCGCGCCACGGGTCGTGCCAGCCCATCGAGAGCAGGCCGTCCCCGCCGGGAGCGCCGTTCTCGGCGAAGTGCCCGACGATCGCGCTCGCGGCGCGGCGGAGCCGGCCCGGCGAGTGCGAGGGGACCTCGGCGATCACGCCGGCCCAGAACGGCGCGGCGGCGGCGAAGCGGTAGATCAGGCTGCGGCCCTGCAGCAGCGGCGAGCCGTCGCCGCCGACGAGCGCGAGCGCGTCGGCGAGGTAGCGGTCGAGCCGGGCGACGTCCGCGGCGGCGCGCGGGGCGGCCAGCTCGGCCGCTCCGCTCATCCGCGCCCAGAGCACCGGGTACACGTGCAGCGCCCAGCCGACGTAGTGGTCGTAGGCGCGCTCCGCACCGTCGGCGAGCCAGCCGTCCTCGCGGACGAAGGAGTCGTGCCGGGCGAGGTCCGCGGCGACGTCCTCCGCCGACCACGGTCCGCCGACCGAGCGGAGGAAGGTCTCGACGACCAGGCGGAACCAGACCCAGTTGGTCTGCGGGTAGGTGTCGTCGCCGACGACGGGCGCGAGGTAGTCGACGACGCGCTGCTGGGTCGTGCTGTCGAGGCGGTCCCAGATCCACGGCCGCGTCAGGTCGAGGACGAGGGCGATCGACGCCGCCTCGACCTTGGCCTGGGCGTGCTCGTCGATCCGCACCCAGCGGTCCTCCGCGTCGGGGTCGACGCCGGTCTCGACGCCGCGGCGGTAGAAGGCGATCAGATCGTCGACGCCCTCGCCGCGCGCCCCGGCGATGCGGAAGCCGGCGAGCAGGAAGGTGCGGGCGAAGCCCTCGAGGCCGTCGACCGCCCGGCCGTAGCCTCCCTCGGCGCCGGGGAGGGTGATCCGGCCGTGGCCGGCGCTGGCGGAGGGGGCCACCGCGGCGAGGAGCGCGTCCGCGACGGCGAGCCAGTGCTCGCGCGTCCAGTCGGCGCGGAGGTTCCCCTCGTCCACGGTGGTTCTCCTTTGAATCGTGATATCCGCGCCGGTCCCCACGCTGACGTGAGCGGCACTGAACAGAACAGGACTATACCTACGTGAATCGATCATCTCAATGTTTTGGTTGAACCAAAATGATTGATTATGATCAGTTGCATGCCTCAGCACCCCGATCCGGCACCGTCGCCGGGCGTGATCGAGTCCTTCCGCGGACCGCTCGCGGCGGCGTTCTCGCCGGACCGTGCGCTCTCGGCGCGCGGGATGCTCCTCTCGCCTGAGCAGTCGCTGCCGGTGCCGACCGCCGCCGACCGGGAGGCCTGGGCCGCGGCCGATGCGCCGACCCTGGCCGCGGTCGCCGAGCGAGCCGCCGCCGACCTGCTTCTGCCGTGGCCGCAGCCGCTCGCGAGCCAGGCCGTGCGCGTGCACCGCGACGGGAACCGGGACGGCTGGGAGCAGCGGGCGTTCGAGCGGCAGCGGCGCCTGAGCCGCGCGGTGCTGCTGGCCGCGAGCACGAGCGGCGGCTCGGCCGACGCCGACTCCTGGCTCGACGAGGTCGCCGACGGCGTGCAGCTGCTCTGCGAGCAGAGCTCCTGGTGCTGGCCGGCCCACGACGACGCGCTCCGCCGGCACGGCTCGGTGCTCGCCGACGTCGCCGACCCGTTCCTCGACCTCGGCGCCGGCGAGGTCGCCGGCCAGCTCGCCTGGCTCGACCACGTCCTCGGCGAGCGCCTCGACGACCGCTACCCGGGGCTGCGCCGCAGGATCCGCCGCGAGACCCGCGAGCGCGTGCTCGCCCCGTTCCTCGCGCGCGACGACTGGCACTGGCTGGGCCTCGACGGCGACGTGCACAACTGGAACCCCTGGATCACCGGTAACGTCCTGGTCGCCGCGCTCCGCCTGCTGGACGCGCCGGGCGAGGAGGACGAGCGCGCCGCCGTCGTCACCCGCGCCGTCGCCGCCCTGGACCGCTACATCACCGTGCTCCCGGAGGACGGCGCGATCGACGAGGGCTACGCCTACTGGTGGAACGGCGCCTGCCGCGCCCTCGAGGCGCTCGACGTCCTCGCGCACGCGACCGGCGGCGCCTGGGACGCCTCGGGCGTGCCCGCGCTGCGCGCGACCGTCGCCTTCCCGCACCGCTCGCACCTCGGCGGCGACTGGTACGTCGCCCACGCCGACGGCCAGGCCCTGCAGTCGCGCGACCAGCCCTGGCACGCGGTGCACCGCGCCGGCCGCCGCATCGGCGACACCGCCGCGATGGCGCACGCCGCCGCGCAGCGCTCCCCCGGCGGGCCCGCCGCCTCCGAGAAGGAGGGGCTCGGCCGCCTGCTGCGCGGAGCGACCGACCCGCTCTGGACCGCGGCGCCCACCGCCCGGCCGCCCCTCCCCCGCGACGTCTGGCTCGAGTCCGTCCAGGTGCTCCTCGCCCGCACGACCGCAGGATCGACCGAGGGCCTGACCCTCGTCGCCAAGGGCGGGCACAACGCCGAGCACCACAACCACAACGACGTCGGCTCGTTCCAGGTGGCGAGTGACGGAGTGCCCGTCGTCGTCGACGCCGGTCGGCCCACCTACACCGCCGCCACGTTCGGCCCGGAGCGCTACGGCATCTGGACGATGCGGAGCGAGTGGCACAACCTGCCCGTCGTCCGGGGGCTCGGGCAGCCGCCCGGGCGGGAGGCGGCCGCCGCGGACGTCTCGGTCGCGCTGAGCGAGTCGTCCGCCGCGTTCTCCGCCGAGCTCGCCGCCGCCTACCCCGGGACGGGACTGCGCTCCTGGCGCCGGACCGTCTTCCTCGACCGCCCGTCCGCAAGGGTCGTGCTCGAGGACCGCTGGGACCTCGCCCCGTGGGACGATCATCACGATGAGCCCGGCACCGCGATCCGCCTGCTCCTCGCGGGAGACGTCGTGACCGGGCGCGGAGCCGCCCGGGTCCGCCCGCTCGGTGCCGCGCGACCGATCCGGATCGCCTGGGACCCGGCCTGCGAGCACCGGACCGTCGAGCGTCCGCTGGAGGATCCGATGCTCTCGAGCGTCTGGGGCGAGCGGCTGACGCTGCTGGAGATCGACGCCACGGCGCGCAGGGAGCTGCGGATCGCGATAGACCTGGACCCACCGATCGGAGACCCACGATGAGCGACCAGACCCAGTCCCCTCCCCTCGCCGCCGAGCGACGGGCGCACATCCTCGCGGCCCTCGGCGTCGACGGCGCCGTCCGCATCTCCCAGCTGACCGAGGCGCTCGGCGTGGCGACGGTCACGCTCCGCCGCGACCTCGTGCAGATGGAGCGGGAGGGGCTGCTCAGCCGCGTGCACGGCGGCGCGGTCGTCCTCTCCGGGTCGGCCGGGCACACGGCGCCCGCCCCGGAACCGGAGGAGGTCAAGCTCGGCTCGATCGCCGTCCTGGTCCCCTCGCTCAACTACTACTGGCCCGGCGTGCTGCACGCGATGGAGGCGACCGGCCGCCGCCTCGGCTACGACGTCGTCCTGCGCGGCGCCTCCTACGAGCTGCAGGACGAGCGACCGGTGCTGGAGCGACTGCTGCGCTCCGGCGACGTGCGCGGGCTGATCGTCGCTCCGAACACCGACACCGAGCACTCGGGCGACGTCCTCCGCTGGCTCGCCGACTGCGGCGTCCCGTCGGTCCTGGTCGAGCGCGACGCCGTGCTCGAGCCCGAGGGCACGCCCGCCGAGTCGGTCACCACCGACCACGCTCTCGGCGCGGTGCTCGCCGCCCGCCACCTCGCCGAGCTCGGGCACCGCAAGGTCGGCCTGATCCTGTCGCGGAACTCGCCCACCTCGCGCAAGATCGCCGCGGGCTGGCTCTCGGCCTGCGAGTCGCTCGGTCTCACTCCCGCCGACCACTTCGAGGAGACGCTGCCCGACCGGGGCAGCGCCGACTTCTCCGCCGTGGTCGACGCGGCCCTCGAGACCGCCCTCGAGACCGGGGTGACCGCCCTGCTCGTGCACTCCGACCCCGAGGCGATGGCCTTCGTCGATCTCGCACTCAACCGCGGCATCTCGGTCCCCGGCGACCTCTCGGTGATCGCCTACGACGACGAGGTCGCCCAGCTGTTCACGCCCGCGCTGACCGCGGTGAGCCCGCCGCGCGCCGGCGTCGGCGAGGCCGCGGTCCGGCTGCTCGTGCAGCGGATCGAGGACCCGGAGCGGCCCGTGCACCGCGTGCAGCTCAACCCGAGCCTGATCGTCCGCGCCTCCACGGCGGCGCCGGGCCGGCCGGGGGACGGGCGGCCGGCGGACGACGCGCGGTGATCGACCGCCACGAGCACTCGCCGTGGTCGTTCTGGGCCGAGGCCTCGCCGGAGCGGAGGGAGCGCCAGCTCGGCCTGCAGCGCGAGCTGCTCGCCGCGCACGACGGCTGGGCGCTCGGCGCGGACTGCTACGTCGCGGAGTCGGCCGCGGTCGACCCGGAGCGTCTGGTGCTGGGCGACCGCTCGTACATCGCGGCCGGCGCGTACCTCACGGGCGAGGTCGCGATCGGCGCCGACTGCTCGCTGAACGCCTACACGGTGGTGCGCGGCGACGTCGTCCTCGGCTCGGCCGTGCGGGTCGGCGCGCACACGTCGATCCTCGGCTTCAACCACTCGATGGAGCCCGGGATCGAGGTGTTCCGCCAGCCGCTGACCTCGCGCGGCATCCGCATCGGCGACGACGTCTGGATCGGCTCGCACGTCGTCGTGCTCGACGGCGTGACGGTCGGCGACCACGCCGTGCTGGCCGCGGGCGCGGTCGTGACGAAGGACGTGGCGGCCGGCGCGGTCGTCGGCGGCAACCCCGCGCGGCGGCTGCGCTGGCGGGTGCCGCCCGCCGACGCGGGGATCTCGGACGCCGCCCGCCTGGCGGACCGGGCCCGCGTGGAGATCGAGGGGATCCTCCGCGCTGCGGCCGCCGGCGACGGGCCGGTCTTCAGCGACCGGCCGGGCGCGTCGCCGACGGACCGCGCGCTCGGCGACGCGGTCGAGCTCGCCGACCTCCTGCTCGGCACGCCGCCTCCCGGCCTCGATCCCGCGGCCGTCGTCGCGCGGCTGCGCGGGCTGCCGGTCCCGGGGGCGGACCTCTGGACCGATCCGGAGGCCGCCTACCGGGTGCTCAGCGCGGGCTACGCGCTCGACCTGCTCGGGTCGGGGTTCGCGGAGCCGCTGACCGCCGTGACCGAGGAGACCCCCGCGGGCCTGGTCGCGCGGCTCGACGGGCTGCGCTGGCGCGACGACCCGTGGAACGCCGGCCACCACGTCGACGCCCTCGGCACCGCGCTGCACTGGACCCGCCGCCGCGGCGACCCCGTCCCGGCCGGCCTCGAGGAGGCGCTCTACGGCTGGCTGCTCACCCGCGCCGACCCCCGCAGCGGGATGTGGGGCGAGGCCTCGGCCGAGCGCGGCCTGCTCCTGCTCGTGAACGGCTCCTACCGCGCGACCCGCGGCACCTTCGTGCAGCACGGCCGCCCGCTCCCCTACCCCGAGGCGGTCCGCGACACCGTGCTCCGGCACTCCCGCGACGACCGCTGGTTCCGGCCCGAGCGCGTCGACGCCTGCGCCGTCCTCGACCTCGTCCACCCGCTCTGGCTCACCCGCGGCAGCGGCTACCGCTCCGCCGAGGTCGAGCCGCTGGCGAGGACGCTGCTCGCGCAGATCCTCGGCCAGTGGCGCCCCGGCCGCGGCTTCGCCTTCCGCCTGCACGACGCCGACGCCGGCCTGCAGGGCACCGAGATGTGGCTCGCCGTCCTCTGGTACCTCGCCGACCTGCTCGGCGCCTCCGACGCCCTCGGCTACCGCCCCCGCGGCGTCCACCGCCCGGAGCCGGCCCCGCCGCGCTGATCGCGCGGCCCGCGCCCGCCGGGGCCGGCTACTCGACCGGCGCAGTGGGCAGCAGCTCCGCGACCAGCGCCTGCACGCGGGCGCGGATGTCGTCGCGGATCGGGCGGACCTCCTCGAGGGGGCGGCCCTTCGGGTCGGCGAGGTTCCAGTCCTCGTAGCGCTTGCCCGGGAAGACCGGGCAGACGTCGCCGCAGCCCATCGTGATCACGACGTCCGAGGCCTGCACCTGCTCGGTCGTCATCAGCTGCGGCACCGCCTGCGAGATGTCGATGCCCTCCTCCGCCATCGCCGCGACCGCGACCGGGTTGATGCTCTCGCCCGGCTCGGAGCCGCCGGAGCGCACCTGAACGGCGCCGCCGGAGAGCTCCCGCAGGTAGCCGGCGGCCATCTGCGAGCGGCCCGCGTTGTGGATGCAGACGAAGAGAACGGTGGGGGCGGTCATGCGGCCGAATCTACCGCGAGCACGACGCTCGGGCGCCGCCGTGGACCAGCGCCCGCCCGCGCTTCTGGAGTCGCGGGCGCCCGCCCGCTCGGCGCACACTGGCCGGGCCCCCACCCGCGACGACCCCTCGGACGGATCACCGTGCTCACCGGACTCAGCGCCTTCCCGCTCACCCCGCTCCGCGACGACGCCGTCGACGAGCCGGCCTTCACCGCCCTCGTCGAGCGCCTCGCCGCGGCCGGCGTCGACTCGATCGGGGCGCTCGGCTCGACCGGCTCCGCCGCCTACCTCGACCGCGGGGAGCGCCGCCGGGTCGCCGCGCTCGCGGTGCGGCACGCCGGCCAGGTGCCGGTCGTCGTCGGGATCAGCGCGCTGCGGACCTCGCAGGTGCTGGCCCTCGCCGAGGACGCGCAGGAGGCGGGCGCCGCGGCGGTGCTCCTCGCTCCCGTCAGCTACCAGCCGCTGACGGACGACGACGTCCTCGGGCTCTACGAGGACGTCACCGCGCAGCTGTCCGTGCCGCTCGTCGTCTACGACAACCCCGGCACCATGCACGTCACGATGACCGATGAGCTGTACGGCGCGATCGCCCGGCTGCCCCGGGTCGCCTCGATCAAGATCCCCGGCGTCCCCGCCGATCCGACCGCCGCGGCCGAGCGCGTGGCCGCGATCCGAGCGCAGGTCCCGGCGGGCGTCACGATCGGCGTCTCCGGCGACGCGTCCGCCGCCCGCGGCCTGCTCGCCGGCTGCGACGCCTGGTACTCGGTGATCGGCGGCACGCTCCCCGGCCCCGCGCTCACGATCGCGCGCGCCGCGCAGTCCGGCGACCGCGCGGCCGCCGAGGCCGAGTCCGCCCGGCTCCAGCCGCTCTGGGACCTCTTCGCCGAGCACGGCGGCAGCTACCGGGTGATCGCCGCGATCGCCGAGCAGCTCGGCCTCGCCGCCCCGGACTGCCTGCCCCGCCCGATCCGCGGCCTCGACGCGCGAGCGCGCGGCCGGGTCGCCGAGGTCGTGGCCGCCCTCGACCTCGGCACTCCCGCCCGCTGAGCTCACGGCCCGTCCAGCACCACCCGCCCGTCGAGCTCCAGCCGATCGAGGAACGCGTCGTCATGGCTGACGACGAGGAGCCCCCCGCGCCAGGCCCGCAGCACCTCGACCAGGTGGTCGGCCGTCGCCAGGTCGAGGTCGTTGGTCGGCTCGTCGAGCACGAGCAGCTGCGGCACCGGTCGCGCGAGGACCACCCCGGCGAGCGCCACCCGGAACCGCTCCCCGCCCGAGAGCGTCGACGCCAGCCGGTCGACGATCGCGCCGCGCAGCAGCAGCCGCGCGAGCGCGTCGCGCAGGGCCGGGATCGGCAGGTCCGGCGCGGCCCGGGCGACGTGCTCGAGCACGGTGCGGTCGTCGTCGAGCATGTCCTCGCGGTGCTGGGCGAGGTAGCCGATGCGGTCGGTGAGCGCCCGCGCATCCGTTCCCGGTACGGGATGCGGGCGGGCCGGCTCCGCGCCGACGAGCCGCTCGAGCAGCAGCGTCTTCCCGGTGCCGTTGGCGCCGATCAGGCCGAGCCGCTCCGGACCCTGGAGGACCGTGGTCCGGCCGCGGACGGTCAGCTCGGCGAGCCGCCGCGTCGCGGGCACCTGCGGATCGGGCAGGTCGAGCCGCACCGCGTCGTCGTCGCGCCGGCGCCCGGACGCCTCGTCCACCCGCTCCTTCGCGCGCGCCTCGGCTTCGGCGTGGCCGGAGCGGAGGCGGCCAGCGGTCCCCTCGGCGCGGTTCCGGCGGTGGTTCGCGAGGATCTTCGGCATCGACTGCGCCGACTTCACCCCCGCCTTCGCACGCCGGGCGATCATCGTCTGCGCCTCGATCCGCTGGCGCTTCTCGGCGCGCAGCACCTGCTCGGCGGCCCGGACGTCGCGCTCGACAGCCGAGCGCTCGACGGCGAGCCGCTCCTCGAAGTCGGAGAACGTGCCCGCCGAGGTGCGCAGGTCGCCGTCGCGCAGCTCCGCGATCTCGTCGACGTGCTCGAGCAGCTCCCGGTCGTGGCTGACGACGACGAGGGTGCCGCGCCAGCCGTCGACCAGCGCGAGCAGCAGCTGCCGGGAGCGGCGGTCGAGGTCGTTCGTCGGCTCGTCGAGCACCGCGATCGGCCGGCCGCGCAGCGCCACTCCGGTGACGGCGGCGAGGACCGCCTGCCCGCCGGAGAGCATCGAGACGGGGCGGAGCAGATCGTCGGCGTCGAGGTCCAGGCCGGCAGTGCCCAGCGCGACGACGGCCCGGGCCTCGACGTCCCAGTCGTCGGCCAGGGCGTCGAAGCGCTCGGC
The DNA here is from genome assembly GCF_009834185.1 of Rathayibacter sp. VKM Ac-2760. Lineage (GTDB taxonomy): Bacteria > Actinomycetota > Actinomycetes > Actinomycetales > Microbacteriaceae > Rathayibacter. Next base: position 4,211,081 of record NZ_CP047173.1, read on the forward strand.
GGTGGCGTCCCCGGCGAGGATCGCGTGCAGCGCATCGAGCCGGCCGCGGATCCCGAGCAGATCGGCGACGGTGTCGTCGGCGCCGCGCGGCAGGCGCTGCGCCAGCAGGTCGACCGCGCCGGTCGCGGTGACGGTCCCGCCCGTCGGCACGAGGTCGCCGGCGACGAGCCGCACGAGCGTCGACTTGCCGGCGCCGTTGGCTCCGACGAGCGCGGTGCGACCGCGGCCGAACGCGGCCGTCACGTGGTCGAGGACGATCGAGCCGTCCGGCCAGGCGAACGAGCAGTCGGTGAGGACGAGGGACGGAGGGGTCGGTGAAGAGAAGGGCACGGTGCTCCCGGTGGTCGCGTCGGCGCACGGCGACCACCGCTCGCCGCCGAGGCGGGAGCGCGCGTCCACCCGGTTCAGCGGGCGGGAGCAGGGGTCGTCAGTGCGAGGGCAGCTGCTGCGTCGTGGACGCAGTACCGGTGCTGATGCGCACGAGACCGTCTTTCCTGCGGGGAGCCCCCGTGTCCGCGAGCCGATCGGCCGGCCGGTGAGGTGGCCGCCCCGACGTCGCGGCTCGCGACGAGGTACGCGTCGACGCTACGCGCGGAGCGGGGGCGGCCGCAAGGGAGGGGCGGCCGCAGCCCCACGGCTGGGGCAGTGCAGCGAGCTGTACTGGTGGATCGGATCGAACCTCTCGGCGCAGCAGGCGGTCGGCACGTGGGGCACCTGGGCAGCGCACCCCCGGGCACAATGGCGGGCATGGACTCCGAGAACAGCACGGCCGCGACCGGCCGCTACGCGCACGGCCACCACGAGAGCGTGCTGCGCTCGCACCGCTGGCGCACGGCGGAGAACTCCGCGGGCTACCTCCTGCCGCACCTCGCGCCCGGCGTCTCGATCCTCGACGTGGGCTGCGGCCCGGGGACGATCACGGTCGACCTCGCCGAGCGGGTCGCCCCCGGCCGGGTCCTCGGGGTGGACGCCTCGGCCGAGGTGATCGCGCAGGCCGCGGCCCTCAGCTCCCTCGCGGAGTTCGCGGTGGCGGACGCCTACGCGCTGCCGTTCGCGGACGACTCCTTCGACGTCGTGCACGCCCACCAGGTCCTGCAGCACCTCACCCGGCCGGTTGACGCGCTGCGCGAGTGGGGCCGGGTCGGCCGCCTCGTCGCCGCCCGCGACGTCGATTACGCCGGCGTGCTGATCCACCCGTTCACCGAGGGCCTGCAGGCCTGGGCCGCTCTCTACCAGCGCGTGCACCGGGCCTCGGCCGGCGAGCCCGACGCGGGCCGGCGCCTGAAGGCGTGGGCGCGGGCCGCCGGCTTCGGGAGCGTCGAGGTCACCGCGTCGCTCTGGGTCTTCGAGAACGCGGAGGACCGCGCCTGGTGGGGCGGCATGTGGGCGGACCGCGCGGTCTCCTCCTCCTTCGCGGCCACCGCCCTCGAGCGCGGCCTCGCCACGCAGGCCGAGCTCGAGGCGATCAGCGAGGCGTGGCGCGCCTGGGCCCGCGACGAGGACGGCTGGCTCTCGATGCCGCACGGCGAGCTGCTCGCGCGCTGAGCCCGGCTGTGGAGAAGGTCAGTCCTCCGACTCGTTCGTCGAATCCCGGTGCGCGCCGAGTCGATCGATCTCGATCGCGACCGCGCCGTTCCAGCTCTCGATCTCCAGCCAGAGCGCGGCGACCTCGCGCACGTCCTCGTCGAGATCCTCGAGCGAGCGGGACTGGCCCGTCGCGACGATCTCCGCCCCGGTGGGGCCGGGGCTCGTCAGCGCGGGGAGGGTGAACACCCACCAGCGGCCCTCGCGGTGTGCGCGGGCCGCGATCGTCTCCTCGGTCATGCCGGTCGTCCTCCTCGTTCTCGTCACGACAGACGAGCCGATCACGCGAGGAGGAGGTACCCGCTTCCGTGGCGCGGGACGTCGGTCCTCCCGTGCTGACCCCGGTGTGACGGTCGTTGCGCTCGCGGCGGACAGCGCTGCGGAGCGGAGCGGTGATCCGGTTCAGTGGGGGCATGCGCAGAGTCCTGATCCTGGGTGGCAGCGGGTGGCTGGGGCGCCGACTCGCGGAGCGGGCGATCGAGGCGGGGGACGAGGTCACCTGCGTGGCCCGCGGTGAGGCGGGAGCGGTTCCCGACGGCGCGCGTCACCTCCGCGTCGACCGGCGCGACCCGGGCGCCCACGACCGACTGCTCGGCGAGTGGGACGAGGTCGTCGAGCTCGCTCACGGGCCCGAGCTCGTCGGCCCCGCCCTCGAACGCCTCGCCGCGGCGGCCGCGCACTGGACGCTCGTCTCCTCCGTCTCCGTCTACGCCGATGTCGAGCAGCCCGACGCCGACGAGACGGCCGCCCTGGTCGAGCCGGTCGACCCCGGGCAGTACGCCGACGCGAAGGTCCTGGCCGAGCGCGCCGCCGCCGCCGCCCTCCGTGACCGCCTGCTGATCGCGCGTACCGGGCTGGTCGCCGGTCCTGGCGACCCGAGCGACAGGCTGGGCTACTGGCCGGCCCGCTTCGCCCGCGGCGGCACGGTCCTGGCTCCCGAGACCGACGGCCGGTTCGCGCAGGCGATCGACGTCGACGATCTCGCCGACTGGCTGCACGCGGCGGGCTCGGCGGGAGTGACCGGAGCGGTCGACGCGGTCGGGTCGGCAGCGCCCCTCGGCGACCTCCTCGCCGCCGCCGCCGAGCTCGCCGCCTTCCGCGGCGACGTCGTGCACGCCGGCGATGAGACCCTGCTCGCGCACGGCGTCGGCTACTGGGCCGGCCCGCGGTCGCTCCCGCTGTGGCTGCCCGCCGAGGCGGTCGGCTTGAGCCGGCGCAGCACCGCCTCGTACCTCCGCGCCGGCGGCCGCCACCGCGCGCCGGAGGAGACGCTGCGCCGCGTCCTCGACGACGAGCGCGCCCGCGGAGTGGACCGGCCCCGCCGGTCCGGCCTGGAGCCTCGGGATGAGCGGAACATCCTCGACGCACGGCGCTGAGCGGCGCCCTCGGCGAGCCCGTCCACTCGCCGCCGCACAACATCAGCTGAGACGGGTGGGCCTCGCCCCACAGAGGAGACCTCCCCTTCTCAGCTGATGTTGTGCGCGGACCCCACCCACCGCGACTCCGTTCGCCGACACCCGTCGGCGAGATCCAGCGGATTCGTGCCGATCGGGCGCTGCGAGCGCCTTCTGTTACGGCGAGCGTCGGCCGCCGTCGCGCCCGCCCGGTGCACCGCGCCATCATCATCAGCACACCGACGCGGACGCCGCCACCGAGCACCCCGCGCCCCCTCTCCCACCCCGCACCGGGCGCCCTCCGGCGCGCCCGCGCACCCTCCCGGAAGGACCGACGCCATGATCCGCCTCGAGCAGCTCACCAAGGTCTACGGGCAGGGCGCCGACGCCGTGACCGTGCTCGACCGCCTCGACTTCTCGGTCGGCACCGGCGAGATCTTCGCCGTCGTCGGCCCGAGCGGCGCCGGCAAGAGCACCCTCGCCGCCTGCGTGAATCTGCTCGAGCGCCCCACCTCCGGCTCCGTCGTCGTCAACGGCGACGCGCTCTCGCAGCTGTCCGAGGCGGAGCTGCGGGTCGCCCGCCGCCGCATCGGCACCGTGTTCCAGTCCGACGGGCTGTTCAGCCGCCGCACCGCCGCGCAGAACGTCGCCCTCCCGCTCGAGTACCTCGGCGTCACCGCGGCCGAGACCGCGCGACGCGTCGCGGAGCTGCTCGACCGCGTCGGCCTCGCCGACCGCGCCCGCGCCTACCCGCACCAGCTCTCCGGCGGCCAGCGCCAGCGGGTCGGCATCGCGCGCGCCCTCGCGTTGCGCCCCTCCGTCCTGCTCTCGGACGAGGCGACCTCGGGACTCGATCCCGCCTCGACCACCGCGATCACCACGCTCCTGAAGGAGCTGCGCGACGACCTCGGCCTGTCGATCCTCTTCATCACCCACGAGATGGAGACGGTCCGCCAGGTCGCCGACTCGGTCGCGCGCCTCGACCACGGCCGCATCGTGGAGTCGGGCCGCCTCGTCGACCTGCTGCGCGACGCGTCCTCGCCGCTCGGCCTCGCGCTCAACCCGGTGCGCCCCTCGGTGCTGCCGGGCGCCGGACTGGGTGAGTGGGTCGTCGGCTACGCCCGCGACGGAGTGCCGGCCGACTGGGTCACGCGCCTCGCCGCCGCGGTCGGTCCGGTCGCCCTGCTCGGCGCGGCGATCGAGACGATCGACGGCCGGGCGGTCGGGCACGCGACGATCGGACTCGGGCCGGTGGAGGAGAGCCGGCTCGCCCACGCCGCCGACGCTCTCGGGCTGTCGGTCCGGCGAGGCGCGGTCCGGTCGGACGCGCTCGTCGAGGAGACGGCAGCATGAGCGCTGTGCTGACCGTCGGCGCCCTGCGCGCCGACGCTGTGCTGACCCTCGGCTCCCTGCGCGCCGACGCTGTGCTGACCATCGGCTCCCTGCGCGCCGACGCTGTGCTGTCCATCGGCGCCCTGCGCGCCGACAACAAAGTCCCGCTCGCCGACATCCCCGCGCTCGTGCTGCCCGCGCTCGGCGAGACGCTGATCATGGTCGGCATCGTGATGCTGATCGTCGTGCTCGTCGGCGTCCCGCTCGGTGCCGCCGTGCACAACCTCGCCCCCGGCGGCCTGTTCGAGAACCGGGCCGCGCACCAGAGCCTCAGCTGGATCATCAGCGTCGGCCGGTCGCTGCCGTTCCTCATCCTGATGGCGTCGATCATGCCGTTCACCCGGCTGATCACCGGCACCAACATCGGCATCGCGGCCGCCGTCGTGCCGATGTCGATCGCCGGCATCGCCTTCTTCACCCGCATCGTCGAGAACGCGCTGCGCAGCGTGCCGCTCGCGCTGACCCGGGTGGCCCGCGCCTCCGGAGCGTCGCGGCTGCAGGTCATCCGCTCGGCGCAGCTCAGCGAGGCGGTGCCGCAGATCCTCGGCGGCCTCACCATCAACACCATCGCGATGATCGAGTACTCCGCCATCGCCGGCACGATCGGCGCCGGCGGCATCGGCTACGTCGCCGTCACCTACGGCTATCAGCGCTTCGACACCACCGTGATGCTCGCGACGATCGTCATCCTCGTCGCGACCGTCGCCGTCGTGCAGCTCACCGGCGACGCCCTGGTCCGCGCGACCACGCCGAGCGCCTCGCGCTCGCGGCGAGCGCCACGCGCCGCCGCCGCCGTCTAGCCGCCGCTCCCCCTGATCCCGCCCCGGGCCCTCCGCCCGGGCGTCCCTCCCGCGTGCCGCCGTCCGGCCGCCACCGCTCGAAAGGCACTGACATGACCACTGCGAACTCCGGCCCCGAGGACCTCGGCTTCGAACTCAAGAAGAAGCGCCGCTGGCCCTGGATCGCCGGCGCGGCCGTCGTCGTGGTCGGCGTCGGCGCGTTCGTCGCCGTCCCGCTCCTCTCCCCCGCCGTCTCCGCGAACGAGCAGGAGGGCGCGACCCTCTACGTCGCGACCGCCGAGGGCAACGCCTCCGAGCAGGCCCTCGTCGACTTCGTGGCGGAGGAGGTGGCGCCGCGCTACGGCATCACCGTCGCCTTCAAGGGCCTCTCGGACAGCAACACGATCAACCGCGCCGTGAGCGAGGGCGAGGTCGCCGCGACCGTCTACCAGCACAAGCTCTGGCTCGGCCAGGTGCTCGAGGCCAACCCCGACTTCGAGGAGGAGGCGGCGACGCCCGTCTTCCGCTGGGGCTTCGGGCTTTGGAGCGACAAGTACGGCGACGTCTCCGAGATCCCCGACGGCGGCACGATCTCGCTCTACTCCGACCCGGCGAACGAGGCCCAGGGCCTCTGGCTGCTGCAGTCGGCCGGCCTGATCACGCTGAAGGAGGGGACGGAGCCCGGCACCGCGACGCAGGACGACATCGCCTCGAACCCGAAGAACCTGCAGTTCACGCTGCTCGACTTCGCCGCCCAGTCCCGCGCGCTGCCCGACCTCGACGCGGCCGTCGGCTACACCGAGTACTACCTCGCCGCCGGCATCCCGATCGAGCAGCAGATCTTCGCGCCGCAGGCCCCCGACGACTTCGCCGGCCAGCTGACCATCGGCTCGAAGTACAAAGACACCGCCAACATCGAGAAGCTCGTCGCGGCCTTCCAGGACCCGGCCGTGCAGGAGTTCCTCGCCACCGACGAGACGGTGAAGGGCATCCTGCTGCCGATCGAGGGCTGAGCGCGCCGGCGCGGGCGCGACTCCGCGCACAACGTCAGCTGCAAGCCGGTCTCCTCCGCGATCAGCGATGAGACCGGCTCTCCGCCGACGTTCCGCGCGAGCGCGCCGCGCCGCCCCGGCTCTCCCCCGCACCTCCGGCACGCGGAACCACCTCCGGCACGCCGAAAACCGCGGATCCCACGAGTCCGAGCACATTCCGCGAGCCGAACGTCACCCCGACACTCGTGCCCGCACCTCCGGCACGCAGAATGAGCTCCGGCACGCCGAAACTCGCGGATCCCACGAGCCCGAGCACGTTCCGCGAGCCGAACGTCGACCCGACGGCCCGGAGCGCACCTCCGGCACGCAGAAGCACCTCCGGCACGCAGGAACCCGCGGATCCCGCGAGCCGGAGCACGTTCCACGAGCCGAACGTCCACCCGACGGCCCGGAGCGCACCTCCGGCACGCAGAACCACCTCCGGCACGCAGGAACCCGCGGATCCCGCGAGCCGGAGCACGTTCCACGAGCCGAACGTCCACCCGACGGCCCGGAGCGCACCTCCGGCACGCAGAACCACCTCCGGCACGCAGGAACCCGCCGATCCCACGAGCCCGAGCACGTTCCGCGAGCCGAACGTCTACCCGACGCCCGCGCGCCCACCTCCGGCACGCAGAACCACCTCCGGCACGCCGGAACCCGCCGATCCCGCGAGCCCGAGCACATTCCGCGAGCCCGAGGTCACCCGACCCGCGCGGCGGCGCGCCGGATCCGGGGCCCGTGGGAACACGGAGGCCGCCGCGCGCGTTGCCTCCTGCATGACCGTTCCCCTCTCAATCCTCGACCTCGCCCCCATCGCACCCGGAGAGACCGCGCGCGACAGCTTCGCCGCCTCCGTCGCTCTGGCGCAGCAGGCCGAGCGGAGCGGGTACCGCCGGGTCTGGTACGCCGAGCACCACAACATGGCGTCGATCGCGTCGAGCGCCACGTCCGTGCTGATCGCGCACGTCGCCTCGCAGACGTCGACCATCCGCCTCGGCTCCGGCGGCGTGATGCTGCCCAACCACTCCCCGCTGACCATCGCGGAGCAGTTCGGCACCCTCGAGACCCTGCACCCGGGCCGCATCGACCTCGGCCTCGGCCGCGCCCCCGGCAGCGACCAGGCCACCTTCCGCGCCCTGCGCCGCGAGCACGACTCGTCCGAGCGCTTCCCGCAGGACGTCCTCGAGTTGCAGGCGTTCCTCGCCGGCGAGTCCCGCATCGCCGGCGTCAGCGCGACGCCCGGAGCCGGCACCCGCGTCCCCCTCTACATCCTCGGCTCGTCGCTCTTCGGCGCGCAGCTGGCCGCCGCCCTCGGCCTGCCCTACGCCTTCGCCTCGCACTTCGCGCCCGACGCGCTGCACCAGGCCGTCGCCGAGTACCGCCGCGGCTTCCGCCCCTCGGAGCAGCTCGACGCGCCCTACGTCATCGCCGGCGTGAACGCCATCGCCGCCGACAGTGAGGAGGACGCCCAGGAGCAGTTCGCGCAGATGAAGCGCGCCCGCCTGATGATGCTGCTGCGCCAGAGCGGCCAGATCCCGGTCGACCAGCAGTTCTCCGAGGAGGAGCTCGACCACCTGCTGACCGCTCCGGTCGGCGCGCACGTCGCGAGCATGACCCACTACACCGGCGTCGGCACGGGCGAGCAGGTCGCGGACTACGTGGCCGAGTTCGCGCGCACGGCGGACGCGGACGAGGTCATCGTCGCGCACGCGTCGCTCGCCACGCCGGCCCGCCTCCGCTCGGTCGCGCTGCTGGCGGAGGCGCACTCGCTCGTCGCCGCGTAGGCTCCCGCGGACCCGTTCGATCTGCAGGCGATCCGGCGCGCTTCCGGCTCGAAGGCCACTCGACGCACGCCCTGAGCGCGACATCACCTGCACAACGAACCGGAGCCGCCGGGCGAAACGGCGCCAGGCGGAATGGCGGCGCCCCGGCCGCGGTTGCACGGGGAGGCTCCGACAGGCCCGAGGGAGGCACCCGTGCAGATCGTGGACTGGCTGTTCGACGCGCAGATCGTGATCGGCGACCAGACGGTGCTCTGGCGCGAGGTGATCGGCAACGTCTTCGGCCTGCTCAGCGCCCTCGGCGGCATGCGGCGCAAGGTCTGGGCGTGGCCCGTGGGCCTCGTCGGCAATGCGCTGCTCTTCACCGTGTTCATGGGCGCGCTGTTCGACACTCCGAACCCGGTGAACCTGCTCGGCCAGGCCGGCCGCCAGGTGATGTTCATCATCGTGAGCATCTACGGCTGGTACCGCTGGACGCACCGCCCGAGCGACGCGACGACGCTGATCTCGCCGCGCTGGGCGTCCTGGCGCACCCGCGGACTGCTGGTGCTCGGCATGGTCGGCGGCACCGCGATCCTCACCCCGGTGTTCCGAGCGCTCGGCTCCTACGAGCCGGTGTGGAGCGACGCCTGGATCTTCGTCGGCTCGCTGCTCGCCACCTACGGCATGGCCAAGGGCTGGGTCGAGTTCTGGCTGATCTGGGTCGCCGTCGACATCGTCGGCGTCCCGCTGCTCTTCTCGGCCGGCTACTACGCCTCCGGCCTGATGTACGTCTTCTACGGCGCGTTCACCCTGCTCGGCTTCTTCGTCTGGATGAAGGAGGGGCGCCGCCCGTCGGCCGCCCCGGTCACCGTCGGCTGAGCGCCGCCGCGCCGCGCCGATCCGTCAGGAACGGTCGCCCGAATCGCGCGGACACCGCCGTTCTTGACGGATCGATGGCGCCTGACGTCGCGCATCCGGTATCGAGGGAGTTGGATCGGGAGATGAGGACCACGATGACTCCCCGGACCGCGTTCGTGCTCGCCTCGCTCTGGGCGGCCCTCGCCGCCTGGGGCGCCGCGATCGGCAGCACCGCTTTCCTCGTCGGCGGCCTCGCCATGGCTGCCGCCTTCGCCGCGCTCGGCGTCGTGCTCCGCCGCCGGACACGCCGCTGAGCGCGGAAGCACATGCTGGTCGAGTAGCCGCGGAACGCGGCGTATCGAGACCCACCGTCGTCAGCAGGACAGGTCTGCAGGCTCACCTTCTGACGGCGTCGGATCTCGATACGCCCGCTCCGCGGGCTACTCGATCAACATGAGAGGCCGCTCGATCAGCAGGCGAGCGCGCACCCGCACCCCATGCATGCTGGTCGGGTAGCCGCGGGACGCGGCGTATCGAGACCCACGCCGTTCGGAGGGTGGATCTCGATAGGCCCGCTCCGCGGGCTCCTCGATCAGCGTGAGGGCGCCCGCTCCGCCGCCAGCCGTGAGCGCCGCGTCAGTGCCCGCGCGCGATCCACGCCTCGCGGTCCGGCTTCTCCGTGCCGATGGTGGTCGTGGGGCCGTGACCCGTGCGGACGACCGTGTCGTCCGGCAGCGTCAGCAGGCGGCCGGTGATCGACTCGATGATCGTCGGGAACGAGCTGTAGGAGCGGCCGGTCGCGCCGGGTCCGCCCTGGAAGAGAGTGTCGCCGGTGAAGACGGTGCCCAGCTCGGCCGCGACGAAGCAGACGGCGCCCGGCGTGTGGCCGGGGGTGTGCCGCACCTCGAGGTCGAGGCCGGCGACGGTGATCACCTGGCCGTCCTCGAGGGTGCCGCTCGGCGCGGAGTCGGGGTAGTAGGCGTCCCAGAGCACGCGGTCGGCCTCGTGCAGCAGCACCGGGACGTCGACGGCGGCCAGGAGTGCGGTGACCGCGTCGATGTGGTCGGTGTGCGCGTGCGTGAGCAGGACCGCGCGCAGCGTGCGGTCGCCGACGGCCGCGAGGATCGCCTCCGCGTCGTGCGGCGCGTCGATGACGACGCACTCGGAGTCGTCGCCGACGATCCAGACGTTGTTGTCCACGTCCCAGGTGCCGCCGTCGAGGGCGAAGGTGCCGCTGGTGACGAGGTGGTCGATGCGGGCGCCCATCAGAGCACCACCACCGAGCGGAGCACGTCGCCGCCGGCCATCGTGGCGAACGCCTGCTCGATGTCGCGGATGCCGATCCGCTCGGTCACGAACTCGTCGAGCGGCAGACGGCCCTGGAGATACAGGTCGGTGAGCATCGGGAAGTCGCGCTCGGGCAGGCAGTCGCCGTACCAGCTCGACTTGAGCGAGCCGCCGCGGCCGAAGACGTCGAGCAGCGGGATCTCGAGCGTCATCTCGGGCGTCGGCACGCCGACGAGCACGACGGTGCCGGCCAGGTCGCGGGCGTAGAACGCCTGGCGCCAGGTCTCGGGGCGGCCGACCGCGTCGATCACGACGTCGGCGCCGAAGCCGTCGGTCAGCGCCTGCACGGCGGCGACCACGCCGGCCTCGTCGAGGCCGCTCGAGTCGATGACGTGGGTGGCGCCGAGCTCCTCGGCCTTGACGAGCTTCTTCGGGTCGCGGTCGATCGCGATGATCGTGCTCGCGCCGGCCAGCTTCGCGCCGACGACGGCCGCGGTGCCGACTCCGCCGCAGCCGATCACGGCCACGGAGTCGCCGCGGGTGACGGTGCCGGTGTTCATCGCGGCGCCGAGGCCCGCCATGATGCCGCAGCCGAGCAGGCCGACGGCGGCGGGGTCGGCGGCCGGGTCGACCTTCGTGCACTGCTTGGCGTGCACGAGCGTCTTCTCGGCGAAGGCGCCGATGCCCAGCGCCGGGCTGAGCTCGGTGCCGTCGGTGAGGGTCATCCTCTGGGTCGCGTTGAAGGTGTTGAAGCAGTACCAGGGCTCGGCGCGGACGCAGGCGCGGCACTCGCCGCAGACGGCGCGCCAGTTGAGCACGACGAAGTCGCCGACCTCGACGTGGGTGACGCCCTCGCCGATCGCGCTGACCCGGCCCGCGGCCTCGTGGCCGAGCAGGAACGGGAAGTCGTCGCTGATCCCGCCCTCGCGGTAGTGGTAGTCGGTGTGGCAGACACCGCAGGTCTCGATGTCGACGACGGCCTCGCCGGGCCCGGGATCGGGGACGACGATGTCGACGAGCTCGACGGGAGCCCCCTTCGACCGGGCGATGACGCCGCTCACAGTGGTGGGCATGGGGGCTCCTTCGGGCGGGGGCGGGTGGTGCGGGGAACCGTTCCACAGTACCGAGCGGCGCCTGCGCAGGGGCCGTCGTCGGGGCGCGGGCGGACGCGCGGACCCGCTACCGGCATCCCCTCTCCGAAAGTCGTCGTACTCGACCGCCGAGTACGACAACTCCTGCGCAGTGGATCGCGCAGATATCATTAGTAATCAATGTAAGGGTTGACGAGGCCGCGCTGAGGGCTCAGGGTGTCCCTGCGGGCGCTCACCGACGAGGGTCCGCGGAGAGGACCACCATGGCTCGACGACGAGTCCGCACCCGCCGCATCCTCCTGGCCGCCGCCCTCGGGGCCGCCCTGCTCGCTCCACTGGTCGCCCCGTCGCCGGACGCGGCGCAGGCGTTCCCGGCGAAGTCGAAGACCGCCGTCCTGCAGTACCTGCAGTCGATCACCGGGACGAGCATCGTCTCGGGCCAGCACAACAAGGAGCCGGCGAGCGCCCCCGCGCAGTACACGCAGCAGGTGAAGGACATCACCGGGCAGTACCCGGGCCTCTGGGGCGGCGACCTGTTCTTCACCGCCGCCGACGCCGCGAACCGGCAGCGCGTCGTCGACCAGGCGAAGACGGAGTGGGCCAACGGCTCGCTCGTCACCCTCGCCTGGCACGCCTGCCCGCCGACCGGGCCGAGCACCTGCGCGTTCGACGGCGGCGTGAAGAGCAGCATCACGGATGCGCAGTTCCAGCAGATCGTCACCGGCGGCACGGCGCTCAACACCACCTGGAAGCAGCGGATGGCCGAGGTCGTGCCGTACCTCCGGCAGCTGAAGGACGCGGGCGTGCCCGTGCTGTTCCGGCCGTTCCACGAGATGAACGAGACCTGGAACTGGTGGGGCGGCCGCCCCGGAGCGAACGGCGGCGCGAAGATCTACCAGCAGATGCGCGACTACTTCGACGCCCAGGGCCTGACCAACCTGATCTGGGTCTGGAACGTGCAGGACAACCCCGCGGGCGGCTGGGCGGGCTACTACCCGGGTGCGAACTACGCCGACGTCGTCTCGTTGGACGTCTGGTACAAGGGCTTCCCGAGCTCCGGCGACTACCAGCAGCTGCAGTCGATCGCCGGCTCGAAGCCGATCGCGATCGCCGAGATGGGGAAGGTGCCGGACGCGTCGCTGCTGCAGAGCCAGACCCGCTGGTCGTACTTCATGATCTGGTCGGAGCAGCTGCGCGGCAGCAACACGAACGCCGCCATCCAGAGCGCGTACTTCCACCCCCGCGTCCTCAACCAGGGCGAGCTGACGCTCCCCTGACCCGCGGGCGCATCGATCCGTCACGAACGGCTGCCTCCTGCGCGGAGAGGGAGCCGTTCGTGACGGATCGCCGGCGTCCGGGCCGGGAGTAGGGTCCTGCGCATGAGTGCTGCGGACGAGAGCGGGCCGTTCTTCCACGGGACGAAGGCGGACCTGCCGGTCGGTGACCTGCTGGTGGCGGGGCGGCGCTCGAACTACCGGCCCGAGATCGTGATGAACCACGTGTACTTCACGGCGCTGCCGGACGGGGCGGGGCTCGCGGCCGAGCTCGCGCCCGGGGAGGCGGAGCCGCGGGTCTACGAGGTGGAGCCGACCGGGCCGTTCGAGGACGACCCGAACGTGACGGACAAGAAGTTCCCGGGGAACCCGACGCGCTCGTACCGGAGCGTCGAGGCGCTCCGCGTCGTCCGCGAGGTGCACGACTGGACGCGGCTGAGTCCGGAGGCGCTGCGGGCGTGGCGCACGCGCCTCGCCGAGCTCCGCGACGACCCGCGCGGCGAGATCCTGAACTGAGCGGCGAGTGCTCCGCGGTCGCCAGGAACCGCGGCGCGGGCCGACCGATCGGGCGGGCATTCATGCTGGTCGAGTAGCCGGCCGGAGGCCGGCGTATCGAGACCCACCCCCGTCAGCACGCGGGGTGTGCAGACCGTCCTTCTGACGACGGTGGATCTCGATACGCCCGCTCCGCGGGCTACTCGATCAGCAAGGGAGGGGGGCGGCGGGCTCGGACGACGCCAGGCCCGGCAGGTGCACCAGGGCGGCCGCGCCGATCAGCGGGCCGCTGCCGCCGAGGCCGGAGGGGCGGATCGCGAGGCCGCGGGCGTAGTCGAAGACCGCGCGCTCGCAGGCCGCCTCGCGGACGAGGTCGAGGTACGAGGCCGTCACTCCCGAGAAGCCGCCGCCGACGGCGAAGTCGCGGACGTCGAGCAGCGTCGCAACGTCGGCGATCGCCGTGCCGACGGCCGCGGCCGAGCGCGCCACCGCGGCGAGCGCCACCGGGTCGCCGGCCGCGGCCGCCCGCGCCAGGTCCTCGCCGGTCGTGCCCGCGAAGCCGCGGCGCCGCGCCCAGGCGACGCTGCTCGGTCCGGAGGCGATGCTCTCCAGCGTCCCGTCGCTCCTCTCCTCCGGGTCCGCGTCGCCGACGTGGATCTGCCCGATGTGCCCGGCGTTGCCGGAGCGCCCCGCGACCGCGCGGCCGTCGAGCACGACACCGCCGCCGACCCCCGTCGAGACCACCAGGCTCACCGAGGAGTCGGCGCCGCGGTTGGCGCCGACCCAGTGCTCGGCGAGCGCGATGCAGGTGCCGTCGAGCCGCAGGGCGACCGGCCGGCCGGGCAGCAGCCGCTCGACGACCGCGCGCAGAGCGAACCCGTGCAGCAGCGGCAGGTTCTTCGGCCGGATGCGCCCCTCGGCGAGGTCGAGCGGGCCCGCGGAGCCGATGCCCGCACCGATCACCTCGCGCCCCGATGCGGCCGCGAGAGACTCCCCGATGCACGCGGCGACCGCCGCCGCGAAGCCCGGAGGCGTCAGCGCCGGCCCGGTCGGCCGCCGGCTCCGCGACTCCGGGACGAGCGCACCGTCGGCGTGCACGAGCGCGGACTCGATCTTGGTGCCGCCGACGTCGACGGCGAGCGCGAGCTGCGACCGCACGCGTCAGCCCCAGTCGGCGACGAGCTGGTTGGCGGTGCGCAGCACGCTCGGCGAGACGAGCGCCGCGTGATCGAGCCCGGCCCCGCTCACCCGGAACGTCACCGACTCCCCCGGCAGCAGCGTGACGAGCTGGTCGTCGACGACCGCCGCCGGGTCGACCTTGTCGACGAGCAGCGTCAGGTCGCGCACGAGGTTCTCCGCCGTGACGGTCACCTCCGCCCCGCCGTCGACGGCGCGCACCGAGGTGCTCAGCCGGGGCGCCTCGAGCGCCGACACCCGGTACTCGGCGAAGAACCAGAACGCGCGCTCCCCGGCGAAGTCGGCGACGAGCAGCTCGCCCGCGACATCGTCCGCGGCTCCCACCCCGATCGGGAAGGTGACGACCGAGCGCGCGTCGAGCGACACCTCCTGCCGCTCCTCCGCGAGCACCGCGCCGTCGAAGCGCAGCCGGCGCACGACCACCTCGCCCGCCCACTCCCGGGCGCTGTCGTTCACCGCGACCACCGCGAGCCCCTCGCCCCGCGGCTGCACGGTCAGCAGCCGGTCCGCGTAGACGTGCTTGAGCGCGTAGAGCAGCGGCTTCGCCGTCCCGTCGCCGTCGACCGCCGCCCACGACGTCACCGGCCAGCAGTCGTTGAGCTGCCAGACGATCGAGCCCATGCAGCGCGGGCTCTCGGAGCGCTGGTGCTCGATCGCGAGGGTCACTGCGAGCGCCTGGTTGAGCGACATCGCCCAGTGCCAGTCCTCGGTGTCGTCGGGCAGCGGGAGGTGCGCGACCAGTCCGTCGGTCAGCTTGTCGTTGCCGTCGGTCGCCTTCTGGTGGTGGATCATCCCGGGCGACTCGGGGGTCAGCGGCGAGTCCGAGATCGAGCGCTGGATGGTCGACCACGAGGCCGGGCCCTGCCAGCCGAACTCGGCGACGAAGCGGGCGTGCACGTCGCGGTAGGCGGGGTAGTCGACCCGGTTCCACAGCTCCCAGAGGTGCACGGAGCCGTGGTCGACGTCGTTCGCGAAGATCGCGGTGTCGCCCGACCAGGGGCTGCCCGGCGTGTAGGAGCGCTCGGGGTCGAGCTCGGCGACCAGGCGCGGCAGCAGGTCGAGGTAGTAGCCGAGGCCCCAGGTGCGGCCCTGGAGGCGCTTCTCCCAGCCCCACTCCTCGTAGCCCCAGATGTTCTCGTTGTTGCCGTTCCAGAGCGCGAGGCTCGGGTGCGGCATGATCCGCGTGACGTTGTCGCGGACCTCCGCCTCGACCTCGCTCCAGAGCGGCTCCTCCTCGGCGTAGGAGGCGCAGGCGAAGAGGAAGTCCTGCCAGACGAGGATCCCGCGCTCGTCGCAGAGCTCGTAGAAGTCGTCCGACTCGAAGTAGCCGCCGCCCCAGATCCGCAGCAGGTTCATGTTCGCGAACTCGGCCTGGTCCATCCGGCGGGCCAGGCGCGCGCGGTCGACGCGGGTGACGAAGGCGTCGTCGGGGATCCAGTTGGCGCCGCGGATCCAGACCGGCTCGCCGTTGACGACGAAGCGGAACGAGGTGCCCTCCTCGTCGCGGTCCAGCTGCACGTCGACAGTGCGGAAGCCGATCCGCAGCGTCCGGCCGTCGACGACCGCGTCGCCGACGCGCGCCTCGACGTCCAGCAGCGAGAGCGGCTGCTCGCCGAAGCCGCGCGGCCACCACAGGGCCGGGTCCGCCACGGCGAGCTCGAGCGTCGCCGAGCTCTCGCCGGCCGGCACGGTGACGGAGGCGGTCACGCCGTCGACGCTCGCCGTCAGCTCCACCTCGTCCTCCGTCGTCCGCTCGAGGTCGACGTGCACAGCGACGCGACCGGTCGTGCCGTCCACCGTCACGACGGGTCGGACGGCGGCGAGGCGCGCCTCGCTCCAGGCGTGCAGCGAGACCGGCTTCCACATCCCGACCGAGGCGGCGTCGAGCCCCCAGTCCCAGCCGAAGTTGCAGGCGGCCTTCCGCAGCGCGTTGAACGGGTGCGAGTAGGTGTGCGGGCGGTAGCCGATCTCGAGGCTGGCGCGGTCGGCCTCGGCGATCGGCGAGGCGAAGCGCACGACGAGCGCGTTGTCGCCCTCCACCAGCAGACCGTCGACGGCGAAGCGGTACGTGCGGTGCTGGTTGCGCGTGCTCGCGACGACGTGGCCGTTCAGCTCGATCGTCGCGACCGTGTCCAGGCCCTCGAAGACCAGCTCGTGCCGGTCGTGCCCGTCGGGCGACCAGGCGAAGACGGACGCGTACTCCCAGTCGGTCTCGCCGATCCAGGTGACCTTCTTCTCGTTCTGGTCGAGATACGGGTCCGGGATCAAGCCCGCCGCGAGGAGGTCGGTGTGCACGAGTCCGGGGACGGTCGCCGGGACCGTCGCGCCCGCGAGCTCCGCGGGAATCGGGCCGCGGAGCGCGCGCACGCTCCAGCCGTCGTGCAGGGGGCGGAGGGTGGCCGAGAGGCGCTCGGTGCTGGTGTGGGTCACTTGGTGGCTCCTGAGGTCAGTCCGTTGTAGATGAAGCGCTGGAGGAAGAGGAAGGCGATGAGCGTCGGGACGATGACGAGGATCGTGCCGGCGGCGATGACCTCCCACTGTGCTCCGAACGGGCCCATGAAGCGGAAGAGCGAGGTCGAGATGACCCCGAGATCCTGCGAGGGCATGTAGAGGAAGGGGATGTAGAACTCGTTGTAGACCGCGATCCCCTTGATGATCACGACCGTGGCGATCGCCGGCTTCAGCAGCGGCAGCACGATCCGCCAGTAGACGGTGAAGCGGCTGGCGCCGTCGAGCATCGCCGCCTCGTCGAGCGAGACCGGGATCGACTGCATGAACTGCAGGAAGATGTAGATCGCGACGATGTCGGTGCCGGTGAAGAGCAGGATCGCCGACCAGCGGGTGTTGAAGAGGTCGAGGGCGTTGATCACCTGGAAGGTCGCGACCTGCGTCGTCACCGACGGCACGAGGGTCGCGAGCAGGAACAGCCCCGTCACGAGCCGGCGGCCGCGGAAGCGGAAGCGGTCGATCGCGTAGGCCGCCATCGTCCCGATCAGGATCGTGCCCGCCACCGACACCAGCAGGATGATGCCGGTGTTGAGGAACCCGGTGACCATCCCGCCCTGCGTGAAGGCGATCGCGAAGTTCTCGAAGTTGAACCAGTTGCTCGGCGGCACGAGCGGACCGGTGCTGCGGTACTCCGTCGACGTCTTGAACGCGAGCATGAAGATCGTCACGATCGGCACCAGCGCGAACAGGCAGGCGACGATCAGCGAGGTGTACTTGCCGATCGCGCCGAGCGTCGAGCCGCGCCGCGGGCGCCGGGAGGTGCTCGGGCTGGTGGTCACGGGCAGGCCGGTGACGGCCTGGGCGCGGGGCTGCGTGGTGGTCATTCCTGGCCCGCCTTCTCGTCGGGGAACACGCGGCGCTGCACCGCGGTGATGATCAGCACGATCGCGAGCAGGACGACGGCCATCGCCGAGGCGAGGCCGACCTTCGAGTAGCGGAACGCGGTGTCCACGGTCTGGATCACGAAGGTCTCGGACCCGTTGGCGCCGCCGGTCATGATGTACGGCATCTCGAACGCCGACAGCGCGCCCGCGATGGCGAGGATGAAGGACAGCCCGAGGATCCGCCGGATGCTCGGCACGATGATGTAGCGGAACTTGTCGAAGGACGTCGCGCCGTCGATGTCCGCGGCCTCGTACTGCTCCTCCGGCACCGACTGGATCGCGCCGAGGAACAGCACGAAGTTGAGCCCCATGTAGCGCCAGACCGAGGTCGCCGCGAGCGAGACGTTGACGACCGACGGGTCGCCGAGCCACTGCGGGGTGTCCTGCACGCCGAAGGCGCCGAGCACCGCGTCGAGGGTGCCGTCGGGCCGGAAGAAGTAGAGGAACATCAGCCCGATCGCGACGCCGTTGATCAGGTAGGGGAAGAAGATGACGCCCTTGAAGAAGTTGCGGAACCGGGTCTGGAAGCTCAGCAGCGTCGCGAAGAACAGCGCGAGCCCGAGCTGCGCGACCGCGCCGGCCAGGTAGAAGAGGCTGACGAAGAAGACCTGGAAGATCTCGGGCCGGGTGAAGATCTCGACGTAGTTCTCCAGGCCGACGAACGTCTTGTCCGGGTCGAGGCCGTCCCAGTCGGTGACGCTGTACCAGAACATGTTCGCGACCGGGATGTAGGTCAGGACGACGAGGAACGCCAGCGGCACCGCGAGGAACAGCCAGGGCGTGCTGCGGCGGCCGGTCAGCCGCTGGCGGCGGCCGGAGGGCCTGGCGCCGCGACGGCTCCCGCCGGCCCGCTTGCTCGCTCCGACCTCGAGGGGCGGAGCGTCGGTGATCGCCATGTCGATCCTTTCGGCATCCCGGGGAATGCGGTCGTGAGGGGGGTGGGGAGGGGGCGACCCGCGAGTGGCGGGTCGCCCCCAGGGAACGGCTGCTACTCCGCGACGTCCGCGCGGGCCGCGGCCCAGCGCGAGTTGAGGTCGTCGAAGAGCGACTGCTTGTCGCCGTCGCCGGCCCCGCGGGCGGCGTCGATCAGCTTCTGGCGGTAGGAGTTGCCGAAGAGGTCGATCTCGGCCTCGTTGGCGATGTCGTTGATGACGGCCTCCTTGCCGACCGGGTCCGGAGCGAGCTCCAGGTAGGTCACGCCGAGCGCGTCGAAGTCGGCGAGGGTGTCGGGCGCCGGGTCCGAGATCACCGGGCTGATCGCGCCCTGGCTCGCGGCGAAGCCGGAGTCCTCGGTGAACCAGTCGATCCAGGCCCGAGCGGTCGCCTTGTTGTCGGAGTTCTTGTTGATCGCGAGGAACTTGTCCGAGGCGGTCACCGAGGTGAACGCGCCGTCCTGCGCCCACGGCATCGGCCAGAAGCCGATGGTGTCGCGCGGCTTCCCGGCCTTCTCCGCGGCGTCCTGCATCTGCGAGACGGCCCAGGAGCCGAGGACCATCGAGCCGATCTCGCCCTGGGCGAGGAGGTCCTTCGACTCCTCCCAGTTCGTGGTGGTCGGGTCGTCCTCGCTGAGGCCGGCGGCGACCGTGTCGTAGAGCAGACCGTCGATGTTGTACTGGTCGTTGCCCTCGGTCCAGGGTGCGTCGTCGGCGATCATCTCGGTGCGGACGTCCTCGCCCTGCACGGTGCCGAGGTTGCCCTCGATGGTCGCGAGCGGCCAGCCGTCCTTGTAGTTCGTGTAATAGGGAGTGACGCCGGTCGCCTTGATCGCCTCGAGGTCGGCCAGGTACTCCTCCTCCGTCTGCGGCGGGTCGGTGACACCGGCCGCGCTCCAGACGTCGCGGTTGAAGACGTAGCCCATCGCGGAGCCGAAGGTCGAGATGCCGTAGGCGGTGCCGTCGAACGAGCCCTCGTTGGTGAAGCGGTACTTCTCGGAGAGCTCGTCCGTCGAGCCGAGCGGCTCGAAGTAGTTCGCGTAGTCGTCCTTGGTGACGTTGGAGCTCGGGATGAGCAGCACGTCGCCGTAGTCCTTCGAGTTCAGGCGGATCTTGGTGTCGCCCTCGTAGTCGGTGAGCGCCTCGAACTTCACGGTGGTGCCGGGGTACTGCTCCTCGAAGGTCGAGGCGTAGTCGGCGAACGTGGTGTCGACGAGGTCGGTGCGGTTGGTCAGCACGGTGATCTCGCCGGCGGGCTCGCCGGAGTCGTTGCTCGCGCCGGCGGAGCAGCCGGACAGGACGAGCGAGGCCGACGCGGCGACGGCGGCGAGGCCGATCAGCGTGCTGCGGCGGGCGGGCGCCGGGCGGCGGGTGGTGGGTCGGTGCACAGGAGTTCTCCTCGGTGGGCCGTCGCCGCCTTCGGCGACGGGAGGTGGTGGTGGGATCGGAGGGGTGGTGCGGGGGTGGTGCCGGCTGCGGCTCGCGGCTAGTGGCGGCCGAGCCACCACTGCCAGAGGCTCGGCAGGTACTTCTTGACCAGCGACTCCAGCCACGAGGGCACGGAGGGCGCGGGGGTCGGAGTGGGCGACGGGGTCGCGGTGGGCGGGGTGGTGGGCGTGGCGGTGGGGGTGGCCGTCGGCGTCGCGGTCGGCGTCGGCGTCGCGGTGGGCGGAGCGGTCGGAGTGGGCGTCGGCGTCGGCGTGGTCGCCTCCGCCACGACGGTCTCGACGTCGTCGAGCACCAGCGAGCCCGCGCCCGAGCCGTTCACGTACAGCGCGTACTGCGTGACCGAGGTGAGGTCGAGGTCGGCCTGCGGCGCCCAGGAGGGCGGCGCGAAGTCCTCGAACGGGATCTCGATCCGCTGCACGCCGTCGGCGTCCGGGGTGACCGTCGCCTCCCAGTACGCGCCGTTCGCGACGAACTGCACCGCGAGCGGCACGGCCCGGTCGGCGTCGACCGTCAGCGACAGACCGGAGTAGCCCCACCAGTCCTGCGCGGCGTCGAACGTCCGCACCGTGCCGGCGTAACCGGCCGTGCCGGTGTCGTAGTCGAACCGGCCCGCGCTCGTGCCGTTGGCGCTCGGCACCAGCGTCGGCGTGATCGTGCCGCCGCCGCTGTTGCGGACGTAGGCGGCCTGCAGCGCCGCATCGTCGGCGTAGCCGTCGAAGTCCTCGACCACGACCGGCTCGGTCGGCAGCGCCGCCGTGCTGAACGTGCGCGTCGCCGACGCCGTGGCGCCGAGCCCGTTCACGGCCGAGACCTGCCAGTAGTACGGCGTCTCCGGGTCGAGCTCGACCGGCGGGCGGTAGCTCGTGGCCGAGAGCCCGGTGGTCGAGACCAGCGCCTCGGAGAGGTCGCTCGAGGGGGAGAGGACGAAACGGTAGTACGCGGCGTCCGCGGCCGGCTCCCACGAGAACGTCGGGGTCGCCGTCACGTCCTCGGTCCCGTCGGCGGGCGCCCCGAGCGCGGGCGCCGCGGGCAGGCCGAACGGCGCGGCGTTCGGCGAGTACAGGCTCACCGCGCCGATCTGCGGCGTCCAGACCTCGCCCGCCCCCTGCGGCCAGGAGATGCGGAGCCGGTTCACGCCGGTCAGGTCGCGGACGGCGTAGCTGTACTCGCGCCAGTTCCCGGTGCCACCGCGCGTCTCGACGGCGAGCGGCGTCCAGGTCGTGCCGTCCGCCGATCCCTCGACCGTGAGCGGGACGACCGGCTGGTCGGGCCAGTACCAGGCGGTGATGTCAGCGCCGCTGATGTCGTCGAAGGCGTAGCTGAGGCTCGCGGGGTCGGCGCTGTCGCGCTTGACCCGCGAGGCGTCGCCGCCGAAGAGCGCCGGGTTGCCGGTGTCGAAGGAGAGACTGCCCTCGTAGCTTGCCGTCCGGGAGAAGTCGTCGAGCGGATCGAAGAGCGCCACCCGCGCCGCGGCACTGGTGATCGTCGCCCGCTGCACCGTGCCGTCGCTCCAGCCGATGCGCACCTGATCGCCCGAGAGGCCGGTCGCGCTGACGACGCTCGCGCCGTCGCGCTCGGTCGTCGTGGTGGCCGCCTCGGTCCAGGTCGCGCCGTCGGTGCTCGTCGAGACGGTGACGCCGGACGGGTCCGAGACGACGAACTCCGCCGCGCTGATCCCGTCGCGCTGCCAGCTGATGCTCGCCTCGCCGGTCGCGGTGGCGACAGCGCCGGCGGGAGTGGGCGCGAGCTCGGCGTTCTCGTGGCCGGCGGTCAGCAGCCAGCTCTGCAGCGGATCGACCAGCACGGCGCCGGCCGCGGGGGCGGCCACGACGGCGGACGCGGGACCGCGCCGGTCGCCGTCGCCCACCGGGACGACGCGGTAGCGCGCGCCGGCCGGGGAGTCGAAGTCGGTGACCGGCGAGGCCGAGGCCGAGACGGCTCCGTCCGTGACGTCGCTCCACTCGCCGCCGGTCGAGCGCTGCACGAGGTAGCCGGTGGCGCCCGCGGTGCCGCGCCAGGAGATCTCGTTGATCCCGTAGTCCTTGTCCAGCGCGGTGATCAGCGGCGCGCCGAGCTCCAGCTCGCCGGGCGTGCTGCCCGTGGCGGTGCCGTACTGCTCGATCGCGTCGACGCTCTCCCGCTCCCGCGGCGTCTCGCCCGGGTAGTGCAGGGTGAAGCCGTCGTCGTGCGGCACGAAGCCGCCGCGGTCGTTGTTCCCGAAGAGCGACCAGAAGAACATCCCCGAGACGTTCGGGTCGGCCGCGGCCGCGCCGAGGAGGTCCTCGCTTGCGGCCGTCGAGGCGTACTCGCCGGCGATGTAGACCTTGTCCGCGCCGGCGACCGTCGCGGCGTCGGCCGAGACCCGCTCGGCGGTCGGCGGGTAGTAGTGCACGTCGACGATGTCGAGGTCGGGCGCAGCGAGGGTGTCCGGATCGATGTCGAAGCGGCGGCCGGCCGCGACGAGCTGCTCGGGCGCCCGCTCCTTGATGTGGGCGACCTGCGCGTCGATCCAGTCGAGGGTCATCCCCTCGAGCTCGTTGCCCAGCTCCCAGGCCATGATCGTCGGGTCGTCGACGAGGCGCGTCCCGGTGATCGTGTTGGTGTGGCCGAGGATCACGTCGACGTAGTCCTGGTAGGCGGCGATCGCGGCCGGGTCGGTGTAGAACTCGGCCGACTCCAGCCCGAGCGGGGTCGTGAAGTCGCGGTGACCGCCGTGGTAGTACGCCCACTCGTCGGTGAGGGGCAGCACCAGGCGGATGCCGAGGGTGCCCGCGTAGGCGACGGCGAAGTCGATCGTGCGGAAGGCCTCCTCGTTGTACTCGCCGAGGCGCGGCATCAGGGCCAGCGGGTCCTCGTCGTTCTGCCCGGTCGAGGTCATCATGTGCGAGCGGACGACGGTGACGCCCAGCTGCGCGGCGGTGTCGAGGGCGTCCTTGATGCGGAAGTAGGTCGGGTAGTCGACGCCGCCGACGTTCTCGTCGAGGCCGAGCCAGTAGATGTTCGTGCCGCTCGCGCGGAACCGCTCGCCGTCGAGGGTCAGGGCGCTGCCGTCGCGCTGCACGAAGGCGGTGTTCTCGCTCGTCCAATCGGCGGGGGCGGCGGCCGACTGCGCTTCTGCCGACTGTGCCTCTGCCGACGGCGCCGCGGCGGGCGAGAGGACGACGAGCGAGCCGGCCGTGAGGGCCAGGAAGGCGACGCCGGCGAGAGAGCGGCGCGGCCTCCGCGAGAACGCGGACGGGGTGGGGTGGGCACGTTTCATGGGGTTGCCAGGCTCCTTCGACCGGTGACGTGTCGTGCGCCGCAGCCGATCGGGAGTCGATCAGCGCGGCGACCTGCTCAGAGTCGCCGATGCCCCCACCCCGCGTCAAGTACAAACATAATTAATTTATGTAAAGATCGAGCATGGCGAAGGAACGACGACGCGACGGTCCCGGCGGCTCAGGCCCCGTGGCCGCCGTGCTGCGCCGGTGCGCTCGTCGTGCCGCGCGCCACCACGACGACCGGCGGGCTGGCCACGGATCCGCTCGCCGACTCCGCGATCTCGCTCAGCAGCTCCTGCCCCGTGATCATGCCGATCACCTGCACGTCGTGCGAGACCGCCGAGAGCGGCGGCTCGCTCAGCTGGCACTGCGCGGAGTCGTCCCAGGCCAGCAGCGACATCGCGCCCGGCACGTCGAGGCCGAGCTGCCGGGCCGCGTCGAGCGCCCCGATCGCCATCAGGTCGCTGTCCAGGATCACCGCGGTCGCCGGCTCCGGCTCCTCCGCCAGCGAGCGCAGCGCCCGGCCGCCGGACTCGCGCGAGTAGTCGCCCGAGCGCTCGACCGCCTCGATGCCGCGGTCGGCGCACTCCCGCAGGAAGCACTCGCGCCGGATCCGGGTGTGCAGCAGCTCCTCCGGCCCACCGACGTGCGCGATCCGCTCGTGGCCGAGGTCGGCGAGGAACTGCACGGCGTCGCGCATCGCGTCGTCGTCGTTGGTCCAGACCGCGCGCAGATCGAGCGCCGCGGAGGGCGGCCCGACGATCACCGCGGGCAGCCCCAGCTCGCGCACCAGCGCCGGCCGCGGGTCGTCCACCTCCAGGTCGACGAGCACCACGCCGTCGACCTCGCCGTCGCGGGCCCAGCGCCGGTAGGTCTCGATCTCCGCGTCGCGGTCGGGCAGCACGTTGAGCAGCACCGAGTGGCCCGCCGGCCGGACCGCGTGCTCCACCCCCGCGATGAACTCGTGGAAGTACGGCTCGGCGCCCATGATCTCGGTGGCGCGGACGAGGGCGAGCCCGAGGGGCCGCGGCGGTCTCGGATCGGTCATGGCGGCTCTCTCTCGGACGGGCGGTACCAGCGTAGGCGCGGGCGCGGGCCGCGGCGCCCGGTCCCGTACGCTGGCGGTCGAGCGGTGAGGAGCAGGCATGGCGCGTCGTGAGGCGACCCCCGCGGCTCCGGGCAGCCGCGCCCTCGTCGTCGATCTCATCCGCTCCTCCGGGCCGATCAGCCGCGTCGAGCTCACCTCGGCGACCGGGCTGACCCAGCCGTCGATCTCGCTGATCGTGCGGAAGCTCCTGACCGACGGCATCGTCCGAGAGACCGGATCGACGGCCAGCGGCGGCAAGCCGCGGCAGATGCTCGAGATCAACACCCGCGCGCGGATCGGCGTCGGCGTGCAGCTCGGCTTCGAGTCGATCACCTTCGTCGCGACGGACGCCGGCGGCGGCGTGCTCGCCCGCCAGCAGATCCGCGGGGCGGCCCTCTCGGCGCCGGACGAGGTCACCCGGCGGATCGTCGACGGCTACGCGGCGTTCGTCCGCGGCACCGGCCTCGACCGGCGCAGCATCGCCGGCGTCGCGGTCGTCGCTCCCGGCCCGATCGACCAGGCCGCGGGCCGCATCCTCGGGCCGCCGACCCTGCAGGGCTGGCGCGACTTCCCGCTGCGCGAGGAGCTCGGCGCCGGCTTCGGCACGCCGATCCTGCTCGACAACGACGCGGCGGCGGCCGCCATCGGCGAGTTCTGGAGCCGCGGCGTCTCGCGGCACGAGACCTTCGGCAGCGTCTACATCGGCACCGGGATCGGCGCCGGCATCGTCCTCGACGGCGCGCTCTTCCGCGGCGCCAGCTCGAACGCCGCCGAGATCGGCCACATCACCATCGCGCCCGGCGGCCGCGACTGCTTCTGCGGCAACACCGGCTGCCTCGAGCGCTACGCGGCGCCCTCCGTCGTCGTCGAGGACGCGAGCGCGGACCGGAGCTCGTTCGCCGACCTCGACCTCACCTTCGAGGTCGAGCAGAACGCCCGGGACTTCGACGTGCTGAGCCTCGCCGCGATCAACGGCCACCCCGCCGCGGAGGCGCTGCTGCAGCGATCGGCCGGGCATCTCGCCGACGGCGCCGTCACCCTCGCCAACCTCTTCGACCTCGACGCGCTCGTCCTCACCGGCCCCGGAGTCGCGATCGCCGGCTCGATCTACACGCGGGCGCTGCGCTCCCGGCTGGAGGCGCGCCGCTTCGCCCGGCGCGCGCACCCGATCACCGTCGAGCTGTCGGCGAACCCGCGCGACGCCGCCGCGATCGGCGCCTCCTCCCTCGTCCTGCAGAGCACGCTCTCGCCCGGCCACGGGCCCGTGCTGCACCAGCCGGCATGACCGAGGTCGTCACTCCGGGCGGAGTCGTGCGCGGCCGGGTCGTCGAGACGCCGGACGGCGGGGTGCACGCCTTCCTCGGCGTGCCGTACCTGCGGGTCGCCGAGCGGTTCCGGCCCGGGGTCGCGGTGGAGCCGTGGGCGGGCGGGCGTGCGGCGACCTCGCGCGGGCCTGTCGCGCCGCAGCCGTTCGCGGACGCGCCCGTCTCCGAGCGGGACTCGCTGCACGTGAACATCTGGACCCCCGACCCCGCCGCCCGCGACCTGCCCGTCTTCGTCTGGGTGCACGGCGGCCTGCACATCGTCGGGTCCAACGCGGAGCCGCTCTCGGACGGCGCGCGTCTCGCCGCCGCCGGCCGGATGATCGTCGTCTCGGTCAACCACCGCCTCGGCGCCCTCGGCTTCCTGACCCTCGAGCACCTGCTCGGAGCGGAGTACGCCGACTCCGCGAACCTCGCCCTGCTCGACGTGATCGGCGCGCTGCGCTGGGTGCACTCGGGCATCGCGGCGTTCGGCGGGGACCCGTCGCGGGTGACGCTCGCCGGGCAGTCCGCGGGGGCGGTGCTCGTGTCGGCGCTGCTCGCCGCGCCCGCCGCCGCCGGGCTCTTCCGGCGGGCGGTCCTGCAGAGCGGCAACCCGGAGCGGATCGGCTCGCGGGCCTTCGGCGAGGGCGTCACCGCCGAGCTGCTCGCGCTCCTGGGGCTGGAGGACGACCCGTCGCGGCTGCTGACCCTGCCGTGGGAGGAGGTGGTCGCCGCCCAGCAGCGGCTGATCGAGCAGCGCTCGGCCGGCCACCCGAACCCGACGCCCGCCTTCCGGCCGAGCCTCGACGGCCGGGTGCTGCCCGCGACGCCGGTCGACGCGGTCGCCGCCGGAGCGTCCTCGACGGTGGATCTGATCGTCGGCACGAATGTGAACGAGGGCTCCGGCTTCGTCGATCCCGGCGGCCCGGAGCCGTCGCCGGAGCTCCTCAAGAGCGAGCTGGCGCTGCTCCTGCCGCACTGGCCCGCGTCGCGCGGCAGCCGCGCCGACGCGTTCGCCGCCGCCCTGCGCGCCGACCTCGGCCGCGAGGTGTCCGGCGCCGAGCTGCTCGAGGCCTGCCTGGCCGAGACGATCTACCGCCAGCCGAGCCAGCGCTTCCTCGACGCCCGCGCCGACGCCACCGTGTCCACCCGCTCCTACCTCTTCACCTGGGAGCAGCCCGCCTCCGCCGGCCCCCGCCGCGCCGGCCACTCCCTCGAGCTGCCGTTCCTGTTCCGGACCCTCGACTCCCCCCTCGCCCCCGCCGAGGTCGGCACCGCCGCCCCCGCGTCCCTCCGCGACGCCCTCACCCGCCACTGGTCCGCCTTCGCCGCCACCGGCGCCCCCGGCCCCGACTGGCCCGAGTACGCCCCGTCCCGCGCGACCCTCCTCCTCGCGGACTCCCCCCGCGTCGCCCTCGCCCCCCGCGACACCGTCCGCCGCCTGGCCGCGTCGGCCCGCCCCCCGAGTCGTCCTGGCCGGGGGCTCTGAGGACCGATCGCCTCGTCAGGGCGGGGAAGTCCCTTGCTGATCGAGTAGCCCGCGCAGCGGGCGTATCGAGATCCGCGTGCGTCAGAACAGGAGTCTGCAGTCCAGCCGTGCTGACGAGGCCGGGTCTCGATACGCCCCTGCGGGGCTACTCGACCAGCATGCGGCGGGCGGCCGGCGGAAGGGCGCCGTGACCTCCGGGCCCTGCTGATCGAGTAGCCCGCGCAGCGGGCGTATCGAGATCCACGTGCGTCAGAACAGGAGTCTGCAGACCCGCCCTCCTGACGACGGCGGGTCTCGATACGCCCCTGCGCGGCTACTCGACCAGCATGACGGGACGCCGCCGCGTCCTCTCCCTCGCCGCCCCGCCCCTCACGCCAGCCCCGCGCCGCCGATCGCGAGCGAGACGATCACCGTGAGCACCGTCGTCCACAATGCGATCGCGATGCCCTGCCAGAGCAGCACGCGGCCCTTCGCGACGCCGGCGCCGGCGAGCATCACCGCGGTGAAGTGGGTCGGCAGCAGCAGCGGGCCGAGCAGGCTCACGCCGGGGACGCCGTAGCGGGTGAACGCGCGCTGGAACTTCTCGCGGCGGGCCGTCGCGCGCTTCCGCGGCTTCCGGCCGGTGATCGCCGAGCGGACGCCCGCGCCGAGCAGCACGAGCAGCGCGACGCAGAGGAAGTTGCCCGCCGCGGCCGAGACGGCGGCGACGACCGGGTGGATCCCGCCGATGATGCCGATCGTCGCGGCGCCCTCGCCCTCGATGAACGGCACGGCTCCGGCGAGCGCCACCACGAGCGGCTGGACGAGGTCGGGGACGTCCTGGATGAGGCCCTGGAATCCGAGGATCGCGTCGCTGACGATGGTCGACATGGCGGTGTCTCCTTCTGGCTGAGCGGCTGGACCGCTGCCCCGTCGATCGGGACGAGTCCATCCCAGCCCGCCGCAGGGGGTGCCCGGCAGTGCCCTCCCGTCACCGTCGCCCGGGAGGAACGGCCGCGCGAGGGGTGACAACTGTCATGGTCGTAGCCTGGGCCGCATGCCGACCGCTCTGCTCCCTCCCGCCGACACGACCGCGCCGCCCTCCTCCGGCCGAGGAGTCTCGGTCACCTGGTGGTACACCCTCGTCTCGGCCGGCTCGTTCGTCCTCGCGGTCCTGTTCGTCTGGGCCGTGCCGCTGCTGGTCGGCGGGTCGGAGCCGTGGCGCCCGGCCGTCTACCTCCTCGGCGCCGCGGTCTGGACGGCGGTCTTCGCCGCCGCCGCGCTCCGCTACCGCCGGGCCGACCGGGACGCCGCCCTCCGCCTCGACGTGCGCGCCGCCGGTGTCGCCGCACTGGGTCTCGGGGGCGCCGCGGCGGCCGGCGTCGCGGCGGGGAGCCTCACCCTGCCGCTCTCGCTCGCCTTCGTCCTCGTCGTCGTGCTGCCGTGGGGGCGCGGGATCCGCTGGCGGGTCACCGCGTTCCTCACCGTGCTGCTCGCGATCTGCGCCTGGCTCGAGCACGACCGCGCGACCGGCGGCGGCCCGCTCTCGCTCGCGCCCGGCGCCGCCTCGGTCCTCTTCGCGTTCGCGGCCGCGCTGCCCCTCGCGATCGTGAGCATGCTCTGGTGGTGGGACATCGTCCGCGAGCTCGACCGGGCGCGGGCGGCGGAGGGGCGGCTCGCGGCCGCGCAGGAGCGGCTGATCCTCGCCGGTGACGTGCACGACCTGCAGGGGCACCATCTGCAGGTGATCGCCCTGCAGCTCGAGCTGGCCGAGCGGCTGCTCCGCGACGATCCGGACGGCGCGCTGGAGCAGCTCCGCGCGGCGCAGCGCTCGGTCGACGGCGCGCGCACCGGCACCCGCGAGCTGGCGACCCGCTTCCGCAGCGTCTCGCTCGCCGACGAGCTCGCGAACGCCGCCGACCTGCTCCGCTCGGCGGGGCTGCGGGTCGAGCTGGCCGTCGATCCCGACGCGGATCGGGCGCCCGCCGACGTGCTCGGGCCGGTCGTCCGCGAGAGCACGACCAACATCCTCAAGCACGGAGGCGGCGAGTCCGCGCGGCTGCGGCTGGCGCGCGAGGCGGAGTCGTGGCGGTTCCAGGCCGTGAACGACGTGCCGGACGGGGCCGAGGCCGGCACCGGCTCCGGCGTCCTCGGCATGACCGAGCGGATCGAGCGCGCCGGCGGCACCCTGCACACGCGGGCGGCGCGCCGCTCCTTCGAGCTGGACGCTCGCCTGCCGGGTGGTGCCGCGTGATCCGGGTGCTCCTCGCCGACGACGAGGACATGATCCGGACCGCCCTCGCCGCCCTGCTGCGCCTGGAGTCCGACCTCGAGATCGTCGGCGAGTGCCGCGACGGAGCGGAGGCGGTCGCCGAGGCCGTGCGCCTCGAGCCGGACGTCTGCCTCTTCGACGTCGAGATGCCCGGCATGGACGGCATCGAGGCGGCGGAGCGACTGCGCCGCGTCTCGGCGACCCGCGTCATCGTGGTCACCCGGCACGCCCGGCCCGGGGTGCTGCGCCGCGCGCTGGCCGTCGGGGTCAGCGGCTTCCTGCCGAAGTCACGGCGGGTGGAGGACGTGGCGGAGGTGATCCGCCAGGTCGCCGCCGGCCGCCGCTACGTCGATCCCGAGATCGCCGCCGACGCCCTGGCGAGCTCGCGCAGCCCGCTCACCGACCGCGAGCTCGAGGTGCTCAGCGCCGGCTCGCGCGGCGAGACCACCGGCGAGATCGGCAAGGCGCTGCACCTGTCCGCCGGCACCGTGCGCAACCACGTCTCGTCGATCCTGCGCAAGCTCGACGTCGACACCCGCCAGCGCGCCGTGATCGAGGCCCGCGAGAACGGCTGGATCTGACGCCCCCCCGCACGGCGGGAGGGTGCTGTCCGATCTGCAGGCGATCCGGCCCGCCACCCCGCGGCCGACGCGGCGGAAACAGCATCCCCGCGCGGATCTCCTGCAGATCGAACGCAGGACACCCCCGAGACTCAGAGCGCGACGACCACGCTCTTCAGCTCGCAGAACGAGCGCAGCGCCTCCTCGCCCAGGTCGCGCCCCATCCCCGACTCCCCCACCCCGCCGAACGACAGCGCCGGGTCGAACAGGTTGTACGTGTTGACCCACACCGTGCCCGCGCGCAGCCGCCGCCCGAGACGGTGCGCCCGCGACAGATCGCGAGTCCACACTCCGGCGGCGAGCCCGTAGGTCTGGTCGTTCGCCAGCGAGACCGCCTCGTCCTCGTCCTCGAACGGGATGATCCCGACGACCGGCCCGAAGATCTCCTCCCGCGCGATCGTCATCGTGTTGCTGACGCCCGTGAAGAGCGTCGGCTCGACGTAGTAGCCCGGCCGGTCCGGCACTCCGCCGCCGACAGCGACGACCGCGCCCTCCGCCTCGCCCTGCGCGATGTAGCCGAGCACCTGCTGCCGCTGCTCCTCGGACACCAGCGGCCCGACGGTCACGCCGCCGGCCAGCCCGTCGCCGAGCGCGACCTTCCGCACCGCCGCGGTCAGCCGCTCCGTCATCTCCTCCAGGATCGAGCGCTGCACCAGCAGCCGGCTGCCCGCCGTGCACATCTGGCCGGAGTGGCCGAATGACGCCCGCATCGCGGTCAGCACCACGGCGTCCAGGTCCGCGTCCTCGAACACGATGTTCGGGCTCTTGCCGCCGAGCTCCAGGGTCAGCCGGGTGAAGTCCTCGCTCGCGGCCCGCATCACCTTCCGGCCCACCTCGGTGCTGCCGGTGAAGGAGACCTTGCTGACCAGCGGGTTCTCGGTGAGCGCCGCGCCGACCCGCCCGTCGCCGGTGAGCACGTTGACGACTCCGGCGGGGACCCCGGCCTCCTCGCAGATCGCCGCGAGGCGCAGCATCGTCAGCGGAGTCTGCTCCGCCGGCTTCACGACCACGGTGCAGCCCGCGGCGAGCGCCGGCGCCAGCTTGAAGCTCGCCGTCATGATCGGGAAGTTCCACGGCAGGATCAGCGCCGCGACGCCGACCGGCTCGAGCGTCGTGTAGACGTGGTGCTGCGCATCGACGGGCACGACGGTGCCGGTCAGCCGCGAGGGCGCGCCGGCGTAGTAGCGGAAGACGCGGGCCGAGGTCGCCGTGTCGGCGCGCGAGCGCTCGATCGGCTTGCCGTTGTCGCGGGTCTCGAGCACCGCGAGCTCCTCGAGGCGCTCCTCGATCAGGTCGGCGATGCGGTTCAGGATGCGGCTGCGGTCGTGCGGGCTCATCCCGCTCCAGCGGGCGTCGTCGTGCGCGCGGCGGGCGGCGGTGACGGCCGCCTCGATCTCGGCGGGGCCGGCCTGCGGGACGCGGGTGAGCAGCTCCTCCGTCGCGGGGTCGACGATGTCGAGCAGCTCGGCGCCGTCGGGCGCGAGCCAGGCGCCGTCGACGAGGAAGGGCTCGATCGGCGCGAGGGGGGCGAGCGTGTCTCTCATGGGGTCTGCGTCTCTCTCATCGGTGGGGCCGTTCGTCGTGGACAGCGGGAGTCGTTCAGGGCCGGTCGGTCAGGGCCGGTCGTTCAGGGCCGGTCGAGCAGGCGGGCCGGCTCGTCGACGCTCATCCGGTGCAGCACGTCGTCGGCCACGCCGAGCGCGCGCAGCCCGGGCAGGACCCGCGCGGAGAGGTGGTCGAAGCCGTGCCCGCCGAAACGGCGCAGCTGCCCCTTCGTCCAGGTGCTGTGCCCGAGCACCCAGCGGATGCCGGGGTCGGTGCCGAGCAGCTCCAGCAGCGCGTCCAGGCGCTGCGGGTCGCTCGCGTTGCGGATCCGGCCGACGTGCGCGCCCTCGTTGCCGAAGCAGAGCTCCAGTACGGCGCCGGCCGCGCCGAGGTCACGGAGGTAGGGCAGGTCGAGGAACTCGTCGACGGTGCTGAACACGACGCGGCCGGGATCCGCTCCCTCGGCGACGACGTGCGCGAGCACCTCGAGCCCGTTGCGGGCGTCGGCGGCGAGCCGGACGGTGATCGCGGAGCCCGTGGCGGCGGCGGCGCGCGCGGCGGCCGTGAGGCTGATCCGCTCCTGCTCACCCTCCGGAGTCGCGAAGGCGCCGGTCGTGCCCATCAGGCCGAGCAGCCCCGCGCGGTAGGTCGTGCCGGGGATCGCCTCCGTCAGCGCGCGGGTGAAGAGCGCGGTGCGGCCGTCGAGGTCGAGCGCGAGGTACCACTCGGGCAGCAGCCGCGGGAGGTAGGCGCCGTAGCCGGCGACGATCGCGACCCCCGATTGCGCGGACAGCTCGGGCAGTCGGGCGTGGTCGGGTCCGAAGCCGAGCGAGCTGAGGTCGACGGCGGCGGCGAGCCCGCCGGTCGCTCCGGCGCGCAGCTCGTCGGCGAGCAGCTCGACGTCGTCGAGGCGGAGGTTGTCGGCGAGCGCGAGCTGGCTCCAGCGCAAGGCGGCCGCGAGCTCGGCGGTGACGGGGGCGTCCGGGTCGAGCGCCTCGACGCCGGGGCGCTGCAGCGCGCTCGCGTCGGTCAGCAGGTGCTCGTGCATCGAGACCGCGCCGAGGCTCTCGACCGGACCGAGGACCGTCTGGATCGCCATGCGTCGCCTCCCGCGCGACACCCTGTCGCTGGATCCAATATAGAGCGGTATGGATCCAGAAGCGACGTGTCGGTACTCTCCCAGCCTCGCGCTCGCGGTCCCTGAGTAGAATCGCAGACAGCAAGGGGAGTACTCCCGACTGCGGTGAGCCCGTCATTACGGACGCGAATGAGCGTCCCGGGCCATCGGCTCCGCCACCACCTCCGAGAGGTCGCGGCCGGAGTGGAGGAGACCTTGGTCCCTCATCGACCCACCCCTTGGAGCACTCCGTGCAGATCACTCCCGTCATCTGGCTGATCACCATCGCCGTGACGATCGCCTTCTTCGTCTACGAGTTCTTCGCGCACGTGCGGAAGCCCCACGAGCCGACCATCGCCGAGTCCGCCCGCTGGTCGGCCTTCTACATCGGCCTCGCGCTGCTCTTCGGCGTCGGGATCGGCTTCGTCGCCGACTGGCGCTACGGCGGCGAGTACTTCGCCGGCTATCTCACCGAGAAGGCGCTGTCGCTCGACAACCTCTTCCTCTTCCTGATCATCATGACCGGCTTCGCGGTGCCGAAGATCTATCAGCAGAAGGTGCTGATGATCGGCATCGTCATCGCGCTGATCATGCGCGGCGGCTTCATCGCGGTCGGCGCGGCGCTGATCGAGAACTTCTCCTGGGTCTTCTACCTCTTCGGCGCCCTGCTCTTCGTGCTGGCCTATCAGCAGATCAAGGGCGACCACGGCGACCCCTCGAACAACGCCTTCATGCGCCTGGTGCGCCGCGTCCTCCCCGTCACCGACGAGTACCACGGCGACAGGCTGACCGTGAAGAAGGACGGCCGCCGCTTCGTCACCCCGATGCTGCTGACCATCGTCGCCATCGGCTTCATCGACCTGGTCTTCGCTCTCGACTCGATCCCCGCCATCTACGGACTGACCAACGAGGCCTACATCGTCTTCACCGCGAACGCCTTCGCGCTGATGGGCCTGCGCCAGCTGTTCTTCCTGATCGGCGGCCTGCTCGAGCGCCTCGTCTACCTCAGCCAGGGCCTGGCCGTCATCCTCGGCTTCATCGCCGTGAAGCTCGTCTTCCACGCCCTGCACGTCAACGAGGTCCCCTTCATCAACGGCGGCGAGCCGCTGCTCTGGGTCCCCGAGATCCCGATCTGGTTCTCCCTCACCTTCATCGGCTCGACCATCGCCGTCGCCACGATCGCCAGCCTCCTGAAGACCCGCGGCGACCGCTCCAAGTCCGACCGCGCCACCGTCCAGGACACCCCCCTGGAGACCCCCGCCGATGTCCCCTCCCACCCCGAGCGCTGACCCCCCCTCCGCGAGATGCCACTTGTGCACGCGACACGCCGCAAAAGGCGGGCACAAGTGGCATCTCGCAGCAGCTCGCCGTGCTGACCGAGGAGCGCCCCCCCTTGCTGATCGAGTAGCCCGCACAGCGGGCGTATCGAGATCCCCCACCGTCAGAACGCAGGTCTGCAGACCCGCCCTCCCGGGGACGCCGGGTCTCGATACGCCCCTCCGGGGCTACCCGACCAGCATGAATCCCCCTCCGGGGCTACTCGACCACCACGGCCTGCACGCGGCCGACTCCAGCCCTCCGTGAGGTCAACTCCCCGCCCCGTAGGCGCGCAGAAAGGCACGGACGACGACCCTCCGCGCCTCCGCGAGACGCTCGTCGCTGATCGCCTCGAAGCGCTCGAGCAGCACGGCGGGTTCGATCAACGACGCCCCGATGAGGGCGTCGACGAACTCTCGATCCTTGATGTCGTTGCGCCCGAGCTTCGCGGCGCAGAGGTCATGCGGATCGAGACACAGACCGACCGATCCCTCCGCGGTCTCGACCGTCACCACGCGCTCCGCCCAGCCGACCGGCAGAAAGGCGGTGCGCACTCCCACGCCCTGGATGTAGAAGCCGTGCTCCTCGTCGAACGGCGACCACTCCCCGGCAGCGGCATCGATCAGCGTCGCGAGGGACTCCTGCTCGTCGTCCCGGAGCGGTGCGATGTCGACCTCGTGCGACAGGGTCGCCCGGGCGGGCAGGCGGTCCTCGGAGTAGCTGCCGAGGATCGACTGCGACCCGATCACCAGGACGCGGTCCTGCTGCACGATCTGAGCGGCGGTCGCGATGGCGAGCTCCAGCTCCCCACGATTCACGAGACGGCCCGACCGATCGCCCGGAGGCGCTCCTCCTCGTCCAGCACGCCGGCGAACGGCGAGACCTGACGCATCTCGATCGCCCGCGCGGAGGTGGACAGCATGACGTCCACGAGCCGGCCGATCTCCCGCCGCGCGGCCAGGTCCTCCCAGACGTCGAGCAGTGCGCCCGCTCCTCCGCGGACCCGGGTCCGCAGCCGTCGGACGTTCGCAGGGACGAGCGCGAGGACGGCGTCGGGATCCTCGATGAGCCGCCCCGCCACCGAGCGATGCAGCTCCCGCGCGACACGGTCCTCGCGGCGCTCCGACTGCTGCGGCGCATGCTGCGACAGCTGCTCCGCAGAGACCGTCGTCCCCATCGCGGCGAGGGCCCTCTCGAGCGTCGCCGGGCGGAGGACTCCCCTCGCCTCCGACTGCTCCCACTGCGTCACCGCACTCGGCGCGACTCCGGCCCGCCGGGCGAGTTCGCGCACGCCGATGCCCATCCGCGTGCGCGTGACCTTGATCATCGGACCCCCCCGTTCAGTTCCCCACTGAACACTACGCTCACGGGTGCAATGCCGCTCGCCACGGTCGCGAGATGCCACTTGTGCACGCGACACGCCGAGAAAGGCGTGCACAAGTGGCATCTCGCGGGCAGGCGCGTCAGAGCGCGGGTGTCCAGATGCGCATCGTGGAGGGGCCGCGGTTCGCCCAGCGGTAGTAGGGGTGCAGCTCCGCCGTGAAGCGCTCGCCGAGCTCCGCCGGCACGGAGTAGGGCCACGCGGACGCCGGGGCGTCGCGGCGCACGAGCGCCACCCGGGCGCCGTCGCCGACAGCGACCGGCTCGACCGACGTGTCCACCGCCACGTGCTCCGTGTCGAGCCCGTCCGGCAGCTCCAGCGACTCCAGCGCCAGCACGAACGGCCCGCGCTCGACCGCCACCTGGCCGCGCACCGCGTCGATCCGCGGGTGCGGCGTCACGAAGCGCGCCGGCATCGGCAGCGACAGCCGCACCACGTCGCCGGCCGCGAACGCCCGCCGCACCGTCACCGTCGAGAGCCCCGCGTCCACCGCGAGCCCGTCCAGCAGCGCCGCCCCGCGGGCGAACGGCGGGATCCGCAGCGTCAGCGCGAACTCCGCGTCCGCGAGGATCCGCACCGCGATCTCCCCGTCCGCCGGGTACTCGGTCGACACCTCCAGGGACACCGCGCCCGTCGTCACCCGGTACGCGCCGTACTGGTGCAGCTGCACCCCCTCGTCCGTCGCCGTCGCGAAGCTCAGCTCGACGCTCGCGAGCGTCCGCGCCACGTTGGTCGGGCAGCAGGACACCCAGAACCAGGGCGCGCGGAGGCTCGACTGCGCGCGGTCGGTCTCGACGGTCTCGTCCGGCGCGACCCCGTCGACCCGCTGCTGCAGCGTGTTCGTGTAGAAGAACGCGCGCCCGTCCTCCCGCGTCGAGGGCAGCACCGCGTTCAGCAGCGTCCGCTCCATCAGGTCCGCGTGGGCCGTGTCGTCCGAGCGCAGCAGCAGCCGCCACGACAGCATGTTCGACGCGATCGCCGCGCAGGTCTCCGCGTAGGCGCGGTCCGGCGGCAGCTCGTAGTCGGCGCCGAACGCCTCGTCCTGGTGGTGCGAGCCCACCCCGCCGGTGACGTAGGTGCGGCGCGCGACCGTCGCGGCCCACTGCCGCCCGACGGCCGCCTCCAGCTCCGCGTCCCCGGTCTCGACGGCGACGTCGAGCGCCCCCGCCGAGAGGTACAGCGCCCGCACCGCGTGGCCGCGCAGCACCTCCGCCGAGCGCACCGGCACGTCGTCCTGGAAGTACTCCGGCCCGAACGGGATCGCGCCGAGCGTGCCCGTGCCGCGCCGCTCCACGAACAGCCGCGCCTGCTCCAGGTAGCGCCCGTCCCCGGTGGCCCGGGCGAGCTCGGCGAGTGCCGGCTCGATCTCGGGGTGCCCGCAGACCGCGGCGCGCCCCTCCGCCCCGAACACCTCGATCACGTGGTCGGCCAGCCGCCGCGCGACGGCCGGCAGCAGGTCGTCGTGCCCGGTGCGCAGCCGCGCCACGGCCGCCTGGATCAGGTGACCGAAGCAGTACAGCTCGTGCCCCCACTCCAGATTCGAGTAGCGCGCCGGCTGGCCCGGGCGGCCGAAGCTCGTGTGCAGGTAGCCGTCCTCCTCCTGGGCGCCGGCGACCCGCAGCACCAGCGCCTCGTACTGCGCAGCGAGCTCCGGGTCGTCGGAGCGGCCGAGCTCCCAGGCCATCGCCTCGAGCAGCTTGTAGACCTCGGAGTCGACGAACTCGATGCCCGCGTGCCGGTCGCCGCCGGACGCGGAGGAGAGCGTCCCCGCCGCCGCGCGGTCGAAGTTGCCGGCCCAGCCGACCCGCTCGATCCAGCTCAGGCAGTGGCCGATCACGGCGTCCGCGCCGAGCCGCTGGTAGTGCTGCCAGAAGCCGCCGGTGAGGCGGATCTCGTCCTGGCGGAGCGGCCGGAGCACGCCGGCGGTCGGGGCGACGGGTCCGCCGAGGGCGACGGTGGTGGTCAGGGTCACGGGGTCTCCTAGGGGAGGAAGAGGGTCAGTCCTTGACGGCACCGGCGGTGACACCCGCCGAGACGTACCGCTGGGCGACGACGAGGAGGACGGCGGCCGGGATGGACGCGACCACGGCGGTCGCCATGATCGAGTTCCACTCCTGGTTGTTGTTGCCGATGTACTTGTAGATGCCGAGCGTGATCGGCTGGAGCTTCCCGCCGCTGTCGAGGGTCGACGCGAAGACGAAGTCCGACCAGGCCCAGAGGAACGCGAAGAGCGAGACGGTCACGACGGAGTTGCGGCTGATCGGCATGATCACCGAGGTGAACGTGCGCCACGCGCTCGCGCCGTCCATCCGCGCCGCCTGGGTCAGCTCGTCGGGGATGCCGGACATGAACGCGGTGAAGATCAGCACGCCGAACGGCACCGCGATGGTCGAGTCGGCCACGATCAGCCCGGGGATCGAGTTCAGCAGCCCGAGGTTGAGGTAGATGGCGTAGAAGCCCATCGCCATGATGATCGCCGGGATCATCTGCGCGATCAGGAGGACGAACGAGAGCCCCTGCCCGCCGCGCGGCCGCAGCTTCGCGAGCGAGTACGCGGCCGGAGCGGCGATCGCCACGGTCAGCAGCACCGTGCCGAGCCCGACGATCAGGCTGGTGCCGAGGTAGGGCAGCTGCTCGCTGACCACGGCCTGGTAACCCGAGAAGGTGGGCGCGAACGGGAACCAGTCCGGCGGATCCTTCCGCATCGAGCCGGTCGGCGTGAGCGAGACGTTGATCATCCAGTAGACCGGGAACAGCATCACCGCGGTGAGCAGCACGCCCACGAGCGTCAGCCACCAGGGCCGCCGGGCGCTCATGCGTCGGCCTGCTTGCGCTGGACGCGGATGTAGACGAGGCCGAAGACCAGGGCGAGGATGATCAGCAGATTGCCGACCGCCGCCGCCGGACCGAAGTCGGGCAGCATCGAGCCGAAGCCGAGCTGATAGGTCCAGGTCGCCAGGGTCGTCGACGAGTCGGCCGGCCCGCCCTTCGTCATGATCCAGATGATGTCGAACACCTTCAGCGTGTAGACGAGGCCGAGCAGGATCGTGATCGCCGAGACCGGTCGCAGCAGCGGCAGCGTGATCCGCCAGAACTGCTGCGCGCCGGTCGCGCCGTCGAGCGAGGCCGCCTCGTAGAGGTCCTGCGAGATGTTCTGCAGCCCGGAGTAGAGGATCACCAGGTTGAACGGGATGCCGATCCAGATGTTGGCGATCAGCACCGCGATCAGCGAGGTCGCCGGCGAGGTCAGCCAGTTGATCTGCCCGATCCCGAAGGACTCGAGGAACGCGTTGACGATCCCGGAGTCGCTGTTGAGCATCCACGACCAGGTCGACGCCGAGACGATGAGCGGCAGCAGCCACGGCACCAGGAACAGCGCCCGCAGCGTGCTCGCGAGCGGGAAGCGCCGGTAGAAGAAGACCGCGAGCGCCAGTCCCAGCGTGAACTGGAAGGCGATCGACACCCCGGTGAACACCGCCGTGTGCAGCAGGGCAGGGCCGAACGTCGCGTCCTGGAAGACCTGCACGTAGTTGTCGAACCAGACGAACGGGGCGTTGCCCTGCACGAAGGAGCGGACCGTGTAGTCCTTCAGGCTCAGCTCGAGGTTGCGGTAGAGCGGGAAGGCGTAGAAGACGAGCAGGTAGACGACGAGCGGGACGAGGAACGCCCACGCGGCGAGCTGCCCGCCCGGCCGCCGCCGCCGCCTCGGCGCCGGGGCCGCGACGGGCGCGACCCCGGGCGCGGCCTCGCGGCGCAGCAGCCGCGCCGTCTCGGTCGCGGTCGTCATGACGCCTTCCCCCTGCCGGTCGAGCGGCCCCGCCCCCTGCTGGTCGAGTAGCCCCACAGGGGCGTATCGAGACCCACCGTGCTCAGCACGTCGGGCCTGCAGACCACCCCTCTGACGCCGGCGGATCTCGATACGCCCGCTCCGCGGCCTACTCGATCAGCAGGGTCGCCCGCTCCGCGGGCTACTCGCTCAGCAAGGGCGCCCACACCACTCATCACTTCGTCGCGGCCGCCGCCGCCGACTGCGCCGCCTTCAGCGCGTCCTCGGGCGACTGCGACCCGCTCAGCGCGGTCTGCACCGCCGACCACAGCTGCTCCGAGATCTTCGGGTACTTCGTCCCGAGGTCGTCCGAGGTGCGGCCCTTCGCGGCCTGCACGGCCTCGACCCAGGGCTCGAGGTCGGTGTTCCCGGCGACCTGCGCCTCCTGCGCGGCGGCCGTCGGCGCGATGTAGGACAGCGTGTTGTCCGTGGTCACCAGGTTGTCCGTCGAGGTGAGGCACTCGGCGATCGCCGTCGACGTCTCGTAGCGCGCCTCGTCCTTCTGCACGGGCAGGGTGAGGAACTCGCCGCCGGTCGGCGCGGGGGCCGAGCCGCCGTCCTTCGCCGGGATGGTGAGGATGCCGTAGTCGATGCCCGAGGCCTTCGCGTTGGCCAGCTGCCAGGTGCCGTTCTCGCCGAACGCGTACTCGCCGGTCTCGAACTCCTGCCAGCTGGTGGTCTGCGTGTTGCCGATCACGGAGTTGGGCGCGTAGCCCTTCTCCAGCCAGTCGGTCCAGAGCGAGACCGCGTCCACGGCGTCGGCCGAGTCGAGCTCGGTCAGCTCGGCGCCGGAGCCCCAGAACCAGGGCAGGAACTGGAAGCTGCCCTCCTCGGTGCCGATGCCCGAGAAGGTGATGCCCTTGCCGCCCGAGGCGGTGACCTTCTCCAGCGCCGCGGTGAGGCTCGCCCAGTCGGTGATCGAGGCGACGTCGACGCCGGCCGTCGCCAGCACGGTCTTGTTGTAGTAGAGCGCGAGCGTGTTCGCGCCGATCGGGACGCCGAAGGTGTCGCCGCCGACCTCGCCCGCGGCCAGGATGTTCGCGTCGATGTCGCCGGTCGCGAGGCCGTTCTCGGCGGTGGTGGTCAGGATGCCCGACTCGGCCAGCGTGGAGACGACGGGGTTGTCGACGAGCAGGATGTCGGGCGAGTTGCCCTGCTGCCCGGCGAGGAGCGCCTTGTTGGTGAGGTCGGTGGTGTCGTAGCCGGTGCGCTCGACGGTCACGCCGGCCTCCGTGCCGCAGGAGTCGATGAGCTTCGCCCAGTCGGACGACTCGTCGAACTGCGGGTACGGGTCCCAGAACGTGTACGTGCCGCCGGCCGCGGAGGTGGAGTCGCCTCCCGAGCCTCCTGCGCAGCCGGTGAGGGCCGCTGCGGCGGTCCCGAGCAGGACGGCGGCGGCGAGGCCCCGAGCGTGCTTCCTCTTCATCGCGGATGTTCCCTTCGTCGTTGACGGGTGGTGGTCCCTCGGCTCCGGCGCTGCTGCCGGACCGAAACTACTTTCTGCGGGTTCACGGTAGACAGGGCGCGGAGCCGGAGTCAAGAGCGGGCGCGTTTTCGGTGTTTTCGGTTCGCGCGATGCTGTGCGAGGATCGACCCGGGCGCACCGGCGTCCCGAGGAAGGGGGACGTCATCGCGCCGCGCAAGCCCACGGGCACCATCACGCTGACCGACGTCGCCCGCGAGGCCGGCGTCTCGATCGCCACCGCCTCCAAGGCCCTCAACGGCCGCGACCAGGTGCGCGCCGAGACCCGTCAGCGGGTGCTCGACGCCGCCGCCGCGCTCTCGTTCACGCCGAACCCGTTCGCCCAGGCCCTCAACTCGCGCCGCACCGGCACGATCGGGATGCTCACCAACGACCTCGACAACCGCTTCGTGCTGCCGGTGCTTCTCGGCGCCGAGGACGCGTTCGGAGCCGGATCCACCTCGGTGTTCCTCTGCGACGCCCGCGGCGACTCGATCCGCGAGCAGCACCACATCAAGAACCT
The DNA here is from genome assembly GCF_009834185.1 of Rathayibacter sp. VKM Ac-2760. Lineage (GTDB taxonomy): Bacteria > Actinomycetota > Actinomycetes > Actinomycetales > Microbacteriaceae > Rathayibacter. Next base: position 4,252,184 of record NZ_CP047173.1, read on the forward strand.
GCTGGCCAAGCGCGTCGACGGGATCGTCGTGCTCGGCCGGACGACGAACCCCCGCCCGTCGATCACCGCGACGATCCCCGTCCCCGTGGTCTACGCCTACGCGCCCTCGGAGGACGAGCGCGACTCCTCGTTCACCCCCGACAACACGCTCGCCGGCGTGCTCGCCGCGCGCCACCTGATCGAGCGCGGGCGCACGCGGATCGCGCTGATCAACGGCGAGCCGAGCTACACCGCCGCGCACGACCGCGCCCGCGGCGTCGAGCGCGCCCTCATCGAGGCCGGGCTGCCGCTGGTCGGCGGCGACGTGCTCTACGGCCAGTGGTCGGAGAGCTGGGGGCGGCAGTGCGCGGAGTCGCTGCTCGCCGCGCATCCGGACCTCGACGCGATCGTCTGCGCGAGCGACCAGATCGCCCGCGGCGCCCTCGACCACCTGCGCGAGAGCGGCCGCTCCGTGCCCCGCGACGTCGCCGTCGTCGGCTTCGACAACTGGGACCTGCTCGTCGAGGCCGCCCGCCCCCCGCTCACCAGCATCGACATGCAGCTCGAGACCCTCGGCCGCGCCGCCGCCGAGGAGCTCTCGCACGCCATCCACGGCCGCGCGACGGCGGGCGTCCGCTCGATGCCGGTGCGCCTGGTGCCGCGGGAGTCCTCCGGCTGACGCGGGGTCTCGATACGCCGCGTCCCGCGGCTACTCGACCAGCAGGCAGGGACGCCGGTCGCGCAGCCCGCGCAGCGGGCGTATCGAGACCCCCCTCCACCCGAAGCGCCGGCGACAGCGGGCCCCTCCGACCAGCAGCCGGAGGCACGCACCCGCCCCTTCCTCGCAGCGGAGACGCGACGCGGCGCCGGGAGCCCGCCTCAGTCGAAGGCCGTGACCGCCAGCGACTCGATCGCCGCGAGTCCGCCCGCCGAGAAGACCGAGACGCCGCGGTCCTCCTCCCCGGGGAAGATCTGCTCGGTCAGCACGAGCGCGCCGTCGGCCGCGAACACCTCGATCGACGAGGCGTCGACCCAGATCGACAGCGCGACCGCGTCGCCTCCGGCGAGTGGCGCCCGCGAGCACGACGCGAACGAGGGCGAGAACCCGGTGCTGCCCGACGCCCCCCGGTCGACCGTCAGCTCCGCGCCGTCCCACGCGACCACGGTCGCCGCGCTGACGCCCTCGCGCAGCCGCAGACCGACGGCGCGCGCCGAGCCGAGCCGCAGCACCGCGTCGATCCGATAACAGTCGGCCGCGACCGGCAGCCCGAGCCGCCCGTCGACGGGCGCGTCCAACCGCTCGAGCACGGCGCGACCGCCCCACGGCCCGCCGGCCACGCTCTGCCGAAGCACCCCGTCGGCGTCCAGCGACAGTCGGCGCGGCAGCGTCATGCTGCCCCGCCACGGCCCGGTCGGCACCTGGGCCGCGTAGTCCCAGTTGCTCATCCAGCCGAGCATCACCCGCTCGCCGCCCGGGGCGGAGTCGAAGGTCACGCCCGCGTAGAAGTCCCGCCCTCGGTCGAGCCACCCCCAGCGCTCGGCGGTGAAGGCCGTGCCGTCGAAGTCGCCGACGAAGTACTGCTGCCCCGATCCGCCCGCCGGCCCCCCGGGATTCAGCGACACGGTGAGCACCCAGCGGCCGTCGAGCTCGAAGAGGTCGGGGCACTCCCAGATCCCCTCCACCGCGCCTTCGGGCCCGAAGACCGAGAGCGGCCGCCAGTCGTGCAGATCGTCGGAGGCGAACAGGTGCGCCTCGCGGTGCTGCGCCTCCACCGCGATCATCACCCAGCGGTCGGCGTGCCGGAACACCTTCGGGTCGCGGAAGTCGGACGTGCCGCGGTCGAGCACGACGCCCTGCTTCGTCCACGAGTAGCCGTCCGGGCTCCAGGCCAGTGCCTGCGCCTGCCCTCGCGACGAGTCGAGCGTGTAGAGCGCGACGAGGACCCCGGCGCCGAAGCCCGCGCTCCCGGTCGTGTCGACGACCACCGAGCCCGAGAAGATGGCCTCGTCCTCGCCGTGCAGCAGAGCGACGGAGTGCTCCTCCCAGGTCACGAGGTCGGCGCTGGAGGCGTGGCCCCAGCTCATGTCGCCCCAGTCGCTGCCGTTCGGGTTGTGCTGGAAGTACAGGTGCCAGCGCCCGCCGAAGAACACCAGCCCGTTGGGGTCGTTCAGCCAGTTGCGCTCCGGGGTGAAGTGCAGGCGGGGCCGCTGGACGACCGCGGCGGTCATCCCTTGACCCCCGTCGACGCGATCGAGTTGACGAACGAGCGCTGGAAGGCGATGAACAGGGCGACCACCGGCAGCGTGATCATCGAGCAGTAGGCCATGATCTGGCCCCACGAGACGTTGAGCTGGAAGAAGTACTGCACCCCGAGCATCACGGGCCGCAGCTCCTCGGTCTGCACGACCATCAGCGGCCAGAGGTAGGAGTTCCAGGCCGGCAGGAAGGTCAGGATCGCGACGGTCGCGACCGCCGGACCGGCCAGCGGCATGACCACCTTGCGGTAGATGGTGAACCAGCCCGCACCGTCCATCCGGGCCGCCTCGTCGAGCTCCTTCGGGATCGACTCGAAGTACTGGTGGAAGAGGTAGATCGAGAAGGCGTTCACGATGAACGGGATGATCTGCACCTGATAGGTGTCCAGCCAGCCCTTCGAGAAGAAGACGCCGAACTGGTCGACACCGAAGTTCGGCAGCTGGTTCACCCACCAGACCAGCGGCAGGGCGAGGGTCTCGAACGGGATGATCAGCGTCGCGATGACGACGGTGAGGATGACCCCCTTGCCCGGCACCCGCATCCGCGAGAGGGCGAACGCCGCGAGGCTGTTGATCACGACCCCGAGGACGACCGTGACGGTGGAGACGCCGATCGAGTTGATCAGGAAGCGCGCCGCCGGCACCCGGTCGAAGACGGCGCCGTAGTTGTCGAAGGAGAGGTTGCCGACCGGCAGGAACGCCGCGATCGAGCTCAGGTCGCCGAAGATCTGGCGGTCGGGCTTGAGCGAGGAGACCAGCATGAACAGCAGCGGGAAGGTGAAGACGACGGCGAGCGCGATGCGGGCCGCCCAGCCGTACCAGCCGATCGGGGAGCGCTGCGGCCGCGGTGCGCGCGCGGCGCGGGGGCGGATCAGGGGCTTGGTGATGGCCATGGCTCACGCCTTCTCTCGGGTCAGGTACCGCTGGACGCCCGAGATGACGAGCACGATCGCGAAGAACACGAGCGAGATCGCGGAGGCGTAGCCCGTCTCCTGCTGCCGGAATCCGGATTCGACGGCCTCGTAGACGACCGTGGTGGTCGAGTCGAGCGGGCCGCCCTGGGTCATCACGCTGACCTGGGTGAACAGGCCGAGGGCCGCGATGGTGATGGTGACGAGGATGAGGCTGCGCGTCGCGCGCAGTCCCGGCCAGGTGATGTAGCGGAACTTCTGCCACGTCGACGTGCCGTCGATGTCCGCCGCCTCGTACAGCTCGGCGGGGATGGTCTGCAGACCGGACAGCCAGATGATCATGTGGAAGCCGACCCCCTGCCAGACCGACATGAGGATGATCGCCGGCATCGACGTCGCCGGGTCGCCGAGCCAGTCCGGGCCCTGCACGAGTCCGAAGGTGACGTTGCGGAGGATCACGTTCAGCAGGCCGTCCTGCTGGTACATGAACGCCCAGAGCAGCGAGACGACGACCATCGAGGTGACGACCGGGAGGAAGTAGACGGTGCGGAAGAACGTCGTGCCGCGGATCCGCGTGTTGATCAGGATTGCCATCACCAGCGCGAGCCCGGCCTGCAGCGGGACGACGACGATCGCGAAGTAGCCGACGTTCAGCAGCGCGCGGCCGAAGGACGCGTCCTGGAAGAGGCGGAGGAAGTTCTCCAGCCCTGAGAACTCGGCCGGGTAGGGCGAGATCAGGCGCGCGTTGGTGAAGGCCAGCCCGAACGCCAGGACGGCGGGGACGAGGACGAACAGCGCGAGGAGGACGAGAGCGGGAGCGACCATCGCGAGGCCGGCGAGGCGCTCCTGGCGGTGGCTGCGGTCGTGCCGCCGGCGGGGCCGGTGCGGCAGAGCGGCGAGGGTCTCGACGGCGACGCCCTCGGGGGGCGCGATCGTCGGCGATTGGGTCGAGGTCATCATCGTCTCCAGATCCGGGGGGAGGGCCCTGCGTGGGCCCTCCCCCGAGGACTACTTCTGCGAGTAGCCGTCGTTCGTCGCGATGTTGGCGTCGATGCTCTTCACCGCGGCGTCGAGCACCTGCTGCGGGTCGCCGCCGTCGATGATGTCCGAGACGGCGCTGCCGAACTCCGTCGCGATGAACGGGTAGGCCGGCGTCTCGGGCCGGAGCACCGCGTACTTCTCGGAGTACTCGCGGAAGGTGGCGAGGTCGCCGCCCTCCTCGAAGCCGTCGACGAGAGCGGCCGCCTCGGTGGAGGCGGGGATGGTGCCGGTCGCCTCGGCCACGGCCGCGACGTTCTCGGGCTCGAGTGAGAAGGCGAGGTAGTCCATCGCGGCCGCCGTGTCGGCGCAGCCCGTGGTCACGCCCCACTGCCAGGATCCGCCGCCGATCTTCGGGCCGTCGCCGAGGTCGACGCTCGGCAGGGCGAGCAGGTCGTCGCCGACCACGTCCTTGGTGGTCTGGTAGGTCCAGCTGCCCGAGTAGACGATCGCGGACTCGCCGTTCTGGAAGTCGAGCGCGGCGTCCTCCCCGCCCTTCTTCGCGGCGTAGCCCTCGGTGAAGAGGCTCTGGAACCAGTCGGCCCACTCGAGCGCGGCCGGGCCGTTGAGCACGCCGTCGGCGCTCTGGTAGCCGTCGCGGTCGATCAGGTCGCCGCCGGCCGACTGCAGGAACGGCGAGTAGGCGTAGGGCAGCCACTCGCCGGTGCCGGCGGTGCCGAGGTCGAGCGGGTGCTCCCACTGGCCGGTCGCCTTCAGCGTGGCGAGGGCGGCCGAGAACTCGTCCTTCGTCCAGGGCTCGTCGACCGTCGGGATGCGGATGCCGTTGGCCTCGAGCACCGACTGACGGGCGAGCATCGTGAGTGCGACGTCGTAGTAGCCGATGGAGTAGGTCTCGTCGTTCCAGACGCCCTTGACGGAGGGCAGGAAGGCGTCGAGGTCGACGCCGTCGAGCTCCAGCGGAGTGAGGTACTTCGCCCAGGCCCAGTTGGGCACGTTCGGTCCGTCGATGTCGACGAGGCAGGGCAGCTTGCCGGCCGCTGCGGCGGCGACCACGGAGTCGTTGTACGAGTCCTGCGGGAACGCCTGCACCTTCACGGTGGTCGCGTCCTGGCTGGCGTTGTAGTCGTCGACGATCTTCTCGATCGCGGCCAGCTCGGTCGGGTTGCCGGCGTTGTGGGTCCAGAGGGTGAGCTGGCCGCCGCGGCCGTCCCCTCCCCCTCCGCTGCCGGAGGAGCAGGCGGCGAGGCCGACGGTCAGGGCGCCGACGGCGACCGTCGCGGCGGCGGTGCGCCAGAGCTGGCGGCGGCGGGTGGGCGAGAGCTTCACGGGTTCTCCTTCGAACGGGCGGTGCGCTGTGGGGGTCGCGGGGATCGGCTGCGATCCTCCGCTAAAAGCATTTAGCGGGATGAAGCTAACACCTGCATCGAGGGCCGGGCAAGCTAATCCGCTAAATTGATTCAGCACCTGTGATCGAGCGGAAGTCGACAGCTGTCGGAGTCCCTACACTGGACCCATCAGCGAGAGGAGCTGCCGATGGCCAAGCGGCCCACGCTCGCCGATGTCGCCGCCCGGTCGGGACTCTCCAAGACCGCGGTGAGCCTCATCCTCAACGAGCGCCCCGGCTCGCGACTGTCGGCGGAGGCGGTCGAGAAGGTGCGCGCCGCAGCGGCCGATCTCGGCTACCGGCCGAACCCCGCCGCGCAGAGCCTGCGGATGGGGAAGACCCGCACGATCGGCTTCGTCTCCGACGAGGTGACCATCACCCGCTTCGCCTCGGCGATGATCCGCGGCGTGCTCGACACCGCCGACCAGCACGAGCACACGGTGCTGATCTCCGAGACCGGTCGCGAGTCCAAGCGCACGGCGTCCGCCCTCGACGCGATGCTCGACCGTCGCGCCGACGGCATCATCTTCGGCCTGATGGGCGCGAAGCAGATCGACGTCCCGCCCGTCTCGCCGGAGGTCCCGGTCGTGCTGCTCAACGCGAGCAGCGACACCGGCGAGTCGACGGTCCTGCCCGACGAGGAGACCGCCGGCCACGCCATCGGCCGCGTCCTGCTCGACCACGGGCACCGCCGCATCGCGCTGCTCGGCGACTGGCCGAGTGCCATGGTCGATCCGCGCGTCTCGGCGACGGTGGCGCTGCGCTTCGCCGGCCTCGACCGCGCCTTCGCCGAGTTCGGCGCGGCCCCCGTCTACCGCGGCACGATCGTGCCGTGGGAGCCGGCCCCCGCCTACGACGCGGCGGTCGCCCTGCTCGACAGCGGAGTGGAGTTCACGGCGGCCATCTGCCTCAACGACCGCATCGCCTTCGCCCTCTACCAGGCGCTGCAGGAGCGCGGCCTGCGCATCCCCGACGACGTCTCGGTCGTCTCCTTCGACGACGACGAGATCGCCGACTACCTGCGCCCCGGCCTCACGACGGCCCGCATCCCCTACGAGCAGATGGGCCGCGACGCCGTCGACATCCTCCTCGGCGGCGGCCCCCCGCAGCACCGCCTGGTGCCGATGCCGCTCATCGAGCGCCAATCGGTGCGCGCCGTCCCCTGACGACCTCCCCCTCGCCGAACCGTCGACCTCCGGCTCGCAGAACTCGACGTCTCCCGCGAGCCCGACGCGTTCCGACGAGCCCGAGGTCACCCCGCCCCGCGCCCCTGCCCTGCTGATCGAACAGCCCGCGTAGCAGCGCCTGCCCTGCTGATCGAACAGCCCGCGCAGCAGCGCCTGCCCTGCTGATCGAGTAGCCGCGCGGAGCGCGGCGTATCGAGATCCCCCGCCCATGGAGCACCCCCGCCCCCTCCCCCTACGCTGGGGCGCATGGTGCTCGACGAGGAGGCGTCCCCCTCCGCCCCTGCGCGCCCCCGCCGCCGCCGTCTCGCCGTCGCCCTCGCCGGGCTCGCCGCCCTGGTCGCCGTCGTCGCCGCGACCGGCGGCCTCGCCGACGTCCCCGACGACACCCGCCCTGCGTATGCCCTCGGCGAGACCTTCGACAACGGCCTCTACCGGATCACCGTCGAGTCCGTCGAGATCACCCGCGACGATCCGCTCACCCCGAACCAGGGCGAGGACCTCTCGGTGGTCGCGACGGTCCAGCTCCTGTACTCCGGCGACGAGCCCGCCGGCCGCCCCGAGGACTGGCTCCGCCCGCTCGATCTCGGCGCGGACCTCCTCCCGCGCTCGCTGATCGCCGTCCGCGACGGTGCCGTCGCCCCGCCCGTCCAGCCCGGCCTGCCTCTCGACGTCTTCTACATCTGGGACCTGCCCGAGGGCAGCACCGCCGCCGCCGGCGATCCCGTCCGCCTCGGGATCTACGAGCGCTACCTCGACGCCGCCAACCCGATCGACGGCGGGACCACGCGCCCCGCGCTCGTCGCCGTCGTGGAGCCGTCGTGATCGGCGGCCGCGCGCGCTCGGCGATCATCGGGATCGCCCTCCTCGTCGCCGCCGCGATCGTGACGGTCACCGCCCCCACCGACGACGACGTCCAGAGCCCGCTCGCCGTGCGCGGCACCCTCGGCGAGACCGTGCAGTCGCGCCTCGTCGCCGTCACCGTGCACGACGTCGCCCTCGCCCGCGAGCTGACCTTCGACGGCGAGCTCGACCCGCCCTCGTCGACCCCGGGTGTCTGGGTCGTCGTCGACCTCACCGCCGTCTGCCGGATGGACGCCTGCTCGTTCGGCCGCAGCGAGCTGCGCCTGGGCGAGCGCGTCTTCGCGCCGGCCACGCTCGCGCCGCCGCCGTCCTTCGTGCAGCAGGGCGCCTCTCCGGGCCTGCCCTACCGCCAGAGCGCCCTCTTCGAGGTGCCGCTCGACGCGATCGAGAGCGGCGAGGCGGAGCTGACCGTGCAGCCGTCCACCACCCGCGCGCTCGAGTCGGTCGCCGTCGTCGAGCTCGCGCTGCCGGACAGCATCGACGCGACCGCCCCGGCCGAGCGGGCGCGACTCGTGGAGACGGGCTCGTGATCCGCCTGCGCCGGCACCTCGCGAGCGGCATCGCGCTCGTCGTTGTGGTCCCCCTCCTCGCCGCTGTGATGATCGGGGTGCCCGTGCTCGAGAGCGGGGACCGCCTCAGCGCGCCGACCGACGTCGCGGAGGGCTCGAGCGCGGCGGCGGGGGGCCTGGAGTTCTCGATCCGCGCGGCCGCCGAGTTCCCCTCCGGCAGCGGCAGCATCACGCTGCCCGCGGGCGCGGCCCTGATCGCCGCGATCGTCGACGTCGCTCCGGCCGAGGGCGAGCGGACGCTCTCCTGCCGGGTCGAGCTCTCCGCCCCCGGTCCCGACGGCCGCATCACCTGGCCAGGTGAAACCGCCGTCGAGGGTTACGGCTACCGACGCGGCGACGAGGAGTTCACGGCCTACTGCGATCCCACCGCGGAGGACCCGACCAGCGTCGAGGCGGTCTTCCTCGTGCCCGAGGGCCTGCTCGGCACCGCGACCGTCGACGTCACCGTGCAGGAGGGCGAGCGCTCGCGGACGCTGCGGCTGGAGCTTCCGCAGGGACGGTCGAGCTGACGCCCCGGCGCCGGCGCCAGGCGTCGAGCGCGCGATCGAAGGCCGCCGCGAGCAGCGTCAGGCGCGCCGTCTCGGCGAGCGCCGCCACCGCCAGTGCGACGACCGGGAACGCCACGCTCCACCACTCCGGCCCGTGCGCGCCGATCGCCCGGGTGAGGCCCCAGAGCAGCCACTGCACGAGTCCGGCGAGCAGAGCGTAGAACGAGACGTACGCGGCGAGGACCCCCGGGCCGGAGCGCAGGATCAGCCGCCCCGCGACCGAGAGCGGCTTGTACACGTCGTCCCACTCGTCCGTCACCAGGTGGCTCTGCCGCAGCACGGCGGCCGGCAGTCGGCCGGCGCCCGAGCGCAGTCGCGCCTCGAGCCGCGCCGAGACGATCCGCTCCTCGGCGACGGCGGCGAGCTCGCGGGTGTAGACGATCCCCGCGACGAGCAGCCAGGCGGCCGGCAGGGCGAGCAGGTGCAGCAGGACCGGGACGAGCCCGTCGATGCCGTCGACGGCGACGCGGATCGGGTCCCAGAGGTCGCGGAGTCCCTGCCGCAGATCGAGGCCGGCGCGCACGATCCTCCGGTCCTGCACCCAGCCGATGACGCTGCCGAAGATGGCCGCGATGCCGCTGACCGCCACGAAGACCCACACCGCCTCGAGGTAGATCTCCACGAGCGCCGCCCCGCGCGGCAGCCGCGGTCCGAAGCGCTTGAGGACGAGGCGCCCGGCGAAGGCGAGCACGATGACGAGCAGGACGAGCGGGCCGTCACCCGGCCGGAGGAAGTCGCCGCCGCCGAAGGAGTAGGCGAACGCGCGGTTCGCGTAGGAGGCGAAGTCCTCCTGCAGCAGCCCGAGCAGTCCGTAGAGCACGAAGAACGGGATGATGCTCGCGAGCAGGATGCCGACGAACTCGCCGACGGCGGCGCGCCCCCGGGGAGCCGCGACTCCCGACCCGGCGATCGCCGCGAAGGCGGGCATCGCCCGGCGCACCGCGAGGAACATCCCGATGTAGGAGACGAGCCGCGCGAGCACCGCGATCGGCAGCAGCAGGAACGCCGCGAGCGGCACGTCCGGCCCGAGCGGCGCCGCGAGCGCGAGGATCGCCTCCCGCACGAGCGCCCCGCCGAGGTACCACGCGAGCACCGCCGGCCACGCCCGCGCCAGCGCGGACCCCCACGTGCGGAGCAGAGCGGTCACGCGCCCCATCGTAGGGCGGCGGCCCGCTTCCCTGCCGGTCGAGCAGCGGCCCGCGCCCCCAGCCCCGCCGGTCGAGCAGCCCGCGCAGCAGCCCTGCTGGTCGAGTAGCCCGCGCAGCGGGCGTATCGAGACCCGCCCGACCCCTACTCCGGCATCGAGAAGTCCGCGAAGTCGAACCCCGGCGACACCAGGCAGCTCACCACCGCGTCCTCCGCGGCGGGCAGCGTGCGCTGCCACACGCCGGCCGGCACCAGCGCCTGCACCGGCAGCCCCTCGAACGCCGAACCCAGCACCACCGTCTCACCGTCCTCCGGCTCCGCGCCGAGCCCGCCGTACTGCAGCGCCACCCGCCCGGGCCCGTTCCAGATCCACGTCTCGGCCGACGACACCCGGTGCCAGGCCGACGACTCGCCCGCCGGCAGCAGGAACACGATCAGCGTCGCCGCCGGCCGCTCCCGCACCGAGCCGTCGGCGTCCACGAGCGTCAACCGTTCCGGCGACTCCCACGTCCGCCGGTACCAGCCGCCCTCCGGATGCGGTTCCAGCCCCATCGTCTCGGCGAGCGCCGGCCGCCGCACCCGCTCGAGCACCCGCCCGTCGACGCTCAGCCGCTCGACGAACCCGCTCAGATCTGCGCCTGCCATCGGACCTCCCCGGAGATGATCGTGGCGAGGGCGGTCCCCTCGCCGGCTTCGACGACGGCGGCGAGCACGTCGTCCGAAGAAGAACCCGAGACGCCCAGCACCGCGAGATCCGCGAGCGCCCCCGGCACCAGCGTGCCGAACGACTCCGCCGCCCCCATCGCCACGGCCCCGCCGAGAGTGGCCGCCGCCAGCAGCCGCGCGTGCAGGTCCCGCCCCGCGTACCCCCGCGCGCGCGCGATCCGGTGCAGCTCGGCCACGTCTCCGAGCAGATCGAGCGACGGCGTCGACGACAGCGAGTCCGTCCCGACCGCGATCGCGTTCCCCTCGCGCAGATAGTCGGCGACCGGCGCCTCGTCCAGCCCGATCACCGCGTTCGAGCGCGGACACAGCGCGACGGAGGTGCCCGTGCGGCGCAGCGTCGCGCGATCGTCCGCGTCCACGTAGATCCCGTGCGCGATGTGCACGTCGTCGCCGAGCGCGCCGATCGTCTCGGCGTACGCCACCGGCCGCAGCGCGCTCCCGCCGTTGCGCAGCAGGTGGAAGCCGTCGTAGCCCCAGCGACGCCACTGCTCCGCCAGGTCGCCGCGGCCGTGCATCGTGTACTCCGCCTCCCAGGCCGACTCGGCCAGGTGCAGGTGCCGGCGCACGCCGAGCTCCTGCGAGAGCCCGGTCAGGTCGCTGAGCACCGGGGTGTCCAGCGAGTACGGCGCGTGCGGCGAAAGGCCGATCCGGGTGACGCCGGAGGTGCGCACCAGCTCCGCGGTGATCGCGCGTCCGCTGCCGCGCCAGTCGTCCTCGAGGAGGCTCATCAGCTCCCAGTAGGCGATCCCGTGCACGCGGCCGTCCTCGAGCACCCGGAGAGCGTCGAGGTCGGTGACGATGTCGGCGATGGCCGTCGTCCCGGTCGAGACCGCGATCTCGAGCCCGGCCGCGGCGGAGGCGCCCCAGTCGTGCGGCTGCTCGTAGACCTCCTGGAACGCGCGCGACCAGTCCTCGAAGCCGGAGTACCGGCCCCGGCCGACCGCGGCCATGCAGGTGTACTGCAGGTGCGAGTGCGCGTTGACGAGCCCCGGCACGATCGCTCCCGGCCACTCCCGCACCGCGGGCGACTGGTCCCGGAGCGCGCCGAGCACCGCGTCGCGCGGCCCGACGGCGACGATCCGCTCGCCGCGCATCGCCACCGCCCCGTCGCGCACCGGCTCGCCCGCGACCGGCAGCAGCCACGGCGCGCTGTGCACGACGACGGGCGCGGTCACGGGCGCGCTCACGACACCGCTCACGACCCCGCTCACGGGATCCACGCCGACGGCATCAGTCCCGAGAGACTCGCCGTGCTCGCCGCGACGGCCAGCAGCACCGCGGCCCCCGTCACCGCCCAGTCGACCGGCGTGTACCGGATCTCCCGCAGCCAGGTGCGCTTGTGCGTGCCGAAGCCGCGCAGGTCGAGGGCGTCCACCGTGTCCTCGGCGTCCACGAACGAGGTGATGGTGACGGGCACCATCAGCGGCGCGATCTCGCGGAGCCGCCGGATCGGGTTGCGGGTCGCCGAGCGCTCGTAGCCGCGCAGGCGCTGCGCCGCCGCCGTCTCGGTCAGGTTCGAGGCCGCGCTGGGCAGGAACTTGAAGGTGAGGTCGATGCCGTAGGCGAAGCGGGCGGGCAGGCCGAGGCGCGCGAACGCGACCGCGAGATCGCCCGGACGGATCGCGAAGGCGAGCGGGAAGCCGACCGCGACCAGCGCGAGGAAGCGCAGCAGCAGGTTGACCGCGTACGAGACCGCTCCCTCCGTGATCGCGAGGCCCACGACCGGCACCGTGAACAGCGTCGACCCGGAGTCGGGCTCGCCGCTCGACGTCGCACCGACGATGAGCCCGTTGATCCCCGCGAAGACGACGACGAACACGGCCACGACGGCCCAGTTCGAGCGCACCTCGCGGAACGGGATCCGCGCGCTGAAGTAGTAGACCAGCGCGATGACCGTGAGCACGGCCATCCAGCGCAGGTCACGCACCTGACTGGCGGCGATGACGGACATCACCGGCACCAGGATCAGCACGCGCGGATCCCGGCGGCCGAGGAAGGAGTCCCCGCCGAGATAGCGAGGCGAGACCTCCATCTCGGGCGCCCGTCAGCGTCCGGCGAGGTTCTGCAGCGGCTTCCAGACCCGGTCGAGCACGGGCACCAGGATCACCGCGGTGATGCCGGTCGCGAGGATCGCCAGGAGGTAGGAGCCGAAGAACCAGTACTGGAAGGTCTGGCCGAGGAACAGGAAGTCGGTGGCGGTGAAGAGCAGTCCGACGACGACCGCGGCGACCGCGATGGCGGCGGCCCAGACGAGCTGGCGGCCGGTGGTGCGCGGCTCCTTGGCGTAGTAGCCGATCAGTCCGGCGAGCAGGCCGACGAGGCCGTTCGCGATGCTCCAGTTCCAGTAGGTGAGGAAGCCGTAGCCCATGATCTGGTCGACGATCGCGTTGCCGACGGCGCCGGTGAAGAAGCCGGCGACCGGCCCGAAGCGCAGGCCGACGAAGGGGATGATCGCGATCGCCGGGCGGATCGAGATCATCGTCCCCGGGATCACGAAGCTCAGGGCGCCGAGCGCCCCGTAGAGGGCGGCGCCGACGGCGCCGAAGACGATCGTGCGGGAGGAGACGGCCCAGGGGCCGGTCTTCGCCTTGGTGGAGGTGGTGGCGGTCACGGGTGTGTCCTTTCGAGGGGGGAGGAGGTGCTGCGGGGGTCGGCGGTGCTGCCGGCGTCGGAAGGCCCGCCGGCGTCCTGCGCGCGGCGGAGTCGCCGGGCGAGGTCGAGCGGGCGCGGGAGGCGGCCGCTCGCGGGTCCGTGGCGCCGGGCGGCGCGCACGAAGTCGGTCTCGCGCAGCACCGCGCGGGAGTGGCCGGGGTCGACGCCAGGGCCGTGCCAGAGCGCCGTGTCGTGCACGACCTCGGCGGGAGTGGCGTCCGCGACGATCCCGCCGCCGTCGACGACGACCACGCGGTCGGCGCGCGCGAGGGCCATGTCGACGTCGTGGGTGATGAAGTAGACGCTGTCGATGCCCTCGATCCCCCACACCGCGTCGAGGAAGTGGCGGGAGGAGCGCTCGTCCTGCCCCGCCGTCGGCTCGTCGAGGATCAGCGTCCGCGGCCGCAGCGTCAGCGCGAGGGCCACGGCGAGGCGCCGCTGCTGCCCGAACGAGAGCGTGCGCGGCGGCCGCTGCAGGATGTCCGGGACGTCGTCGAGCGACACGGCCCGCAGGGCGGCGGCCGCGATCGCGGGGATCTCCTCCGCCGGCACCCCGAGATTGCGCGGACCGAAGGCCAGCTCGGCCTCCACCGTCTCGCTGAAGAGCGCCTGCCCCGGGTTCTGGAAGAGGTAGCCGCAGGTCGAGACGAGCTCGGCCGCGCTCAGCTCGTGCACCGGCCGGTCGTCCAGCAGCACTCGACCGCGGGTCGGCGCGACGAGGCCGACGGCCGCGCGCATCAGCGTCGACTTGCCGGCGCCGTTGCGTCCCAGGATCGCCACCCGTTCGCCCGAGTGGAAGCGGCGGTCGACGGAGGCGACGATCGTCCGCGCGCCGTAGCCGAGCTCGGCGCCGTCGAAGTGCAGGCGGGCGGTGCCGGCCGGGGCCGGCCGCGCCTCCTCCTCCGGCGACTCCTCCCCCGCGGCGCCCGCGAGCAGCGCCTCGAACGGCAGCTTCACCGACTCCGGCGACGCGACCTCGAGGAATCCGGCGACGCCGCCCGAGTAGGCGACCCGGCCCTCCTCCAGGTAGACGACCCGGTCCGGCTGCACCGCGAGCACCTCGTCGACCCGGTGCTCGACGATCACCGCCGCCCCACCGCCGTCGACGTACTCGCGCACCGCCCGCAGCAGCACGTCCGCCGCATCGGGATCGAGGTTGGCCAGCGGCTCGTCGATGACGATCACGCGCGGCTCGAGCACCAGGATCCCGGCGAACGCGACGAGCTGCAGCTGCCCGCCCGAGAGCTGGTGCGGCGGGGTCGCGAGCAGCGCGGTCAACCCGAGCCGCTCGGCGACCCGGTGCGCGCGCTCGCGGATCTCGGCGGGAGCAGTCCCGCGGTTCTCCAGCCCGAAGGCGATCTCCGCGAGCACGCTGTGCCCGACCACCTGCTTGCCCGGGTCCTGCAGCAGCGTGCCGACCACCTCCGAGATGTCGCGCAGGGCGAGCGGAGTCGCGTCCTGCCCCTCGACCTCGATCCGCCCGGTCACCTCGGCGCGGTACGAGCGCGGCACGAGTCCGTTCAGCACCCGCAGCAGCGTGCTCTTGCCGCAGCCGGACGGACCGGCCACGAGCACGACCTCGCCGCTCGACACCGAGAGGCTCGCGTCGACCAGCGACGGCTCCTTCGCGTTGCGATAGGTCACACCGACGCCCTCCAGGCGCAGCAGCTCGGTCACGAGCGCGCTCCGTCCCGCTGCGGAGCGGCCCGGCGGCCGGTCGAGGTCCAGCTGCCGAGGAAGTCCCGCTGGGCGCTGCTCGGCGCGTCGATCCGCAGGCCGAGCGCGTCGAGCTTCGCGCGCGCGACCCGGTCGTCCACCTCGGGCGGGAGCAGGTGCACGGCCGGCGCGAGGCTCCCCGCCTCCCGCGCGAGCAGGTCGACGGCGGCCACCTGGACGCCGAAGGACAGGTCCATGATCTCGATCGGGTTCCCCTCACCGGCGGTGCAGTTGATGCAGCCGCCGTCGTCGAGCACGACGATCGAGCGGCCGTGGGGCAGGTCGAAGCTCTCGAGCGCGTGCCCGATGCTCCGCCGGGTCGCGCCCGCGGCGAGCGCCGCATCGATCGCGATCTCCTGTGCGACGCCGCCCGAGACCGCGACGGCCGCGCCGTCCGGCAGAGCGAGCAGGTGCTCCACGTCGATCGTGTGCGCGATGCCGGTCGCCGAGATCAGCAGATCCGCGCTGCCGGCCGCCGACTCGAGCGCGTCGACGTCGTAGCCGGCGAAGACCGCCTCGAGCGCCCGCACCGGGTCGACCTCCGCGATCGTCACGCGGGCGCCGAGCGCCCGGGCGTGCTGGGCGACCCCGCGACCGACCGGCCCGAAGCCGGCGACGACCACGTGCGCGCGGTCGAGCGGAGTCGCGAGCAGGTCGAGCATCGTCAGGAGCGTCGACTGCCCCGTCCCGTGCCGGTTGTCGAAGAGGGTCTTGCAGCGCGCGTCGTTGACGGCGAGGACCGGGATCCGCAGCGCGCCCTCGCGCTCCATCACCCGCAGCGGCCGCAGCCCGCTGGTGGTCTCCTCCGTCGCCCCGCGCAGCGTCTCGAAGACCGCCGGCCGGTCGGTGTGCGCGAGCCGGGTGACCGACGAGCCGTCATCGACCAGGATGTCCGGTCGCCGGTCGAGCAGCCCGAGCGCGAACAACCGGTCGTCGGCGGCGCTCGCGTCCGAGCGGGCGAAGACCGCGATCCCCGCGTGCTGCAGCGCCGCGGCGGTGTCGTCGTGGGTGTTGGAGGCGCCGCACATCACGCTGACATCGGCGCCGGCCGCCGCCAGCTCGAGCGCGAGCGTCGCCGTCTTCGGCTCGAGCACGAGCACCAGCCCGATCCGCAGGCCGCGCACACTGCCGCTCTCGCGCAGCTGCCCGGCGATCCCGCGGGTGACCGGCATGAACCGCCCGGCCCAGTCGATCTTGTCCTGCCCCTGCCGCCAGAGCGAGGCGTCCCGGATCGACCCGGTCATCGGAGCAGCTCCAGCGCCAGGGCGCGGTCGGCTCGGTCGTGCAGGCCGTCCGGCGAGGGGTCGTGCTCCTGCGCGGCGTCGACCGCGGCCGCGAAGCGCGCGGACAACTGCTCGCGGGTGCGGCGGGCCGACCCGTCGGCGACGTCGCGCGCCACGAGGAGGAAGAGCTCGCGTCCGGCGCCGGTCACCCGCGCGATCCCGGGGCGACCCGAGGACGGGTCGGTGACCGCAGCCACCGCCGGCCGGTCCTGCTCCGACGCGTCGACGAGGAGGAGCGGCCCGCCGCCTCCGAGCAGCGCAGGTCCCACGGGCTCCGCGAGCTCACCGGTCGCGAGCGCGATCGTCGCGTCGCGCAGGTCCGCCGACTCCGCCGTCGCCACGGTCAGCCCGAGCTGCGCCAGCTCGACCAGCGCCACCGGGTCGTCGCCGACCACGACTACGCGCGCGCCCATCGCGGCAGTCCTGGTCGCCAGCTCCGCGGCGAGCGGCCCCGTGCCGAGCACCGCGACGCGCGTGTGTGCGAACGAGAGATTGGACGCCGCGGCCACCGCGCGGAGCACGGCCTGCGCCCACGCCGTGCGGCCCAGCGCTCGGACGACGCGCGAGTCGCCCGAGGCGTCGGCCGTCGGCGCGGCCGGCGCCGGTCGGCGCAGCGGAGTGAGGGTGTCGTGCATGACGCTCCAGAGGAGTCGGCGGCACCGGAGGGACGGCGCGGAGGGCGGGGCGATGCAGTGGTCCGGGCGGACCCGGTTCTAAGCGGTTAGCGCGACCATAGTCGCGCCTCGTTTCCCCCACCCGCTCGTTTATTACGCCCATGTGAAACATTCCGCCCGCGCCCCCGCCGACCGAGCAGCCCGCCCCCTCCCGACCGACCAGCCCGTCCCCTCTTCGCTGATCGAGTAGCCCGCGCAGCGGGCGTATCGAGATCCCCTCCACACCCCCGCCCCCTAGGCTGACCGGATGTCAGCCCGCCCCCGGCGCCCCACCCTCGCCGACGTGGCGCGCTCGGCCGGCACCTCCGCGACGGTCGTCAGCTACGTCGTCAACAACGGCCCGCGCCCCGTCTCCCCCGAGCTCCGCGCCCGCGTTGAGACCGCCATCACCGAGCTCGGCTTCCGCCGCAACTCCCTCGCGGAGGCGCTCAGCGTCGGCCGCTCGAACCTCGTCGGCCTGCTCGTCCCCGACTCCTCGAACGCCTTCTTCGGCGAGCTGGCGCGCGAGATCGAGCACGAGGCCCGCCGCCGCTCGCTGCTGACCCTCCTCGGCAACACCGAGTACGACCCGGAGGTGGAGCGCGGCTACGAGCGCACCTTCGCCGACCTCCGCACGGCCGGCATCCTCCTCATCACGATCGATCCCGCCAGCACCGCCGACACCGCCCCGCGCGTCTTCCTGCACTCCGCCGCCCCCACCGACGCCGAGCCGAGCGTCGTCTTCGACGACCAGCAGGGCGTCCGGGCCGCTGTCGAGCACCTGCTCGCCCACGGCCTCGACGACGTGCACTGCGTCACCGGCCCCGACGACTTCGGCCCCTCGGGCCTCCGCGCCCGCTACTGGGCGGAGGCGATCGGAGGCGCCGCCGGCCGCCTGCACCGCGTCCCGATGGACCGTGTCTCGGCCGAGGCCGCCCTCCGCACCATCCTGCGCGCCGAGCGCCCGCGCGCCGTCTTCGCCACCACCGACGAGCACGCCCTCGCCCTCCTCCGCGCCGCGTCGCAGGAGGGGATCCACGTCCCGGCCGACCTCGCGATCGTCGGCTTCGACGGCATCCGCGAGGCGCTCCTCGGCGGCGTCCGCGTCACGACCGTCGCCGTCCCCGTCCGCGAGATGGCCCGCATCGCCTTCGAGCTGCTCGACGAGACCCTGGCCGACGCCCCCGTCCGCCACGTCGTCCTCCCGACGACCCTCGTCCTCGGCGAAACCTGCGGCTGCACCCCTTGACCCTGACCGCGCCTGCTGGTCGAGCAGCCCCACTCCCTACTGGTCGAGTAGCCCCGCAGGGGCGTATCGAGACCCACCGTCCCCAACACGGCTGAGTCCGCAGACCAGCCTTCCGACAACGGGTGGATCTCGATACGCCCGCTCCACGGGCTACTCGATCAGCATGGGGCGCGCTCGACAGTTCGGATCTGCAGACCACGGCACTCGATCCGGACGCAGAACATCAGCCAGGAGTCACTCTCAGCACCCCTCGGCGACGACACGCGTCCTCGGCTGACGTACTGACGCCGCCGACCCGCACAACATCAGCTGAGACAGGGGTCCCTCCGCTGACAGCGGAGGCCGGGTGCTCTCAGCTGATGTTGCGCGCGGAGCACCCCGCAATGCCGGTCGAGTAGCCGCACCAGCGGCGTATCGAGACCCGCCCCGCCCAGCGCCCTCAGCCGATCGCCGCCAGTCGCCCCACGACTCCCTCGCCCAGCCGCGCCACGTACCCCTCCGGGTCCGGCCCCTGCGGTGCGAGCTCGACCAGCGAGATCCCGAGCGCCGCGTACTCCTCCATCGCCCGCACGAACCCGTCCGGGTCGCCGACCGGGTCGCCGCCCCCGATGATCGTCTTCGTGATCGAGTCGTAGTCGCGCCCCAGCTCGTCGCAGTGCCGCCGCAGCACGTCGAGCTTGTGCGCGACCCCCTCCGCCCCGATCGCGAACAGGTTGCACGCGTCGCCGTACTCCGCGACCAGCCGCAGCGTCTTCTTCTCGCCGCTGCCTCCGATCAGGATCGGCGGCCCCGGCTTCTGGATCGGCTCCGGGTGGTTCAATGTCTCGGCCAGCTGGAAGTGCTTCCCCGTGTACGGCCCGTCGTCCTCGCTCCACATCTGCCTGCAGATCTGCAGCGTCTCCTCGAGCCGCTCGAACCGCTCCTTCAGCGCCGGGTACGGCACCCCGAGCCCGAGGTGCTCCCGCTCGTACCAGGCCGCGCCGATCCCGAGCATCGCCCGCCCGCCCGACAGCACGTCGAGCGTCGTCACGATCTTCGCGAGCAGCCCCGGGTGCCGGTACGTCACACCCGTCACGAGCAGCCCCAACCGCAGCCGCTCCGTCCGCCCCGCGACGAACCCCAGCGAGGTGTAGCCCTCGAGCATCGGATCCTCGCTCGTCGCGAACTGCTCCATCTGGAAGTAGTGGTCCATCAGCGTGAACCACTCGCAGCCGATGTCCTCCGCCGTCCGCGCCGTGGCCCCGAGGATCGGCGCGATCCCGGCACTGCCCCCCGGCAGCGTGAAGTTCATGAAATGAATGCCGACCTGCATGGTGCGCTCCTGACGTCCGTGAGCATCGCGACGGCGTCCGGGACCCTAGCCCCTGCCTCGCTGCCCTTCTCCGATGACAACTCCGTGCGAGCCTCGCACGCGCTCGCAGGAAACCGACACTCGTCGCGGGGACTCCCATCGATCCCGCGGTCGGAGCGCGCCACCGGTCCACCGTCGACACCACAGCACGACCCTGTTTGCATGCAAACAGCACCCGTCACCGACCCCGCCCACACGGTGCCGATCTACACGCAGGGCGAGGCGGCCCGGATCATCCAGGCACCACCGACCTCCTTCACCCGCTGGGCGCGCGGGCACCGGTTCAAGCAACGCCGGCAGGGCGCCTGGGGTCACAGCGCGCCGCTGCTCACCGGCGTGCGGGACGGCCGGGGCATCACCGTTCCCTTCAACGCCTTGGCGGAGGGCTTCATCATCGAGTCCTTCCGTCGTGCCGGCCTCCCGATCACCCGGATCAGGCCGGCGATCGACGTCCTCCGCCAGGAGATCGGTCTCGAGAACGCGCTTCTCAGCCGGCGCCTGATGACCGACGGCGCCGAGATCCTGATCGCGAACGGCGAGGACCACCTGGTCGTCGCCCAGAACCACCAGGGCGTCTTCCGCGAGGTGGTGACCGAGTACCTCCGGAGCATCAACTACGAGGACGGCTATGTCAGCGTCATCCACCTCCCCACCTACGAGGTCGTCGACGTCGTCGTCGACCCCCGCCGGAACGCCGGCCAGCCCACCATCGAGCGGCTGGGCGTGCGCGTCGACGACGTGCTCAGCAGGGTCCGCGCCGGCGAGGCCCTCGCCGAGGTCGCCGACGACTTCGGACTCGAGCCCCGCGAGCTTCGGTCGCTGATCGTCCAGGCGGCCTGACGTGACCTCGCCCACCTGACGCACGACGACTCCGGTGCCGCGTCACAGTCCGAAGAAAAGGCCCCTCCCATGTGAGCATCGCGGAGAGGCTTGGGAGGGGGTCGATTGCTCCGATCCTCCACGACTCATGCCCCGGATCGACTCTGTCGCGGGATGTCAGCGCGGCAGGAGAACTGCGTCCGTCGTGTCGATCTTCGACGCGTCCATCACCGCGGCGCGTACCGCATCAGCACCGCGCCCTCCGGCAGCGGCTCGCAGTCGAGGAACCGCAGCCGCGGCCGGAACCCCGCGGCGAAGTACGGCGTCCCGCCGCCCAGCACGAACGGCTGCGTGTAGAGCCGGTACTCGTCGATCAGCCCCGCCGCCCCGAGCGACGCGGCCAATGCGGGCCCGCTCACCTCGATCGCCCCCTCGGTCTCGGCCCTGATCCTGCGGAAGGCCTCGACGGCATCGGAGGCGATCAGCGTCACCCCTTCGGGCACCTCGGTCACCGTCGACGAGAAGACGATCTTCGGAGTCTCGACCCACGCCCGCGCGAAGTCCTCGGCCACCTCGTCCCACTCCGGGTCCGGCCGGCCCCAGTACTCCATCGTCCGCCACATCCGGCTGCCGTAGACCGACAGCGCGGCGGCGCGCTGCCCGTCGTTGAACACCCGGTGCAGCGCCGGCCCGGGAGCGGGGAACCCGGAGAGGTCGCCGTCGGCAGCCGCGACGAACCCGTCGATCGACACGAGCATCCCGTAGCTGACGAACCCCATCGGAGCCTCCTGATCGGCGCGACTCCGGCGTCGCACGCCCCGATGCTAGCCACGCACCCGCGCGCCCGGAAGGGCGGCCGTCCTGAAGGGCGGTCAGGCCCCGACGCGGAACCGGCGCCCGCCGAACTCCACGACGTCCCCGACCACGAGCTGCCGCCCGCGCCGCCGGTCCACCTCGCCGTTCACGCTGACGAAGCCGTCCGCGACGGCCTCCTTCACCTCGCCCCCGGAGTCGAGGATCCCGGCGAACTTCAGGAACTGCCCGAGCCGGATGCTCTCCCCGTCGAGCGGAACCTCCTCGACGGACCCCTGCGCACTCACGAGCGTCCCATCGGACGCTCCGCGTGCGTCCTCTGTACCGAGTCCATCGAACGACCGGCCGACGGACCGGAGTACTTCTTCGTCATCATCGCGAACCGCCTCCTCAGGACCGAATCCCTCTTACTCATCCTGCCTGAACGCCGCGACGCCCCGCCGTTCGCCCTGACGGTGCCACCCGACTGCGGGCTGCCCGACATGTTCGGTTCCGAGCGGATTTTTGACACGTCCGTCGAACCTGTCAAACGGGCGCACATGACGGGGCACGCACCGACGGGCGTCAGACCGCCGGGATGTCCGCGAAGCGGGAGAAGTGCCCGTGGAAGCCCACGGTCACCGTGCGCGTCGGTCCGTTGCGGTGCTTGGCCACGATGAGGTCGGCCTCGCCCGCGCGCGGGTTGTCCTTCTCGTAGGCGCTCTCGCGGTGGAGCAGGATCACCATGTCGGCGTCCTGCTCGATCGAGCCGGACTCGCGGAGGTCGGAGATCGCGGGCAGCTTGTCGGCGCGCTGCTCCGGTCCACGGTTCAGCTGCGACAGCGCGATGACCGGCACCTGCAGCTCCTTCGCGAGCAGCTTGAGCGCACGGGAGAACTCGGAGACCTCCTGCTGGCGGCTCTCGACCTTCTTGCCCGAGGTCATCAGCTGGAGGTAGTCGATGACGACCATCTTCAGGCCGATGCGCTGCTTGAGCCGGCGGCACTTCGCGCGGATCTCGACGAGCGTGAGGTTCGGCGAGTCGTCGATGTAGAGCGGGGCGTCGTTGATGCGGCCGCGGGTCGAGGCGATGGTCGTCCAGTCGCGCTGGTCGACCGTGCCCTTGCGCATGTGCTGCAGCGGAACGGAAGCCTCGGCCGAGAGCAGGCGCATCGCGATCTCGCTGCGCCCCATCTCGAGCGAGAAGAAGATCGTCGCCATGTTGTGCTTGATCGCGGCGGCGCGGGCGAAGTCGAGCGCGAGCGTCGACTTTCCGAGTGCCGGTCGCGCCGCGACGATGATCATCTGGCCGGGGTGGAAGCCGTTGGTGAGGTCGTCCAGGTCGGCGAAGCCGGTCGGCACGCCGGTGAAGGCGCCGTCCTTGTGCGCCGCGGCCTCGATCTCGTCGATGGCGACGGTCACCGCGTCGGTCAGCGGGACGTAGTCCTCCGCCGTCTCGGACCCGGTGACGTTGTAGATCTCGGCCTGCGCCGTGTTGACCAGGTCGAGCACCTCGCCCTCGCCCTGATAGCCCATTTGCGCGATGCGGGTGCCCGCCTCGACCAGGCGGCGCAGCAGCGCGCGCTCGGCGACGATCGAGGCGTAGTAGCCCGCGTTCGCCGCGGTCGGCACCATCGCGGTGAGCGAGTGCAGGTAGTCGGCGCCGCCGGCGCGCTGCAGCTCGCCCTGCTTGGTCAGCTCGTCGGTGACGGCGATGACGTCGGTCGGCTCGCCGTGCGAGTAGAGCGCCAGGATCGCCTCGAAGACGATCTCGTGCTTGGGGATGTAGAAGTCGGTCGCCTTGACGCTCTCGACGACGTCGGCCACCGCGTCCTTCGAGAGCAGCATGCCGCCCAGCGCCGACTGCTCCGCGAGCAGGTCGTGGGGGGGCGTGCGCTCGTTGCTGCGCGGGGAGTCCCCTCGGGAGTCCCGCCCGTCTCGTCCGTCCGAGCCGGGAACCGCCAGGTGCGCGATCGTCATGCCTTCGCCTCCTCCTGTCGGGTGCCTCGCGGAACGGGTGGCGACCCGGCTGAGCCGCCTGTCGCGAGTGCCGGGTCAGGTCTACCCCCGACCTCCGACAGCGGGCGTCGAGCGCCTGCCCCGCTCCCCTCGCGGGGCGCTGCGCCACACTACGGACCGGCCGCCGCTGGGGTCAAACCACCCTGTGGAGAGAACTGTGGAGAACGAACGGGAAACGCCGCACCCGCTGTGGGCAACGTGTGGACAACCCTGTGGGAACTCGACTGTCGGGTAACTTTTTTCGGCCGCCTGACCTGGTCTTTTCCACTTTCCACAGCTGTGTGGGGAAAAGAGTCTCCAGACCACATTGAAGGTTGCCCGTCCGGGAGGGTGTATGTGGATGGAGCTGTGGACAACCGCAACGACGAAGGGCGGTGCGAGGGGACCGTGAAGTCCCGTCGCACCGCCCTCCGCGGCGTTCTCGCGGCCTTACTTGGCCGCGACCACCTGCAGCTTCACGGTGGCCTGGATGTCGTCGCGCAGACGCACCACGGCCTCGTGCTCGCCGACGTTCTTGATCGCGTTCGAGATCACGATCTTGCGCTTGTCGAGCTCGCCGTAGCCGGCCGCCGCCACCGCAGTCGCGATGTCGGAGGTCTTGACGGAGCCGAAGAGGCGACCGTCCTTGCCGGCCTTGACGGTCAGCTTCACGCGGTTGGCCTCGAGGACCTGCTTCGTGTGCTGAGCCTCTTCGATGGTCTTGTGCTCACGAGCGGCTCGCGCCGACTTGATCTGCTCGACCTGCTTCTCGCCACCGCGGGTCCACGCGACGCCGAAGCCCTGCGGGATGAGGTAGTTGCGGGCGAACCCGTTCTTGACGTCGACGACGTCACCGGCGGAGCCGAGACCGTCGACCTCGTGGGTCAGGATGACCTTGGACATCTGCTACCTACCTTCCGCTGCCGGCGTAGGGCAGGAGCGCCATCTCGCGGGCGTTCTTGACGGCGCGGGCGATGAGGCGCTGCTCCTGGACGGAGACGCCGGTGATACGACGGGCGCGGATCTTCCCGCGCTCCGAGATGAACTTGCGCAGGGTCGGGACGTCCTTGTAGTCGATGACGCCCACTCGGACCGACTTCGCGGGGGCCGCGTTCTTCGCGCCCTTGCCGCGGATCGGCTTGCGGCGGTCGCCGCTGCTCTTTCCAGCCATAGTGGTTTCCTTAGATTCTGGTTCGCGTCCTCCGTCACCCCTCTCGGGGCGGGGACGCGTGATTCAGGTGAGGGCGCGCTCGAGCCGGAGGCTCAGAACGGCGTCTCGTCGTTGTAGCTGCCCGGCGTGCTCCACACGTCGCCACCGGCCGGAGCGCTGGGCGCCCACGGCTCCTCGGCCTGGCCGCCACCGCGGTTGCCGCCGCCGTTTCCGCCGGAGCCCCCTTGGTTGCCGCCGCCGAAGCCGCCCTGGCTCGCGCCCTGACCGCCCTGACCGCCGCCGACCTGACCGCGACCACCGCCGCCACCGGCTGCGCGCGTGACCTGAGCGGTCGCGTAGCGCAGCGAGGGGCCGATCTCGTCGATCTCGAGCTCGATGCTGGTGCGCTTCTCGCCTTCCTTCGTCTCGTAGGAGCGCTGCTTCAGGCGGCCGGTCGCGACGACACGGCTTCCCTTGGTCAGCGTCCCCGCGACGTTCTCGGCGAACTCGCGCCAGACGGAGGCCCGGAGGAACAGCGCTTCGCCGTCCTTCCAGTCGTTCGCCTGACGGTCGAAGGTGCGCGGCGTGGAGGCGATGGTGAAGTTCGCGACCGCGAGCCCGCCCTGCGTGTAGCGCAGCTCGGGGTCGGCGGTGAGGTTCCCCACCACGGTGATGATCGTCTCGCCGGCCATCAGCGCTACGCCTTGGGAGCGGCCGGAGCCTTGGCAGCCTTGCGGGCGGCCTTCTCGTCGGCGAGCTTCTTGGCGGCGGCGACCTGGGCGATGCCCTCCTCGGCGCGGAGCACCTTGGTGCGCATGACGGCCTCCGACAGCTTCAGCTGACGGTCGAGCTCGTTCGCAGCGGCCGAGGTCGACGTGAAGTCGACGATGGCGTAGATGCCCTCGGACTTCTTGTTGATCTCGTACGCCAGACGACGGCGGCCCCAGACGTCGACCTTGTCGATGGATCCACCATCGGTGCGGATGACGTTGAGGAACTTGTCGAGACTCGGAGCGACGGTGCGCTCATCGATCTCGGGATCCAGGATCACCATGAGTTCGTACTGATGCGTCACTAACCCACCTCCTTCGGACTGAACGGCCACGGTATTTCCGTGACAGGAGGGTATGTAGCATCTGCCCACTCCCGCGGACGCGAGTGCGTCTGGTCATGGACAACCTGACTACCCTACCATCCGCGGGGCTCCGCGCCCAGGGTGGATCTCGCGGGCCGCCGCCCGGCGCACCGCCCCGCCGTCCGGTGCACCGGAGCGGAATTCCGGCGGCTTCCGGGAACGACCGCCTTTTCCGGAAAGGATCGCCGCCCCGGCGGCGAGGCCTTCGTCCGACCTAGCGTTCCGACACACCCACAGGACGCGTGGGGCCGCCGCGAACAGGCGGGAACGACGCAACCGGGGAACCGGTCGACGAGAGGACATGCGATGAGAATCCAGAGGCTGAACCGACGCGAGGTCGACGCGGACGTGACGACACGCACCCGCCCGCATCGCGGTGGACGACGCACGATCGGCGCACTCGCCGCGTGCGTCCTCGCCGCTCTCGCGGCCTTCGGGCCCGCGACGTCGGCATCGGCGTCCGACTGGGGCGGATACGCCTACCCGACGAACTGCAGCGGGAACGTGCCCGTGAAGGAGGCGTCGGTCCACACCGACTCCGGCGTCTACGTCGGAATACTCCAGATCAAGTACTCGAACGGCTGCCCCGGCAACTACGCGTGGTTCCAGAGCGCAGCCGGCCCGGCGCAGACCGTCGCCCTCAGCATCCACTCGACGGTGGGCTGGCAGAACAAGGCCGGAACGGACGAGACCGACGCCGCGACGGTGTTCACGAAGATCATCCAGCTCAACAGCTCCAGCGACATCGTGTGCGCCTACCTCGACGCCACGTACTACGGCTACGGAAAGGCATCGGCGTCCTTCTGCGCGTGATGCCGGCCCGCCGTGAGGCGGTTCCGAGCCCGAGCCGATCGGTGGCGGCAGCGCTGGGCGCACGGCCCGGCACTGCCGCCACCGCTCCGCGTCCGATCCTCACCCGAAGGGGATCGGCCGCAGGCGGAGCCCCTCAGCGCGCCGCCCACCACTCCTTCAGCCGCCGGGCCGCCTCCTCCTCGCCGAGCGGTCCCTCCTCGAGCCGGAGCTCGAGCAGGAACCTGTACGCCAGCCCCACCTCGCGCCCCGGCGGCAGCTCCAGGATCGCCATGATCTGCATGCCGTCGAGGTCGGGCCGCTTCGAAGCGAGCTCCTCCTTCTCGGCGAGCTCCGCGATCCGCTGCTCGAGGTCGTCGTAGGCGTGCGCCAGGCGGTCGGCCTTGCGCGTGTTGCGCGTGGTCACGTCGGCGCGGGTGAGGATGTGCAGTCGCTCCAGCAGCGGGCCGGCGTCGGTGACGTAGCGGCGGACGGCAGAGTCGGTCCAGGCGCCCTCGGTGTAGCCGAAGAAGCGCAGGTGCAGCTCGATCAGCCGGGCGACGTCCGCGATGGTCTGCTTGTCGAACTTGAGCGAGCGCAGCCGCTTGATCGCCAGCTTCGAGCCGACGAGGTCGTGGTGGTAGAAGCTGACCGCCCCGCCCGGCTCCAGGCGCCGCGTGGCCGGCTTGCCGATGTCGTGCAGCAGCGCGGCGAGGCGGAGGACGACATCCGGCGCCGCGCCGGGGTTCCGCCGCCCCTCCAGCGCGATCGCCTGCTCCAGCACCGTGAGGCTGTGCACGTAGACGTCCTTGTGATGGTGGTGCTCGTCCTGCTCCAGGCGCAGGGCCGGCAGCTCGGGGAGGAAGTAACCGGCCAGACCGGTGTCGACGAGCAGTTCGAGGCCGGCGCGCGGTGAGGCGGTGGCGAGCAGCTTGCGCAGCTCCTCCTGCACCCGCTCCGCCGAGACGTCCTCGATGCGGGGGGCCAGCTCGGCCATCGCCCACTCCACCTCGTCGGTCGTTCGGAAGCCCAGCTGCGAGGTGAACCGCGCGGCGCGGAGCATCCGCAGCGGGTCGTCGCCGAAGGAGAGGTCGGCGGCGGCCGGCGTGCGCAGCCGGCCCGCGAGCAGGTCCTCCACTCCCCCGGCCGGATCGACGAGCACGATCTCCGGCAGCCGCAGCGCCATCGCGTTGACCGTGAAGTCGCGCCGCACCAGATCGCCCTCGAGGCTGTCGCCGAACTCGACCTCGGGCTTCCGGCTCACCCCGTCGTAGCTGTCGCTGCGGTAGGTCGTGATCTCGACCGTCTCACCGGCGACGCGCGCGCCGATCGTGCCGAACGCCCGGCCGATGTCCCAGTGCGCCTCCGCGATCGGAGCGACGATGCGCACGATGTCGTCCGGCCTCGCCGATGTCGTGAAATCCAGGTCGTGCACGCCGTGGCCGAGGAAGGCGTCGCGGACCGGACCGCCCACCAGCGCGAGCTCGTGCCCCTGAGCCGCGAAGGCCTGCGCCAGGCGGGCCACCGTCGGCGTCGACGCGAGCGTGCGGAGGGTCTCGAGGGCGGTCTGGACGCTGTGCATCCGGCCGATCCTACCGGGCAGGGGTGTCCGGGCCGGGGCCCGCGCCACCGCGCAACCGCCCGAGCCGGTTACGGCCCCTGAGTGCATCCGGAGGCCCGCCCACCGGCCCGTCAGCCGCCCGCCGGGAGGGCTGCCCGTAGAATCACCCGCATGGAGGCCGAGTGAGTTCGATGCGTCGGCGCGACCTCACCCCCACCGATCGTCCCCGCCCCCGGCGCGCGGTCCCGCAGCTGCTCCGCTCTCTCGGTGCGGCTGCGCTCTCGATCGCGCTCCTGGGCTCCGCGCCGCCCGCGCACGCCGCCACCGCGGAGCAGCCCGCCGCCGTCTCCGACACGAGCCAGGCGACGGTCACCGCCACGGTCGGTGCGGCGAACGACGGTGTCCTGCTCCCCGGGCAGGACCTGCAGCTCGCGGTCTCGGTGCGCAACGGCACGACCGAGTCGATCGACGGCGCCCGGGTCGAGATCGCGATCGACGATGCGACCCTCGACTCCCGCGCCGAGCTCGCCGCGTGGCTCGACGGCGAGGCGGAGGACGACGGCACGCCGACCGGAGACGGCGCCGACGTGCGCCTCCTGCCCTCCAGCTCGGCCCAGGTGAGCATCACCGTGCCCGACACCTCGCTGCCCTTCTCCACCGACTTCGGCCGCGACCCCGAGGACTTCGGCAGCCACGCCCTCTCGGTGACGATCACCAGCCCCGGCGGCACCGTCGCGACGGCGCGCGGTGTCGTCGAGCTCTCGACCGGCATCCCGGCCGAGCAGGAGACCGGCGTCAGCGTCCTCGTGCCGCTCACGGTGCCCGACACCTCCGACGGCCTGCTCTCCGCCGAGACGCTGCAGGACTACACGCAGACGACCGGCACGCTCTCACGGCAGCTGGACAGCGTCGACGGCCGGGCCGTGACCATCGGGCTCGACCCGCGCATCCTCGCGTCGATCCGCGTGCTCGGCACCTCGGCCCCGGAGTCGGCGACCGCCTGGCTCGATCGGCTCGAGTCGGTGCCGAACGAGGTCTTCGCGCTCCCCTACGCCGACGCCGATGTCGCCGCGCAGGCGCAGTCGGGCCTCGCGACCCTCCTGGCGCCCACCTCGTTCGAGTACGCGCTCGATCCCGCTCTCTTCGCGCCGACGAGCACGGCGACGCCGACCCCGACGGCCGCCCCCGACGACTCCCCCGACCTCCCCGAGCGGCCGACCACCGAGTCGCTGCTGGCGTTCGACTGGTCGCCGACGGTCGGCGGCCTCGCCTGGCCCGACGGTCTCACCGTCCGCTCCGCCGATCTCGGCGTCTATGCCACCACCGGCATGAACCGCACCGTCGTCTCCTCCGCCAACCTCGAGCTGCCGGAGGACGTCTCGACGACGACCCGCGCGACGATCGACGGCCACGACGTCGTCGTCGCCGACAGCGCCCTCTCCACCGCCTTCGACGCCGCCGTCAGCGCGAGCACCGACTCCGAGTGGCGGGCGAGCACGGCCGATCTCACCGCCGATCTCGCGCAGTTGCAGCGCGAGGGCGAGTCGCCCTCCGTCGTCCTCGCGCTGGACCGCGGCGCCGCGATCGACGGCGTCCGCCTGTCGCAGACCCTGGACGCCGTCGACGCGCTGCCCTGGGCGGAGGGCTCGTCCCTCGCCGCAGCCCTCACCTCCCCCGCCACCGAGGACGCGACGGTCGTCGACAGCCCGGAGTCGGAGCAGCGCCTCGAGGCGGTCTCCGATCTCCTCACGGCCGCGGCCCGGGTGGAGGCGTTCTCCGCCGTGCTCACGCAGCCCGAGCTGCTCGGCGGCAAGCGCCGCAACGACCTGCTCGCCCTGCTGTCGGTGACCTGGCGCGAGGACGCGACCGGCTGGCAGGAGGCGGTCGCCGCGAGCCGCGACCAGGCCGACACCACGCTCTCCTCCGTCGCGATCGAGAGCTCCGACAGCGTCACGCAGCTCTCCCGCGACTCGAGCATCCCGGTCTACGTCCGCAACGACCTGCCCTGGCCGGTCACGGTGCGGATCCAGGCCTCGACCTCGAACGCCGTCCTCGACATCGACGAGTCCTCCGTCGAGCCCACCGCGATCGACGCCCGCTCGCAGGGCCGCGTCCTCATCCCGGTGAAGGCGCGGGTCGGCAACGGCGAGACCGAGCTGCGCATGCAGCTGACCGCCGAGGACGGCACGCCGATCGGAGCGCCGACGAGCATCGTCACCAACGTCCGCGCCGATTGGGAGACCGTCGGCACGCTCGGCGTCGGGATCCTCCTCGTCCTCGTCTTCGGCATCGGCATCCTCCGCAACATCCGCCGTCGCCGTCGCGGCGACACCCCCGACGAGCCGGACGAGGACCCGAACGCCGTGCTCGCGGTCCAGCCGGGCCTCGACGACGACCGAACGGACCCCCGTGGCTAGCTTCTCCCTCGGTCGCGCGAGCGCCGTCCTCGCCTCCGGCACGATGGTCTCGCGGGTCCTCGGCTTCGTGATGTCGCTGGTCTTCACCCAGACCGTCGGCCTCGTCGGTCAGGGCGCCGACGCCTTCACCGTCGCCAACGGCCTCCCCAACACGATCTACGCGATCATCGCGGGCGGCGCGCTGAACGCCGTCCTCGTCCCCCAGATCGTGCGGGCCGGCCTCGACAAGGACGGCGGCCAGCGCTACATCGACAAGCTGCTGACCCTCGCGCTGCTCGTCCTCCTCGGCGCCGCCGTGATCGCGACGCTGGCCGCCCCGTTGCTGATCCAGCTGAACGCCTCGCAGTACGGGCCGGAGCAGACCCGCCTCGCCGTCACCTTCGCCTACTGGTGCCTGCCGCAGGTGTTCTTCTACGGGCTGTACACGATCCTCGGCGAGGTGCTCAACGCCCGCGGCTCCTTCGGTCCGTTCACCTGGACCCCGGTCGTCAACAACGTCGTCGCCATCGGCGGACTGCTGGCGTTCCAGCAGCTCTTCGGCTCCGACGGCGGAGGCGACCGCTCGGCGACGGCCTGGACTCCGGAGATGATCGCCGTCCTCGCCGGCTCTGCGACGCTCGGAGTCGCCCTGCAGGCGATCCTGCTGGTCTTCTTCTGGAAGCGGGTGGGTCTGCGCTACCGCCCCGACTTCAGCGTCCGCGGCGTCGGCCTCGGCCGCGCCGGGAGGATCGCGGGCTGGACGTTCGCGACCCTCCTCCTGACCGTCGCCGCCGGCTTCCTCGAGAACAACACGGTGAGCGGCCCCTCGGGCGAGGACGCCTCCGCCACCGCCCTGCAGAAGGCCTGGCTGGTCTTCATGCTCCCGCACTCGGTGATCGCCGTCTCGATCGCCACCGCGTACTACACGAAGATGAGCGGCCACGCCTCGCGCAACGAGATGAAGGACTTCCGGAGCGACATCTCGACGTCGATCCGCGTGGTCGGGCTCTTCCTCTTCTTCGCCGCCGCCGCCCTCGTCGTCTGCGCGCGCTCCTTCGCGACCATCTTCGCGCCGTCCGATCCCGCCGCGGCGGCCCAGATGGCGCTGATCATCACCGCCTACGTGATCGTGCTGCCGCTGTTCTCGACGCTCGCGATCGTGCAGCGGGCCTTCTACGCGCTCAACGACGGCCGCACGCCGTTCTTCTACACGCTGGTGCAGACCGCGATCATCGTCGTCGGCTGCGGCATCGCCTTCCTCCTGCCGGACGATTCCACCGCCTTCTTCGTCGCGCTCTCCGTCTCGGCCGGCGTCGCCGTCCAGGCGCTGCTCGCCTGCGTTCTGCTGCGCCGCAAGCTCGGCGGCTGGGGCGGCACCCGCATCGTGTTCCGCTTCGCCACCTACGCCGTCGCGACGCTCCCGTCGATCGGAGCCGGAGTCCTGGTGATGTTCGCCCTCGCCCAGGCCGACGACTACCCCGCCGCCGGCTGGCCGCAGGCGCTGATCTCGATGGTGATCACCGGGGTCGTCATGGCGCTCGTCTACTTCGGCGCTCTCTGGCTCGTCAAGGTGCCGGAGCTGCGCGCGATGGCGGCGCCGTTCCTCCGCCGCCTCGGGCGCTGATCCCCGCCACGGCGGCGCGCCGTTCCTGAGAGCCCCCGTCGCGACGCTGGGACAAACCCGGAGCGGTGGTGCGCCCTCGGGCACGACGTGGAAGGGTGGGGGCGTCCTCCGGCAGAGCCGCCCCCCCTCCACCCTCCCGCCGACCCGGAAGGCGCGATGCGCTCCACCTTCGTCCTGCTCCGCGTGCTCGTCGCGGCCGCCGTCCTCACCGCCACCACGGTGAGCTTCCTCGACTCCCACGCGTTCTGGGTCGAGGCCCGCTTCCGCGACCGCGCGACCCTCGCCGCCAACTTCTTCAGCTACATCACCGTCGAGGTCTGCCTGCTCGCGGTGGTCGTCCTGCTGATCGGCGCGGTGGTCCTCGCCCGCGGCGCCCTCCCGGAACCGCGCTGGTTCGCCTGGCTGCGCGCAGGGGTCGTCACCTACATGGTCGTGATCGGAGTGGTCTACAACCTGCTGCTGCGCGGCACGGTGGTCACCGGTGCCGGAGCAGGCCAGGACTGGACGAACGAGATCATGCACGTCGTCGCCCCGCTCGCTCTGATCCTCGACTGGCTCTTCGCGCCCGGCCGGCGCCCGCTCTCCTGGGCCGTCGTCCCCGCCCTGCTCGCCTTCCCCGTCGCCTGGTTCGTCTACACGATCGTCCGGGCACCGCTCGTCTACGACCAGATGAAGCACGAGCAGGTCTGGTACCCGTACCCGTTCCTCGATCCGCGCCTCGCGGACCCGCCGCTCGTCCCGGGCGGGATGATCGCGGTCGTCTTCTACGTCGTCGCGATGACCGCGGTCTTCGCCTCCGCGGGCTGGCTGACGGTCCTGATCTCGCGACGCTCGATCGGGCAGCGCCGGACCCCCGAGGCACCCGTGGAGAAAGAGCCGGTCAGCGCGGCTTTCACCGCTTCTCCTCGCCGCTCGGTGCCGCGAGGCTGACCGCGGGCCGAGTGCCTCCGGCGCCGCGGAATAGGCCCCACCTAGGATGTGTTGTAGCCCCTGGAGCCCGGAACGATCGAGCGAGCGGGTCCGGCTCCGCGGCACACCGCAGACCACAGAAACCACCCCCGCTCAGCACAGACCTCGAGGAGTTGCCGTGCGCGACATCGTCATCATCGGATCCGGCCCCGCAGGCTGGACGGCCGCCATCTACGCGGCGCGCGCCGATCTGCACCCCGTGGTCGTCGCTTCGTCCGTCGAGATCGGCGGCGACCTGATGAACACCACGGACGTCGAGAACTTCCCAGGCTTCCCGGACGGCGTCCTCGGCCCCGAGCTGATGA
Source organism: Rathayibacter sp. VKM Ac-2760 (assembly GCF_009834185.1). Classification (GTDB taxonomy): domain Bacteria; phylum Actinomycetota; class Actinomycetes; order Actinomycetales; family Microbacteriaceae; genus Rathayibacter. The sequence continues at coordinate 4,285,192 of NZ_CP047173.1, forward strand.
CCGCCATGCAGAAGCAGGCGGAGAAGTTCGGCGCCGACACCTTCTACGACGACGTCGTCTCCCTCGACCTCGAGGGCGAGACGAAGACGATCCACCTCGGCTCCGGCGAGAGCATCGAGGCGAAGACCGTGGTCGTCGCCACCGGCTCCGCCTACCGCAAGCTGGGCCTCCACGACGAGGACCGCCTTTCGGGACACGGTGTCTCATGGTGTGCCACCTGCGACGGCTTCTTCTTCAAGGGCAAGACCATCGCCGTGGTCGGCGGCGGCGACTCCGCGATGGAGGAGGCGACCTTCCTCACCAAGTTCGCCGAGAAGGTCTACGTCATCCATCGCAAGGACTCGCTCCGCGCCTCCAAGGTGATGCAGAAGCGCGCTCGCGACAACGAGAAGATCGAGTTCGTCTGGAACACCGAGGTCACCGGCATCACCGGTGAGAACCACGTGAACGGCGTCAAGCTGCGCAACACGGTCGACGGCACCGAGTCGAAGCTGGAGCTCGACGGCCTCTTCATCGCGATCGGCAACGACCCGCGCACCCACATCGTGCACGGCAAGCTCGACCTGACGACCGACGGCACCATCGCCGTCTCGGGTCGCTCGTCGCAGACCTCCGTGGCGGGCGTCTTCGCCGCCGGCGACGTGATCGACCCGACCTACCGTCAGGCCGTCACCGCCGCCGCGTCGGGCACCGTCGCCGCCCTCGACGCCGAGCACTACCTCGCCGCCCTCACCGACGGGATCGCCAGCACCGAGGGCACCCCGGCGGAAGAGCTCCTCACCCTCTGACCCTCCCACCACATCCGCACTCGCGCCGATTCACCGGCGCACGAAGGAGAAAATCGTCATGTCCACCGCGAAGAGCGTCACCGACGCATCGTTCCAGGCCGATGTCCTCGACTCCGAGAAGACCGTCCTGGTCGACTTCTGGGCCGAGTGGTGCGGCCCCTGCCGCATGGTCGCCCCGATCCTCGACCAGATCTCGGCCGAGCACGGCGACAAGATCGAGATCGTCAAGCTGAACGTCGACGAGAACCCGCAGATCGCCGCGAAGTACCAGATCACGTCGATCCCGGCGCTGAAGGTCTACCAGAAGGGCGAGGTCGTCAAGACCGTCATCGGCGCCAAGCCGAAGCCCGCGCTCGAGGCCGACCTCGCCGCGTTCCTCTGAGTTCGACTCCCCTGAGTTCGACTCCCTGAGTTCGACTCCCCTGTCGAAGCCCTCGCGCCCTCCGGTGCGGGGGCTTCGTCGTTCCCCGTGTTTCACGTGAAACGGCCGGAGAAGCCAGTCCACGGGCGCGTCAGTGGCGTGCCTCCGCCCGGTCCGGCCTGAGAGCCGCCGAGTATTCTGGACCGATCCGATATCCGGTCTCACAAGACCCCGTCCACCGAGCGAAGCGAACCCATCGTGATCAACCGCGGCACCAATCTCGACCCCTGGTACGACTCCTACGCGGAGCGCACGGCCGGCCTCGCGGCCAGCGAGGTCCGAGCACTGTTCGCCGTGGCCTCGCGTCCAGAGGTCGTCTCACTCGCCGGTGGGATGCCGTTCGTCTCGGCCCTCCCCCAAGGCCTGGTGACCGACGCCATGGCGACCGTGATGCGCGACCAGGGACCCGTCGCGCTGCAGTACGGCTCCGGTCAGGGCGTACCCGTCCTCCGCGAGCAGATCCTCGAGGTGATGGCACTCGAGGGCATCTCCGCCAGCGCCGACGACGTCGTCGTCACCACAGGCTCGCAGCACGCCCTGGAGCTCGTCTCCAAGATCTTCCTCGACCCGGGCGACGTCGTGCTGTCCGAGGGGCCGAGCTATGTCACCGCGATGGTGATCTTCCGCTCCTACCAGGCCGAGGTCGAGCACGTCGCGATGGACGAGCACGGGCTGATCCCTGCTTCACTGCGCGAGCACATCACGCGCGTGCGGGCCGCCGGAAAGCGGATCAAGTTCCTGTACACGATCCCGACCTTCCACAACCCGGCCGGAGTGACGCTCAGCTGGGAGCGCCGCGTCGAGATCCTCGAGATCTGCAAGAGCGAGGGCATCCTCGTCCTCGAGGACAACCCCTACGGGCTCCTCTACTTCGAGGACGTGCCGCCGAAGGCGATGCGCTCGCTCGAGGAGGACGGCGTCATCTACCTCGGCACCTTCTCGAAGACCCTCGCCCCGGGCTTCCGGGTCGGCTGGGCGCTCGCTCCGCACGCGATCCGGGAACGGCTGATCCTGGCGAACGAGGCCGCGGTACTCAGCCCCTCCTCCTTCAGTCAGCTGGTGATCTCGAAGTACCTCGAGACCGCGGACTGGCGCGCCCAGATCGACACCTTCCGCGGCGTCTACCGGGAGCGCAAGGAGGCGATGCTCCGCGCCCTGCAGGCCCACCTGCCAGGCCTCAGCTGGACCAACCCGAACGGCGGCTTCTACGTCTGGGTCACCTTGCCCGATGAGCTCGACTCGAAGTCGATGCTCCCACGCGCGGTGAAAGAGCTCGTCGCCTATACCCCTGGTACCGCCTTCTTCGGCAACGGCGATGGCCGGCAGAACATCCGGCTGTCGTTCTGCTACCCCACGCCGGACCGCATCACCGAGGGAATCCGCCGGCTCGCGACGGTGATCAACGGCGAGCTCGACCTGCTGTCGACCTTCGCCGGGACAGGCGAGCCGTCCCGCTCCGTCGCCGACCCCCGCGACGCCGCTCTCCCGCCCACCGTCTCCTGAGACCGACCGTCCCACGCAAGACCGATCGACAAAAGGCCTGATCATGACTGATTTCTCCGCGCTCGACCGTGCCTTCGACATCGTGGTGATCAGCGGAGGAATCAGCCACGAGCGCGACGTGTCACTCCGCTCGGGGCGCCGCGTCGCCGACCGCCTCTCCGCGATGGGTCACCGGATCACGCACCGGGAGCCCGACGCCGGCCTGCTCGCCGCACTGACCGCTCAGCGCCCCGACATCGTCTGGCCTGCGGTGCACGGAGCGAGCGGCGAGGACGGCGCGCTGCTCGGTCTCCTGGAGGCGGCCGGCTTCCCCTACGTGGGCTCGCGGACGGACGCTGCTCGACTGGCCTGGTTCAAGCCGACCGCGAAGACCCTCGTGTCCAGGGCGGGCTTCGCGACGCCGCGCTCGATCACCCTGCCCCGAGAGACCTTCCGCGAGCTCGGCGCGGCCGGCATCCTCGAGCGGGTGCGGGCGCACCTTCCCGGCCCGCTCGTCGTCAAGCCGGCGCAGGGCGGCTCGGCGCAGGGCGTCAGCCTCGTGGAGCAGGCTGACCAGCTGCCACGCGCCATGGTCGACGCGTACACCTACGGCGAGGTCGCACTGATCGAGCAGCAGATCCTCGGTACGGAGGTGTCCGTCGGCGTCCTCGATCTCGGAGACGGCCCGTTCGCCCTCCCGCCGGTCGAGATCGAGCCGGTCGCCGGTCGCTACACCTTCGAGGCCCGCTACAACGCCGGTGAGACCCGCTTCTACACCCCGGCCCGTCTCCCGGAGGAGACCCTCTCGGAGGTCTCTCGCGTCGCCGTCGCGGTCCACGAGCTGCTCGGCCTGCGCCACCTCTCCCGCCTCGACTTCATCGTCGATCCCGCCGGCCTCCCCTGGTTCTTCGACGCGAACGTCCTCCCCGGCATGACCGAGACCTCCCTCATCCCCCAGGCCATCGAGGCCTCCGGCCGCTACCTCGGCGACGTCTACTCCACGCTCGCCCGCCTGGCCCTCACCCCCTGACCCGTTTCACGTGAAACATCCGTCGGGCGCCGTCCGCGGGTAGGTCTCGAGACGGCGCTCCGCGCCTACTCGACCAACAAGCCCGCAACACACGCCCCCCTTCTTGCTGGTCGAGTAGCCCCGCGGGGGCGTATCGAGACCCACGACCACCACAACAGCGGCGGACGTGGATCTCGATACGCCGCTCTCCGGCTACCCAATCAACTTGTCGTCACCGTGCACGACGATCACGAAGTCCGCCCCCCGCGCCACCGTTTCACGTGAAACGCCCCGCCGCTCTACGGCGCCAGCGAGACCTCGGTCGGCTCGCCGATCTCCGCGAGAATGCGGTTCAAGTCCTGGATCGTCGCGAAATCGATCACGACCTGCCCCTTCCGCGCCCCCAGGGTCACCTTCACCCGCGTGTTCAGACGGTCGCCGAGGTGATCCGCGACGGTGGTGAGGTGGCCGACGTGCCCGCCCTGCTCCTCCTCCGGCTCGCGCACCGGCGCCTTAGGCGCCTTCATCTGCGCGGCCGCGGCTTCCGCCGCACGAACGGACAGGTCCTCGTTCACGATCTTGTCCGCGAGCCGCCGCATCAGCTCCGGTGTCTCCACCGACAGCACGGCACGAGCATGCCCGGCGCTCAGCACGCCGGCCGCCACCCGCGCCTGCACATCCGCCGGCAGGCGCAGCAGTCGCAGCGTGTTCGAGATCTGCGGCCGCGACCGTCCCAGTCGCGTCGCGAGCGCCTCCTGCGTAATGCCGAAATCGCTCAGCAGCTGCTGGTAGGCCGAGGCCTCCTCGAGCGGGTTCAGCTCCGCACGATGCAGGTTCTCCAGCAGCGCGTCGCGGAGCATGTTCTCGTCGGCCGTGTCCTTGACGACCGCGGGGATCGTCGTCAGCCCCGCCGCCTTCGAGGCGCGGAAACGCCGCTCGCCCATCACGAGCTCGTACTTCGCACCCTTGCGCCCGGTCACGGGGCGCACCACGATCGGCTGCAGCACCCCGAACTCGCTGATGCTGTGCACCAGCTCTGCCAGCTCGTCCTGGTCGAAGACCGACCGGGGCTGCGCCGCGTTCGGGACGATCTCCGAGAGCGGCAGCCGCGCGAGCCGCGCGCCGGGGACCTGGAGCAGCTCGTCGTCCGCCTCCTGGTTGCCGATCTGATCCGGGAAGAAGACGTCGACGGGCCGCGAGCGGCTCTCGTCGCTGACGGGGATGAGGGCGCCGATGCCCCGGCCGAGTCCTGTGCGCTTGGTCGCCATCAGCGGGCCTCTCCTTCGGTGGTCGCGGTGACGGTCTTCGGCACGCCCCGGCGGGCGATCTCCGCGGCCGCCTCGAGGTAGGCGAGCGAACCGGACGATTGCGGGTCATAGCTGATCACGCTCTGCCCGTAGGACGGCGCCTCCGAGATCCGCACGTTCCGCGGGATCACGGCACGCAGTACCTCCTTCGGGAAGTGCTCGCGCACATCGGCGGCGACCTGGTTCGACAGATTGGTCCGGCCGTCGAACATGGTCAGCAGGATCGTCGACACCGCCAGATTCGGGTTCAGGTGCCGCTCGATGAGGTCGATGTTCTTGAGCAGCTGGCTCAGCCCTTCGAGCGCGTAGTACTCGCACTGGATCGGGATCAGCACTTCGCGCGCAGCGACGAAGGCGTTGATCGTCAGTAGACCGAGCGACGGCGGGCAGTCGATGAAGACGTAGTCGAACGGCTCGTCCATCGCCTTCAGCATCCGGTCGAGCGCGCGGCGGAGCCTCTGCTCGCGGGCGACGAGCGAGACCAGTTCGATCTCCGCACCGGCCAGGTGGATCGTCGCGGGGACGCCGAACAGCGTCTCGAACTCCGGGCTCTTCTGCACCACGTCTGCGAGCGGCGTGTCATTGACGATCACATCGTAGACACTCGCGGTCTCGGCGCGGTGCTCGATGCCGAGTGCCGTCGACGCATTGCCCTGCGGGTCGAGGTCGATCACGAGGACCTTGGCCTCGCCGCGAGCCAGGCCGGCCGCGAGGTTCACGGTCGTCGTCGTCTTGCCGACGCCGCCCTTCTGGTTCGAGATCGTGATGACGCGCGTCGTCTCCGGCTTCGGCAGCGGCTGTGCGTTGAGCAGCGCGCGTCGACGGGTCATGTCCGCGATCTCGCGAGCCAGCGGCGTCGAGGAGTCGAATCCTCCGGTCAGTCCAGCGGGGTCGGATCGTTTCACGTGAAACCTTCGCTCAGCGAGTGGAAGAGGGGCAGCACCGAGGAGTCGACAGTCGAGGATTCAGGGGATCACATGCGACGTCGTGGCGATCATCCCACTGTAGCTCGGACGACCCTCGTCACCTCGGAGAGCACGCCGTCACCGAGCACGACGACCTCGGGCTGGGTCAGCTTGAACCGGCGGATCTGCTTCGCCGCCGCCTCGATCTCACGGTCGGCATTGACGCCCTTCAGCAGGACCAGCTCGCCACCCGGCCGCAGCAGCGGGGCCGTCAGCGGGATCAGCTTCGAGAGGGCACTCACCGCTCGGGCGGTCACCTGGTCGAGCGGCTCAGCCAGTCGCACCTCCTCGGCCCGCGCCCGCAGAACCGAGACATTCTCGAGTTCGAGGGCGTCGACCTGCTCCTGCAGCCAGACGATGCGGCGCTCCATCGGCTCGATCAGCACGAACCGCACGTCCGGCCGCACGATCGCCAGGACGAGCCCTGGCAGCCCCGCACCGCTTCCCACATCACCCACGAGCCCCGGGCGCAGCAGAGGGGCCACCAGGGCGCTGTTGAGGACGTGCCGCGTCCAGAGGCGCGGAAGCTCGAGCGGGCCGATGAGGCCGCGCTCCTCGCCCTCCTGGGCGAGCGCCTCCGTGAAGCGCCGCAGGACGGGCAGCCGCTCCCCCGCGATGGCGGCGGCGGCGGTCGGCTCCGGCTCGAGGGTCGGCTCCACGGCGCTCAGCCGCGGGTGATGACGGTGTGGCGCTCGCGGGCCTCGCCGCGCGACTCGGACACGAATCCGCGCTCGCCCACCATGTCGTGCACGAGCTTGCGCTCGTAGGACGACATCGGGGGGAGGGACGCCGACGTCGCGCCCTCCTCGATGCGCTCGATCGCGCGGTCGACCAGCTGGGCCAGCTCGGCCTCGCGGGCGTCGCGCGAGCCGCCGATGTCGAGGATGAGACGCGAGAACGCGCCCGTCTTCGTCTGCACGGCGAGGCGGGTCAGCTCCTGCAGGGCCTGCACCGCATCCGGGCGCGAGAGCACGCGGAGGTTGGTGTCACCGGTCGCGGTGACGGACAGGTAGGCGCGGCCGTTGCGAACTTCGATGTCGATGTCGCCGTCGAGGTCACAGATGTCGAGGAACTCCTCGATGTAGTCCGCGGCGACGTCGCCCTCGTCCTCGAGCTGCGACAGCGTCGGCTCCCCGGCATCGGAGGACCCCGCGGCCCGGTGCGAGGGCTCCTCGGCCGCCGGAGCGGACTCGTCCACGGACGACGGAGCGCCGGTGAAGATCTGCGTCGAATCGGTCATTCTGAGCCCTACTTCTTTCCGGCTTGCTTCTTGGAGCGGTTCTTACTGACGGGCTGCGAGCGCTGCACGACCTTCTTCTCGACCAGGGTCACCGTGCCGGCGTCGGTCGTCTCCTCGACGAGCTTGCCCTTGCGGCGCAGGCGCTCCTCGCGGGCCTTCGCGGCCTCACTGCCGGGGGTGGGCATGTTCCGGATGACGATGAACTGCTGGACCATCGTCCAGATGTTCGAGGTCAGCCAGTAGAACATGACGCCCAGGGGGAAGGCGAAGCCCGAGAAGGCGAAGACCAGGGGGAGGATGTAGAGCAGGATGCGCTGCTGCTTGAAGGTCGGCGAGGCCTTGGCCTCGGGCGACATGTTCTTCGAGACGATCTGCAGCTGGGTGATGAACTGCGAGGCCGTCATCAGGACGACCATGATGACCGCGATGACGACGACGAGCTCCTGGCCGCCCTCCGCGAGCGCGCCCTGAATCGACTGGTGCAGCGGCGCGATGCCGAAGAGGTTCGCCTCGCCGAACTGGCGGGCGAGGACATCGTCCAGCGGGCCGACGCCGCGCTGGCTGTGCTGCGCCGAGTTCAGCACCGAGAACAGGCTGAAGAAGATCGGCATCTGGATCAGCAGCGGCAGGCACGAGGCGAGCGGGTTGGTGCCGGTCTTCTTGTAGAGCTCCATCGTCTCGCGGGACATCGCCTCGCGGGACAGCTGATCGCGCTTGCCCTTGTACTTGTCCTGGATCTTCTTGAGTTGCGGCGCCACCTCCATCATGCGGCGCTGGCTCTTGATCTGCTTGACGAAGATCGGGATGAGCGCGGCGCGGATGACGAGGACCAGCCCCACGATCGACAGCACCCAGGTGATGCCGGCCGCCGCGTCGAGGCCGGTGAAGGTCAGCAGCTGGTGGAAGGCGACGAGGAGGAGCTCGACCACCCATTTGAGGGGCCAGAGAATCGTGCCGAGGAGGTCCATGGAAGCGGGTCAGTCCTTTCGAGGGCCCACGACGAACCCGAATCGCGTCACGGCGAAGCGGGTCCGGCCGGAAGCCGGTCGGTGCAGGGGGATCGAGGTCGGCACGTCGTCGATCCCGCCGGCCGCCCACGGGTGGCAGCGGAGGAGACGACGGGCGCCGAGGACGGACCCGAGGACGAGCCCGTGGAGCTGGACCGCCTGGAGTGCGTAGTGAGAGCACGACGGGTAGTAGCGGCAGACGTCGCCGTAGAGCGGCGAGATCACCGCGCGATACACGACGAGCAGCAGGATGCCGAGATTCCGCGGCAGCAGGAGCAGGGCCCAGCCCAGGCGGACGGCCCAGCCGGTCGCCGGTGCACCGAGCAGAGCGGCCGTCACCGGAGCGCCTCGCCCGCGCGCACGACGCGCGCCCGCGCGACCGCGGCGACGACGTCCTGCCGGAGAGCGGACCACGGGGCGTCGGCACTGCCGGGCAGCGCCCGGACGACGACGTCGGTCCCGGACTCGATCTGCGGCACGAGCTCGAAGGCGACCGCCTTCAGCCGGCGACGGACGGTGTTCCGCTTCACAGCGGTCCCGATGGTCTTGGCCACGATGAAGCCGAACCGCACCGGTGCGTCGCCGGAGGACTTCCGGACATACGTGACGGTGTGCGGTCCCGTGGACCGCACACCGCGACGGACGACTGCCCGGTACTCGCCTCCGAGGACGATGCGATGAGCTCTGGCCAGCACCGCTGGACGGAATCGCTTGGCGCTACGCCGAGAGCTCGGTGCGGCCCTTGGCGCGGCGAGCGCTCAGGATGCCGCGACCGGCACGCGTGCGCATGCGCAGACGGAAGCCGTGCACCTTGGCGCGACGACGGTTGTTCGGCTGGAAGGTTCGCTTGCTCATAGTCAGATCTCCACGTACGTGTTCCGCGGCACGAGCGGGGCCGCACGCCGGTGGCGAGGGCTCCGGATCGACCGGGAAGAGGGGGTGCCCGGGTGCCGTTCCGCTCGATCCGCGAGGACCGTGCTCCCGACGCCGGGCAGGCGTCAACTGACTTAAACTACGTCCTCCGCCGCCACCGGTCAAATGTGCCGCGGCCGAAACCTCGATTCTGCACACGTCGCCGCCCGGTCGCCGCATTGACACGCGGGTGTCGCTGTGGTGGATTTGTCTCCCATCGGCTCCGTTCGTTACCGTGTTGAGCCGCAGTTATCCACAGGCGAGAACCGCCGCTCCCCGCGTCAGCGCCGGGATCGGCCGGTGCCGGTGGACGACCCTGTGCATGGATCGGGCCCCGGAGCACCGCTGGAACCGCGGATCCGCCGTCACGGACGACACCCCAGGACGGCGACCAGGATTTCGAGAGCGACCGAGGAACCGGAGACAG